>VERI01000004.1 GCA_018882785.1 Burkholderiaceae bacterium | reverse complement strand
GCCGAACTCTGCACCCAGTGGCGGCTCGATGGCCAGGCCCTGATGGCCGCGCTGCTACACGACACGGTAGAGGACACCGCTGCCACGACAGAGGAAATTAAAGAACGCTTTGGCCGGGAGGTCGCCGATCTTGTCGATGGCCTCTCCAAGCTTGACGCGGTGGAGTTTCGTAATCGCGAAGAGGCGCAGGCCGAGAATTTTCGAAAGATGCTTCTCGCCATGGCCCGCGATGTGCGTGTGATTCTGATCAAGATTGCTGATCGACTCCACAACATGCGAACCCTGGATGGCGTGCCACCTGAAAAACGGCGCCGCATTGCCAAGGAAACCCTTGATATCTATGCGCCGATTGCCCATCGACTTGGCCTGAATGCCGCCTTTCGCGAGCTCGAGGACCTGAGTTTTTCGGGGCTTTATCCCCGGCGTTACGCCACGCTCTCGAAGGCGATTCTCTCTGCACGCGGCAACCGTCGCGAAGTGGTCGGACGGCTGCAGTCTGCAGTGGCCCTTCATCTGCCTAAGTTCGGTATTCACGCCAAGGTCGAAGGGCGGGAGAAAAGCCTCTGGTCCACCTACAAAAAAATGATCGAGAAACATCTGAGCTTTGCCGAGGTGCTCGATGTCTATGGCTTTCGCATCCTGGTGGGAAAGATCTCCGACTGCTATCTCACGCTCGGCGCCCTGCACGCGCTGTATAAGCCCATGCCAGGCAAGTTCAAGGACTACATCGCATTGCCAAAATCAAATGGCTATCAGTCCCTGCACACAACAGTGATCGGCCCCTATGGCACGCCGGTAGAGTTTCAGATTCGAACCGAGGAGATGCATCATGTCTCCGAGGCAGGTGTAGCCGCACACTGGATGTATAAAGAAAACCTGGATGCGGGCGTCTCACCCTTACAAGCCCGTGCCCACGAATGGATGCAATCCCTCGTGCAGGTCCAGTCACAGACCCGTGATCCCTCAGAGTTTCTTGACAGCGTAAAGATTGATCTCTTCCCCGACGTGGTCTATGTCTTTACGCCAAAGGGAGCGATTCGGGAACTGCCCCGCGGATCCACGCCCGTCGATTTCGCCTATAACGTTCACTCCGATGTCGGCAACCACTGCGTGTCTGCAGAGATTAATCACCGCCCCGTTGGTCTGGACACCCCGCTGCGTAATGGTGATGTCATCAGTATCCAGACCGACTCGCAGGCAAATCCGCATCCCGCATGGCTTAGCTTTGTTAAAACCGCCAAAGCGCGGGCAGAGATTCGGCACCGCCTGAAGACCACAACCCGCACCGAGGCCATCGAGTTTGGCCAGCGTCTGCTTGACCAGGCCCTGAAGGCGCTGGGTGCCGATGGCATCGATGATCCACATCTTGAATGGCAGCAGTTTCTTGCCGAGAACACTGCCCACGACAAAGACGCCTTACTCGAGGATATCGGCCTCGGGCTTACGCTTGCCCACGTGGCCGCCCGACGGCTCGTACCGCAGACCACAGGCCCACTGATCGCCCACCTGCCTGATCACGCTAAAAATGCCCTGGCGATCGCGCGAACACATTTCTCGACAACCGCCGAGGCGATCACCATTGATGGCAGCGAAGGATCCACCGTTCAATACGCGACCTGTTGCGGACCGATCGGGGGTGATGCTGCGATTGGACTGATGCGCGGCGGTGCCGGACTCGTTGTCCACCGGGCCACCTGTGGACTGGGAAGACGCCAGCGGGCAAAGGATCCATCGCGATGGGCCGATATTGTGTGGGCCGAACAACTCAAACGTCTCTTTCAAACTCAACTGGTCATTGAAACGCAAGATCTGCGCGGCATCCTGGCCCGGGTTGCCTCGGCAATTTCCGGGGCAGATGCCAATATTGTTGGCGCCAACACCGCACCTAAAGATCAGACATTGGCCATCATGAATCTCACGATTGAAGTCCGGGAGCGACAGCATCTGGCCAATGTCCTGCGGCGTGTTCGACGTGTGCCCGGCGTCATTCGAGCCATTCGCGTGGCCCCCCAGCACGGCCCAGGTACCGCAGAGATTTAACTTCCTGCGATCGTCATCTCATCGATCAGTATGGATCCGACCGACTTAGTGCCACGGCAGATCGTGTCTGCACCGATCGCAACAATTCCACGGAACATGTCTTTCATATTCGCCGCAATTGTGATCTCTTCTACCGGATGAACAATCTCGCCATTCTCAATCCAGTAGCCGAATGCACCGCGTGAGTAATCGCCCGTGACATAGTTCACGCCCTGACCCATGACCTCGGTAAGCAGTAGCCCCCGGTTCATCTTGCGAATCATCGCGGTTAGATCATCCTGCCGCCGGGTAAGTCCACTGGTCATGCTGAGATTATGCGAACCTCCCGCATTGCCCGTGGACTGCATGCCTAACTTGCGCGCGGTGTAACACGACAGAAAGTAGCCCTGTACGACACCGTCGCTCACCACATCTCGGGCCTGGACGCGAACCCCCTCGTCATCGAATGGGGCACTGCCCATACCACCTGGAATGAGCGGATCCTCGAGAATCTGAATATGCCGCGGGAAGACCTGCTGACCAATGCTGTCCAACAGAAAAGAGGACTTGCGATATAACGCTCCCCCGCTGACTGCCTGAACAAAAGCGCCCAGCAGACCGCTGGCCAACGGCGCCTCAAAGAGCACAGGCACTTTCTGTGTGGAGATCTTGCGCGCATTGAGACGGGCCAGTGCGCGCTGCGCGGCATAACGGCCAACCGACTCCGGGTCAGCAAGCCGGCGCGGATCACGGTCGGAGGTGTACCAGTCATCGCGCTGCATGCTGTCACCCTGCTGGGCAATCGGGGCCACCGAAAACCAGTGGCGTGAATACGGATATCCGCCAATAAATCCCCTGCTATTGGCCGCATAAAACTGGCCATGATTGGCCGATACCGTCGCCCCCTCGGTGTTCTGAATTGCGCGGCTTGTCGATAAGGCTGCCTTCTCTGCCGCCATGGCGAGCGCCGTTGCTGCCTCGGCAGAGATCTCCCAGGGAAAATACAGGTCAATCGGAGGACTCTCACGCGCGATGAGCTCGGCTTCGGGAAGGCCTGCACATGGATCCTCGGCGGTGTAGCGGGCAATATCCAACGCCTTCTCGACGGCAGACTTTAACGCCTGATCAGAAAAATCAGATGTCGTCGCATGGCCACGTCGTGTTCCACTGTAAACGGTGACGGATGCGGCCCGGTCCCGGGTACGCTCAAGGGTCTCTATCGCCTGCTTTCGCACCGACACGGCCAGCCCACTACTCTCGGAGACCTCTGCCGCAGCGTCTGTCGCACCGACATCCCGAGCCATCTGCAAGAGCTTTAGTGATAATTCCCGCAACGATTCGGGGTGATAAAACAAAGGAGATGATGTTTGTTTAGTTCCGGCCATAGCGGCAATAATACCGGCTTCGAACCTATTTAACCCTGAGCCCGTATCATGGCCGAATCTGAGCACGCCGCATCCCCATCAACGACCGCAAGAATTGGACTGGTCTCCATTAGCGATCGGGCAAGTCAGGGGCTCTATCAAGATAAAGGCCTGCCGGGTCTCAAGTCCTGGCTGGAGAGCGCAATCACGAGCCCGTGGACGACAGTGGAGCGGCTCATTCCAGACGAGCAAGAGATCATCAGCCAGACCCTGATTCAGCTCGTCGACCAGGAGCGATGCGATCTGGTCTTCACCACGGGAGGCACCGGTCCAGCTGCACGCGATGTCACACCAGAGGCAACCCTGGCAATCGCGCATCGGGAACTCCCCGGATTTGGTGAGCAGATGCGGCAGATTAGTCTGCACTACGTGCCGACTGCAATCCTGTCACGTCAGGTCGGCGTAACACGCGGCAAGGCAATGATCGTCAATCTTCCCGGCCAGCCGAAATCGATCGCAGAGACCCTGGGGGGTGTACGTGACCCAGAGGGAAGGGTCATTGTTCATGGAATATTTGCAGCGATCCCATATGGCCTTGAACTCATGGGCGGCCCAAGCATCACCACCAATGACGCAGTCTGCGCCGCATTTCGGCCGAAGAAGTCATCCTAATCGTGCACGCACGGATATTGATCCGAAAAAATCTCGTCTTACTGCTACTGGCACTGAGCCTAGGGGGCACGTCCTGGGCTCAGTCCGCTCCGGATCGATGTAAAGAATTTCTGGAGTACGGCCTGCCCTCGGAGCGCGGTGCCCTGCTCTGCAGGTCCGGATACGCGCTCGCCCATGATGAAGAACGAAAGGCACCGAGCTGGGTCGCCCAACGCATGACACCAGATCGTCTGGTGAGTCGCGTTCAACGTTCAAACCGATTTGTTCCCGATCCAGACTTGCCAAGGGGCAAACGGGCCGAATTGGAAGACTATCGCGGCAGCGGATACGACCGTGGCCATATGGCCCCTGCTGCAGATATGCGATGGAGCGCCCAGGCCATGGAGGAAAGCTTTTATCTTTCCAATATGGCTCCTCAGGTCGGACCCGGAATGAATCGCGGCATCTGGAGCGATATTGAATCGACCATTCGTCAATGGGTTGCCCGGCGCGGCGAGCTGTTCATTTACACCGGTCCAATCTTCGAATCCACATCACTCTCTAAAATTGGCCCAAACCAGGTTGCCGTACCGACCCACTTCTATAAGATCGTCTTTGATCCTGTACGCGTTGAGACGATTGCATTTGTCGTGCCAAATTCTCCACATCCCAACCGGAAAATTGAAGAGTTCATTACCTCTGTTCGCGACATTGAACAACGTACTGGCCTAGACTTTCTAAACCGGATCAGTCCGGCCGTCCAATCCCTGATCGAGGAGGCCGTTGCATCGGCCTTGTGGTGAGCGTGGAATCGAATAGCCTAATCGTCACCCTTGCGGTGTACGCAATACCAGTGCTCTTTGCCATCACCATCCATGAGGCAGCACACGGCTATGCTGCACGACACTTTGGCGATCCCACCGCCTGGCAGCTGGGGCGCATTACCCTAAACCCTCTCAAACACATTGACCTTGTGGGCACCATTCTGATCCCAGTCAGCCTGGCGTTGGCGACCTCCGGCGCCTTTGTATTTGGCTACGCCAAGCCGGTGCCTGTCGATTTCGGCGCGCTTCGAAATCCAAAACGAGACATGATCTGGGTGGCGCTCGCTGGTCCAGCCGTCAACCTCATCCAGGCGCTCATCTGGGCGATGATGCTCATGCTCATCGTCGGGCCACAAGACACAGGAACTTTTCTCGCATCTGTCTGCAAGGCTGGCGTACTCGTCAATGTGGTGATGTTTGTGTTTAATCTCTTTCCCCTGCCCCCGATGGATGGAGGCAGAATTCTGGTGGGCCTGCTGCCCATGCGCCATGCGCTCACCGTGGCGCGTATCGAACCGTATGGATTTTTTATCGTGTTGGCCCTGCTCATTGCAGGCATCATCACAGAGCTCTGGATGCGCCCGCTAATGGGACTCACACTTCAATCGATCGACCTGCTACTGACGCCGCTGCGATGGATACTCTAACGGCGGGTCAGTACCGATCAGCAGCCTGACAGGTTCCCTTGGTCATCACGGCCTGAGGCAGCGACATCGCCAGCATCAGATTGGGGGCCACAAAAACCCCATCGGGATCGAGAATGGGATCAAGGTTAGTACAGCGCAAGTGAATTGGCTGAGTCAACAGCACACTGATACGACAGGCCCTTAACTGGGGCAGCCTGCCCTGGTCGTTATAGACACGCCGCATACACAACAGGTGCCCATCACGGAGTTCATTGAGCCGCTTGGTATCGTCGTATTCAAGCCCGCGGGCCTGGGCCTCACAGGTCTCACGATCATCTGGATTGAGCTGCTCGATGCGATGGATCGTGACACGAAAATCATCCTGGGCCTCTACCTCGAATGCTCCGGACTTCCACCGTTTCTCACCATCCGGCAGTAACACCCCACCGGCCACTTCAGCCTTGCAGCGTGACTCTAATGGCAGACGTTTCAGAAACTCCTGATGCTTGAGATCACGCTTATCGGTAAGCTCCCGGCCCTGCGCATAGGCATCACCCCCCGGCAGTGCTCCAAGAAGAGCAATGCTGAGCACCATCGGGATCCAGGTGAAACGATGCATTGGCAATCGGGCGCGCATGGCTGCATCTTAGACCGTTTCACGAGAGACGGCTGCCGTTCCAATCAGGGCTTTCCTGGTAGCAGGAGAGCCCGGCCCCAATTAGCATGTGTCAAACAAGGAGCCCCTCATGATCAGACACCTCGCTATCGCGGCCATTGTCGGCCTCATGTGCACGAGCCTCGTCCCTGCGACGCCCGCGCAGGCAGCCGAGCTGGAATCCGTACGAATGGCCGATACCCTGAAGCTTGCCAGCCGCGATCTCACCCTGAACGGGATGGGCCTACGGTCACGTTTCGGCCTTCGAGTCTATGTGGCGGGCCTCTATGTTGAAAAAAGATCGGGTAATGCCGCCGATCTGATTGGACAGCCTGGGCCAAAGCGAATCGCGATCTCCATGAAACGCAATGTGGATGCCGATACTTTTTTAAAGGCCCTTGAGGAAGGTGTCGCCGCCAACCATACCGCGCAGCAAAGCGCCGCACTAAAAGACCGAATGGCACGACTGAGCGAAGTCATTCTCTCCATCAAAGAGGCACGCCAAAACGACCTGCTGGATCTGGACTTCATCCCGGATACCGGCACCCAGATCCAGGTCAACGGCAAGGCGGTCGGCACACCCATTCCGGGCGAGGACTTTTTCCAGGCGTTAATGCGAATCTGGCTTGGGGATAAGCCAGTACAGGATGGGCTGAAAACAGGGCTACTGGGCAAGTAACTCCCATTCGCGTTCTCTAGCCCCGCTGGGCGGACATCACGCCGGAGAGTTCGCGGATCATCGCCAAGGCACGTTTGAGCTGCTCGCCATCGGCCACCTGAAGGCTGAGCGCCATAGTGAGATGGTCACCCTTCGGAAAAGAGTCCATCTTCGCCAAAGGAATCTTCTCCCGCGCCAGGATCTCTGCAATATCGCGCACAAGATCAGAACGACTGCGGGCAACCACCACAGCATCGACTAAATAACGTGCATCAGACGCCGCATTTGTGGAGCCCCACTCGGTCTCAATCACGCGCTCCGGAGCATCTGCGGACATCCGAAGAAATGTTGTGCACTGGGCCCGATGCACACTCACACCTCGGCCACGGGTCACAAACCCGCGAATCGCATCGGGCGGTGCCGGCTTACAACAACGGGCCAAGGCGGTCAGCATTCGATCCACGCCAACCACCAGCACCTGGCCCTTCTCCATGCTCTTCGGCTTGGCGATCTTAGAGAGGATCACCTCCTCTGCGGAGATCTCTGCACGCTTTAAGCGTTCGGCCTCGGAGGCCGACAATTCTCCCGCCGACTGCTGGCCACGCTCCTCCGCCCTGCCCTCTGCAAGATCCAATGCATGAAACCATGTCCTGACTTTTTGGCGGGCCCGAGGACTCTTGAGATAGCCCGACTCGGGACTCATCCAGTCTCGGCTCGGGCCACCCTGCTTGACGGTCATCAGCTCAACCGTCTGGCCGGTCTGCAGCTCGGTGGTGAGTGCCACAATCTGGCCATCCACCTTCGCGCCTCTGCAGCGATGGCCGATCTCCGTGTGCAGGTGGTAGGCAAAATCTAATGGGGTCGCCCCCTTGGGCAGTTCGATAATGCGGGCCTTGGGTGTCAGCGCATAGACACGATCATCCTCCAGGCGGACCTGTGCCGTCGATGCGCGTCCCCAGTCGAGCATCTGCCGAATCCAAGACAGCCGGGCCGCATAATCGCCCTCCGAGGCATGACTGCCGCCCGATTCTTTGTACTTCCAATGCGCAGCAACACCCAGCTCCGCACGCTGGTGCATATCATGGGTTCGGATCTGGACCTCAAATGGCCTGCCAACACCATCGAGTAAGACGGTATGCAGAGACTGATACCCATTGGCCTTTGGCCGTGTAATGTAGTCATCGAATTCAGAATCAAGCGGCCGCCAGTGATCATGTAAAAATCCCAGCACCGTGTAGCACTGGGCCTCAGTGCCGACAAGAATTCGAAATGCACGAAGATCCATGAGCTGATCAAACGCCAAGGCCTTGGCCTGCATCTTTCGGTGGATGCTATACAGATGCTTCGGCCTGCCTGCGACCTCACCGTCAATGCCTGCCTGAAGCAGAAAGTGTCGCAAACGGGCAATCGTGGTCGCAACAAACGCCTCACGCTCTTGCCGTGTCTCATCCAGCTGACGGGCGATCTCCCGGTAGGCGTCGGGCTCGGTCATGCGAAACGCAAGATCCTCCATTGCCCATTTGAGCTGCCATATACCGAGCCGATTAGCGAGAGGCGCCTGCACTTTCAGCGTCTCCTGTCCAAGCCTTCTGCCCTGCAGCTGGGCGGCGGGGTCACCCAGCTTGATGTCATCAGCAATAGACTCGAGAGTCGCGATATGAAGCGCCAGCTGAATGACCACTACCCGAACATCATCTGCGAGTGCGAGCAGCATCCGGCGCAAAGTCTCAATCTGCAGGGGAGTATCTTCGCCTGGATCTGCGGTAATCCGATGGCCCACGCCTGCCATACGATGCAATGCGATGAGCAGCCCGCAGACATCGGCACCCCACTGTTTTCGATAGGACTCGATCGCCCGCTGACTTCCATCAAATGCGGCCGAAAGCCGGGTTGCGGTCTCTGTGGCCGCATCGACACCGAGCGACTGCAGCAGCTGCAGTGCCCGGTCTATGACAGGAGTTGTTTCTCCACCATCCCGCACAGCAGATGTCCTAACACCAGATGGCCCTCTTGAATCTGTGGGGTATGTGATGAGGGCACTTTTAAGAGAATATCGGACACTTCAGCCATGTCACGCGGATGCAGGCCAGTAAGCCCAATCGTCGTTACACCGCGTGACTGAGCAGCCTGCAACGCCAGCACAATATTTTTGCTTCGGCCAGAAGTCGACATCGCAATTAATACATCGCCCTGACGGCCAAGGGCCTCAACCTGGCGGGCGAACACCTGGTCATAGCCATAGTCATTGCCGATTGCGGTAACCGCGGAGCTATCCGTGGTCAAGGCAATCGATGGCAGCGGCCGGCGCTCTTGAAGAAAACGCCCCACCATCTCAGCGGAAAAGTGTTGCGCCTCGGCAGCGCTGCCGCCATTGCCTACAAACATGAGTTTTCCCCCCGCATTCAGGGCGGCCACACAGGACTCTACTGCATGGGTGAGCGCTTTCTGCAGACCGCTATCGGCAAGCATATCCTCCATGACCTGCCGGGTGGCCATTAAGGAAATACGGATCTCATCTTGCATGATTTATCCCCCGAGGTTCACAGTGCCGAATTCATCACGACCAGTTTAGGCCGCTTCCTCGCGAAGGGCACGCTTGCGCTCGTGCTCCTTGAGATAACGCTTGCGCAGCCGAATGCTCTTGGGCGTGATCTCCACCAGTTCATCATCGGCAATGAATTCCACAGCCTTTTCTAGTGTTAATTCAATCGGTGGAGTGAGATCGATATGTTCGTCCTTCCCCGAGGCCCTGACGTTTGTCAGTTTCTTCTCTTTCACTGGATTCACCACGAGGTCATTGTCCCGAGAGTGAATCCCAATGATCATGCCCTCGTATAGGGCATCTCCCGGCCGAACAAACATACGGCCCCGCTCCTGCAGTTTCCACAACGCATAGGCCACAGCGTTGCCGTCATCCTGAGAGACCAGCACACCATTTCGACGATCGATCATCGATCCCTTAAAGGGGCCATAGTCATCGAACACATGGCTCATCAACCCTGTTCCGCGCGTCATCGTCAGAAACTCGCCCTGAAAACCAATCAGACCACGGGCGGGAATTCGATAATCCAGCCTAACCCGACCGCGGCTATCCGGGACCATGTCTAAAAGCTCGCCCTTACGCAGGCCTAAGTCTTCCATGACCGGGCCCTGATGGTCCTGCTCTACATCCAGTGTGAGCGTCTCATAAGGCTCAAGCCGCTCACCATTAGAATCTGTTTTAAATACAACCCGAGGGCGGGAGACAGCAAGTTCATAGCCTTCGCGTCGCATGTTTTCCAAAAGAATGGTCAGGTGAAGCTCCCCCCGGCCTGACACGACAAAGGTGTCCGAGTCTTCGCCGAACTCAACCCGCAGCGCCACATTCGCTTTCAGCTCACGCTCAAGACGCTCCCGAATCTGCCGACTGGTCACAAACTTGCCCTCTCGGCCCGCCAGGGGCGAGGCATTGACCATAAAGTTCATGGTCAGGGTAGGCTCATCAACCTGCAGCATTGGCAGAGGCTCAGCCTGATCAATCGCGCAGACTGTCGTACCGATGTTCAGATCTTCAATGCCATTGATCAACACAATGTCACCCGCCTCCGCGACAGGCACCACTTCACGCTCCAGCCCCTTGAACTTCAGAATCTGATTCACCCGCGCCTTTTTAGGCTGGCCCTCCGGCCCATCCTGGATGATCACATCATGCAAAGACTTCAGGCGGCCGCGGTTAATCCGGCCAATACCGATCTTTCCGACATAGCTTGAGTAGTCCAGTGAACAGATCTGGAGCTGGAGCGGGCCCTCGGGGTCATCTGCACGCTGCGGAACATGGCGAAGAATTGCATCAAATAAAGGCCGCATATCAGCGCCGGGCTGATCGTGGGTAAGGGTTGCATACCCATTTAACGCCGAGGCGTAGACCACTGGAAAGTCGAGCTGCTCTTCAGTAGCGCCGAGCTTGTCAAACAGATCCAGGGTATGGCTCACCACCCAATCCGGACGCGCACCGGGACGATCAATCTTATTGACCACGACGATTGGCCGAAGCCCCTGGGCGAGCGCCTTACGGGTGACAAATCGTGTCTGGGGCATTGGGCCTTCGACCGCATCCACCAGGAGCAGAACACCATCGACCATGGATAGCACCCGCTCCACCTCGCCACCGAAATCAGCGTGACCGGGCGTATCGACGATATTGATATGGGTACCTTCGTACTCGACGGCACAATTCTTCGCCAAAATGGTGATACCCCGTTCACGCTCGAGATCATTGGAGTCCATCACACGCTCGGCAACCTGTTGATGTCGGGCAAACGTACCCGACTGCTGAAGTAGCTTATCCACCAGGGTGGTCTTGCCATGATCGACGTGGGCAATGATGGCGATGTTGCGCAGGGCACGCATGTAAAACTCCTATGAATTTAAAGATCGCACCCGCTGGGGGTGCAGTAGACCGGATGCATCAATGCGCGCAGTGCCAAGAAAACTTCCGGCATCACTGCGGACTCTGCAGTGCTCGACTGCCGACTGGCCAGAGCACCGAATCACCTGGCCATGGGTAAACCGAACCGTATCGTCCGCCGAGAGCACCACTTCAGGCCAGTCACGAATCAGCCAGTCGACCGGTTTGAGGAACTCGAGCCGCTCACGCTGCTCGGCCCGCTCAATAGATTCCAGAGGAACAATATCCTGGGGCTTGAGCGTGCCAACGCCAATACGGCGCAACGACTGCAGATGGGCTGGACTGCCGAGCGCCCGGCCAATATCCTCGGCAAGGGTACGGATGTAGGTCCCCTTACCGCAGGCCACTCGAATCGCAATGACCGGGTGCTGCATCGATATCAAATCAATCTCATGGATGGTAATCGTGCGCGGCGCACGTTCGACATGCTCGCCCTTGCGTGCATAGTCATAGAGCGCACGGCCATCCTTCTTGATCGCAGAGTACATTGGCGGCACCTGGGTGCTCTGGCCAAGAAATGTCACCAAAACCGCCTCTACCTGTTGGTGCGATAGCGGCGGGACCGACGACTCCTCCAGCACATCCCCTTCTCGGTCGCCGGTGGTGGTGCGAATGCCAAGATGAATTTCCGCCAGATAAGTCTTGTCCGCATCCAGCCCCTGAGCAGCGTATTTCGTAGCCTCACCCAGAAGAATCGGTAAAAGCCCGCTGGCCATGGGATCTAACGTACCGGCATGGCCCGCCTTTTTTGCGCCCAGTAGATGCTTGACATGGCCCAGCACCCGTTGCGACGAGGGCCCAACCGGCTTGTCGAGCAGAAGCACACCATCAATCATGCGCCCTCCCGGCAATTGCCCGATCAATGAGCTCGCTCATGGCAATTGCGCGGGCGGTAGAGTCATCACGGGTGAAATGCAGCTCCGGTGTCTGGTGAATCTTGAGCATGCGACCAAGCTTGGCCCGCAGAAATCCACGGCAGGCCGCAAGGCCTTCGGCCGTGCGGGCCAGCTGGGCAGGATCATCGGGAAGTACGCTGTAAAAAACCCGGGCGTGTGCATAGTCGGGCGTCACCTCCACATCCGTGATGGTCACCAGACCGAGACGCGGATCCTTCACCTCGAGGCGAATCAGTTCAGAGAGATCCCGCTGAATCTGATCCGCAATTCGATGTCCGCGCTCGGAGGGTCTACTGGAGTGTCCGCGCAATTTCCTGGATCTCAAAGACTTCGAGCTGATCGCCTTCCTGAATATCGTCGTAGTTCTTCAGCGTCAGACCACATTCGAAGCCTTCTTTGACTTCCTTCACGTCATCTTTAAATCGCTTCAACGAATCCAGTTCGCCTGTCCAGACGACAACGTTATCGCGCAGCAGCCGAACCTGGGCGCCACGACGCACCAAGCCTTCAACGACCATACAGCCCGCAATATTGCCCAGACGGGAGACTTTGAAGACCTGGCGAATCTGCACCAGTCCAATGACATTTTCCCGACGCTCTGGCGCCAGCATGCCCTGCATCGCGTTTTTCACATCATCGACCGCGTCATAAATGATGTTGTAGTAACGCAGATCGATACCGTTGCCCTCGGCAAGGCGCTTGGCGGACTGATCAGCCCGGACATTAAATCCAATGACCACTGCCTTTGAGGCGATTGCCAGGTTGATATCCGACTCGGTGATCGCACCGACCGCGGCATGCACGATGCTGACCTTGACCTCATCGGTCGACAGCTTCTGCATGGCGGCCGCTAACGCCTCCTGAGATCCCTGAACATCTGATTTGATGATCAGCGACAAGGTCTTGGCACCTTCGCCCATATTCTCGAAAATATTCTCGAGCTTCGCGGCCTGCTGCTTGGCGAGACGGACATCTCGGAACTTGCCTTGACGGAAAAGTGCGATCTCTCGGGCCTTGCGCTCATCGCCCAGCACCATCATTTCGTCTCCGGCCTGCGGCACCTCGGTCATGCCGAGAATCTCCACCGGAATAGAGGGACCCGCCTCATCGACCTGTCGGCCGTTCTCGTCCAGCATGGCGCGCACACGACCAAACGCGGCACCGGCAAGAATCACATCACCTTTGCGCAGCGTGCCGGACTGCACCAGCACCGTGGCCACGGGACCCCGGCCTTTATCGATACGGGCCTCGACGATCAGGCCCTTGGCCAGCGTCTCCACCGGCGCTTTTAGTTCCAGTACCTCGGCCTGGAGCAGCACATTCTCAAGCAGATCGTCGATACCCTGGCCAGTCTTTGCCGACACCGAGACAAAGGGAGACTCGCCACCATATTCCTCGGGCACAACCTCCTCTGCAACCAGCTCGGTCTTCACGCGATCCGGATTGGCCTCCGGCTTATCAATCTTATTAATCGCCACTACGATCGGCACCTGGGCCGCTTTGGCATGGGCAATGGCCTCCTTGGTCTGTGGCATCACACCATCATCGGCCGCCACCACAAGGATCACGATATCGGTCGCATTGGCACCACGGGCGCGCATTGCAGTAAATGCCTCGTGGCCCGGCGTATCCAGAAACGTCACAACGCCCCGGGGTGTATCAACGTGATAAGCACCGATATGCTGTGTAATGCCTCCCGCCTCTCCTGCGGCGACCTTCGCACGCCGGATGTAATCCAGCAACGATGTCTTACCGTGATCGACGTGGCCCATGATGGTGACAACCGGCGGACGTGTGACTGCAGACGCCTGGGCGATTTTTTCTGCCTCGGTCTCCTCGAGGAATGCCTCTGGATCATCGAGCTTGGCCGCAAACGCCTTATGGCCCATCTCCTCGACCACGATCATGGCGGTCTCCTGATCCAGCACCTGATTGATGGTGACCATCTGCCCCATCTGCATCAGCGTCTTGACGACCTCGGCACCCTTCACTGACATCTTGTGGGCGAGATCGGCAACCGTAATCGTTTCGGGAATATGCACCTCTCGAACCTGAGGCTCGACGGGTGGCACAAACGCCGATGCATCGGCGTGATTCTGTTTCGATCTGGATTTCGGACCACCACGCCATCCGCCGGCACCCCCGGTGAGGTCACCACGGGTCTTAATGGCACGTTTCTTGGCATTTTCATCCTGCCAGGTCGAGGACAGCTGAGATGCTTTGAGCTGTTTTTCGGTCTTCTTTTCTTTCGGCCGCTCAGCCTCATCGGTCTTTTTCGCAGCCGGCTTATGCAAAGTTGTGGAGGTGGGTGTCTCAGCAGGCTTTTCTGCCGCCTTCGCAGTTGCCGCAAGTTTTCCTGTGCGCGCTGCCGTCATCAGCTTATTAATCGCTGCAACCTCGTCCTCGACAGCCCGTCGGGCCTGGACCGTCTTCGCGGCATCCTCGGCAGCCTTACGGGCGCGCTCCTGCACCTGACTGGCCTGCTCCGCCGTCTCGCGAGATTCGGCGCCAGACTGCGATGCTGCAGAGGCTTCTGCAGCGCGGGCGGCCTCTTCTGCCTCGCGCAGCGCCTGCGCCTCGCGCTCGCGTTCGCGCTCAAGACGCTCTTGTTTCTCCTTCAGCTCCGCCTCTTGACGGGCAAGCAAGTCCGACTGTCGACGGCTCTCGGCCTCTCGCTGGGCAAGCTCCTCTTCCGTGACGACCGGTGCGGCCGGTTCGGCGGCAACTGCCTCCGCCTCTCCTGCCTCGCGCTTGACGAAAACACGTTTCTTGCGAACCTCGACCTGAATGGTCCGGGACTTGCCCGAGCCATCGGCCTGCCGAATCTCCGTCGTCTGACGCTTGGTCAGCGTGATCTTCTTTCTCGGCGCCTCATCCGAACCATGGGCCTTACGCAAAGACGTCAGTAACTGTTCTTTGTCGGTCTCGCTTAGGGCGTCTTCGCCCGATGACTTGTTAACGCCAGCAGAACGCAGCTGATCGAGCAGCGTTTCAACGGGCAGCTTTAACTCAGCGGCGAACTTTTCAACATTATCAGCGGCCATCAGCAGCACCTCCTGCCTCGGCCTGCTCCTCCGAGGCGAACCAATGGGCCCGCGCTTTCATGATCAGATCCTTGGCGCGTTCCTCGTCTAGGCCCGCGATATCGATCAGCTCATCAACTCCGAGATCTGCAAGATCATCGCGGGTAAAGACCTTCGCATCTGCCAACTTCACGGCCAGATCACGGTCCATGCCTTCCAGATCAAGAAGATCCTGGGATGTTGTTTCCAGTTTCTCTTCTTGCGCAATTGCTGCAGTCAGCAGCGCATTTCGGGCACGGTTTCGCAGCTCGTTGACGGTCTCCTCGTCAAAGGCTTCGATCTCCATCATTTCTGCCACCGGAACATATGCCACTTCTTCCAGGGTTGAGAAGCCCTCGTCAATCAGGATGTCGGCAACTTCGCCATCAACATCAAGCTTTTCCATAAAGCTCTCGCGCAGCTTCTGACGCTCGACCTCGGTCTTCTCTGCAGATTCGTCAGCTGTCATGATGTTGATCTGCCAGCCCGTCAGCTCCGAGGCAAGGCGCACATTCTGGCCACCGCGGCCGATGGCCACTGCCAGCTCGGCCTCGTCGACCACCACATCCATGGCATGCCGCTCCTCGTCGACCACGATCGAGGAGACATTGGCCGGTGCCAACGCACCAATGACGAACTCGGCAGGATCCTCTGACCAGAGAACGATGTCGACACGCTCACCGGCGAGCTCATGGGTCACCGCCTGAACACGGGAGCCACGAACGCCGACACAGGTACCAATTGGATCAATCCGGCGATCGGCGGTAAACACTGCAATCTTGGCGCGCACGCCAGGGTCGCGGGCGGCGGACTTGATGATGAGCATGCCCTGTTCGATCTCAGGAACCTCGAGCTCAAAAAGTTTCATGATGAACTCAGGGGCGGTCCGCGACAAAATGATCTGGGGGCCACGCTGAGTCCGCTCGATGCGCAGCATATAGGCGCGCACACGATCACCCGGCCGTAGGTTCTCTTTGGGAATCATCTGATCCCGGGGCAGTCGGGCTTCGATTTTTCCGGATTCCACGATGACATCACCACGCTCTAAGCGTTTGACGGTGCCGTTGATAATGACTTCGCCACGCTCGAGAAAATCCTTCAGAATCTGTTCACGCTCGGCCTCGCGGATACGCTGCAAAATGACCTGCTTGGCGGCCTGAGCACCAATACGGCCGAACTCAATCGGCTCGAGCTCTTCCTCGATGAACTCGCCGATTTCAATATCGGAGATCTGCTTACGGGCCTCGGTCAGAATGATCTGAAGATCATGGTCCTCGAGCTCGCCATCCGGCACCACCTGCCAACGGCGAAAACTCTCGTAGTCCCCCGATTCCCGGTCGATCGAGACGCGAACATCCACCTCTTCAGAGAAGCGTTTTTTAGTGGCCGATGCAAGGGCGCTTTCCAGCGCCTGAAATACGATCTCCCGCTCAACATTTTTCTCTCGGGCCAAGGCATCTGCCAGCATCAATAGTTCACGACTCATTTCAAACTCTCCTAAAACTTGATCTGGGGCACAAGCCGCGCCCGCTCCACATCCTGCAATTCAAACTTCAACTCCAGCATCTCACCCGGCTTGCTCTCCCACTGCAGCGACAGCACGCCCTCTGGCGACACGCACAACAATCCTTCAAAATTTCGTCGGCCCTCCAGCGGCATCTTCAGCCGAAGCTTGATCTGCTGACCGGCGAATCGCTCGTAATGCGCCTGCTTGGTCAGCGGACGATCCATGCCGGGCGACGACACCTCCAGACGCTGAAAATCAAATCCCTCGACCGGCAGCTGATGCACGAGCTGCCGTGAGACCAATTCACAGTCATCCACCGTGACCATGCGATCGTGGTCCCACGTGTCAATAAACACCCGCACGATGCCACCCGGCGTGCGCTCCAGGTCGACCAATTCGAAACCAACATCACGGGCCGCTGACTCCACGACCTGCCAGAGATCTGCCATGCCTCCAACGCCTCTCCGAGGACCGGCGGATTACCCACCGCATCGACCACCGAAACAAAATCAACTGCAAAAAAAAATGGGCTCTGTGAAGCCCATTTCTTGTTTATGACGCCGATCTCACCCTCACATCGCGTCGTATGTGCTTGATTTTACTGAAGACTCAGCCCGGGCGCAAGGCGCTACGGGGTTTTGCGGGGCTTGAATCCAGGCCGCTTTCCCGGCCGTGCACCGCGTGGTTTTTTGCTGCCGCCATCAGGACGCTGAGGGGCAGACAAAGAGGCGCCCGCAGGTTTAGCAGCACCCCAGGACGTCTGCAGGGGGTTGGGCTTTTTAGGGCCTTGGGGGCGTTTCTTCGGTCCCGCTCCCAGGTGCGAGAGATGGGCGTCTGGCCCCGAGGGCTGCCACTCATCGTCCGGATGTGGTTCAGAGAGATCTTCATCGTCGATTAAGGGACGATCATCGGTGCGCACACGGGCCACGCTGCTCGGTGAATGCCAATCCTGCGGTCCGGGCCGGCCGGGACGTTTCTGTTGTGGACGGCCGCCACGCGGGCCAGCGCCACGCCGAGGCCCCTGGCCGCGGCCGGCATCCTGACCGGCAGAACGCAGACCGACCGACTGGCAAAGGGACTGAACCTCAGCTTCTCCGAGATCGACCGACTGGCCGCGCCGCAGGCCCGGCGGCAGTGCCACCTGGCCATATCGAATACGGATCAGCCGACTGACGGTCAGGCCCACCTTTTCAAACATACGGCGCACTTCACGGTTGCGGCCCTCAGTAATGACCACCCGAACCCAGTGGTTCGCACCCTCACCGCCCGCATCGTCGATCGACTCGAATTTAGCGGGGCCATCATCGAGCGCAATTCCTTCAAGCAACTGTCCGCGCGCATCCGGGGTCAATTCACCCAGCAGACGCACCGCGTATTCACGCTCAACCTGGGATCGCGGATGCATTAAGCGATTGGCCAAATCACCGGAGGTCGTAAATAACAACAGTCCCTCTGTATTCATATCCAGCCTGCCCACCGCAATCCAACGGCCAAAACGCACCGACGGCAATTTCTTAAATACGGTGATTCTCTGTTGCGGATCATCGCGGGTAACGATCTCACCGCTTGGCTTGTGATACGCCAGGACCCGGACCGGCGGCGGCGCGACACGAATGCGAATCGGCTTTCCATTCACCTTGACCTGATCCGAGTGCAGGATTCGCTGGCCAATATGGGCAGGGGTACCGTTTACCGAAACACGGCCCGCGAGAATCAGTTCCTCCATCTCGCGACGAGAGCCCACGCCCGCATCCGCAAGCACCTTGTGCAACTTCGGAGGATCGTAGTCCAGACCCGCTCGTGATGGTCCATCGACTTTCGGGCTTACCCCCTGCTGGGCAAAAAACGGAATCGGCTCTGCCGGCGGCTCGTCGTGCGGCTGTGCCTGCTGCCCCGGCTGCAGCGCGATCGGGGGCTCCGGCTGCTCACTGTCAAGCGGTGGCACCGATGGTTCATCCACCTTGATGTCCTGCTCCTGATCACTCACGGGGTGGTCTCCGACACGCCCGGCAGCAGCGCAGCCGCCGTGTCACTCCAGTTGGCATCCAATGCAGGTAACTCCTCGAGGGATCTCAATCCCAGATCATCTAAAAAGTGACGCGTGGTGGCATAGAGCGCCGGACGACCGGGTGCATCGCGATGTCCGATGGCCTCGATCCAGCCACGATCTTCCAACGATTTAATCACCTGTGTGGCCACTGCAACACCACGAATGTCTTCAATATCACCGCGCGTGACTGGCTGACGATAGGCAATGATCGCCAAGGTCTCCATCGTGGCACGCGAATATCGCGGCGGTTTTTCGTTTTTTAACTTATCCAGATACTCACGCATCTCCGGCCGCGTCTGAAACCGCCAGCCCGAGGCAAGCGGCACCAGCTCCACACCACGGCCGACCCATTCCCGCTGCAGATCTTCGAGCAACAGGCGAATCGTCTCGGCATCGAGTTCATCGTCAAATAACCGTCTTAGTTCGGACACCGGCATAGGTTCGGTGTGTGCGAGCAAGGCGGCCTCAAGTACTTGTTTGGCTAGGGCCGTATTCATAAATAAAAGTGTTGTGGCGGAGAGAGGGGGATTCGAACCCCCGATGGGCTATTAACCCATACACGCTTTCCAGGCGTGCGACTTAAACCACTCATCCATCTCTCCGCGAGAGGAAGACAAGCCGCAGCCCGGAAACATCTGGCTAGGCAGGTTCAGCCGCGAAAGTGTAGCAGAGACCGAGGGTGGCCACACCCTCGGTCCACAGACTCAGGCGGACTGCTTGAGCTGATCCAAGATCGCCGGGTTTTCCAGGGTCGAGGTGTCCTGGGTGATCTCTTCACCCTTCGCGAGCGTGCGCAGCAGCCTGCGCATGATCTTTCCGGATCGGGTCTTGGGCAGGTTGTCACCGAATCGAATCTCTTTCGGTTTTGCAATCGGACCAATCTCCTTGCCGACCCAATTGCGCAGATCAGTTGCAATTTTCTTGGCCTCATCGCCCGAAGGACGCGCGGTCTTCAGCACCACGAAGGCCACCACTGCCTCGCCTGTCGTGTCATCGGGACGGCCCACCACAGCCGCCTCAGCCACAATCGGATTTGCAACCAGCGCCGATTCGATCTCCATCGTACCCATGCGGTGACCCGAGACATTGAGCACGTCATCAATACGGCCCATGATCGTGAAATAGCCCGTCTCTTTATCTCGAATCGCACCGTCACCCGCAAGATAGAGCCTGCCGCCGAGCTCTTCGGGGTAGTAGCTCTTCACGAATCGATCGGGATCTCCCCAGATGGTGCGGATCATCGATGGCCAGGGTTTTTTCACAACCAAAATGCCGCCCTGCCCGTTTGGCACGTCGTGGCCGGACTCATCCACGATTGCAGCCTGTATTCCTGGGAACGGCAAGGTGCACGAGCCCGGCACCAGCGGCGTTGCGCCAGGCATGGGCGTGATCATGTGTCCACCGGTCTCGGTCTGCCAGAAAGTATCCACAATCGGGCAGCGGCCGCCACCCACATTGGTGTGGTACCACATCCAGGCCTCTGGATTGATCGGCTCACCCACCGAGCCCAGCAGCCGCAGAGAGCTCAGGTTGTAACTCTTGGGCGCAGTCGCCGGCGCTGCCTCATTGGCCTTAATGAGAGAACGAATTGCCGTCGGCGCCGTGTAAAAGATGGACACCTTGTGGTCCTGAATCATTTTCCAGAACCGGCCCGCATCGGGATACGTAGGCACGCCTTCAAAGACAATCTCAGTCGCACCACAGGCCAACGGACCGTATGTGATGTAGGTATGCCCCGTGACCCAGCCGATATCAGCGGTGCACCAGAAGACATCATGCGACTGAATATCGAAGGTGTACTTCATGGTGAGAATCGCATGCAGGAGATAGCCAGCGGAAGAGTGCTGCACACCCTTTGGCTTACCCGTTGAGCCCGATGTGTACAGAATAAAGAGCGGATGCTCGGCCTCGACCCACTCAGGCTCGCAGCTGTCTGACTGGTTCTTGCAGATGTCATCCATGTAGACATCTCGGCCTGCGGTCATCGGAATCTTGCCGCCTGTGCGCCGGTAGACAATCACGTTTTTGACGCCCTCGCAGCCGCCAAGTCCAATGGCCTCATCCACAGCGGGCTTAAGAGAAATCGCCTTGCCACCGCGGCACTGCTCGTCGGCGGCGATGATCAGGGTAGCACCCGCATCCACGACACGCTCTTGCAGGCTCTTTGCCGAAAATCCACCGAACACCACAGAATGGATGACACCCAGCCGGGCACATGCCTGCATCGCGACAACGCCCTCTACCGACATCGGCATGTAGATCAGGGCGCGATCACCTTTTTTGTAGCCCATCGACTTGATGGCATTCGCGAGTCGGCAGACCTGCTGGTGCAGCTGCTGATAAGTGACCTTGCTCACCTGGCCATCATCGGCCTCGAAGATGAGGGCAACCCGATCGCCATTGCCCGCCTCGATATGGCGGTCCAGGCAGTTATAGGACACGTTCAGCGTGCCGTCATCGAACCATTTGTAAAACGGCGCCTTGCTCTCATCCAGGGTACGGGTGAATGGTTTTTTCCAAATGATCTCTGCGCGGGCCTGCTTCGCCCAGAACCCCGCATAGTTGGTGTCTGCCTCTTTGCACATCGCGAGGTAGGCCTCCATGCTGCCCAGACGTGCCTTGGCGGCAAATTCTTTGGGCGGCGGAAATACACGGGTCTCATGTAGTACCGATTCGATTGCCATATTGACTGCTCCCTTGGTGGTGATCGTGGCGGTTTAGAATTCTTATGTTGCGGCGCGACAGGGGGCTCTCACGGCCCATCTCAAGGTGGCGCTAGCTCGTAAAATCTACAGGAAAAAAAGGAGTTGTGCCATGGCCGCGATTCAACAGAAGGACTTCATCCAAAGTATTGCGGATGCGTTTCAGTTCATTAGCTACTACCACCCACTGGACTACATTCAGGCCCTTGGCAGCGCCTATGAGCGCGAACAAAATCCGGCCGCCCGAGATGCCATCGCCCAGATCCTGACCAACAGCAGAATGAGTGCAGAAGGCCGACGGCCGATCTGCCAAGACACCGGCATTGCGACTGTCTTTCTAAAAATTGGCATGAATACACGATGGGAAGGTGCCACCATGACCATCGCTGATATGGTGAACGAAGGGGTCCGTCAGGCCTACGGAAACAAGGACAACCTGCTCAGGGCATCGGTCCTGGCCGATCCCGCGGGGACCCGAAAAAATACACGTGACAACACACCGGCCGTCATTCATTACGAGATGGTCGCTGGCGAAGGCGTTGAGGTCATCTGCGCCGCAAAGGGCGGCGGCTCTGAGGCGAAAAGCAAACTGGCCATGCTCAATCCGAGTGATTCGATTGTGGATTGGGTGGTCAAAACCGTTCCGACTATGGGCGCAGGATGGTGCCCGCCAGGCATTCTGGGTATTGGCATCGGCGGCACCCCCGAGAAGGCTGCGCTACTGGCAAAAGAATCTCTCATGGATCCCGTGGATATGGCCGAACTCATCAAACGCGGGCCGGCAAATCGCCTGGAAGAACTTCGAATTGAGATTTACAACAAGGTCAATGCCTTGGGCATTGGCGCCCAGGGTCTCGGCGGACTGACCACCGTGGTCGATGTCAAGATCATGGACTACCCAACACACGCGGCCAACCTGCCCGTGGCAATGATTCCGAACTGCGCTGCAACCCGGCATGTCCATTTTCATCTCGATGGATCCGGGCCGGCCCACCTCGAGCCACCATCACTGGATCAGTGGCCGGACATTTCCTGGTCGGCAGACGTCGAGAAATCAAAGCGCGTGAATCTCGATACGCTCACCCCTGCAGAGGTCGCCTCCTGGAAGCCCGGCCAGACCCTACTGCTGAACGGCAAGATGCTGACAGGACGTGATGCCGCTCATAAGCGGATCACCGATATGCTCAACAAGGGCGAAAAACTTCCCGTGGACTTCACAAATCGCGTGATCTATTACGTCGGCCCTGTCGACCCTGTGCGCGACGAAGTGGTTGGCCCTGCTGGACCGACCACTGCAACCAGAATGGATAAATTCACCGAGACCATGCTGGCAAAAACCGGGCTGATCGCCATGATTGGGAAGGCCGAACGCGGACCCGAGGCCATCGAGGCCATTAAACGTCACAAATCTGCCTATCTGATGGCGGTCGGTGGTGCCGCTTATCTCGTGAGCAAAGCCATTCGCGGCGCACGCGTTGTTGGCTTTGAAGACCTTGGCATGGAGGCGATCTACGAATTTGAAGTGAAAGACATGCCCGTCACGGTGGCGGTCGACTCCACAGGAACCTCGGTCCATGAGACAGGACCGAAGGAATGGAAAATCAAAATCGAGAAAATGGCGGCCTAGCGCAATTCCAATGCCTGCCGCCCGGGGATCACAGCGCCGCGATCCCCGCCTTCGCGATCTGGGCGTCTTCGCTCGACTTCACGGCTGACACACCAACCGCGCCCAGGCAGTGGCCGTCCACCATGATCGGCACGCCGCCTTCAAGCATGGCCTCGAGCTCGGGAACAGACAGAAAAGAAGTGCGGCCCTGATTGATGACGTCTTCGTAGATCTTTGACTCTCGCCGGCCCATGGCTGCGGTCTTTGCCTTCTGGGGGGCGATATACGCAGAGATGGCAGGCGCGCCATCCAGACGCTTGAGCCAGACCAAATGACCGCCCTCGTCGCAGATCGCAATCGAGACATTCCAGTTATTTTTCTTGGCCTCAGCAACGGCGGCATCGCCGATGCGCTGGACATCTTCCTCAGTCAGACTAGGGCGTTGAATCATGATCGGTCCTTGTTGTTCGATAATCCTGCGCATGATACTGGACCCAACTCGTGTCGCCGCGGCAGTAATGTTGCTGCTCCTGCTGGCCGGCTGCGCCGGTCCGGCAAAGATGCCGGTGACAACAACACCCCCCTGGCGATCAGAGCCGCCAATCGGTGCCTTTATTCAGCCGCCGGCGGGCATGTCGCGGGAACAGGCGATCTCAGAGATCACCTCTCGATCCGTGCTGCTGCTTGGAACGCCCTACCGGGCCGGGGGCGCCTCGCCGACCGAGGGGTTTGACTGCTCGGGACTGGTCGCCCACATTATTCAAGAGGCATTTCGGGTGCGGTTTCCGCGGACTACAGAGGAGCAGGCCCTGATCGGCGCTGCAATACCCTCACACGCGATGTCTCCCGGGGATCTGGTGTTTTTTAACACCACCGGTCGCCCCAATTCTCATGTTGGTGTTTATCTCGGGGATCGACGCTTTGTACATGCGCCGACATCTCGAGGTGTGGTTCGAATTGAGTCGCTCAGCCAAGACTACTGGGCCAAACGCTTTGATCAGGCAAGACGGCTCATTTCGAAACTGGAATAGGACCGAGCCGTTTCCGCAGATCAGCGATCACCGCAAGGGCCGCCTTCTCCCCCTCGAGAATGGCGATATTCCGCGCAGAAAAATCGGTACCGCGAATCTGCCCGATTGATGGCCGGACCACAATATCAGCGGCCGCCAGCTCATACTGCCCGATACGGGCACCCATGATGGTGAATGTCTGCAAAAGCACATCCACCGTACTGCCAATCTCCTGATTGCGCGGCCGGGCGGAAATATCCACCGCCAGCACCACATCTGCACCGAGCCTGCGGGCAATCGCTACGGGCACCGGATGGGTCAGCCCGCCATCCACATACTCGCGGTCACCAATTTTGACGGGACTGAAAATACCGGGCACTGCGCTTGATGCCCTCACCGCCATCCCTGTATCGCCCCGCTGAAACACGATCGGCTCGCCCGTTCTCAGATCGGTGGCGACAATCGCAAGGGCACGTTTTAAACGTTCGATTGGCTGCTGCTTAAGCTGCTGATTCACGTAGGCAGCAAGCGCCTCGCCCTTGATGAGGCCCCGACTGCCAATCGTCCAGTCCGCAAATGTGGCCTCGTCCAGTGAAAGCCCAAGACGCTGCAGTTCAAAACCATCAATGCCGGATGCATAAAGCGCGCCCACCAGGCTTCCCGCGCTGGTGCCCACAATGAGGTCAGGCACCATGCCATTGGCCTCAAGCACCTTGATCACGCCAATGTGGGCAAACCCACGCGCCGCGCCGCCGCCGAGAACAAGCGCGAATTTTTCGCGTCGCTCAGATGTCGCCACAGGAGGGCCCGCGCAGCCCGCCAACATCCACCCGCCCAGGCCAGCCAATAGCAGCTGTCGTCGCAGCACTGCTTTAGGCCTCCTGATCTGCAAGCAGGAAATTACGGACGGCCGAGATCTGGTCGTCGTGCATCAGTGTGGGGGCATGTCCAACACCAGGCAGCTCCATAAGCTGGGCAGCGGGTCCCCGGGCAGACATCTGCTGGGCAATCTCTCGCGTTAACAGATCGCTTTCCGCGCCGCGCAGCAGAAGCGTAGGACAACGTACTGCATCGTAAATCGGCCAGAGATTGAGATCGTCTGGCGATTTTCCAGCAGCCGCCTGTGCGCCATAGGCCTGCCGAAATGGCTCAGCGATGGCGGGATCGTAATGGACACGAACGCGGCCATCCGGCAGGTCGACGAGCACGGAATCAATTAACTGTTTCCATTGAGGCTCTGAATGCGGTCCGAATCCAGAAAATATCGCCCGACATGTGGCGTACGCCTGATCGTAGGAATCGAATTCAGTCTTCAGTCCAACATACGTGGCAATACGGCCGAGTGCAGCGCCGCCTAAGACAGCACCGACATCATTCAGAACCAGTCGCTCAATGGGTGAGTGCTCGAGCGCGGCAAGCGACATTCCAATTAACCCGCCCATGGATGTGCCCACCCACTTGACCTGATCGACATTGAGACGCGCAATCAATGTCACCATATCGCTGACATACTGGGGCACCCCATAGAGCATTGGGTTTCGCAGCCAGGATGAACGCCCACGGCCAACCACATCTGGGCAGACCACACGAAACCGGTCTGAAATCCCGCGGGCAAGATCCTGGAAGTCTTCGCTGATACGGGTGAGGCCATGAACGCAGATCACCACATCAGTGTTATGCGGGTCACCCCATTCCTGATAGGCCATCCGATGCAGCCCGGCAGTGCTGATGCAGGTCACGGACCCTCGCCGGGGCTGATCAGCGGTCTGGGCGCTACCCTTTATCATTGCCATGTTTTGATGCTATCACCCCGCCCGTTACCAGAGGAGATCCCATGTCGCAAGCCAACCCATTTCGCTCCAAAGTCGCTCTCGTTACTGGTTCCACCAGCGGTATTGGCCTCGGAATCGCACGCGCCCTGGCCGAGCAAGGCGCCGACATCATGCTCAACGGATTCGGCGAGACATCCATGATTAACGGCCTGATTCAAGAACTCTCATCGATGCATGGCGGCCGGGTACTGCATCACGGCGCGGACATGTCCAAGCCTTCCGAGATCGAAGACATGATCCGGGCTACCGAGTCAAAACTTGGTCGAATCGACTTCCTGGTGAATAACGCTGGAATTCAACACGTCTCTGCGATTGAAGATTTTCCGGTCGACCGCTGGGATGCCATCATCGCAATTAATCTCTCATCGGCGTTTCATACAACGCGCTGTGCACTGCCCGGTATGAAAAAACGTGGCTTTGGCCGCATCATCAATATCGCATCTGCCCACGGACTTGTGGCATCAGCAAATAAGAGTGCCTATGTCGCAGCCAAGCACGGCATTGTCGGCCTCACCAAGACAGTTGCCCTTGAGTGTGCAAGCACGCCTGTGACCTGCAACGCCATCTGTCCCGGCTGGGTGCTCACGCCGCTTGTACAGAAACAAGTGGATGCGCGCGCAGCAGAAAAGAAAATTTCCAATGACGATGCCAAGCGCGATCTGCTCGCCGAGAAACAACCCTCTGGGGAGTTTGTCACCCCGGAGCAGTTGGGGCAGTTGGCCGTGTTTTTCTGCTCAGATGCGGCAACACAGGTCCGTGGTGTTGCCTGGGCGATGGATGGCGGCTGGACCGCGCAATAGCACCTGCGCAATAGCACCCTCGTTAATGGCGCGCGGACAAATCGCGCCCATAGAGCCCTTCTTGATGCCCTTTGAGGCGACCTGTGCTCACGGCTCCAGGTCGTCCTCCGATGGGCTAGCCTGCCGCGGAAGATGCCAATAGCGACGATGGTCGCGCCAGAAGTCCCAGGTAAACGGCTGCCCGTCAACCCAACGGATCTCAATGGCACCCTGGTAATCCGTCCGAAGCACCTCATGCTCTGCCAGCCCAGACCTTTGAATCCGTTCCAGCACTTCGGAATGGGGGTGGCCAAAGCGATTTCGAAAGCCCGCCTGAATCGCGACCATTCGCGGTGCGACAGCGCGCAATAGCTCCTCACTGAGTGATGTTCGACTGCCATGGTGAGGCGCAACCAAGATCTGGGATGCCAATGCAACTCCCGCCAGCGTCAACGCATCGGATGCCTCGGGATCTTGCATGCCCACGAAGCGGGAGACCAGTTCGCGGTCTGTTCGAATGGGAATATCTCCGGTCAACAAAAGACTCCCTCCTTGGGCATCCTCAATTCTGAGGACGCAGGAATACCGGTTGCGTTGACGCGGCACAAGCGGCTGCTGCGGATCCGACTGCGGATGGAGAAACTGAAACCGAACACCATCCCACTGCCACCCCTGCCCCGCCCGACACGTCTGCCGAGCCATGGAGGATGAAAAATGCGGAGATCTCTCGGCCTGCTGAAGCACCGCATCAAGGGATTCAAACTCAGGCGCCATCAGTTCGCGAACCGACAGGCCAAGTAACAGACTGGCCAGTCCACCACTGTGATCCTGATCAGCATGCGACACCACGATGCGATCCAGTCCTCTCACCCCATAGCGGCGCAGGGTCGGCAACACCACACGATCGCCTGCATCGCCCTGCCCCATAACGGGACCGGTATCAAATAACAACGCATGGGTCTGGGTTCGTACCAAGACTGCACTGCCCTGGCCCACATCCATCAGCGTTACCTGCATCTCACCCTCGGCAGGCGCAGGCGTGGAAGACATCAGCAACGGAATCAAACCCAGCCACCCCAGGTGGCGCAGGCGATACCCACGGCCGTGGCAGAGCCCGCCAAACACGATGACCATGCCGAGGGTGGCGATGGCTGCCCCCAGCCAGCCTGGACTGGGCCAATCAAATGTAGACAGCGGGTGGCCCGATAGCCAGGCGAGCATACGCGCGAGCGTCTCCTGCACCATCGCTGCGACACCGAGTAAGGCCGAATGATCAAATATCGCGTATTCGATCACCCCGGCCATCGAAAACGGCGTGACCAGAAAACTCACCACAGGGATCGCGATCGCATTTGCAAGCGGGCCCACCACAGAGATCTGCTGAAACAACAATATGGTCAGTGGCAAGAGGCCAAGCGTAATCGCCCACTGAGTGGCGGCCGCCTGTCGCAGGACCTGTACCGCTTTGATCACCATTAATGGCCGATGATCAGCTGAATCCAATAGCTGCCCATGATCAGATGGCTGACGCGAGAAGAGAAAACCCACCGCAACAAATGACAGCCAGAATCCGACCGATAAGACAGACATTGGATGTGTCAGCAGCACCGCAAGTAAGGCAAGGGCCAAGACCGACCAGGAACTGGCCCTCACGCCCATTATTTTCGCAACCGCCATCACCGATACCATCAGGGCCGTGCGCTGCGCAGGAATCGCAAACCCCGCAAGTAGTGCATATCCGATCGCAGCCACCATGGCACTGAATGCGGAAACGGATTGCACGGGCAGCCAGAGCCCGGCAGCGCAGCGCATCATGCACAGCCAACGCCACAGCAGACCGGCACACCATCCCGCCATCGCGCCAATCATGGTGACATGCAGCCCCGAGATACTCATCAGATGCGAGACGCCCGTTCGGCGAAAGATTGCCCAGTCCTGTATCGAAATCGCGCGCTGATCACCCACAACCAAGGCACTTAACACACCCGCCGCAGACGAGTCCCCAACCGCCTGCATGACTCGATAGCGAATCGCGTCTCGCATCTGATCAATGCGAATTCCAAAACCGGATTCGATTCCCAGCAGGCGCGGCGTCTGCGCGGATTTCCCCGACTGCACACTGCCAACGAATTGAAAGCCTTGTTCCAGCATCCAGGCTTCCGCATCAAATGATTCCGGGTTTAGGGTTCCAAACGGCTGGCGGACCTTTGCCATCAATTCCCACCGCTCCCCGGGCCTCAGCCGTTCCGGTAACGATCGGGATTGGGTGGCCGGCCAAAACATCAGGCCTCGGCGGGGAAATTCTGATACCGGCTGACGGGTATTGCCGGCCCAATGGGCCTGACGTACCTCTGCCTCGAATCGCCATCCGCGCTCCTGCAGGGTGGGCAGATCCCGAATGACGACCTCCAGCACCATCGACTGCCGGTCAAGCGACTCTGGCAGCCGCGCATCCAGCCCCATCTGCGCCACTGAGATGCACCACGCTGCAGAGGCTCCCCCCGCACAGCCGATCCACGCGCAACGCTGCAGAAGTCCTGTGCCACGACGAATCAGGCAGGAGCGCTCTGGCCAGGAGGTGTGCCGATCCAGCCACCGAAAGAGACAGGCGATAACGCCTGCCGCGACGCCGATCCACATGCAGGCTGACGCATCCGGCAATATCCGCTGCGTCTGTACCCAGCAGACACCCAACAACGCGCCAAGCGCGATCGACAACAAAGAAAACTAGGCGTGCGTGTTGAGCCGGGGCAGAACTCGAAGAGAATTCTCTCCGGTCGCCCGAATAATCGTCTCCAAGGAGTCGTCCCGGAGTTCAGCAAGGCATCGCGCAATGGCGAGCATTTCGCCCGGCTCATTGATGGCACCGCGCGCACGCCACGCCGGTGCGATATCGGGGGAGTCCGTCTCCAGCACAATTGCTGAAAGTGGTAACGTGGCCGCAAGCCTTCGAATCTGGGCAGCACGGGTAAAGGTCATTGCACCGCCAAAACCAAGGACGAGCCCCTGCGCAATATAGGCCTGAGCCTGTACAAGGCTGCCATTAAAGGCATGGGCAATTCCCGATCGAATGCCATACCGCCGTAATCCCTTGAGCACCTGGTCCTGCGCTTTACGAACATGAAGCACCACAGGCAATGAAAAATCCCGGGCCATTTTGCACTGGGCAAGATAAAACATCTGCATTTTTTCCCGATCTCGATCTGACACGTAATGATCAAGGCCAATCTCCCCTACTGCGACGAGTTTGGGGTGGTCCTTGAATCGCCTCAGGGCATTCTGAAGATCGTCGAGACTGCTGTCGCTCATCTCTTGGACATAGATCGGGTGGATCCCGAGCGCGAAAAAGACCTCGGGAATGCTCTCTGCAAGGGCCACCACGCGGTCGAAGTTCTCTGGCGCCACCGTTGGAACAATGACGGCACGAACCCCCACACTCCGTGCGCGGGAGATCGCACCCATAATGCCGCCAGGGTTTGCGGGTACATCCAGATAATCAAGATGGCAATGACTATCGATGAGCATGGCTAGAATAGGCCGCTATGGCGAGAAAGTTCCTTCACCGCATTCTGCCGGACCAATCAAAACTCGAACAGAGCCGAGTGCTCCGAGCCCTGGGTCCATGGGTGCTCCACCCCGCCGTATGGACATTGCATCGACGCAGCGTCGCAGGCGGTGTCGCTGCGGGTCTCTTTTGCGGGCTGTTTCCAGCACCATTTCAGATGTTTGGCGCTGCACTTTTTTCGTTTCTCTTTCACTGGAACCTGCCCGTCGCGGTATTAATGACCTTTTACACCAATCCGATCACGTTTATTCCCCTGTATGTCCTGGCGCTACAGATCGGTATCTTTCTCTTGAATCGCCTCATGCCTGCAGCGACACACGACGGCCAGGCCGGGCAGGCATTTCCAGCCCCACCTGAGTTTGATCTGACCGCCCCGGTCAGTTCCTTTGTCGGACTTGCCGACTGGGCCCTTGGGATGGGCTGGCCACTTGTGGTGGGTGTATTTGCGCTCGCCCTTACGCTGGCCATCGTAGGCTATCTGCTCACAAGATTCGGCTGGAATCTGTGGGTACGTTGGGAAGTCGTTCAGCGCCGTAAACGCCGCAACATCAGAGGGCGATAGTCCGATCGCAGCGCTGCGCAAGCTCGGGGTCATGTGTGACCACGATCAGGCCACACTGCTGGCTTCGCACACGATCGATGAGCAGTTCAAACACTTTTGCAGCGGTCGCTCGATCGAGATTGCCGGTGGGCTCATCGGCAAGAACACAGGCCGGCTGAGTCACCAACGCCCGCGCGATCGCCACCCGCTGACGCTCCCCGCCTGAGAGCATGGCGGGTGTATGGCTGCATCGCGCCTCCAGCCCCACCCGAGACAACATCTGAATGGCCTGCGCCCGCGCGGCCGACGGCGACTGCCGACGAATCAACAACGGCATCGCGACATTTTCTTCCGCCGTGAATTCGGGCAGCAGATGGTGAGCCTGATACACAAATCCAAGATCCGAATTTCTCTGGGCGGTTCGCTCTCGATCAGGCATGGCATAAAGCGAACGCCCCTGCAGAAGAACCTCGCCGGAGGTAGGCGCCTCAAGGCCGCCCAGAATATGTAACAACGTGCTCTTGCCCGCACCGGATGCACCCACCACCGCAATCGTCTCCCCACGATGCAGCGTTAGGCCGACACCGCCAAGTGCCACGACCTCTCCAGCGCCATCTCCAAAGACCATGCGCAGATCTTTCGCCTGCAACAAAGGCATTTGATCGGGTGGGTTCATGGATACGGAGGCAGCGCTATTCATAGCGTAAGGCCTCTGCAGGTTCAAGCCGAGATGCGCGCCAGCTCGGATAGAGCGTGGCCAGAAATGACAGCACGATGGCCATAAGGCCGATCTGCGTAACATCAGATGCGCGCAGATCCGACGGCAGTCGATCGATGAAGTAGATGCCTTTGGGAAGAACTTGAAATCCGAATAGCATCTCGATCCAGGCCATGACCAGGTCGATATTGCTGGCGATCAATACCCCAGCCACGACACCGAAGCCAACACCAAGCAGGCCGAGCCAGGCACCCTGCACAACAAAAATAGCCATGATGCTGCCCCGCTGGGCACCAAGCGTTCGCAGAATCGCGATATCGCCACGTTTATCGGTCACGGTCATGACCAGCATCGATACCAGATTAAAAGCCGCTACCGCGATGATCAGCGTAAGAATGATGAACATCATTCGCTTCTCGACCTGGACTGCAGCAAACCAATTACGGTTCTCATATGACCAGTCACGCACGATGACATGTCGCAGCCCGGGCTCAGAGGACAACACGGTTGCAAGCTCGCGTGCCACGACCGGTGCCCGCTCCATATCATCCAGCCTGAGTCTTACACCAACTGTTGCCTGATCCCTGAAAAATACAGTTGCATCCGCGGCATGAATTAAGGCGAGGTTGCTGTCGTATTCATGGTGGCCGGAGGCAAATATTCCACCCACCGTGAACTGACGCAGCCGCGGTGTCACGCCGGCAGGACCGACAACACCATCGGCCGCAATCAGGACAACCTGATCGCCAATGGATGCCCCCAGCTGGGATGCCAGATCACGGCCCAAGACAATCTGAAACGTCGTCGGCGCCAGTGTCTCCAGTTTGCCGGACAGCAGTCGGGCTACACCACCGCTCACCAAAGGCTCCTGACGCGGATCGATACCACGCACCAGGATTCCCCGCATCTGGCCATCGCGAGAGATCATGGACTGCGCCATCACAAAAGGCGCCGAGGCCTGAACCGCATCATGCTGACCGACCCGGGCCTGCACCGCCCCGACCATGCTGAGCGCCCCCCCAGGGATGATGACCTCAGCATGCGAGAGCACACTGAGCATTCGGTCTCGAACCTCTTTCTGAAACCCATTCATGACAGAGAGCACCACGATCAGGGCGGCCACTCCCAGGGCGATTCCCGCAGTCGCAAGGCCCGATATAAATGAGATGAAACGGTTTCTTCGCAGACCCACAACGCCGCCACTGGAGCGCCGCTGAGACCGGGCAGCGCGTCCGGCGCGGGTATACCGCAGGCCAATCATGATTTCATAAGGCAGCATGCGCTGAGTTTGCCATACTAGCCAGCATGCAACCGTCTATTGAGCACGCCAGCCCGAAGCCCCCCGCAACCCGCGAGCGACGGCCTGACGAAAACGTTCAGGCATCACTCACGCGGGCAGGAATTCATCCGGTCCTGGCGCGGGTATACGCCCGACGCGATATCAAAACACCCGAGGACATCGTTAACGACCTGAATGGACTCCTGCCCCCCACCCATATGCTCAACCTGGAGCAGGCAGCAGGCGCACTTGCAGACGCCATCGAGGCTGGCAGTCGGCTTCTGGTGGTGGCGGACTTTGACGCCGATGGTGCAACGGCCTGCGCAGTGGCAATCCGTGGTCTGCGCCGGTTCGGTGCCAACGTGGATTTTCTTGTGCCGGATCGATTTATCTTTGGCTACGGACTCACCCCAGCGCTGGTCGATCACGCGGCAGCCCTGCACCACGACAATATTCCTGATTGGATCATCACGGTCGATAACGGCATCTCCAGCCTGGCCGGCGTATCGCGGGCAAAAGCGCTCGGCATGAAGGTCTTAGTAACCGACCACCATCTGCCCGGGCCGCAGCTGCCCGAGGCGCTGATCGTGAACCCGAATCAGCCGGGATGTCCATTCCCAAGCAAACACCTGGCGGGTGTCGGTGTGATGTTCTATGTACTGATGGCGCTACGCGGCCATCTACGGGATAAACGCAGCTGGCCTGCCGAAAAAATTCCTCGGCTCGATGATCTGTTGCCCATTGTGGCTCTCGGCACAGTCGCTGATCTGGTTCGGCTCGATGCCAATAACCGCAGACTGGTCGCCCAAGGCCTGAGCCGACTGCGACGGGCCGGGTCCGTTGCAGGTCTCAACGCATTATTTGAGATCGCAAACCGTTCCGTTCGAGAGGCAACAGTCCGCGATCTGGGCTTCGCAATTGGCCCGCGCGTCAACGCGGCAGGACGTCTGGCTGACATGGCCATTGGCATTCGCTGCCTAATTGAGGATGACGCTGAACACGCGCGAGCGCTTGCAGCGCAGCTCGACAGTTTGAATCGCGAACGACAAGAAATTGAATCCGATGCCCGTGAAACGGCAATGCAACGGGCAGAGCAAAAGCTCGCGGCGCAATCCAAGACCAACCCGTCCGAGGCCCCCAGTCAAGCAATCGGCATCGTGCTCCATGATGCTGAATGGCATCAGGGCATCATCGGCCTGATTGCCGGACGCCTGAAAGAGGCCTTTTATCGGCCAACCATTATTTTCGCGAATGATCCGGACTCGTCACTGATGAAAGGTTCCTGCCGCTCCATCCCCGGTATTCACATCCGCGATGTCTTAGAGCGTATCGATACCCGACATCCCGGCCTTCTGAAGACCTTTGGGGGGCATGCCATGGCCGCGGGCCTGACAATTTCCGCCAGCGATCTGGCTCCATTCACGCAGGCGTTTGAGGCCGCACTTCGAGAGTTCGCCGAACCGGCAGCACTCCAGCAGGTTCTTGAATTTGATGGTGGCCTACAGCCGGAAGAGATTCGCCTCGATGTGGCCAGGCTGTTATCGGAGCAGATCTGGGGCCAGGGATTTCCGGCGCCTGTCTTTATCAACGAATTTGAGATCCTGGCGCAGAAACGTATCAAGGAGCAGCATCTGCGGCTCACGCTTCGACTGGCCTCATCAGGACCCCGCCAGGCCGAACCCTTTGAGGCCATCTGGTTTCGTGCCGGGCCCCTGACCGGCCCACGTAGCAGACTTGCCTATCAGCTCGGTGTCAATGACTGGCAGGGCCGATCCTCTGTGCAGTTAGAGATCATCGGTCTAGCGTAAAATCCGAGGTTTTTCAGCGGAATGTCAATGGAAGCCGAGCGCATCAATCAGATCGACCAATCCCTTCAATCCCTGCGCAAGCGGGTGGATGAACTCCGGGGGTTTCTTTGACTTTGATGCAAAAGCAGCGCGGCTAAACGACGTCAATCAGCTGCTGGAGGATCCCCAGCTCTGGAATGATCCCAAGCGGGCCCAGGAAATGGGCCGGGAGAAAAAGTCCCTCGAGACGGTAGTGGCCTCGATCCGCGGGCTCTCGGCCCGAATTGAGGAGTCCAGTGAGCTTCTTGATATGGCGCGTCAGGAGGCCGACGATGCCACACTGCTCGCTGTCGAGCAGGATAGCCAGACGATCGAGGCAGAGGTCGCCGATCTGGAATTTCGCCGTATGTTTTCCAACCCCGCAGATCCCAGCAACTGTTTCGTCGATATCCAGGCAGGCGCCGGGGGAACAGAGGCCTGCGACTGGGCATCGATGCTGTTGCGTCAATACCTTCGATACGCGGAGCGCAAGGGCTTTAAATCCGAACTTCTCGAGGAATCCGAAGGGGATGTCGCGGGAATTAAGTCAGCCACGATTAAGATTTCGGGTGATTATGCGTTCGGCTATCTGCGCACCGAGACCGGTGTGCATCGGCTCGTACGAAAGTCGCCATTTGACTCCAGTGGCGGACGTCACACCTCCTTTGCCTCCGTATTCGTCTACCCAGAGGTGGATGACTCCATTGAAATTGAGATCAATCCGGCCGATGTCCGCACCGACACATTTCGCGCTTCGGGTGCGGGCGGTCAGCACATCAACAAGACCGACTCAGCCGTGCGGCTGACCCATGTCCCCACAGGAATCGTGGTGCAGTGTCAGAACGACCGTTCCCAGCACCGCAATCGGGATGAGGCCTGGAAGATGCTGAAGTCCCGGCTCTACGAACACGAGATGCGAAAGCGTCTTGAGCAGCAGCAGAAACTTGAAGATAGCAAGACCGATGTAGGCTGGGGCCATCAGATCCGCAGCTACGTTCTGGATCAGTCAAGAATTAAGGACCTGCGGACCCATGTGGAGATCTCCAACACGCAGCGTGTCCTTGACGGTGATCTCGATGCATTTATCGAAGCCAGCCTTAAGCAGGGAGTCTGAGATGAGCACTACGCCCCCCACACCGGAAGATGGTGACAAGAGCCTTGAGCAGTCAGGCTTTGACGAACATCAGATCATGACCGAACGTCGGGCCAAGCTCGATAGTCTGCGGGCCAAGGCCACGGCATTTCCAAACGACGTCCATCCATCTCATCGGGCGGCTGCCCTGCATGCCCGGTACGAGCAGCATAGCCGTGAGCAGCTCGAGGGCGAGCATGTACAGGTGAGTGTCGCCGGAAGAATGATGTTGAAACGCGTGCAAGGAAAAGCCAGCTTTGCCACGCTGCAAGACGCGACCGGAAGAATTCAGATCTACCTAAACGATGAGGGCGTCGGATCAGACTCGCACGAGGCATTTAAGCACTGGGATCTTGGCGATATTCTGTACGCCGAGGGCGTCCTCTTCAAAACCATGAAGGGCGAGCTCTCGATACGGTGCAGCCTGATTCGCCTGATCAGTAAATCATTGCGACCCTTGCCGGATAAATTCCACGGCCTGCACGACACCGAGACGCGCTATCGACAGCGCTATGTTGACCTGATTGTCAATAACGAATCCCGTGAGATTTTCATCGCACGCTCCAAGACCCTCGCGGCAATCCGCCATTTCATGAACGACCACGATTTTCTCGAGGTCGAGACACCCATGCTGCAGCGGATTCCTGGAGGTGCTGCTGCGCGACCGTTCATTACCCACCACAACGCTTTAGATCAACAGATGTTTCTGCGTATCGCGCCGGAACTTTTTCTAAAGCGACTGATTGTGGGTGGATTTGAAAGGGTCTACGAAATTAATCGTAACTTCCGAAATGAGGGACTCAGCCCGCGGCACAACCCAGAGTTCACCATGATGGAGTTCTACGCCGCATATACCGACTATCAATGGCTCATGGATTTCACCGAGCAGGTGCTGCGTCATGCGGCCGAGGGGGCCACGGGATCAGCAGTACTCACCTATCAGGGCAGGCCGGTTGATCTGGCTACAAAATTTGAACGCCTTACGATCACTGAAGCCATTCAGCGTCATGCGCCGCATTACAGCAGCAGCATGCTTCAGGATCCGAATGCGATTCGCGATGCACTCCGGCAGCACAAGGTCGACCTGCAGGCGCCCAATCTTCGGCAGGCAGCACTGGGCACGCTTCAGCTGGCACTGTTTGAAGAGGTTGCCGAAGACAAGCTCTGGAACCCGACATTTATCGTGGACTATCCAGTCGAGGTCTCCCCACTGGCCCGGGCCTCCGATCAACGGCCCGAGATCACCGAGCGCTTTGAGCTTTTCATCACCGGCCGGGAGATCGCAAACGGATTCTCGGAGCTTAATGACCCTGAAGATCAGGCCCGACGCTTTCATCTGCAGGTACAGGCCAAGGACTCCGGCGATGAGGAAGCCATGTTTTTTGATGCCGACTACATCCGGGCGCTCGAATATGGCATGCCCCCCGCAGGCGGCTGTGGCATTGGTATCGACCGGCTGGTGATGCTACTCACCGACAGCGCAAGCATCCGGGATGTCATTCTCTTCCCGGCGCTGCGCAAAGAAGAAAATTAAATCAGCCCCTCGTCTTTCATGGCGGACTGCACACTCGGACGGCCGGCCACACGGGCCTGGAAGGCGAGCAGATTGGGCCATGCAGCCATATCCATCTTGATGTAAACCGCCCAGCGCATCACCGTAAACAGATACGCATCTGCCACACTGAAATCATCTCCCATTAAAAACTGCCGTCCGGCGAGCTGACCATCCGCATAGGCGAACCGACGCTCGAGATTTGCACGGGCAATATCTTTCCATTCCTGTGTGGCGGCCGGATTGAAAAATGGGCTGAAATTCTTGTGCAGTTCAGTTCCGATGAAGGTCAGCCAGCTCTGCAGGCGCGAACGCTCAATCGTGCCATTGGCCGGCGCGAGCCTTTTCTGCGGCACCTGATCGGCAATGTACTGCGTAATCGCCGGGCCCTCGGTCAGCACTTCGCCCGAGTCAAGCTTCAGGGCCGGGACATAGCCTTTGGGATTGATATCCAGGTAATTGCTGCCCGACGCCGTCTGCTTGGCTTTTAGATCCACCGCCTCGGTCTCAAAGGCGAGGCCGGACTCTTTTAAAACAATGTGTGGGGCCAGTGAGCAAGAACCGGCTTTCATAAACAGTTTCATCATTCGGACTCCTCTATCCAGTGCATTTGAATGGCTTCAAGAATCTTTTCATTCGAACGATTTGGATCATCGTCGAATTCGGGGAGCGCCAACACCCAGCGGTGAAGATCGGTGAAGCGAATTGTCTTGGGATCTACATCCGCATGATACTCGCTGAGCTGAATTGCGATCTCTAGCGTATCGGTCCATTTCATATCAGTGATGCTCTCTTGCGTGGTTAATGGTGTAACGGGGAAGCTCTACAGTGAGGTCTTTGTCATCGATGGCCACCTGGCATGACAGCCGAGAGACCGGCGTTAGACCCCAGGCACGATCGAGAAGGTCGTCCTCATCTTCCTCTGATGGTGTCAACGACTCGAAACCCTGGCGCACGATGACATGGCAGGTCGTACAGGCCCGGGACATCTCGCAGGCATGCTCAATCTCAATCCCATGGGCCAGTAGGCTGCGGCAGAGGTTGTCTCCCGATGCCGCCTCAAACTCAGCACCATTTGGGCAAATCTCCGGGTGGGGCATGACCTTAACGCGCGGCATGGCCGATCACTCCGTCAATTGATTGACCTGCAAGCGCGCGTTGTACTGCCCGATCCATGCGGCGGGCCGCAAAGTCATCTGTAAGCGCCGACAGCCGACGCGTCCGATCCCGGAGATCTTCCAGGTCCGCCCCGCCACAGGTTGCACGCAGTTGCTCCATCAATTCCTCTATGTGTTGGCGTTCATCTCCGATCAGCAAATCACCGTCCTGGCTCACCGCGCTGGAGACTGCCTCCAGAAGCCGCTGGGCATCCACCTGCGCCTCACGCAACGCACGCACCTGCATATCCTGCTGGGCAGATGAAAATCCCGCCTGCAGCATCTCAGCAACCTGCGCATCGGTCAGGCCATAGGAGGGCTTCACCACGACAGAGGCCTCAACACCTGACCTTTGCTCTTGGGCAGAGACGGACAACAGGCCATCCGCATCCACCTGGAAGCTCACCCGAATACGGGCTGCGCCCGCCGAAAGCGGAGGAATGCCACGTAGCTCAAACTGGGCCAGGGATCTGCATTCGGAGACCAATTCCCGTTCGCCTTGAACGACGTGGATCGACATTGCCACCTGGCCGTCTTTAAAAGTTGTGAATTCCTGGGCGCGCGCCACAGGGATTGGTGTATTGCGCGGAATGATCTTCTCGGCAAGCCCGCCCATCGTCTCTAGACCGAGCGATAGCGGCAAGACATCGAGCAGCAGCCAGTCATCACCCTCCGAACGATTACCCGCAAGCAGATTCGCCTGCAGCGCGGCACCGATCGCAACGACACGATCCGGATCAAGTCCCGTAATGGGTTCCTGTCCGAAACACTCGGCCACGGCACGTCGAATTACCGGCATGCGCGTGCTGCCACCCACCAACACCACGCCCTTCAGATCGGTCGCCGCGATACCCGCATCATCCAACACCTGCTGCGATACCGAGATGGTGCGCCTAACGAGATCGGCCGTGATCTGATCAAACTCCCGTCGACTAATATCCGCAGCATAAGACTGCCCGTTCTCGCGCGTCCAGCTCGCCGTTGTCGACACGTCCGGGGCCAGTTCGGTCAGCGCTTCTTTCTGTCGTCGCGCAAGGCGAAGGAGCTGCCGCCGCTCTGAAGCCGATAAGGCGGAAAAATCATGTCCAAGCTCCCAGCGCGACAGCCATGCATGCGCCAGCGCGGTATCAAAATCATCACCACCGAGTGCAGTGTCTCCTCCCGTTGCCACGACCTCAAAGACACCCCGGGTCAGGCGGAGCAAGGACACATCGAATGTTCCACCTCCGAGATCGAACACGGCATACAACCCCTCCGCACCGGAGTCGAGCCCATAGGCCAGCGCAGCCGCTGTCGGCTCATTGATCAGACGCAGTACCTGCAGGCCGGCAAGACGCGCAGCATCTTTCGTGGCCTGGCGCTGGGCATCATCGAAATAGGCAGGCACTGTAATCACCGCACCGGCAATGTCATCGGCAACACCGAGCCCGAAAGCATCTCGGGCACGCTGATGCAATTCACCCAACAGATCCGCGCTCACTTCAACAGGGGATCGCAGCCCAGCAGCGGTCTTCAGGCTCACCATTTTCTGCCCAGGACCTTCCACGATGTCATAGGGCGTGCTGTGGGCAGCAATATCATCCACGCCTCTGCCCATCAATCGCTTTACAGAAATGATGGTATTGGTCGGGTCCGTGACCGCCGATTCGAGCGCCTGCTCACCGATAGCCAATACGCCCTCGGGGCCATAGCGCACCACCGATGGCAACAGGACCCTGCCCTGCCCATCGGCAAGAACATCCACACTGCCACTGCGTACCGCGGCAACAAGCGAATGGGTTGTGCCCAGATCAATGCCAATCGCAATACGATGCTGATGGGGGGCAGCAGACTGCCCGGGTTCAGCAATCTGAAGCAGTGCCACGTTCCACCCTTTTCTTTTCTAGCCGAAGCTGCTCAGAAAACTTAGCCAAAAACATCATCCGACGTACCTCGGCAGCGGCCCGCTGAAAATCAGGCTCACTACGATCCAGAAGATGCTCCAACAACAACTCCGTCTCCGAGGTCGCCCCATCGACCTCCTGCTCGAGCTGCGCCAGCCCGCGCAGATCCCCGGCCTGGGCGGCGTCCTCTAGAGATTCCCGCCACTCCATCTGCTGAATCAAAAAGTCTTCGGGCATGGCGGTATTGCGTTCGGCATCGACATCCACACCGTTGAGTTCACAGAGATAGGCTGCGCGCCGCAGAGGATCGCGCAGCACCTGATGGGCCTCGTTGATCCGCGTTGAATACTGCAGGGCAAGCAGCCGTTGTGCGTCACTGCCCGCTGCGAAACGATCAGGATGCACTGCCGTTTGAACAGCGCGCCATGCGCGGTCGAGGGCCTCGGAGTCCAAGGCGAATCGAATGGGCAGGCCGAAAAGAGAAAAATGATTGCGCGCGGACAGTTGTGCCGCGCCACCAGAGACAGAGATCACGGTCTAGACTTTGAAGGATTCTCCGCAGCCGCACTCACTCTTGACGTTAGGGTTGTTGAACTTAAATCCCTCGTTCAGTCCCTCTCGGGTGTAATCAAGCTCTGTTCCATCAATGTAGGGAAGGCTCTTGGGGTCCACCAGAACCTTCACGCCAAAACTCTCGAAGGTCAGGTCTTCGGCTGCAGGCTGATCAACAAATTCGAGCTTGTAGGCCAGGCCTGAGCAGCCGGTGGTCTTCACGCCAAGGCGCACACCAAGCCCCTTGCCGCGTTTCGCAATGAACTGCGCGACATGCTCGGCTGCTTTGGAGGTCAAAGTAACGGCCATGATGCGTCAATCAGCAGATCGCAGCGCTAGGCCGCTTTGGCCTGGCTGGTCTCATGATCGCCATGCTTGGTTTTGTAATCCTCGATTGCCGCCTTGATCGCATCTTCCGCCAGAATCGAGCAATGGATCTTGACCGGTGGAAGGGCAAGCTCCTCGGCGATCTGCGTATTTTTGATCTCCATGGCCTGGTCCAGGGTCTTGCCCTTGACCCACTCGGTCACCAGAGAGGATGAGGCAATTGCAGAGCCGCAGCCATAGGTCTTAAAGCGTGCGTCCTCAATCACGCCCTGGGCGTTTACCTTAATCTGAAGTTTCATCACATCGCCACAGGCGGGCGCACCCACCATTCCGGTGCCGACACCCGGATCGGACTTATCGAACGCGCCGACATTGCGCGGATGCTCGTAATGATCAATTACTTTTTCACTGTACGCCATGCTTAATCCCCCGAAACGACACTAATTCAAACACCGGTCTGTTTTAATTGTTCTGCTGTGGACATCTTTCGTATTTCGGCTCAGTGCGCAGCCCACTGAACGGAATTCAGATCGACACCTTCATTGACCATCTCCCACAATGGAGACATCTCACGAAGCTTGGCCACCTTCTCTTTGATGAGCGTCACCGTGAAGTCAATATCTTCCTCGGTGGTGAAACGGCCGACCGAAAAACGAATCGATGAATGGGCCAGTTCATCCGAACGGCCCAGGGCCCGCAGCACATAGGAAGGCTCAAGACTGGCCGATGTACAGGCCGAACCCGAGGAGACCGCAACATCCTTGATCCCCATGAGCAAGGACTCGCCCTCGACATAGTTGAAACTGATATTCAGGTTATGGGGCACCCGCTGCTCCATATCGCCGTTCACATAGACCGCTTCCATCTCGGTCAGCCCCTTGAGAAGCCGGTCACGCAGCGCACGTATCCGTTCGTTTTCTGTGGCCATCTCAAGCCGAGCCAGTCTGAATGCTTCGCCCATGCCGACAATCTGATGGGTGGGCAGTGTGCCGGACCGCATGCCACGCTCGTGGCCGCCTCCGTGGATCTGTGCCTCAATGCGCACCCGCGGCTTGCGCCGAACGAACAAGGCACCCATGCCCTTCGGGCCATAGGTCTTGTGCGCTGAGAACGACATCAGATCGACCTTCAACTGCTCCAGATCGATCACAACTTTTCCAGTGGCCTGGGCACTGTCAACATGAAAAATAATGCCCTTGCTGCGGCAGAACTCTCCAATGCGCGGAATGTCTTGGATGACTCCGATCTCATTGTTCACATAGACGACCGACACCAGAATAGTGTCCGGACGAACTGCTGCGACAAAGGCATCCCAGTCCATCAGGCCATCTTCCTTCACATCGAGATACGTGACCTCGAATCCTTCACGCTCTAACTCGCGACAGGTATCCAGGGTGGCCTTGTGCTCGGTCTTCAGCGTGATCAGATGCCGGCCCTTGGTCTTGTAGAAGTGGGCCGCCCCTTTGATGGCGAGATTGATCGACTCTGTGGCGCCGGATGTCCAAACGATCTCTTTCGGATCGCAGTTCACCAGAGCGGCGACGTGCTCGCGGGCAGTTTCCACGGCCTCTTCGGCCTTCCAGCCGTAGGCATGGCTGCGGGAGGCTGGGTTGCCATAGTCTTCACGAAGAAAAGGCAGCATGACATCCAGCACCCGAGGATCTACAGGTGTGGTGGCCGAGTAATCGAGGTAAACGGGTTTTCTCATCATGCCACCGTTGTGTCTTGAACCGTACGCGGCTCTTGAAACATCACATGGCGACGAACCGGCACCGGGTCGGCAACTGAGATCGGACGCTTATTACGCTGCTCATCCACCAGATCCTGGAGCGTGACCGAATCCAAAAAGTCCACCATGTGACGATTCAGACTGGCCCACAGCTCGTGGGTCATGCACTGATGGTCATCATGGCAATTCTGTTTGCCGCCGCATTGGGTCGCATCGATGGGCTCGTCAACAGCGTAAATGATGTCTGCCACCGTGATGTCCTTACCCCCGCGGGCGAGCTTGTAGCCCCCGCCGGGACCACGCATCGACTCCACCAGTTCGTGACGGCGCAGACGGCCAAACAGTTGTTCCAGATAAGACAAGGAAATCTTCTGGCGCTGGCTAATGGCCGCGAGCGTCACGGGGCCCTTGTCTTGACGGAGCCCCAGATCAATCATCGCCGTGACGGCAAAACGTCCCTTGGTCGTCAATCTCATCGTAATCTCCGAATAATTGAGTGATTTAGTCGGGAGTTTATCTTCTCCCATTAATTTGATCAACTATTCGGACAATTATTCCCGGCCGCAAAACAGGGTTTTGCAGGCCGAGCGGGATGGAAACGGCCTTTAGGCCGCTGCCACCATGGTCGCCCGTCGGCGCACCACCTCCATCAGGCCATTACAGGCGTCCTCGATGTAGTCCAGCGCCTGCTCAAACCCCTGCGGCCCGCCGTGATAGGGATCATTGATCGTCGCCGCCTCGAACTCCGTGGCAAAACGCATCAAGAGCTGGAGCTTGTGCTGGAGTCCGCGGGGACACATCCGCTGCAGCAGGGCCAGGTTCTCCCAGTCCATGGCCAGGATGTAGTCATATTCCGAAAAATCCGAAAGCTGAATCTTGCGGGCAACTGACCCGCTGAGCTCATAGCCACGCTTAGAAGCCGCGTTTACCGCGCGCTGATCGGGCGCCTCGCCCACATGAAAATCATGGGTGCCGGCCGAGTCGCAGACCACAAAATCCTGCAGGCTCGCCGCCTTGACCAGAGACTGAAATACACCGGCGGCTGTCGGCGATCTGCAGATATTGCCCATGCAGACAAACAGCACTTTGGTCTTCATGCCAATCGGCGCATCACTTTTTTTCGCGGACTTACTCATCCGCGGCCGGGCCGTCGCCAATGCCGAATCAAACGGCGTCGCCTCGATCACTTCCTTGTCGGTTGTTTCAAATGTCGTCATACCAATACCTTTTCGATTGAGTCTCTCAGTTTGTCTACTCCGAACACCTCTTGTTTTAATTTCGTGAGCTGATCCCGAATCTGCGCAGCTTTTTCAAATTCCAGATTCCGCGCATGTTCAAGCATCTGCTTTTCCAGTCGGCCGAGCTCCTTGGCGATCTCCTGCGGAGAGCGCTCAATGCCACTGCCCTCATTCGTACTGGCAACCTGTCGATCGGAACCGCGGGGTTCCACCACCCCATCGATGAGGTCCCGAATCTGTTTCATGACACCGCGTGGCGTGATCCCCCGCTCGGTATTAAACGCAATCTGCCTGGCTCGACGGCGCTCGGTCTCATCAATTGCACGTCGCATTGAATCGGTCAGCCGATCCGCATACAAAATTGCATGTCCATTCAAATGCCGCGCGGCCCGTCCGATTGTCTGAATCAGACTGCGCTCGGAACGCAGGAAGCCTTCTTTATCCGCATCGAGAATGGCCACCAGAGAGACCTCAGGAAGATCAAGCCCCTCTCGAAGCAGGTTAATGCCCACGAGTACGTCAAAGGTTCCCAGGCGAAGGTCACGGAGAATCTCGACGCGCTCCACCGTATCAATATCCGAGTGGAGATAACGGACCCGGATGCCGTTATCCGACAGGTAGTCCGTGAGGTCCTCGGCCATACGTTTGGTCAGGGTCGTGACCAGAACGCGCTCCTGCCGCTGCGCCCTGATTTTGATCTCCCCGAGCAGGTCATCGACCTGCGTCGCGGCGGGCCTGACCTCCACAGCCGGGTCGACCAGACCGGTCGGCCGAACCACCTGCTCCACCACCGCACCACCACTTTTCTGCAGCTCGTAGGCAGCCGGCGTTGCGGAGACAAAAATCGCCTGACGCATTTTGGGCTCGAATTCCTCGAACTTCAACGGCCGGTTATCCAACGCAGATGGAAGTCGAAAGCCATAGTCGACCAAGGTCTGCTTGCGCGACCGATCCCCGCGATACATTCCCCCAAGCTGGCCAACCGTCACATGGCTCTCATCAATAAAGATCAGTGCATCCCGCGGCAGATAATCGACCAGCGTTGGGGGTGGATCACCTGGACGTGCACCTGAGAGATGCCGGGTGTAGTTCTCAATGCCTTTGCAAAAACCGAGCTCAGCGAGCATCTCAATATCAAAACGCGTACGCTGCTCAATCCGCTGCGCCTCGACAAGCTTTTGCTGCTCAACAAAAAATCGTGATCGCTCAATCAGCTCAGCCTTGATGGTCTCGATGGCCCTGAGCACCACATCACGCGGCGTGACGTAATGCGAGGATGGGTAGACCGCAAACCGGGGCAGCCGCTGACGAATCCTGCCCGTCAACGGATCAAAGAGCTGCAGCGACTCTACCTGGTCATCGAATAACTCGATGCGCAGGGCAAGCTCCGCATGCTCGGCAGGAAACACATCAATCGTGTCACCCCGAACCCGGAAACTCCCCCGCGAAAAATCAATGTCATTGCGGTCGTACTGCATGCGGACAAGCTGGGCGATCAGGTCGCGCTGAGACAGACGATCCCCCTGACGCACGATCAGCACCATCTGGTGGTAATCCGCGGGGTTGCCGATGCCATAGATGCACGAGACGGAGGCAACGATCACCGTGTCGCGGCGCTCGAGCAAGGATTTCGTGGCCGACAAACGCATCTGCTCAATGTGCTCATTGATCGCAGAATCCTTCTCAATGAACAGATCCCGCTGGGGCACATAGGCCTCCGGCTGGTAGTAGTCGTAATAGGAGACGAAGTACTCCACCGCATTGGCCGGGAAAAAAGACCGCATCTCGGCATACAGCTGGGCGGCAAGTGTCTTGTTCGGCGCCAGGATCAAGGCCGGACGGCCAAGCCGGGCGATCACATTGGCCATCGTGAACGTCTTGCCCGAACCGGTCACCCCAAGCAGGGTCTGAAAGGCGACGCCGTCTTCAAGCCCCTGCACCAGGCGAGCGATCGCCTCGGGCTGGTCACCTGCCGGCTCGAAGGGGAGGGTCAGCTCAAAAGGGCTGTCGGGGAAGCGGAGCACCCCGGGGTTTTCACGGACACCCATGCTAGACTTTTGGTCGGATTGATTACCGGTTGAAATTTGTGCAATCGCGCATTTTCCCCTTTCGAGCCCCACATTTCCACCTTTTTTTCTACTCTGAAGCCCTTGACAAAGGGGTTTTGACCTCCCTATGACGACCCCCACACTGAGCCTATTTTCATCCGTTGAAATGGCGCCCAAAGATCCAATTCTTGGGCTAACCGAGACTTTTTTGGCTGATAAACGGCCTGAAAAGGTGAATCTTGGGGTTGGGGTTTATTACGACGATAGCGGCAAATTGCCGTTACTTAGAGCCGTAAAGAAAGCAGAAGAAGACAGAGTCGCCAAGGGCCTGCCACGTGGCTACCAGCCAATTGACGGGCCTGCCGCCTACAACAAGGCCGTTCAGGCCCTGTTGTTTGGGGCCCAAAGCGCCGAAGTTTCCAGCGGCCGGGTAGCAACCATTGACGCCCTCGGTGGGACGGGCGGCCTTCGGGTCGGCGCGGAGTATCTGCGGCGGCTGCTGCCCCAAAGCCAGGTCGCCATCAGCGACCCCACCTGGGAGAACCACCGGGGCGTGTTTGAGAGCGCTGGCTTCACCGTACAGGCGTATACCTACTACGACCCCCAGACCCACGGCCTGAACTTCGAAGGGATGATCAAGAGCCTCAAAGGCATGCCGGACCGAACGGTGGTCCTGCTTCATGCCTGCTGCCATAACCCAACCGGAGTGGACCTGAATGCCCAGCAGTGGGAGGAAATTGTCGCGCTGTGTAAGGCCAAGCAATTCGTCCCCTTTCTCGATCTGGCCTATCAGGGGTTTGGTGACGGTATCGAACAAGACGCTGCAGCGGTCCGGCTGTTCTCGAAATCAGGAATGCCGTTTCTTGTGGCGAGCTCTTTTTCGAAATCCTTCTCCCTATACGGGGAGCGTGTGGGTGCACTGTCAATCGTCACCGCCAGCGCTGACGAAGCGGCACGGGTGCTCAGTCAGATCAAGCGTGTGATCCGCACCAATTACTCCAACCCCCCCACCCATGGCGGTGGAATCGTCAGTGATGTATTGAACAACTCGGAACTACGGGCGCTCTGGGAACAAGAGCTTGGCGAAATGCGCGAGCGGATTCGAGAAATGCGTGCCGCGTTTGTGGCCCAGCTTAAAGCCCTGAACGCGAAACGTGACTTTTCCTTCGTGACACGCCAGCGCGGCATGTTCAGCTTCTCAGGCCTCACCGCCGAGCAGGTCGATCGGCTGCGCGAAGAGCATGCGATATACGCAATCAGCACAGGACGCATCTGCGTTGCTGCACTTAACTCGGGCAATATCGGCCGCGTGGTTCGCGCCGTCGCGGCAGTTCTTTAACCCCCAGATCCGTTAGCGCTTTACGCTAGCGTTACACCTTACGGACTTCCCCCGAGTGACCGGGACGGGATGGCTCTCGACAATAGGGCCATTGTCATCGGGGAGGCCCCATGCAGCGCCCACAAGAGGCCGCAGCAACATTGGCCGTGCAGCAGCCGCGCATCGCAATCTGCGATGACTGGGAGCAGTGCGCGCTTTTCTCGGCCGACTGGACCGACCTCCAGCAGCTCGCTGAGCTTCAGTTTTTTACCGCCCCATTTGGCTCGACAGAGGAGGCAGCACGCGCCCTGGCTGATTTCGATGCAGTCTGCCTGATGCGGGAACGAACGCCCTTTCCCCGAGAACTCATTGACCAGCTGCCCCGGCTGAAGCGGCTTCTTTTTACTGGCGAGCGAAATGCAGCAGTCGATATCGCCCATGCAAGAAGCCGCGGCATCGAAGTCTCCGGTACCTCAAGCGGGCCGAACAAAGCATCCACCGCCGAGCACACTTGGGCGCTCATTCTCGCTGCCACGCGCAGGGTAGTGTCATCCATGAATACGCTTCGGCAAGGCCATTGGCGCCCCACCGAAGAGCTTGCCCAATATCCGCTTCCCGATGTTCTGGAGGGAGATCGCATTGGAATCATCGGACTGGGTGCCATCGGCAGCCGTGTGGCCCGGATTGCCCAAGGGTTCGGCATGGATGTGGTGGCGTGGAGTCAGAATCTGAGCGCGGAACATGCCGCGCGCGTCGGCGTACGCCGGGTAGAAAAAAACGAACTCATCGCGACATCAAAAATTGTTAGCCTTCATCTCGTGTTGTCGGATCGCTCACGCCACACGATTGGTCCGACCGAGTATTCACTGATGCGTCGAGATGCGGTGCTGGTCAACACCTCCCGGTCTGGACTCATCGATCAAGCATCTCTGACCGCCGCCCTTGACGCTGGCCGGCCAGCACACGCAGCGCTCGATGTATTTGACCAGGAACCTCTGCCCGATGGGCATCCCCTGCTGCGCCATTCGAACGTCACCCTCACGCCCCACCTCGGGTTTGTCGCCACACCCGTGATGGAGACCTTTTATCGACAGCTTGTCGCCGACCTCACGGTCTGGGTGCAGGCCATTCGACACCCGGATCAACATCCTCAGTCTGCTCAGTCCCGATCGGTATCCTCGGGTGTCACGCCCAACGCCATCAGGAATCGCGACACCATGTTATAGGCGGCGATCACGCCGACGAGTTCAACCAGCTGAGTGGAACCCAAGGCCTGATGGAGCCTTAACGTCAAGGCCTGCGGGACCTCAATGTCGCGCGTCATGTGTCGGGTCAACAGAATCACATCCTGCTCGAGCGCAGAAAAAGCGGACAGGTCTGAACCTGCCTCCCCTATCGATCTCAGCTGCGACACCTGCTGATCGGTTCCCCCCGCTGCGATGAGTTCCGGAGCATGATGAATAAATTCATATTCGGCGCGGTTCAGTACGGCCACACCGCACATGGCAATCTCCCGGAGGGTCGCGGGCAAGGCCAGATCACGACGAACAGCGCCCATAAAGGTATTCCAGCCGCGCGCAAACGGAATGCTGTGCAAAAGCATGCGATCAAGATTGATGAATTCCCCGCCACGTCGGGCCCGAATCGCCCCAACCACATCAGCAGGCTCCTGAAGATCAGCCGAAACATAAGGAATCACGGGATGCATCACGACCTCGCAAAAGTATGACCGGCCCATAATGTAAGGCCTACCGAAGTGTTGGAGGCGATCCGTGAATGGTGTAAACTTGCGGACTGTTTTGTTCCTCGATAGCTCAGTTGGTAGAGCACCGGACTGTTAATCCGTAGGTCCCTGGTTCGAGCCCAGGTCGGGGAGCCACCCTTTCCTTTCCCCCTTCTCCGCGCGATGCGCCCTCCCGTAGAACACCATCCGGATCTGGATTTCTGATGATGCCCGCCACCGAGTCGTTAAGTCCACTCACTGAAGCGATACAGCTTGCCATCGCACCTGTGTTTCTATTAACAGGAGTGGCCGGCATGCTCAATGCACTGGGCAGCCGACTGGCCCGCGTCATTGATCGTGGCCGCGCCCTTGAAGATATTCTGGTGAACAGCACGCCTGAATCCGAGTCGCGTTACCAGCAGTTCATGCAAGAACTGAAATCCCTGGATCAGCGCCGAAAAATCATCAATGGCGCAACTGGGCTCATGGTGATGTGTGCGGTGCTGATTGGTCTCACCGTGGTTGAACTGTTTTACTCGACCGGACTACAAGGCCGGCTGCAACTGTCACATTGGGTGGCCACGACATTTCTGCTGGGATTTGGCTGTTTCATTGCAGCCTGTGTCCTATACCTGGTTGAAATCATCATCGCATCGCACAGTATTGTGTTATTCAGGAAGAAGCCTTAAACGGGCTGGAGCGATGCAGCCACCAGTCAAACAACGGAAATAGCACGCATCCCAGGCCCAAGACTGCAAAACCGATTGCCCAGTCCTGCGGTGTCGCACCTCCCTGCGACCAATCGAGCGCCGCGCCAAACACAGCCGGCCCCAGCACGCCCCCACCACCAAATCCGATCAAGGAATACAAGCCCATCGCGGCACCTTTCACCTCCGGCTGTGCTGAGGCCACAAGTCCTGCGGTCAGCGTCGCGGAATCCGCCATGATGAAGACGGAATAGGCAAGAAACAGTCCGAACACAATCCACCATCCGGAGCCCGCCATCAAGGCCATGGACACACCGATAAATGAGGTGACGGCCATCACCATAACAATCCATGCACGGCGTCCAATTCGAAGGGCTACCTCATTTCCCAGAATAGATGCCGGTACAGAAAATACACTTACAACTGCAGCAGCCGTCGCGGCCGTCATCCAGGAGACCGTCCCCGCGGGAAGAAGACTCGCACTAAATGCGAGAAACGCCACAGACCACGCCCGTGAGCCGAACAATTCAGCGCAATGCACGCCATAGCCCACCGTGTAACCCAGACACTTTCGATCGGATAACACCGACCGCCAGGTGCGCAGCGGAAACAGACGGTGCAATGACCAGCTGACTGCCTGCCGGCCGCGCTCATGGGCGAGCGGGCGGGTGCTCGACAGCACCAGCAGCAGCGCCATCAATGGGCCCAGTGCGCACAGGAAAAAAGTCCAGTGGGTGCCGATCCTGGGCAGCGACTGGCCTGCGATAAACAGAGACGATGCCGCCCCAAGCCCAAAAAATGCAGTGTAAAACGCTACAAATCGAGACTGCTCGCGTCCACGTGTTCGATCCGACAAAATTTTCAGACCCGGCATATAGGTGGCGGCAATTCCAACACCGAGCAGCACTTGAAAGAGAAGCGCGGAGCCAAAGCCCTCCGCCCCGAGAGCAAATCCGATTCCTGCCGATGCCGCAATGAGACTGCCTGCCGCATAGATCCGCCGGGCATCCATGACATCCGTGAGGCTGGACCAGGTCGATACCGTTGCGACATAACCCAGAAAAAATCCGCTCGCGATCCAGCCTGCCTCGCTGTTGGTAAGCCCCCATTCCTGCTGAAGCTGTGTAAGCGCGACCGCATACGTCGAGAAGCCCAGAAGCGACAGGATGTGGGCGATTAACAGTGAAATAGCAACACGTCTAACTTGCATGCACAATAGCCCCATGATCCGCGGGCTCGTATTTATTCTTCTTTTCCAAGGAATGGGTGAGATTATCTCTAAAGCCCTGTCTCTGCCGATACCCGGCCCGGTGATTGGCATGGTGCTGCTGCTGTCGGTTCTGGTGATTCGGGATCAGCTTGATCCCGACGTGGAGCGCGTGGCAGGGGCCTTTACCCAGAACCTGGGCCTGCTGTTTATCCCCGCCGCCGTTGGCGTGGTGATGTTCATCCCCGCGCTCAGGGTGTATGGCCTGTCAGTTGCAGCAATTCTGCTGGCCAGCGTCGCGCTCTCCATTGCCATCACTGCAATTACCCTGCGACTGCTGACCCCGCCCGCCAGCACAGACGATGCTGCGCCCTCACCGGAGTCGGAGGAATGACCGGGCCTATCAGTACGCTGTCTCAGATTGAACTGGGCGAGATCTGGGTCTATCTCACCGGGTCACCACTTCTCTCGCTCATCCTGACCTTGGCAGCCTATCAGGTGGGTCTGATGGTCTACGAGCAGGCCAACAAAAATCCATTTGCCAATCCGGTAGCGATTGCCATTGCGATTGTGATTGCGACAATCAGCGTGATTGGCCTGCCCTACGCAAAATATTTCGAAGGCGCGCAGTTCATTCATTTCCTTCTCGGAACCGCCACGGTAGCGCTGGCCGTTCCGATCTACAGAGGGTGGCAATTATTTCGACAACGGGCGGCCATTCTCTCGGCTGCATTGATCATCGGCGGCCTAGGCTCGATATTTTCCGCGATCGGCCTGGCCCAACTCATCGGGCTTCCGGCCGAGCTCACATTGCCATTTTTTGCAAAATCGGTGACCGCCCCAATCGCGATGGGCGTTGCCGAGAATATCGGTGCATCGCCGACCCTGACGGCGGTCTATGCAGTAACAACAGGAATTACCGGGGCCATCATTGCCCGTTACATTCTGGACTGGCTAAGAATTCGGGCGTGGTGGCAGCGCGGTTTTGCCATTGGGGTGGCCGCCCACGGCATCGGCACCTCGCGGGCTTTTTCGGTCAGCGCCGAGGCCGGCGCATTTGCCAGCATCGGCATGGGACTGCACGGCATCTTGGGCGCAATGCTTATTCCCTGGCTATCCTGAACCAGGCCGCGTACATCGCGGGCAACGACAGCATCGTGAGAATCGTGGCGAGAATCAGTCCGCCCATAATCGCCACTGCCATGGGCCCCCAGAAAATACTGTTCGATAACGGAATCATCGCCAGCACGGCGGCGGCGGCGGTAAGCACAATTGGCCTAAAACGTCGAACCGCCGACTCAACAATAGCGGTGCGATCCCGAACCCCCTTTCGACGCTCCTGTTCAATCTGATCGATCAGAATCACCGAGTTGCGCATGATCATCCCCGACAGCGCAATAACACCAAGCATGGCCACAAAACCAAATGGTCGATCAAGCAAAAGAAGAGATGCCGCCGCCCCCGCAATGCCCATCGGTCCGGTAAGAAACACCAGCAGTGCCCGCGAAAAGCTCTGCAGCTGCATCACCAGCAGAGTGAAAATTAAAAACAACATGATCGGCATCCCTGCCGCGATGGACGACTGGCCCTTGGAGCTCTCCTCAACCGCCCCCCCCAGTTCGATGCGAACTCCGGTGGGGAGACGTTCCACAATCGGCGCGAACACCTGCGTTAAGGCTGCAGTCATCGTGGCCCCCTGCACCCGATCCACGGTATCCGCCTGAACGGTCACGGCGTATTCGCGGCCCTCTCGCCAGACAATGCCGGGCTCCCATACGGTGCGAATCGTGGCAACCTGATGTAATGGCACCGCCCCACCCGCGGCAGCCGGAATCAAGGTGTCTGAAATCTGACCCGTCTGATAGCGCTCCGACTCGGGCAGACGCAGCACGATGGGCACAAGACGATCCGACTCACGGTATTGGCCTACCGTTACCCCACTGAACTGGGCGGCAAGCACCTGGGCAATCGCCTGCGCCGAGACCCGGTACTGCTGCGCACGGGCAGGGTCAACATCGATACGAACGACAGGGATCTGCTCATTCCAATTGTCATTGACACCGACAAGACGCTGATCCTTACGCATCTCGGTCTTGAGTTCTTCGGCGACCGCTTTCAGCACGCCTGGATCCGGACCGATCACCCGAAACTGCACCGGATACGGCACAGGTGGTCCATTGGGAAGCAGGCGTACGCGAATTCTGGCCTCCGGGAACGCGGCAGTGAGGTCCTCGCTCAGAAAGAAGACGAGCCGCTTGCGGTCCTGGGGTGTCTTCGCAACGACAACCGCCTGGGAGACATTGGTGCGCGGCTGAATCTGATCCAACGGAAGAAAAAATCTCGGCGCGCCGGATCCAATCCAAAATGTCACGGATGCCACGCCTGGGGCCTCGAGGATCTGCTGCTCCAGTCGCTTCGCCAAGACCTCAGAACCCGACACGCTTGAACCCTCTGGCAGCCAGACGTCCACCATGATCTCAGGCCGCGATGAGTCAGGAAAAAACTGCTGTTGGACCCGCGTCATTCCCAGCATGCCAAGCCCAAGCACCAGCACGGTCAACACAATCGTGGTCTTTCGATAATCCACACACCAGCCCACCAGCCATCTCAGACTACGATAAAACGGCGTATCAAAATGTTCGTGAGCAATAGAAGCAGTGGTTGCGGGCACCTTGAGCATTCGATAGCCAAGGTAAGGAACAAAGATCACCGACACGAACCACGACACAATCAACGCGGCAGCGGTCACTGCAAAAATGGCAAAGGTATATTCACCTACCGCGGATTTGGCAATACCAATCGGAAGAAATCCCGCCGCAGTGATCAGGGTGCCCGTTAACATGGGCATCGCCGTCAGCGAATAGGCCGCCGTGACCGCTGTGACACGATCGGCGCCTTCTTCAAGCTTACGCACCATCATCTCCACCACAATGATTGCGTCATCCACCAGAAGGCCCAGGGCAATGATCAGCGACCCGAGGGAAATCTTATGCAGCCCAACTCCCCACAGCTTCATGATCAAAAATGTCACCGCCAGAACCAGCGGTATGCTGATGGCAACCACCAGCCCCGGCCGCGGATCGATCCTCCAGGGATGCCGGTGCAGGCCCAGCGTTAAGAGGCTCACCCCGAGAACAATCACGATGGCCTCGGCAAGCGTGCGGACAAACTCATTGACGGACTGCGCAACCACTTTGGGCTGATCCTGCACCTGTGAGAGTTTCACACCTGCCGGCAATGCAGACTGAATATCGGACAGCCGCGCCTGTAGCCGCTCTCCCAAGGCAACAATATCCCCGCCCTTGCGCATGGAGACGCCAATGGCCACCACCTCTTCGCCCTGGAAGCGAACCTTGCTCTGTGGCGGATCAATGGTCTGGCGACGGATTTCAGCAATATCACCCAGCCGCACCACCTGTCCGCCCGCCCGAAGGGGCATCTCTCGCAGCGCTTCGAGCGATCCGACGCCACCCTCGACGCGCAACGTGAGATCCCGCTGTTCATTGCTCAGCGTGCCACCAGACTCAACGGCATTTTGTGCGCCAATCTGGCTCGCCACCTGAGACACCGTCAGCTGATACTGCGATAGCCTACGACGCGAGAGCTGAATGTAGACCCGCTCTTCTTGAAGGCCATAGATCTCTACTTTGCCAACATCCTGTGTGCGCAAGAGCTCCTGCCGAACCTGGATCGCAAAGTCACGCTGATCGCGTGCCGAGTATCCCGGCGCGGACATGGCATAGATCACGCCAAACGTATCGCCAAACTCATCGTTGAAGTAAGGCCCCTGTACACCCGCCGGCAAGGTCGCCCGCATATCACCGATTTTTTTCCGGACCGTATACCAGACCTGGCTCACTTCCGACGGAGGTGAGGAGTCCTTGAGCTGAAAAATAATTAACGACTCACCCGGGCGAGAGTAGCTGCGAATTTTGTCGGCATACGGCACCTCTTGTAGCGTACGCTCCAGACGGTCGGTCACCTGCTCCGCAACCTGCATCGCGGTGGCTCCCGGCCAAGAGGCGCGTACCACCATGGCACGAAATGTAAACGGCGGATCCTCGTCCTGGCCAAGCTGAAAATATGCACCTATGCCCATCAGCAGCAAGACGACCATCAGATAGCGCACCAGCGCGGGGTGCTCAATCGCCCAGCGAGAAAGATTGAAATGCTCTCGGAACATGAATGTGACCGGCCTCTACTGCGAGAACAGCCGGACGGGTTCTCCATCGGCAAGCAGATGCACGCCTGCGCCGACGATCCGATCCCCGCGTGATAACCCCTCGCGTACCTCGGCAAACGACTCCGTCACCTGCCCGATCACCACCTCGACCCGCCGCAGTCGTAACGTCCCATCGCCCTGGTCCACAATCTTATAGACCGCCTTGCCCTCCACCAGCGCAGACAATGGAAGTCGCAGCCCCGCAGGCCGCTGCCCGGCCGCGGCCGGGGAACGGGGCGCAGAGAGCTTGACAATGAATGCAACCTGCCGCGGCTGAACCACGGCACCCGGCTGAATCAGCACCGCCTGAATCTGGCCTGCCTCAATCGCCCGCAGCGTAATGAATCCAAGCTGCTCAGCAGTCGCCTCAAAGCGCGCCCTGGCAAGTTTGAGCTGAGCATGCCGACGGTCCAGCTCGGCTTTTGAAATAAACCCCTTGGCGTGCAGGTCGGCATAACGACGAAAATCACTCTCTGAAAAATCAAGCTCTGCACGCGCAGCGTCGAACTGTGTCTTGGCGGATGACTCGCTGAGCGCGAGATCGCGGGGATCCAGGCGGGCGAGCGTCTGCCCAGGGAATACCTGTTCGCCGACAGCAGCCATCACTGCAATCACCCGGCCTGCTGCATCAAAGGACAAGGCCGCTGGATCCCGCACCATTGGGGCCGGCATCGCGAGTACGCCAGAGGAGGCATCTGACTCCACAGAGTCACCAACCGTAAAGACTTTCACCATCCGCGGGGGCGCAGTCGGCTCGGGTGGTTTCTGACAGCCGGTAAGCACAGGCGCAAGAAACACGGACACAACTGAGATTCGAACGATCATCATTATCTTAGACATACGCTATTCACCACCTTAAGCCGTGCGACGATATTGGATATAACGGTACCGCAGCCCGCTTTTCTCGCTCGATAACCACTCACTGTGCGACCCCTGCCAGAGACCGAGATCAATCTCTGGAAAAAATGCATCCCCCGGTACGTCAAGATCAATCTCGGTCAATTCCAAAATATCCGCATGGGAGATCGTCTGGGCATAAATCTCTGCACCGCCAATCACGAATACCGGCCCTTCTGAGAGCTGTTCTAGTCCCGTCACATCATGGAGCACAGATACCGAATCATCGCTCTGACGGTCTGGCCAGTCGGGCCTCCAGCCAGCGCTTCGGGTGAGAACCACCGAGTGGCGATTCGGCAGCGGCCTGCCTAGGCGATCGATAATTGACTGAAACGTCTTGCGGCCCATGGCCACGACATGGCCCGTTGTCAGCGACTTAAATCGCTTTAAATCCTCTGGCAGATGCCAGGGCAAGGCATTGTCCTGCCCGATCACACGCCGATGGGCAACAGCTGCAAGAAGGATTAACTGCCCCATCAGACCGCGACAGGCGCCTTGATGTGCGGGTGGCATTCATAGCCGACAATCTCGAAATCCTCGAACCGGTAGTCAAAAATTGAATCTGGGCAGCGATGAATCATTAATTTCGGCAGCGGATACGGCGTGCGCGCGAGCTGCTCCCGCGCCTGATCCAAATGGTTCGAATACAGATGGCAATCACCCCCAGTCCAGATGAAATCTCCTGGCGCAAGGCCCGCCTGCTGCGCGACCATGTGGGTGAGTAAGGCATAGCTGGCAATATTAAACGGCACCCCCAAAAAAATATCTGCACTGCGCTGATAAAGCTGACAGGACAGCCTGCCCTCGGCCACATAGAACTGAAATAACGCATGGCATGGGGCAAGGGCCATCTGCGGAATCTGGGCGACGTTCCAGGCTGAAACAATCAGACGACGAGAATCAGGTGTCTGATGCAGATCCTGCATCAGGCGAGAAATCTGATCGATCACCGCATGCGGATTCTCGGGGGTGGGTGCAGGCCAAGACCGCCACTGGACACCATATACGGGCCCAAGATCGCCGTCTTCCCGCGCCCACTCGTCCCAGATGCTCACCCCCTTGTCCTGCAGGGGCCGGACATTCGATGAACCTGACAAAAACCACAGCAGCTCGTGAATGATGGATTTGGTGTGGAGCTTTTTGGTAGTCACCATGGGAAAGCCATCGGCCAGATTAAATCGCATCTGCCAGCCGAATACCGAACGTGTTCCCGTACCCGTCCGATCGGTTTTCACTGCGCCGTGCTCAAGCACGTGCCGCATGAGGTCGTGATATTGCTTCATCGTGATGAACTAACCTTTAGATGTTCAGACGAACTTTTGGCCGATCCGACTGCATCGCCGTCATGGTCCCGATGGCCGTCGCTCGCGAAAATCCAGCCGCCTGAAAAACGGAAAGGACCCGGTCGACCGACTCCGGCGCCACACAGGCAAGCAAACCGCCACTGGTCTGTGGGTCAGTCACGAGCACCTTTTGGGCCTGCTGCATATCGCGTATTTCCACATCCGATCCATAGCTCTCCCAGTTTCGATCCGACGCTCCGGTGAAAAACCCGGCCGCAATCAGATCCGATACACCGGGCAGCAACGGCAGGGCCGACAGGGATACCTGCGCATCCAGGCCAGAGCCGCGGGCGATCTCAAGCACATGGCCGGCAAGTCCAAATCCAGTGATATCGGTAAGTGCATGGACGGCAGCGTCTTGTCCAAGTTCTGCCCCAACACGATTGAGCTGTGTTGTTGATGCAATCATTTCCCGATAAAGCGCCTCAGGCAGGGCATCTTTTTTAAACGCTGCCGAATAGACACCCACTCCGAGCCCCTTGCCCAGAATTAATACGTCGCCCTCGCGGGCATCACGATTACGTCGAATGTGATCAGGATGCGCCAGTCCCAGTACGACCAGGCCATAGATCGGCTCTACAGAATCAATCGTATGTCCGCCGGCAATGGGAATGCCCGCGGACTGGCAGACCTGCTGACCTGCACGCAGAATCGCGGCAACCGTCTCGGCAGGCAGCACCTGCACGGGCATGCCCACCAGTGCCAACGCGAAAATTGGCCGTGCACCCATTGCATAGATATCCGAGATCGCGTTGGTCGCTGCAATCGCACCGAAATCAGCGGGATCATCCACCACGGGGGTAAAAAAATCGGTCGTCGCCACCAAGGCCTGCTGATCATTCAGACGCCAGACTGCTGCGTCATCACTGGTCTCGGTGCCGACCAGAAGTTCCTTGGGCATGATTCCGACCGGCATCTTGGCCAGTATCTGCGACAGGATCGCCGGCGAGATCTTGCAGCCGCAGCCACCGCCGTGGGCCAACGATGTCAGACGGGGATGGGCATTGGTATGGGGGCCGTTCATGATGATTCTTTCGGTAGTAACTCAGCCAGACGACGCACGAGTCTAACCAATTCGTCCCGCTCTTGGGCTGGAGAGGTCAGCGTTGACGCCATCGAGGTCTGATGATTGCGCAGCTGATGCAGAAAGTCCTGATCCTGGATAAATCGCGTCAGTCGCGCTGCCAGCGCGTCAACATCTCCCGCAGGGAAAAGACCTGGGTCATCCCGGCCCAGCTGGGCACGATGTGCCGCAATATCCGAGGCGATCACTGGCAGCCGACAGCCCACCGCCTCCGCGACCACCAAGGCGCCGCCCTCCGAGACGGACGGTTGAATCAGGCCATGGACGTGGGTCATGCGACGCATGGTCTGCGCATGGGTCAACGGACCTTCGAGCAAAATGCCCTGGAACTGGCCAGAGAGCTGCAGCATCTCTCGCGCCAGCGCGCGATCACGATGACTGCCCACATGGATCAGCCGTACCGGTACCCGCCCACCATCCCAACGCCGGGCCCAGCCCTCTGGAAAGGCCCGATGAAATGCAAAAAATGCTGTCCGCGGATCTTTCTCTTCCCGAATATGGGCCGCAATTAGAAAACGTACCGTCTTGCTCTGCAGCGTGATGATCGGCGCATAGGGCTTGCGGGTCGGTGAGGTCTGCATCAGCGTGAATACCCGTGGCGAAAGCTCAGGCCAGCGGGATCCAATTTCTTGGCTAGCCTCTGCCTGCAGTGTCACGATCAGCGCGGCAGACCGAAGCGCCTGCTCCGTTGCCGCGTATTCTGGGGATCCGCTCCGCTCCTGCCGAAGTGCGCCATAAATATCGGTCCCGGTCATCACCAGCATGACTGGAATTTTCGCGCGAACAAAGGCCTGTAATTCCTTGGCTGAACGCTGTGCATTCAGCACAATTGCGACCGTCCGCTGGCCCGACTCCAGGCAGGCGTCGGCAATCGCACTGGGCTCAAACACCGACGCATTTAATCCACTCGCACGCAACATCTGGGCATAACGGCTCGCTGTCCGCCAATTACCCATTCCCGATGCGGCACCGAAGGGTGTCAGGATCCTGACATCGATCCGACGCGTCATGGATTACTCCACGACATTCACGGCGACCTTATTAAACCCTCCATCCACATAAGTCACCTCACCCGTTACACCCGCCGCGAGATCAGACAGCAGGAAAGCGGCCACATTGCCAACATCCTGAATCGTTACATTCCGACGAAGGGGGGCCGTCTGCTCGACGACATCGAGAATCTTGCTAAAACCTTTGATCCCGGCCGCTGCAAGCGTGCGAACGGGTCCTGCAGAGATTCCATTGACACGAATATTTTTAGGCCCCAGATCCGCCGCAAGATACCTCACCGATGCCTCTAGGCTCGCCTTGGCAAGGCCCATGGTGTTGTAGTTCGACACCACACGCTCCGCGCCCAGGTAGGACAGGGTCACCATTGCGCCACCCTGTGCGTTCATGAGTGGCAGGGCAGCCTTGGCAAGCGCCGGAAAGCTGTAGGCAGAGATCTCGTGGGCCACCCGGAATCCCTCCCGGGAGAGTCCATCCAAGAACTGGCCTGCGATTGCCTCGCGGGGTGCAAATGCAATAGCGTGGACGAGGCCATCAAAATGCGGCCAGTGCGCCGACAAGGCGCGAAAGCAAGCGTCAATCTGGGCATCCTCGGCGACATCCAGGGGAAAGCATAGGCTGCTTCCGAAATCGGCGGCCATTTCTTTTACCCGCTGTTCAAACCGTTCATTCTGATAGGTGAAGGCGAGCTCAGCCCCCTGCGCGTGGCAGGACTGTGCGATGCCATAGGCGATCGATCGATTCGACAGCAGGCCCGTGATAAGGAACCGTTTGCCCTGTAAAAACGCCATGACACCTCCTTTGAAAGCAGTCCGATTCAGCGGCGCCCCAGTAAAACGGCACGCGTCGTAGGGCCAATTCTAATCGTCTCCACCTGCTTGGCTTGGCTACACTGCGTCCATGACGTTGCAAACCTCCCCCTCTCCGACTCCCCAGCGGTTTTGTATGGGCCGAGCGCCGCTGATTCAGCGCGGCTGGTTCGCCCTATTTGTGGTGCTCTCGCTGGCCCTGTTGACGACGGGTGACGGCGCCACGGCCGCGTCCCCCAAGACTCAAAGTGGGCCATCGGGATTCGTTCATGGCATGGCGCTGGGGGATACGCCGCGCTACGGGCCTGATTTCACCCATTTTCGCTATGTGCGTCCCGATGCGCCGCGGGGCGGAGAGCTGCGGCTGTCCGCGATGGGCACCTTCGATAAGCTCAATCCATTTACGTTAAAAGGCATTGCGGCGCGGGGGGTGATGGACCTGATGTTCGAATCACTCACCATCGGCAGCCTCGATGAACCCATGAGCATGTATGGACTGCTGGCCAAAGATATGCAACTGGCCGCAGACCGCATGTCAATTACGTTCCGACTGCGCCCCGAGGCACGATTCTCTAACGGCGATCCGGTGACCGCCGAGGACGTCAAGTTCTCGTTTGACACGCTACGCAGCAAGGCCGCCAATCCAATATGGCGGAACTACTGGGCAGATGTCCGTGACGCCGAGGTCATCAACGACCAGACGATTCGATTTAATTTCTCCCGCCGTAACCGCGAGCTTCATATGATTGTTGGTGCGGTGCCGGTCTTTTCCAAAAAATGGGGGATGGCCCAGTCTGGGCCCATGCCGTTTGAGCAGTGGATTCTCCAGCACCCAATCGCCAGCGGGCCCTATGTCATTGATCGGCTTGATCTGGGAAAGACCATTCGATTCCGACGTCAGCAGAATTACTGGGCTGACCAAGTGCCGAGCCGAAAAGGTCAATTCAACTTCGACACCATCAGTTTCCGCTACTACAAGGATGAGTTTGCGCGAATCGAGGCGTTCAAGGCCGGCGAGTTTGATTTTGTGCACGAAAACGCGGCCAAGAACTGGGCGCGCAGCTACATTGGCCAGAAGTTTTCAAACGGCAGTCTGATCAAAACAGAGCTGCCCAACGCCAACGCCCAGGGGCTGCAGGCGTTTTACTTCAACATTCGAAAACCGCAATTCGCAGATGTCCGGGTCCGCCAGGCCATCGGACTGGCACTGGACTACGAATGGATGAACCGACAGCTTTTCTATAACCAGTACAGACGGTCCACTTCTTATTTCACCAATACTGCAATGGCCGCTACCGGTCAGCCCTCCGCGGATGAATTAAAACTGCTCATGCCGCTCAAAGATAAGCTCTTGCCCGCCGTCTTCTCCGAGGTCCCGCTGCCCCCCACTACGAATCCACCCAGCTCCCTTCGGGAGAATCTCCGCCAGGCGCGCGCACTTCTGGCCGAGGCCGGTTGGACATTCCGGGAAGGCGCGCTCCGGGATGGCTCAGGCCGGCCGTTCGAATTCGAGGTGCTGCTGTCGAGCCGAACCTGGGAGCGGATCATTGCCCCGTTTTCGCGGAACCTGGAAAAGCTCGGAATTCGCGCAAAAGTGAGAGTGACAGACAGCTCGCTTTATAAGAAACGGGTCGATGACTACGACTACGACATGATCGTGCATTGGTATCTTTCCAGCCAGAGTCCGGGCAACGAACTGGTGTTTCGTTTTATGAGCAGCGCAGCCGATGAGCCCGGTGCGGATAACTTTATCGGGCTGAAAGATCCCATCGTTGATGCGCTCATCAAACGTATTCTCGCCGTCGAGACACGGGATGAGCTCGTCACTGCATCGCGGGCACTGGACCGGGTCTTACGGCACGGCTATTACGCGATTCCCCATTGGCACAACAACGTGCACCGAATCGCGTACAAAACAGGGCTGAATTCCCCTTCGCAGCTGCCCGACTACTACCACTCCGAAGACTGGGTTGTCGCCGCATGGTGGTGGGCGTCTGCGCCGGCATCCAGCACGGCCTCGGGACCACGTCAGCGCACACCATGAACGCACATCTTCTCTCCTATATCGGTAAACGCATCCTTCTGATGGTGCCGACGCTTTTCGGCATTCTGCTGATCACATTCGCGATTATTCAGTTTGTGCCGGGCGGTCCCGTCGAGCAGATGGTGCAAATGCTCAAAGGTGATCATGCTGCCGTCGGGGGCGCCTCCGCGACCCTTCCGGGCGCTGCCTCCGCCGAGGTCGGCCAGACCAGCAATATCTATCGCGGCAATCGTGGCATCGATGCAGCGAAGCTTGAAGAGATTAAGGCGTTGTACGGCTTTGACAAGCCGGTCCATGAACGGTTTCTGCACATGATCGGAGGTTTTCTGACCTTTGATCTTGGCAAAAGCTTTTTTCATAACCGCGGCGTCTGGGAACTGATGAAGGACAAGCTCCCCGTGTCCATTAGCCTAGGAATATGGACCTTTCTGCTGACCTACCTGATCTCAATCCCCCTCGGGATTGCGAAGGCCGTCCGGCACGGCTCACGCTTTGACCTATGGACCAGCACCGCGATACTCGTGGGCTACGCCATCCCCGGATTCGTGCTCGGCGTCGCCTTACTGGTGCTCTTCGGCGGGGGCAGCTTTCTGCAGCTATTCCCACTGCGTGGACTTACCTCCGATGACTGGGAATCCCTGAGCCTCATGGGAAAGTTACTGGACTATTTCTGGCACCTGACCCTGCCGATTATCTGCATGACCCTGGGCAGTTTCGCGGTCACCACCATGCTGACTAAAAACACCATGCTGGAAGAAATCCGCAAGCAGTACGTCCTGACCGCACGGGCAAAAGGCCTGTCAGAACGCACGGTGCTCTGGCGGCATGTGTTTCGTAACGCCCTGATTCCGATCGTGACCGGATTTCCAGCGGCATTTATCGGCGCTTTTTTTACCGGATCATTACTGATCGAGACCCTGTTTTCACTCGATGGCCTGGGACTGTTGTCCTATGAGTCTGTGATCAAACGTGACTATCCCGTCGTAATGGGCACGCTCTACTTTTTTTCGGTGATTGGACTTCTGGCCAAACTACTAAACGATCTCATGTATGTCTGGGTCGATCCACGCGTTCAGTTCGGAGCCAACAACGGATGAATGCCGCCCATGACACACGCGAGAGGAGCACCTCTCGGGGAGCACAGAAAAGCATATCGCCCGGCCGCCGGGCGTGGCTGAGATTTAAGCGCAACCGCCGCGGATATATCAGCCTGTGGGTATTCTCGATCGCATTTGTGGTCTCGTTATTTGCAGACGTGCTTTCGAATGACCGGCCGCTCCTTGTTTACTATCAGGGCACGATCTACACCCCACTGCTACAGACCTATCCCGAAAAGATTTTCGGAGGCGATTTTGAAACGCCAACCGACTTTCTGGACCCGTTTATCGAGAACAGTATTCGAAGCGGAGACAACTGGGCCATCTATCCGCTGAATCGGTACTCCTTTAGTAGCCTGAATTATTTTGCACCGAGCCCAAACCCTGCCCCGCCCTCTGCGGTGAACTGGCTGGGAACCGACGACCGCGGCCGGGATGTCCTTGCACGGCTGCTCTACGGATTCCGAATCTCTGTGCTCTTTGCTTTCGCACTGACCGCAATCGGTGTCGTGCTCGGCATCGTCATGGGGGCCATCCAGGGGTACTTCGCCGGCCGCGTGGATCTCGTGTTGCAGCGGTTTATCGAGATCTGGGGGTCTGTACCGGAGCTCTACCTGCTGATCATTCTGGCCTCTGTGTTTGAACCCGGCCTGCTCATCCTGCTGGTCATTCTGTCTTTATTTGGCTGGATGGGACTGTCGGACTATGTCCGTGCGGAATTCTTACGCAACCGGGCCTTAGAGTATGTAACGGCCGCCCGTGCACTGGGACTGTCCAATGTCCAGATCATCGTGCGGCATGTATTGCCCAATAGCATGACCCCGGTGATTGCATTTCTTCCATTTCGGATGAGCGCTGCAATCCTGGCGCTCACGAGCCTGGATTTTCTTGGACTCGGGGTGCCCTCCTCGACGCCCAGCCTCGGGGAACTCCTTGCCCAAGGAAAGGCCAACCTCGACGCCTGGTGGATATCCTTGGGAACCTTTGGCGTGCTGGTCGCTCTCCTACTGCTGCTGATTTTCATCGGTGAAGCACTGCGTGATGCACTGGATACGAGGCGCGGATGACGATGACACCGTTACTGGCCATTCGTGACCTAAGCGTTGAATTTTCCACGGATGCACAACGCCATCAGGCGGTCCGTCAGATCTCGTTGGATATTTATCCTGGCGAACGATTTGCGCTTGTCGGTGAATCGGGAAGCGGAAAAACAGTCACCGCCCTGTCGATTCTGCGGCTGCTGCCCGATGCCGAGACCTCGGGCCAGATTCTCTGGACTCCGAAGGCGTCTGCGAACAGTCGTGATTTACTCCAATGCACTGAGCGTGAGCTTCGAGGCCTGCGGGGTCAAGAAATTGCCATGATTTTTCAAGAGCCGATGTCGGCCTTAAATCCTCTCTTCACCGTGGGACAGCAGATTGCAGAGGTTCTTGAACACCATCGCGGACTCTCGCGAAAGGCGGCCCTTGAGCGGGCGATTGAATTACTCGACCGCACGGGCGTTGATGAGCCCAAACGTCGTGCAGGCGCATATCCACACCAGCTCTCCGGCGGACAACGTCAGCGGGTAGTGATTGCAATGGCCCTTGCATGCGCACCGCAGCTGCTGATCGCCGACGAACCAACCACCGCCTTAGATGTGACGATCCGAGAGCAGGTTCTCGAGCTTTTGCTCCACCTGCAGCGCGAGGATGGAATGGCGATACTGCTGATCACCCATGATCTGCCACTGGTCGAGCGTTTCGCACAGCGCGTGGGCGTGATGCAGCAGGGTCAGCTCGTCGAGCAGGGTGCAACCGAGGCCTTGTTTTCATCGCCGCAGCACGACTACACACAACGACTTCTGGCGAGCCAGCCCGAACGAATGATCACCACGATCGAGGACAGCCGTCAGATTCTTGACGTCAAGGGGCTTCGCTGTAGGTTTTCAAATTCAACAGGGTGGTGGTCTCGACGCGAATTCGTCGCAGTGGAACATGCCGATCTCGCCCTTCGAAAAGGCGAGACCCTGGGAATTGTTGGTGAGTCGGGGTCGGGGAAGACCACCCTAGGGCTCGCACTACTGGGGCTCAGTAGTGCCAAGGTGTCCGGAGGCATCACCTTTGACGGCCAATCGCTGGCGGGCCAGTCTCAGGCAACACTCCGCCCGATGCGCAAGCGCATGCAGGTCGTCTTTCAAGATCCATTCTCATCGCTGTCCCCGCGCATGACCGTGGGACAGATTCTGGAGGAAGGACTCCGACTGCACTTCCCCGCCCTCACAGCCGACGAGCGAGAGGCACGCGTCTTGGAGATGCTCCGAGAGGTGGGCCTGCCCGAGAACAGTATCGGCCGCTATCCCCATGAGTTTTCGGGTGGACAGCGGCAGCGCATCGCCATCGCCCGTGCGGTAATTCTGCAGCCCGATCTTGTGGTGCTTGATGAGCCCACCAGCGCGCTGGATGTCTCGATTCAGCAGCAGGTACTGGAACTGCTTGTCAGACTGCAACGGCGACACGGAATGGCCTATCTGCTCATCACCCATGACCTTGCGGTCATTGGCGCAATCGCCCACCGGGTCCTGGTCATGCATCAGGGCAAGGTGGTTGAATCTGGAAGTACATCTGATGTACTCCATCATCCGCAAATGGACTATACGCGCCGCCTGATCAGGGCGGCGTTTGCAAAAGAGAAGTTATAAACACTTTTTCGAATCAAATGAATGAAAAATATTGTCAGTATCACGACTAACCCCCAAGGCCACTGGGTCGGCGATGGATTTCCTGTGCGTTCACTTTTTTCTTATTCCACCCATGCCAAAGAACTGAGCCCGTTTCTTCTACTGGACTTTGCTGGGCCTGCGCAGTTCCCGCCGGCCGTCCGACCACGCGGCGTGGGCCAGCATCCGCACCGAGGCTTTGAGACTGTCACGATCGTCTATCAAGGAGAGGTATCGCATCGCGATTCGACTGGCCAGGGCGGCACGATCGGACCCGGCGATGTGCAATGGATGACCGCGGGCTCAGGAATTCTCCATGAGGAGTTTCACTCGGAGTCATTCACCCGCTCCGGTGGAACTCTGCAGATGATTCAACTCTGGGTGAATCTTCCTGCCCAACACAAAATGACGCCGCCCCGCTACCAGGCGATTCTCAATGCCGAGATTCCCACGGTCGCGCTACCGGAGCAGGCAGGGGCGATACGTGTCATCGCCGGCCAGATTGGCCAACACAAAGGGCTAGCCCATACGTTTACGCCCATGAATGTCTGGGACCTAAAACTCAACCAAGGGGGGTGGACCACCATTGCAGCAGCCGAGGGCTGGAATACCGCCCTCATCGTGCTCAGCGGTCAGATCAAGATCAACGACACCGGTGTCGCGAAAGACGGTGAGATGGCCGTATTGAGTGCCCAAGGGGCCGATCTGTCCATCCAGGCGCTGACCGATGCCTCGGTACTGCTATTGAGCGGCGAGCCTATCGATGAGCCCGTGATGGGTTATGGCCCCTTCGTGATGAATACCCGACGAGAGATCGAGCAGGCCATCATGGATTTCAACAGCGGTAAGTTCGGAGAGATACCCGCGTAAACGGCCCGGGCGAATCTCGGAGCGAACCCAACCGCCCTGGGAGTTGGTACCGCCAGCCCCTTACGTCTTGGGCAGTGTCACCCCGGTCTGGCCCTGGTACTTCCCGCCGCGGTCTTTATACGACGTGCCACAGACTTCATCGCTTTCAAAAAACAGCATCTGCGCACAGCCCTCGCCCGCATAAATCTTTGCAGGCAGCGGCGTAGTGTTCGAGAACTCCAGCGTTACATGGCCTTCCCACTCGGGCTCCAGGGGCGTGACATTGACAACGATTCCGCAGCGGGCATACGAACTTTTTCCGAGACAAATCACCAGAACACTGCGCGGAATGCGAAAGTATTCCACCGTACGCGCAAGGGCAAAAGAATTGGGAGGGATCACACAGACATCCCCCTTGAAATCTACAAAAGAAGCACTATCGAAATTTTTAGGATCAACAATCGTACTGTTGATATTTGTAAAAATCTTAAATTCATCTGCGCATCGGACATCGTAGCCGTAACTCGATGTGCCATATGACACGATCTTCTGGCCGCCCGTATGGCGGACTTGATCAGGCGCAAACGGCTCAATCATCTTGTGAGATGCCGCCATCCGACGGATCCAATGGTCGCTTTTAATGGTCATGTTCCGACGATTTTGATACTGGGAAACTTCGCGCTGTGGTCTTCAGACAGCATCGCTACGCGGGCGCCAACCGTACGGGCAATCTCCCGGTACGCATTCGCGATCGGCCCATCGGGCTCGGCCACCACCGACGGCCGTCCCGAGTCGGCCTGCTCACGAATCTTAATATCCAACGGCAGGGCCCCCAGAAATTGCACGCCGTACTGCTCGGACATGCGTGCCCCGCCCCCCTGGCCAAAAATATGCTCTGTGTGTCCACACTGCGAGCAGACATGCATGGCCATATTTTCGACAATTCCGAGAATGGGCACTTTGACCTTCTCGAACATCACGAGACCTTTTTTGGCATCGAGCAGCGCGATGTCCTGCGGCGTTGTGACAATAATCGCGCCCGTCACAGGCACCCGCTGAGACAGCGTGAGCTGAATGTCGCCAGTTCCGGGAGGCATATCCACAATCAGATAATCGACATCTTCCCAGGCGGTCTCGGTCAGCAGCTGCTCCATTGCGCTCGAGGCCATAGGACCACGCCACACCATTGGCGTGTCTTCATTGGTTAGCATGCCCATGGAGATCACCTGCACGCCGTGGGCAATCTTGGGTTCAATTTTGTTCTGATCGTTGGAGTACGCCTGGCCTGCAGCCCCCAGCATCATGGTCTGCGACGGTCCATAGATATCTGCATCCATCATGCCCACGCGGGCACCCTCGGCCGCCAGCGCCAGGGCGAGATTGGCGGCGGTGGTGCTCTTGCCCACCCCGCCCTTGCCCGAGGCCACCGCGATGATGTTCTTGATGCCCGATAAGCGCTTCATGGTGGCGGGAATCGCCCTGGCCTTGACCTTGACCGAGACCGACACCTTGACCTTGCCCTGAGGCGCCAGGCCCGCCAATGCCCGGCCCAGCCGGTCCTGCCAGACCGAGGCCTCACCCATGGCGGCGTAAGGCAGCGCCAGTGACACACAGAGCGCACCGTCTTGCACGGAAACACTCTCGATCATTTTGGCGCTGACGATATCTTTACCCGGGGGTGGCCCGAGCCGGGGATCAAACACGGTGGACAACACCGCGTTAACAGAGTTGAGCAAATTTGAATCCATAGTTGGGGCAGAATACACGGTTGATCAAATGATCGTCATCAGCACGCCCTCGTATCTTCCCCTATTTCCCGCACAATGACCGAGCTTTCCCGCCCCACCCACCCTGCTACCGGCGTGCATCCGCGCCGCAAGATTCTCGTGACATCGGCGCTGCCGTATGCAAACGGGGCGATTCATCTTGGGCATCTGGTCGAATATATCCAGACAGATATCTGGGTAAGGTATCAGCGGCTGCGTGATCACAGCGTGGTCTATGTCTGCGCGGATGACACCCATGGCACGCCCATCATGTTGCGTGCGGAAAAGGAAGGGATCAGTCCCGAGACATTGATTGACCGGGTATGGCATGAGCACACCCGAGACTTTGCGGGCTTTGGGATTTCATTTGACCAGTACTACAGCACCCACTCGCCCGAGAATCGGACGCTCTCTGAACAGATCTACGAGCGGCTCAAGGCAAATGGGCTCATCGAAATCCGTCGCATTGAACAAATGTACGACCCGGCCAAAGAAATGTTCCTGCCGGATCGCTTCATCAAAGGCGAATGCCCAAAATGTGGCGCCCAAGACCAATACGGTGATTCCTGCGAAGCCTGCGGAGCCACCTACGGGCCGACGGACCTAAAAAATCCCCGCTCGGTGGTATCGGGCAGTTCCCCGATTCGCAAGGAGTCCGACCATTATTTTTTCCGGCTCTCCGACCCCCGATGCTTAGAATTTCTCCGGCAATGGGCAATCACCGATGAGCGGTTACAGCCCGAGGCATCAAACAAACTGAAGGAATGGCTTGGCGACTCGGACGCGGATCAGGGCGGCCTGAGCGACTGGGATATCTCCCGGGATGCACCGTATTTTGGTTTTGAAATTCCTGGAGCACCCGGAAAGTATTTCTACGTCTGGCTTGATGCCCCAATTGGCTACTACGCAAGCCTGAAAAAATATTGTGATGGGCACGGCCTGTCTTTCGAGGCGTTTACCGCACCGGATTCCGATGTAGAGCAGTATCACTTCATCGGCAAGGATATTCTGTACTTTCATACCCTTTTCTGGCCTGCGATGCTGAAATTCTCAGGGTTTCGCACGCCAACCAATGTCTTTGCACATGGATTTCTGACTGTGGATGGCGCCAAGATGAGCAAGTCCCGAGGCACGTTCATCACGGGCCAGAGCTATCTTGACCAGCAGCTTAATCCCGAGTGGCTACGCTACTACTTCGCTGCCAAGCTTAACGGCACGATGGAGGATCTTGATCTCAATCTCTCGGATTTCATCGCACGGATCAACAGCGATCTGGTGGGGAAATACGTCAACATCGCCAGCCGATCCGCAGGGTTTATCACTAAACGATTTGAAGGCCGGCTGGATTCCAGCGTTCTCAATGACCTCGGACACCCGCTGCATACGGCGATGATGTCTGCTGCGCAAGATATGGCTGAGGCGTACGAGCACCGGGATACTGCACGGGTGGTGCGTGAGGCCACCGCCCTGATGGACCGCATCAACACCTACGTCGATAGCGAAAAGCCGTGGGAAATCGCCAAACAGGCGGTCCAAGACCCGCAGCTCATGCCACGTCTTCACGAGGTCTGCAGCCGGGCATTGCGCGCATTTGCGCAGCTCACCATCTTGCTCAAGCCGATTCTTCCCTTTACCGCTCAACGGGTGGAGCAGGAGATCTTCGGCCTGGATAAGCCCCTGGGCTGGGCGGACCTGGCAGGCCCGCCGATCTCAGAAATCAAGGGCTTTTCACATCTCATGACCCGGGTTGAGCGTGACCGCATTGATGCCCTCATTGCGGCCAATCGAGAGTCACTCGGTTAAAATGTCGGCATGCCGCTTTACGAATCTGAAATCACCAAATTCCTGCGCTCCCTGAAGGAGCAAAAACCCCACCTGGAAGACGCCCAGCAGGCTGGGCGCAGGCTGCTCTGGGACCGAGACCCGCTTGATCTCGATCAGCTCAAGCGGACCCAGGAAGTCCGGGTCTCTCAAAAGCCCTACGTGTATCAGCCCGACTGATCACAACGACCGTGGATCCCACCACCGACCCCGTTGAACAGGGGGCCGATGCCGCCGAGGCGGCACCGCCCACCGATGCACTCCTGCAGGAGACCGTTGCTCGGCTGTATGGTGAACCGCTCACCGAGATCCCCAAGGACCTCTACATTCCGCCAGATGCCCTCGAGGTCATTCTGGAAACCTTTGAGGGGCCACTCGATCTATTGCTCTACCTGATCCGGCGGCAAAACTTCAATATCCTGGACATCCCAATGGCCGAGGTCACCCGACAGTACCTGACCTATGTCGAGGAGATTCGTACAAGGAACCTCGAGCTTGCAGCCGAGTATCTGCTCATGGCGGCCATGCTAATCGAGATTAAATCTCGCATGCTGCTGCCCGTGCGTCCGCGCGAAGGCGACGAAGAACCCGAAGACCCGCGAGCAGAACTCGTCCGCCGACTCCTTGAGTACGAGCAGATGAAAATCGCCGCCCGCCAGATTGATAACTTTCCTCAGCTCGGCCGTGATGTCTTATCCGCCCAGGTGTATGTGGACCAGACAATGGCGCCCCGGCTGCCGGATGTGAACCCGGATGACCTTCGTGCCGCGTGGAACGACATCTTACGGCGGGCCAAACTCACCGCCCATCACCACATTACCCGAGAGCCTCTGTCGGTGCGTGAGCATATGTCGCGGATTCTCAAGTTTCTCCAAGGCCGGCCCTTTGTGGAATTCACCGAGCTTTTTCTCCAGGAACTGGCCCATGGTGGCGGTGTTCCGGTGGTGGTTGTCCACTTTCTTGCGCTGCTGGAACTGGCCCGCGAGGGTCTGGTCGAGGTCACACAGGCCGAGGCCTATGCACCGATTTACGTCCGCCTGGGCTACACACCCTCTTAGTCCCTCCACGCCACCATTGGCGAGCGACAGATACGACCGAGCATGAATCTGAGCGCCCACAATACGCTGCGGCTCCCCGCGAGGGCCGATGATGTCATCGAGGTGCTCCAGGTTTCATCACTGAGCGCGATCTCCGATGCTCTCGGCGAACAGCCCCGATGCATTCTTGGGTCCGGTAGTAACGTGGTGCTGCATGCACCGATCAACGCGACAGCGCTGCTGTGTCGAATCACCGGCCGGGCAATTACAGATCAGGGGGTTCTGATCGCATCCGCAGGTGAGAACTGGCATGAACTGGTGATGTGGAGCCTGGCGCAAGGATTTGCTGGTTTAGAAAATCTTGCCCTGATTCCGGGCACCGCGGGCGCTGCCCCCATACAGAATATCGGTGCCTACGGCGTTGAGCTCGGCGATCGACTGATCCGTGTGACCGCATGGGATTTCCAAGAGCGATGCCTGAAACAATTTGAAAACGCAGACTGTCAGTTCTCCTATCGCAACAGTATTTTTAAGAATCCCGAAGTCCAAGGACCATGGAACCGTCCACGTTATTTCATCACCGAGATTACGCTGCAGCTCACTGCAATACCGCTGGCCACCGTACAGACCGAATATGCCGACCTCAGAGCCGCCTTCGATAAGCTGGGGCGCGCGCCCACACCTCTGGAAGTTGCGCAGACCGTCATCGGGATAAGAAAAAAGAAACTGCCGGATCCAGCGGACATTGGTAACGTGGGCAGCTTTTTTAAAAATCCCGTTGTCAGCCAGCTTCAGGCCCAGCACCTGAGCCTGCTGCACCCCGATCTGCCCCGATACCCGATGCCCGAGCAGAGCGCCGACCTATGTAAGGTATCGGCGGCCTGGCTCATTGAGCGATGTGGCTTTAAAGGAGCCCGCCGTGGCGATGTCGGCGTACATGATGGCCACGCCCTGGTGTTGGTCAATCATGGGGGCGGCACGGGCCGAGAGATCTTGGCCCTCGCCCACGAAATTCAGCAGGCCGTGGTGGCGAAGTTTGGCGTATTTCTTGAGCCAGAGCCGATGTTTATGCCCGAAGGCTAGCCACGTCGGAAAAACCAGCGGTCCGATGTAGATGCCTTTGTATCGAAACGGTAGTCTTCAACATCGAAATCCTTCAGCCCTTCTGGCCGATCGATCTTATGATCAATCGCATACCGCGCCATCAATCCCCGCGCCCGCTTCGCGTTAAAGCTCACGATCTTGTAAGCGCCAGACTTCTTCTCCTGAAAGACCGGTACCACCACAGGAAAGCGCAGGCCTTGCACTGATTTGAAATACTCATCCGAGGCCAGGTTCACCAGCACCTTGGCGCGGTGTTGTTCTAGCTCCGCATTCAACGCCCCTCCGATCAGGTTGCCCCAGAAGCAATACAGGTCCTTGCCTTTCGGGTTGGCAAGCGGCGTGCCCATCTCCAATCGATACGGCTGCATCAGATCTAAAGGACGCAGCACACCGTAGAGTCCTGAGAGAATTCTGAGGCAGTTCTGTGCCCTGTTGAGCTGAGCCTTGCTCATTGTTTTCGCAGCAAGGCCATCGTAGACATCTCCATCGAACGCGAGCATCGCCTGTTTTGCATTGCGCGCATGAAAAGGCCGCTTCCAGGCCCCATAGCGCGCGACATTAAGCGCCGCAAGCTTGTCGCTGAGCGCCATCAGTTCGGCCACCTGGCCCATGCTCATGGGTTTGAGAATCTTGATGAGCTCAGCAGCCTGGCTTAAAAAATCGCACTGCGTACTCACCTCGGTACTGGCCGGCGTGTCAAAATCCAGGGTCTTTGCGGGCGAAATCACCATCAGCATGACGCTATCTCCTCGGGAAACTCATATGTCACGAATCGTTCGAAGCATTCTCCATTTTATTGCAGCCTTTATGCTCGGCATGGGAATCGTTGCCTGCAGCAGCGTCGTGAAGGCCCCTCAGGTCGAGGTCACCGAGGTCAGACTTGCTGGCATTGATCGCGAGGCCGTTCAACTTACCGTGCTGCTCAAGGTCACCAATCCGAATTCGGTGGATATCACCCTGAGCGATCTCAGAGCGCAGCTCTTCATCGCGGGCCAAGGCCTCGCCAATGCAGAATCCATCTCCGATAAAACCAATCTTATGGCCAGGGCCACGGCCACTGTCCCGTTGCGGGTCTTCGTGGCATTCAAGACCCTGCCCGAGGCCATCAAGCAAAGCCTGATTGCTGCTGGCGACGGGGCCGTGCCTTATCAAATCAGGGGCAGTGCCACTGCTGCAAATGGCCTGCTGCACATTCCGTTTGAGAAATCCGGCGCTATCGCCCGCCGAAGATGACGCTCTCAGTTGTAATCACAATGGCGTCTCCCACCAGGCAGTACCGAACTGGCCCGACAGCCAGTCAATAAAACCCTTGACCTTCGCCGGCACCATACGGGGCGAAGAAAAAACGGCATGGATCTCTTGGGCGGGCAGACTGTAATTGGTCAGCACAGGCGTTACGGCCTTCGACTTCACCGATTGATACGCGACATACCAGGGCAAGGCAGCAAGCCCCATGCCATTTCGGGCTGCCAGCAATAAGGTCGATAGGTTGTTCGAGCGCAGCGGCCCCGACACCTGGATGACCTCGTTGACGCCATCTCCCCCGGTAAAGTGCCATCGCGCATCACTTTGCGCAGTGCTGTAAATCAGCGCGTCGTGCCTGGCCAGGTCCTGCGGTAATCTTGGTGTTCCCCTCTCCCGCAGATACTCGGGTGATCCGACAACAATCCAGGGATTAAGCCCAAGATAACGTGCCCCCAGGGTCGAATCACCAAGCCGACCCATGCGAATCGCGACGTCAATCCCCTGCTCCACGAGGTCAACATAACCGTCGTCGAAGGTCAGATCAATCTGCAGCTTCGGATTTTGTCGCATGAAGGCGATCACCATGGGCGCCATGATCCTGCGGCCGAAAGCTACGGACGTATTAATGCGCAGCTGCCCACGCATCTGCGACTGGACGAGTGCCGCAACCGTGTCTGCCTCATCCACATGATGAAGAATCAGTCGACACTTCTCATAAAAAATCTGCCCCACTTCTGTGGGACTGACCCCGCGCGTCGTGCGGTGCAGCAGCCGAGCGCCGAGGCGCTGCTCCAGCTGCGCCACCATCTTGGTGGCACTCGGCTGGCCGACGCCCAAATCGTTTGCCGCCTTGGAGAACGACCCCAGGTCGACCAGGCGGACAAAGAGTCGGAGTGACTGAATTCGATCCATAGTGCCCATGGTATTCCAAAATGGAATAGCTGAAATGCCCCCCAGACCGATTCTCCCGCCGCCGCCCCACTGAGACCATAGCGTTCGAACGCGATCAGCCGCACGCTGGCCGCGTCCCCGCCCAACAGAAAGCAGGAGACAGACAACATGGCAAAGATGCGTGCAGTAATGGCAGCAGTACAAGTAATGGAGAAAGAGGGAATCACCCAGGCCTTTGGCGTTCCCGGTGCGGCAATCAATCCGATGTATGCCGCCCTCAGAGAGCGGCAGTCAATCGCCCACATCCTTGCGCGGCACGTCGAGGGCGCCTCTCACATGGCCGAGGGCTACACCCGCGCCGCCCCCGGCAATATTGGTGTCTGTATCGGCACTTCAGGTCCAGCGGGTACCGACATGATTACTGGGCTTTACTCTGCGATTGCGGACTCGATCCCCATTCTGTGCATTACGGGTCAGGCGCCACGGGCCCGGCTTTATAAAGAAGACTTCCAGGCAGTGGATATCGAAAGTATCGCTAAACCGGTGACCAAGATGGCCGTCACGGTACGCGAGCCCGCCCAGGTACCCCGCGTGTTCCAACAGGCATTTCACCTGATGCGCTCCGGCCGTCCCGGGCCGGTGTTAATTGATCTGCCGTTCGATGTCCAGATGGCAGAGATCGAATTCGATATCGATACCTATGAGCCACTACCGGTCTACAAGCCTGCAGCATCTCGCAGGCAGGTGGAGAAGGCGATCGATATGCTGCTGGCAGCAGAAAAACCCGTCATCGTTGCGGGCGGCGGAATCATCAATGCAGATGCTGCCAAGCTACTGGTGGAATTTGCCGAAACCATCAATGTTCCGGTCATTCCGACCCTGATGGGCTGGGGATCAATTCCGGACGACCACCCCCTAATGGCCGGAATGTGCGGACTTCAGACAAGTCACCGCTATGGCAACGCCACCATGCTGGCATCCGATTTTGTACTGGGCATTGGAAATCGCTGGGCCAATCGCCACACCGGTTCAGTAGAGACCTACACGAAGGGCCGAACATTTGTTCACGTCGACATCGAACCCACCCAGATCGGACGGGTCTTCATGCCGGACTATGGAATTGTCTCGGATGCGAAAGCCGCCCTTGAACTTTTTGTAGAGGTCGCCCGTGAGCGTCGCGCTTCTGGGAAGCTTAAGGATTTCGGGGACTGGGTGTTCCGATGCCAGGAACGTAAGCGCCTGATGCTTCGCAAAACCCATTACACCGAGACACCGATTAAACCCATGCGTGTCTATGAGGAAATGAATAAGGCATTTCCGCGCGACACCATCTATGTCACGACGATCGGTCTATCGCAGATCGCAGGGGCACAGTTTCTCAATGTCTATGGGCCACGCCAATGGATCAACTGCGGACAGGCAGGGCCATTGGGATGGACTATTCCGGCCGCCCTTGGCGTGGTTGCCGCAGATCCGACACGTACCGTCGTTGGGCTATCCGGGGATTACGACTTCCAGTTCCTGATTGAGGAGCTTGCGGTGGGGGCCCAGTTCCGTCTGCCCTATGTTCAGGTACTGGTCAACAACAGCTACCTGGGACTGATCCGTCAGGCACAACGTAATTTCGATATGGACTTCAACGTTCAGCTTGCATTTGAGAACCAGAATATCGATGACCCCACCCTGAAGGGCTATGGCGTGGACCACCAGGCGGTGGTGGTCGGGCTGGGCTGTAAGGCAATTCGTGTCACCGACCCCGAAAAAATCCAGGACGCACTCCGCGAGGCACAACAGACTGCCCAGCAATACCGGGTGCCAGTCGTTGTGGAGGTAATTCTCGAAAAGGTGACCAATATCGCAATGGGGACCGAGATCGACAACATCATGGAGTTCGAACAGGTAGACTGCCGCCACCCCGAAGGCCGCAAAGGCCTCGAGCTGGCCGGCCTGCTCGACTGATCTGTTGGCGTCGATCAGGCAACGCGTGGCCGCATGGCGGTCGTGCGTTGCCTCACCTAAACACTAAAATCTTGTTTTCTTAAAGAGGATCTCCTATGCCCCGCTTTGCTGCCAACCTCACGATGCTTTTCAATGAGGTCCCGTTTCTGGACCGATTCGAAAAGGCTGCCAAGAGCGGCTTTAAAGCGGTGGAGTTTCTGTTTCCGTATGCCTACCCCGCAGAAGAACTGAAAGCACGCCTGACCAATAACGGCCTGACGCTCGTGCTTCATAACCTTCCTGCTGGCGATTGGGACGCAGGTGATCGTGGCATCGCCTGTGATCCCGCCCGTGTCCATGAATTCCGAGCGGGTGTTCCAAAGGCGATCGAATACGCTTGCGCCCTGGGTGTACCTCAGCTGAATTGTCTCGCGGGGAAAGCGCCTGCAGGGGTGAGCGATCAGGAACTGCACGAGACCTTAGTGGCCAACCTGCGGTTTGCCGCTGCCGAGCTAAAAAAAGCGGGCCTTCGGCTGCTCACCGAGCCGATCAACACCTTTGATATTCCCGGCTTCTTCCTTCACGGTACCGAACAAGCACTTCGGCTGCACGACCAGGTTGGAGCCGATAATTTGTTTCTCCAGCATGACATTTATCACATGCAGCGTATGGAGGGAGAACTGGCGGCCACGATCAAGAAACATTTCAGCCGCATCGCCCACATCCAGGTGGCAGATAATCCAGGACGAAACGAGCCGGGTACAGGCGAGATCAATTACGCTTTTCTCTTTAACCTGCTCGATTCACTCGGCTATCAGGGCTGGATTGGCTGCGAGTACAAGCCGGCCACCACCACAGAGGCAGGTCTGGGCTGGATAACTTCCCGCTAGACGTCTCCGAGATTACACTTCATCCGCTTATTTCATCACTCTTATAAAGGAATCGTCGATGTCATCCCTCAATGTTGGATTTATCGGTCTGGGAATTATGGGTGCTCCGATGTGCGGCCATCTGATCAATGCTGGACACAATGTGTTTGTTCATACACGCAGCAAGGTCCCCGAGTCAATCGCCCAGACCAAGGCGATCCAATGCAAGAGCCCACAGGAAGTCGCCCAGAAAGCTGACATCATCATCACGATGGTGCCCGATACGCCAGATGTGGAGCGTGTCCTTTTTGGTGAACATGGCGTAGCAGGCGGACTGTCAAAGGGCAAGGTAATCGTGGATATGAGCTCAATTTCGCCGATCAGCACCAAGGAGTTCGCTAAGAAAATTAATGCCTTGGGCTGCGACTATCTCGATGCCCCCGTATCCGGTGGCGAAGTTGGCGCAAAAAACGCAGCCCTCACCATCATGGTGGGAGGACCAGAGGCCGCCTTTGCCCGCGTAAAACCGCTATTTGAGCTGATGGGTAAGAACATCACCCTCGTGGGTGCAACGGGTGATGGCCAGACCGCGAAGGTCGCCAATCAGATCATTGTCGCCCTCAACATCGAGGCCGTCTCAGAGGCCCTGCTCTTTGCCGCCAAGGCGGGCGCCGATCCCGCCAAAGTCCGTCAGGCGCTGATGGGCGGGTTTGCCGCGTCGCGTATTCTTGAGGTGCACGGCGAGCGCATGATTAATCGAACCTTTAATCCCGGTTTTAGAATTGAACTACATCAAAAAGATCTGAATCTTGCCCTGCAAAGCGCCCGCGCGATGGGCGTATCCCTGCCCAATACGGCTACCGCCCAAGAGCTCTTCAATGCCTGCGCTGCCCATGGCGGCAAGGCATGGGATCATTCCGCAATGATCCGTGCACTCGAAAAGATGGCGAATTTTGAGATCGGGCAGAAGTAGCGAATCAGCCTAACAGCCAGCGGGCCATGCTCACATAGAGCGGAATGCCCACGATGATATTGAGCGGAAAGGTAACGCCCAACGACATGCCCAGATACAACACCGGAGACGCCTCCGGGATGGCATGTTTAAGCACGGCAGGCACCGCGATATAGGAAGCACTTGCGGCGAGTACCGCCAGTAGGGCCGCATTCCCCGCGGGCACACCGAAGAGCCCACACAGGCCGAGCGCAATAAGCGCATGACAGGGCGGCGCTGCGATTCCGTACAGCAGGAGAACCTTTGGCACGTGCCGCAGATTGGCCATTCTGCTGGCAGTGGCAATGCCCATATCAAGAAGGAAAAAGGCGAGCATGCCTTTAAAGAGCTGGCCGGTGAACGGCTCCATGATCTGCTTACCTGCATCACCGGTGAGCAGGCCGATCAACATACTCCCGAGCAATAAGATCTGAGCGCCCTCGGTAAAGGACTCCTTGAGTACCGCCGAAAGGGTAGCGTTTTCGTCGACACCGTGACGGGATTTGGGTAATTGATCGGGCATTAACGCATAGGTCTGTCCAAACAATGGATCTCCGCTGACGGCTGAAGGCGATCGACGTCGAAGCATATTGGCCATCAGCACCGCAAAGATAATGGCCGGAGACTCCATCAAGGCCATGGCGGCCGCCATGTGCCCACCGTAGTCGAGTCCCTGTTTCTCTAAAAACTGTGTCGCCGTGATGAATGTCACTGCACTGACTGATCCATACGTCGCAGAGATCGCCGCGGCATCAAAGCCGCTGATCACCCGCTTCAAAATCGCATAACACAGCAACGGCACGATCACCGCCAGCACAACGGCGATTCCTAGATCTGCCACCACTTCCAGCGTAAAGCCACTCTGGGCAAGCGCGAATCCGCCCTTCAGACCAAGGGCCATCAATAGATACAGGGAAAGAAACCGCGCAATCGGGACGGGAATCTCGAGGCTAGATTTCATTAATCCGGCCGCAATCCCGACGACAAAAAACAGAATGCTGGGATCAAATAAGGGCGCGAGCGACATGGGACTTGATTCTAACCAGAAGCCGGTCGGCGCTTAGGCAGCATAAAACGGATAGTCGGTATACCCCTTTGCTCCGCCCTTATAAAACGTCGAGGAATCCGCCTGATTCAATGGATAGCCATGCTGGAGGCGCGCCACAAGATCGGGGTTAGCGATAAACGGGACGCCAAATGCAATCATGTCTGCACTACCGTCTTCGACGGCCCTCTCTGCCATCTGTCGGTCATAGCCATTGTTCGCAATGACCGACAGCCCCCCCGACGCACGAAATATCTTCTTTAATCGGCCAAGATCAACAGCGGGACGCCAATCCCGAGGGCCCAGGGTCTGCCCCTCCACCAGGTGTAGATAGCCCAGCCGCCTCTGCCCGAGCTGCCGGACCAGTTCCGAAAATAAGGTCAACGGATCGCTGTCGTCCGCATCATGCACCGTAGCGGCGGGAGAAAGCCGGATTCCTACCCGATGCGATGGATAGACCTGGCACAGGGCGTCAACAACCTGAAGCGGGAATCGCATTCGGTTCTCAATGCTTCCCCCAAAGGCATCCGTACGCTGATTCGACTGATCTCTCAGAAACTGATCAATCAGGTAGCCATTCGCGCCGTGTAGCTCAATCATGTCAAAGCCCGCCTGCTTCGCATTCTGGGCCGCCTGAGCATATGACTTCACCAGCTCCGCAATCTCCGCTGTCTCGAGCGCACGCGGCATCGAACAGTCTTCAAAGCCCGAGGGAATAAACACCTTGGCCTGAGCGCGAATCGCCGATGGCGCCACCGGTGGGGCCTGATGAGGCTGAAAATGGGTGTGGGATATGCGGCCAACATGCCACAGCTGAAGACACATTCTGCCGCCAGCGGCATGCACCGCATCCGTGACGCGGCGCCACCCCTTGACCTGCCCTTCGGTGTAGATCCCCGGCGTGCAGATGTACCCCTGTCCCTGCTGACTGATCTGGCTGGCCTCTGAGATGATCAACCCCGCTGTAGCCCTCTGGGTGTAATAAGTCACTGCCAAATCAGTGGGCTCACACTGTTCATTGGCCCGGCTTCGCGTGAGCGGTGCCATCACAATTCGGTTTGGGACGACAAGATCGCCAATCTGAAATGACTCATACAGGGTTGCCATAGCTATCCTTTATTCAAAAAACGATTGATGCGATCAATGCCCTCTTGTAGGACTGTCAACGGCTTTGTATACGACACACGGACATACCGCTTCGGCTGATGATCACCAAAATCCCGACCCGGTGTCATCAAGACGCCCGCCCGGTCACATAGATCCAGACAGAACTGATAACTATCATCGGTCAGGCCGGAGACATCGCAGTAGCCATAAAACGCTCCGTGCGGCGCCGCAGGTAGCCCGAATCCTAATCGCTGAAGCTCAGCAAGCAGGTAAGACCCCTGTGCCTTGAAACGCTGGCGATAGGTCTCGGCAATCTCCAGCGATTCCGGATCAAAGGCCGCGAGCGCGGCACGCTGGGATAACGATGCGGGCGAAATGTAAAGGTTCTGCGATAAGCGCTCAATTGCTGCAACGATTTCCGCAGGGGCTACCAGCCAGCCCAGTCGCCATCCTGTCATGGAAAAGGTTTTTGAAAAACTGTTTACCGAAATAATGTCTTCGCCCAATGTGAGCAGAGACCTGGGGGATCCGTCAAACACGAGACGTTGATAAATCTCGTCGATGATCATCAGACCCCCGAGACGCCGCACCGCCCCAGCGAGCAGCTGTGCCTGCTGTGGCCCAAGTAGGGTGCCTGTGGGATTGCCGGGGCTTGCCACCAATAGCGCCCGGGTTCGTGGCCCCCATGCCTGCTCGACTGCCGCCACGGTTGGCTGAAAATCCGTCGAAGCGTCCACAGCAATCGTGCGCACGACACCACCCATCGCCGACACGAACTCTCGGTTACATGGATAGCTTGGGTCCGGAATTAAGACTTCATCTCCCGGATTAAGAATTGCGGCCATCACCAGAAGAAGTGCTCCTGAGGCACCCGATGTAATGGCAATTCGATTCATCTCTACGGAAAGCCCATCACGGCGAAGATAGTCCGCCGCAATCGCCTGGCGCAGCTCAGGCATGCCGAGCGCATGGGTGTAGTGGATATCACCGAGCTCTAACACCTGCTGTGCGGCCCGGATCACCGGGGCCGGCGGAGGGAAATCGGGCTCTCCCACAACCATGCTGATAGAGGGTCCATAGACAGGCTCACGCGCTGCGGCGCGAGCCAAAAGCTCCATCACATAAAAAGGCCGGGTCGCCTCAGCCCGTAACGAGAGATTGGATCGATGATTCATATCCGCTATTGTCACAGGTTTAAACCTGCCCGACTGTCGAGACTCCTTTGAGGCCCCCTGATCTTTATCTCGCATCCCAAAGCCCCCGCCGACGGGAACTCCTCCGATCGGTGGGTCTTCACCCCATTGTCCTGATCCCGAGATCCGATGAAGACCTTGAATCACTAGAAGATCACCACGCCGGCGAACCACCTGAGGTCTATGTATGTCGGGTTGCCAATGCCAAGCTAGAGCATGCTATCCAACGACTCTACCGCTCGGACAGAATACAGCAGCCTAAACCCGGTGATTTGATTATCGCGGCGGATACTGTAGTCAGCTTACATGGTCAGATCCTTGGTAAACCAGCCCACGACCAGGCTGCCCGCGCAATGCTGCGTCAGTTATCCAATACGACCCATGACGTCTTGACTGCAGTCAGTCTGAGTCGATTTGACCAGACAGCTGCCGATCGCGTTCTCGTCCGATCAGAAGTCACATTCGCCGCCCTGAGTCCACAATGGATTGAGGCCTATATTGCGTCCGGAGAACCTTTCGATAAGGCCGGAGGCTATGGCATCCAAGGGGCAGCTGGAAGCCTGATTCCGCATATTACGGGAAGTTTCTCGGGCATCATGGGGTTGCCACTATACGAGACCCTGGATCTGATTCATCGAGTGAGCCGCCATGGACAACCAAGAGCTGATTGATCTTTTAGATAATTTAACACCCTATTTTGTCTCGGGACTCATTCTTTTAATGGTGGTCATTGTCGTTGCGCTCGCGCGGGAGTCGAAGGGCGGGAAAATGGCATACATCGTGCTGAGCATCGCACTGCTCGTCGGAACCAGCGGCTGGATTGCCAAGACTCTCATACAGGCATTCATTAAGATTTAATCCGCGTTAGCCATACCACCGCGCCCAGCACAATAGCAGCGCCCACAAGCTGTAACGGTTCCAAGGTCTCACCTAAAAAAACCGCGGCAAGGGCTATCGTGACCACCGGCTCAAGCGTGGATAATGTCGCGGCATCTGAAGCCCCCAAAATTCTCACACCAATAAAGAACCCTACGATCGCAACAACGGTCGAAAAGACTGCAATGGCGCACACGGCAAGCCACCCTGAGGATGTTGTGGGAAACGACGGGCTACTGAGCGACGCGGCAAGTCCAAATACCACAGCGGCAGAAAGCATGACGACAGTCGCAGCGCCGTAGGGCTGCTCCTCTTTTAAAACACGACTTCCAATCAGGATATAAGCGGAATAAAGCAGGGCCGAGAACACGCCAAGGCCGATTCCCAGCAGACTTCCCGAAAGGCCACCCCAAAGGGTCAGCACCGTACCCAGCAGGGCAATACAGACAGCGGCAAACCGCCGAGCGCCCAATGGCTCTCGGAATATCCACGCGCCAAAGACGGTCACCAGAAACGGGTAGAGATACAGCAGAAGCGCGACAAGCCCTGCCGAGGCGTGCTGCAAGGCCTTGAAAAAGGAAAATGACTGTAAGACATAAATTCCACCGCCCATCATGGCCAGCACCCCAATAGCAAACGGCTTGGGCCAAGGCCAGCGCTGGGCGACCATGAGCGCCGTCATCAGCAGCCCACCCATGAGAAAGCGAAGAAATAATACGGCGACCACGTCAGCACCGTCTGCATAGGCTTGCCGGGCAAAAATCGCCATAGCACCAAAGCCCACCGCGGAGAAAATAACCGCACACAGGCCAAAGAGTCTGCTGTTCACCCGCGCCCCCCGATCCATACCAACGTCTCACCCGCAAAGCCAGAGTCTAGCTGTACCTCAGCGTCACGGATTGGATCACGCCCAGAGCGTGGAACTTGAACCAAACAAACCCCTTGATTCATCGTGAATTTAGGACTATTTTTCCGCTCAAAGACTTTCCAATTCAAGCTAAGGGAGACCGCAATGAATTGGCAGCCGTACCTGAAAGCCAGCTGGGAAATGGTGATGGAGTCTGAAGGCCGAAGCCAAGTATTTCTTGACCAGGATCTCGAGGCCTATCTGGTCCATATGATGGCCCGAAACTTTCGCAAGCATCAGTTCCCCCCTGAAATTATCTGCCTCGAACTCTCCAGAGCGAAAACCAAAGACGACTATCGGGACATCGGCGACGGCTGTCTGTTTGTCGATGCCTGGGATGTCCGGCGCGCCCGGCTTGTGGAGCAGAATTATTACGAAAAAATGGGCCAGATTGCGTATGCTCGTGCGGCCTACGCTTCCCGGCCCGCAGATGAACTCTTCGATAGAGTTTCCCGTGAATTCGGCCTGCTCAGCCGCGTGCTTCGAGTCCTCAAGCCAAGCGTGCCACACTATGCACTTTGAACACAGCCGCCGGCTGTAAGAAAGGTGCCCCATGAATGCTGACTCGTTTGAACGTGGACTCTCGACACGGCGTGCCGTGCTGGGAGATCAGTATGTAGATGAGTCTCTAAAAAACGCCGATGAATTTAATATGCCGTTTCAAGAGCTTGTCACAGAATACTGCTGGGATCGCGTCTGGAATCGTCCCGGACTAGAGCGAAAGACCAGAAGCATGCTTAATCTTGCAATGCTCATTGCGCTGGATCGCCCACACGAGCTGAAACTTCACATCAAAGGAGCCCTTCGAAACGGTGTGACGAAAGACGAGATTCGAGAAATCCTTCTCCAGGCGGCCATTTACTGCGGCGTACCCGCGGCCATTGACGGGTTTCGCGTCGCGAGAGAGGCCCTCGCAGAGTGATTCTTCGATGGTATTCGTGGCGCCTTGCATTAGGCGCCACGCTGATATCGGCTGCTCTAGGCGCGGGGGCGGTCCTCGCCCAGGGGCTCAGCCGCGATCAGCCCGAGGCGGCCCATGCCACAAAACTCCGCAGGCCAGCACCAGAGGATAGTTTCGCCCGGCATGTTGTTTCAACAGCAAATCCACACGCCAGCGCGGCCGGTTTAGAGATTCTGCGCAAGGGAGGCAGCGCGGTTGACGCAGCGATCGCAGCCCAACTGGTGCTCACGCTCGTTGAACCGCAATCCAGCGGAATTGGTGGTGGCGCATTCATGCTTCACTACAACGGACAATCCCTGCAGGCCTTCGATGGCAGAGAGACAGCACCATCAGCGGCCACAGAAGATTTATTCATGCAGCACGGCCGTCCAATGGAATTCCCAGACGCGGTCTATGGCGGCCGATCCGTCGGAACGCCCGGTGTACTGCGCATGCTCGAGCATGCCCACCAACAGCACGGCAGACTCCCCTGGGCATTGCTATTTGAGCCAGCCATACACCTGGCTACGGCGGGATTTCCGATCAGCCCAAGACTTCACTCGCTCTTGAATCGCGACCCTCATCTCAGGAAGGATCCACGAGCGCACGCACTGTTTTATCAGGCCGACGGCCAAGCCCTTCCAATCGGCTCACTGCTTCGCAATCCCGACCTAGCAGAGGTATTTCGCCTGCTTGCGGCCGAGGGCGCGGATGGTTTTTATAAAGGACGTGTCGGCGAAGAAATCATCCGTGCGGTACGACGCCACCCTTCTGCACCGGGTCTCTTGGCTATGAGCGATCTGCGTGGCTATCGGGCGATCGAGCGAGAGCCGATCTGCGTATCCGCGACGACCTCCCGCCGCCCTGCACCAGGGGTCGAGGTCTGCGGATTTCCACCGCCCGGATCAGGCGGGATCGTCATCGGGCAGATTATTCAAATGCTGGAGTTGGTCGGTATCCGCTCCGGACCGCCAACATCGGCACAGTGGATGCATCAGTACATCGAAATCTCGCGTCTGGCTTTTGCTGACCGGGCGATGTTTATCGCCGATCCTGACTTTGTCGCCGCACCAGGACAAGACTGGAGGAGTCTTGTGGACCCACATTATCTGAGACAACGTGCCCTGTTGATTGGTGAGACAAGAATGCATCAGGCGAAGCCAGGCAACCCTGACGGCAGGCGACTATCCCACGCAGTAATGACCGAACAGCACGAGAGTGGCACAAGCCATCTTTCGATTGCTGACCAGTACGGTAACGTCGTCAGCATGACCACATCGATAGAAAGCGCCTTTGGCGCCCGACTAATGGTGGGGCTATCGGGAGCCGGAGGGTTTCTGCTCAACAATCAGCTCACTGATTTCAGTTTTCAGCCAACCTCCGAAGGAGGAATGCCAATTGCAAATCGGGTTCAGCCCGGTAAACGGCCAAGATCCTCGATGAGCCCCACCATCATATTTGAACGTAGACCCGATGGCGCTCGGGGCGCAGTCATGGCAGCGCTCGGAAGTCCTGGCGGAGCCTCTATCATTCACTACACGACAAAAACCATACTCGGCTTTTTAGACTGGAATCTAAGTATTCAATCGGCAATCCGCTATCCAAATTTTGTAATTAATGGTCCCGATCGTGTACTGGAAATCGAGTCAGGGCGAGAGGAGATGCAATCAATCCACAGGGGGCTCGCCGCCTTTGGACAGTCGGCCCTACCCTCAGAGCTCCCCAGCGGAATACAGGCTATCGTTAGAATGGAGAACTCTTGGCAAGGCGGATCCGATCCCCGAAGAGAGGGAATCAGCCTTGGCGACTAGTACCAGATGAGACTTCAAATTAAAGCACCCCCCGCGATCATTATCTGGCCTGCCGTGCTGATCCTCCTGGTGGGGTTTGGGCTATGGCAGTTGATTCCAAAACCCCCCAGTACGATCACCATGACAACCGGCGGCGAAAGGGGTCTTTACTACCGATTCGGCGTACAGCTCGCACAAGAGCTGGCAAAGGAACGAATTACGCTCCAGGTACTTCCGTCTGCGGGAAGCGCGGAGAACTTAAAGCGCCTGGAGGATCGTAGTCAGAATATCGACTTGGCACTCCTACAAGGCGGTGTTGGATCACCCGAACAACAGCCGAACATTTTTGCTCTGGCCTCTGTTTTTGATGAACAAATATGGATTTTTTACCGAAGACAAGCCTTTAAAGAACCGCCAACGCAGATCAGCCAGCTCAGAGATAAGCGGATCTCCATCAGCATGCCAGGAAGCGGGACACGCGTACTAGGGCTCGAGCTGCTAAGACTTGGCGGTCTGAATGCAGATGGCGAGACATCCGATGTAAAACTAATGGACTTGGATGCGCGTGACAGCCTGAAGTCCCTAGCCAGCAAAACCCTTGATGCCGCTTTACTGGTGGCAGGTCCGCAGACACCCATCATTGCTGAATATCTTAGCTCACCCGAGCTTGGCCTCATGAGCCTCGTTCATGCGGACGCCCTGGCGCTACGGATGCCGTATTTAAAAAGTACACTGCTGCCCCGTGGCGCAATTAATTTAGCGCAAGACCTGCCCCGGTCCGATACAAAATTGCTGGCGGCTACTGCGACCCTTGTAATTCACGAGGATATCCATCCCGCACTGATTACCCCTATCCTTAAGGCCAGTGAGGATGCCTTAAAGAAAATGGGACTGCTGCAGGCCGAAGGTGACTTTCCCTCGGCGATAGGCTTTTCATGGCCTCACGACGAAGACGCGAAGGAATATCTAAAGAAAGGCCCATCATTCCTTTATCGTCATCTACCCTTTTGGGGAGCAGTCTGGGCTGACCGGGCTATACGACTCGTGCTTCCATTGCTCATTATCATCGTGCCCCTCATCCGATATCTGCCTGCGCTGCTCAAAGCAGGTATCGAGGCCCGCTTATCAAACATCTACCGCCAGCTTCGGACACTCGAGAAACGATGTGAGGCAGACCGATCCCTTGCCTGGGAGGCAGAACTGAGCGAAATAGAGCACCGTGCACGTGAGCTAAGGGTACCGAAAAAATACGCTGTCGACGTCTACACCCTTCGCATGCACATCGATATGGCGCGCGACCACTTGTCCAGCAGCTCACGCTAACGACATTATCCCGAGATGCGCTCAGGTTCCTCTGGAAGCATGATTTTGCTCATCCCACCTATCATGTGGGCCTGCAACGCTATCTTGGGCCGGGCAGCAGCGGACATGATTCCGCCGATGCTATTTAATTTCTTTCGTTGGCTGCTCGTTTTTCTTTTTCTGCTCCCACTTGCACCGTGGGTACTGCAACGTGGGAGCGGCCTGCTAACCCACTGGCGTCGCTACATTGTGCTTGGGTTTCTATCGATTTTTAGCTACAACTCCCTGCAGTATCTGGCGCTTCATACATCCACCGCCATCAATGTAACCCTCATCGCAGCCAGTATGCCGGTCTGGATGTTGATGGCTGGCCGACTCATGTACGGACAGAAAATGGGGAAGCGGGATTTGATTGGCGCTGTCTTGTCGATTCTCGGAGTGGCTGTTGTTCTTGCACAAGGCGATCTCAGAAACTTATCGACATTTCAGTTTCTTCCCGGCGACATCTATATCGTACTCGCGACGATGGGCTGGGCTGTATACAGTTGGATGCTCAAACACACGACCGAACCAAAACGGATTCGCCAGGACTGGGCAGCAATGTTGCTCGCACAGGTTATCTATGGTCTGATTTTTTCGGCACTCTTTTCGGCGGGTGAAATGTGGGTGTCTCCGCAGAGAATACAGTGGAGCTGGTCGCTTGTTGGAATCCTGCTTTTTGTGTCACTTGGGCCGGCCCTTCTCGCATACCGGACTTGGGGAGAAGGCGTCGCACGGGTCGGTCCAACGCTGGCCGGATTTTATGCAAACCTCACGCCACCACTTGCGGCAGTACTTTCCTCACTGCTTCTCGGGGAGTATCCCAAGCTTTACCATGGCGTTTCCTTCGTACTCATTGTGCTGGGAATCTGGCTGAGTGCCCAGGGTCCGAAGCGACCAAATCAAACCTAGGTTGGTTAGACCCTCGGAGACTGAGCCTGCACATCCGATGTTGTTCCTCGCCAAGGAACTCCCGATAGCATCTCCCGATGCGCACATCAGAATCTCGGCATGCAGGCATATCCGTCCGATAGGCCAAGTCTCTCTGCTGGCCATGCGCTCGACTCTAAAGTCCATGCGGCTATCGCCCGACTAAGCGCCTCGATCTCACCTACTTCAATTGGACTTGCCTGGATGGACTGGGCAACCCAACTTGCGGCGAGCCCAGGCAAGCGTCTCGATCTAATGGTTCTTGCACTCGAGCAGGCACTGCGCCTGAGCTGTTACTGCCAGACCGTCTCGCTTTCGCCCTCTTCCCCACAGATCCGAGAATGTATTACGCCCCCAAGTTTTGATAAGCGATTTAAGGATGAAGAATGGCATCGCTGGCCATTTAATCTCATCCATCAAGGATTCCTGCTCTGCGATGAGTGGTGGCACGCAGCGACAACAAACGTGCGAGGAGTATCTCGACATCATGAGCATATTGTCTCGTTCATCGCCCGCCAATGGCTTGACATGCTGTCACCCGGAAACTTTCCCCATACCAACCCCGTAGTACTCAGAAGAACATCTGAGACTTTCGGAAGAAACCTCATCGCGGGTGGCATCAACTTACTGGAAGATATAGAACGCATCACTACGAACAGGCCGCCTACCCATGCCCATCAATACCGGGTGGGGATTGATGTCGCTCGGACGCCAGGAAAAGTCATTCTCCGAAATCGGCTGATCGAACTGATCCAGTACCACCCCACGACGACACATGTAAAACGGGAGCCTGTTCTCATCGTTCCAGCATGGATCATGAAGTATTACATCTTGGATCTATCACCCCACAATTCACTTATCAAGCATCTTATTGACCAGGGCTACACCGTCTTTTGCATCTCTTGGAAAAACCCTGGGGTGAAAGAGCGCGATTTTGAACTCGACGACTACCTTCAGCTTGGTTTTCATACGGCAATTGATACGATTGGTCGGATAGTGCCAGATCGGAAAATTCATGCTACTGGCTACTGCCTGGGGGGCACACTCCTCGCGATTGCGGCGGCTGCAATGGCACGAGAGAAGGATGAACGGCTTCAGTCAATCACTCTCTTTACTGCTCAGACCGACTTTAGAGAATCTGGAGAGTTGGCGCTCTTTATCGATGAAAATGAGGTGAGTCTTTTGGAGGCCCAGATGGAGGAAACTGGCTACCTTTCGGCAGGCCAGATGGCAGGCGCATTCCAAATGCTCCGATCCAATGATCTGATGTGGTCACGGATGATTCACGAGTATCTAATGGGCGAGCGGGCCCCCGTATCCGACCTGATGGCATGGAATGCGGATACAACTCGAATGCCTGCCCGTATGCACGGCAGATATCTGCGTGACTTATTCCTTAATAATTCGCTCAGCGAAGGCCGCTATCGAGTAAAAGACGAACCCATTACCCTATTTAATATTCACGCCCCGATCTTCTGCGTCGCAACAACAGCAGACCATGTCGCACCATGGCGCTCAGTCTACAAACTCCATTATCTGACGCCTGCAGAGATCACATTTGTACTCACCACCGGCGGTCATAACGCCGGGATTGTGAACTCACCTGAACGCACGGACCGAACCTATCGCGTTCTTTGCAGGCCCGCTGGGGGCCATTACATCCCACATCAGCGGTGGCTTAACGAGGCGGATGGACGACAAGGATCCTGGTGGCCCACCTGGATCGAGTGGCTCGATGCCCGGTGCTCAGGTCAAGACCGTCCACCGTCGATCGGCCCATCCGAGTCAGAGATTGAACATCTGACAGATGCCCCGGGGACGTACGTATATGAGACCTGAGTTCAAGAAGGAGTTATTGTGAATATTAATCAGCAGATCGGACTCACCCTCGGAAAATCAAACCTCATGCTGCTCCTATCCTTATGTGAACTTGGCCGTAACCAAACCGCGCTAACGATCAACGAGCTAGAAAAAAACCTTGAGATATGCACCCATGAGTTTGAATCAGCCGCGAAGGATCTTCTCAGTGCAGGGGATTGGGTAAGTGTCGCCACATCACTAGGCAGTCTGCCTTTGTTGATCATGCGCCTACAGATCCATCAGATTCAAAAAAACCTTGAAACATGGGTCGGTGCCCAACTCAGAATCACATCCGTCTCCAGGGAGGCGATCTCCGCGTGGCAGCGGGAGACAGTCACCGCCCTGCAGGAGCGCGCCGGCGCAATGCCCCTGAGCACCGCGCTAAGAGGATTTTTTGGCAGCGAACCGCAGACAGGCCATCGTGCGAAACCCCCGCAGCCACTGGGCCAGCTATTGCCTATCGCATTCAGTACGATTTAGACTGGAGGAATGGCCAGACCAATTGCCAACAACACCGACAGCGTTCCGCGACGTATTTACCAGGGCGTCAGTGCGCTTCTGCTTCTCTTCGTCGGACTCGGACCAGCCGTTGTCTATGCAACGGCAGAGCCTACGGTGCCCGCACAACCCCACAGATGGTACTCATCAATCCCAACGGGCGTATCGACTACCACGGCGCAATTGACAGTATTCGTTCCGCAAATCCCGCTGACATAGCCAACGCGATTAACTACGTAAAACAGGCTATTGAAGAGACACTCGCTGGAAAGCCTGTCTCATTGAAAAGCGCAACGCCTTACGGATGCTCCGTTAAGTACTAGTTGGCAGCGCTAATACAAACCCAGCGCTCTAAGTCAGCGATTACATCACCGCAAAATCCCTAGCCAACTTCCGATTCGCGAAAAACCATCGCTTAGCGACTTCTACAGCAAGGGCATAAATAACCGTCAGAAGAGTAATCCATGCCAAGAGCCATATCGGCAAGGGCTCTAATTCAAACAGAGAGCCAAGCGCACTATAAGGCAGTATGAATGCACAGCTACCAATAGTCAGACTCAGCAGGATCAGCCCCCAGGACGGACGGCTATGAAACATGGGCGCAAGCGATCGGATAACGAATAACACCACAAGCTCAGTTAGCAGGGACTCAACAAACCATGCTGTACGAAAGATCTCGGGACGTAACTCTAACGCCCAAAATAAAATTGCAAACAGCGCGAAATCGAAACACACACTGATTAATCCAAAAAAAATCATTACATTTCGTATCATTACAGTGTCGAACCGATGAGGCTCTCGCACCCAAATGGCGTCCACCCTATCTCCAGATAGCGCGGCCGAGGGAATATCCGAAAGAAAATTGTTTAATAAAATCTGCGAAGGCAATAACGGGAGAAACGGCAGAAATAACGAAAGTGCCCCAAGGCTAATCATGTTCCCGAAGTTAGCACTTGTTGTGCTAAGGATATACTTCATCGTATTAGAGAACGTACGTCGTCCTTCATCGATACCCGCGCATATCAGACTCAGTTCTTTTCTCAACAGGACAAAATCGGATGCCTCACGGGCAACATCGACGGCGTTATGCACGGAAATCCCGACATCCGCTGTGTGTAATGCAAGCGCATCATTGACTCCATCTCCAAGAAATCCCACCACTTCACCGTTTCTCTGCAGTGCGCGGACAATTCGCTCCTTCTGACTTGGATCTACCTCAGAAAAAATTACTGCCTTTGATACTGAATGTGTAAGCGCCTGGTCACTCATCCGCATCAGCATTGATCCTGTGATCACTTCATCAGCAGACAACCCCATTAATTCTGCCGTGCGGTGAGCAATCAGCTGGTCATCACCTGTTATGATCTTAAGGCTTACCCCGCGGTCCGACAGCTGACGAATCATCAATAGCGTATCCGTCTTAGTTGGATCGAGAAAGCACAGTACCCCGGAAAAACATAGCGCCTGTTCATCAGATGGGGTTAAGTTCTTACGATGTGAGTCACACTTGCGAGACGCGACTGCCAACACACGCAACCCCTGCTCCGCAAGACTCCGGTGAAGTTCCCTTGCCCTCTGGCGTGAGGCTGTGTCAAGGGGCTGGGCATCAACTCCAAAGCAGATACACCGCTCTAGTACTGCATCAAATGCACCCTTGGTTACGAGTATGTCTCCCTCGTCTGGGTCATGTACACAGACAGAAACGCACCTCCTAGCGAAGTCCAGGGGAATCTCTCCAATTCTTGATGCAGGAGAGACAAACAATCCGCGTTATCTGCCATTTCGAGCACCGCCTGATCTATCGGATTCTTTGAGCCAGAATAAAAT
>VERI01000062.1 GCA_018882785.1 Burkholderiaceae bacterium | reverse complement strand
CGCGTTACCCCCGCCGCCCGAGCCTCAGAGCAACCTAGGCGCAAACATGCCCCTAGGACGCGCTATAGCGCTCTACAGCGCACTAGGCACTCAAGCCCATAGGCCACCAGCCAAAACGAAAATCGCGCGATTCTGGCGCGTCTGGCGAGCCCGTATAGCGCGCAATGCCGCGCGCATTGTCGGCCTATGGTGTACCGGTACAGGGGCGCCGGTATCGTGCGCTGGCGCGCGTGCCGTGCCGTGGTGCGCGTGGTGCGCGTGGTGCCGGTATCGTGCCTGGTGCGTGCCTGGTGCGCGCCGTGGTGCCGTGGCGCGTGGTGTGCGTGCAGCTGGTGGCGTAGCTGGTGGCGCAGCTGGTGGCGCCGGTATCGTGCGGCACCATGGGCACCATGGCCACCATGGGCAAAAAAAAGCCCCGCGCGGGGCGGGGCTTACCGGATCAGGCGGGCGGGGCTTACCGGATCAATTCCAAAAAGAAGAGATAGAAAACGGCAGAGAAAATAAACCAAAAAAGAATGATAATTATGATCGATTTCATGCGTCCGCCCTTAACCGATAGCGGAGCGATTTTTCAATCTGCGCGTCCGCAAAAGAATAGAACGGGCCCGATACGGGGCAACGATCATGGGATTCAATATAGGCAGACGGGTAGATATACCATCCGGGCTCAAGTATCTTGAAAATAGGCGCCGACTGACTATAAAGGCTCACGTTCCACTCGTCAGTGCCGGGCTCATACCGGATAGATTCGAGATATATGTTCATGCCGCGGCCCTAGTAATCTGTATAACCCTTTTGGTGCGGTTGCCGTGAGCCTCAAGGTCCATTCCCGCGCGTCCGTCAGATACTTTTGCCCAGAACATCCCCAATGGGCCATCCTCGCCATAGCATCCGGAACCCTTAAGGGGGCAGGTGTCGGGGCATGAGTCTTTTGACGTAGTGCTAACGGGTATTGATCCGGTTTTACGGTTCCGAGACTTCAAGGTTAAAGCATAACGATGCGCACTCACTGTAGTTCCTTCACATAGGCCCGGACACGTCGCCCGGCGTACCGATTAGACCATGCTGCGCTCGCGCCCGTTATCAGGGTTTCTTATGGTCGGGTGAGGGTTTTACTTATGCCGGGGTGCCGGTTGCCGGTGGCCGGTGGCCGCGCGGTGCTAGTGCTGGTGCTGGTGCTGGCCGGTCTTGGCGCAAGGGCAGGCGACGCATTGCCCACGCCCCCCCCGGCGGAAAATGACCCCCGGCGGAAAATGACCCCCGGCGGAAAATGAAAGGCCCGCATCGAGCGGGCCTGTCGGGTGCTACAGAATCGCGGTCTTGCGGCTCAGGCGTTTGCCCCGGTGGCGCGCGCGCGCTCGGTGGGAAAGCCGTCCTCGCCGACCATCAGGTAGCCCCCGAGACACTCGCACCGATGGCGCTGTGCGACGTCGATCAGGATCACGCCAGCATCGCCAGGGCTGTCGTCGTCGGTGAGCTTGGCAACGGCATTTGAGAGACCAAAACTGAGTGCGCCGGCCTGGCCTGCGATGGCCTCCTGAACCAGCCTGGCACTGTTGTACTCCAGGTCGCCCTGACGCTCGATCATCCGCTCGGCGAGCTTGCGCACGATTTCGGGTGCGCGGTAGCCGGCGTTGTGACAGTAAAGGACCGGACCAACTTCTCCGGTATGGCTGTTGAAGCACTGCATCAGAACACGATCGCCCACGTCAATTACTCCTGAAAAAGACCAGCGCGGGGTGCGCTGCGTCGATGGGTGAACTGTACCGGAAAATTGACGGGGTGAATACTTTTCACCTATCAGATTTTCTTACAGGTCCCATCAGGATTACTTACCGACCAGGGGCGGTCGGGGCGGCCGCCTGCTAGTGGTGGCCAGCTAGTGGTCGGGGTCCGGTGGCCAGCGGCCGGCGCGAGCTCCGGGCGCCTGGTGGTGGCTGGTGGGGGCTAGTGGTGGTTGCCGGTGATC
>VERI01000061.1 GCA_018882785.1 Burkholderiaceae bacterium | reverse complement strand
GATGAGCAGCACCGTCGGGAACGTCCCACTGATCACCCTCAACGACGGCAACACGATCCCCCAACTCGGGTTCGGCGTCTTCAAGGTGCCGCCGGAGGAGACCGCGGCCACCGTCCGCGACGCGCTCACGGTCGGCTATCGCCACATCGACACCGCCGAGATGTACGGAAACGAACAGGGCGTGCGGGACGGCATCCGCGACGCCGGACTGGACCGCGGACAGGTGTTCATCACCAGCAAGCTCAACAACGGCTTCCACCGGCCCGATGACGCCCGTCGCGCTTTCGACGACACCCTGACCACGACTATCCGGATGACCGGTGGCTAATCAGGCATTGAATTTGCTTGGAAAGAATGAAGATCCTCTTTAGGAAGAAAAATGATCGATCGAATTGCCTACACCGCGATGACCGGGGCCAAGCACACGATGGGCCAGTTGGCGAATACCTCGCACAACATGTCCAACGTGCACACCCCCGGCTTTCGGGAGATCGTGACCGCCTTCCGGGCGGTCCCCCTGGAGGGTGAGCAGGCCGATTCGCGCGCCTTTGTGGTGGACTCCTCGCCCACCGCCATGTTTAACCCGGGTCCGATAGAGACCACCGATAACCCGCTCGACTTTGCAATCTCAGGCGACGGATTTTTCGCGGTTCGTCGTGCAGACGGCTCCGAGGTCTACACCCGTAATGGCCGATTCTTTCGGGATGAAAACGGCATTCTGAAAATTGGCAGAGATATCTCAGTGATGGGGGAGGGTGGCCAGATCACCATTCCTGTGAATGCTGAGGTCGAGGTAAGCCGTAACGGCCTGGTCTGGGTCCGTGAGAACGGTGAACAGCGGATGAACCAGATTGCGCAGATCAAGCTGGTCAACCCCAATATTCGCGATCTCACTCGCGCAGACGATGGGTTTTTCGAACTCCCTGCAACACAGCCTCCCGCACCGCTGGACGCTTCCGTGCGTGTCACACAGGGCATGTATGAGACCAGCAACGTAAGTGCAGCCAATGCCATGGTCCAGATGATCAATCAGACCCGGATGTTTGAACTCAACATGCGGGTGATTCAAACCGCAGAACAAAACGCACGTCAGGCCAACATCCTGCTGACGATGTCGAACTTCTAATCGCTTAGGGCGCAAAGGAAAGCACCATGATTCGCTCGCTCTGGATTGCCAAGACAGGTCTCGATGTTCAGCAGACCAATCTTGATGTCATCTCCAACAACCTTGCTAACGGCACCACCGCGGGATTTAAGCGCGTTAAGCCGATGTTCGAGGATCTGATTTACCAGACGATTCGTCAGCCAGGCGGACCGACTCAGGGTGATGCCCAGTCACCAAGCGGACTGCAGATCGGCGCGGGTGCCCGAGTAGCGGCGACCGAGCGCGTACATATTCAAGGCGCCCTGAATCAGACCCAGAACCCATTGGATGTTGCAATTTACGGCAACGGATTTTTCCAGATCAACTTACCCGACGGCACGATCGCCTATACACGGGATGGCAATTTCACCCGAAACTCAACGGGCCAGATGGTCAATCAGGCCGGATTCACGGTTGCGCCTGGAATTACGATTCCCTCGGATGCCCAATCGATTGGCATTTCGGCATCTGGGGAGGTGAGATATTTCACACAAGGTGGTGCGGTAGAAGGCACCGTTGCGGGCCAAATACAGCTGGCTGTCTTTGCAAATCCTGCTGGGCTGACATCCATCGGCCAGAACCTTTTCTTAGAGACCGCAGCATCCGGATCGCCGCAGCAGGGTAACCCTGCAGCAAATGGTTTCGGATCGTTGCGACAGTTCTTTATTGAGGCGTCAAACGTCAATCTTGCCGAGGAATTGGTGGGGATGATTGTTGCGCAGCGGGCCTATGAAATTAATACACGTGCAATCAGCGCATCGGATGACATGCTGCAGCGCCTGGGGCAGATGTAATATGACATTCGCCGCGCTTAAGAATTTCGGCATCATCATGCTGATGTCATTTGCTACTGCATTGCTTATGGGC
>VERI01000035.1 GCA_018882785.1 Burkholderiaceae bacterium | reverse complement strand
CTGAAGGACTCGGCATCCTGGTGCAGAAGTCTGTACTTGTGGTTAGACAAAAGGCCTCTGTGCGGCAGCTTCGGCGCTTCGTGTTGATCCGACAGGCTCACCTGATCGGACAGGGATTTGGACCAGCTCGGGCTGTGAGGCAGGCCCCCGATCGATTCAAGTACACCGAGGTCTTCTACGGCGCGAGTTGTGGCTAGGCCAATCTGGGCAGCACCAAGCCGGGAAGGCTTTCAAAGACAAGCAAGCCGGTGACCCAAAGTTGATACCTTTCTATAGCACTTGGTGCTATAGTATCCCCCGTGAGGAAGCGCGTATTCAAGCTCAAGACGTTCGCTCGATGGGCGAAAAAGATTCTTTCCGACGAGCAACTGTGTGCCGCTGCTAAAGAGATCCAGCTTGGCCAGTACGAGGCCGATCTCGGCGCAGGGTTGTGCAAGAAGCGCATTGCCGTTCCCGGGCAAGGCAAGAGCGGTGCGACACGCACGCTCGTAGCCAAGGAGGGCGCACACGGCATCTTTTTCATCGCAGGGCGACAGAAAAGCGATCCCGGTACGGATTTCTCGGATGCGAACCTTGCCCAGGCCCAGGTGATTGGAGAGGCTTTGCAGAAGGCAAGTGCCAAAAAGTTGGACGTATTGATTGAGGACGGTGTGTTGAAGGAGATCTGCCATGACTGCCAAGAAAACTGATCGGGTCTCCGCAGAGATGGTCGAGATGGCTGTCTTGCTGAAAAAGCACGAGGTGCTTTCTGCGTACGATCTGGACCACATCAAGGCGCTATCGTCGCCGCCCCCGACTTACACCCCTGAACGTGTCGCTCAAATCCGGATCAAGAAGGCGAAGATGAGCCAATCGGTCTTTGCCGGCTTCCTCAATGTGACGACCTCGACGGTGCAGAAGTGGGAGTCCCCTGCATCCGGAAAGCATCCCGGTGGTGCCGCCGCGAAGTTGCTGCAGATCATCGAGAAAAAAGGAATTCAGGCTATTGCGGTCTGAATCCCAGGCCTTCAGACCCTTGGACCACCTGATGCATGTGCCCCTATGCATCGATGCACATTGACATGTACCTGAAGGCGGCTTGATCGCCAGCGTGCGGGCCGAGGTGGCGCACCCCAAACGGCATCATTCGAGGGCTTGTTGCCTCGGAACTTGCCCGAATTGTCGGGGGGCGTAGTACTCAAACTGGATGAATATTGTTCAGAGGTTCCCTAATTGACTTATTTAACGGATTTGTACATATACTATTGAACCTTTTAGTACATTCATCTGTGCATAGATTCTCCATGACCGACACGCCCCCGATGCCCCTGGAGCCCGCCTTGGTCGAGATGCAGCGCCGCTGGCAGGAATCGGGCATTCCCGATCTGTACGAAGGCGGCAATGGTCCTGTCAGCCGCGAACGGGCACGCAATTCCAGCCAGCTGGCCGCCATTGTCGCGATATCTCCCGCGAAAAGGACTTCGCGGCCATCAGCAAGGTGCACCGCATTTGCAAAACGCTGGCCTGAGTTGCCGCTTTCGCAATGAATCGCTCTCACTTCGCCTTGAATCTTCATTACCCCAAGAGATAGGGCTTTTTTTAAAAATGCCTGATGCAGCGCTGGGCCATCAAACCAGCCCTCGCCGGTTAAGCCCAAGGCGCCCAAGGCGATGCCATCGGTATTTAGCCAGGGAAACTGTTTTGTAATCTCGGCGGCTGACAACAACGCAATGCTGGCCCCGAGCTGTGACTGAAGTTCCCAGGCAGCCCGAAGGCTGGGCTCCTGCTTTGCGCTAGCAAGATATAAATAACCCGGCTCGGTGAGGCCCAAGTCAATGGATTCGCCCTCGCAGGACAAATAATCGGATGCCGAGCGCAGAAACTGAATTCCAAACTGCGATAACTGAATATTGACCGGGCAGCTAAATTGCTGGCGAATCGAGCTTGCCGACAATGTGGACGATGCCTGGCAAAAAGAATAATCCCGCTCAATTACCGCGACACTGATCGCAGGATCAATGCGCTTTAGCCAATAGGCGGTGGCTGCGCCCATCACACCAGCGCCAATAATGGCTATATCAATCTGATCTGAATCTGGCGATTCAGTAGCAGCAGCGCTAGAGGGATTTCTTAAGGGCATGGGCGATCTCACCGATGATTCCGCGCCTAAATGCCAGCACACAGATCACAAAGATCACGCCCTGAATGATGGTGACCCAGGCACCGAACTGGGCAAGATAGTTCTGCATGGTGATGATCACAGCCGCCCCGACCACTGGACCAAAGATGGTGCCCAGCCCACCCAGAAGCGTCATCAGTACGACCTCGCCTGACATGGTCCAGTGGACATCGGTAAGCGACGCCAGCTGAAACACCAGTGCCTTGGTGGCACCGGCTAAGCCTGCGATGGTGCCAGACAGAATATAGGCGGCCAGCTTATAGCGGTCGGTGTCATAGCCAAGGGATGTTGCACGGGCCTCGTTTTCGCGAATCGCCTTCAGCACATGGCCAAAGGGCGAGTGAACGATCCTGAAAATTAAGAGGAACCCGCCCAGGAAAATCACCGCCACCACGATGTACATGGCGACAATGTTGGAGAGATCAATCAATCCAAAAAGCTTGCCCCGGGGAACCGCCTGGATGCCATCCTCACCACCTGTAAAGGGCGCCTGCAGGCAGAAAAAGAAGATCATCTGGGCTAATGCCAGGGTGATCATCGCGAAATAAATGCCCTGCCGGCGAATTGCCAGTAATCCCGACACATACGCAATCAGGCAGGCAGCCGCAGTGCCGCACAGGATCGACAACTCTGGCGTAAGCCCCCAGACCTTGGCGGCATGCGCCGACACATAGCCTGCAGAGCCCAGGAACATAGCATGGCCAAAAGAGAGCAGCCCACCAAAGCCAATCAGCAGATTAAAGGCACAGGCAAAAAGTGCGAAGCACATCACCTTCATCATGAAGACCGGATAGACCACCACCGGTGCAATCGCAATGATGGCCACCATCACCATAAAGGCAATCTTCTGTGCCCGCAGTTCATCGCCCACAGGCGCTGGAGTCCGGACTGCGTATTGCTGATCAGTGGGAGTTGATGCGCTCATTTCTGGGTACCAAATAGTCCAGCCGGTTTAAACATCAACACAATCGCCATGATGATAAAAATCACGGTGTTGGAGGCCTCGGGGTAGAAGACCTTTGTTAGGCCCTCGATAATGCCCAGGCCAAAGCCCGTGACAATGGCGCCCATAATCGAACCCATGCCGCCGATCACCACCACCGCAAACACCACAATGATCAGGTCTGCACCCATCAATGGATTCACCTGATAGATCGGTGCAGCCATCACGCCCGCAAATGCCGCGAGTGCCACCCCAAACCCATAGGTCAGCGTAATCATGCGCGGCACATTGATACCAAATGCCTGCACAAGCTGCGGATTTTCAGTCGCTGCGCGCAGATAGGCGCCAAGCTTGGTGCGCTCGATCACATACCAGGTCGACAGGCACACCACCAGAGAAACCACAATCACCCAGCCACGATAGTTCGGCAGGAACATAAAGCCCAGGTTCTGAGCGCCCTGGAGCTCCTGCGGGATGCGATAAGGCAGGCCCGAGGAGCCGAATTCGTTTCTAAATAGGCCCTGAATGATCAGAGCAAGACCAAAGGTCAGAAGCAATCCATACAGGAGATCCAGCTTATAAAGCTTAGAGAGCATGGTGCGCTCGATGATCACCCCCGTGATGCCCACCACCACTGGCGCAATCAAAAGCGACCACCAGTAGCCAACACCCAGTTTTTCTAAAAACAGATAAGCGCAGAAGGCGCCCAGCATGTACTGGGCGCCGTGCGTGAAGTTAATGATATTTAGAAGGCCAAAAATCACGGCCAAGCCCAGTGAGAGCAGCGCATAAAACGAGCCATTGATAAGCCCAATTAGCAGCTGCCCAAACAGGGCCTGTGAGGGAATGCCAAAGATTTCCATCTCTAAGCTTCAGCCCAAACCGTGATGTTTGCCATTACTAATTCGCTCGCCTGTCCAATTACTTGACCAGCGGGCAGCCACCCTCGCTCATCGGGCGGAATGCCTGATCAGCAGGAATGGTGGCGCGGATCTTGTGATAGTCCCAGGGAGCTTTGGACTCCGAAGGCTTTTTCACTTCGACCAGGTAGGCGGGGTGAATCTTGCGGCCGTCTTGACGGATGGAACCCTTACCAAACAAAGGATCGTCGGTCGGCATAGACTTCATCTGAGCAACGACCTTGGTGCCGTCATCGGTCTTACCTGCCTCGATGGCCTTCAGGTAGTGCAGCACTGCGGAGTACACACCTGCATGGACCATGGTTGGGTGAATGCCGCGGTTAGCCGCTGCAAAGCGCTTGGCAAATGCACGGGTCTGGGGATTGGCATCCCAGTAGAAGGTCTCGGTCAGGATCAGGCCCTGTGCGGTCTGAAGGCCAAGTGAATGCACGTCGGTTAAGAACACCAAGAGACCTGCCAGGTTCTGGCCGCCCTTCACGATACCGAACTCAGCAGCCTGCTTAATCGAGTTGGTGGTATCGCCACCTGCGTTAGCCAGGCCAACGATCTTGGCTTTAGAGGCCTGGGCCTGCAGCAGGAATGAAGAGAAGTCCTGGGTGTTCAGCGGATGACGGACTTTACCGACCACCTTACCGCCGTTTTTCAGAACCACTGCCTCGGTGTCACGCTCAAGCGCATGGCCGAATGCGTAATCCGCGGTTAAGAAGAACCAGGAGTCGCCACCGGTCTTCACAATCGCCTGGCCGGTGCCGTTGGCAAGCATCCAGGTGTCATAGGTCCAGTGAATCGTGTTCGGTGTACAGGCTTTACCCGTCAGGTCAGCCGATGCAGCACCAGAGACCAGGAATGCCTTGCCCTTTTCGCGGGTGACCTGGCTCACGGCAAGTGCCACGCCTGAGTTCGGGGTGTCGACAATCACATCCACCTTATCCACGTCGTACCACTGACGGGCAAGGTTAGAGCCCACATCAGGCTTATTCTGATGGTCAGCAGAAATCACCTCGACCTTCATGCCTTTTTTCGCGGCACCAAAGTCTTCGACAGCCATCTTGGCAGCGAGCTCAGAGCCCTTGCCGGAAAGGTCAGTGTACAGACTCGACATATCGGTCAATACACCAATTTTGATCACGTTATCCGAGATCTGGGCCTGCGCCGATGTGGCACCGATTGCAGCAATGCTTGCGGCCAGCAGGGTAGCGCGCAGTTTTTGTTTGAGTTTCATCGTTTGATCTCCTCTGTGTCATCCATCTTTAAAAATCCGATCAGACTCCCAGATACTCCTTGAGCATGTCCGACTTTGCATTGAGCTCGGAAGCTGAAAACGCTTCCGCGACTACGCCGTGCTCAATCACGTAAAACCGGTCTGCCAGTGGTGCAGCAAACCGGAAATTCTGTTCCACCATCACAATCGTAAAGCCTCTCTCACGCAGCATGCGGATTGCGCGGCCTAGGGCCTGGACAATCACCGGCGCCAGCCCTTCTGAGATTTCATCAAGTAAGAGCAGCCCCGCACCGGTGCGCAGAATGCGGGCCACCGACAGCATCTGCTGCTCACCGCCCGACAGCCTGGTACCCGGGCTGGCACGCCGCTCTTTTAAGTTCGGAAATAGCGCATAGATCTCGTCGACTGTCATGCCGCCTTCGGCCACCTTGGGCGGCAGCAGCAGATTCTCTTCACAGGTAAGGCTTGCAAAAATCCCCCGCTCTTCCGGACAAAAGCCAATGCCCATCTGGGCAATCTTATGCGGCGGAAGGTTCACGGACTCCTGGCCCTTGATCTGAATCGACCCGGTGCGCCGGCCCACCAGGCCCAGAATCGCTTTCAGTGTCGTGGTGCGGCCTGCGCCATTTCGGCCCAGTAAGGTGACCACTTCGCCTTGCTGAACGTTTAAGTTCACGCCATGCAGGATGTGCGACTCGCCATAAAAGGCGTGCACGTTTTCTAGCCGCAGCAGCTCAGCCATATCAGTGTGCGCCCTGCAGTTCTGCTTCGCTACTGCCCATATAGGCTTCTAACACCTGGGGATCTTTAGAGACCACCTCATAGGGGCCTTCGGCAATGATCTGGCCGCGCTGCAATACAGAAATGGTGTCCGCGATGCGCGAGACCACATTCATGTTGTGCTCGACCATCAAGACCGTGCGGTTAGCAGATACCTTCTTAATTAACTGCGTCACGCGGTCGACATCCTCGTGGCCCATGCCCTGGGTGGGCTCATCAAGGAGCATTAACTGCGGATCCATGGCCAAGGTGGTCGCGATTTCCAGCGCACGCTTGCGGCCATAGGGAAGCTCCACCGTGGTGTGATGGGCAAACTCGGTTAGGCCCACAGTCTCTAAAAGCTCCATGGCCTTAGGCGTTAGGCTTTCTAACGATGCCTCTGATCGCCAGAAATGAAACGAGGTGCCAAGCTCGCGCTGCAGTCCGATACGGACATTTTCCAAGACCGATAAATGGGGAAAGGTCGCTGAGATCTGAAACGACCGGATCACGCCTTTGCGCGCAATCTGGGCCGATTTTTGGCGGGTAATGTCTTCGCCGTTATACAAAATCTGGCCCGAGGTCGGGATCAGAAATTTAGTGAGCAGGTTAAACACCGTGGTCTTACCCGCACCGTTGGGGCCGATCAAGGCATGGATATGGCCGCGCTTGACCTTCAGGTTCACGTTCGACACCGCCACAAAGCCCTTGAACTCCTTCACCAGGTCTTTGGTCTCTAAAATGATGTCGTTGCTCATTGGGTGCTTGTACTAGGTGCTTAGCCGGAGTCCGCCGAGTATAAAGACGAAACGATCCGCCCCTAATTAGGGGAAAACGCAAATAAAACAAGGGTTTTGCGCAGATGCCGACGGCGGTCCCCTACCTCAGTGAAGCACGGGTTAACGAGTACCTCGACCCGAAGACCTTAATCGATGCAATGCGGCAGGCATTAATCGACCTATCCGCAGGAAAGGCCAATCAGCCCCTGCGCATGGTCATGCTCTTTGATGCCGCCTCCACGCAGACACCCAGCCCCCCAACAAAGGGCCAGGGTAGCCCGTCCGAACATGGGCTGCTGTTTCTAAAGCCCGCCCAGCTTGGCAGTGCCTTTGCCACGAAATTGATCACCCTGGTGCCCAGTAATGCGGCCAACAATCAGCCGAGCCTCTTGGCCACCATCGTGCTGATGGACCCCAATACGGGGGCTGCCACCGCGATTCTGGAGGGCGCAACACTCACCGCCATGCGCACCGCGGCAGTCTCTGCGGTTGCCGCTGATGCGCTGACACCCCATGGACCAAAGATCGTTGCCATGCTGGGGAGCGGGGTCTTGGCCCGAAGCCACGCCCAGATGCTCAGACTCATTCGGCCAATTAGCGAGATCCGAGTCTGGAGCCGCAGTGCAGACAATGTTGAAGCCTGCGCCAAAGAGATCGGCGGGATTGCCTGCGCATCGGCTGAAGACGCTGTGCGTGGCGCAGACATCGTCTGCACGGTGAGTAATGCCGCCATACCGATTCTGAAAGGAGCATGGTTAAAGCGTGGCGCCTTTGTTGCCGCAGTCGGCGCGCCGCGGCCGACATGGCGTGAGTTGGATGATGATGCGATGCGAAATATTGTGATTGCAGATCAGCGCCAGGCGGCTGAACAGGAATCTGGCGATGTGATTCTGTCAAACGCAACGATTACTGCCGAGATTGGTGAACTGCTGGCGGGTACAGTGCCCATGCCCGCAGAGGGCAGCACCATTATTTTTAAGTCCCTTGGCCAGGCGGTGGAAGACGCCGTGGCGGCGCAGCTGGTGGTGAATGCCGCAGCAGAGGCTTCCTCCAATCACTGAGGCTGATCTTTATTAACAATATAAATAACAATGTCTATTACCGCCCAGACCCGTGATGCATTAACCCGCCTTGGTGTGAGTCCAGAGCGTTTTTCAAGCAATAGCGCAGACCCACAGACGCTCACTGTCAAGAGCCCCATTGATGGAAGTGTTGTGGGCACGCTTATCAAAGACAGTCTTACGACCACAGAGGACAAGGTAAAAAAAGCACAGGTAGCCTATCAGGGATGGCGAGTGATCCCCGCGCCACGGCGAGGTGAACTGGTGCGCGGGCTTGGGGAACTGCTGCGTGCGCATAAGCAAGACCTTGCGACTCTCGTTTCGATAGAAGCAGGAAAAATCACCAGCGAAGCCCTTGGCGAAGTCCAAGAGATGATCGATATCTGTGATTTTGCGGTTGGTCTCTCACGCCAGTTGCATGGCCTAACGATTGCTTCCGAGCGGCCCAACCACCGAATGATGGAGCAGTGGCTGCCGCTTGGGCCCACTGCGGTAATCACAGCATTTAATTTTCCCGTTGCCGTCTGGGCATGGAATGCGGCCTTAGCACTGGTTTGTGGAAATAGCCTGGTCTGGAAGCCATCCGAGAAAACGCCGCTGACCGCACTTGCCACACAGGCACTTTTTGAAAAAGCTTTTGCCTCGTTTACCGCAGAGGGAACGGCAATTGACGGGCTATTGGAACTTGTGATTGGTGATGCCGATCTGGGAAGGTGCCTGGCAGAGGATCCCCGCATCGCCCTGGTCTCTGCCACCGGCAGCTGCCGCATGGGCACAGATCTCGCGCCACGGGTTGCGGCGCGGTTTGGTAAATGCCTGCTGGAGCTGGGCGGTAATAACGCCGTGATCGTCTCGCCCACTGCCAATCTGGATCTTGCGATTCGTGGCACCGTGTTTGGTGCGTGGGGAACGGCGGGCCAGCGCTGCACGACCACCCGCAGGCTGATCGTGCATCACTCCATTTTTGAATCGGTAATCAAGCGGCTTGAGTCTGCGCGCGCAAGTCTGCCCATCGGCAATCCCACCGAGGATGGCATCTTGGTTGGGCCGCTGATTGATGAGCTTGCCTATGCAACGATGCAGGCTGCACTCACCCAAGCCAAGGCAGAGGGCGGGCG
>VERI01000060.1 GCA_018882785.1 Burkholderiaceae bacterium | reverse complement strand
GCATCGAGCGGCTCACCCTTCACCGGCGGGGCGGCCGGGAGCGCCGCGCGAATGTCGCCGGGGTGCACTCGGCTCCGCACCGGCGCGGCGACGGGGTGCTCGAGATAGTCGGCGATCCACTCCACCGCGGCGTGCGCGGCGGCCCGGAAGTCGTCGGCGGGGATATCCCCCAGGAAGGGGGGTGCATCAGTCGGCGCGGCACGGCAAACGACTGTAAAAAAGACTCGCTTAAGCGCGCAGACAAGGTGTGCAGCCTTCTAAAAATAGTTGCGCGATTATAGCGATGTGGCTGTGCAGCAATGCTAAAGTTCGCGGAATATCACGCTGTCCGCAATGGCCTCCACCCCCAATCTCACCACGCTTGCAATCGCCTGGCGTTTTGCCAAAAAGGAGTTTGCCTCCCGGTATCGGGCAAGCCTATTGGGCCTTGGCTGGTACATCGTTACCCCCTTAGTCATGGTGGCGGTATACACACTGGTATTTTTTTTCATCTTCCAGCCCAAGTCCGCCGGAGCGCCTCGGGCAGCAGGGCCACTCGAGTTCGCCGTGGAGCTATGGGCAGGGCTCGCCTTATTTCTTGCCTTTTCTGACCTCTGTGTGCGGGCAAGCCGGGTGATTCATGAGCAGGCGAATCTCGTGCGAAAGGTGGTCTTTCCCCTGTCGTCACTCGTTTTATCCACCTGGATGATGATGGTGCTTATGCTCGGGATCTATCTGGGCCTACTGGTGGTGCTCACGCTCATTGCGGGTATCACTTTCTCGATTACCTGGGTGGCAATCATTCCAGTGCTCATGATTTTTTTTCTCAATGCCCTTGGATTTGCATTTGTGCTTGCTGCAATCGGGGCCTATCTTCGCGACTTGGGACATCTGATGCCTGCAGCATTGGGCATGCTGATGTTTCTGACACCGGTCTTCTACCAGGTCAACCAGGCTCCGGCTGCATTTCAGGCGCTTTTAAAATTCAACCCACTAACCTGGCCTATTGAGACGCTTCGCACAGCACTCATTCATCAAAGCCCACCCGCTTTAGCCGAATCCCTAACCTATGCCCTGATGAGCCTGGCGATTCTCGCTCTGGGTTTTTTATTTTTTCAGCGGGTTCGGCGCGGGTTTGCCGATCTGCTCTAACGCGGGCAGAGACCTCCACTGCCACCATGCCCATGGGTTTGCGCCTAGATCCTCCTGCAGATAACGCATCGCCTGTTCCATGACCTGATCGGGTTCACTCGGAAGCGGCCGAATACGAATCTCTACGCACCGCGGATCATCGGCAAGGGTATGCACTGATCCATAAACTGCACAGGCGCCACTGGCACTGAGAATCCGCACAAGACCCTGCGGAAGCGCAAGCTGGGTCTGAAAAAAATCACAGCTCATCCGAGGCCCCACAGACTCATTGCCATCGAATGCAACCAGCACAGTCTGTCCTTGTGCAAGCAGCCGATAAACAGAACGGATTGACTCATTGGTCGTAACCCAATCGCCCTGGGACTGGGCAGTTGTTCGGCGCATCTTCTCCGTCCAAAATCGGTGAACGTACGGATCAGAATATTCGGGGTTAGTGGCGTCAATTGGCGTAGTAAGCATTGCAAATGGATAACCCTGCCGGCCGAGCCCCGGAGCAAGCGCAAAGAAGCGATCAAAATGGGCAATCACCAGTATCACCCCTCGGCCTTGGGCCGTCGCTTGATCGAGAACCTCTCTCCCGCTAAGCCGATAGCAATCACGAGAGTCTGCTGTGTCGCGGGCAGGGCCCTGGCTGTTACCGCTTAATCGGTAGGTATCCAAGGTGTCGCGACACATCATGCGCGCATGCGCGATACCAAGCCGATCGATTTCAGATAGTGGCTGACCAGGGAAACACCGCGTAAGGGCATCACGCCATTGGGCAACGCGTGAAGGTCGCAAATGAAAATCTGCTGCCCATATTAGCGCTGCATAACGATCGGCCAATGCATAGCAAAACGCCCGAGGAAGCTTTGACAATAACGGCCAGAGCAGTCGGTGCTGAAACGCTGCAGACGTTAGCCAAGAGTAAATCGCTGCTCGCATGCCCTAAAGCGGTTCGGTTC
>VERI01000034.1 GCA_018882785.1 Burkholderiaceae bacterium | reverse complement strand
GCGGTGGCATGTCGGAGCGCAACGGCCGATTGATATTGCCAGGCGTCTATCGCAGGTGATGAATTAATCAACATTAGAAAAGGAGTGAGCGGTGAATCGTTTGAAATTATGGTTGATGGTGTTGGGTTCGTTCGCGGGGCTTCAGATTGCCCACGCCCAGCAGCTTCCTGGGCCTGTGGTCAGTTCCGATTGGCTGTCGGCCAATCAGGCCAATGTGCAAATCCTTGATGTCCGCTCTGATTCAAAGAGTGTGACGCGGGAGCCGATCACCACAACGGACAAAAAGACCGGAAAACTGCAGGTCGAAGAGGTGGGCGGCTATATTCCCGGCGCCCTGATGATTGACTATGCGCTGGTGCGCAGCGAGAAAATGTTTGACGGACAAAAGACAAAGTACTTGATTCCGGATCGTCAAGAGCTTGAGAGCAGGCTCCGTGCGGCAGGGCTTCGGCAGGGCAAGCCAATCGTGATTGTGTCGATGGGTGCAGATCCTTCAGAGGTAATGGAGGGACTCCGGCTTTATTGGACGCTGAAGGCCTATGGCGAGGAGCATGTGGCAGTCCTCGATGGAGGCAATGCCGGCTGGCTGGCTTCGGGCCGATCCGTACAAACCGCTGTGCCGCCCAAGTCAGTCGCTGGCGATTGGTCTGCCAAAGCGTATCGCGCTGCTCTCGTTGCTGGATCCACCGATGTCGAACGGGCATCCAAAAGCGGCAGCCCTGTTCTGATTGATGGCCGCGAGGCTGCGGGTTATTTCGGGATTACCAAACGTTCATATGTATCGAGCTTTGGCCATATTGCCAGCGCAAAGTCGCTACCGCCTGAGGCACTGTTTCGACCCGCACAGGGGGTTCAGTATTTTCTGACTCGGGCCCAGTACACGACGCTTTTCAAGCTTGCGGGCCTGGATCCGTCTGCCCCGAGCATTGCGTACTGTAATAGCGGGAATCTTGCATCGGGTGCTTGGTTTGTAATGTCTGAGATTCTGGGGAACACCAAGGCAAGTCTGTACGACGGTTCGCTCTACCTCTGGTCCCGCGAGGGTCGTCCGCTCGTGGGCGTGCTCTAAGCAGGAATGGGCAGGCCCATTCGGGCGGCATTGCCAATAAGCGCCATACAGCGACCGCCCGAGTAGCAATACGCCAGGATCGGCTGGGGCAGGCTTACCAAAAGCTTGCCCATCTCTTGGGCATCTCTTGCGGTGCCGCCATCGCCCGAGACGGGTAAGTGCGCAAATGTCATTCCGAGCGACTCTGTCTGTGCACGAATGGATTCTGCGCTTGGCTGGCCAGGCCCGTATTCGTCATCCGGGCGATTGCAGATGATGGTTTTAAACCCCATCTCATGAAGGGTACTGAGGTGCTCTGGGGAAATCTGGCCTGCAATAGCGATTTTTTCTGTGAGCCAGCGAACGGGATGGGTCATGGGTTGGATGTGCTGAGATTGGGAAACTGTTGGTCAAGTAATTGTGCACCACGTTCCAGCATGAAGTAGCGAAATGCCTCGGCAGCTGATGAGAGATTTCTCTGGGTCAAAGAGACGACATGCCAGGCCCGAAGCACAGGCGTATCTTCCACGTCCAGTACCGTGAGCTGCCCGTGTTCGATTTCCAACCCGACGGTATGGAGTGAGACAAACGAGATCCCCAGGCCAGCGATCACAGCCTGCTTGATAGTCTCGTTACTTGACATCTCCATGGTGATCGGCGGACTGATTCTGTGCTGGGTGAGGTAGTGCTCCATGATGGCCCGAGTGCCTGAGCCATCCTCTCGGGAGATCAGTTCCTCGCCGGTTAATGCCTCAGCCAAAATTCCCGATACTTTCGCCAGCCGATGCCGGGGAGATGCGATGAAGGCATGCGGATGATGCGCAAAAGCATCGGCCCGCGTATCGAGGTGTTTCGGTGGTCGGCCCATGACGGCAAGGTCAATCTCACTATCCCGCAGCAGTTTTACGAGCTCCTCTCGATTACAGACGTTCAATTGAATCTGTACTCCAGGGTGTTCTTCGCGAAAAAGTCCTAACATTCTTGGAATAGAGTATTTCGCCGTGCTGACCAGTCCAATTTTTAATTGGCCACTCTCAGTGCCGCGTAGCTTTCCCATGACGGACTCCGCCTCGGCGATGGTGCCCAGCATGCGCTTGGCATAGACCCAGAAATATTCTCCCGCTGAGGTGAGCTCAACCCGACGACCGGCGCGGGTAAACAACGGCGATCCAACCTCTTCCTCAAGCTCTTTGATCTGCATGGAAATCGCTGGGGCGGTGAGATGGAGTTCCTCGGCTGCCCGGGCGAAGCTGCTGTGTCTGGCGGCTGAGGAGAAGATTCGAATTTGCCGCAGAGTTATATTTTTCATAAGTTAAACTTATCAATTTACTCAAAAACGATTACTTTAACTTATCAAAAATAGGGCATAAAGTCCACGATAAGGCCAAGGTTTTTTGGTGATCTGAGGCCAGGCCCCACCCCTCATTGCAAGGAGACAGCGGATGAACACAACGGCCGAAGGTCGCGTGACCGATTTAAAAGAGCGCTACAAGGGTGGCGTTCTCAAGTACAAGCAGATGGGCTATTGGCGCCCAGACTATGAGCCCAAAGATACCGATGTGATCTGCCTATTCCGCATTACTCCCCAAGAGGGCGTTGATCCGGAGGAGGCAGCCGCTGCAGTGGCGGGGGAGTCCTCAACTGCTACCTGGACCGTGGTGTGGACGGATCTGCTCACGGCCCACGAGTCCTATCAGGCCAAGGCCTATCGGGTGGATCCGGTGCCCAATACCGGTCCTGGGACGAGCACCGAGCAGCAGTATTTCGCCTACGTCGCCTACGACCTGATTTTGTTCGAAGAGGGGTCGATCGCCAACATGACTGCCTCTCTTATCGGCAATGTCTTTTCGTTCAAACCATTGAAGGCGGGTCGGCTAGAGGATATCCGTGTACCTGTCGCCTATGTGAAGACATTTAAGGGGCCATCAACAGGGATCATCGTGGAGCGGGAGCGTCTGGATAAGTTCGGCCGGCCGATTCTCGGTGCGACGATGAAGCCTAAACTTGGCCTGTCCGGCAGGAACTATGGCCGTGTGGTCTATGAGGCCCTGACCGGAGGCCTGGATTTCACAAAGGACGATGAAAACATCAACAGCCAGCCCTTCATGCACTGGCGTGACCGTTTTTTATTCTGTATGGATGCCGTGAACAAGGCACAGGCCGAATCGGGTGAGATCAAAGGCCACTATCTGAACGTGACGGCCGCCACCATGGAGGACATGTATGAGCGGGCTGAATTTGCAAAATCTCTTGGCAGTGTCATTGTCATGATTGATCTGATCGTGGGCTGGACATGTATCCAATCGATGAGCAATTGGTGCCGCAAAAACGACATGATCCTTCACCTGCACCGTGCGGGACATGGCACTTACACACGTCAGCGTAATCACGGAATTTCATTTCGTGTAATTGCCAAGTGGCTCCGGCTTGCAGGTGTAGATCACATGCATACGGGGACCGCGGTTGGAAAACTAGAGGGAGATCCACGAACGGTTCAGGGCTTTTATAACGTCTGCCGGGATTCCTACACCCGGCAGGATCTCTCCAGAGGGCTTTTCTTTGACCAGGACTGGTGCGATCTAAAGAAAGTCATGCCTGTTGCATCGGGCGGTATTCATGTGGGCCAGATGCATCAGCTGCTCTCGCTCTTTGGTGATGACTGTATTCTTCAATTTGGTGGGGGCACAATTGGCCACCCCGATGGAATTCAGGCGGGTGCGATCGCCAATCGTGTGGGCCTGGAAAGCATGGTGAAAGCCCGTAACGAGGGCCGCGACATTGATGCCGAGGGTCCGGAAATTCTTCGTGAGGCAGCAAAGTGGTGTAAGCCACTCGAAAAAGCGCTCGAAACCTGGAAGGGTGTTGAGTTTAACTACACCTCGACAGATTCGCCTGATTTTGTGGCGACGCCGACTGCCTCCTAACCCATTAATCGCACGAGAGCACAGGAGTATCCAGATGAAGATTACCCAAGGACAGTTTTCGTTTCTGCCGGATCTTACAGATGAGGAGATACGAAAGCAGGTGGATTACGCAATTGGAAGGGGCTGGGCATTGTCAGTCGAGTGGACCGATGATCCGCACCCCCGGAATACCTATTGGACGATGTGGGGGCTACCGATGTTTACCATCAAAGATGGTGCAGCTGTCCTGTTTGAAGTCAATGCCTGCCGCAAGTCGCATGCCAATGCGTATATCAAGGTGAATGCCTTTGATAATACGCGTGGCGTTGAGTCGATTGCGATGAGTTTCATTGTGAATCGTCCCAAAGACGAGCCAGGCTTTGGGCTGGTCCGTCAGGAGTCCGATGGCCGTAACATCCGCTATACCACGCACTCCTATGCAACAGATCGGCCAGCAGGCCGGCGCTATTGACCGGGTCTGATCAGAAGTTGCGCGGAGGCAAATACGATGGCGACTGAGAACACGACGTCGGTGGTGCCGCCCACCCATGTCAATCTGCAAGCTATTTTGCAGGAGGCAAATGTTCTGGATGTCCTTTCCCAGCTGGATGCCGATCTGGTGGGCCTGGCGCCAGTGAAAAAGCGTCTGCGTGAGATTGCCGCTTTCCTCGTGGTCTCCAAAGCCCGCGAGCGGCTTGGAATTGAGGCTGCTGTTCCCAGTCTGCATATGTGCTTTACCGGTAATCCTGGAACAGGAAAGACCACGGTGGCGATGCGTATGGCCGAGATATTGCACCGGCTTGGCTATGTGCGAAAAGGCCATGTGGTCAGTGTCACGCGTGATGATCTCGTGGGCCAGTACATTGGTCACACCGCGCCCAAGACCAAAGAGGTGCTCAAGAAAGCAATGGGGGGGTACTATTTATCGATGAGGCCTACTATCTCTATCGCCCAGAAAACGAGCGAGACTACGGCCAAGAGGCGATCGAAATTTTGCTTCAGGTCATGGAGAACAATCGCGACGATCTTGTCGTGATCCTTGCGGGCTACAAGGATCGAATGGATACCTTCTTTAAATCCAATCCTGGAATGTCGTCACGAATTGCGCATCACATTGATTTTCCAGACTACAGCGATGAGGAACTTCTCACCATCGCACAGACCATGGTTGGGCAGATGCATTACCGATTTTCGGAAGATGCGGTCGCTGCGATGCGCGACTATATCGGCATGCGTAAATCGCAGCCACATTTTGCAAACGCCCGGTCTATTCGAAATGCATTGGATCGCGCCCGATTACGGCAGGCCAATCGTATTTTTGAGGCGGCTACTCAGCCCGGGGTAGAGGCCAGTCGTGACGATCTCTCGGAGATTACTGCGCACGACATTCGGGCATCTCGGGTTTTTCAAGGGGGGTTGTAATGCATCTTGGCCGCACTACATTGTCGAAGTTTCTCATTCAGGAGTTAGACGGGCGTAATGAGTCCCGTGACCTTGCGGCGCTTCTGGTCGATGTCGCGTCAGCGATCAAGGCCATTTCAGCAATGACTGCCAAGGGGGCGCTTGCTGGCGTCCTCGGCAGTCTTGACACCGAAAACGTACAGGGCGAGGTCCAAAAGAAACTGGATGTCCTATCGAATACTGCATTTGTGAACACATTTCAGCGCGGAGGCCTGGTGGCAGGAATCGCCTCCGAGGAGCTGGATGATCCGATCGCAGTAGCCTGCTCGAAGCCCTGTCAGTTTCTTGCGGTATTCGATCCCCTCGATGGGTCCTCTAATATTGATGTCAATGTCTCTGTCGGCTCGATTTTCAGCATTCTTCCCTCGCCCAAGGGCCGGGAGCCTGTGCTGCAGGACTATCTGCAGTCCGGCCGGCAGCAGCTCGCCGCAGGCTATGCCCTCTATGGACCATCGACCATGCTGGTGCTCACTGTGGGCCGAGGAACGCATGGTTTCACCCTTGACCGGGAGGTGGGAAACTTTATCCTGACCCATCCGAACATACAGATTCCTATCGAGACCAGCGAGTTCGCAATCAATACCAGTAATGAGCGGTTCTGGGAGCCACCGGTGCAACGCTATGTGGCCGAGTGTAAGGCAGGAAAGACCGATGTCCGCGGCCGTGATTTCAATATGCGCTGGATTGCCAGCATGGTGGCAGAGGTGCATCGGATTCTGATGCGGGGCGGTATTTTTATGTATCCGAAGGACACCAAGGATCTGACGAAACCTGGCCGGCTCAGGCTGATGTACGAAGCCAACCCGATGGGAATGGTCGTCGAGCAGGCGGGCGGCGTTGCCACCACCGGCCGCAAAAGGATCCTAGATGTCTTGCCGGATCAGCTGCATCAGCGCATCGCAGTCATCCTTGGCTCTCGCGATGAGGTTGAGCGTCTAGAGCGCTACCACCAAGAATATGACACGGGCGTAGATCAGCGATATTCATCACCACTATTCAAAGAGCGGTCGCTATTTCAATAGCGACTATTTCGTTACCCTATTGAACCAACACCACAGGGAATCCCTTATATGTCTGCTAAGCATCCTATCGTCGCGATTACTGGCTCATCTGGCGCGGGAACGACCACTGTGATGAGTAGCTTTAAGCATATTTTCCGACGTGATGGTATCAATGCCCAGGTACTCGAGGGTGACTCAATGCATCGCTACGATCGATTGTCCATGCGGGCAGAAATGAAGCGGCAGATGGAGTCGGGCAATATGCATTTCAGTCATTTCGGTCCCGAGGCCAATCTTTTAAGGGAACTGGAAGAGATTTTTCGCACGTTCTCCCAGTCGGGCACTGGAAAAGTACGCAGATACATACACGATGCTGCCGAGGGCGCTGAGCACAAGCAGGAGCCAGGAACATTTACTCCTTGGCAGGAAATGGTTCCCAATGCGGACCTCTTATTTTATGAGGGGCTGCATGGCGGCTATGTTGGGCCAGATATCAACGTTGCACAGCATGTGGATCTCTTGGTGGGCGTGGTTCCAATTATTAACCTTGAGTGGATTCAGAAACTGCATCGCGATAAAAATATGCGTGGCTACTCACAAGAGGCCGTCGTCGATACCATTCTTCGACGTATGCCGGACTACATTAACCATATCTGCCCTCAGTTCTCGCGCAGTCATGTCAATTTTCAACGAGTCCCCACAGTTGATACCTCAAATCCTTTTATCGCCCGCGATATTCCTAGCCCCGATGAGAGTATGGTGGTGATCCGTTTTGCAAATCCAAAAGGAATTGATTTTCCTTATCTGCTGTCGATGTTAAATGACTCCATGATGACTCGGCCAAATACGCTCGTGGTGCCCGGGGGTAAGATGGGCCTGGCGATGCAGCTTATCTTTACTCCGATGATTCTGCGGCTGATGGACATGAAGCGCCGGGTTTGACTGCCCGTCGTACACGGCAACATCGGGTGACCCAATGGCCCTTGTGATGTTTGATCTGGACGGCACGTTGCTCGATACCGCCTCTGAGATTGGTGAATCGGTCAACCGCACGCTTACCGAGTTTAAACTTCCGACAGTCGAATTGCTGCAGGTACGCGAGTGGATTGGCCACGGAACGGGCTGGCTGATGCGTCGTGCGTGGTCGGAGGTGGCTGGTTCTGCAGGTCCTATCGACTGGGCGATTGTCATGGAATCGTTTAATACCCACTATGAGAACTGCGCCGGAAGCCTAAGCCGGCCTTACCCGGATGTTATTGATACCCTCGCGGCACTTGCCGGGCGGGGCGTCAAGCGGGCGGTGGTCACCAATAAGGAAGGGCGATTTACAGAAAAGATCCTGCGTAGCCATGGCCTGGAGGAGTCGTTCGACATGGTGGTCTCCGGAGATACCTACCCGGTGAAAAAGCCCGATCCGCTTGTTATTTACAATTGCCTTCACGGATGTAACCAGGCTGCCGCAGATGCGCTCTTTGTTGGAGACTCGTCGATTGATGTCGAGACCGCCCGGGCAGCCGGCGTTGCCTGTTGGGCTGTTCCGTATGGTTACAACATGGGCAAGCCCATTGAAGCCGCAGGGCCGGACCGTGTGATCGAAACGATCAAGGATGTAATTGTGTTTTTCGAGGGAGAGAAATGAATTTTCTAAGAATGACGGATCTGCCGCTGGCAGGAAAGCGGGTATTGATTCGGGCCGATCTGAATGTTCCCCAAGATGATGCGGGCGCAATCACTGACGATACGCGGATTCGTGCCTCGGTGCCGGCGATTGAGCATGCGATCAGTCGCGGTGCGGCCGTGATGGTGACGTCCCATCTTGGCCGGCCGACCGAGGGTGATTTCAAGCCCGAAGACTCGTTGGCGCCGGTTGCGGCCCGTCTTGCGCAGCTTTTAAACCGTAAAGTGCCGCTGATTCAGAATTGGGTGGAAGGCGGGTTTAAGGTTGAATTCGGCAATGTTGTACTGCTTGAGAACTGTCGGGTAAACAAAGGCGAGAAGAAAAACGACGAGGGGTTGTCGAAGAAGATGGCAGCCTTATGTGATATCTACGTCAACGATGCCTTCGGCACGGCCCACCGGGCGGAGGCGACAACCCATGGTATCGCCCGGTTTGCGCCAGTGGCGTGTGCTGGACCATTGATGGCTGCTGAATTAGATGCTCTGGCTGCTGCGCTCGAGCATCCCCGGCGTCCGCTGTTGGCGATTGTTGCGGGATCAAAAGTCTCGACCAAGTTAACGATCCTGCGCTCATTGGCAGAGAAGGTCGACCAGCTGATTGTCGGCGGCGGTATTGCTAACACGTTCATGGCTGCAAAGGGGCTACCCATCGGCAAATCTCTTGCCGAACTCGATCTGATCGACGAGGCCCGCGCCATCATGGCCTTGATGGAAAAGCGTGGCGCAGAGGTCCCGATCCCTGAGGATGTTGTGGTGGCCAATGAATTTTCTGCCCAGGCGCGCGCCAATAAGGTCGCCGCACATGATGTTGCTGCCGATGACATGATTCTGGATATTGGCCCACGAACTGCTGCAAGGCTCTCGTCGATGATCTCGAACGCGGGAACGATCGTCTGGAATGGTCCAGTGGGAGTCTTTGAGTTTCCCCAATTTGCGGGTGGCACGAAGATGTTGGCTGCAGCAATTGCCCATTCACCTGCGTTCTCAATCGCCGGAGGCGGCGATACCCTGGCGGCCATCAGCAAGTTTGATATTGCCCAGCAGATTGGCTATATCTCCACAGGCGGGGGTGCATTTCTTGAATTCCTAGAGGGTAAGGTGCTCCCGGC
>VERI01000016.1 GCA_018882785.1 Burkholderiaceae bacterium | reverse complement strand
ATGCTGAATTTGCTGAGTTTGAGCTGGCCTGGTATCGGCCCAACCAGTATGAGGCCAGGCCAAGCGGCGCAGCCACGACCGGGGTGATGCGTGGTGAGCCATTTCGCAAAGAGCTTCTCAGGCTGGAGGGCTGGCGCTTTCGCAGGCTTGGCCTGGGTAAGGATGTGACCGATAAGGTGCTTGGCGGTCTGCCAGGAATTCAGAAAGAGGGCTGTGATGGCCTGATCACCAGCGGCCGCTGGGTGCTGCATCGTATGCCCCAGCACATCCGCACGGTCTGTCTGGAATTTTTTGGTAACGCCCAGCAGGCGGTCCCCTCGATTGTTGAGATTAAAAACTATCTGGATGCCAAACCGGGCGGTGCCCAGCTCGCAGGCCTCGAGCATCTCGATGAGCGATATCTGCGCGCGGTGGGCTATGGCACCAAAAGCAAACGGGGCTCATTGCCCAAGATGGTGCTGATTGGTGACATCGTGGGCGATGACGACCAGGCCGTAGCCCGTGCAGCCTCAGAGGTGATTCGTCTTGCCAACGGCCATGCGGGGGAGGGGTTTATCGCGGTATCTCCAGAAGCCCGCAAAGCATTTTGGGCTGAGCGTGCGCGCACGGCTGCCATTGCACGCCACACCAATGCATTCAAGATCAACGAGGATGTCGTCATCCCCTTGGATCGCATGGGCGAGTACACCAATGCGATTGAGCACATCAATATCGAGCTCTCCATCGGCAATAAATGCAAACTGCTTGCCGCCTGCCGTGACATGCTGGCAAGCGGCTGGCCTGCGACCCATTTGCATGCGACCGAGCAGCACAATGACCAGGCCCTGCAAGACGACCTCGCCCGTCGGCTAACGCTTAGCGAAGACCTGCTCGATCGGGTGTTACAGCGCTGGTCGTTTCTGCTGGCCCATCTCTATGACGGTGCTACTGAGTCCGCATCCACACTACGTGAACATGGCATCGACTGTGCAGATCGCCTGCTGGCAGAGCGGCTTGCAAAGCAGCCGAATGCCCGGCTAGTGGATCTCATCCAGGACCATCTGATTCGGATTTCCTGGAAACGTGAGGTGCGCGAGCCGCTTCACGCCATTTTTGGCGGTGTCGCATATACACCGATTGTGGAAAAAATCGAATCTATCCATCAGTCGGTACTGCGCTCACGGGTATTTGTGGCCCTGCATATGCACGCTGGTGATGGCAATGTGCACACCAATATTCCGGTCAACTCAGATGACTACGACATGCTCCAGGAGGCCCACCGCGCCGTGGCCCGCATCATGGAGATTGCAAAGTCACTCGATGGCGTGATCTCCGGAGAGCATGGGATTGGCATCACCAAAATGGAGTTTCTCTCCGACGCCGAGCTGGACGCCTTTCATCAGTACAAGACCAAGGTCGATCCGAATCAGCATTTCAATGCAGGCAAGCTTCTGCGTGGCGGCAATCTCGATAACGCCTATACGCCATCATTTGGCCTGATGGGCGCAGAGAGCCTGATCATGCAGCAGTCCGATATCGGCTCGATTGCCGATTCTTTTGCCAACTGCCTGCGCTGCGGGAAATGCAAGCCGGTCTGTGCCACCCATGTGCCCCGGGCAAATCTTCTGTATTCACCGCGCAATAAGATCTTGGCAACATCGCTTCTGATCGAGGCGTTTCTGTATGAAGAGCAGACCCGTCGTGGCATTTCGATTCGGCATTGGGAAGAGTTTTCCGATGTTGCCGACCACTGCACCGTCTGCCATAAATGCCTGACGCCCTGCCCAGTCGATATTGACTTCGGCGAAGTGTCGATGAATATGCGCAATCTGTTGCGCAAGATGGGCAAGAAGAAATTTAACCCTGGCACAGCCGCATCGATGCTGTTTCTAAATGCAACCAATCCGCAGACCATTCATCTGCTGCGCAAGGGCATGATCGACTGGGGCTACAAGGCGCAGCGACTGGCCAATGATCTGTTTAAACGGCTGGCCAAGGCACAGACGGCAAGGCCCCCGGCCACCGTCGGCCGCCCGGCAGTCCGAGAGCAGGTCATTCACTTTGTGAACAAGAAGATGCCAGGCAATCTGCCGAAGAAAACTGCCCGCGCGCTTCTCGATGTCGAAGACTCAAAGTTCGTTCCCATCATTCGCAATCCCGTCACGACCAGCAGCGAGAGCGAGGCGGTGTTTTATTTCCCGGGCTGCGGATCGGAGCGACTTTTCTCGCAGGTTGGACTGGCCACCCAGGCCATGCTCTGGCATGTTGGCGTGCAGACTGTGCTGCCCCCCGGCTATCTCTGCTGCGGCTACCCCCAGCGGGGTGCAGGCCAGTTTGATAAGGCTGAGAAAATCATTACCGACAACCGGGTACTGTTTCATCGGGTAGCAAATACGCTGAACTATCTGGACATCAAGACAGTCGTTGTTTCTTGTGGCACCTGCTATGACCAGTTGGCCGGATATGAATTCGAAAAAATATTTCCCGGCTGCCGCATTATTGACATCCATGAGTTCCTCATGGAAAAAGGCCTTCAGCTCGATCAGGTCACCGGGGTGCGCTACATGTATCACGACCCCTGTCATAGCCCGATGAAGCAGCATCAGCCGCTCAAGGTGGTGAATGCCCTTATCAACAGCGAGCTCAATGGCAAGGTAGAGAAAAATGACCGCTGCTGTGGCGAGTCAGGCACCCTTGCAGTCACCCGGCCAGATGTCTCGACCCAGGTCCGCTTCCGCAAGGAAGAGGAAATGCGCAAGGCTGCAGCATCCATGCGTCAAGCAGCCGGCGAAAGCACCGAGGTCAAGATTCTCACGTCGTGCCCTTCATGCCTGCAAGGCCTATCGCGCTACTCCGAAGACGTTGCCGTTGACGCTGACTACATCGTGGTGGAAATGGCCCGACATGTCTTGGGCGAGGAATGGCTTACCCGCTATGTCGCCGCAGCAAACAGTGGCGGCATTGAGCGGGTATTGGTCTGATCACTGGGCCCGAAGTCGTTTTTCAGGAAATACCAGCGAAAAGCAGCTGCCCTTGCCGACCTCTGAGTCGATCAGAAGCTGCGCCTGGTGTCGGGTCGCCACATGTTTCACGATCGCCAGTCCAAGCCCGGTGCCACCCGTTTCGCGTGAGCGGCTACGGTCGACCCTATAGAAGCGTTCGGTAAGGCGTGGCAGATGCTGCGACTCAATACCGGGCCCGGTATCCGTTACCGAAAAACTGCCTGAGCCGTCGGGGTTCTTGGCCCACCGCAGGCCAATCGTGCCGCCGGCCGGGGTGTATCGGATGGCATTGCTGATCAGGTTGGCAAATGCACTGCTCAGTTCATCTTCGGCACCAATCAGGATCGATGAGTCTTCGCACTCCACGACCACCTGATGCTGTTCCCGGCTGAGGCTGCGGGCATCATGGGCCAGACGCTCCAGCATTGCACCCATTGAAATGGAGTCCTCTTGTGTGACAGCAGAGGTGGACTCTAGCTTGCTGAGCACCAGCAGATCCTCCACGATATTTTGCATCCGCTGCGCCTGGACCTGCATGAGTCCCAGGTATTGGGTTTTCTGGGCCTCCTCAAGGGGCAGCTCGCGAAGTGTTTCAAGAAATCCATTTAGTACCGTAAGCGGTGTCTTCAGTTCATGTGACACGTTGGCGACAAAGTCACGCCGGGTGGTCTCGAGCCGATCAATCTGGGTGATATCCCGTGTCATGAGTAGACGCTGGCGGGTGCCATAGGGAATCAGCTGGATCTGCAGCACTCGGTTAGAGCTTCGAATCCCACGAATCACAATCGCTTTATCCCAGGACTGGCTGTTGAGATAGCTCACAAATTCAGGATGCCGAACAATGTTGATCAGATTGCGCCCAGCATCTTTTTCGGTGCTAATGCCCAACTGATCTTCAGCCTGCTCATTGGCGTACAAAATCTGATTGTCTTCATCGAGTGTGACCACACCGTCGGGCATCGCCTCGGTTGCGCTCCGAAAATCTTTCAATGTCTCAGCCAGCTGTTGCCGCTGCCGCTCTCCGGATTTGGCCAGCCGGTAAATCTTTGCGACCAGTAATTCCCACACACCCGACCCGCGCGGCACCCGATCCAGCTGAAAGTCCTCGAGCCAGGCCATGGTCTTTTCCAGATAAAACAGGTGATAGATCACCCATCCCCCCAGAAACAGCACCGCTACCGTCCAGCCAGAGTTAGCATTGCCAATTGCAGCAAAAAGCCAAGATACGCCCGCGATTGCGAGCATGTACAGAACGATTCGAATCCAGAAACCAGCCATAAGGCTGATTATCGCGCGCTAAATCGGTAGCCGCTGCCCCGGACTGTATCGATCAGGGCATCGTGGCCTGTCGGCTCTAGGGCTTTTCTTAGCCGGCGAATATGAACATCAACAGTCCGCTCTTCCACATAGACATGATCTCCCCAGACCTGGTCGAGCAGGTGGCTTCTGCTGTGCACCCGTTCTGGGTGGGTCATAAAAAAATGCAGTAGCCGAAACTCTGTTGGCCCCAGGTCAAGGGCGATTTCCTCGGCGTTCTGCAATGCCCAGAGGCGATGGGTTGCGGGATCAAGACGCAGTCCGCCTAACGAGATTGCATCATCGGTGAGCTGTGGTGCCCGACGGCGCATGACCGCCTTGATGCGCGCAATGAGCTCCTTTGGGGAAAAGGGCTTGGTAATGTAGTCATCTGCCCCGGTCTCAAGGCCGCGTACCTTGTCGGCCTCATCGCCACGGGCGGTGAGCATAATGATCGGAATCTCCCGGGTACGCTCTTCGGCACGGAGTTTTTCGGCAAGCCTTACTCCCGGCATCCCGGGCAGCATCCAGTCCAGCAGAATCAGATCGGGAAGCTCATGCTGAATCATCGCCAGGGCCTGCTCGGCATCGATCGCGCGCACGGCCCGGTGTCCGGCGAACTCCAGGTTAATGGCCAAAAGCTCTGCTATCGCCGGCTCATCTTCAACGATCAGGATAGTGCTGGGCATAGTCCGGGGTGGGGGAGGGAGAAATCCGTAGAAATTACCGGTGTGTTGCGGGCAATTTTCTGAGATCCTAGGCGCCCGGTCTGCCCAATCCTAACCCTGATTTTTGACAATTTGGTGACATCGCGCCATGAGACAAGACTCCACTGCTTCTACCCTGCCGTCTAGCCTGACCGTTCATGTGAAGTCCAAGGTCATGGAGGTCGGCTACGAGGGCGGTCAGACCTATCGAATTCCTTTTGAGCTGATGCGGGTGTATTCCCCTTCGGCCGAGGTCATGGGCCATGGCCCGGGCCAGGAGACCCTGCAGGTTGGCAAGATGCATGTGATCATCGAAGCCCTCGAGCCCGTGGGCCACTACGCGGTGAAGCCCAAATTTAGTGATGGCCACGAGTCGGGGATTTTCAGCTGGGACTACATTGCCTGGCTTGGCGAAAATCAGGATGCGCTGTGGGCGGATTACCTGGCCAGACTCAAGGCGGCGGGCGCCTCACGGGAGCCGGATTTCGCCGCGATGGCCATTGACGCTGGCGGCTGTGGCAAGCCTGGATGTGGGTCGGGCGGCTGTGGAAGTCACTAAAATTTGGCCATGAGCAAAGACACCACCGATTTCGGTTTTGAAGAAGTCCCCACCGGCGAAAAAGCCCATCGGGTTGCACGGGTATTTGATTCGGTAGCGGCCCGGTATGACCTGATGAACGATGTCATGTCCATGGGCATGCATCGCATCTGGAAGGCCATCACCATCTCGCAGGCCAATGTAAAACCTGGCCAACGGGTGCTGGATGTCGCCAGCGGCACGGGCGACCTTGCGCTGGCCTTCGCAAAACGGGTTGGGCCGCTCGGCAAGGTCGTGATGAGCGACATCAATGCCCAGATGCTCGCCCGCGGCCGTAACCGGCTGATCGACCATGGCTATCCCATTGAGTCGGTGGTCTGCGATGCGGAGCATCTGCCGTTTCCCGACCAGAGCTTTGATCTGGTGACGGTCGCCTTTGGGCTGCGCAACATGACCGATAAGCCGGCAGCGTTGAAGCAGATGCACCGGGTATTGAAACCTGGCGGCAAATTAATGGTCTTAGAGTTTTCCAAAGTAGCTGCACCCCTTGAGAAACTCTATGATTTATATTCGTTTAAGGTCTTGCCCTGGCTGGGCAAGCGGATTGCCCAAGACGAGGACAGCTACCGCTACCTTGCAGAGTCCATCCGTATGCACCCAGGCCCCGAGGAGCTTGCCCAGATGATGCGCGACGCTGGCTTTGACATTGTCCGGTTTAGCACGATGTCAGCCGGGGTAGTGGCGCTCCATCAAGGCATCAAGATTTAGTGTGTTGAAAAGCAGTGTGAATGACTCAACTGTGTTGATCATAAAAAGGAGTAGGTGAACGTGAATAAGACAAAGTTTCTGGCCCTTTTTGCGTGCGTATGCGTGTTGTCGGGTCCCGTGCTTGAGGCACAGGCCAAGCGGCTCGGAAGCGGCGGCAATATCGGCAGAGTCGCGCCTGCGCCTGCGGCCAAACCCCAGGCGGTACCGGCAAAGCCCGCAACGCCTCAGGCTGCACCCCAGCCTCAGCAGGCCGCAAAACCGGCAGCGCCGGCGCCTGCTGCGCAGCCTGCCAAGAAAAGCTGGCTCGGACCGATCGCTGGAATTGCCGCGGGTCTTGGCCTTGCGGCGTTGGCCTCTTACCTCGGCTTTGGCGAGGAACTCATGAGCCTCATGCTGATTGTCTTGGCAGTGATCGTGGTCTTCGCATTGTTCCGTTGGCTCTCGATGCGTCGGCGTGAGCAGGTCGGCAGCTATGGTCAGCCCGCAATGGCCAAGAGCGGCTATGGCGCGACAGAGCTCGGTGCAGAAGCCCGCCCAGCCGAGCCCGCCTGGATGCCGCAGGGTTCCTCTGGGACTTCGAGCGCCGCCCAGTCTGCTGCGCCCGCAGAAGTGGTGCAGAGCATCGCGGTCAGCCCCCAGGAGGTAGAACAGTTCCTGAAAGTTGCCCGTGAACAGTTCACCAAGCTCCAGACCATCTGGGACTCGGGCGACATCCATGCGCTCTCCGAATTCTGCACACCGGAAATGACCCGTGAGCTCTCCCATCAGATCGCCGACCGCAAGGGTGCGACCAATGTCACCCAGGTCGTCAGCCTGCAGGCAGAGTGGCTCGGCATGACCGATGGTGCAGATGACTTCGGTAAGCCAGTCGACGAAGTTCGAATCCGGTTCAACGGCCTGATTCGCGAAGCCGCAGATGCTGCCGCTTCAGACTTCGACGAGGTCTGGACCCTGGAGCGTGTGAAGGGCGGAGATACCGGTTGGCTACTGGCCGGAATCGAACAGCTTGGCGATTGATGCGGTTGGTGCCCTTAATTGGGCAATCGCCAAAGACGAGGCATTGCACCTTGCTCTGAAAAACCTCGCAGGCAAACGCCTGCGAGTCGTCCTTCCGGTTGGGGGAACCTTTGACTGGGAGATCGAGCGTGATGGTCTTCTTAAAGAAATCGGCCTGCAGACTCGGCACTCTCAGCTGAGCTCCGCAGGTGTTGATCAGCCCAGACGGGATCCGGATGTCACGCTGATCGTGGGTACCGATCTCACCAAGGCAATTCGCATCGAGGGAGATGCGATCGCTGCAGAGCGCCTTGGCCCGCTGGTGAAGCTTTTAAAAGAACGCCTGAATCCGTGGGAACGGTTCTGGAGTCAATCTCCCGCAGGCCAGCTGGCGCGTCAGGCTGCGGAATATGCCGTCCACGAGGCCGGCCTGATCGTAGGTCGCCGCCAGGCTCAGGAGCATGAGCAATCGCTCCGTGCGTTTCGGGATTCTCTTGATCGTCTGGAAAAGCGTATCGATGCGCTGGCCCGCGGTTAAGCGGCCATAGAAGTCCCTCATCCACAGACCCGAGTTTTAGCGTGCTGGCACCAGCGTTTTGTACGCGTGCCAACTGCCGTGCCCGACCAGCGGAGCGGTAACGATCAGCAGCGGCATAAAAAGCACAAGGCTCACGCCGATGAGTCCAGCGATGCACGCCGCCCACGCGGCCATTGCAGGCCCGTTATTCCAGAGCGCCTTCGCACTCGTGCCAATCGACTCCATCGTGTCGGCGCCACGGTCCAACATCATTGGCACTGAAATCACCGAAATCGCAAAGACCAGGCTGGCAAATACAAATCCAACTCCCGCCCAGACTGACAGAAACTCGAGATTCTCCAGAGATAAGATTTTTGAAAACATATCCCGGAGATCGGGGTAGCTATGACTGCCAAACAGGGCAAATAGCACCACCGAAACCCGTGCCCAGACAATCATGAAAAAAGTCAGTATCGCTGCAAAAAACGCAATCGACTTCCAGTTGCGCGTCCAGCTGAGTGTGCTGGCTGAAAAATTAGCCTTATAACCCCGATCCAGCTGGCGCGACAAGTCATAAAGGCCACAGCATAAGAACGGCCCCAGTAGAAAAAATCCTGCGGTGAGCCCCATCGTCATTTGCCAAAGATTTTGGTACACCAGATGAATCGCGGTGCCCATCGCGGCAAAAATAGCGCCATAAATACAGCCCTTAAATCTGCTGGCCTTCATGTCGTTCCAGGCGCTGGCAAGAAAGCCGAAGGCCGCTGTAACGGCAAGAGGCTGCGGAGATGTGAGTGTCGGTGCCATATCCCCCTCCTTGATGCGAGAGTGTCGCAAAAAAGATTTGATAATTGTTTGAGATTTGTCGATTCTCGATAAGGAAAAATGGGTTAGGCTAACCCTGGCGGGTTAATGCCGATCCAGCTGATCCAAATTAACGCGGCCAATACACCAGCACCCCATGACCCAACACCAGCCGAACCCTTCAGCACTCCGATCCCTCGGATCCCGTGGGCTTCCCGTGCCCGCCTACCTTTCAGCCCATTACTGGTGGGCCTATGTGCACCCGAACGCAGTACAGGTATTCGAGCGTCAGTGGCTTGTGAACCTTATTCTCTGGGGAAATTACCCTCGGCTAAGCACCGCAGCGCTGGGCGCCCTGGGCAGCCCGATTCGTGGCAGTGTGCTGCAGATTGCCTGCGCCTACGGTGATATCACCCCAAGAATGGTGGGCCAGCTGGATGCGGATGCATCGCTGGATGTTGTCGACATTCTTCCCGTCCAGCTCAGCAATCTGGCTGCCAAGCTCGAACCAGATGATCGTGTTCACCTGCACTGTATGAATTCTGCAGCGTTGAAATTTGATTCTGCTTCGTTTGATCAGGTCGTGCTTTTTTTCCTGTTGCACGAGCAGCCTGCAGATGTGCGCCTCGATACCGTGCGCGAGGCGGCGAGAGTGCTGCGTCCGGGCGGCAGACTACTGATAGTGGATTACTCAAATCCTGTATGGTTTCATCCATTACGCTATCTCTGGAAACCTGTGCTCAAGGTTCTCGAACCCTTTGCCCGCGATCTACTCGATCATGGTATCGATCCTTGGGTTCCTGCAGCGCTGCCGTTGGCGTTAAAAACCCAGAGACGTTTCTTCGGGGGGCTTTATCAGATGCTGAGCTTTGAGCGGAGCAGTTAGTCCGCAGAGCCTGGCGGCCGCTTGGCCTGCCCATCATCCCGCATGGCCCGATTCATATAAATTTTTAACCCGATCAGCACCACGACGCTGATGCCAATCATGCTGCCAATCAGTATGTAGACGTTTTCTAGCGAATCCATATCCAACGGAATTTATTTTTTGGATTTCGTCTTGGCCGCTAAAGCGGCCTCGCGTTTATCGATCTCGGTACGAATGGCGCTGATTAATGCTGCATCGGGTATGGGCCATTTTCCGCCCGAGTTATTCACCATAAAGACCACCGCCTGCGCAAAATCTTCAACGCTCAAATCGGGCTTTCCGCCCTTGGCGGGCATTCCACGAATACCCACGTAGCCGTGGGCGGTCAGAATAGCCTGACCTTCCCGAATGAGAGGCGCCCATTTTTTCTGATCGCCCACCTTTGGAGCGTTTGCCACACCTGATGTATGGCAGGCCGCACAAACCGCTTTATAAGTTGCTTCGCCTTGCTGGGCGTAGCTACTTGCTGAGACTGCGGTCAACCATACGATAAGAAACAGTCGAATTAATCTCATGGGACTCCTTAGGGGGCTGAGTCGATATTGCATTCTGGCGGCATACCCTCTCCCGCAGAGCGGATGGTTCCTTCTTTGGTGAACTCAATCTGATACCAGATGCAAAACGGTGTCGCATAGCGATAAGACCAGACTTCACCGCGTTCGCGGGCCAGCCCCATTACCTCGAATGATTTGCCGATAATGGATATCACCTGCTGTTTGGACATGCCCGGTTTAATCTTGGCGAAGTTCTCCTCGGTCAGTACCTGTTCCCATTTCACGACCGAGCCAACAGGGTTTAGGGTAATGAAATAGGTGTGCTTGCCATAGGGTCCCCGCGCATATTCGAGCAGGGTTCCGGCCGCAATTGGCCGCTCACCTGTGGGTGCGCCAAGAAGCGCAATCACCTCTGTGCGGCCCTTACCGATGAACTGGTCGTTTGGACCATAGCCCGCGCAGCCGTTCACCAGCAAGACGATGCCCAGCAGACCGATGGTCTGCAGCTGCCGAAACCATTGTTTTGTCGAATTACGGGATGTCATGGCTTAAAGCTTGCTATAGGTTCCATCGCAAAAAGGTTTTTTTGCACTCATTTTGCAGCCTCAAGGGTGACAGGATAGGGCGCCTTTTGTGGAATATCGGGGGTCATACAGTTGCTCCTTCTGTGTTGGGACTGAGTGAAATCTTAACCCCGAATGATCGTTTAACATCAGGCTATGAGCAACTGTGATGATCTAAGAATCGGGGCAATCAAGCCGCTGATTTCCCCCCAGATTCTTCTGGAGAAACTTCCCGCTTCGGCATCAGTTCAGAACGCCGTTGCGGCCGCCCGTGCAGCGATCTCACAGGTCCTCGCCGGCCAGGATGATCGGCTTGTGGTCGTGGTGGGACCATGCTCAATTCATGACCATTCGCAGGCGATGGAATACGCCCAGCTTCTTCGGGCCCAAGCCGATCGCCTTGCCGAAGACCTCATCGTCGTCATGCGTGTGTATTTTGAAAAACCACGCACCACGGTGGGCTGGAAGGGCTATATCAACGATCCGCATCTCGATGGTTCATATGCCATCAACGAGGGCCTGGAACTCGCCCGGAAGCTGCTTTTAGAAATATCGGCGCTTGGTCTTGCGGTGGGCACCGAATTTCTTGACCTGCTTAGCCCGCAATTCATCAGTGACCTGATCAGCTGGGGTGCCATCGGTGCCCGCACAACCGAGAGCCAGACGCATCGTCAGTTGGCCAGTGGATTGTCATGCCCGGTGGGATTTAAAAACGGCACCGAAGGCAGCATTAAGGTAGCCGTCGATGCAATTCTTGCGGCCCGTAGCCAACATGCATTTATTGGAATGACCAAATCTGGCCAGAGTGCGATTTTTGAGACGCTGGGCAATCGTGACTGTCATGTGATTTTACGCGGGGGTAAAACCCCAAACTACGATCGTGCATCCGTTCAGACTGCGGCAGAGCTTTTGCGATCTGCCGGACTACGTGAACAGGTCATGATCGATGTATCTCACGCCAATAGCAGCAAGCAGTTCCTGAGGCAGATCGAAGTTGCCCAGACAGTGGCGGAGCAGATCGAATCCGGCGATCGACGCATTATCGGTCTGATGATCGAAAGCCATCTGCACGAAGGCCGCCAAGATCTCGAGCCGGGACAGCCACTAAAGCCAGGTGTATCTATTACAGATCCGTGTCTTAGTTTTACGCAGACGGTGCCAATTCTGGACCGTCTGGCGCAGGCCGTGCACGGCCGCAGGAAAGGAGTATCGACATGATGAAGGTAATCGGACTGATTCGGGTTGTGGACCCTGCTGCCTTTGAGCAGTATCGGGAACAGGTGGGCGGCACGGTGAGTCGTTATGGAGGCAATATTGTGTTTCGGGGTGCCCGAAGCATGATGCCCTGGAATGATTTGGGCTGTGCCGATTTCGAGGCCTATGTTGAGCTGGAATTCCCCAACAGTACGGATGCCCAGCGATGGGCATCAAGCCCAGAATACACAGCCCTGCTTCCGATTAGATCTCAGGCGATGCGGTTAACACTCTTTGGAGTCGAGTAAGGCAACAGGCGGGCCGCAATTAGCCCGCCCATAACTCATAAGTGATGCCCGATCCAATCAGACTCAATACCCCCGCCTGATTTTCTGCCGACTCCGCAAAGTCTGCCAACACTTTTGATTTGGTTTTTTCAGGATTGGTATTTAACTGATTTAGCCACCAGTTGTACCCTTCCGCTTCCGGGTTTCGCCCTAAAACATTTTGATAGACCTTGGTTAGAAATTCGGCGTTTGTTGGATTGCTGCCATACAGGCTTCGAAATTCATTCGAGTCGATAAATCGGGAGGAAACCTCCAGCATATCCATGCCGCGGTCCATCTGGCCAATCCAATAGCCCAGCCCTCCGGTATCGCCGTTCATGGGGTCACGATTAAAGGCAGCCTTATATATCCGATAGGCCTTACCGCTGATACCGCTTAAATCTAGGGCGACATTGACATCGGTAAAGCCGATCCGCTCGATACTCGTGAGTGTGTCACTGCCTTCGGAGCCACCTTTGCTTGCTACTGTTGCAGATGATGAGGAAACGGAGATGGTGTAATTCGAGCGACTGCCTTGGTATACCGCAGTATCCGTACCACCGCCGCCATTGAGAATGTCATCGCCGCCGCCGCCAGTGAATCGATTTGCAACACCACTGCCGATGATCTGGTCGCTCTGATTGGTTCCGATCACATATTCAATCTCAGTGCCAAACGCAATCTGTAGATTGTTTTGTGACGTTGCACCCTCAGAGGTCCGGCCTAGGCTGCTGGACTTTCCCCCATTTAGATCAATCGTCGCGGATGTGGTGATCTGACTGAGGTTTAGCGTGTCGGTGCCACCCGTGTCATACATGGTCTGAAGCTGCTGCCCGACCGTATCGCTGTAACTGTAATTTGTATTGTCCGTTTTATAGGGCCTTAGTCCATACAAATAGTTCAGTGCCAGGAGATCATACGGACCGAAATCGATACGCTGTAACTCCTGAGGATGCTCCGCATAGCTCACCACACTCAGTGTCTTGGAATCCTCGCTGCTTGCAAGGTAGTTTCCTGGCTCGCTGCTTGCCTCCTGGCCATCGTTGTAGTTTCCAGGGTGTTTTAGGCCGATCGCATGCGAGACCTCATGAATAAGCGTGTCGTAGTCATAGCTGCCCCGGGCATAGGCCGAGGTAATGGTGTCATTACTGATAAACACATCGCCGGCGGATGGACCGTCGGTTGATGGCATCAGGGCATAGCCTGCACTCGTCTGCTCATTATTGGCCATACGAATCTGGCCGTAGCGAGTAGCATCTGTATTGGTTTCGCTGACCTCAGAGAAATTAATGTTAACGATTGCGCTGGCCAGCTCGAGAAATCCGCGCACGGCAGTCTTTTGGGCGGCCGTAAATTCGGTGAACTTTGCCGTCAATTCATCTGCCAGTTCGTCTTCTTCAAGATAAGCGGGAACCTTCGCAAAACTATAAGTTAACGACGTTGCCGCAGATGTGTTCCCGCTTGGATTCCAGCTTTTCTCTCGCCCCTCGATCAGAACATCAATTCGATAATCGTTGCTGTATGGGGTAGCAATAACAGTCTTTGGCGTATTGTTGCTGGCAGATCGGCTCATGTCGAACTCCTGGGGCTTGTAAGGACAGCGGACGGCTAATGGGGGGGTTGAGGGGAACGAAAGATCGTACCAGTTACAAGTAAAGTACCAAGCAGAATAATTCCCATGCCGACAATTGCACTCAGCGAGATGGGTTCGTCAAAAAGTACCATGCCGTACAGTGCCGTGAATGCGGGGATTAAAAAAATAACTGCCAGCGCCGAAGTCGGCCCCGCATTCTTAATCAGTCGAAAATAGATCAAATAAGCGATTCCGCTGCAGAGTACGCCGATCGCCACCAGGGCTGAGATCGTAATGCCCGTGGGCTCCCCCTTCATGGGGATAAAAAACAATACCGGAATCAGCAGTACAGAGGCCGCCCACATGCTACCGTGGGCATGATCAAACGGCTCGATACTTGTTTGTTTGCGGGCAAGATTGGATGCAACGCCATACGAGAATGCAGAAATAAGACTGGCAATGATCGGCAAATGGGTACTGGGATTTGCAAATGACTTGTCCCCGCCAACAAGCACCAACACACCGATCACCCCCAGCAGCAGCCCGACACCGCGGCTGAGTTTAAAGCGCTCATTTTTGAGCAGTAGGCCGATCATAAATCCCCACAGCGGAGCAGTGGAGTTCAGGATAGCAATCTGAGACATGGTGAGTGTGGCTGCGGCATAGCCCAGGCAGACAAACGGCAGCGCCGAGTTGAAAAAACCAATCTGCATGTAGTGACGCCATTGGCCGAGTAGCACAGTATTTTTTCTTAGAAAAAATGCAAGACCAGACAGGAAAATAGCGGCAAATAGGGTTCGCCCCTCGGCCAGATAGGCGGCACCCAGAACGGGGGACGCTACCTTCATGAATACAAAAGAAGCCCCCCAGATCGCTGCAAGTGCGATTAACCAGAAAAGATCTTGCACGCGCATGTCTGAGATAACTTTGAGATGATGGGCTGTCGTGGGCTGACTTTAGAGAATACTGTCACGCTACACTGCAGGGTAGCACAACGACTTTTCAGGGAGACAATAATGAGTTGCAGCATACGTCGTCGTATTTTTGCGCTTGCCTTTTGTGGTGTTGTCGCACCTCAGTTTGCTCTGGCACAAGACACCCAATGGCCCACAAAACCGATTAAGTTTATTGTGCCTTACCTGACGGGCGGAACAACTGATTTGGTCGCGCGAGTCACGGGCGAGTATGTCGGAAGAAAGCTTGGCCAGCCAGTGGTTGTGGAAAATCGGCCCGGGGCGGGAGGCAATATTGGCATGGGAGTCGTCGCCAAGTCCGCGCCTGATGGCTACACAATTGGTTTTGGTGCGATCTCCACGAATGCCTTAAATCCCCATATTTATCGGCAGATGACATTTGATCCTCGTAAGGACTTTACTGCGGTTAGTCTGCTGGGCTATTCGACGATCGTGTTAACGGTGGCCCCGGACCGGATCTCTGCCCGAAACGTTCAAGAATTCACTGCCTATGCCAAATCTAATCCCGGCACTACGTATGGGACCGCGGGTGCGGGCACCTCGATGCATTTAGCGGGTGCCATGTTTTCGCAGATGACAGGTGTAGATCTCACCCATGTGGCATATAAGGGCAGTGGCCCAGCGATCGCAGACATGCTCGGTGGGCATTTGTTGGTTATGTTTGATAACCTGCCTGCAAGTCTGCCGCACATACAGGCGGGTAAACTTCGTGCGCTGGCGGTGGCAGGAAAATCAAGATCGACAGCGCTCCCAGATGTTCCGACCTTGGCCGAGACAGGATTAAAAGGGTATGGAGTAGATCCGTGGTTTGGCGTTTTCGGACCGGCCGGGTTAGACCCCAAAGTGTCGCTTCGCTTATCACAGGCCTTTAGCGAGGCACTTGCGGATCCAGAGGTAAAAGCAAAGCTGATCAAAAGTGGATTTACCCCCGAAGGGTCAACCCCCGAGGCTCTCGCAAAGCTCGTGGCATCCGAATATGAGCGTCTTGGAAAAGTAGCGAAGGCTGCAGCAATGTCTGTTGAGTAACTGCTGCGCTGGATGGGGCGGTCGCTAATCCGGTCGCATATTTGCCGTCTTAATAACAGGGCTCCATTTCTCGGACTCAGCCCGGATCAGGGCTGAGAACTCTTCTGGTGTACCGCCGCCGATCTGATTGCCTTGGGACAACAAAATTTCGCGAATCTGCGGATCCCGGAGCGCCTCGTTGGCCGCTTTGTTGAGTTTTTCAACGATCGCCTTCGGCGTGCCTTTGGGGGCGACGATTCCCTGCCAGTTCAAGACCTCGATTTTTGGGTAACCAAGCTCCGCAAAAGATGGCACCTCCGGAAGGAGCGGGGAGCGTTTTTTGCTGGTTATCGCGAGAGGCCGAAGTTTTCCGCCCTTGATACCGGGCACTGCGGAATACATCTGGTCAAACATAAGATCTACGCTTCCCGCCATTAGATCGGCTAGCCCGGCTGCACCACTTTTATAGGGCACATGAATCATGTCAATACCGGCGCTTTGTTTAAATAGCTCCGCTGATAACTGATGGGTGCCCCCGATACCTCCGGAGGAAAAGGTAAGTGTTCCGGGACGGGCTTTTGCTGCCTTGATAATGTCCTGCACGCTCTTATAAGGTGAGCTGGGGTGAACAACGAGAACAAGGGGACCCTTTTCAATGAGCATGACTGGCACGAGATCCCGCTCAGGGTCGTAGCGCAGATTTCCAAACAAGGTTTTATTAATCGCAAGCGGAGCAAAATTGCCCATTCCGATCGTGTAGCCGTCGGGGGCTGCTCTGGAGATAAATTCCGTTCCGATGTTGCCGCCCGCGCCAGCCTTATTGTCGATGATGACGGGCTGTTTGAATGCCTGGGACATTTTCTGACCAAACTGCCTTGCCCGCTGATCGGCACTGCCTCCGACTCCGTACGGCACAACAAACGTAATGGGCTTGGAGGGATAGCCAATTTCCTCTGCGCTAACGGATGTAATGGAGCAGAGAATAACGGCAACGAAGGTAAGGCTCTGAAGCATATAAGCCTTCATACAATCTTAATAGACAGATCGGGCAGCCGATCAATCTTGCACACAATTACATCCCCTTTAACGACAGGGCCCACATTCTCTGGTGTTCCTGTGTAAATGATATCGCCCGCAAACAGCTCGTTTGCCTCGGATATCTTGGTGATCTGTTCGGCAACCGACCAAATCATATGGGCCAGGGAGGCGTTTTGCTTGGTCTCTCCGTTAACCGATAGGGAGATCTTTTCTTGTTGAAAGTGGCCTATTCGACTGGCCGGATAAAGCGGGCCAATCGGCGCTGACTGATCAAATGATTTTCCAATCTCCCAGGGCTTTTTCTGGTCACCCATCATGCGCTGTAAGTCGCGTCGTGTCATATCAAGCCCAACCGCATAGCCATAGACGCAGTCAAGCGCCCGATTCATGGGAATATTTTTTCCGCCAGATTTAAGGGCGACGACCAGCTCGACCTCATAGTGATAGTTTTTTGTAAGCGATGGATAGGGATGATCAGCGGTCACCCCAAGAGGAACAAACTGAATGGCATCGGTTGGTTTCTGAAAGAAGAATGGAGGCTCACGCGTCGGATCGGACCCCATCTCTCTTGCATGTGCAGCGTAATTCCTTCCGATACAATAAATTCTTCGGACCGGAAAAACCTCATCAGTGCCCGCAATGGGAATCGTGATGGGTCTGACAGTAAATGGAGATTTTGTTGTCGAGGCCTGTGCAGGACTAAGAACCGAAAGGCCTCCGCCCGCTGCAAGAAGACCCATCTGAAGAGTTTTTCGTTTCTGTCGATCCATCACTTATTCTCCTTTGTGTTAATCATATATGCCGAGCTATACCGCCATCCACGCGAAGACTCTGTCCCGTGATATAGCCGGCATCCTCGGAGAGAAGAAACGCAACGGTTTTTGCAATTTCTGACACATTGCCGATTCGCTTCATGGGAATACTGTTCATCGTCTCTGGTTTATGTTGAAGGCTGTCGGTAAATCCAGGCAGCACCGCATTCATTCGAATTCCCTGGGCGGCATATCGGTCGGCATATAGCTTAGTAAATGCGCCGATCGCGGCACGGTAGGTGCAGGAGACCGGAAACGCCAGAGAGGGCTCATATGCCGCGAAGGTCGTAATATTCACAAACGCGCCGGATCCTTGCGTCAACATGGTTGGAGTAACAAGCCGTGCCAGTTCAATCACCGGAAAAAGAAGCATGTCATGACCGACCTGCCAATCCTTTGCGGAAATCTCCAACAAGTCACCTTTCGGTGGATGGCCTGTGTGATTCACGACGGCATCAACGCGGCCCCACTTGCCCAGTGCCTGCTTCACCAATTCGGCGAGAGCTTCTGGGTTCGCGACGGACCCCTTGAGACCGATGCCGCCCAGTTCCTTGGCTAAGGCAAGGCTTCCATCAGATGGGGACATGAGGGCCAGTTCATATCCGCGGTGTCGTAACTCCTTGGCTACCCCGGCACCGATACCCCGCCCGGCGGCGGTAACAATTGCGACCTTTGTCATGTGCTGACCTTTCTAATCTCGACCAATGGTTTCTTCTAACTCACCCGTTTTTATCCAACGAATGATCGCCTTTGAGACAGCCGCCTCTCGCCCCTCATAGGAGTGATAGTGCTTGGCGCCGCATTGATCCCCGGATGTGCTTCCCCCATAGACCGACATTAGGTTCTTACCTGCGTAGTCTTTCACGATCGCATAGGGGGTTACCCAGCAGCGATCATCGGCATGATGAATATGGACAATGGGTGTTCTGACCTGATCGAGCTTAATTCTTGAAGATGAATTACCGAACTGAGCGTAATCGCCACGTCCAGCAAGTGTCTGCGCAGCAGAGTGGATACTGCCGTTGATCATGTCACCTAAATGAAATGCAAGCCATTTCGATGAAATAGTTCCATAGCTGTGACCGAAAAGAAAAATACTGGTGAATCCATGCTCATTGCGCAAGGTGGTAATCAGTTTCCGAACATCAGCCGCATGAGCCTCTGAGGAGCGAAAATTATCATCGCAAGAGGCTGGATTACCTGGGTTTCTCAGCGCCCATTGATCGGTAGGGCAGTCCACTACCACCAGAGAGATACCGTTTGAAGTAAAGAGCTGAATCTGGCCTTGCATGAAATTAAGGCTTCGGAAAGCATCCCGCCCGGATTCAAGCCTTGCAATACCGGGCCATCCCCGAAAGACCAGCAATGCGGTTGTCGAGGGCGTAGACCCCTTGATCACTGCCGCCTTCTGAATGGCATCTTCTTTTGTAAAAACGCCAAACTGTCGGCCTGTGTTGAGCGTGATAAGCGTTGGGTCCGGAATCTGCGCCATCGAAACTGCGGCAGAAAAAAAGCAGGCAACCAAACTACCTGCAATAGAGAAAATGGTTTTAATAGTCATCGAAGAGTCCGTGTAGGCCTGCTAGCTCAAATTTGAAGATTTTTATTTTGCGAAGCACAATGAGCGGAAGTCTGATTCTTCCGAACCTGTAACGTCTGAATCCATAGATCGATATGATAGGACTTACCCAGAATATTGTCGTAATTCAGGAGAAGCGAAATGCCGAAGGCCTATGTAATGGTTCAAATGAACGTCTTGAATCTGGAGAAATTCCGCGAAGACTATGCCCCGAAGTCTCCGGCCACAATAGAAAAGTATGGTGGCCGCTATATTGTTCGCGGGGGTGAAATCACCACTTTAGAGGGTGAACTTCCCTATGGTCGAGTGGCGATCCTTGAGTTCCCCGACAAAGCGGCTGCCCTGGCGTGGTACAAAAGTCCGGAGTACCAGTCCATCATCGGTGGCCGCCATCGCAACAGCGAGGGAATACTGAGTGTCATTGAGGGCGTTTAAAGCGTAGGTTGCCCTCAATTTGGCTTTTATCAGGGCGCCAGGAGTTGTTTCTTAAGACCGAAATATAAAGTAGACCGCTCCCAAAAGACAACATCCTGCCCAGATGTAGTCAGTTTTAAAGGGTTCGTTCATATAGAACATCGCGAACGGAATAAACACACCCAGCGTAATGACCTCTTGGGTGATCTTCAGCTGGCTAAGGGAGAAGTACTGATAACCAATGCGGTTTGCAGGCACTTGAAAAGCGTATTCCAGCAGCGCAATCGACCAGCTCACAAAGACTGCGATCCACCAAGGTGCCGAAGACAAATTCTTCAGGTGGGCATACCAGGCAAATGTCATAAAAACATTCGACAGCATCAGTAGCCCGACAAACGAGAGTGGGCCAAAAACATTCATCTGGTTCGGCATAGTCGGGATCAGTAATACGTCAAATAAATCGGGATGAGCTTTGCGATAAAGAAGCTTAACCCGATTGATCAATAGCACCTTCGGGACGCTGGCGGACTGGGAACATGGTGTTTCCTGAGGGGACTATATTTTACCCTAATACTTTGTTATAGTTACTATAGTGAAATACGCTAAGTAACAATACAAATGCCAAATAGCCGTGGCCGGAAGGTGCTTCTTAGGCTCTCGCAGATCTTCTACGAGGTTGTTCCCTCGCAGTACAAAACCTATTGCGCATTTACTTCCCGAATTTCACTAAGTGTTCTGCAGAGGTTTGGCCATGCTGCACAGGTAATCCCATGTCAGTTGTCTCTGGCGGTTCCCCATCAGGTATTCATCTTTGGTTTTATCGATCCACCGCCCGGCGAGCAGTGGAATGGCCATGCAGTCTGCACTTCAGATGGTTACCTATTTGACGCAGCATTAGCCCATTGCAAGAAGTTTGTAGAGGGTGTTCCAGAAAGTCTTGCAACTCCGCTCGCCCCTGCGTTTGCAACAGCGATCGCTCGAGTTACTCTGGATCAGCGGACAAATTTAGCGCTGTGGTGGCTACCCCCACCGACGGGCTACGATACCCGTCTTCCCGATGAGCCTGCTGGGCTAATTGACCATTTCTCAGAACAGTTATTTCAGCGACTCAGCTCCGTATAGAAGTAAAAACAAATTCTGTTGCTTTAAAACCGTGGCTTGTAATCCGTGGACAGACTGTCCCGTAAAAGGACACATTCGGCACTCAACTCGCGGAAAGTCCAAATGAATGTGGCAACCAGAACTTCGTGAACTAAGGCTTGCGCTGTCTGAAAATGTGCGGCTGTTACGCGGCAGGCGAGGGCTTTCGCAGGAGCGACTGGCGCTTGAGGCAGGTGTGGATCGGACATTGGTAAGTAAAATCGAGCGCACGATTGCAAATCCGACCCTAGAGGTATTGACGAAGCTAGCGGCAGTCCTTGAGGTGCCTGTTGTTCGTCTCCTAAAAACTTAGTTCCACGTGTCGCGTGGATTTTATCGGTCCCCATTTCTTCGTGAAGATTTAAGACCTCATAATGTAGTCCCAAAGATAGCCTTAGTGTGTTTAGACAGTATATTTTTGGGACAAAAATGATCAGTAGTTTCTCAACCCTTTTTCGGGAAGGATTGCGGAAAAAATATGGTCGACTCCCCTCGGCCGCTTTTGTAGCAATCCAGTTTAATCGTCATCTTGACGGCGGAAAGCCGGTCTCCCACGAGACAGTGCGTCGATGGATGCGCGGCATATCAATGCCAACCTACTCGCATCTGCAGGTGCTGGCGGTATGGTTGGCACTCGACATTAATAAATTAGTGGCTGATCACGGATCGGTAAATCTTTATCGCTCGACGACCCAAGAGTTCCGCTATGATGAAGAAACGATCAGGCTTGCGGAGTTGTTAAGCAGTCTACCGATTGAAACACAGACGCTTTTACTCAATTTGGTATCTACCCTGCCAATGTCCTAGCTGAGTCGTTGGAACAGGCTACCCAAAAGATTCCTACTGTAGTCCCTTTAACCACTCGAGAGAAATATTGACCGCCGCTTCGGGGGTATCCAGATGGCCAGCCTCGACGATTCGATATTCATTTTTTGGGTGCGGCAGGATCTTATCGAAAATATTGACCTTGGTTGTTTGAAAAAGGGGATCCCGCGTACCAATGACCATCAGGGTAGGAATTGGCTTTTTGTAGCTCCCGGCTGTTAAGGTCATATTTCCGAGTCCCTCAGGGTCGAAGTAGCTCAGAAAAACTTCAGCAGACATTCGTATAGTGCGAGTCTCTCCCTGATTAAAGTCTCTCACCGATATTTTCTCCGCCCCCTTGCCGTCTGCAATCATTTGCTTAGCAAGCGGCATAGTGTCGGTGTTGAGGTTAAACCTATGGAACATGATAGAAGGTACATGGCCAGGTGCTAAAGCGATAATCCCGTCGATATCCCCTTTTGTCGACGCATAAGCAAGCGCCGCATTTGCTCCAAAACTCTGACCACCAACAATCACCAGTCTAGTTCCTTTCTGGCGAAATTTACTTACTTTTTCTGCAATTTCCTCTATGGCAGTGGAATAAGTGGCATCGTAATTTCGATTACGAGACCAGGGCATCTCGACCGTTTCGACTTCACAAATCGGAACTAATCTTCGACCGTAAAAACTAATAAATTGCGGTGTTCCCCACTTTCCATGCATCAGCAGCACCGCACATTCTTTCGCTTGGGCATTTCCCATTAATGGCCAGAGAGAAAGCGTGAAGATGAGACATAAGGATCCAAAAACTACGCCTATATTCTTCATAGATGGCTCTCCAGATCCCAAACGGATTCTGCTATCGGACCGGGCGTTCGGGCCAGTCGGACGTTAACAGGCGGGTCTCCTTGCATTCTACAGAGGCAATACGTACTCCTCAATGTTATTCAAATATTACTGAAGAGTGAAATCCGATTGGGCGTCCTTTTAATTGATTATGCTCGAGTTTCCAGAAGACTCTCCCATCGTCATTGAGAATATAGAGTCCAGTTACGCCTGAAGTAAACCAGTATCCCTTACCAAGATACTGAAGTGAGAGGCTTCTGGTTTGTGTATTCGCTCCCAGCGATTCATTAATTACAACCTCTTTAAAGCAACTACAAATATCGTTAAACAAAATAATTCGATTTGGAAAGCGGGCGGAGTAGCCAATCAGGCGCTCTCCGTGCACGACGAGTGTATGGGGCCGAATAGCTACCTTTTGGTGCCAAAGTACTTTTCCGAATTTATCAACCTTTACGATTAAATCCTTTTGGGACATGCTGATATAAAAATTGCCATCCTTTGTCTTTACTGCACTCGTCGTCGCGGTATAGCTCGGCGGTTGTGAATGAGCGATGGAATTTGAGTGATTGAAATTGCTTAGAAAATCTGCAGCCCGCCATTGAAAAATGATCCGTCCGTTTGTATCGATTTCAGACACTTGGGCGTCCACTGCCTCATCCCAAGAATAGGGCATGACAAAACTATCGTCGGGCGTAATTTGAATTTGATGGGAGGCCTTGCGGAAATCAATCGTTCTGAGCATAGCTCCCATTTGCTGAAATTCAGTGAGCCCAACCTGTGGTGAAAGAAACCATAAATTTCCATTCTTTGGATCAAAAGAAATTCCCGGCCCCCAATTAGTCCAAGCCGGAGAGTAGCGATCAGAAGGAATCGTGAAGGACTGAACTAAATCTCCAGCAAGATTCGTAATTGTTATCTTCGGTCCCGATGATCGTGTAGAGAGATCGATGAAAGCTATTTTCGCAGATTGAAGACCTGGTAAATCTATAAGGATATTTTTATCAAACTCAACAACTCTTAATGGGTTTGCGAATCCCAACGCGGAATGGAAAGTAAAAAGACAACAAACCCAGAAACGGCCCCTTGGCCTTTGCGGGACTGAAAATACCTTGATTTTCATATGCGTGCTGTAGCAATATTCAGACGTCAAAGTCAGGAGATGCGGTAATCACGCATCTTAACTAGTTAGAGGGTAATAAATGAAACTTTTGTCCGCGTTTTTGTGCTCCTTCTGCTTGGTGGGTCACGTACAAGCGCAGTTCAGGCACTACACGGTTCATCGCGCTGTCGATGAACGAGGAAACCAAATGGCAAAGGCACCTACGGTTTTTCTTGGGCATGGGTGTAGTGGCATTGTTGCATCGCAGACCAAGGACTATGTAGATGATTTTTCAAAGTCTGGCTATAACGTTGTTGTGATCGATAGCCTCACGCCAAGAGGTCTGAAGAGTGTTTGTAAGAATCTCGCCCCCGATTTTCGACCCTATCACCGGATGGTGGAATTCTTCGAAGTTTTGGAGATCATCTCAAAAGAATCTTGGCACAGCGGGAAAGCGGGTTATATCGGGTTTAGCAATGGCGGGGCTCTTGGTTTAAATCTTGCCGGTGAGGGCCGTGGCTTCGAGGCGATCGTCAGTTACTACCCAAATTGTGGAAAGGGGGCTGTGCCGAATCGGCACTTAAAGCTCCCAACGTTAGTTCATTTAGGTACCGCGGATAATTGGACCCCATTGAAGTTCTGTGATGACATTCGTGGAATAACGCAACGAATGATCCATGACGGCGCTACTCACGCTTTTGACATTCGAAGTCCAAGACGCGACTTTATGGGCGAGGTGCTGGAATATAGCGACGGAGCCAACAAAACGGCTCGTGTTGCGACCAAGGCTTTTTTGGATAAAGCGCTAAAGTAGCGCTTCGATAGTCTGAGAATCGTGGCTCGGGGCGGAATCGAACCACCGACAAAAGAACTTTCAGTCCTTGAGTTGGTCAAGTCCTAGCCGCTTAATTTCTGCAACAAATTCGGGGACTTCAACTGTTACCGTTTTCCATAAGATGTCTTTGTTCACAGTGAGATAAGCATGTATCAACAGGTTACGCATGCCAATCGCTTTTCCCCAGGGGAGAGACGGATACAGGGATCTTGTTTCAATCGACACTTTTGACGATGCCTCGCCGATGATCTCAATGGCTCTCGCGAGTGCAAAGAACAACATCTTGTTTGTCTCAAGAGACGAAGCATCATGCCCATCGATAAAGTTTTGAATGTCGTTTGCAGCCTCAAGGATGTGTTGCACCCTGGCGCTATCTTTAATTTCCATATTGGGGGGTTGCTTCACTCACAACCTTATCGCGAAAATAGCGGGACAAGCACATTGGCGTTCTAAGATCTATTTTCTTGCCGCCCATCATTTCCGAAAGTTCTATCTCCATCCCCGCCAGCGCAAAGAATCCTGGCACCCGATCCGGATAAAATTCCACCAGTAGATCAATGTCACTGTCGGGCCGCGCAGTACCATGTAAATGCGAGCCGAACAGCGACAGCTTGCGGATGCCGTTGGCTTCGCAAAAGGCTGCTAGCTTAGAGGGCTCGATCGGCAGGCGTTTCATGCGAATGATTATGTGCCCGGGTGGGCAGACCGATCAAGAGAGTGGTGGCTCGGGGCGGAATCGAACCACCGACACAAGGATTTTCAGTCCTCTGCTCTACCAACTGAGCTACCGAGCCAACCGAGCGCGGAGAGTTCCACGCCAGAAAAGAGGCCACAAGTATAGCCGATCGGTCTGCGCCAGACTTGCCAGACGCCCCCCTCTCGGGCGATGCTCTCCACCCTATGAATACGAAAACCCAGACTTCAAGCCATGCACATTCGGCGCCAATTGCCGTGATTGGTGGTGGCGTCTTGGGAGCGCTGACCGCGTTGACCGCCTCGCACCAAGGGATCGAGGTGCTCTGGTTTGCGCCCCCGGAGGCGGGCCGTTCGGATGGCGCCGATGCCCGTAACTATGCGCTATCGCCCTTGACCGTAGATCTTCTGAAGCGGCTCGGTGTCTGGCCGAGTCTCGAGCAGTCCAGCTGCCTTGTATCCCGCATGGAGGTCTATTCCGGAGCAGCCCGAATCGATCTGTCCGCCTCGGATGCCGGAACCGAATTCTTATCGGTAATGCTGCTGCATCGGGATCTGTTAAACGGATGTGAGCAGGCCGTGAAATTTCGTCCACAGATTCAACGGATTTCGCATCGACCAGATCAACTGACGATCACTCCGGAAGGGGTCACATTGACCGCGGAGGAGCGCACCTATTCCGCTCAGCTTATTGTCGGGGCCGATGGTGCACGATCCTGGGTCAGGGCCCAGGCAGGGATCCTCTGGGGGCAGCGCGACTATGCTCAGCAAGGGGTAGTGGCCACATTTCGCACGGAGTACCCTCATGGCGGAATTGCTGTTCAGTGGTTTGATGAAGGTGACATCCTTGCGCTCTTGCCGCTCGCCGATCCGAATCTCATGTCAATGGTCTGGTCGACATCACGCCCTGAGCCGACATCAGAGATGGTGATCAACGAATTCGCAGCACGCATCGGTGAGCGAACTTCGGGCCGGTTTGGCGCCCTCACGCTCGAGGGCGAGGCCAGTAGCGCACCCTTGCGCATGATGCTGACCGATCGACAATCCTCCTTGAGAACCGCCCTGGTAGGCGATGCCGCCCACACAGTTCATCCGTTGGCGGGCTATGGCCTAAACCTGGGTGTACAGGATTTATTAAGCCTGGAAGACATTTGGAAATCTCATCGCACCGATCCCGGCGCGGCTGCTGCATTAACGGCCTACGAAAAAGCGCGCCATCGTCGCGTAAGGCGCGTCCAGTGGAGCCTGGATGTGTTGCAACGGCTCGTCAGTCAGAACCATCCCACCTTCTTAAAAATCCGCGAATTCGGCATGCGTGTTGTCGCCAATACAGGACCTCTGCGGCAATTTCTGATTAAACAGGCCATCTCGCCTCAATAAATGGAGTGTCATGAGCAAATTGCTTAACTCAATCAAATGTCGGGCGTATCGCGCCGCTGCAAGTCTGTTGATCGCTCTTGGCATAAGCACCGCGGGCCTATCTGTCTCAGTAGCCCAGGAACGCGTTAGTCCAGCCATAGAGTCAACCGTAAAGACCGCAGTCGAGAGCTGGCTGAAGGGCCGGTTCAAGGTCGATAGCGTGGGCAAGACACCGATGCCAGGAATTGTAGAAGTCAGGCTGGGTACTGACCTGATCTATGCCGATGAAAAAGGCATCTTTGCAATCGTAGAAGGCCAGATGGTCAATCTGAAAACTGGTGAAAATCTAACGGCTGCTCGTCTAGAAGAAATCAACAAAATTGATTTTGCCAAGCTGCCTAAAGACCTTGCGATGAAGACAGTGCGTGGCAATGGCAAACGTGTGCTGGCGGTGTTTGAAGATCCCTATTGCAGCTTCTGTCGTACCTATCGCAAGACACTGACCGAGATGAATAACGTCACGGTCTACACCTATTTCTATCCGACCCTACGCCCAGAGTCCGAGACGGTTGCCCGTAACGCCTGGTGTGCAAAGAATCGGGAAGAGGCCTGGAATGACTGGATGTTATTTGGCAAGGAGCCCGCCAAAGCAGGGGCAGACTGCCGATTTCCTGCGAGCAAAATTATTGAGCTCGGTAAATCACTCGCGGTATCTGGAACGCCGACCACATTTCTTGCAGACGGCCGCCGCTTGACCGGAGCAATCGGGAAGGATCGGCTTGAACAGTTGTTTCCCGACGCAAAGTAAAAACCGCATAGCCTCTTGCTGTCGAATGCCTAGTTAGGCATTAAAACAAACATCGTTCCGTCTGATCGCATTCGGCCTGCGACCTCGCCTGCCTCTGCCCCGGTACCAAAAAAGATATCGCTGCGGTGGGGTCCGGTAATCGCAGTGCCCGTGTCTTGCGCAATCATGAGTCTCTGAAATGCAATCCCCGGGTCCCGCGGCGGTGCGCCAGGCTTTGGCACCCGTGTCGTCATAAACACCAGGCTGCCTGGACTGACATAGCGCGGATCAATCGCAACCGATCGGCCTGCGGTGAGCGGGAGTCCCATGGAACCCAAGGGCCCCTGGGCGGCGGGGAGTGTCGTGATCTCTCGAAAAAAAACCACGCTGGGATTCTGATGCAGCACCTCGTCCCGTCGATGAGGATTGGCCGCGACCCATGCCTTGATGCTCTGCATGGATGCATCGTTGGGCTTTAACTCTCCCTTATCAATCAGATAGCGGCCAATCGATCGGTATGGATAGCCGTTTTGCTCTGCATAGCCGACACGAACCACTTCGCCGCTGGGCAACTGCACGCGCCCTGATCCCTGCACCTGCAGAAAAAAAGCCTCTACTGGATCATCCACCCAGAGCAGCTCCTCTCCAGCCAAGAGTCCCTTACGTTCAATCTCGGCGCGGGGGGGATAGGGCACTACACGGTTTCCCTCTAGACGTCCGCGCAGGCGCAATGATTTGATCTCCGGATATACGGAGGACAAGTCAACGTTGATCAAATCTTTCGGCGTTCGGTACAAAGGAATCTGATACGGCCCCCCTCGGGCTCGGGATCCTTTTAGCAGGGGCTCGTAATAGCCGGTCACCATCCCGGAGCGGGATCCCTTGCTGTCAGAGAGCTCATGGGGCGTAAACCGAGACTCAATCAATTGTTTCAGTGCAGATCCATCCGTCGGCGGAATCTGCTCAGCCTCCCGGCAGATCCGGCCCCAAGCGGGTGAGCGCGATTTCATCGAGCTGCAGTTGGTGGCCAAGGCCTCGCGGAATCCCTGCAGCCCATCGTCTGACCAGCCGGGCAGATCACGAAAGGCGATTGGCCTGAGCCTGGCCTCGGCCTGGGCGGTTAGGGGAACAACACTGGCAAGGCTTAAAAACCCAACCAACAGGCCACCCAGCAGTGGATGGGCCAAGGCAGGGCCCTTGTGGGCCTTAGAATGGGTCTGTCGGGGCTTTTGAGCAGCGTGTATGTGGGTCATTTTTCTTGAGGCGGGACTAGCGCTCGCACTCCTTCTTTTCATTGTCTGGTGGACCATGCGTGGCAAGCGCTGATCTAGAATCGGTGCCATGAGCGCCCAGAAGACCTATCGCATTGCCCCAAGCATTCTTTCCGCGGATTTTGCCCGACTCGGCGACGAGGTGAGCAGGGTCGAGGCGGCAGGAGCGGATTTCATCCATTTCGATGTGATGGATAACCACTATGTCCCCAATCTGACCATCGGCCCGATGGTCTGCAAGGCGATCCGTCCGCATGTCCGTATCCCCATTGATGTCCATCTGATGGTCTCACCGGTTGACGCCTTGGTGGTGGACTTTGCGAAAGCGGGCGCCAACCTGATCACCTTTCACCCAGAGGCATCGCCCCATGTCGATCGCACCCTGGCACTCATTCGTGACCAAGGCTGCAAGGCGGGCCTGGTCTTTAATCCCAGCACGCCCCTTGCGCATATGGATTGGGTGATGGATAAGGTGGACATTGTCTTACTCATGTCCGTGAACCCCGGCTTTGGTGGGCAGTCGTTTATTGCATCGACTCTGGAAAAGCTTAAGGCAGTGCGAAAAAAGATCGACGCCTATACCGCGACGGGTGGCCAACCGATTCTGCTTGAGGTCGATGGTGGAATTAAAGTCGACAACATCGCAGCCGCGGCTGCAGCAGGCGCAGATACCTTTGTTGCCGGCTCGGCCGTCTTCGGTGCCCCGGACTCAGATGGTGGCTATCAGGGCGTAATGTCGCGTTTTCGATCTGCCCTTGCCTCAGTTCCACAGTGACCACGCGTGCTGAATTCAAGGTCCTGGCCGGCCAGGGCTATAACCGCATTCCCCTTGTGCGGGTGTTGCAGGCGGACCTTGATACGCCGCTGTCGCTGTACCTAAAGCTTGCAAATCGGCCCAACAGTTTTCTGCTTGAGTCCGTGGTGGGTGGCGAGCGCTTTGGCCGCTATTCCTTTATCGGCCTTCCTGCCCGCACAAGGATCGAGGCACGCGATGATCAGATCACGGTGCACACCGACGGCCGCCTGGTGGAATCGACCCAGGCCGATCCGATTGCGTTTGCAGAGCAGTATCTAAAGCGGTTTAAAGTAGCGCTCACACCCGGGCTGCCGCGTTTCTGTGGCGGACTTGCAGGCTATTTTGGTTATGACACCGTGCGCCATATTGAGCGGCGGCTGTCGACTGATCAGGCCAAGAAAAAACCGGATCCGATTGGCGTGCCAGATATCGTGCTGCTTCTCACAGAGCAGCTAGCGGTGATCGACAATCTTGCAGGGCATCTGTATCTGGTGGTCTATGCAGACCCCACTGCAGACGGTGCAACGCTCGATCAGGCCTATGACAAGTCGATGGCGGATCTCGATCTCTTGGAGTCCCGTCTTGTTGCGCCGGTAGCCGTTCCGCGGGCGGAGCGGCTTACACCGACGGACGTCAGGCGAGACTTCAAAAAAGAGGACTACCTCAAGGCGGTTGGTGTTGCCAAGGAGTACATCGCCTCGGGCGATGTCATGCAGGTGCAGATCGGACAGGTGCTGCGCAAGCCCTATGTGGGTGCGCCGCTTACCCTCTATCGCGCCCTGCGTTCGATTAATCCTTCGCCTTACATGTACTTCTATGACCTCGGTGAGTTTCATGTGATTGGCGCTTCGCCTGAGATTCTTGTCCGTCAGGATTCGGTCAACGTTCAGGGCGCTCCGCATACGCGAGTCACCATCCGGCCGATCGCGGGGACTCGGCCGCGCGGCAAGACTCCGCAAGAGGATCAAATTCTGGAGCAGGAGTTAAAGTCCGATCCTAAAGAGCGCGCGGAGCATGTCATGCTGATTGATCTCGCGCGAAATGACATTAGCCGTATTGCGCAGACGGGGTCAGTGAAGGTCACCGAGCAGATGGTGGTGGAACGCTACTCACATGTGATGCACCTGGTCTCAAATGTCGAGGGCCTGTTAAAGCCTGATCTCACTGCACTCGATGTGCTGCGTGCCTCGTTTCCTGCTGGCACGCTGACTGGCGCGCCGAAAATCCGAGCAATGGAAATCATCGATGAGCTCGAGCCCACCAAGCGCGGGCTGTATGGCGGCGCCTGTGGCTATCTTTCATTTGCAGGCGATATGGACCTTGCAATTACCATCCGCACGGGTGTGCTCAAGGATGGGCTGCTGCATGTACAGGCGGCTGCCGGAATCGTTGCGGATTCGATTCTTGAAAATGAATGGCAGGAGACCGAAAATAAAGCAAGGGCTGTAATCCGCGCAGCGGAACTCGCTGAGAACGGACTCGACCCCACCATGGCACCGCAGCGGCCGTCCGTGAACGCCAAGCCATAGGAATCGATCGATGAAAGTTCTGATGATCGATAACTACGACTCCTTTACCTATAACCTGGTGCAGTACTTTGGTGAGCTCGGTGCGCAGGTCGAGACCCTGCGTAATGACGCTACTACTCCGCAAGAGATTCTTGGCCGTGCGCCTGCCGAGCGGCCCGATCGGATCGTGATTTCGCCGGGCCCATGTAGCCCAGCGCAGGCAGGCATCTCTGTTGACCTAATCCGCCAGGCGGCCGGCAAGATCCCTCTGCTCGGAGTCTGTCTGGGCCATCAGGCTATTGGCGCTGCATTCGGCGGGACTGTCATTCGGGCCAAGACGCTCATGCACGGCAAGACCTCATCGATTCAGCATACAGGCCGCGGCATGTTTGCGGGCCTGCCCAGTCCGATGACGGTCATTCGTTATCACTCTCTGGCCGTTGCCCGTGAAGGGCTGCCCGCCGATCTGATCGTGACTGCCTGGACGGAAGACGGCGAGATCATGGGCCTGCAGCATCGGTCGTTGGCAATTCACGGTGTTCAGTTCCATCCAGAGTCGATCCTTACCGAGCATGGACATGCGCTTTTGAAAAATTTCTTGGATCATCCGGAATCTGTCTGATCAATTGGAGTAAGACATGGCATTCACGATTGCCCAGGCCTTAAATCGAGTCGTTGCCCATCAAGACCTCACCCACGAGGAGATGATCGACATCATGCGCGCCATCATGTCGGGCGATGCCTCGCCGGTGCAGACGGCGGGCGTGCTCACCGCGCTACGTGTGAAGGTCGAGACCACCACCGAGGTGGCTGCAGCAGCCACAGTGATGCGGGAGTTTGCGACATCAGTAGAGATTCGTGTCCCCCACCTGGTGGATATGTGCGGCACCGGAGGCGATGGTGCCCACACTTTTAATATCTCGACTGCGGCGATGTTTGTAGCAGCTGCTGCAGGAGCAAATGTCGCCAAGCATGGTGGCCGCTCTGTGTCGTCATCAACAGGCAGTGCCGACATTCTTGAAAAGCTGGGCGCAAATATCCATCTGCCGCCTGAAAAAGTTGCGGAATCTATTCGTCGCTGTGGCATTGGTTTCATGTTCGCACCGAACTACCATCCTGCGATGAAACATATTGCACCGATTCGTAAAGAACTTGGCGTGCGAACGATCTTTAATATTCTTGGGCCACTGACCAACCCCGCCCAGGCTGAGCATCAGCTGATGGGCGTCTTTCATCCTGAACTCGTATCGATTCAGTCTGAGGTGCTGCGTAAGCTCGGCAGCACGCGGGTGTTGGTGGTACATGCCCGCAGTGGCATGGATGAAATCGCCCTGCATGGCGAGACCATGATTGGAGAGCTTCAATTCGGCCACGTGCAGCACTACACCATCACTGCCCAGCAGTTTGGCTTTCCCAACTACTCGGTCCAGGAATGTGAGGCGGCGTTGCGCGCCGAAAGCCCGCAGGTCTCTGAAGCCAAACTGCGTGCAGCCTTGGCCAATGAGCGAGGCCCCGCACGCGATATTGTTGCCATCAATGCAGCAGGCGCGCTGCTCGCTGCAAACGTATCGCCAGACTGGCAGTCTGCAGTGGATCTCGCGATGAGAACGATTGCATCCGGTGCAGCCAAAACAAAGCTTGATGAGTTTGTTGCCGTCTCTCAATCCCTATCGGCAGCCAGCTGACATGTCCGACATCCTTGCCCGGATCATCGAGGTCAAGTCTCGCGAGATTGCTGGCGCACGGGCGCAACAGTCCGAGGCCACGCTACTGGCCGAGATCCGCCAGTCTGCTGCCGAGACCGGCTTTCAGCCGCGGGGGTTTCTTGCCTCGATTCGGGCCAAGCATGCAGCGGGTCTTTCTGCAGTCATTAGTGAAATCAAGCGCGCAAGCCCCAGTAAGGGTGTCATCCGAGACCCCTACGATCCAGTCGCAATTGCGAAGGACTACGAGCAGGGCGGCGCAGCGTGCTTGTCAGTACTTACTGACATTGAGTTTTTCCAAGGCGCCCCGGAGCATCTGAAGGCCGCCCGGGCCGCCTGTAGCCTGCCCGTACTGCGCAAAGACTTCATGCTCGATCCCTATCAGGTGCTACAGGCCCGCCACTGGGGGGCAGACTGCATTCTGTTGATTGTGGCCGCCCTGGCCGATGCCCAAATGAGCGAGCTTGAGACCGTAGCGGTCGACCTGGGCATGGATGTCCTGATCGAGGCCCACGATGCCGCCGAGCTTGATCGGGCGCTAGCCGCCTGCCGCTCCCCCTTAATCGGCGTGAATAACCGCAATCTCCGAACCTTTGAGACCCGCCTGGAAACCACGCTGGATCTGGCCTCTAGACTGCCCGAGGGCCGAGTCCTGGTCTCCGAGAGCGGCATTCATACCCCTGCCGATGTCGCCCGTCTGACCGATAGCGGCATACGCACTTTTCTGGTGGGCGAGGCCTTCATGCGCCAGCCCTCGCCGGGCCAGGCCCTGAAAGCCCTATTTTTCTAGGCGCTTTGCACACATTCTGTGGATCATGTTTCAGGCGTTTGACATACCCATTTAGCCAGGTCATAATTCCGCTTCTTCGCTGTTCGCGAATGACGCGGTGCAAAAATCCGGAGTGCCAGCAAGACCAAGGGCCTTCTTTTCCCCGCGCATTTGAGTGCAGTCGAATCGCTCTTTAACAATGAACAGCCGATAAGTGTGGGCACTAAGGCAACAGCGCACAGCGTGTTTTTGAACTCACGTGATAAAACATTGCTGATGCTCAAAACTTAGTGCTCACAAAAAATATACGTGTGTATTTGTCTGTCAAGAGAAATACCTCGTAATTTTTTTGAGTAAAAGATATTGCGTCAGAAGTATTTATTTGACGCCACGAGATTGAACTGAAGAGTTTGATCCTGGCTCAGATTGAACGCTGGCGGCATGCCTTACACATGCAAGTCGAACGGCAGCACGGGAGCTTGCTCCTGGTGGCGAGTGGCGAACGGGTGAGTAATACATCGGAACGTACCCAGTAGTGGGGGATAACGCACCGAAAGGTGCGCTAATACCGCATACGACCTAAGGGTGAAAGCGGGGGACCGTAAGGCCTCGCGCTATTGGAGCGGCCGATGTCTGATTAGCTAGTTGGCGGGGTAAAGGCCCACCAAGGCGACGATCAGTAGCTGGTCTGAGAGGACGATCAGCCACACTGGGACTGAGACACGGCCCAGACTCCTACGGGAGGCAGCAGTGGGGAATTTTGGACAATGGGGGCAACCCTGATCCAGCAATGCCGCGTGTGCGAAGAAGGCCTTCGGGTTGTAAAGCACTTTTGTCAGGGAAGAAATCTTTTGGGCTAATACCCCGGAAGGATGACGGTACCTGAAGAATAAGCACCGGCTAACTACGTGCCAGCAGCCGCGGTAATACGTAGGGTGCAAGCGTTAATCGGAATTACTGGGCGTAAAGCGTGCGCAGGCGGTTCGCTAAGACAGTCGTGAAATCCCCGGGCTTAACCTGGGAACTGCGATTGTGACTGGCGAGCTAGAGTACGGCAGAGGGGGGTGGAATTCCTGGTGTAGCAGTGAAATGCGTAGAGATCAGGAGGAACACCGATGGCGAAGGCAGCCCCCTGGGCTAGTACTGACGCTCATGCACGAAAGCGTGGGGAGCAAACAGGATTAGATACCCTGGTAGTCCACGCCCTAAACGATGTCAATTAGTTGTTGGTTCTTCATTGAATCAGTAACGTAGCTAACGCGTGAAATTGACCGCCTGGGGAGTACGGTCGCAAGATTAAAACTCAAAGGAATTGACGGGGACCCGCACAAGCGGTGGATGATGTGGATTAATTCGATGCAACGCGAAAAACCTTACCTACCCTTGACATGGTCGGAATCCTGCAGAGATGCGGGAGTGCTCGAAAGAGAACCGGCACACAGGTGCTGCATGGCTGTCGTCAGCTCGTGTCGTGAGATGTTGGGTTAAGTCCCGCAACGAGCGCAACCCTTGTCATTAGTTGCTACGAAAGGGCACTCTAATGAGACTGCCGGTGACAAACCGGAGGAAGGTGGGGATGACGTCAAGTCCTCATGGCCCTTATGGGTAGGGCTTCACACGTCATACAATGGTACATACAGAGGGCCGCCAACCCGCGAGGGGGAGCTAATCCCAGAAAGTGTATCGTAGTCCGGATTGTAGTCTGCAACTCGACTACATGAAGTTGGAATCGCTAGTAATCGCGGATCAGCATGTCGCGGTGAATACGTTCCCGGGTCTTGTACACACCGCCCGTCACACCATGGGAGCGGGTTTTACCAGAAGTAGGTAGCTTAACCGCAAGGAGGGCGCTTACCACGGTAGGATTCGTGACTGGGGTGAAGTCGTAACAAGGTAGCCGTATCGGAAGGTGCGGCTGGATCACCTCCTTTCTAGAGCGTGCATTCAAATCAAGCGTTCACACTTATCGGCCTGTTAGTTAAAAGAACAGTGAACGGTCGGCAAAGGGCAGTAGCCACGTGTTGACTCGGTACTGATCCAATAGGGTCTGTAGCTCAGTTGGTTAGAGCACCGTGTTGATAACGCGGGGGTCGTTGGTTCGAACCCAACCAGACCCACCACAGTTTTGGGGGTTTAGCTCAGCTGGGAGAGCACCTGCTTTGCAAGCAGGGGGTCGTCGGTTCGATCCCGTCAACCTCCACCACAGACATCAAACCTGAGCCAAGTGCAAACGCGCTGCAGGCTCAGGTTTGATCATTTGCGATCAAAGTGTTGTTCAGTTCTTTAACAATCCGGAAGAAGTAGTAAAGATTTATCAGTTAAAGCTGATGCGTTTGTGATGAGCGCAAAGGTAATAACTGGTGGGTTGTGATTGCAACAATCATCAACAAGTATCAAAGAGTTCTCTAGTAGTAAATGCGAATCTTCTTTGGATACGGCAAACGCTTAATACTCAAAACTCTATAGCGCTCTTTGTTCAAGTCGGGCAGAGATCAACGTTATAGGGACAAGTGAATAAGTGCACATGGTGGATGCCTTGGCGATTACAGGCGATGAAGGACGTTGTAGCCTGCGATAAGCTGCGGGGAGCTGGCAAACAAGCTTTGATCCGCAGATTTCCGAATGGGGAAACCCGGCCGTAAGGTCATCACACACTGAATACATAGGTGTGTGAAGCGAACGTGGCGAACTGAAACATCTAAGTAGCTACAGGAAAAGAAATCAACCGAGATTCCCAAAGTAGTGGCGAGCGAAATGGGATCAGCCTGCAAGATTTAGCATCATTGATAGCAAAACGCTCTGGAAAGTGCGGCCATAGAGGGTGATAGCCCCGTATGCGAAATCAGTGGTGTGGAACTAAGCTTGCGACAAGTAGGGCGGGACACGTGTAATCCTGTCTGAACATGGGGGGACCATCCTCCAAGGCTAAATACTCGTAATCGACCGATAGTGAACCAGTACCGTGAGGGAAAGGCGAAAAGAACCCCGGGAGGGGAGTGAAATAGAACCTGAAACCGTGTGCATACAAACAGTCGGAGCCTCGTAAGGGGTGACGGCGTACCTTTTGTATAATGGGTCAGCGACTTACATTCAGTGGCGAGGTTAACCGAATAGGGAAGCCGTAGCGAAAGCGAGTCCGAATAGGGCGATTCAGTCGCTGGGTGTAGACCCGAAACCAAGTGATCTACTCATGGCCAGGATGAAGGTGCCGTAACAGGTACTGGAGGTCCGAACCCACTAATGTTGAAAAATTAGGGGATGAGCTGTGGGTAGGGGTGAAAGGCTAAACAAACTTGGAAATAGCTGGTTCTCTCCGAAAACTATTTAGGTAGTGCCTCAAGTATCACCATCGGGGGTAGAGCACTGTAATGGCTAGGGGGTCATCGCGACTTACCAAACCATAGCAAACTCCGAATACCGATGAGTGCGAGCTTGGGAGACAGACGTCGGGTGCTAACGTCCGGCGTCAAGAGGGAAACAACCCAGACCGCCAGCTAAGGTCCCAAAGATTGGCTAAGTGGTAAACGAAGTGGGAAGGCTAAAACAGTCAGGAGGTTGGCTTAGAAGCAGCCACCCTTTAAAGAAAGCGTAATAGCTCACTGATCGAGTCGTCCTGCGCGGAAGATGTAACGGGGCTAAGCCAGTCACCGAAGCTGCGGATATGCGTAAGCATATGGTAGGAGAGCGTTCTGTAAGCCTGCGAAGGTGTCTTGTAAAGGATGCTGGAGGTATCAGAAGTGCGAATGCTGACATGAGTAGCGATAAAGAGGGTGAAAGGCCCTCTCGCCGTAAGCCCAAGGTTTCCTGTTCAACGTTCATCGGAGCAGGGTGAGTCGGCCCCTAAGGTGAGGCAGAGATGCGTAGCTGATGGGAAGCAGGTTAATATTCCTGCACCGTCGTTAGATGCGATGGGGGGACGGATCGCGGAAGGTTGTCCGGGTGTTGGATGTCCCGGTTCTTGACCTGGAGAAGGCTGTTAGGCAAATCCGGCAGCGTAATTCAAGGGGTTGAGACGAGCGAGCTTGCTCGCGAAGCAATCGGAAGTGGTTCCAAGAAAAGCCTCTAAGCTTCAGTCTAACGAGACCGTACCGCAAACCGACACAGGTGGGCGAGATGAGTATTCTAAGGCGCTTGAGAGAACTCGGGAGAAGGAACTCGGCAAATTGGTACCGTAACTTCGGGATAAGGTACGCCCCGGTAGCTTGACTGTGAACAACAGAAGGGTGAAAGGGTTGCAATAAAAAGGTGGCTGCGACTGTTTAATAAAAACACAGCACTCTGCAAACACGAAAGTGGACGTATAGGGTGTGACGCCTGCCCGGTGCTGGAAGATTAAATGATGGGGTGCAAGCTCTTGATTGAAGTCCCAGT
>VERI01000015.1 GCA_018882785.1 Burkholderiaceae bacterium | reverse complement strand
CACCACACTCATTGGCGGGGCTGGCGCACCGGAGCAAATCGCGCATCGGGTGCAATCAATCAGGCAAGAACGTGACCGCGCATCAAGCCAGTTTGACCGAGACCGGCTCGAAGAGCGCGCGGCAAAGCTCTCCGGTGGCGTTGCCCTCATCAAAATCGGAGCGGCCACCGAAACCGAATTAAAAGAGCGAAGACTTCGCGTCGAGGATGCGCTGCATGCCACCCGCGCTGCCGTGGAGGAAGGAATCGTGCCCGGCGGCGGCGTGGCCCTGCTCCGCGCCCGCGAGGTGCTTCGGCGCCTTGAGGGGGTGAATCTGGATGAGCGATCCGGCATTCAGATTGTTTATCGAGCGCTGGAGTCACCGCTGCGCTGCATTGTTGAGAACGCCGGCGATGAGCCCTCAGTCATTGTTGAAAAAATTCTGCAAGACGATGCGCCCGCCCTCGGCTACAACGCAGCCAGCAAAGTCTATGGCGATATGATGGACATGGGGGTTATCGATCCGGCAAAGGTCACCCGACTGGCGCTTCAGAATGCAGGCTCCATCGCCAGCCTGATGCTGGCCACCAACTGCGCGATCGTGAATAAATCGCCGTCGCAGTCCCAAGGGACTTCCGACGGATATGAACAACAGATGATGGGATAGATGGCGTCCCCTAGGGGATTCGAACCCCTGTACTCACCGTGAAAGGGTGATGTCCTAGGCCTCTAGACGAAGGGGACCCGCAGGTAATCGGGTCAATGCTCGGACAACTCGGGCCGGCTGGTGGAGCTAAGCGGGATCGAACCGCTGACCTCTTGCATGCCATGCAAGCGCTCTCCCAGCTGAGCTATAGCCCCATGCTCGTCGCACACCGCGATATCTAAGCAAGCCCGCGAGTTTAGGGGAATAATGCGGAAAAGTCCAATCTCTACAGCCCGCCATTACGCCTTCTTGCTCACACATGACTGCCGCCCTAATTGATGGCCTCGCACTGGCCAAACAACTCCGAGAACAAGCCGCACAACGCGCGCAAGTCTGCCTCGCAAAGGGCCGGCCGGCCGGTCTCACCGTGGTCTTGGTCGGCAGCAATCCGGCAAGCCAGGTCTACGTGCGCAATAAGGTCAAGGCCTGCGGTGAGGCGGGCATCCGGTCGCAGCTGATTGAAAAGCCAGAGACCCTAACGGAATCAGAACTGCTCGCCATCATTGAATCGCTTAACCACGATCCTCAGGTCGATGGCATTTTGGTGCAACTGCCTCTCCCCAAGCATATCGATGCGCATCGGGTCATCGAGGCAATTGCCGCAGATAAGGATGTAGATGGATTCCATATCAGCAATGCGGGCGCCCTGATGACCGGCCGGCCCCTGTTTCAGCCCTGCACTCCATACGGAGTAATCAAGATGCTGGAATCAATTGATGCACCGATCTGGGGAAGTCATGCGGTGATCTGTGGTGCGAGCAATATCGTCGGTAAACCCATGGCCATGATGCTGTTGGCCCGCGGTGCCACGGTGACCGTATGCAACAGTAAAACCCGAAACCTGGAAGAGCACACGCGCAGGGCGGATATTCTGGTCGCAGCAGTGGGCAGAGCCAATATGATTTCGGCTGATATGGTGAAGCCTGGTGCCATCGTGATCGATGTGGGCATCAATCGATTGCCTGACGGGAAACTGGCTGGCGATGTTGATTTTCCGGCCGTCAGTCAGGTCGCCTCCGCGATCACCCCTGTGCCTGGCGGGGTTGGGCCCATGACCATTGCAATGTTGCTTGTAAATACCCTTGAATCTGCCGAACGACGACTCCACATAACGACCTGATGACCAATCCTCTGCTACATGAAATGCTGACCCGCGGGGAGCTTCCCCGCTATGACCTGATTCGGCCCGAGCATGTCGCTCCTGCCGTCGACCAGCTCCTTGCCGATGCCCGCAAGACGCTCGCCGATGTCACCGATCCTACAACGCCGTTGGGCTGGGAGTCCGTAATGGAGCCCCTCACGGATGCAACCGAGCGGCTGGGGCGGGCGTGGGGAGCGGTCCACCATATGTCAGGCGTCATGGATTCGCCTGAATGGCGTGAGGCCATCAACAGCCGTCTGGCCGAGGTCACCGCATTCGGGTCGGAGCTCGCGCAGCACCCCGAACTGTTTCGTGCCACCAAGGCACTGGATGCCGAGTTTAAAAAAACGCCAGCCGCCCTTCGTGATGACCGTTTCCGCGCGCGACTTCGTGCGTTGGAGAACTCGCTACGCTCTTTTCGCCTCGGCGGCGCTGAACTTGCCGACGAGCAGAAAAAACAATTTGCAGATCTTCAGTCTCGGCTCGCCCAACTGAATCAGAAATTTTCGGAGCAGCTGCTCGACAGCACCAATGCGACGATTGTGCATGTCACCGATGCCAAACGGCTAGAAGGACTTCCTGAACACGCAGTGGCGTCAGCCGCCGAAGAGGCAAAGAAGCGTGCGTGTGAGGGCTGGGTATTTACACTGCAGCATCCAAGTGTTGGGCCAGTCCTGCAATTCGCAAAAGATCGCAGCCTGCGCGAAGAGATCTACCGCCGACATGCGGTCCGCGCCTCGGATATCGCAACCGAAGGCCCGGACCATGACAACGGCCCCGTCATGGGCGAAATTCTCTCTCTGCGCCAGCAGCAGGCATCGCTGCTCGGCTACAAGAATGCGGCAGAGGTGTCTCTTGCGCCCAAGATGGCAGACAGCCCACAGCAGGTCATCGACTTTCTGATGAATCTGGCCTCAAAGGCCAGGCCAGCAGCACTGGACGATCTCGCAGAGCTGAAGCGCTTCGCAGCCACTGAGCTTGCAATCCCCGATCTGCAGGCCTGGGATGTCGCCTATGCCAGCGAGCAGCTGCGGCAGCAGCGTTACGCCTTCTCCGAAGAGGAGGTGCGCCAATACTTCCCACTGCCCAAGGTGCTGGACGGGCTATTCCGGGTGATTCGGACGCTCTTTAATGTCACCGTGCGGCCCGTCTCGAACATGGCGCCGCTTCCGGTCTGGCATTCGGATGTCCAGCTCCATGAAATTATTCGTGACGGAGAGATCATTGGCCACTTGTATCTCGACCTATATGCCCGCAGTACCAAGCGCGGCGGCGCGTGGATGGACGACAGCCGCGGCCGACGCATTCTCAAGACCCAGGTACAACGGCCCATTGCACTTCTGACCTGCAACTTCTCGCCCCCCGTTGGCGATAAGCCCACGACACTCACCCACGATGACGTCATCACGCTCTTTCATGAGTTCGGCCACGGGCTGCACCATCTCCTTACCCAGGTCGGCGAACTCGAAGTCTCCGGAATTAACGGCGTGGAATGGGATGCTGTAGAGCTGCCAAGCCAGTTCATGGAAAACTTTTGCTGGGAGTGGGAGACGCTGTCGCACATGACCGCCCACATCACTTCAGGCACACCGATCCCGCGCGATCTTTTCGACAAGATGATCGCAGCCAAGAACTTTCAGAGCGGAATGTTCATGTTGCGTCAGGTGGAATTCTCGGTATTCGATATGCGAATTCACATGGATTTAATCCCACCCGCTGCCCACCCCCCTGCCGAGGTTGGCCAGTCCATTCAGGACGTTCTTTGGAAAATTCGTGACGAGATCGCAGTGCTCATTCCACCGAGCTTTAATCGGTTTGCCCAGAGCTTCTCGCATATTTTTGCGGGCGGCTATGCTGCGGGCTATTACAGTTATAAATGGGCAGAGGTGCTGTCCGCTGATGCCTATGCGGCCTTTGAGGAGGCCGGGGCACAGCGCTACCCTGAGGTCGGCCAGCGGTTCTGGCGGGAAATTCTGTCGGTGGGCGGCTCACGGCCTGCCATGGCCTCGTTTACGGCATTTCGTGGCCGTGAACCGATTGTTGAGCCCCTGCTCAGACACAATGGCCTGCTGAAGGCCGCCTAAGTCCACCCGGGTGAAACCTCATTGGCAGCCAGCGCATCCGGCTGGCAAAATGTGATCACTTGATAAACCTCGGGTGGCCGGGAGGCCGGCGCCCATCGGCCCCAACACACTCACGCGACGAGCACAGCCCACCATGTCATCCAAATCAAAAAAAGTCATCATCACGTGCGCGCCAACCGGTGCGATCCACACCCCCAGTATGTCGCCCTACCTGCCGGTAACCGCCGACGAGATCGCTGAAGCCGGTATCGCCGCCTATCAGGCGGGCGCGGCGATTCTGCACCTGCATGCCCGCGACCCCCAAGATGGACGGCCGACACAAGACCCTGAAGTCTTTCGCCCCTTTTTAGAGCGGCTCCACGCTGAGACCAATGCCGTTATCAACCTCACCACCGGTGGAAGTCCGCACATGACGGTGGAAGATCGCATGCGGCCAGCCATGACCTATCAGCCCGAAGTCGCGTCTCTCAATATGGGGTCAATGAACTTCGGCCTATTTCCCATGCTTGATCGGTTTAAAGATCTCAAACATGACTGGGAGCGTGAACATCTCGAGAAAAGTCGAAATCTGATTTTCAAAAATACCTTTCAAGACGTTGAAACGATTCTGCGCCGTGGCACCGATAACGGCACACGTTTTGAATTTGAGTGTTACGACATCAGCCATCTGTATAACCTGGCGCATTTTCTCGATCGAAAGCTGGCCACACCGCCACTATTTGTCCAGTCGGTGTTCGGCATTCTGGGCGGCATTGGCCCACACCCCGAGGACCTGATGCACATGCGACGCACCGCAGATCGGCTGTTCGGGGATGCCTACGAATGGTCAATTCTCGGTGCAGGCCGTAACCAGATTCCTCTGGCCACCATCGGTGCCGCCATGGGATCGCACGTACGCATGGGGCTTGAGGATTCACTTTGGATCGGCCCGGGCAAGCTCGCCAAATCGAGCGCCGAGCAGGTCCAGCGCATTCGTACTATTCTGGAAGCCCTGAATCTGGAGATCGCAACCGCCGATGAGGCCCGACAGATGCTGAAACTGAAAGGGAAATCAGGCCTCGTACTATGAGCGCGCAGCGACTTTTTGATCTTACCGGCAGGGTAGCCCTGGTCACCGGCGCCTCGCGCGGAATCGGCCTATCCGCATCATCTGCGCTCGCCTCCCATGGCGCTAAAGTCCACATGAATTCTCGCAGTATCGCGGACCTGACCACGTGCTGCGGCCCGCTTACCGCAAAGGGGCTTCAGGTTGCGCCATGTGCGTTTGACGCATTTGATCTTGAGAGCGCCGTCAAGGCGGTGGATGCGATTGTGGCCAAAGACGGTCGACTGGATATTGTGTTTCTCAACGCCGCAATTCAGGCGAGAAAGCCGCTCCTTGATTTTGATCGCGGTGACTTCGATCGCCTGATCGCGTCGAATTTAACGTCCCAGTGGGAACTGGGACGTCATATCGCGCGGCAGATGGTGCGACAGGGCTTCGGCAGAATTATTTTCACGGGCTCGATTCTTGCCTTGATGGGCCGCGAGAACGTGACCGGCTACACCGCCTCCAAGACCGCCATTCACGGCATCGTCCGTCAATGGTCCGCAGAACTTGCCCCGCGGGGGATCACGGTCAACGCGATCGCCCCCGGCTATGTGAAGACGCAGCTCACCTCCGCCCTGCACAACGATCAGCAGTTCAATCAGTGGTTATTGGGCCGTACACCGATCGGACGATGGGCGGAGCCCGAGGACATGAGTGGTGCCGTGGTCTATCTTGCCTCTGCAGAGAGCGGCTTCATGACCGGCCAGATCTTGGTCATCGACGGCGGGCTCACCACATCATTGCTCTAGCACTCTCAATACGATCTGACTCAAGGAATCCGCGATGAATTTTGACAGTCTGCGTTTCGGCGATGGAAAACCTGGCGACCAGGACGATCTTCACGCCTTTGTCACAGGCCAGGGCCGATACACACAAGACATCGAGCTTCCGAAGCAGTGTCATGCAGTATTTGTACGCTCCATGCAGGCCCATGGAAAGATCCTGGGGATCGATACCGCTGCAGCCCGGGCGATGCCCGGCGTCTGCGGAATCTTCACGGCCGAAGATCTGGAGGCAGCCGGACTCGGTGGCATACCCCCCATCGCGGTGTTCAACGGTCGAGACGGACAGCCAATGCATGTTGCACCAATCGCTGTGATGGCGCGACACAAGGTCTGCTATGTGGGCGAGCCTGTTGCCGTCGTTGTTGCGGAGACTCTTGGCCAGGCCATGGATGCTGCCGAAGCCGTATCGGTTGAGATCGACAGCCTGCCCGCGCTTGTGAACCCCCATCTGGCCATGCAGCCCGATGCCCCCCGCTTACACGAGGCGCTGGGCAGCAACATCGCGCTGGACTGGGAAGACGGAGCAACGCCGCAATCCGATGCGGCGTTCGCTTCGGCCCACCATATTGAATCGGTCGTGCTCGAGGATCCACCCATGGCCGCCTGTGCAATCGAGCCACGCGCAGCGATCGGCCACTGGGACCCACAGACGCAGCGCTACACCCTGATGGCCAGCACCCAAGGTGTGATGGTGATTCGCAAACTCCTCGCAGAGGGGGTTTTCAAAGTTCCTTTGGATCGCATTCGGGTCCTGACGCCTGATGTCGGTGGCGGATTTGGCGTCAAGGTTCAGGCCTATCCAGAGTATGCAGCCATCCTTTTTGCCAGCCAAAAGGTCGGCAGACCGGTGAAGTGGACCGCAAGCCGGCTGGAGAGTTTTCTGTCGGATACCCACGGACGAAACTCGACCCTGAAGGCCGAAATGGCCTTCGATGCACAGGGCAAGATCCTGGGCTTTCGCGCCGATGTAATTGCCGGTATCGGCGCGTACACATCAACCTATGTGGCAATTGTGGCCACGAATAACACCAAGAACTGCCTATCAAGCGTTTATGCCATACCGACGATCCGCATTCGATCCCGTCTTGTCTTCACAAATGCGATGCCGTTAGGCCCTTATCGCGGTGCAGGCCGCCCCGAGGCAATTTATATGATCGAACAACTACTGGACCGGGCAGCAGGCAGGCTGGGGGTTGACCGGGTTGCGCTCCGGCGTCGCAACATGATTCCTCCATCGGCAATGCCCTACGCGGCGCCAAATGGCCAGACCTATGACAGCGGTGAGTTCGAGGCGGTGATGGACAAGGCACTTGCGCTCTCCCGATGGCAAGAGTTCGAGCAGCGTCGCCGCGAATCCGAATCGCGAGGCAGACTGCGCGGCATCGGCATCTGCTGCTTCCTGGAAGTTGCCGGAGGCATTCTTGAAGAGCCTGCAGATTTACGTTTCCACGAGGATGGAACAGTCCGTCTGCATATCGGTGCGCAGGCGATTGGACAAGGCCATCTCGCCACCTTCCCAAAACTGATCGCCGATCGCCTTGGTATCGATGTCAGCCGGGTGCGGCTGGTCACCGGCGACAGCGATCAAGTCCCCGGTCTGGTCCCCACCGTTGCATCGCGCTCCACCATGATGGGGGGCAGTGCTACCGCACGGGCCTGTGATGAGGCAATTGAACGCGGAAAAAAAATATCAGCCCACCTGCTCGAGGCCGGAGAGCACGATATCGAATTCGCAAAGGGTGAGTTTCGAATCAAGGGAACCGACCGGGCCATTCATATTCTTGACCTGACCGCCAAGCTCAGGTCCTCGGGTGCAGGCCTTCCCGAATCAGTGCCACAAGAGCTGAGCAATGTATCCAAGTTCACCTCTTCTGGAATGACCTTTCCCAATGGCTGCCACATATCCGAAGTGGAGATCGATCCCGAGACGGGGGTTGTCGAGATCACCCAGCACACTGCAGTCGATGATGTCGGGGTGATCCTCAACGAGGATGTTGTCAATGGCCAGATTATCGGCGGCGTTGCCCAGGGTCTTGGGCAGGTGCTCGGAGAGGAACTGCGTTACGACGAGGCAGGCCAGCTTCTGAATGCATCATTCATGGACTATCCGATGCCACGTGCCGATAACATTCCGCCGATTGTGATTGGCCACCATGTTGTCCCCTGCACCACCAACCCCATCGGCGTTAAAGGCGCCGGTGAATCTGGAGTCGCGGGAGCCATGCCCGCTGCCAGCGCAGCCATATTGAATGCCCTTTCCGTGCGCGGTGTGACCAGCCTGGATCTGCCATTTACTGCAGAGCGCGTCTGGCGCGCAATCCACGGCGCGAAGGCCTAGGCGGCCTTCGTCACACAGATCATCAGGCCTGAAGGCTACTCTGGGCCTTCGCCGATATCAGAGAGCGGCTCACCATGGCGTGAATGCCTTTATTGCCATCCACCAGCTGGGTCACCCGAAGATCGCATGCAAGACTACAGAACACGTAGGCTTCTTCCGCACTCCAGCCGGTGAGCTCCACCAGCCAGGCAATCATATTTCGCAGCGCCTGCTTGGCAGCATCATCTAGATCGAGATCCATCCCCATTGCGATGTAATGGGTTGGCGTAATTGCCCTGGGAAAATTTAATCGCTGTTTATGCAGCACAATTTCAAAGCGGCCTTTCAGGCAGGTCTCTAGCGCGGTAAGACAGACCTCGCCATCGCCTTGGACCGCATGGCCATCCCCAACTGAGAATTTCGCCTCCGGTACAAATACCGGCAGAAACAACGACGTGCCCACAATGAATTCTTTGTTGTCGATGTTGCCACCATATTCCCTTGGCTCGATGCTGGAGACACGGCCGTAATTAGGCGGTGGCGAAACGCCAATAATTCCGAAAAATGGCCGCAAAGGAATATCCACCCCCCAAGGCAATTTGGCCAGCATCGCCTGGCGATCGATCGGAATGGTGCGGCGACTGAGATAGGGAAAATCTTCAGGCAAGGCGCCGCGATGTGGCCGAATCACATTCCATCCCCAGTCCTCGGTCAGCTCAATGGATTGGATTCGCACCTCGAGCGTATCGCCGGGTTCAGCGCCCCGGACCCCAATCGGGCCCGTAAGAATATGGGGTCCTGGACCCTGCGGCACCGTCTCTGCGATAAGCCGATGATCCGGACGGAAATGTGAAATATCCCCGACCTCCTGACGCCCCCCCGAGACCGTATCAATCTCAATGGTGTCACCCGAGTCAATCATCAGTACCGGCTGAAGTGCCGCATCAAAAAATCCCCAGTGGACGGTCTCAGGCGTGGGGAGTAATTGGTGATGCCGAGGCATAAAATCTGCTCGTATGAAATCGTGGGCTAGTGCGGCAACGTCTTCGCGCCAGATACCCCGAGATGCTCATTCAGAATGTCTGGCTGCTGATTCAGCTCTGCAGGTGTGCCCGAGAAGACAAAGCGTCCGGAAGAGATGATGTAGACATAGTCTGCGACAGACAGTGCCAGAGCCAGATTCTGTTCCACCAGCAAAATGGCATGGCCCAACGACTTTACGCGGGACATAATTTCGCCCACATGCTTTACAAACAACGGCGATAAGCCCTCAGATGGCTCATCCATCAGCACCAGATCTGGATTCGACACAAGGGCCCGGCCAATGGCCAGCATCTGCTGCTCCCCTCCACTCAGCTCGCTGCCGCCGTTGGCAAGCCGCTCTTTCAGATTTGGGAACTCGGAAAGCACTGCATCGAGCGTCCAGGTGGATGAGGCGACATAGTCCTGCCGCGGTGTTTTACCCGCGCCCGCCAGCACACTGGTCGGCAGCGTTAGGTTTTCCTTTACCGAGAGATTCTTAAAAATACGGCGGCCCTGAGGCACCAGGGAAACGCCAAGCTGTGCAATCCGATAGGGCGGCAGCTTCTCAATCGACTGTCCGCGATAAAGCACCTCGCCCTGACGGGCAGGCGTGAGACCAAAAATAGACCGAATCAGGGTGGTCTTTCCCATGCCATTCCGACCGAGGATCGCAACCACCTGCCCACGGTGAACCTCGAGGCTCAGTCCCTGCAGGACATAACTATCCCCATAGTAGGTATGCAGCTCTTTAACCGCGAGCAGTGTGTCAGACCTGTCCAAAATAGACCTCCCGGACCTGCGGATTCACGCGGACCTCGTCGACACTGCCCTCGAGAATGACCTGGCCACGATGCAAGACGGTAATTCGGTCTGCCAGGCCAAGTGCAACATCCATATCGTGCTCAATCATCAACATCGTAAGCGACCGCGGTAGATTCTGAATTAGCTTAAACAGGCGCTGCCGCTCGGCGGGTGACAGCCCTGCGCAGGGTTCATCAAGCAGCAACAGCTTCGGCTCATTGACAAGCGCCAGGGCGAGCTCAAGCTGGCGTCGTTCACCGTAAGACATCTGTTTGACCCCGACATTGGCCTTGCCTGCGAGTCCAACAAGCTCCAGCTTCTCGAGCGCACGCTCACTGACACCAGGCTGATGTTCAACGGATCGCCATAGCGACCACTTCGTGGGACGAACACCCAATACAGCAAGCTGAACATTCTCCATGGCCGTGAGATCTACAAACACGCTCGAGATCTGGAACGTGCGGCCCATTCCCTTCAGGGTTCTCTCGTGCTCGGGAAGCTGGGTGATGTCCTCGCCAAACAGACGGATCGAGCCCGCGCTGGCCTGATGGGCACCACTGACGCAATGAAAGAGCGTCGTCTTTCCGGCGCCGTTGGGCCCAATCATCACCCGCCGCTCACCCTGCGAGACCTCGAGTGACACACCGTCCACAGCGCGAATGCCGCCAAATACCTTACTTACCTGTTGGATCGAAAGGGCAAGATCAGCCATGATTTGCGCCTGCCTTTCGACGATCGATAAATCGCTTCAATAGTCCAATCACGCCATCCGGCGCCCATGTCACCACAATAATAAAGACCAGGCCCATCACGGCAAGGTGCAGTTCAAAAAATGAACTCACCCAATTGCGCAGACCCAGAATGATGCCCGCACCAATGAAGGGGCCGAGTATCGTTGCGGTACCGCCAACCAGGGCCATGAGCACCGCCTCAAAACTCACATGCAAGGATGCCGACACCGGATTCACAAACTTATTGAAATAGGCATACAACACCCCGGCCAGGCTCGCCATAAAGGAGGACACAATAAATGCGGTGTAGAGATGGCGCGGCGGACTAAATCCGAGACTGCGCATACGGGCCTCGCCTGATTTGATGCCGCGAAGCGCAAGGCCGAATGGCGAACGAATCAGTCGGTAGTACACAAACATCACCAGTAACATCACCGCCAATACGAAGTAGTAGTACTCCAGCATTGTCGACAGAGTGACCCCCCCAATCGAGGGTGCCGGCACATTGGTTACGCCGCTATCGCCCCCCGTGAATGACGCCCACCGATAACCGATGCCCCAGATTACATAGCCCATGGCCAGCGTCACCAGAATGAAATACACCCCACGGGTTCGGACCGATAGGCCAAACAGAAGGCCGAGACTTGTTCCCATGAGAATGCCTGCAGGCGCCGCCAGCTCAGTCGGCACCTGGTAGCGGACCTGAAGTATCGCGGTGGTATAGGCAGCGACGGAGAAAAAGGCCGCATGGCATAAAGAGAAGAGTCCTGCATGCCCGAGCAGCAGGTCCGCAGACAAGGCCAACATGCCAAAAATAAAGATCTGCGTCATCAGCGACGTGCCGTACTGACCCCCTACGAACGGCCAGGCCAGAGCAGCCGCCAGCAATACAACCATCAGAATTTTTCGTCGCTGGGTCATGTCATGTTCGCCGATCCAAATAGACCACGCGGCCGGAACAGCAACAGCACGGCCATAGGTCCGAACAACACGAAATAAGAAAGCTCGGGGGCAAGCCAACGGCCATAGGCATCCAGCAGTCCGACAATCAGCGCACCGATCATGGCCCCTTCAAGGCTGCCCAGACCGCCAACGATCACCACCACGAGGGCGAACACGAGAATCTCCCACTCAGCGCCCGGAAACACCGTTAAAAACGCTCCGCCCAGAACGCCCGACACACCCGCCAGAAATGACGCAAGGGCCGAAATGATGACAAACAGACGGTCGACATGAATGCCGGTTGCGCTGACCATTTCGCGATCGTCGACCCCTGCGCGAATGGCAGCTCCAATTTGTGTCCGACGATAGATCAGCCATAACAGCACACCCACCCCAATGCCGATCGCGGTGAGGAAAATTCGAAACGTTGGATACACAATGCCGCCTGGAAGCTCAATCACTCCCCGCAGGAAAAGCGGCAACGGCAGCTTCTGGGCATCGCCCCCCCAGATCTTAAGCGACACGTCACCGACGATATAGGCAATCCCCACAGTAATCAGGACCTGCGCCAGGTGGTCATCACCGACGCGACGAAGCACTGTACGGTCGGAGACATAGCCCAAAACCATTGCGGCCAGGCCTCCAGCAAGTAGTGCAAGACCAAAATTACCGGTGAGTTTTGCAATGGTCAGGCCGACATAGCCGCCAAATAAGTAATACGCACCGTGGGCCATATTCACGATACGCATTAGGCCGAACGTCAGCGTAAAACCGCTTGCGAGCAGAAACAGCAACGCAGCGTAGGAAATCCCGTTAAACGTCTGAAGAATAAAACTATTCATGGACTCTCACATCAGCAGACCGCCCCCGAGGGGGCGGCTACTGATTGATGACAACGTGTTAAGTGAATGACAGCGTCACAAGGACGATATCAACGCTTGTATGGGCCGCGCTTGAGAAACTCTTCTGGCTTATAGGTCCAGAACTGCGACACGTTGGTGTAGGTCTTCACCGGGATATTCATCAGCTGATCACCCAGAATTGGATGCTTCACTTTCTGCAGACGAGTGATGTAGATATTCTGGATTGGATTGTCATACTCGTCGAGCTTCAGCGGACCGCGTGGGGCCTTAACGCTGACACTGCGCATTGCTTTTAAGAATGCAGCACGGTCCTCGACGTTGCCCTTGATCTGGTCAATCGCTGCCTTTGTCCACATACCGGCGGTATAAGAGGACTCAGCAAACCATGAGGGCAGAAGCTTGTAGCGGCGTGCGTAGTCATCCACGAAAGCCTTGTTCTCCGGCGTATCGATACCTGCGACGTAATGCACGGTGTTGGAAATCAGGCCAACCGCACGGGCATCAATCTGAGGAATCGCATCCTCGTGCAGCCAGTAGCCGCCGTGGAGCTTGAACTTCTTGTCATAGCCGAAGTTGTACCAGGCCTCAAACAGACGAATACGCGCAACACCCGCCACGACAGCGATCACGGCCTCGGTGTCAGCAGGAATTGCTGCCAGCGAAGCACCATAGTCGGTGGTCGCCAGAGGCGCCCAGATGACTTTGTCGATCTTGCCACCCGCCTCGGTAAAGGTACGCATCATGCCGCCTGCAACCTCATGGCCCCAGGTGTAGTCAGAGGCAATAAAGGTAACCTTGCGGCCGCCCAGCTCTTTATACAGATAGTCACCAAACGGGTGACCAATCTGGCTGGCCGACACGGCCGTACGAATGACGGTCGGCATCCGATCCCACTTGGTGGATGTGTCCGCCCCGGCTGGATCCATCACCAGGGGAATGCCGGTCTCTTTGCTGACCTGGGCAACTGCCGGACCCTCGTGTCCACACAGAGGACCGAGCAAGAAGTGCACTTTTTCCTGAAGCGCCAGTCGACGGGCCTGGGTCAAGGCCTGATCCGGATTACAGGTGGTATCCGCCACCACCAGATCGATCTTGCGGCCACCTGCCGTGTACTTGTTTTGCTCCCAGAACATTTTCAGACCGTTGAGCATCTCTGCTCCCGGCGTGGCCAGTGGGCCGGTGATCGGCGCCAAGACCCCAATTCGAATAGGCCCTTTCTGCTGCGCCATCGCGGCACCAGCCGATACCGCCATGGCGGCTACCGCAGCCTGGGCTACCCATTTTGCTAAACCTGATTTGAACTTAAACGACATCTCCGTCCCCCCTTGCAGAAAAGCGATAATGAGACCGCACACCACGCCGAAGACAAGACAACCAGCGGGCATCGGAAGTTTATCGAATGATCAGTTTACACATTCGCCCTTGGCGAGGACCGAGGGGAATCCCGAATAAGATGAAGCACATTCCTCTCCATGCAAGGAAAGCGACATGGCGTACCTGAGCCGGTCAAAGCGCGTCGAGCAAATTATCGCGGGTGCCACCAAGTTCTTTTCTGAACAGGGACTCTCGGGTCAGACCCGAGAGCTATCGGCCTCGCTGGGCATTGCCCAGCCCCTGCTCTACCGATATTTTCCTTCAAAACAGGCACTGATTGACCGAATCTTCACTGAGGCATTCGAAAACCGCTGGGACGATAGCTGGCGGGACCTGATGCTCAATAGCGCCATCCCCGTAGAGCAGCGCTACAAGCAGTTCTATATCGAATTTAATAACTCGATTCTTACGCGCGAGTGGGTCCGTCTGTTCATGTACGCAGAACTTGGCAGTTATGGATATGGCAAAAAGGTACTGGATAAGCTGCGTAAGGAAATTTTTCTTCCGCTATCCACCGTGCTGCGCAAGCACTACGGCTATCCCTCGGCCCAGGAAAAGCCGGTCACCCGAGAAGAGATCGAGCTACTGCTTGAGCTCCACGGCGTGATTCTCTACAACAGTATTCGCCGGCATGTCTACGACTTGAAGACCGCCATAAGAATTGATCGCATTGTCGACAACGTTGTGTTTTATCTCGACGGCGCCTACCCAAGGCTTCTCGGCACCATCTTTCCGAAGCACAAGCCCTCCCCACCCCGCCTGCGGGCAGGCGACAAACGCTAAAAAAGGCGCCGTGCAGCAGGCCTTAAGATGCCGTCATGAAACTGGCCAGCTGGAACGTCAACTCGCTTCGCGTGCGCCTACCCCATGTCTTGGACTGGCTCGGCAGCGCCCGCCCCTCGGTTCTGGGCATCCAGGAGACCAAGCTCACGGACGATAAATTTCCCAGCTCCGAACTCCAGGCGGCTGGTTATCACGTGGTATTCGCAGGACAGCCGACCTATAACGGCGTTGCGCTGCTCGTGGATGCCTCGATCTTCCAAGCCCCCAGCGATATCCAGGTGAACAACCCGCTGTTCCCGGACGACCAGATTCGGCTAGTGACGGCAACCCTTACGCCAGTTGCACAGGGCGTTGCCATTCGTGTGATCTGCGCGTACGTGCCCAACGGATCCGAGGTGGGATCGGATAAATATGCCTATAAGCTGCGATGGCTCGATGCCCTGGCGGTATGGGTACGCGCCGAAGCGCAGCGACACCCTGCGCTCGCTGTCATGGGAGACTTTAATATCGCGCCCGAGGATCGGGATGTCCATGATCCTGAAGCGTGGAGAGAGAAAGTGCTCTGTTCGTCTGCAGAGCGCGAGCGCCTGCAGACGCTGTGTGCCTGCGGGCTGACGGATGCCTTTCGGCTGGCGGAGCAGCCCGCAAATCTCTACTCCTGGTGGGACTACCGGGAGGCCGCCTTTCGTCGCAATCGTGGCCTGAGAATTGACCTGATTCTGCTGTCGCAGGCCCTCGCCAATGCGTGCCGCGGAAGTGGCATCGACACCGCACCCAGAAAACTCGAACGTCCATCCGACCATGCGCCTGTCTGGGTGGAGTGCGCCCTCGGATGATCGGCCTCGGGCTGAGCGCATGTCTAATCGGCCTATGGTCAGCGGGCCACTGTCTGGCCATGTGTGGCGGATTGGCAATTGCAGCAGGCGAATCAAACCGCAGACACCTAAGCGCTCGTCCATCCGAACGTGCAATCGAACTGTTGGCATGGCAGCTCGGGCGGGTATCCAGTTATAGCCTGATGGGATTTCTGGCCGGAAGCTTTGGAGCAGTCACGCTCGCGCTCTTTCCAGTCGCGCTGCTGCGCGACCTGATGTTTGCATTTGCCAATCTGCTGCTGATCGGCCTGGGACTCCATGTTGCACGGCTGTATAGCGGCGTTCTCATCGTTGAGAGACTGGGCCAACAGATCTGGAGGTTCATCTCCCCACTCGCTACCCGAACGCTGCTGCCTATGCCGCATACCCATCGCCGACCGCTGCAGGACAATCTCCGCGCGATACGCGCAGGCATCATTTGGGGCTGGCTGCCCTGCGGGCTGGTCTACAGCATGCTGGTCACAGCTGCCGTAAGTGGCGGCGGCACGCAGGGCGCGCTCTGGATGGCGGGCTTCGGCCTGGGAACGATTCCCGCGCTGTGGCTTGCGTCTCTTCTGTCGCAGGAAAGTCTTCGTCGATTCCAACACATCGGCCTTAGACGTGCTGCGGGTCTACTGATAATCGGATTCGGACTCTGGGGCCTGCTACGACTGTCGGGTGTCATCACAGTAGACTGGTTTGACAGCTTCTGTATCGGTGGACAGTCAATGGGAGTGTCACTGAAATGACACCCGGACTGAGCTGTTTTCACTGCGGAGAGCCAGTACCCAAAGGGATTAATCTCACTGTAGAAATTGATCACATCAAGCAGCCGATGTGCTGTATCGGCTGCCAGTCTGTTGCCCAGACAATCGTGAACGCGGGCGCGGCTGCCTTCTACCAGCAGCGCACCACAACCGGTCTGGAGTTTGAACGCCTAGAGGCGCTTAAACCTTGGGCAGATATGCTCGGTGAGGCAGACTGGGTGGAGCGACATGTCCGCCCTGTCTCGGCAACAGATTCGCTGGTCGAGACAACCCTTTCGATTGAAGGGCTGAGATGTGGCGCATGCGCCTGGCTCATCGAAAAGGCCCTCGGCCAGACTCCAGGTGTTCAGCTGGTCCGTGCCAATGCGAGCACCGAGCGGCTCATGATCCAATGGAATCCGGCCACAGTATCACTCGCACAGATCGCCCAACGTATTTCTGCAATTGGCTATGCAGTGCTGCCGATCAGCTCGGCACCTCTTGAGGAGCGGCGCCGACAAGACGACCGTACGGCCCTGCGACGGCTGTTTGTCGCGGGGTTATCGGCTGCACAAATCATGATGTACGCCTATCCGGAGTATCTGGAGGGCGACAGTCTGGACAACGATATTCGCACGCTGATGCGAACGGCAAGTATGGCCATTACCGTGCCAGTCATGGTCTACAGTGCCACACCATTTTTTGACTCTGCGCGCAGGGCCATCGCACAGGGCCGTCTCAATATGGATGTTCCTGTCAGCCTCGGCCTATGGATCGCATTTATCTCCAGCATGTGGGCCTGGTGGACGGGCACGGGCGAGGTCTATTTCGACTCCGTTTCGATGTTCGTGTTTTTACTGCTTGGCGGCCGATGGATAGAGCGTCGTGTACGTGCGAAGGCCTCCGCACAGCGCGAGCGGATCGCGACAGCGCTACCAGCACTCGCGCAGCGTATATCAGCCCCAGCAGGGATCGTGCCGGCATGGCGACTGATTCCGGGCGACCGGATATGCGTGAAATCTGGAGAGCGAATTCCCGCCGACGGCCTGCTCGAGTCGGCCGAGACCGATATTGATGCCTCGTGGATTAACGGTGAATCGCTGCCACGAAGAATTCAGCCGGGTAGCCGACTGCCGGAGGGCGCCATCAACCTGGGGCCGGAAATCACCATGCAGGTCGAAGTGCGCGTCTCCGAGGGCACACTCGCACGACTCTCACAGCTGGCCGAAGCGGCAGCGGCAGACCGCCCCCAGTGGATCGAGTGGGCAGACCGACTCGGGGCACGCTTTACAGCAGCCATTCTGATCATCAGCGTGTTACTCACGTTGATTTTTATGATGAATGGTGCCGCCACGGCGGTCTGGCTGCCCGCCCTGATTTCGGTGCTGGTCGTCACCTGCCCTTGCGCCCTTTCCCTTGCGGGCCCGACCGCCTATGCAGCAGCACTGGCGAAACTGCTCGAACGCGGCGTGGCCGTATCCAACGCGACATCCCTGGAGCGTCTGCTCAACGTCACGGATGTGGTGTTCGACAAGACAGGTACCCTCACCGACCCTGCGACGTCGCGCGTCGATATGGTCTTTGGCACATCACCGGATCAGGAGATCGCCTGCAACCTTGCTAAATCGAGCACACATCCTTTGGCGCTTGCAATTAGCCGCTTGCCGCAGCCTGCATCGACTGAACAATCCACCATGACGCAGATCACACAGCATGCGGGCCTCGGCATCTCTGGCCGTCTCAGAGCTGGGGAGGTTCGCCTCGGGTCATTTCATTTTGCAAATATGCATGAGGCATCCATGCACGACAGTCGGCACGACGCATGTAATGTTTTTCTATCGATCGACGGTTCAATTCGGGCGGGGTTTTTAATTACCGACACACCCCGGCCTGATGCGCAAGGATTAATTCAACAGCTGCAACAACAGGGCAAGAGGATCTGGTGCGCAAGCGGGGATCGCCGCAATCGCGTTGATGCGCTTGCCGTGGCACTTGGACTAGAACAATCCCATGCCTTAGCTGAACAGACGCCCGCGATGAAACAATCATTTGTTGCGAAACGCCAGTCAGAGGGCGCCATCGTCGCCATGATCGGCGATGGCCATAACGATGCGCCGGTACTTGCGCAGGCCGATGTATCAATCGCCATGCAAGGTGCGGCACCCCTTGCACAGCAAAAGGCCGATATCTACTGTCTAACACCAGGCCTTGGCGGTGTGGCACTGGCAATGGATACCGCCCGGAGGTCCCGCATCATTCTTCGTCAGAACCTTGGCTGGGCAGTCTTGTATAACCTCGTCGCAATCCCCTTTGCAGCTGCCGGACTCATCACCCCACTGGTCGCATCGATTGGAATGGCCGCAAGCTCTCTGCTGGTCGTTCTGAACTCCAGCAGACTACTCCGCTAGCGGCCTGTTCAATCACCGATACGCCCAAGGGCGCGCAGTACCTTCTCTGGTGTAAACGGCATATCGAACATCTCCACGCGGAAGGGCGAGAGCGCATCGTTTAACGCATTCATGATCGCCCCTGGTGCGCCTGCAGTACCCGCCTCACCCGCGCCCTTAGCACCGAGTTCCGAGCTCTTGGTGGGCGTACTAATGTGACCAATTTCCATGTCCGGCATTTCGTACGCCATGGGGACCAGATAGTCCGCCATATTTCCATTAAGCAGCTGGCCGCGTTCATCATATAAACACTGCTCATACAATGTCGGACCAATTCCCTGCACGATTGAGCCCCGCATCTGCTCGTCCACCAACTGCTCATTGAGCACTGTTCCGCAATCCTCAACGGCCCAGAATTTCAACAGTTTGATAAATCCCGTATCCACATCTACCTCGAGATGGCATGCGAGCGCACCATTGGTAAATGTGAATGGATATGCCTTTGGCACAAAGTGTCGGGTGACACAGAGTTCAGCCTGAAAGCTGCCCAGCGTGTCGGGACGAAAATAGGCAATCCTGCCCAGCTCAGCAAGACTCGTCTTTTCCTCCCCCGTCAAGACGTCGACTACTTTTCCCGCACGAATTTCTAGGCGGTCCGCCGAGGTCTCCAGCACAACCGCTGCGAGCGCCAAAATATTCTCACGCAAGGCACGGGCGGCCTGCCAGGTTGCCTCGCCCCCCACCCCTGCGCCACGGGACGCCCAGGTACCACCCCCATAGGGCGTGGCATCCGTGTCACCCGTCACCACACGCACGTCGGCAAAGTCCACGCCCAGGGCATCCGCCGCGACCTGCGCAAATATGGTCTCAGTGCCCTGGCCCTGCTCTCCACAGCCATTGAGCACCACAATTCCACCCCCTGGCTCCATCTTGACGGTACAACCATCCTGCGCAGAGATACGTGCCCCACCCACACCGTAAAACATGGCGGACGGGTTGGTGATTTCAATCATGCTGACAATGCCGATACCGCGATAAATGCCCTTTTGTCGAAGACTCGCCTGCTCTTTGCGCAGCCTTGGCAGATCCATCATCGCCGTAATCTTGTCAAGGCAGCGATGATGAGACATACACTCGAACTTCATTCCAGAAGGCGTTGAGCACGGAAACTGCTCATCACGCAGCAGATTCTTTCTTCGAATCTCTACTGGATCGACACCCAAGGCACGGGCTGCCGAGTCCATCATGGCCTCGGTCACGCCAATTGCGACCGGATGTCCGACCGCCCGATAGTTAGAGTAGATCGCCATATTGGTGAAGACATTCACCATCTTGGCCCGATAGGCATCATGCCGATACCACTGGCCGGTGATATTGACAATCTGGTTGCCTTCGACAACGCTGGTCCTCGGATAGACCGAATACGGGCCAATGGCCAGCATATCCAGGAAATCGATGCCTTTGAGCGTGCCATCTTTAGCAAAAGCCATGCGCATACTGACCTTGTGATCGCGCGAATGGATATCGCTGGTAAAAGACTCAATACGGTCTGCAACAAACTTAATCGGCCGGCCCAGATCCATTGAAATGGCACAGGTGGCAAGCTCATCCCCATACACATGGGTCTTGATGCCATATGAACCGCCCACATCTCTGCAGATCACACGGACCGCAGACTCCGTCAGGCCCAACAGCCGCGCATAACAGTCCTGGATCATATTGGGCGCCTGATGAGAGATATAGACCGTCAGACGTTTGTCCGAGACACTGTAATCGCCAATGACTGAGCGCCCCTCCAGACAGACACCGGTATGACGTGGGAAACGAAATGTACGCTCGATCACCAGATCGGATGACGTGGCGGTCTCGTCCCAGTTGCCCGTATCAATCTCGCGGGTAAAACACAGGTTATCTCCTAGATCTGGATGAATCACCGGCGCATCCGCATCCAGTGCGCGCTCCATGTCAGTCACCACCGGCAGCTCTTCATAATCAATCTGCACATGCTGGGCGGCATCCTCGGCCAGGTGACGGCTTTGCGCCACAATGGCCAGAACGGGCTCGCCTTGCCAACAGACACGATCGATGGCGAGACACGGCTGTTCCGCAGCCTTCATGCCCTTGAAGTGGGCCAGCGTCGCCAGCATTGGAGCAATACGGCGGGCCAGATCCGCGCCCGTGTAAATCGCCACGACCCCCTTGCTTTTTCGGGCAGCATCCAGCGCGATGCCCTTGATCCGCGCAGATGCATGCGGGGAACGAACAAAAAATACATGCAGCATGCGCGGCAGGCGAATATCGTCAACATAGACCGCTGCGCCGTCGACCAGCCGTCGGCCATTCGGCCGCGCTACTGATGCCCCGATCCAGCGCTGCTGTCCGAGCGCCTGCTGCTCTTTGGTCGTCGTGGGCGCATTCATGCGTTGTCTCCCTGGAGCTTCAGTCCTCGGGTCACCGCGACCTTGGCGACCGCATCAACGATGGCCTCGTAGCCGGTGCATCGACAGTAATTACCGGATAAATGCTCTCGAATAGCCTCTCGGCTGCACGAGGTCGCTGTCTGAAGATATTCCTGACTCGCCATCAGCATGCCGGAGGTGCAATAACCACACTGCATGGCATTACGTTCGTGAAACGCCTGCTGAAGATCAGCGATTTCACCTGCCGCCGTGAGCCCCTCGAGCGTCTGTACCTCGGCGCCATCAAGCTGAACCGCAAGTAACAAACAGCCCCGGACAATCCTTCCGTTGACACGGATCGTGCAGGCACCGCAGACCCCATGCTCGCAGCCTACTCGTGGGCTGGAGAGTTCGTAACGCTCTCGAAGAAAATCAATCGCATGCACTCTGGGCTCAACAGACGCCTCGACCTCTGCACCATTTAAAGACAATCGAACTGTGACCTGATCCACCCTAGGCTCCTTGATCATGCAGATAAAAGTTGATGAACTGCACGGCGCACCAGCACCCCGCAGAGATGGCGCTTGGCCTGAACAGAGTGGGTCAGGTCCGCCACGATATGTACCGATGCCAATAAGTCACGAACGGCATCTGAAATCCCCTCGGATTGGCCAGAGTTGGCCATGGCCGCTGCAGTCGACTCGACTGCAGCAAGACGCAATGGCCGATCGGAGACCCCAAACAATACGATCGCGAGGTTCTCGAGCCGCGTCCCCACCACCTGCCCACGGGCCAGTATCGCGGCCACGGCGAAGTCCCCTCGCCGGCGGGCCAATTCAATCACCGCATACCGCTCATTTGCCGCCGGAATCGGAATGGCCACCGATTCGAGCAGATCGTTTTCTCCAAGCCGAGTGGCATACAGGCCCTGAAGAAAGTCGGATGTTGGACAGCTCCACGGGCCCTGGTCTCCCATCATCCGAATCTCAGCGTCCAGTAAAAGACAGGCGGCCGGCCACTCTGCCGCCGGATCGGCCAGGGCAAGACTGCCGCCGAATGTGCCGCGATTACGAATCGCGGTATGCGCAAGATGGGCGCCGACCTCCCGAAGTATCGGCAGTGTCTCAGCGATCAATGCCGACTCCATTACCTCGGTATGGGTGGCCATGGCGCCGATGACCACATGATTGTCGGATCGTCGAATGCCGCGTAACTCTTCCACGCGGTTTAAATCAATCAGACAAGATGACGCATCAAACCGCATATTGACGGCAGGCATCAGGCTCTGGCCTCCGGCCAGGAAACGGCCCGCGTCGCCCCATTTACGTTTTACCGCCAAGGCCTCGGCCACACTGGCTGGCCGCTCATAATGAAATGTTCCTGCCTTCACCCCGCCTCCCTCTCCGCCTCGCTCTGTGGCACGGCCACTTTGGCGCTCTTGTTTGATCAATTGATCAAATTATGGCGTGGATGCGGAATCACCCAACAGTCAGGGTTTTCCCATTTATATCGGTGTAACCTGTCGTGATGGAAGTCTTGCCACTACTGATTGTCATCAGCCTGGCCGTACTCGGATTAGCGGTCTGGCTCTTTTTCAGGATGTCCGATGCCGGACAATTCGATGACACGGAAAGCCCAGCGCGTCGGATTCTCCTTGACGATGACCGGCCCCAGAGACCAGCTGGCAAGCAACAGCCAAACCGCGCAGATTGACCCGCATCTAGCGTCAAACGGTTGTCTATGACAACCACCCCATTGATCAACATTTTGTGTGGCAAGCGGTTGACGTAGGTCAACCCCTTTTCCAGGGTAGGGGATTACACTGACCCGCGCTACTGATCCAACTTCAGGGGGAATCTCATCATGTCCGTCACCACAGCGGGTGAATATAACTACAAGATCGTCAAGCAGTTCGCCGTCATGACGGTCATCTGGGGCGTGGTCGGCATGCTCGTTGGCGTGATCATCGCGGCGCAATTGGCCTTTCCCGACCTGACCCCACACTGGTCCTTTTTATCCTATGGCAGGCTACGCCCGCTGCACACCAATGCGGTGATATTCGCCTTCGGTGGCTGCGCCCTGTTTGCAACCTCCTATTACGTCGTGCAGCGCACCTGCCATGCCCGGCTATTTAGCGATGGTCTGGCCGCCTTCACGTTCTGGGGCTGGCAGATCATTATCGTGCTCGCAGCGATCACGCTTCCCCTCGGCATCACCAGCGGCAAAGAGTACGCTGAGCTCGAATGGCCAATTGACCTGCTGATCGCCGCAGTCTGGGTTGCCTATGCGGTGGTCTTCTTCGGCACCATCTTTAAGCGCAAGATTGAACATATCTATGTCGCCAACTGGTTCTTCGGTGCATTTATTCTGACCGTGGCGCTGCTGCACATTGTCAATAGCGCCGCCCTTCCCGTTAGCCTCACCAAATCGTATTCGGCCTACGCGGGTGTCCAGGACGCGATGATCCAGTGGTGGTACGGACACAATGCGGTTGGCTTTTTTCTCACTGCAGGGTTCCTGGGCATGATGTACTACTTCATGCCCAAGCAGGCCGAACGGCCAGTCTATTCCTACCGCCTATCGATCGTGCACTTCTGGGCCTTGATATTTACCTACATGTGGGCTGGGCCCCACCACCTGCATTACACGGCCTTGCCCGACTGGGCCCAATCCCTTGGCATGGTGTTCTCACTGATTCTTCTGGCGCCATCCTGGGGCGGCATGATCAACGGCGTCATGACGCTGTCCGGCGCATGGCACAAACTGCGGACAGACCCGATCCTGAAGTTCCTGATTACCTCAATTTCGTTTTACGGTATGTCCACCTTCGAGGGTCCCATGATGTCGATCAAGACAGTCAATGCGCTATCGCATTACACAGACTGGACAGTGGGCCATGTCCACTCCGGCGCACTGGGCTGGGTGGGCATGATCTCGATGGGCGCCATGTATTACCTGCTGCCCCGCCTTGCCGGCAAGCGCGAAATGTACAGCGTCAAAGCAATTGAGGTTCACTTCTGGGTGGCCACTTTGGGCATTGTTTTCTACATCGCCGCAATGTGGATCGCCGGTGTCATGCAGGGGTTGATGTGGCGTGCAGTCAATCCGGATGGATCGCTGACCTATGCCTTTATTGAAAGCATCAAGGCAACCTATCCCTATTACTCGATCCGCCTGCTCGGTGGCCTGCTCTATCTCGCGGGAATGCTGATCATGGCCTGGAATATGTTCATGACCATCCGGCAGCCACAGGCGGTTGATGCCCGCATCCCCGCCGTAGCGCATGCCTAGATCAACACCCGATAAGGAATAGACAGATGCCTGCAGCACACGAAAGAATCGAAAAGAGCCCAGCACTACTGATCGTGCTGGTGCTGATCACAGTAGCCATCGGTGGCTTGGTGGAGATCGTTCCGCTGTTCTTCCAGAAATCCACAACAGAACCCGTGAAAGGCCTTCAGCCATACACGGCGCTACAACTGGCGGGCCGCGACGTCTACATCCGCGAGGGCTGCTACAACTGCCACTCACAGATGATTCGGCCCTTCCGAGCAGAAACTGAGCGCTATGGACACTATTCGGTGGCCGGCGAGTTCGTCTATGACCGGCCCTTCCAGTGGGGATCTAAACGCACCGGACCAGATCTTCACCGCGTCGGCGGCCGCTACAGCGATGAGTGGCATCGCGTGCACCTGATGAATCCGCGTGATGTCGTACCCGAATCAAATATGCCTGCATACCCCTGGCTTGCCAGCAATCAGGTGGATGCGGAGATCATGCCAAAGAAGCTAAGTGTTCTGCGCACCCTGGGCCACCCGTACACCGATGAGCAGATCAAAGCCTCAGTAGAAGAGACCAAGGGCAAGACCGAGATGGACGCCCTGATTGCCTATCTGCAGTCGCTCGGACTGGCGCTCAAAGATAAACGCAGCTAAGCACCAGCGAGAGGAATCACCGGAATGAACACCGTCAACTTTCACAGCGTTCTCACCCTCGTGGGCGTTGTGGCCTTCATTGCGATGATTTTCTGGGTCTTTGGAAAAAAACAGAAGGCGGAGATGGATCGCAACGCAATGATTCCCTTGCAAGACGATACGCCCCCGCCAACGGAGCAATCCAAGAAGTAACCACGATCGATAAGCGAGAACGCTATGGCAGACTTTACCAGCGAGTTTTGGAACCTATACGTGATGATCATCACCGTCATATCGGTGATTGGATGCGGTGTCTTTCTATGGATGCTGTCACGACAGAAGGTGAAGCCCGGCGCAGACCCAGGCACCACCGGACACGTCTGGGATGAGAACCTTCAGGAATACAACAACCCGCTTCCACGCTGGTGGATGATGCTTTTTTACATCACGGTTGTCTTCTCAATCGTCTACCTGCTGCTGTATCCCGGGCTTGGCAGAAGCTCTGGCGCATTGGGCTGGACATCCACTGGTCAGCACACCAGGGAGCTCGAAAAGGCCGCCAAAGAATATGGACCGATCTACGCAAAATACGCATCGATGACCCTCGATGATGTCGCAAAGGATCCCGCTGGTCTGGCCATCGGTCAGCGCATTTTTCTTAACAACTGCGCACAATGTCACGGCTCTGATGGACGCGGCGCAAAAGGTTTTCCGAATCTCGCCGACAATGATTGGCTGTGGGGAAACACCGCTGAAGCAATCAAGACCAGTGTTCTGGCAGGCCGTCAGGGTGTGATGCCTCCGATGGGCGCAGCGTTGGGCAGCCCACAGGCCGTTGAGAACGTGGCCAACTACGTGCTGAGCCTGTCTGGCAGTCCGCACGACGAGGCCAAGGCGGCCGCTGGCAAGCCTCTTTTTGCTGCCTGCGCCGCCTGCCATGGTGCAGACGGAAAAGGAAACATCGCCATGGGCGCTCCCAACCTGACTGACAAGATCTGGCTGGTGAGCGGCACGGTGGCGGGAATTACCAAGACCATCAACGAAGGCAGAAACGGGGTGATGCCAGCCTGGAAGGAATTCCTTGGCGAGGAGAAATCTCACATCGTCTCTGCCTATGTACTGAGTCTTTCAAAACAGAAATAGAACCCCGAGCGCGATCTCATTTAGCCGACACCTTGGCCAGCCAGCATGCCCGGTGACACCCCTACGGGATCAACGGAACAGACCGTTCTTTTATACGCCCCGCGAAAAAAACTCTATCCGCGGGAGGTGAAGGGCACATTCAACTCGCGCCGATGGCTGCTGGTCTGGGCCACCCAGCTGCTCTATTACGGTCTGCCCTGGCTCAACTGGGAGGGCCGGCCTGCCGTTTTACTCAACCTGGTTGAGCGAAAGTTTTACATCTTCGGCCTGGTGCTCTGGCCACAAGACTTTATCTACCTGACGGCCTTACTGGTCTGCAGCGCGTTCGGATTATTCCTGTTTACCGCGATCGCGGGCCGGCTTTTCTGTGGATACGCATGCCCGCAGACGGTATACACCGAGATCTTTATGAAGATTGAGCACTGGATCGAGGGCGATCGGGCCAAACGCATGCGCCTGGACAGCAAAGGCCCCGTCCGTGAGCGGCTGACCCGCCGTAGCCTGAAGATACTCGCCTGGTCGGTGGTCGCGCTGTGGACAGGATTCACATTTGCAGGCTACTTCACGCCAATTCGGGAGCTGGGCGGGCTCGTATTATCCAATACGCTAGGCCCCTGGCAGACATTTTGGATTCTTTTCTACTCCGGCTTCACGATGCTGCAGGCAGGATTCATGCGTGAGCAGGTTTGTAAATATATGTGTCCTTATGCACGCTTTCAGAGCGTGATGTTTGACTACGATACGATGATCGTAACCTACGATGAAACACGCGGCGAACCCAGAGGGTCACGGTCAAAGAAAATCGACCATCGCGCCGCAGGAAAAGGCGACTGTATTGACTGCGGCGTCTGTGTCGACGTCTGCCCAACAGGCATCGATATCCGAATGGGGCTGCAATACGAGTGTATCGGCTGTGGCCTATGTGCAGATGGCTGCGACAGCATCATGGATAAAATGAACTACCCGCGAGGGCTGATCCGCTACTCCACCCAGAACGCCATCGCCAAGGGCTATTCACCCAAAGAGCTGCGGGCGCATATCTTCCGTCCGCGGGTCATCATCTACACCGTAATCCTGACCCTGATCGTATCGGCCGTCTTGGCATCGCTGTGGATGCGAACCCCGTTGAAGGTCGACATCATGCGTGACCGTGGCGCTCTGGCCCGAGAGGTCGAAGGTGTCTGGATTGAAAACACATATCAATTCCAGTTCATCAACACCGATGAAAGGCCCCACACCTATAAGCTCACCGTCACCGGCCTGCCAGGACTTGCCGTTGCCAGTAGCGATACCGTTGACGTCCCAGCCACCTCCACCCAACTGGTGGTCGTTCGCATGCATGCCCCGATCACCGATCTGCAGAAAGTTGCCCAGGGGCCCCACAAGATTTCTGTTCGTATCGACTCGGTCAGCCACCCGGGCGTCGGCGTCGATGAGAAAGCCACCTTCTTTATTCCGAGATAATCATGTTTATGTCCGTCCAACAACATCCCACACATGAACACCGTCCGTGGTATCGGCATGGCTGGGTCTGGTTTCTGATTGGCATTCCAGCCTCCGCCATCATTGCGGGCAGCATCACGATCTGGATCGCGGTTAGCACCGCAGACAGCCTGGTGGCCGATGATTACTACAAGGAAGGCCGAGCCATTAATCAGCGTCTGGAGAAAGATCAGGCCGCGATGGATCAGGCGGTCGTACTGCAGTCCACAATCACGCCCATGCCTTCAGGCAGTCAGCGTATCGAAGTCATGTTCAGTGCTGCCCAAGGGGTTAAGCCGCCGGCCTTTATTCGCCTTAGACTCTCTCACCCTACCCTCAATCACATGGATATCTTGGCCACACTTGATCAGTCTGGCCCCCAGCGATACCGCTCCGAAGTTCCCGGCATCGCCTCTGGCCGTTGGTACGCCCAGATGGAAGATGACCAGTCGACCTGGCGTGTAAAAGCCACTTGGTTCGTGCAATAAACTCCGTTAAAGGAGAATCAAATGCCCCGCGTTCCATACACACCGCCGCCGCCCACGCATCTACCTTCTCGTGGTGCCAAGGCCGCCATGATGATTTTATGGCCTGCATTTCTAGCGGCTGCAGCACTGAATGCGTTGTTTTTCTCCCTGATCGATCCCCAGGACCTGGTGGTCCATGGCGTACCCGTCGAAATTGACCGGCTCGCCGCCTACGCCATCGGGTTTTTGATCTGCTTCGTATTTGCCGCGATCTCAAGCTTCATGACCTGGTCGCTCACCCGGCCCGCCGAATCACAGCCCATCGAAAGACGCTCACCTTATTCGCTTTAGGCCTACACCGCCCTCAGAGATTCACGCAGAGGTCTTCAAGGGCGGCCCGATCGAGAATCTTCACATCTCGCGGAGAGCCTTCAAGCCAATCGTTTTTCTTAAAACGGCTGAACACCCGACTAACACTCTCGATAGTTAGTCCGAGATAGTTACCAATATCCTCGCGGGTCATTCGCAGAACAAAATGATGCGGCGAGAATCCTCGAACCTCGTAACGACGGGACAGGTTCAATAAGAACGCAGCCACCCGCTGATCGGCACTCATTGAGCCTAACAGCAGCATGATCTGATGCTCACGATCGATCTCTCGGCTCATCATTCGATGGAAGTGCGCCTGAAGGCTGGGAAGCTCTGTGAGCAGGGATTCCAGTCGGGCATACGGTATTTCGCAGACTTCGCTGTCTTCGAGGGCAACTGCGCTGCATTTGTGCCGGGTATGGCTGATGCCTTCCATGCCGAGAATCTCGCCAGACATCTGAAAGCCAATAATCTGCTTGGTCGCCGGACCCTCTGAATAGATGGTCTTGAAATGTCCAAGACGCACCGCAAATAGCGACGTAAATACATCTCCCGAGCGATAGAGCGTCTCGCCCCGTGGGATTCGAACCCGCTTGGACAGAATGTTCTCGAGCCGATCCAGATCATCATCGGTTACCACCGCCGGCAGACAGAGCTCGTGCATTGAACAGTTCGCACAGCTTGTCGAGATTGAGCCAATACTGATTGGCACGGCGGTGGACGCCCCCCCGAGCATCCCCTTTGCACTACGTTGCATCGTTGTTATCTCTATGTGCCATCCCTATCGGCATCATAAAGGAAAAAAACCCTAGATGTCATCCTCCAAATGAAGCTCTGCAATCTTACGGGTCATCGTGTTGCGGCCGATTCCGAGTAACTGCGCAGCCTCAATTCTGCGTCCGCGGGTATGCCGCAAGGCAACTGCCAGAACCGCCGTCTCGAATTCTTTTGCCCATGCGTGCATACGGCCCTCGGCAGGCAAAGGATCATTGGCCGACAGCGCCCTGGCAACTTCCTGACGCAACAACTCCTGCCAAGCCTGTGCAGCAGCACCATCGACAATCGCCGAAGCGCCGATAACAGCAACGCCTGCGGTCTCGATTCCTGCGGCTGACCGCGGCGGACTGTCCTGCTGTGCGACTGGCGCCAACCCCTGTACCGCTGCTGGACGCTGCGCTTCCTCGGGAAGATCCTCCACGCGCACCACCTGCCCAGGCGCCATCACCGTGAGCCAATGGCAGAGGTTTTCAAGCTGTCGCACATTACCCGGAAAAGACATCTGCGTGACAGCTGCCATCGCCTCTGCGGAAAGCTGCTTCGTCTCGACCTTGAGATCCTGCGCACTCTTTTTCAGAAAATGACGGATCAACAATGGAATGTCATCACGACGCTCTCTGAGCGGAGGCAGCTTTAAACGGATGACATTTAGCCGATGGAACAGATCCTCTCGAAACTGCCCTGCCCTGACGCGTGATTCGAGATCCTGGTGTGTTGCTGCAATCACCCGAACATCAGCCTTCAGAGGTGCATGTCCGCCCACTCGGTAGTAGTGCCCATCGGAAAGAACGCGCAAGAGACGCGTCTGCAGATCAAGCGGCATATCCCCAATTTCATCCAGAAAAAGGGTGCCGCCTTCGGCCTGCTCGAACCGGCCGCGACGGGTGCTCTGGGCGCCAGTGAACGCACCGCGTTCATGACCAAAGAGCTCAGACTCCAGCAGGTCACGCGGAATTGCTGCCGTGTTAAGCGCAACAAATGCCATCTTGGCTCGCGGGCTATGACGATGAAGCGCCCGTGCCACCAGTTCTTTACCCGTGCCTGACTCGCCTGTTATGAGCACCGTGGCACTGGACTGGCTGAGGCGGCCGATCGCGCGAAACATGTCCTGCATGACCGATGCCTGGCCGAGCAACTCTGGAAGCGTCTCCATGGATACCCCGGCCCCATGTCCGGCCGCTGGCGTTCCATCGGCCAGCGCGCGGCGGATCAGGGTGACGGCAGCGTCCACATCAAACGGCTTGGGGAGATACTCAAAGGCACCACCCTGAAAGGCAGACACTGCACTGTCTAAATCTGAGTATGCAGTCATGACAATGACGGGAATATCGGGCCAGCGCTGTTTCACCCGCTCCAGAAGATCAAATCCGGAGTCGCCCGGCATGCGGATATCCGAGACCAGGACCTGGGGCTGCTCGGAATCCAGCGCATCAAGCGCCGAATGGGCATCTGAAAACACGCGGCAAGGCACTTGCTGCTTACTCAATGCCTTTTCCAGCACCCAACGAATGGACTGATCGTCGTCAATGATCCAAACGGGTTTCATGACGCGAGCCTCTCCGTTTCGATAGGAATGCGAATCAGAAAGTCGGTATAGCCGGGGCGGCTTTCCACATCGATGACACCGCCATGCTGATGCACATAACTCTGTGCAAGCGTGAGTCCAAGTCCATGGCCCTGCGCACGGCCTGTCACGAGCGGATAAAACACCCGTTCGCGAAGCTCTTCTGGAATACCCGGTCCGTTATCGATCACGTGCAGATCCAATGCAAGCCGATACCGTTTCTTCGCGATCGTGACCTGCCGCGAGACCCGGGACCGGAGCACAACCTCGCCCTCGCCGTGTAAGGCCTCAGCGGCGTTACGCACCACATTCAGCACAACCTGAATCAGCTGCTCTCGGTCGCCACGGATCTCTGGAATGCTGATGTCATAGTCCCGTCGAATGACAAGTCCGCTGGTAAATTCAGCCAGCATGAGGCTCCGCACACGCTCGCAGACCTCGTGGATATTCACAGACTCCATCACCCGAAGCCGCCGATGGGGAGCAAGCATCTGATCCACCAGCCCCTGGAGCCGGTCTGCCTCCTTGATGATCACCTGGGTGTACTCGCGCAGCTCATCACTGGGCAGCTCACGATCTAAGAGCTGGGCAGCCCCCCGGACACCCCCGAGGGGGTTTTTGATCTCGTGGGCAAGGTTACGCAACATCTCTTTGTTGGCATGGGTGAGATCCGCCTGATGCACCTCTCGGTCGGCCTTGCGCTGCTGGGCAATTTCTCTCAGCTCCAGGCTCAGCATCAGGCCCTCCTCCTCGGGATGAACCGTTACAGTGGCATCGAACTCCACAGGCCCGCGCATCGCCAAAGGCCAATCGCACTGCTGTCGCTTGGATTCAAACAGTTGCTCTGATGCTTCTCTCAACATCTGCTCAACCTCCGGTGCAACCTCAAGCACATCCATCAGACAGGCGCCCTCCAGCTGCCGGCTCGAGACCCCAAACAGGGCCTCTGCAGGCTGATTGATGTGGTGGACCCGCAGCCCCTGATCCAGAATCACCACCGCAGTGGCAATCAGATCAAGGCTGCGAAATCGCCGGGCGCTCACATCAGACCAAAGAGCGGCACGATCAGGGGAAAGGCCCCGGTTACAGCGAGTAATACATGTCGAACTCAACCGGGTGGGTCGTCATACGAAAACGAGTGACTTCCTCCATCTTGAGATCGATAAACGCATTAATCATGTCGTTGCTGAAGACACCACCGCGGGTAAGGAACTCACGGTCTTTATCAAGGGCCTCGAGCGCCTGATCCAGCGATGAGCAGACTGTCGGGATCTTTTTGTCTTCCTCGGGCGGCAGGTCATACAGATTCTTATCTGCGGCCTCGCCGGGATGGATTTTGTTCATTACACCATCGAGTCCCGCCATCAGCATGGCCGCGAATGCCATGTAGGGATTCGCAGTCGGGTCCGGGAAGCGGACCTCAATGCGGCGCGCCTTGGGGCTGCTGACGTGAGGAATTCGAATCGATGCGGAACGATTGCGGGCAGAGTAAGCGAGCTTAACGGGGGCCTCAAAGCCGGGCACCAAACGCTTGTAGCTGTTGGTTCCTGGATTGGTAATCGCATTGAGCGCGCGCGCATGCTTGATGATGCCGCCGATGTAATGCAGCGCAAACTCGGAGAGCCCAGCATAGCCGTTGCCCGCGAAGAGGTTCTGCCCATCTTTCCAGACCGACTGATGGCAGTGCATTCCGGAACCGTTGTCGCCCACCACCGGCTTGGGCATAAATGTTGCGGTCTTGCCATAGCTTGCCGCCACGTTTTGTACGACGTATTTCAGGATCTGTGTCCAGTCGGCGCGCTGGGTAAGGGTGCTGAACTTGGTGCCAATCTCGCACTGGCCCGCGCCCGCTACCTCGTGGTGGTGCACCTCAACGGGCACACCCATCTGCTCGAGAATCAGACACATCTCGGAGCGAATATCTTGGAATGAGTCGATCGGGGGAACTGGAAAGTAGCCACCCTTCACTGCCGGACGGTGGGCAAGATTTCCGCCCTCGTATTCGATGCCGGTGGACCAGCTGGCCTCCTCGGATTTGATCTTCACCGAGCAGCCTGACATATCCACATTCCAGGTCACGCCATCGAAAATGAAGAACTCGGGCTCCGGCCCGAAATACGCGGTGTCACCCATGCCCGTGGACTTCAGGTAGGCCTCGGCCCGCTTGGCAATCGAACGGGGGTCCCGGTCATAGCCCTTGCCATCGGAGGGTTCCACCACATCACAGGTCAGATTCAGGGTGGCTTCCTCGCGGAACGGGTCCAACACAGCCGTGTTCGGATCCGGCATCAGCAGCATGTCGGAGGCCTCGATTCCCTTCCAGCCTGCGATTGACGAACCGTCAAAGGCATGGCCCGACTCAAACTTATCCTCATCGAAGTGACTGACCGGAACAGTCACGTGCTGCTCCTTGCCGCGGGTATCGGTGAACCGAAAGTCCACAAACTTCACTTCATTATCGGCAACCATCTTCATGACTTCGTGAGGGGTAGGCATAGCAACTTCTCCTTTTGTGAAAGCAATTCTGGAAAAAACGAACCAACAATGGATCTCTATGAGCGAGAACCGTGCCTGCTCATAAATCACGAAAAATCAATTAGTTAGAATGTTTTTATAAAATAAAAATTAAAAAATATAACCAATATGGTGCATTTAATGCACGATTATAGTGCAATATTGCATCGCTTCAAAATACGCGCACCAAAATGGTTCAATACCCGTTTTAGGGCAAAAAGAGCGACTGAAGATCGTTCAAAAGCTCGATGCCTCGGGCCGAGGCCTGGAATCGATCCGGCCTTACCGACATCAGCCCTCGGGACTGGGCGAGGCCAATCCGGTCGAGAAGAAACGGATGGGATCCGACCTGAATCCCCGTGGTCTGTGCCCATCGGCCCGAGGGCACACCCTGAATCAAGCGAAGGGCATTGAGCATGAATTCAAACGGCAGGTCCTCCGGGCGAACGGGCGTCTCGGTTCCACCTTCCGCGGGCTGTCGCATGAACCCGTCCGGATGCCGTGGCCTCACAGTGCGAACGATCCGGTCGGCAAAGGAGAGCTTTCCATGGGCCCCTGCGCCGATGCCCAGATAGTCACCAAAACTCCAGTAGTTCAGATTGTGTCGGCATTCCTGTCCAGGCGCTGCGAAGCCGGAGATCTCATAACGGACAAGCCCGCGCTGCGCCAATCGCTCAATAACCAAGGACTGCATATCAGCGAGCAGATCATCGTCGGGAAGCCCGGACGGTGGCCTGACCGCAAAAAGCGTGTTCGGCTCTAACGTCAGCTGATAGAGCGACACATGACTTGGCTCGAAGCCGGACAGAATGTCCAGCTCTGCCTCAAGCGCTTCAAGACTCTGGCCGGGCAGTCCAAACATCAGATCAATGTTAAGCCGGTCAAACAGTGGCTTTGCCTGCGCAATTGCGCGACGCGCCTGTTCGGCATCATGCACACGGCCCAAGGCATGCAACTGGGAATCCATAAAAGACTGAACGCCCAGCGATAGCCGATTCACGCCGGCATCCCGAAACCCGGCAAAGCGCTCAGCATCAAATGTTCCCGGATTGGCCTCCATCGTGATCTCTGCATCCGGAATTAACGGCACCAAGGACCGTATCTCCGACAGCAGCCGCTGCATGCTCTGGGCCGAAAAAAGACTCGGTGTTCCTCCGCCAATAAAGACGCTGACCACCGGCCGACCCCAGATCTGAGGAAGACTTGACTGTAAATCCTGAATCAAAGCATCGATATAGGCCTGCTCAGGAAGCGGGCTTTTCAGCTCATGCGAATTGAAATCGCAGTACGGACATTTCCGTACGCACCATGGCAGGTGGACATAGAGTGACAGCTCCGGGAGTTGCTCAAACCGAATCACTGGGCAAGCCTTGTCAGCAGGGCATCGAGCGCCCTGCCCCGATGGCCCACCTGGCGTTTCTGCTCAAGCGACATCTCCGCTGCCGTCATCGACAGGACAGGATCAAGGAAAATCGGGTCATAGCCAAAACCCTGACTGCCCCTGGGTGCTGATAGCAGCAGGCCGCTCCAGTGGCCTGCTGCCAAAAGCGGATTCGGATCATCTGCGGACCGAACAAAGGCGATCACAGTCTGAAATCCTGCCTCTGTCATGGGCTGATGCGTAACAGCAGGCTGTCCACCAAGGGCATGCTGCACACAGCGTAAGAGCCACCTGAGATTTGCTTCATCGATGGAGACGTTCGCGGATTGAATCTTGTGTATGTCGTCGGCTTCGGATGGGTCGGCACGGGCGACTGCATCCGAGAAAAACCGAGCGGAACGCACACCGGGGGCACCACCCAATATCGGCACACAGATTCCCGAGTCATCTGCAAGCGCCGGGTGTCCCGACAGACGACTCGCATGCCGTGCCTTGGCGAGCGCATTTTGCTCAAAGGAATCATGGGGCTCCTCCGCGGCCTCAATGCCGAGAGAAGATTGATTGATAAGCGCAATATTTCTTTCAGCCAGCACAGGCCCGAGCGCCTGCTCAAATTCCCTTAGCTTTCCGGCATTTGACGAGGCCAATACCCAGGTCGATTTCATTCCACCAAAACCGACAGTCTCTCTGGATCCTGAATCAACGCCTGCTGAAACTCATGCAGTTGGCTGATACCCTGAGAGGCGAGCAGCAGGAGCTCATCAAACTGTGCCCGCGAAAATGGCTCTCCCTCGGCAGTACCCTGTAGCTCCACAATGCCACCAGCATCGGTCATCACAACATTCATATCAGTATCACAGGAGGAATCCTCCTCGTAGTCAAGGTCCAAAACGGGCAGCCCTTTCCATATGCCGACCGAGATCGCCGCGACTGACTCTCGCAATGGGCTCTGATGAATTAAACCGTCTCGCGCCAGGCCATGAAGCGCATCTGCGAGTGCCACGCAGGCCCCCGTGATGCTGGCAGTGCGTGTTCCACCGTCGGCCTGAATCACGTCGCAATCGATCGTGATGGTTCGTTCGCCAAGCATTTTAAGATCGGTGACCGCCCTGAGTGAGCGGCCAATCAGCCGTTGAATTTCCTGCGTTCTTCCACTCTGCTTTCCCTTGGCCGCCTCACGGTCGCTACGGGTGTGTGTCGATCTGGGCAGCATGCCGTACTCCGCCGTGACCCAGCCCGAGCCCTGGCCCTTCAGAAACCCAGGTACCCGCTCCTCCACTGATGCCGTGCAGAGCACCTGGGTATCTCCAAAACTCACGAGTACCGATCCCTCTGCATGTTTGGTGTACCGGCGCTGAAGGCTCACCGGCCGCAGCTGGCTGGCCAGCCTGCCACTGGGCCGAAGCGGCTGAGACAAAGCGGCGGCACCCCGCGCATGCTGTGATGACTGTGTCATGTTGAATTTCCTTTGTTTGAGACCCTTACAATACCTCGACCCATTCAATTTCGAGAAGACTCCGATGGCCCACCCCAGCATGACCGGCTTTGGCAGCGCGCAAATTGACTGCCCATCCGGCCGCCTTGGCCTGGAGATTCGCAGTGTCAATAGCCGATTTTTTGAATTTCACCCCCGACTCCAAGAGGAATTCCGATGGGCCGAGGCGATGCTTCGGGATCGGCTTCAGGCAAAGATTAATCGGGGAAAGGTCGAATGTCGTCTGAACATCAGCCGATCAGACACGAGCCTCACCGCGACCCGAATTAATCCTGCAGGACTGTCCTCTGCGCTTCGACTCGCCCATGAAATTCGTGCCGATCATCCTGAGATCGCGCCCTTCTCAGTCAACGACCTGTTAAAACTTCCCGGGGTGGTCATCGAATCCCAGCTCACCTCAGAGCAATGGACCGCACTGATCGATCAACTCATTGGAGATGCGCTCGCGCAATTCATTCGCAACCGGCTCGCCGAGGGCGAGAAACTTATTCGCACGATCGAAGACCGACTGGTTCTACTCGCCCAGCTCTGTGAAAAAGCCCATGCCCTTGTTCCGCAGGCAGTCGCTGCCCAGCAGCATCGGCTTACCGAAAAACTTCGTGAAGCGCTGGGTGCTGCAACGGGAGGCCTTGCACTTGAAAAAGACCGTCTCACTGCTCTCGAGGAAAGGGTCCGACAGGAGGCGGCCATGTTCGGGCTGCGGCTCGACATCGCCGAGGAGCTGGATCGACTACGGGCACATATCGCTGCAGCACGCGAGGCATGCATGCCCGCGACGGGCAGCTCTCCCCGCGGCATTGGTAAGCGTCTGGATTTTCTCACCCAAGAGATGAATCGCGAGGCAAACACCCTAGGATCAAAATCAGCATCGATTGAGCTCAGCAACATCTCGATCGAGATGAAGCTGTTAATTGAACAGATCCGCGAGCAGGTACAAAATCTTGAGTGAGGGTCGACTGCTCATGATTGCCGCGCCATCGGGCGCGGGCAAGTCGAGCCTGGTCAGCGCCTTCTTGGCGCGTCATCCCGACTGGACGCTGTCGATTTCTACAACAACACGCCCGCCGCGGCCCGGTGAACAGCATGGACGGGAATATTTTTTTACATCGTCAGAGGCATTTATCCGGCAACGGAACGCCGGAGAATTCCTCGAGTGGGCCGAAGTCCACGGAAATTTTTACGGAACGTCTCGAGAGTGGATTCAGAGCCAGCGCGCTGCACGGCGCAGCGTGATCCTAGAGATTGACTGGCAGGGGGCCCGACAGATCCGTGAGACCTTTTCCGACCCCGGCCGGGTACCACGCAGCGTATTCATCCTGCCGCCCTCGCTCTCAGAGCTCGAGGCCCGGCTTCGGGCACGCGGCCAAGACACGGAAGAAGTGATTCAACGCCGACTGGCCGCTGCGGCCGAAGAGATGTCGCATGCCGAAGAATTCGATTATGTTATTATAAATCAAGACTTTAGCGTTGCCCTTCGAGACCTTGAAGCATTCGTTTCTCGATCTTGGCCGGCAGGCGCTTCCGACTAAACCACTCTAGATCGAGAACTGCATATGGCACGTATTACCGTAGAAGACTGTCTCCAATACATTCCAAACCGGTTCGAACTTGCCTTAGCGGCTGCCTACCGTGCGCGACAGCTCGCACAAGGCGCATCCCCCAAGCTGGAATCGCGTGATAAACCCACGGTGACTGCGCTGCGCGAGATTGCTGGACAGCATGTTGGCCGCGAAATGCTTAGGAAAGTACCGATCTAAGTGAACAGTCCCGCTCTGCGGGCTGTTTCCGTAGGCCCGCTCATCGAACGCGCTCGGGCCTACCTCAACGACGAAGACTGCGAGCGGCTCAAGGCCGCCTATCGATTTAGCGATCAGGCCCATCTCGGCCAATACCGCCAGTCCGGCGAACCCTACGTCTCCCACCCGCTCGCGGTAGCCGAGCTCTGCAC
>VERI01000059.1 GCA_018882785.1 Burkholderiaceae bacterium | reverse complement strand
GGGCAGCACCTGGGCCTGTGGATCGTCTGGGTGTGGCTTGTATTGGTAAAGCATGAGAAAACCTCCTAGCAGTGAGACGCCAAAGTCAGCGCCCCGATACCCTCCGAGAAGGGCATCAGGTCGAGGGCTTAACAGCTTCGGAAATAGTGGCCTTCACATTCAAAAAAATCACCCGAAAGCAAATCGCTTGCGTATTTGTCGTAATCAAAGTAATAGCGCAGGGATTCGGGAATTGATGCAAGCTCGCCCGTTCCCTCTAACAGCTCGGCGGCAAAGTCTGCGGGGCTGTCGTGCTCGCCCCAGTAATTTTGCTCCGCAGCTTCGACAGCTTCCTCCGACCAGTCGCCCACATTGTCGCAATACAGGGCGATCACTTCGGGGTCATAGCTTGAATTCTCGGCAGCCTCAATCCATGCCTGCCACTCGCCCAAGGAAAAGCAGTCATATCGGCTCAGGAAGTGACGGGCGAGGCCTTCAGCATCAGCACAGAGGATCTCATCGACGACAGCGCCGGGGATCTTTTCCCGGATAGCCTGGGCGATGTCCTCCCAGGTGGTCGAGCTGTCCAGCTCAACCCAACAGCCCTTAGTCGGGATGCCGTCAATGTAAAAAAAGGCGGATGCAGTGGCAGTGGTGGTGGTCATAATCAAATGCTCCTCAGTGTGGGCCATTCGGCCCGATTGGCAGCCTTAAAAATTTCCGGGAAGGCCTCAGCGAGGCGCTCCCGGTTGGCGGGGCTGGCTGCGATATAAGCCCGGCCTATAAGCTCGGCAAAAGAACCAAAACGGCCACCCTCGAGCAGCAGGGCAGCCGATAGGGTCTGGCGCTCGGTCAAGATTGGCCCCTCGCAGTGTTGAGAGCTGCCTGGATAGCTGAGGCAGTCTCTGCGGACAGATCCGCATTAAGGTCGGAAAGAACCAGCTCAAGGGCAGCGACCAGCTCAGGCCCGGCAGCGTTCCAGTGGTCAGCAGCTCCAGCCATCCGGCGCAGCTCGGTCCAGGAATCAGTGCGGACCTTCAGGTCCTTATGCTCTGCGAGCTGGACCAATGCCGGCAGCAGGCCGGTCCAGGTAGGCGTGACATCTACAGCGGTTGAGATTTTCATCAAGGTCTCCTCAGTGGGTTAAAGGCGAACAGCAAAAGCAGCGAAGGCGGCCGCATAGCAAAGCAGCCTAAGCAAGTCGGCAGTGTGTGGGTCCATAGTCAAAAGCTCCTTTTAGCAGTGGTGAAACAGTGGAAGAAATAACATCAAAACGCTTGACAGTCAAGCATTGTTGACCGGGACCAATGCCCGAAGGGCAGCAGTGAGGAACCACTTGCACAGAAAGACGCACAAAGACTAGAATTCGACCAAGATGAAATTCTCAAAAGATACCCCCAAAGCAGCCCAGATCAAGCTCACGAGAGAGCAGATCCGGGAAGGATTAAATCAGGTCCCCCTGGAGACTTTGTTATTAGGACCAGCAAAGGCGAAAGAAACCAAGCTAAGCCCAAAAGATCGAGAATTCGCCCGACAGCTCGCCCTGGGAAACAGCAAGGCAGAGAGTTACAGACGCAGCAGACCGACCAAGGCGAAACCAGCTAGCGCAAGCCGCAAGGGGCAGGCCCTCGCAAAGCTAGACGCAATCCAGTCGCAGAAAGAGGCCTTCGAGCTGGCGATGGAGGTGGAGAAATTAACTTCCCCCGCTCAATTGAGGGCCTTAGTGATTTCACAGCTTACAGCTCACGCCATCAGCGATGCCAACACGCCCAGGGAGAAGCTCACAGCTCTAAAGCTCCTCGGGTCTGTAACAGAGGTAGCTGCGTTCACCCATCGGACAGAAACGGTCAAGATCACAAACCCGGACGAGCTGCGCTCCCGGCTGCTAAAGTCTATCCGCACGGCGCTCAAAGCTGAGGCGCTGACTGTTGAGGATACTTCCGGCGATGACCTGCTGGCCGAGCTGGCCCGGGTGAAGCTCTCAGACGATGTAACAGATGTCACCAGCTCCGAGCTGGCCCAGGAACCAGGGCCGGAGGGCGTTTTAGAATTAGATTTAGAAACCCCACCCGGGGACCACCCCCCAAATCCAGACAAATCAGCAGACCAGCCCTTGCTTAGTAATCCACACTTTCAATCCAGCCCAGAATCAGTCCAGCAAAACGCTTCCACCGAGCCTACAAAGGGGCAAGATGCTGAGTAACTTATATGGTACTTGTCACCGTAACAGCTGTTACGGTGAGAATCCTCAATTAAATCAAGCACTTACTACCTAAG
>VERI01000014.1 GCA_018882785.1 Burkholderiaceae bacterium | reverse complement strand
TACGGCCCTGAATAATCCCGAAAACCATCCGGCACGCTCAATGCAGGACACCTTTTATCTTGAGAAAAAAGACGAGAACGGACTGCCGCTGCTGTTGCGCACGCACACCAGTCCGATGCAGGTCCGCTATGCCCGCAGTCACAAGCCCCCAATTAAGGTTATTGCGCCTGGCCGGACTTATCGCGTGGATAGTGATGCGACCCATTCACCCATGTTTCATCAGGTCGAGGGGCTTTGGATCGATGAAGACATCTCTTTTGCGGACTTAAAAGGCGTATTCACAAATTTTCTACAGCGTTTCTTTGAGACCGATGGCCTACAGGTGCGTTTTCGTCCGTCTTTTTTTCCGTTCACGGAACCCTCTGCTGAGATCGATATGCGCTTTGAATCGGGCCCCTTAAAAGGCCGTTGGCTTGAGATTTCCGGGGCCGGGCAGGTTCATCCGAAGGTTGTGCGTAACTTTGGCCTCGACCCTGAGCGTTACATCGGGTTTGCCTTTGGCTCAGGAATCGAGCGCCTGACGATGCTGCGTTATGGCATCGGCGATCTGAGACTCTTTTATGAAAATGATCTGCGCTTTTTGCGTCAGTTCGCTTAAGGAATCAGTCCATGCGTGTACCTGAGCAATGGCTGCGGGCAATGGTGGAACCGAATATCGGATCCGACCAGCTGGCGGACCTGCTCACCATGGCAGGACTCGAGGTTGAGGACTCTGCGCCGCTGGCCCCGGAGTTTTCCGGTGTGGTGATTGGGCGTGTGTTATCGGTATCGGCCCATCCAGATGCGGACCGGCTGCGTGTCTGTTCGGTGGATATTGGTGCAGCCTCGGGCCCGTTGCAGATTGTCTGCGGCGCACCGAACGTGCACGCTGACATGATCGCACCATGTGCGACCGAGGGTGCTGTGCTTCCCGGTGGCTTTAAGATCAAACGGGCCAAGATGCGGGGAGTAGAGAGCCAGGGCATGCTGTGTTCTGCCAAAGAGCTCGGCATCTCGGAAGATGCAGAAGGATTGATGGCACTATCGGCTGCGCTAGGAGCTCAGGTCGGAAAAGATATTCGACAGGTTCTCGGGCTAGATGCGCGGGTCCTGACCCTGAAACTCACGCCCAATCGTGCAGATTGTCTATCGATCGCAGGCGTCGCGCGTGAGGTGTCTGCGCTCACCGGTGCGCCTGTGTGTATGCCGACCTGGCCGTCAATTCAGCAGGGCGCTCAGGATCGCATCGCGGTTCGCATCGAGGCGCCAGATCTTTGCGGACGTTTCTCGGGCCGAGTAATCAAGGGAGTCAATGCGCACGCAGCGACGCCGGACTGGATGCGGACTCGTCTTGAGCAGGCGGGTCAGCGCTCGATATCAGCGCTTGTCGATATCTCCAATTACGTGATGTTAGAACTCGGCAGGCCGAGCCATATCTTTGATGCGGATAAGATCCATGGGCCACTCGTGGTGCGCTGGGCTGCCGATGGCGAGAAGCTCAAGCTGCTGAATGAGCAGGAGATTACTCTTGACCCATCGGTGGGTGTCATTGCAGACGACCAAGGCCCCGAATCAATGGCGGGCATCATGGGTGGGGATTCCACTGCAGTGAGCTTGGCTACGCAGAATGTTTACGTAGAGGCGGCATTCTGGTGGCCGGATGCAATTCGCGGCCGCGCGCGCAGATATGGGTTTACAACCGAGGCTGGGCATCGATTTGAACGTGGGGTTGACTGGGCCACGACAACTGACCATGTGGACTACATCACGCATCTGGTGCAGAGCATCTGCGGCGGTGCCGCTGGGCCGATGGACGATCAACAGATTGGTGTTCCTCCGCGTCCCCCGGTGTCGATGCGGGTAGCCCGCTGTCGCAGGGTGTTGGGTATCGATGTGTCTTCGCAGACCTGTCTTGATATTTTTTCTCGTCTCGGCTTCACGGCAAGCCTGAGCGAATCGGGATCCGATCAGGTCATCACCGTGTCACCACCGTCATTTCGTTTCGATCTTGAGATTGAAGAGGATCTGATTGAGGAGGTCGCGCGGATACATGGTTTTGATCGTATTCCAGTGCATCCACCGCATGCCGCCGCAGCGATCTTCGCCCAGTCGGAGTCGCGCAGATCTGCCATGCAGCTGCGTGATCGAATGGTTGCGGCCGATTATGTCGAGGCGATTACCTATAGCTTCATCAGTGATGTACAGGCTGCCCCGTTTGCTGGCGGCCAGTCGCCGCTTAAGCTTCTTAATCCAATGGCCTCGCATCAGTCGGTGATGCGGCCAAGTCTCTTGCCTGGCCTGCTGGATGCGCTCGTCAGCAATCTCAATCGAAAGGCGAGCCGCGTTCGGCTGTTCGAGATAGGCAGAACATTCCACGACGATCCCACCCAGAGCGCCGGCGACTGGACGATCGCTGGCGTACATCAGCCGGTTCGGCTCGGTGTGGTTGCCTTTGGGCCATCAGTCGAGGACCAGTGGGGCCAGACGTCCCGGCCTGTCGACTTCTTTGACCTCAAGGGCGATTTGCAAAGGGTAGTCGCACCGCTTGCGCTGACCACGCGTGCACTCGCCGATGCGCATCCGGCACTTCATCCCGGACGGAGTGCCGAGATTCTGATCAATGGGCGGGTGGCAGGTGTGATCGGCGAGCTTCATCCCAGAATGGCCCAGTCTCTGGAGTTTTCATCTGCGCCGATCGTTGCTGAATTCATGCTTGAGGCCGTTTCGTCTCTGCCGATGCCGGCTCCCCATGAGCCGTCGCGTTTTCCGCCCGTGCTCAGGGATCTTGCCCTGGTGATGGGGGAGAGCACCCCGGCTGGGGCGGTATTGGAGCGCTTAAATCGGCTAAAAAATCAATTAAAACAAGGGTCTTGGATTACGAATGTCAAGTGTTTTGACGAATATCGGGGTAAGGGACTGTCCGAAAAGGAAAAAAGCCTGGCTTTCCGTTTTATACTCCAGAGTCCCGCGGAAACCCTCCAGGATGCAGATGTGGACCAGCTGATGGCCGAAATCGTCAATGTCATGCAGACCGACTTTGCCGCCAGACTCAGATCCTGAACACGATCGTGCACGTCGACTCCAAGACCCTCCAGGTTACTGAACCAGCGTCGCTCTCTCCATCAGGGAGCGGGGATGTGTTGCCTCGGCTGCTCGATCATGCGGGCCTGACTTCTGCTGACGATAGCCTGACCAAGGCGGAGCTGGCCGACCTGCTCTTCGAGGTGGTGGGCCTAAACAAGCGTGAGGCCAAGGAGGTCGTCGATATCTTCTTTGAGGAAATTCGGGAGACACTGGTCGCCGGCACAAGCGTCAAGTTATCGGGCTTCGGAAACTTCCAGCTGCGTGATAAGCCGCAGCGGCCTGGCCGCAACCCGAAGACCGGAGAAGAAATCCCGATTGCCGCCCGACGCGTGGTGACCTTCCATGCCAGCCAGAAACTGAAATCCTATGTCCAGGATCCGGCGAAAAAGCCCCTGGACGCTTATGCTGACGACGAGCCCGGTCTCGGCTAACGCGACCAAGATCTTGCGCGCGACCGTCGGCCATCTTTATGGACAGCAGAACCCCCTCCCCATCACTGCCACCGATTCCAGCGAAGCGGTACTTCACGATTGGAGAAGTCAGTGAGCTGTGTGCGGTAAAGCCGCACGTATTGCGCTACTGGGAGCAGGAATTTACCCAGCTGCGGCCGATGAAGCGACGTGGCAACCGTCGCTACTATCAGCACCACGAGGTCTTATTGATCCGAAAGATTCGAGAGCTCCTGTATGACCAGGGCTTTACGATCAGCGGCGCGAGAAATCAGCTTGTTGATGGCCGTGCCAATGGCGACGCCAGTCCGCCCGTACCGCTCGTGGGCAACGGCAGTGCGGCCCTGAGTCCTGAACACGATCTGCGTGCATCACTCACAGAAGTGTTGGAGATTCTGAAGGGAAATGCGCCTCGGCTATAATTTCAGGCTTCGGTCGGGGCGTAGCGCAGCCTGGTAGCGCACTTGCATGGGGTGCAAGGGGTCGGATGTTCGAATCATCTCGCCCCGACCAATTCAGATTGTCGTTCAATCCTTATTTCTCATTGCGCATGCCAGGCGGTCGATAACGATGCGGTATCGATTTGCGGCGGCCATCACGCTGATGCTGCTCTCTGGTTGTACAAGTCTTGACGTCTTAAACGCGATCTCGAAGTCGCCGCAGGCTGCGCCGGTGACGCTGCGCTATGGTCTCTCGGAGCGCCAGATGTTGGATCTCTATCCGCCGCCGACTGCGCTTCAGGCGCACGGATCGAATGGCAGCGCCGAACCATCGTCTGACAACCCATCGTCTCACCTGCGGCCGCGAGCGCCGATCATTGTGTTCTTCTATGGCGGTGCCTGGGCCAGTGGGTCTCGGCACGACTATGGATTTCTTGCGCGCACCTTTAATGATCTGGGATATCTCGTCGCAATTCCCGACTATCGGCTCACGCCCGAGGTGACCTATCCTGGATTTCTCGAAGATAGTGCACAGGCATTTCGGGCGCTGATTGATCATGCGGAACGCCATGGCGGTGATCCTCAGAGAATCGTTCTTGCAGGTCACTCTGCCGGTGCCTATAACGCAATTATGCTGGCGACTGATCGGCGCTGGCTCTCTGCCACAGAGCGCGAACGGATTCGTGGAGTGATTGGCCTATCGTCACCCGTTAATTTTCTGCCGATTCAGATGCCCGAGGCACGCATCGCATTTAACTGGCCTCACACGCCACGCGACACGCAGCCGGTAGAGCATGTCACCGCCGAGACACCCCCAATGCTGCTGTTATCGCCACGTCATGATCCGCTGGTGGATCCCGGCATCAATTCGGCCGTCATGGCGCAGCGGCTTGAGTCGGCTGGTGTCTATGTCAAATTCGAGCTCTATGACGGCCCGCTCGGAATTGTTGGCCACTCCAATATCGTCGCAAGCCTATCCTCGCGGCTATCGTTTCTTGCACCAACAATCGCGCGGTCCCGCGAGTTTCTGGAGCGGGTTGCGGGAACCGTAAGATAGTTCTTTGGCATAGATCAAGCCCTTGGCTGGGCGGAATATCAATTTCGGCGCTACACTCAAGTTTGTTTGAAATTGTTCAAACACCGTCACGTGGTGCCTGCTTAGCGCAGGTTAAACGGGAAGCTGGTGAGAATCCGGCACTTTTCCCGAAACAGTAACGGTTGTCTTGATCGATGTCGGTTTGTCTCAAACAAGCCGGTCACTGGGGCCTTATGGCGCTGGGAAGGCAGTCGATCATCGTCCTGAGTGATTCAGGGCGGCAGCCGAAGTCTGGATACCGGCCTGTGGCGTTAATGCTTTTTGTCGCCTCGGGGATTGGGAGACAGGAAAGGTTCTCGTCATGAACAAGTTGTTGCCTTTGCTTGCCGGTGCGGTTGCACTCGGCGGTACGCAGGCGTTTGCCCAGACGGTCGCATCTTTACATCCGATTGTCGTGAGCGCAGCAAGAGTCGAGCAGAGTCTGTCGGATGTCATCCCGAGTGTCAGTGTGATTTCGCGCCAGGATATCGAACGGTCGGGCGCGCCGACACTTATCGATTTGCTTCAAGGAGAGGCCGGCGTCGAGGTTGGCCGAAATGGTGGGCCTGGAACGGTATCTTCAATTTTTCTTCGCGGCCAGAATAGCGTGAGTGCAGCGATCTTTATCGATGGCGTGCGTGCGCAGGTGGATCAGATTGGCACGATCAAGCTGGCAGATATTCCGTTGAGCATGATTGATCGTGTTGAGATCTTGCGCGGCAACGTCGGTGCTCTCTACGGGGAATCTGCCATTGGTGGGGTCATCAACATCACAACTCGGCAGCCCACGGGTGGTCTGAAGTCTTATGGCAGCCTGATGCTCGGATCGCGCGGATCAAGTGATCTGTCCGTGGGCCTGGGCAATGGATTGGGCCCGACCCGGGCTCAGGTGTCGGTGCAGCGCTTTAATACCGATGGATTTTCTGCCATGGACCCGAGGCAAAATCCGCGTGTCAATCCGGACCGAGATGGATTTCGAAGAGAGTCCCTTTTTGCTCGGGTCGATCACGACCTTAGCGAGAAGGCATCCGTGGGGGTGTCGGGTAACGTCATTTATAGCCAGGCAGGTTTTGATAGCGGGTTTAGTCCTAATACAGCGAGCGACATCCACCGGCTCAACAGTGCATCCTCGGACCTCACGCTTTATTCACGGCTTCAGTTACAGCCGCAATGGCGTTCGACCTTCAGCATTACCCAGTCCGATCTGCTGTATCGGGATTACAAAAATGCGGTTCAGCTTCCCGTGGCAAGTGGCGGCAGAATTGAAGGGGAGCAGACCTCCTTTCGCTGGGACAACAGCTCTGCGGTGGGGCCGGGACAGCTGGTCTTTGGCGCGGATGCCAGCCAGTCTAGGTTCTCCGCATATGGCAGCGCGCATGATCGCGATGCCTCAGGCGCCTACGCCGGCATCAGTAGCCGGTGGTCGCGGATTGATGTCCAGACGAATCTACGTGTGGATTCGGTCACCGGAAAATCCGGGGCGGCCCGCGCCACTCAACATGCATCGACATGGCTCGCCGGTGTGGGCGTACTGCTCACAGAGCATCTGCGTCTCACGGGTGCTGCCTCGACCGCATTTCGTGCGCCGGCAACCGGCGAGCTGTATGGATTCGGTGGCAATCCGGGTCTGCGGCCCGAGGAGCATGCCTCGCGCGAGGTGGGTCTGGTCGCGACGACGGGTGGGGGCTTAATGCGTCTTGTGCATTTCACCACCGACACATCGAATGCGATCGTGTATTCGAATTCTTCTTACAGCAATGTGGGCCGGGTGGAGAATCAGGGTGTTGAGCTGACATATTCCGCAGACGTTCGATCCATGCGGGTCAAACTTTCTGCAGTCTCTCAGGACCCGCGTAATGCTCAGACGGGTGTGCGCCTAGCGCGGCGGGCAAAAGAATATGGATCGCTGGATCTGTCGTCCCGGACGGGTGGTCTTGAGTTCGGAGGCCGGGTTTTTTATTCCGGCGATCGGCTCGATGGCGGGCAGACACTTGGACGTTACACCGCGGTGAACCTCTACTCGAGCCTGCAGATCGCTCCAGAGTGGCTATTGCGGCTGCGGCTGGAGAACGCGTTCGATGAGCGGTATCAGCTGGTCTACGGCTACAACACACCGTCGCGGGGCGTGTTTCTCACGTTACAGCATCAGCCCAAGAATTAATGCAGGTGTTGACTAGGCTGCTCGGCGACATCGGGCAGCTCGGCATGCACCATCTCACCATCTTCATTCGGATAAAGCGGTGCACCGCAGTCATCGCAGTATTCCATGGGCAGCCGCTGTCGCAGCATGACCACGCGCTGAATACCGCTTTCACGTAGGGTGGTCTCGATCTCTTCGGCGACATCGCTCATTTCGTCTTCGGCACCCAGAAGCGGCCAGACCACCCCATGGATGGTCTCCTCTTCTTCGCCGACCGTAAAGCCGATGCGGTACTCCTCGAGCTGTCGGTGATAACAGCCTCCGATGGTTGCGACCAGGTGGTTCTGCGAAATGCCCAGCGTGGTGGCGAGAAATGCAACCGATGCACGAATTGAAAACGGCCGTGCCGATCGATCTGCATCACGGCAGGCCACGTAGTAGGCACGCGGCAGCATGCTCTCAAAGGCACAGGCGGGCAGCAATGGCGCCAGTGCATTCTGGCTGGTTTCCATCCAGCGCTGGGTCACCTGTTCCCGGTTTGCGTCACCTGACTGCCAGCGGAATATTGCCTCGCCCCGTGGGGCGGAGACGACTCCGATGATGTAACGCTGATCGGCAAGAAACTGTGCGGTCTCTTTGAGCGAGGCTGGATCGACCTTAAAGGTTCCATCAGTGAGGCCCTGGGTGAGCGCCTGACGCAGGTCGGCGGTGTCACAAAATGTCTCGGGCAGTTGGTCCGGCGAGAAAAGATAGTTGGCCAGACAGAGGTCTGCCTTGGGTGTGAATACGGTTTCTAAGAGTGCCTGTCGTGCAGACTTCAAGACCGCAGGGGGAATCGGCCGTGTGGGCAGTGGCATGCGGGACCACGCCAGTACCGGTGCAGCGAAAAGCAGCACATCGCGCTCCCCGTCAGACGCCGCAGCGATCATGTGCTCAACGCGCCCTTCGATTGCATCAGCCAGCTCTTCGTAGGCGCGGGATTCACGATCTGCGAGACGGTCTAAGGCGGCATTCAACGACCCTTCGTCGCCGTCTTTGAGCAGTGACTCAATCTCGCGCTCAAGTCGAGACTCCCAAAAGTGGTCCTCGGCTCGGCTGCCAGACTGGGCCAGGCCCTCCGCATACTCGATCAGCGCATCCGCTTCGCGGGAGGCGCGGCCACGGCGGGAGGAGGGGGATTTCTTCATGGCGGCTCGGTCATTATTCAGGCGTCGGGTGGACCCGATTCTAACCCCTTCGGTGCTGGCCGATTACACGATGTTGCGGGGATAATATCGGCAAGGAGAGTCGTCATGAGACCGTCAGCATCCTCGCTTGGTATTCCACAATTTGATCGATTTACAGGTGGCATCTCGGAATTGATCACGGCCCACCCCGACTCGAACAGCCAGTTGTTTCTAGACCGGGCAGCCGACCTCATGGCAGATCTCGTGCGCGAGGACAACTGGCTGCCGGATGCCTATACGGTGCCTCATCCACAGTACTACCAGCAGTACTGCCTGCATCTTGATCCCGATGCACGGTTTTCGGTGGTGAGTTTTGTCTGGGGTCCGGGCCAGGCGACGCCGGTCCACGACCATACCATCTGGGGTGTGATTGGCATGCTGCGCGGATGCGAGCATTCTCAGCGGTATCTGATTAATGCGACGGGGCATCCCGTGCCCGATGGTCCACTCGAGGTGCTGGCGCCTGGGGATACCAGCGTTGTGTCGGCCCGCCATGGCGATATCCATCAGGTTATGAATGCGTTTTCGGATCAGGTGTCGATCAGCATTCATGTCTATGGTGGCGACATCGGAACAACGAAACGCCACGTCTATCCTTTGGAGGGCGGACCTCCAAAGGATTTCATTTCAGGATATTCGCTGCCCTAGGCGGCCATCAGTTCACGCAGGACATACGGCAGGATGCCGCCGTGCCGGTAGTAGTCGACCTCAATCGGTGTGTCGATTCTGCACAGCACGGTGACATTTTGTTTCGTTCCGTCTTTGCGCGTAATGACCAAGGTAAGATCTTGCTGTGGCTGCAGGGAATCGGGTACTGCAATATCGAAGCTCTCGGTGCCGTCAAGGCCAAGGCTTTGGGCACTGTCTGCGCCTTTAAACTGCAGTGGCAGAACGCCCATGCCGACCAGATTGGAGCGGTGAATACGCTCATAGCTGCGCGCAACAACTGCCTTCACACCGAGCAGCTGAGTTCCTTTTGCAGCCCAGTCCCGTGATGAGCCGGTGCCGTATTCTTCACCGCCGATCACGACGGTGGGCACATTGGACTGTTGGTATTTCATGGCGGCGTCGTAGATGAACATCTTCTCGCCGCTGGGCTGAAACAGCGTAAGTCCACCTTCTTCGCGGGATCCGTCGGCTTTGGGTGGCAGCATGAGATTCTTTATGCGGACATTGGCGAAGGTTCCCCGCATCATTACATCGTGGTTGCCTCTGCGCGAACCGTACGAGTTGAAGTCTGCCTTGGTGACACCGTTGTCGATCAGATATTTGCCACCGGGAGAGGCTTCTTTAATTGAGCCTGCAGGAGAGATGTGATCGGTTGTGACCGAATCGCCCAGAATCATCAGTGCGCGGGCACTCTTGATCGATCCGGTGGCGCCTGGTGTCATGGAGAATCCATCAAAAAACGGTGGCTTGGCGATATAGGTCGATTTCGGCCAGTCGTAGACCTGGCCAGCAGTACCTTTGATGTTGTTCCACAGGTGATGATCTTTGGTCAGGTCGCCATACAGTCTGCGGAATGTATCGGCATCCATGGCATAGCCCATCACACTGGCGATCTCTTGGCTGGAGGGCCAGATATCTTTCAGGTACACGGGCCCAGAACTGCCCTGGCCAACCGGCTCTGAGGTTAGATCTTTGAGCACACTGCCCGCAATCGCGTAGGCCACCACGAGCGGTGGTGATGCTAAAAAGTTCGCGCGCAGGTTCGGATGAATGCGGGCCTCGAAGTTACGGTTTCCGGAGAGAACTGCGGCGCAGACCAGATCCTCTTTCACAATCGCATCGTTGAATTCCTGACGCAGATCCCCGGCGTTACCGATGCAGGTGGTGCAGCCGTATGCAGCGACTGCGAAGCCAAGCTTTTCAAGATAGGGAAGCAGGCCCGCCTTGGTCAGGTATTCGGTCACCACGCGGCTTCCGGGTGCCAACGACGTCTTGATGTGGGGCTTGACCGTTAGTCCCTTCTCGACGGCCTTCTTTGCCAGCAGGCCGGCGGCCAGCAGCACACCAGGGTTGGACGTGTTGGTGCAAGAGGTAATCGCAGCGATGAGCACATCGCCGTTACCGATCTCGGCATCGCCTGCCTTCACGCGTTTGTGAAGCGCGGCCGCGGGCTGTGCGAAACCGTTCTCGCCAACAGGCTTGGAGAAGAGGTCGCCGAAGGTCTTTTTCAGGCCGGTTAGTTCAATCCGATCTTGGGGGCGCTTGGGCCCGGCAAGCGAAGGTTTAATGGTGGAGAGGTCCAAAGCAAGCGATTTTGTGTAGTCAATTTCACCTGATTTCGGGATTCCGAAAAGTCCTTGTGCTTTAAAGTAAGCCTCGAACGCCTCGACCTCGTCTTTTGTTCTGCCTGTGGCGCGCATGAAGTCCACCGTCACGGCATCCACAGGGAAAAATCCCATCGTTGCACCGTACTCGGGCGCCATATTAGCGATCGTTGCACGATCCGGCAGTGATAGGGATGCAGTGCCCTCGCCGTAGAACTCAACAAATTTACCCACGACTTTCTCTTTACGTAGCATCTCGGTGATCGTGAGCACCAGATCCGTTGCCGTACAGCCCTCCGGCAGCTTGCCGGTGAGGTTGACACCAACAACATCGGGCGTAAGGAAGTACACCGGCTGGCCGAGCATGCCTGCCTCGGCTTCGATTCCGCCTACGCCCCAGCCCACGACGCCGATGCCGTTGATCATGGTGGTGTGGCTGTCGGTACCCACGAGTGTGTCGGGGTAATAAATATTCTCTTTGTTGTGCACACCGCGGGCGAGATACTCCAGGTTGACCTGGTGCACGATGCCAATACCGGGGGGAACGACCTTGAACGTGTCAAAGGCCTGCATCCCCCATTTCATGAACTGGTAACGCTCCTCGTTGCGCTGAAACTCAAGCTTCATGTTCAGATCAAGGGCGTCTTTCTTTCCGTAGTGATCGATCATGACTGAGTGGTCAACCACCAAATCAACGGGCACCAGGGGCTCGATGACCTTTGGGTTCTTGCCCAAATCGTAGGCAACATTACGCATTGCGGCCAGATCGGCCAGCAAGGGCACACCCGTAAAGTCTTGAAGCACGACCCGGGCGACCACAAAAGGAATCTCGTCCACGCGTTGCGCTGTCGGCCCCCAGTTGGCGAGCTGTTTGACATGCGCCTCGGTTACTTTCTTGCCATCACAGTTGCGCAGAACAGACTCCAGCACGATGCGGATCGACACCGGCAGACGGGAGACCTTGGCTACGCCGGCTTGTTCGAGTGCCGGAAGGCTGTAGAACTTGCCGGATTTTCCGGACGCCGTCTTAAATTCCTGAAGGCTGTTGTGAAGGTTATGCGGCATGCTGTGCTCCCTGGTGTTGTTGTACTGAGACGAGATGTCTGCGGTTGAAGAGTTTTTATCGCGCAGAAGCCATCATTCTAAAAAAAAGCCCGGCGTGCTGCTTCCGGAATGACCCCGCCACTGGATTGGGCTCGTTTGAGCAGGTCCCAGAAATAGCGGTAACTCGCCCGGTCATGGAGCAGACCCTGGTCGGCAATCGGCCCCCAGTCGGCCGCCTGGGCGGCCAGCAGGATCCTGCTGGCATCCTCAACCTCACTATCGGTTGGTGCAAAGGCGGCAAGGATCTGCGGAATCTGGTTGGGGTGGATGCTCCACATGCGTAAGAACCCAAATTCATTGCGGGCCCGAAGCGCGTCCTGGTGGGCCTGGGTTGCCGAGCCATAGTCGGTGGTGGGGTTGTGGGTCGGGATTTTGCTGTGGGCGTGGCAAGCCGCGCTGATCTCCAGCTTCGCCCGTCGCATCAACGGGTGGTCGAACTGTCCGGGGCTTTTCATGGCCGTCGCAGGAATGGCACCCCGGTGGCTACTGGTGAAGTCCATTTGCCCGAATGCGATGAACTGAACCCGTGGATGGGCGGCAATCTTCTCCAGTTCAAAGATCACCCCCTCGTCTTCGGTCAGGATCTGAACGGGGATCGTCCGTCCCAGGCCGTTTCTTTCGGCCGCGGCATCGATTGCCGCAATCGCCCGCTCCAGCTGGGCCAGACCCGACACCTTTGGGATCGTGATGTAGGCAAGCCCCGCCGGCCTTGCCGACAGCAGGGTGTCCACGTCTGAGCCAAAACAGGGATGGTCTACCGGGTGGACCCGACACCCGACACGCCAGGCCGTTGGCCGATGCTCGGCGAGGATGCCTGCCAGCTGGCGCGCAGTGGCCATCTCCTGACCGGAGGCAGCGCCGTCTTCCAGATCGGCCGTTACATCAAAGGCCCCGCCCATTTGATCCTGTAGGGCCAGGGCCTTATGGAGTTTCTTTGCGTCGCCCGCGTAGTGCTCGCAGGGCGGGGGAGAGGGGCTGCCCTGTCCGGATCCGTGTAAAAGGACGCTCTCCGGGTGCAGGGCGGCCATTGAACGCTTAGCCCAGCAGGTGCTTGACGCCGTCTCGCTCCTCGAGCAGTTCGTTGAGCGTGTGGGTCATGCGCTCGCGCGAAAATCCATCGATCTCCAAGCCCTGCACGATCTGATATTCGCCGCCGGAACAAATGACCGGATAGCCATAAATGATGTCCTGAGGAATCTCATAGGATCCGTCCGAAGGGATGCCCATGGTGACCCACTTGCCATTGGTGCCGAGCACCCAGTCCCGGATGTGATCGATGGCTGCGTTCGCAGCAGACGCTGCAGACGATAGGCCGCGTGCTTCAATGATTGCGGCGCCACGCTTGCCCACGGTGGGCAGGAAGACATCCTTATTCCAGACGTCGTCATTAATCATCGCCTTGACGCCCTGGCCACCGATGGTGGCAAAGCGGTAGTCCGGGTACATGGTCGGACTGTGATTACCCCAGACGATGAGTTTTTCGATACTGCCCACGGGCTTACCGGTTTTGGAGGCAATCTGGGACAAGGCGCGGTTGTGGTCCAGACGCAGCATGGCCGTGAAGTTCTTTTTTGGAAGGTCGGGCGCCGACTTCATTGCGATGTAGGCGTTGGTGTTCGCCGGATTTCCCACCACCAGCACCTTAACGGTGCGTTTGGCCACTGAATTGAGGGCTTTGCCCTGTGCAGTGAAGATCTGGGCGTTGGCCGACAGGAGGTCTTTGCGCTCCATGCCGGGGCCGCGCGGCCGGGCACCCACGAGCAGGGCGATATCAATGTCCTTAAATGCGGTCATCGGATCGCTGTGAGCGGACATGCCAGCCAGCAACGGGAAGGCACAGTCATCGATTTCCATCATGACGCCCTTCAGGGCTTTCTGAGCTTTTTCGTCGGGAATTTCTAAAAGCTGAAGGATCACGGGCTGGTCTTTGCCCAGAAGATCACCATTGGCGATACGAAACAGCAGGCTGTAGCCAATCTGGCCGGCGGCGCCGGTAACGGCAACACGCATGGGGGACTTGGTCGTGCTCACGGAAGCTCCTTGGGAGAGAGTCAAGTTTTTAGGATGGGAAAACACGGAGAGTTTAGGGTTCACCCTAGGCGGTGTCAAAAAGGGCTTCTATAATCTCGCGAAGCACAAAATTAAAACAGTAATTGGTCAGGGGGATTACATGAGCGAGCTCGCGAAAAAGTCGCGCCCGCAGTTCCGCAATATCCACGTCACGCAGCTTATTCACTATCGGCTGCCCGCGGCCGGTGTGATGTCGATCCTGCACCGTATCAGCGGTGCTGGAATGTTCCTTACGCTCCCCATCGTGCTCTTGTTTTTTGATTGGAGCATCACCTCGGAGCTCAGCTATGCCCGGCTCATGGAGGTATTCGATCTCACGATCGTGAAGCTTCTACTCTGCGGCTTGGCTTGGGCGTTCTTGCATCATTTGTTGGCCGGCATTCGCCATCTGGTGAGCGATATGCATATCGGGCTTGCGAAAGAACAGTCTGCGGCGTGGGGCAAAGGGGTGTTGATCGGTGGCGTTGCCCTGTCGGTTCTGGCCTGGTTAAAAATTTTTGGGGTGTTTTAAATCATGAGCGGAACCAGCGATTCTGTGCAAAACAACATTGGGCCCAAGCGCCTTGTCGTGGGAGCCCACTATGGCCTGCGTGATTGGCTCGCACAACGGGTAACCGCAACGGTGATTGGCACCTATGCGGTGGTGCTGTTTGTCTCCGCGCTTCTTGCCCCAGAGCCTGGCTATGGCGGCTGGGCGGGTCTTTTTGCAGCGACCTGGATGAAGGTCTTCACCTTGCTCGCGCTTCTGGCGCTGATCTATCACGCATGGGTTGGTGTCCGGGATATATGGATGGATTACGTCAAGCCCGTGGGTGTTCGGCTCGCGCTGCAGATCTTTACGATTCTGTGGCTAGTGGGCTGCGGTGTCTGGGCCGTTGAAATTCTCTGGAGGGTCTAAGCGTGGCGCAGGTGATGAGTAATCAAACAAGTAGTCTGCCGCGCCGACGGTTTGATGCGGTGATCGTTGGTGCGGGCGGTGCGGGCATGCGTTGTTCGCTCCAACTTGCAGAGGCAGGGCTAAATGTGGCCGTGCTCTCGAAAGTCTTTCCGACCCGTTCGCACACGGTCGCGGCACAGGGTGGCATCGGCGCATCACTCGGCAACATGAGTGATGACAGCTGGTACTGGCATATGTTCGATACCGTCAAGGGCTCCGACTATCTTGGTGACCAAGATGCTATTGAATTCATGTGCCGAGAGGCCCCGAAGGTCGTCTATGAGCTTGAGCACTTCGGCATGCCGTTTGATCGCAATCCTGACGGAACGATTTATCAGCGTCCCTTTGGCGGACACACTGCAAACTTCGGGGAAAAACCCGTGCAGCGTGCCTGCGCCGCGGCGGACCGTACCGGCCATGCGCTTTTACACACCCTGTATCAGCGCAATGTCCGTGCGCGTACCCAGTTTTTTGTCGAGTGGATGGCGCTCGATCTGATTCTGAATTCAGAGGGCGACTGCGTTGGCGTTGTTGCGCTCGAGATGGAAACCGGCGAGGTGATGATTCTGGAGGCGAAGGTCACCGTCTTCGCGACGGGAGGCGCCGGCCGTATCTGGGCGGCATCGACCAATGCATTTATCAATACCGGTGATGGCATGGGCATGGCGGCGCGCGCTGGCATTCCGCTTGAGGACATGGAGTTCTGGCAGTTCCACCCCACGGGGGTCGCCGGTGCCGGCGTGCTGGTCACCGAGGGTGTGCGCGGTGAGGGGGGAATACTGCTGAACTGCAATGGCGAGCGTTTTATGGAGCGTTACGCCCCCACCCTGAAAGACCTTGCGCCGCGTGATTTTGTCTCCCGCTCAATGGACCAGGAGATCAAAGAGGGCCGTGGCTGCGGTCCGAACAAGGATCATGTGCTACTGAAGCTGGACCACCTCGGTGCGGAAAAGATTATGAAAAAACTCCCGTCGATTCGGGAGATTGCGATTAAGTTTGCCAACGTAGATCCCATCAAAGAGCCAATCCCTGTCGTGCCAACCATTCACTATCAGATGGGCGGTATTCCGACGAACTATCACGGCCAGGTGGTGGTGCCTCGCAATGGGAGCTCGAACACGGTGGTCGGGGGACTCTATGCGATTGGCGAGTGTGCCTGCGTATCCGTGCACGGTGCAAATCGTTTGGGCACCAACTCGCTGCTCGACTTGGTGGTGTTCGGCCGCGCGGCCGGCAATCATATTGTGGGCCAGAACTTCAAGGCCCAGTCACACAGGGAGCTCCCGTCGAACGCTGCGGATATTTCGCTCGCAAGATTGGCCAAGCTTGAGGCCTCCCGCTCGGGTGAGCGTGTGCAGGACGTTGCCCAGGATATTCGCAACACGATGCAGCACTACTGTGGCGTCTTCCGTACCTCCGATCTTCTCCAAGAGGGTGTCTCAAAAATCATGGAGATCGGCAAGCGTGCCCAGGATGTCCATGTGAAAGATAAGTCGAAGGTCTTTAATACCGCCCGAGTGGAGGCACTCGAACTGGACAACCTGGTCGAGACTGCGAAGGCCACGATTGTCTCCGCCGAGGCCCGCAAAGAAAGTCGCGGCGCCCATGCCCATCGGGATTTCACTGAACGTGATGATGCCAACTGGATGAAACATACCCTCTGGTATTCCGATGGCAACCGGCTGGACTACAAGCCGGTCAATCTAAAGCCACTTACCGTTGAAACCTTCGTTCCCAAGAAGAGGACGTTCTAACCATGACATCCCGTACCGTGCGTTTTTCTATTTATCGCTACGACCCCGATAAGGATGCCAAGCCTTACATGCAGGATCTCTCGGTTGAGCTCAAAGAAACTGACAAGATGCTGCTGGATGCCCTGATGCGCATTAAGAGCGACAAAGATGATTCCTTGTCGTTTCGCCGTTCGTGCAGAGAGGGTGTCTGCGGATCGGATGCCATGAATATCAACGGCAAGAACGGCCTGGCATGTATCACCAATCTCCGCGACCTGAAAGAGCCAATCGTGCTGCGCCCACTGCCCGGACTGCCTGTGGTACGTGATCTGATCGTGGATATGACGCAGTTTTTCAAGCAGTATCACTCCATCAAGCCGTTCCTGATTAATGAGACACCGCCCCCAGAGAAAGAGCGGCTGCAGTCGCCGGAAGAGCGCGAGGAGTTAGACGGCCTGTATGAATGCATTCTGTGTGCCTGTTGCTCCACCAGTTGTCCGTCGTTCTGGTGGAATCCAGATAAGTTTGTTGGCCCCGCAGGCCTTCTGCAGGCGTATCGTTTTATCGCGGACAGCCGAGACCAGGCCACCAGCGAGCGCCTGGATAACCTCGAGGATCCGTATCGGTTATTTCGTTGCCACACCATCATGAACTGTGTGGATGTGTGCCCGAAGGGGCTGAATCCGACCAAGGCCATCGGCAAGATTAAAGAGCTGATGGTCCGTCGCACCGTCTGATCGCGAGTCTGATGGTGGCCCACATGCAGCCGGACCCGTTTGCGATGCTGAGTCCGGCGGCCGGCCACGGGCAGGGGCTTGCTGCACCTGATGTCGTGCGCAGGCTGCGGTGGCGTTCCCGGCGCGGCATGCTTGAAAATGATCTGCTGTTAGAACGTTTTTTTGAACGCTGGGAGTCACGGCTGACGTTTGCCGAACACGAGGGGCTTGGCCGGCTTCTCGATCTCAACGACAACGATCTGCTCGACCTGTTGGTCGGCAGGGTGCAGCCCGAGGGCGATCTTGATACGCCAGAGGTTCACCTTGTTCTGGAGAAAATAAGAGCCCATTGATTCGAATGGCCGCCGAACCTCGCCTCAAACCTCAGCTGTGAAAGGAAATACGATGACCACGGAGCACAAAGCAACCCTGTCGTTTACCGATGGAACCCCCTCGGTGGAGTTTCCCCTTTTGAAAGGTTCGGTGGGTCCGGATGTCATTGATATTCGAAAGCTCTACGGCTCGACGGGCAAGTTCACCTATGACTCAGGTTTTCTGTCCACGGCGTCGTGCCAGTCCACGATTACCTACATCGATGGCGATAAAGGTGAACTGCTGTATCGCGGCTATCCGATCCAAGAGCTGGCGGTGCACTGTGATTTTCTTGAGGTCTGCTACCTGCTTTACTACGGTGAGCTGCCTGACGCTGCGCAAAAGGCGGACTTTCAGGAGCTCGTGATGCACCATACGATGGTGCATGAGCAGATGCAGTTCTTCCTGCGGGGTTTTCGTCGGGATGCACATCCGATGGCGATTCTGACTGGAATGATCGGCGCCTTGTCGGCGTTTTATCCCGACAGCATGGATATCAATTCCGCTGAACAGCAGGATATTTCCGCGATTCGTTTGATTGCCAAGATGCCAACCTTGGTGGCGCTCTCTTATAAGTACAGCATCGGCCAGCCGATCATCTATCCGCAGAACGATCTTTCCTACACCGGCAACTTCATGCGCATGATGTTTGCGACTCCATGTGAGCCGTATAAGCTCAATGATGTTCTGGTTCGTGCCATGGATCGGATTTTTATTCTTCATGCAGACCATGAACAAAACGCGTCCACCTCCACGGTCAGGCTCTGTGGCTCCTCGGGCACGAGTCCATTTGCGGCGATTGCCTCTGGCGTGGCCTGCCTCTGGGGTCCTGCCCATGGCGGTGCAAATGAGGCCTGCCTGACCATGCTCGAAGACCTGAATGCAAATGGCGGCGTCGGCAAAGTCGGCGAGTTCATGGAGAAGGTCAAAGACAAGAACTCAGGTGTGCGGCTTATGGGCTTTGGCCATCGGGTCTATAAGAACTTCGATCCCCGTGCCAAGCTCATGCAGGAGACCTGCCGAGAGGTGCTCAATGAGCTGGGACTGGAAAATGATCCAATTTTCAAGTTGGCCATGGCCCTGGAGAAGATCGCCCTAGAGGATGATTACTTTGTCCAACGCAAGCTCTATCCCAATGTTGATTTCTACTCCGGCATCGTGCAGCGGGCGCTGGGCATCCCCACCGATGCGTTCACCTGTATTTTTGCGCTGGCCCGGACGATCGGCTGGATCAGTCAGTGGAAGGAGATGATCACGGATCCCGAATACAAGATCGGGAGACCGAGACAGTTGTTTGTTGGTCCGACGGCGCGGTCGGTAAAGCCAGTAGCGCAGCGTTAAAAGGAAGAAAAGGGGCGTAGACCCCTTTTTTATTTGGAGGAGCAGTGGTAACCTGTCCGGGGTCAGAAGGCCCACACGGGTGTTTCTGATTACGCGATCCGCAAGACGGTGTGGCCGTTAAGTGGAAGGGAATCCTGCATCGTTTCAGGCCAAGGGCCGAGAAGGGTGAAGCATCATGATGAAGAGTTATCAGCTCAATTCGTATCTGTTCGGCGCCAATGCGCCCTATGTCGAGGAACTCTACGAGGCCTACCTCGACAACCCCGGGTCTGTTCCCGACAAATGGCGGGCCTATTTCGATCAGCTTCAGATTCTTCCGGCCACTGATGGCTCGGAGACCACGTCAGATGTCGCCCACGCACCGATCATTGAGTCCTTTGCCCAGCGGGCCAAGGCGAATGCGTTTCTGCCGCGGGTCGCAGAGCGTGACCTCTCGATTGCACGTAAGCAGGTCCATGTCCAGTCGATTATTGCGGCCTATCGCTTTTTGGGCGCGCGATGGGCGGATCTCGATCCACTGAAACGTCAGGAACGGCCGGCCATTCCTGAGCTTGAGCCCGGTTTTTATGACCTGACCGAGTCCGACCTGGACACCACGTTCCGTGCGGATAACCTGTATTTCGGACAGGAACAGATGACCCTTCGGGACATCATCAAAGGACTGCGGGATACCTATTGCGGCACGCTTGGCGCGGAATATATGTATATCTCCGATCCTGCAGAGAAGCGTTGGTTTCAGCAACGACTAGAGTCCGTTCGCTCTGCGCCTCAGTTCAGTCCGGAAAAGAAAAAACGCGTTCTGGCCAAGGTGACTGCCGCCGAGGGCTTAGAGCGCTATCTGCATACCAAATATGTCGGGCAGAAGCGGTTCTCGCTTGAGGGCGGGGAATCGTTTATTGCCTCGATGGACGAGATTATTCAGCGGTGTGGTGAACTCGGTGCCCAGGAAATCGTGATCGGCATGGCCCACCGTGGCCGCCTGAATGTGCTGGTAAATACCTTGGGCAAGATTCCCAAAGACTTGTTTTCCGAATTTGAAGGACACCATGCGGATGACCTGCCCGCAGGCGATGTGAAATATCACCAGGGCTTCTCCAGTGATGTCTCAACCCCCGGAGGACCGGTTCACCTGTCGTTGGCCTTTAACCCATCGCACCTGGAGATCGTGAATCCGGTAGTCGAGGGATCGGTGCGTGCCCGCCAGGACCGGCGTGGTGACGACAAAGGCAATCAGGTTGTGCCCATTCTGGTCCACGGTGATGCCGCGTTTGCTGGGCAGGGCGTTGTGATGGAGACTCTGAACATGGCCATGACCCGTGGTTATGGCACTGGCGGCACGATTCATCTCGTGATTAACAACCAAATCGGGTTCACCACGTCGGATCCTCGCGACTCGCGATCCACCAGCTATTGCTCGGATGTGGTCAAGATGATCGAAGCACCGGTACTGCACGTCAATGGCGATGATCCCGAGGCCGTAGTATTTGCCACGCAGATCGCGGTCGATTATCGAATGCAGTTTAACAAAGACATCGTGGTGGATATTGTCTGCTTCCGGAAGCTCGGCCATAACGAGCAGGACACACCCTCGCTGACACAGCCTTTGATGTACAAGAAGATTGCGCAGCATCCCGGGACCCGTAAGCTGTATGCGGATCGACTCGAGACAGTGGGGGTAATCCGCATCGGCGAGGGCGACGAAATGGTCAAGGCCTATCGCGCGGATATGGATGCCGGAACCAATCAGTCATCACCGGTTATTTCCAACTACAAAGGCAAATTCTCGGTCGACTGGTCTGCGTTTCTGAATAAGAAATGGACCGATGATGCAGATACGTCGGTGCCTGCTGCGGAGCTGCGACGGCTCGCCGAGCGTATCACCACGATTCCATCGGATTTCAAGGCGCATTCGCTGGTCGAAAAAGTGCTCGCGGACCGTCGTGCGATGGGCAAGGGGGAGCTGAACTGCGACTGGGGGATGGGCGAACATCTGGCCTATGCGTCATTGCTGGCCAGTGGCTACGCGGTGCGGATCACGGGTCAGGATGCAGGCCGCGGCACATTTACCCATCGACATGCGGTGCTCCACGATCAGAATCGCGAAAAGTGGGATGCAGGCACATATGTGCCGCTGCAAAATGTCGCGGCTGGCCAGGCACCCTTCACTGTGATTGACTCCGTGCTGTCCGAGGAGGCAGTTCTGGGCTTTGAGTATGGTTACTCCACGGCAGAGCCGAACTCGCTGGTGATCTGGGAGGCCCAGTTCGGTGACTTCGTCAACGGTGCGCAGGTGGTGATTGACCAGTTCATCTCTTCGGGAGAGGTGAAATGGGGCCGGCAGTCTGGCCTGGTCATGCTCCTGCCGCATGGCTATGAGGGCCAGGGCCCCGAGCATTCGTCGGCCCGGCCCGAGCGTTTCTTGCAGCTCTGTGCGGACACCAACATGCAGGTGGTGCAGCCCACTACTGCAGCCCAGATCTTTCATGCCCTGCGTCGTCAGATGATTCGGCCCTTCAGAAAGCCTCTGGTGGTGCTGTCGCCAAAATCGCTTCTGCGTAATAAGGATGCTGGATCACCGCTGGAGCTATTCACAAAAGGCGGCTTTCAGACCGTCATTGGCGAGACCGACAAGACGCTCGATGCCAAGAAAGTCACCCGCGCGTTAGTCTGCTCTGGCAAGGTCTACTACGAGCTTGTCAATGCACGCCGTGATCGTAAGGCGACCGAGGTCGCCATCATTCGGGTCGAGCAGCTCTATCCCTTCCCACATAAGGCATTTGCGGCGGAACTGAAGAAATTTCCGAACGTCGCCGAGGTGGTCTGGGTTCAGGATGAGCCGCAGAATCAGGGATATTGGTTCCAGATTCAGCACAACTTACTGGAAAACATGTCGCCTGGACAGAAGCTCGCATACGCCGGCCGGCCCGCATCGGCCTCGCCAGCGGTGGGCTACCTGGAGAAGCACGCCGCGCAGCTCAAGGAGCTCCTTAACGGTGCTTTCGGCCGAATCAAGGGATTCACGCACACCAAGTAAGCGCGTAATTAAAACCGTCATAAGAACAAAGAACGTCTAAAGGGAAAGAAATGGCTATTGTTGAAGTCAAAGTACCGCAGCTCTCAGAGTCAGTGGCCGAGGCCACACTGCTGCAGTGGAAGAAAAAACCCGGCGAGGCTGTCGCCATCGATGAGATCTTGATCGAGATTGAAACCGATAAGGTGGTGCTCGAGGTGCCCGCGCCATCCGCCGGTGTGCTTAGCGAGATTGTGAAGGGTGATGGTGGAACGGTCGTCTCCGGTGAGCTGATTGCGAAGATCGATTCAGAAGGTAAGGCAGGGGCGGTTGCGGCGCCAGCCAAGTCCGCCGCACCGGCAGCGATGCCTGCATCTGCTGCACCGCTGCCGACGACACCTTCAACGGTTGTCCGTCCGGGGGCCGCCGTGGCAATGCCGTCTGCGGCAAAGCTCATGGCCGAGACTGGCGTGACGGTTGCGCAGGGTTCCGGCAAGGACGGCCGGATTACCAAGGCCGATGTCATGGCTGCTCAGAAAGCTGGAGTTGCGCCTGCCGCACCGGCCACAGCCGGTCTGCCGGCGGTACCTGTTTCGGCGGGCCTGCCACAGCCTGCGGTGATGCTTGGGCCCGAGGCCCAGCTCGAAGGGCGTCCCGAGCAACGCGTACCGATGAGCCGTCTGCGGGCTCGAATAGCCGAGCGACTGCTTCAGTCCCAGGCCACAAACGCGATTCTCACCACCTTCAATGAGGTGAACATGGCGCCGTTGATGGCGCTTCGTAAGCAGTACGGAGAACGTTTCGAAAAAGAGCATGGCGTGAAGCTGGGGTTTATGTCCTTTTTCGTGAAGGCCGCGGTCGCAGCGCTGAAGAAATACCCGGTCCTCAACGCCTCGGTCGATGGCAATGACATCGTTTATCACGGTTATTTTGATATTGGAATTGCAGTGGGCTCGCCGCGAGGCCTGGTCGTTCCGATTCTGCGAAATGTAGACCAGATGACCTTTGCGGATATCGAGAAGAAGATCGCTGAGTATGGCGTGAAGGCGCGGGATGGAAAGATTTCGATTGAAGAGCTCACCGGCGGCACATTCTCGATCTCCAATGGCGGGGGATTCGGATCCATGCTCTCCACACCGATTATTAACCCGCCGCAGTCGGCCATTCTCGGAATTCATGCGACCAAGGATCGCGCGGTCGTTGAAAACGGCCAGGTCGTGGTGCGGCCAATGAATTACCTCGCGATGTCTTACGACCACAGAATCATCGATGGTCGAGAGGCGGTGCTGGGCCTGGTCACCATGAAGGAGGCCCTGGAAGACCCTGCACGTTTATTACTTGAAGTCTGATCGGGAGAGCACCATGACGCAATACGATGTCGTTGTCATCGGATCGGGGCCCGCAGGCTACATTGCCGCTGTTCGAGCGGCGCAGCTGGGGTTCAAGACCGCATGTGTCGAGAAATGGCGCAACACGCAGGGCGAATTGGCCCTTGGCGGCACCTGCTTAAACGTTGGCTGTATTCCCTCTAAAGCACTGCTCGCCTCCAGCGAGGAGTTCGAGAAGGCAAGCCATCATCTGGGTAACCATGGGATCACCGTCAAGGGTGTGTCGATGGACATTGCCAAGATGCTGAAACGAAAGGATTCGATCGTCTCGAAGATGAGTAAGGGCATCGAATTTCTGTTTCGCAAAAATAAGATTACGTGGCTAAAGGGTCACGGACAATTTGCGGGGCGCAGCGATGTCGGCATTCTTGTCGAGGTTACCGGTGATGAGCCAGAGACCGTGGTGGCGAAGAATGTCATCATTGCGACAGGCTCAAACGCACGTCATTTGCCGGGACTGAAGGTCGACAACAAGATTGTCTGTGACAACGAGGGCGCGCTTGCCTTTGATGGTGTGCCTGAAAAGCTTGGCGTAATCGGTGCTGGCGTCATTGGTCTAGAGCTTGGGTCGGTCTGGCGGCGGCTCGGTGCGGAAGTAACCATCCTCGAGGCCTTGCCGTCGTTTCTGGGCGCCTGTGATGATGCAGTATCCAAAGAGGCCTTCAAACTTTTCACGGGTCAGGGCCTCTCAATTCATCTCGGTGTAAAGATCGGAGACATAAAAGCGTCTGCAAAAGGGGTCAAGATTGCCTATGCAGACAGCGATGGCAAGTCCAAGACGCTCGACTGTGATCGCCTGATCGTATCGATTGGCCGTACGCCCAACACACAGAGCCTGCAGCTTGACAAGGTGGGTCTGGCAGTGGATGAGCGTGGATTTATTCCTGTCGATGGCCTCTGTCGGACCAGCCAGCCCGGTATCTTTGCGATTGGCGATGTCGTCCGTGGCCCGATGCTCGCCCATAAGGGAGAAGATGAGGGTGTGATGGTCGCCGAACTAATCGCTGGCCAGCATCCCCATATCGACTATGACTGTATCCCGTGGGTGATTTACACATCTCCCGAGATCGCCTGGGTGGGCCGCACGGAGCAGCAGCTTGTCGCCGAGGGACGCAAATATAAGAGTGGGCAGTTTCCTTTTGCGGCGAACGGCCGCGCGCTTGGCATGGATTCACCCGATGGTTTTGTGAAGGTACTCGCCGATGAGGAGACCGAACAGATTCTTGGGGTTCATATCATTGGAATGGCGGCCTCTGACATGATTGCAGAGGCGGCAGTAGCGATGGAGTTCAAGGCGTCTGCAGAGGACATTGGCCGGATCTGTCATCCGCATCCGTCGCTTTCTGAGGCGATGCGCGAGGCATCGCTGGCCATCTACAAGCGCGCTCTGAATATGTAAGGGGCGGGAGGCCCTCTGATGCGGTCACGGGTCTCGATAGTACAGGCCTATCAGCAGCAGCTCGCTGAGCAGGGATTCGTCGCAGATGCATCCCAGCTGCGGGCGGCCGAACGTTTGGAACAGTGCGCCGCCGAATGGGCGGACTACAAGGCCAAGCGGGGTGGTACGCTCAAAAAAATGATTTCCAAGCCACCACTCCCGCGTGGCGTTTATCTGTGGGGTGGCGTAGGGCGTGGCAAGAGCCTGCTGATGGACTGTTTTTTTAAGCATGTTCCACTCGAACGTAAAGTCCGACTGCATTTCCATGAGTTCATGCGCGCCACCCATCGGGAGATGCATGAGCTACGCGGCACCGAAAACCCGCTGGACGAGGTCGCGCAGCGTGTCGCGCGTCGATATCGTCTGATCTGCTTTGATGAGTTCCATGTCTCGGATATCGCGGATGCAATGATCTTGGAACGGCTCTTGCAGGCGCTGTTTGAGAGCCGGGTTGGATTCATCATGACCTCGAATTACCATCCCGATCAGCTTTATCCCGACGGGCTGCACCGCGATCGCGTCCTGCCCGCCATCGAGCTGCTTAAGCGTCGGCTCGATATCGTAGAGGTCGATGCAGGAACGGACTACCGTAGCCTTGCACGCGGAAAATTTCGTGCGTATATCACCCCGCTTGATAGCGCCAGCGATCGGGAGATGAAAGATATTTTTCATCGTTTCGCTCAGGAACAGCGTTCGCTTAGCGGAACGGATCCTGCGATCACTGAGCCACGTCTGACCATCGAAGCGCGAGAAATCCGTGCCGTTCAGCGTTGTGGCCGGGCTATCTGGTTTGATTTTCCGACCTTATGCGGAGGCCCGCGCTCCCAGAATGATTATCTCGAGCTCGCCCAGCGGTTCGATATCGTGCTGTTATCGGGTGTGCCGGTGATGTCGGCCGCCATGTCATCAGAGGCGCGACGCTTCACATGGCTGGTCGATGTGCTCTACGACCACAAAATTAAGCTCATTATCTCGGCGGAGATTGCACCCGAGCAGCTCTATGTTCAGGGGGTGCTTGCAAATGAGTTTAGCCGTACCGTCAGCAGGCTTGTGGAGATGCAGTCAGAGGACTATCTTGCGAGTGCCCACCGAAGCGTGCAGAGTAGTTTCTAGTTCACCCTGATGTCTGCGTTTGGGCTTTCGCATTCAGGCGCGGCCGCGCACGACAAATCCTTTATTTCGCCATTCGGCTTTTCCATAGCGCAGGGGGCCGCCATCGAGACACTGGACCTCGCCGCCTGCCGCCTCAACGATGGCGTGGCCAGCGCAGGTATCCCACTCCATGGTGGGCCCACGACGCACATAGAGGTCGGCGTTTCCCTCCGCAATACGTCCAAATTTCAGTGCGGATCCCAAATGGGTCTGCTGCATCGGATGTTCAGAGGGCGGCGGTGGACTGCTTCTACGACTCGAAATCTGAATTCCACCCCGCTCTGGCCGAAAGCGACAGTGGATTGGATGCCAACCGGGATCCTCCGGGGTTTTCCGCTCAGCGGCCAGGCCTATGCCTCCCCGATAAAAAATCCCCTGAATCGGTCCATACAGGATTCCGAAATAGGCCTCTTGGCCGACCACCAGGCCAATATTGATGCTGAATTCTCCTGTTCGGGCGATGAACTCTCGGGTGCCGTCTAGGGGGTCGATCAGCCAATAGGGCGTGACGGATTCGCTGATCGTCTGGACGGGACGACTCGCCCGGTGCTGGGCACTGTCTTCCTCTGAAACCACAGGCCATGCGGGCGTGAGCCGCTGAAGGGCATCGACCAAGAGGTCATGGCTGGCGAGGTCTGCCTCTGTCACCGGTGTCTGGTCCTGCTTGGTCTGCACCCGATGCTCAGGCTGATGGTAGAGCTGAACAATAGCCTCGCCGGCAGCCTGAATGGGGGCTTCCAGGGCATTCGCGATATCAAGAATGAGCTGCTGAGATGGCTGTTTTTCGCTGCGCAAGGGATAATTTAGGGCTATGACGAGACCCTCTATTTTCCCATGGATGATCCTGTTCGGTGCCACGATGCTGATGATGGCGGTCGGTGTCCGTGCGGCCGATCCGGATGCAGACCTTAAGTCCAAGAAACCTGGGCATGAGCTTCAGATTCAGGCCGTTGAGGCCGAACGTCTGGTGTTTCAGCGTGATCTGGCCCAGCGGGAAGAGATCTGCCTGAAGCGATTTTTCTCCTATCGATGCATCGAGGAGATTCGCACAGAGCATCTGCGCAGAATGCGGGAATTTGACCTGCGCAAGGAAGCAGCGCTTCAGGCATTGCGCGACATCGATGCGGAATTGCGGGCGCGGGCCAGGACGCGACGGGCAGATGACAAAGCGGAAAGACAGTCCTGATGCGGTTTCTCTCCGACGTCAGAACGCTGAGGCTCAAGATGCTTGAACTAGAAGCCGAGCATCGGGAGCTCGATCATCTAATTGAGCAGCTTCAAGAAAGTGGGTCGCGCGACGAGCTGCAAATTCGTCGCTTGAAGAAACGTAAACTTCAGATTAAAGATCAGATCGCACAGCTTCAGGTCCAGCTCTCCCCCGATGTCCCCGCTTAAGGAGATCTTCTCCGACTCCGGGGTGCTGTCCCGATCAGCGCCAGGTTATCGATTTCGCCCGGGCCAGCTCGATCTGTCGCAGGCAATCGAGGATGCACTTCAACGGCGGTCCACGCTTATTGCCGAGGCTGGCACGGGGGTCGGTAAGACATTTGCTTACCTCGTGCCTCTGATGCTGAGTCAGGGCAGATCAATCGTCTCAACAGCAACGCGGCATCTGCAGGATCAGCTCTACGAGCGGGATCTTCCGCGACTGAAGTCTGCCCTTGGGGCATCCATTCATGTGGCAGTCCTGAAGGGGCGTGCCAACTATCTTTGTACCTATCGTCTGGAGCGGCAGCAAGAGTCGGGCCGTTTTTCGCGGCCCGAAGATGCCCGGTATTTTTCGGACATCGTGCGTTTTGCCGGACAGACGCGCAGCGGCGACATTGCGGAGTGCACATCGATTCCAGAGACGGCACCGATCTGGTCGATGGTGACATCCACCCGAGAGAATTGCCTGGGTCAGCAATGCCCAAATATTTCGGACTGTCATGTGATGGCGGCAAGAGATGCGGCAGCCAAGGCAGATCTTTTGGTGATTAATCACCATCTGCTGTGTGCGGATATGGCTCTGCGTGATGAGGGATTTGGTGAGTTGTTGCCCACAGTGGATCACATTGTGATTGATGAGGCCCACGCGTTACCGGAAATTGCAACAGCATTTTTTAGTGAGTCTATTTCAACCCAGGCGCTCAGCAGTTTTGCCCGAGACTGCCTTGAAAGTGGACTGGCCTATGCCCGTGATGGCGCCTCTTGGCCAGATTTATGTGGCAGGCTGGAGCAATGCGTTATGGACTTACGCGCTCAGGCGGGCGCAGTTGCGCCAGTTCCCACCGCAGGATCCATCACACGGCCAAGAATGGCCGAGCAGTCTCGTCTGAGCTGGGATCAGCTCGATGGACAGGCCCAGGCCCGTTGGCTAGACGGACTCGCGGCAATCGAGTCGGCGATGGATCACGTTCAGGAAGTCTTGTTAATTAATGCAGAGCGACATCCTGAGATCGCACAATTATCGGCGCTGTGTTCGGAGTACTGTGGTCGCCTGGCCGCATTCAAGCTGCAACAGCCGGACGCGATGCTGGTTCGATGGATGGAGTTTTCCCGCCATGGCATCACGCTGCGGCTGACACCGTATGAGATTGCAGAGCGGTTTCAGCAGGAGCTCACACGTCAGCCGCGTGCATGGATTATGGTTTCGGCCACGCTGGCCATAGGAGGGCGTTTTGATCATTTCAGTCGCAGGCTTGGATTGCAAGATGCCCAGACGCTGATTGCGGAGAGTCCGTTTGATTTTCCCCAGCAGGGACTTTTGCTGGTGCCACAGCGGCTTCCCGATCCTAAGGCGCCTGATTTGATCGCCCAATTGTTAGCCCAGACAGAGATCTCTGACTTGTTGGATGCGGTGAGCGGCGGTGTATTCATTCTCTGCACCTCACATCGCGGTGTATCGTATGCCGCCCAATGGGCCGAACAGTGGGGCGCCCGACATCCGGATCGTCTGGTCCTGGTTCAGGGCCAGGCGCCGCGGCCTTTACTGATTGACCAGTTCCGAGCACACGGTGCTGCCGTGTTAATCGGCAGCCACAGCTTCTGGGAGGGCGTGGACGTACCGGGCAGGGCGCTGTCGTTGGTACTCATTGATAAGTTACCGTTCGCGCCTCCCGATGATCCTGTGCTGCGGGCACGATCGAAATGGATGGAGCAACAAGGAATTGATCCTTTCTCGGCGATTCAGGTTCCAGAGGCTGCAATTCTTTTAAAACAGGGAGTCGGAAGGCTGATTCGCTCAGAGAGTGATCGCGGACTGATCGTGATCGGCGATTCTCGGCTTGCAGAGACCGGCTATGGAAGAAGAATTCTAAGAAGCCTGCCGGCATTTTCTCGAACGCGAGCGCCCGATGAGGCCCTTCACTGGCTAACGGCCGCAGGTCACTCGAAGCCGCCTACCGAGACAGAATTACCAGAACTTTAACTTTGACCAGGCGGATGGCTTTGCGGGCTCTGTTTTGGTGGGTCGTGTTTTAGGATCGTAGGCCGTTTTGAGATAGCCGCTTTCAGGAAAATTTTTCTGGAGCACACGGCGTGCATCTGCACTGAGTTCCGTGAGCCCCAACTGTTCGTAGCCTGCAACCATAATTGCGAGGGCTTCCTCGATTGCCGGCGCTTCCTGATACTGCTTCACGACCGACTGGGCGCGATTGACGGCGGCAAGGACCGCGCCTCTGCGAAAGTAAAACCGCGCGACATGCACGTCGTTGGCCGCCAACATATTGATTAGATAGGTCAGCCGGCTCGAGGCATCGGCCGCGTAGCTGCTATTAGGAAATCGGCTGATCAATTCCTTAAAACTGTCGAAGGCCTCTCGGGCGGCCTTCGGATCTCGCTCGGAGAGATCTTCGCCCGTGAATCGCGTGAACAGATTCGACTGGTCGTTAAAGTTGATCAGGCCTTTGAGATACAGCACGTAGTCAATCCGTTCGTGATTTGGATACAGCTTGGTGAAACGGTCAATCGCCGCCAGCGCCAGCGCGTTCTCTCCTTCTTTCCAGTGGGCATAGGCCGTATCGATCTGGGCCTGCTGGGCATAACGGCCGAAGGGATAGCGGGATTCGAGTTTCTCCAGTAACTTGACGGCAGCCCCCCAGTTACCGGAAGACATTTCGTCTTTTGCCTCTGCGTACAATTTGTCTGCACTCCAGCCCAAGGTCTCATCTTTGGCAAGGGAGTCGGAGGCGCAGCCGTGTAGCATGAGCGCAGGACCAAGGCCCGCGCACACCATGGCAAGGGCAAGACAGACACGAACAGCAAAATGACGACGAGTGGTGATCATGGGCAGACCGATGGCCTGGAAGAGGAGTCGGTCGATTATATCGAGCAAGAGGATGCCGATCTGTCATTGGCTGTGCAGGCGACTGGATCGCTCGCATCGTTTGCTGTGCCCGACACACTGGGTGGCGCTCGACTTGATCATGCGCTGTGTGTGTTTATCCCCGAGCTCTCTCGGACCTTATTGCAACGCTGGGTGACCGAGGGCCGAGTGCAACTAGATGGCCGGATAACGTTACGCCCTGGTCAGCTGCTTCGGTCTGGTCAGGCGATCACACTGGATGTGCCGGCCCCGACGCCCGCTCAATCCTGGTCGGGGGAGCCGATGGGGCTAGACATCGTGTTTGAAGACGATGCACTGATTGTGGTGAATAAGCCCGTTGGCCTTGTGGTCCATCCCGCGGCAGGCCATCCGGCGGGAACGCTTGCGAATGGCCTGATTGGGCATTCCCCACAAATGGCGGAGGTTCCTCGGGCGGGTATTGTCCATCGACTGGATCGCGATACCAGTGGCCTCATGGTCGCTGCCAAAACGGTGGCAAGCCAGGTGGGACTGGTTCGCCAGCTTCAGCAGCGCTCTGTTCAGAGAACCTACCTGGCGCTGGCCTGGGGCAGTCCCCGGGTCGGCACGGTGTCTACCCGTTTTGGCCGTGATCCTCGTGACCGGCAGAAGATGGCGGTGCTCGAAGAGGGTAAGGGCAAGGAAGCCGTTACTCGGATCATCGATACGCGGCCGGGGGTACTTTTTGGCCTTCCGGTAAGTCTGGTGAGATGCAAGTTAGAGACTGGACGAACCCATCAAATACGAGTTCATTTAGAAAGTATTGGGTCTCCTTTGGTGGGGGATCAGACCTATCATCGCCGTGCCCCCCACCCAAATAAGATCGGAAAGGGAAAAGAGACTATTTCTCACCTTGTCGTCGGGCAGGCCTTACATGCCTATCGGCTCGAGCTGGACCACCCGATTTCGGGTCGGGCGATGGATTTCTCCTGCCCGCCCCCGGAGGGATTTCTTAGCCTATTAAAACTCGCCGGACTGGAGGCCTTCCCATCGACATGACGGACCAGAACCCGAGGGTAGACCCCCCTTTTGTGCTCCGATGTGATGCCAGCTATGTCCAAGTTGGTCCGGGAGTGTTCCGAATTGAAAACGTCTTTCCGGATTCCTTTTTGGCCTATCAGACCGTCCGTTCAGGCGGCCACTCTGAGGGGGTGTTTTCAAGCCTGAATCTGGGTGCCCATGTTGGAGACGCGCCTGGCCGGGTCATACAGAACCGGGAATATTTCGCAAAATGTTGCGCAACAAATTCGGTCTGGCTTCACCAGGTCCATGGGGTCGGTGTAGTCGATTTAGACCACTGGGATGCATCTAAAGGGGGAGTTCCCATCGGCGATGCGGCGGTATCCAGCCGGCGCGGCCAGGGCTGTGCGGTTTTGACAGCGGATTGTCTGCCGATTCTGGTCTCCCGTAGCAAGGCCCAGTCCTGCCTCGCGATCCACGCTGGCTGGAGAGGACTGCTGGCGGGCGTAATTGAGAGGGGGCTTGAGCGGCTTCTTGAAAGGCAGGCGGGGCCAGACCAATGGAGTGTCTGGCTGGGTCCATGTATCGGTGAGCAGATGTTTGAAGTTGGAGCGGAGGTCAGGGAAGCATTTCTTTCCCGAGATCGTCAGTCGGACTCTGCCTTTTCTCCAAAAGAGGGACAGCCTGGTAAATTCATCGCCAATCTTCGGCAGCTCGCCGAGGATCGGATATTTGCTTGGATATCTGCACACCCTCTAATACTGACCGGTAAGTCAGAGATCGATGGCCCGAAAGGGGCATTGAGAATCGCGCGCAGCAATGAATGCACCGTGCTCCAAGGAGATCGCTATTTTTCATATCGGCGTGATGGCCAGACAGGCCGTATGGCGAGCCTGATTGCCCGAAGAACCCTTATTTGACACTGCAAATTTCGCTATGCAGAATCGATCGAAAGAGGGTTAGGACAGAGGGGAGAATTCTGATGCAACGCGATCAGGAAGAGCGAAAAAAAACCGCCAAGCCGCGCATTCGACCGAGAAAATCTGCGGAGGCTCGCAGTGCAACGATAAAAGCGCAGGTCAAACCGAAGCGGGAGCCATCGCCGAGTGCAGCCTCGGCCACCACACCTTTGGACAGGGCAGGCGCGATGCCGAAGCTGCCGAACATGCAGCTCATCCCTGAGAAGATGCAGTCCATTCAGCGCCAGTACCTTGAGGATCTCAGCCGCGTGTTGGTCTCCAAGTCGGAGATGGACAAGATGGCGGCCCAGGATAAGCGTTTTGATAACCCAACCTGGCTGGATTCGTTCTTTACCGGTGTTGCAGCACTCTATGTGCTGAATGCGAAAACACTCAATGCGATGACCGACGCTGTTCAGACCGACCCCAAAACGCATGCACGGCTGAAGTTTATGGTGCAGCAATGGATTGATGCGACATCGCCAACGAATTTTTTCGCAACCAACCCTGAGGTCCAAAAGAAGATGTTGGAGTCTCAGGGAGAGAGTCTTCGATCTGGGATCGAAAACCTCGTTCAGGACATGCGCAAAGGCCGAATTTCACAGACCGATGAAACAGCGTTTGAAATCGGAAAGAATGTCGCTGTCACGCCGGGCGAGGTGGTCTTTCAGAACAAGGTCCTCCAGCTCATCCAATACAAACCGACCACTGAAAAGGTTGGTGCGATCCCGATTCTGTTTGTGCCGCCGAGCATCAACAAGTTCTACATCATGGACCTGCAGCAGAGCACCTCATTGGTGAAGTTCACTGTTGACCAGGGCAATACCCTGTTTCTGGTGTCCTGGATCAATGACCAGGATGAGCACAGTCAGCTGACATGGGATGACTACATCACGGATGGTGTGCTGAAGGCGATTGACGTCGTGCTGGACATCACCGGACAACCCAAGACCAATGTGCTTGGCTTCTGTATTGGCGGGACTATCGCGGCTACTGCCCTGGCCCATCTGGCGGCCCGCCAGGTCGAGAAGGTCAATAGTTTTACCCTGATGACCAGCCTGCTGGATTTTGGTAACACCGGGGTGCTGGACGTGTTCATCGATGAGCAGCACGTTCAGATGCGCGAGCAGCAGCTCAGCAAGGGCGGGCTGATGAAAGGCTCCGAACTTTCAAGCACATTTTCTTTCCTGCGGCCCAATGACCTGGTCTGGAATTATGTGGTGAACAACTACCTGAAGGGTGAAAAGCCGATGCCCTTTGATTTGTTGTACTGGAATTCCGACAGCACGAATCTTCCCGGTCCATTCTTTACCTGGTACCTACGCAACATGTATCTCGAGAATAATTTGGTCAAGAAGAATCGGCTGACAGTTGCCGGACAGAAGATGGATCTCTCTAGAATCACTGTGCCTGTCTATGCCATGGGTGCGCGTGAAGACCACATCGTTCCCTGGGATGCCGCATGGCACTCGGCCCAGGCGCTCGGTGGTCCTAAGCGCTTTGTGCTCGGTGCCAGTGGCCATATTGCGGGATCGATTAATCCGGCTTCAAAAAACAAACGAAACTTCTGGGTTAACGAGGCGGCGGCGAGCAGCCCCGAGGAGTGGCTGGATGGCGCCACGGAGGTTCCCGGCAGTTGGTGGAATGACTGGGCAAAATGGATTGAACGCCAGCGCGGGGAGATGATCGATGCGCCAGCCCGGATGGGCAACAGCCGCTTTCCTTCGATTGAGGCTGCGCCGGGCAGCTATGTTCGAACCCGGGCAGCGTCGCCTGCCTAACCACTATCAAAACAACAACTCATCAGGAGGAAGACAACATGACACAACGTATCGCATATGTAACCGGAGGCATGGGTGGAATTGGCACATCCATCTGCAGAAAACTGCATGATGCTGGACACAAAGTGATCGCCGGTTGTGGCCCCACACGTGACGCACAGAAGTGGCTCGACGAGCAGAAGAAAGACGGGTACACCTTTTATGCATCGGTCGGTAATGTGGGCAACTGGGATTCAACAGTCGAGGCCTTCAACAAGGTAAAAGCCGAGTTTGGTAATCCCGATATTCTGGTCAATAACGCGGGTATCACCCGGGATGGTCTATTCGTTAGGATGACGCGTGCCCAATGGGATGAGGTGATCGATACCAATCTGAACAGCCTCTTTAATGTCACCAAGCAGGTAATCGACGGCATGATGACCAAGGGATGGGGCCGTATTGTGAATATCTCCTCGGTCAACGGCCAGAAAGGCCAGTTCGGCCAGACCAATTACTCAACTGCCAAGGCCGGCATTCACGGATTCACGATGGCCCTCGCCCAGGAGCTGGCGGCGAAAGGTGTGACGGTGAATACTGTTTCCCCCGGCTATATCGGCACGGATATGGTGAAGGCGATCAAGCCCGAAGTACTCGAGAAGATTGTTGGATCGATCCCCGTAAAACGTCTGGGTACCCCAGAGGAGATCGGTTCGATTGTGTCCTGGATCTCCTCAGAAGAGGGCGGCTTTGCCACGGGCGCTGACTTCTCGTTAAACGGCGGGCTGCACATGAGCTGATCATTACGAATTAAAACGTCGCGCACCCTTTTTGTTAAAAACTGTGATTGAAGTAAAAACCTATGACTGATTCTTCTCCTCGCCTCATCAAGAAATATCCAAACCGTCGTCTCTATGACACCCAGACCAGCACATACATTACGCTGGCCGATGTAAAACAGCTGGTGCTCGCAGGTGAGTCGTTTACCGTAATTGACGCAAAGTCATCCGAGGATCTGACCCGCAGTATTCTGCTGCAGATTATTCTTGATGAGGAGTCGGGAGGGGTGCCCATGTTCTCAGCGAATATGCTCTCCCAGGTCATTCGTTTCTATGGCAATGCCATGCAAGGGATGATGGGCGACTATCTCGAGAAGAATATTCAGGCCTTCATCGAGATTCAGGGAAATCTGCAGGAGCAGTCTCGCAAGCTGGTGGATAACAAGGGCGCGTTTCCCTCTGCGGATGCATGGTCCCAGTTCATTCAGGGCCAGGCACCCATGATGCAAAACCTCATGTCGAACTACATCGAGCAGAGTAAGAACGTGTTCATGCAGATGCAGGATCAGATGCAGAAGAACACCCAGTCCATGTTCCATGGATTTCCGTTTCCTCAGGCGAAAACAGACGACAGCAAGAAAGAATGAGCTCGGCCCGCGTTGGGTTTGTCTCGCTGGGCTGCCCAAAGGCGCTCGTAGATTCGGAGCGCATCATTACTCAGCTTCGCGCTGAGGGTTATGACATCGCCCCCGATTACCCGGGGGCGGATCTTGTGGTGGTCAATACCTGCGGATTCATCGATGACGCTGTTCAGGAGAGTCTTGATGCCATCGGCGAGGCCCTGCATGAAAACGGTAAGGTCATTGTTACCGGATGTCTTGGGGCCAAGACATCTGCCACGGGTGAAAATCTCGTGCGAGCGCTGCATCCGCGGGTGCTGGCGGTCACTGGCCCACATGCAACCGACGAAGTGATGCAGGCGGTGCATCAGCACCTTCCGCGTCCCCACGATCCCTTTGTGGATCTGGTGCCCAAGCAGGGCATTCGACTCACACCGCGGCATTACGCCTATTTAAAAATTTCAGAGGGCTGTAACCACCGCTGTAGTTTTTGCATTATTCCCAGCATGCGTGGCGACCTTGTCTCTCGGCCTGTGGGTGAGGTCATGCGCGAGGCTGGACATCTAGTCGACGCGGGCGTGCGCGAGCTACTGGTGATCTCTCAGGATACGAGCGCCTACGGCGTGGATACGAAATACCGGACTGATTTTGTTGATGGCCGGCCGGTGCGGACGCGCATGACCGAGCTTTGCCAGGAGTTGGGCAGGCTCGGTGTGTGGGTGCGGCTGCACTATGTCTATCCCTATCCGCATGTGGATGAGGTTCTGCCATTAATGGCCGATGGCAAGATCCTGCCTTATTTGGATGTGCCTTTTCAGCATGCACATCCCGACGTATTACGACGGATGAAGCGGCCTGCCAGCGGAGAGCGTAATTTGGAGCGCATCAAGGCCTGGCGTTCGATCTGTCCCGATCTCACTATTCGCAGCACCTTCATCGTAGGCTTTCCCGGAGAGACCGAGGATGAGTTTCAGGCCTTGCTTGACTTCCTGGAAGAGGCGCAGCTCGATCGTGTCGGCTGCTTCGCCTATTCGCCAGTGGAGGGCGCGGCGGCCAATGGCCTTGCTGATCCGGTCCCCGAGGAGATTCGGCTGGAGCGTCAGGAGCGGTTCATGACGGTTCAACAGGGCATTTCAGCCCAGCGGCTTAGACGCTGGGTGGGCCGAAGAATCCAGGTGCTGGTCGATGATTTCGATCAAGAGCAGGGCGTATTGATCGGGCGTACCATGGCAGATGCGCCGGAGATTGACGGGATCGTGCGGATCATGCCCGACCCCAATTCCCGTCATCCCGTTCCGGCAAAGATTGGCGATTGGGCTACCGTGGACGTCACCAGTTCCGATGACCATGATCTAGATGCAATTTTTATTAGGGAGACAGCCGTATGAGAGAAGTCGTCGTATTAAGCGCAGTACGTTCAGCCGTTGGCACATTTTCAGGCACGCTCTCAGGACTCGAGCCTGCCGATCTCGGTGGAATGGTCATGAAAGAGGCGGTCAAGCGGGCAGGGGTTGACCCAGGAAAAATCAACTATGTGTCAGTGGGGAACTGTATTCCCACTGAGTCGCGTTCTCCGTATGTCTCGCGTGTTGCAGCGATTAATGCTGGCCTCTCGATGGAGTCAGTAGCGGTAACCCTGAACCGACTCTGCGGCTCGGGACTTCAGGCAATCGTATCGACATCGCAGGCCATCATGCTCGGCGACTGTGATTTTGGTGTCGGCGGTGGCACTGAGAGCATGTCACGCGGGGGTTATCTCTCCACCGCGATGCGCTCGGGTGCCCGCATGGGTGATACCAAGATGATCGATATGATGGTCGCAACGCTCACAGACCCCTTTGGTGTGGGCCATATGGGAATTACCGCTGAAAATCTCGCGGCCAAATGGAAAATTTCCCGCGAAGAGCAGGATGCGTTCGCCCTGGAATCGCAGAATCGTGCGGCCAAAGCAATTGCCGAGGGACGTTTCAAGAGTCAGATTGCGCCGATTACCATCTCCACGCGCAAGGGCGATGTCGTATTTGATACGGATGAGCATCCCAAGGCCACGAGTCTGGAGGCATTGGCCAAGATGAAGCCCGCCTTTAAAAAAGATGGCACCGTTACGGCAGGCAATGCATCCGGTATCAATGATGGTGCATCGTTTTTCGTCCTCGCCGAGGCGAAGGCCGCCGCGAGTGCTGGCCATAAGCCAATTGCCCGCCTGGTGAGCTACGCAGTGGCGGGTGTGCCCAACGACATCATGGGCGAGGGTCCAATCCCTGCATCCAAGATTGCCCTTCAGCGTGCAGGACTCGGCCTGGATAAGATGGATGTCATCGAATCCAACGAGGCATTTGCAGCACAGGCGCTGGCAGTCACCAAAGGCCTTGGACTCGATCCAGCAAAGACCAATGTTAATGGCGGTGCGATTGCACTTGGCCACCCGGTCGGCGCCTCTGGGGCAGTGATTGCAACCAAGGCCCTGCATGAGCTGCATCGCGTCGGTGGGAAATACTGTCTTGTCACCATGTGTATTGGTGGCGGGCAGGGAATTGCTGCCGTATTCGAGCGGATCTGATAACGCAGATGGTCAGATCAAAGGCGGGGGCTAGTCTCCCGCCTTTTTTATTTCCGGGCAGTGCCCAGTGTTCCCGGGAGGGGGCCCGTCACTCGCCCGGCTAGGTCTTTAACCCCAGCACCTGCACGCGGCGATTATGAAAACGGAGCAGGGCGCTGAGCGTGTGCATTGCTTCCAGCGTGGCCGGGACCTTATCGGCATACACGCGCTGTTGGTCAGACTCGGTTGCAAAAATCTGATGGCGCTGTGACTTAATCATTTCGCACAGATTCTTGACAACATTTTTTGCAACGGTTGGATTGGTCTTTACGATAATTTCAAAGGCGGGCGCTGGTAAAAACAGCAGCTGACAGATCTCAATCGAATCCACCGATGCGGAACGCGCCTGGCCGTCAATTAATCCGAACTCTCCAACAGATGCGCCCGGCTCAAGGGTCGAGAGAATCTTGAGCGGCTCACCATTGGAGGCGGGTAGATAGACGCGCACGCGCCCTTTTAAAACCACGTAAAGCCCGTTGGGCTTATCCCCAATATGGAAGATGGTCGTGTCCGCCTCGACATCTTCGGTTTTGGTGTACTGCATGATCGTCATCAGATCCGCAGTACCCAGCCCCTTGAAAAAAGAAATCGATTCAATGGCCGCCGCATCCATGGCATTACCTTATGGATTGTGGATCAAGGCGCAGAGACTCAGCCATCAGTGAGTCCCTCGAGTGTAGGAATTGGACCAAGGGATTTTGCCTTCGGGTCGAAACGCTCCTTTGAATTCGGATCGTCGGCAACGCCAATGGTCACGCGGGCGCCCATTGCGGACCCAGAGGAGGGCGGGGCCGATGGTGCTCCGACGCTCTTGAGATTGTCTCCAGCCCTGCGCCTGCCACCCTGATAAAGCTCTCCACGTTCCTCTCGGCGTAAGAGATCAGGCCCCAGGCGACCCTTTTCGAGGGGTGCCTTGAGGTACTCGGCCGGGTGTTGGATATCGCTGACCTTGACCGCGTAGCGGCCGTTTTTCACCCCGTACTTGCCCCGGATCACCGGCAGCCCATCCA
>VERI01000013.1 GCA_018882785.1 Burkholderiaceae bacterium | reverse complement strand
AGTCGGCCACCAAGGCCAGCCTGAAGGCTGCATCGACCGCACTGAAGGCTGCCTAACTCGCCTCTCAGTCGGGGCCTGAACCACCAGGCCAATCACAAAGCCCGCCTCGGCGGGCTTTGTTGTTTTTGCGGGCCCGGCCGTACTGAATGTCGGAGAACTGTGTCTAGTGTTTTGCGGTGAAGTCGAGAATCGCGTGACAGACGTCCGCGTTATAGGCGACCGGATGGCCGCTCTGGGCACATTCATGAATGCGTGTGAGTGGGTGTAGCTCAAACAATCGATTCACTACGCTGTTGTTGATAATTTCAGAGTTTTTTCCGCGCAGAAGCAGCATGGGTACGGTGACAGCAGCAAAAGCGGTGCTGAAATCCACGCCCGACAATCGGGTCTCATGCGGTAAATCAAGATGGCCAGGCTGTTGCACGGCGCGTATCAGTTGCGGATCTACGTTGAGTTCTTCCGCAAGTCGGGATGCATTCAGTGTGCCGCTTTGTTTAATATCGGTCGTCTTCGCCGACGAGAGCCCTGTCATGAGCGAGAGCACACCTGTCCAAGGCAGCACAGGACCCACATCATTGAGAATAACTGTGCCCAATAGCCTTGGTTTCTGGGTTGCAAAACATACCGCAAGTAGCCCGCCCATGCTTGATCCCACCAGATGTATGCGGGGCCGGGATCCGCGGTCGTGGTTACTGAGCGCGCCCATTGCGTAGGCGTAGAAAAGACCGAGATCCTGAAGATAGGTGCTCATTTTGTAGTGATGGGAGTCGACCAGTTTTTCTGAGTCTCCGCGGCCGCACCAGTCAATCGTCATGACCCGAACCCGTGGGCCGAGATGCTCCACAAGCTCGCTGAAGCTCTGTCTGGTTTCTAATAGGCCCGGCAGGCATAGAAACAAATCGGTGCAGCGCTCGTTACCGATATCTTCGCCGACAAGCACTCGGGAGTGATCGCGTTCAGAAACCATGAGCTCAAAACGCTTGCGTCGCATCCTCGACCTTTAGAGATTTCTCGTGACCCGACGCAGCGTGGGGTCATCCGGATCGGGAGCAATCGTGAATCCGAGTCGCGACATTAGCTCGAGCATCTTGGAGTTGCTGGCCAGAACAAATCCCTCCAGCACACTGAGATGCTGATCTCTCGCAACATCAATAAGTTCGGTCATCAGCTTGCCGCCGATCCCGTGCCCCTGATAGTCATCCCGAATGACCACAGCGAATTCCGCGCTTGTCGTATCCGGAAGCAACATGTAGCGGGCGACACCGATCAGCTCTTCCTCTTCGTCGTGCCCAATGACTGCGGTCAGCGCCATGTCCCGGTGGTAATCAATCTGGGTCAGGCGGGCAAGCTGTTTTGGGGTGAACTCTCGGATATTGGCCATGAAGCGCAGGTATCGTGACTGCTCGGACAGCTTAGAGAGCAGCCCGCTCAGTCTGTCAGCGTCTGACCAGCGTAAGGGGCGAATCGTATAGCTCTCACCACTGGCCAGCGGGTACTCTGCACTCAGATAACCGGGGTAGGGCATGATGGAGAGGTGGCTATACCGTGGTCGATGTGCTGTCTCTCCGTTGGTCGAGATCGCCATACGGGCATCGACCACGACCGCCTCATCGGCAGACACGATCACCGGGTTGATATCTAACTCTTTGATCATCGGCAGCTCACAGATCAGGTCCGAGACCTGGAGCAATATCTTCTCGAGGCGGTGAATCTCAGGAATCAGTGGTGACTCGGCACTCTCTTCTCGTAGCTGCTGGCCCAGTTTTGTCCGCTCAATGAGGCGCTGCGCAAGCAGACCATTGAGCGGTGGAAGTTCCAGTGCCCGGTCACTGAGCCATCGGAGGTGTTCACCACCAGCGCCGAATGAAATAACAGGACCAAACAAGGGGTCTGTTGTCATTCCAATATGGGCTTCGGTCTTTCGCGTCCGCTCAATGTAGCGTTGTACGACCACACCTTGAAGATTTGCCTGTGGGGCAAACTCTCGAACGCTGTCCATCATCTCGACAAAGGCATCGCGAACCTCCTGGGCGTTCTTCAGGTTCAGCCGCACGCCTCCTGCCTCGGCTTTGTGACTGATATCGGGAGAATTAATTTTGATTGCTACAGGAAAGCCGATCTGATGTGCGACAAGCGCGGCCTCAGCTGCGTTACGTGCCAGGATGGTTGTCGATACAGGTACACCAAATGCTGAGAGCAGAGATTTTGACTCTAGCTCGGAGAGCACCTGGCGGCGATCTGCAAGCACGCCCTCGATAATCATACGGGCGCCTTCAATATCTGGCTTGATGGATGAAGAGATCGCTGGTGGAATCTGCTGTAAGAGCTCCTGATTTCGATGAAATGTAATGAGCGAGTGCAGAGAGTCGACTGCTGCCTCTGGCGTGCGAAACGACGGAACCCCCTGAGCGGAGAGCCAATTCCGTGCCTCACGGGTCTGGTGATCACCGAGCCAACAGCCAATCACAATTTTGTTGACGTCTGCGGCCGCCTCAGCAACTGCCTTGGTAATCTGCCAGGTCAACACACCCATTTGGGGCGAGTGAATGACCATGATGCAGTCGATATCCGGGGCACTGCCGAGTTCTCGGATTTTTTGCGCATACGCATCACCATTCGCATCTGCCCGCAGAATCACCGGATTGTGGTCGGGCAGGGTGGGAATCTGCAGGCCAACAACACGCGCCAGGTCCTGAACCAGTAGTGCAGGTCCGCGGCCGTTGCTCATGACGGCAATCCGTCCGCCGTTTGCTGGCCGGTTAGATGTAAGTGTTCGAACGGCTGCAAACAATTGTATGAAGTAGTGCACCCGAATGGCGCCAGCACGCCGAATTGCGGCGTCAAAAATCTCATCGCTGCCCACCAAGGCGCGCGTATGGGTAAGGGGGTCGGTGGGTGCGTGTGTGGTGGCGCCTGCCTTAAGTAAAACGACTGGCTTTACACCGGCGGCGGCTCTTAGTGCTGAAAGAAATGCACGCGGGTTTGCAACGCACTCCAGATACATCACGATCGCATGGGTGTCCGGATCTACGGCGAGAAAATCGAGTGCACGGGCGAGATCGACATCAGCCTCGTTGCCGAGCGTGATGACTGCGGAGAAACCGACCTTGTACTCTTCGGCCCAATCGAGAATCGATGATGCCAGTGCACCGGATTGGGAGAGCAGGGCGACCCGGCCAGGCAGCGCAGAGGTGGAGCAGATACTGGCGTTCAAAGCCAGACGGGGGCGTTGAATTCCAAATGATGCGGGTCCGAGCATTGCGATGCGCAGACGCAGGGCCTCCTCGCGGATGGCCTGCTGTACAGACTGGCTGATGGCGGTGGTATAGATGACTGCTGCCTTGGCCCGTTTTTCCGCCGCCTCGCGAAGGCTCCTCAGCAGCGAAGACTCCTCGGTTGCAATTAGCGCGAGATCAAACCGTTGGTCGTCTTTTAGCGGGGTAAAACTAACCTGACAGCGTGAACTGGGCAGCTGATTGGTCAGTGCCTCCCGGATGTGGGAAGGCGTCGAATCATCAAACCAGACGCCAATGCGCTCTGGGTCGATTAATGGGCTGAGTAATTGGTGTTTCACAGGTCCCGAGGTTTATTGTGCAACGCACAAGTAACTCTAACACACTGTGATTTTTAGTGAACCAATGGTCAATAAAACCACGTGGAATTCATTCGAACGTGGCGTAGGCACAACTCTGCTGCCTAGAACGGGCGTGCCGGCTCTGTCCCGCTGAAGGTAACGACGTGATCCGCCTCGAGCCGAATGCCAATCTGCTCATCGAGGGCATGGTCATGGTGGCTTGGCACCAGGGAGAGAATCTGTTCGCCATTGTCGAGCTCAAGGGTGTACAGGAAGTCTGCCCCTCTGAACGCCTTACGGACGACCTTTGCCTTAAGGGACGACCCATCGTCGTGCACAACATCATCTGGGCGCAGGAGCACGCGGACATCTCCCATATGCTCGCAGTCGTTACAGCAGCACGGCTTTAATGCCAGCTCTCCAAGCAGGGTTTGGACGTGGTGGCCATACTGGGATCCGGAGATAAATGCGCCTTCACCGACAAATCGGGCGACCGCGGCGGAATTCGGCTCGTGATAAAGCTGATACGGATTGGCCCACTGGGTCAGCTGGCCTTCAAAAATGACGCCCACCTGATCGGCGACTGCAAAGGCTTCGTTCTGATCGTGGGTCACGAGAATCGCGGTGGTCCGAGTCTGTTTCAAAATATCCCGAACCTCCCGGGCGAGACGGTCACGTAACGTGATGTCCAGGTTGGAGAAGGGCTCATCCAAGAGCACCAGGGCAGGCTGCGGTGCCAGTGCGCGGGCCAAAGCCACCCGCTGTTGCTGGCCGCCGGAGAGCTCATGGGGGTAACGCTCTGCCTCTTTTTCAAGCCCAACAAGCGCCAACATGTCGCGCGCCTTGGATAGTGCGTCCGTTGCGGCCTGGCGTCGGCCCTTGGTCAGCCCAAAACATACGTTTTCCAGTGTGGTGAGGTGCGGAAAGAGGGCGTAATCCTGAAAGACCACTCCGATTTTTCTTTTTTCCGGGGCAAGGTGCAGGCCCAAACCTGCCATTCGCTCTCCGTTGATCAGAATCTCGCCTTCTGCAATTGATACGAAGCCTGCAACCGCTCTGAGCAGACTTGTCTTTCCGCAGCCAGAAGGACCCAGCAGGCAGCCTATTTCCCCCGTTTCCAGGGCAAACGAAACCCTCGAGGCAGCCTTTAAAACACCATCAGGCCTGCCGTCGTCCGGGTAATGGACGCTAACGCTGTCGAGTTCAATCGCCTTCATTGCAAATGATTATAATTCTTATTTGAACACCTTGGCGCTATGACAACGCTAAAAACCTCGGGTCGGGCCCTATTCTTCTCCACCATGTTGCTGGTGGCGGCAATAACGTTGCCCTTGGGTGCGGTCGCGGTCTTCGGATTAAAGGCTCTCGGCCAGCCCGAGGTCCTGCTGGCCATGGCCGAATCCGTGCTTCTGGAATACCTCATCAATACGCTCGCAATCTCGGTCATCGCGGCAGCGATTGCCCTGGGGCTGAGCCTGCCCAGTGCATGGATGATTGCGGCCTATGAATTCAGAGGCCGCAGGCTATTGGAGTGGTCGCTGGTCCTTCCGATGGCCTTGCCGGCGTATGTGTTGGCCTATGCCTACACCGACGCCTTGGATCCATCGGGCTGGTTGTACCGAGAGCTCCAAGGGCTGATGACCGCGTGGCTCGGGCTGCGACTCCCGCGGCTCGATATCCGATCGGTGGGCGGGGCAGGGCTCATCTTGGGTGTTGCGTTAAGTCCGTATGTCGCGCTGCTTGCAAAGACCGCATTTGAGGAACGTCAGGGAGCGATCTTTGATGCTGCCCGCGCGATGGGGCTTTCGCCATCGCAGATTTTTTTTCGTCTCGCCATGCCTTTGGCGCGGCCTGCATGGATTGCAGGACTCGCTTTGGTGATCATGGAGTGTTGGGCAGACTATGGAACGGTCGCATTCTTTTCAGTCCCAACGTTATCGACCGGTTTGTTTAAGGCCTGGTTTAACTATGGGGATCGGTCATCGGCAGCGCTTATCGGCATCTTGATGCTGGTGAGCATGATTGTCTTAATGTTTTTTGAAATGCGTACTCGGGGTCGCGCCGCCTGGGCGGGTCTTCGCGCCGGTGCGCAGGCACGACGGCAGCAGGTGGCTGGATCGCGGGCGTGGGCGATGACGGGATTTTGTTTGATCCTTCCTGTATTCGGATTTGTTGCCCCTGCTGCGCTTTTGTTGCATGCCGCGTTTGCGTCAGACGCTTTGCCGCAATGGAACATGCTGCTGACGCAGGCCTTATCCACGATTGGCCTGGGCGTGGTCGCTGTGGTGGTGATCTTGCCGGCCGCCTGGGTCTGTGGCTATGGTCTGCGCAACGGAGGTGTGCTGCTGCAGCGGGCCGTGCGTGTCGCCTCGGTTGGCTATGCCATGCCGGGCCTGGTGGTGGCAGTGGGTCTTCTCGCCTGGTCGGGATTGTTTACTGAATTGGCCGATCGCTGGTTGGACTGGCGTATTGCCCTTGCCAGCACGGGCCTGCTGTTGGTGGGCGCGTATCTCACGCGTTTTTTTGCGGTTGGCCTCGGTCCGATTGAGTCAGGGCTCGGGCGGATTACTCGAAATCTGGACTGGTCGGCCAATTCCCTCGGGCTGTCACGACTTCAGGTGTTCTGGCGGGTGCATGTGCCGCTGATGCGTGGGGCAACGGGTGTCGCGGCACTGCTGATTTTTATCGATGTGGTGAAGGAGCTTCCTGCAACGCTCGTGCTTCGGCCATTTAATCTGGAAACACTCGCCGTGGCCGCCCACCACCTCGCTGCTGACGAGCTGCTCGCAGAAGCGGCATGGCCGGCCTTGGCGATGGCTGCGGTGGCCTTGCTGCCTTTGGTGATTCTTGGGCCGATGATGGGCCAGGCAAGGGCCAGCAGGAATTGATCAGGCCGCGCCCTGAGGCATCAGTAATTCTTGTGATGCGCGGCGCCGTGTTCCAGTGATCCGACGAATTGCGTAAGTGCCATCGGCACGCATGCTCCAAGAGAGGGCATTATCCCGAAGATGGACCATCAGTCCCTCCCGGATGACCCGCTGTTTTAACTTCGGATCAAGGATTGGAAAGGCAAGCTCGACACGTCGGAAGAAATTTCGATCCATCCAGTCTGCTGATGAAAGGTAGACATCATCCTTGCCGCCGTTTTTGAAATAAAACACTCTGCTGTGCTCGAGAAATCGGCCAATCGTCGAGCGTACTGAAATATTCTCTGAAAGGCCCGGTGCCCGGGGTCGCAGCACGCAGACCCCGCGGACAATCAGGTCGATTTTCACGCCCGTCTGACTGGCTTTATAGAGCGCTTCGATGATCTGTGGCTCCACCAATGAATTCATCTTTGCGATGATTCTGGCGGGCTTGCCTGCTTTGGCATGGCGGGCCTCGCGTTCAATCGCCTCACGCACCCGTTCGTGGAGCGTAAAGGGAGACTGCCATAAGACCTTCAGGGGTTTCGCGTGTCCCAGGCCCGTCAGCTGCTGGAAGACCTCGTGTACATCCGCACAGATATCTTTGTGGCTGGTGAATAGTCCAAAGTCCGTGTAGGTCCGTGCTGTTCTAGGATGGTAGTTTCCAGTGCCCAGGTGGGCATATCGGCGCATGCCGCCTTTTTCACGTCGAACCATGAGGCTCATCTTCGCGTGCGTCTTATTTCCAACGACACCAAAGACCACATGGGCGCCCGCCTCTTCGAGCCGCGATGCCCAGTTGATATTGGTTTCCTCATCAAACCGGGCCATGAGTTCAACGACAACGGTGACTTCTTTGCCGGCACGCACGGCACTGAGCAGCGACTCCATGAGTTCGGAGGTCTGGCCTGTGCGGTAGATGGTCTGCTTGATGGCGACGACCTGGGGATCCTGGGCCGCAGTCCGAATGAAATCGGAGACTGACGAAAATGAGTCATACGGGTGATGCACCAGAACATCTTGAGCGCGGAGGACTTCGAAAAAGTTTGAAGATTCGAAGGCCTTTGGATATCGGGGCGTGAATCCGGAGAACTTCAGCTCGGGCTCGTCTACCAGATCCGGCAGCTGCATGAGGCGCACCATATTTACAGGCCCATGCACGCGATAGCAGTCTGAATCATTAAGACCAAACTCATTACGCAGCAGTTTGAGCATGCGATCGGAAATGCCTTCGGAGACCTCGAGCCGGACAGCATCACCAAACTGACGCTGTGAAAGCTCGCCCTGTAGTGCCTCTCGGAGATCGGTGACTTCTTCATCGTCGACAAACAGATCACTGTTTCTCGTGACCCGGAACTGATGCACACCGAGTGTCTTCATGCCTGGAAAAAGCTCATGCACAAAGCTCTGAACAAAAGACGACAGCATCATAAAGCCGTGGGTATAGCCCGATATTTTTTTCGGCATCGCGACGAGCCGCGGCAGTGCCCGCGGGGCCTGCACAATGGCCACACCGCTCTGCCGGCCAAAGGAGTCCTCGCCTTCGAGTTCAACAATAAAGTTCAGGCTCTTGTTTAAGACCCGAGGAAAGGGGTGTGTGGGCGACAGGCCGATTGGGGTGAGGACCGGTAATACTTCTTGGCTGAAATATTGGTGGGCCCAGTCGCGCTGGGCATCGTTGAGCGTGGTCGCGAGGTGAAAGTGAATGCCGTGCTGCTTTAGCAAAGGGAAAATCTGGTTATTGAGTACTTTGTACTGCCGGTCGATCAGGGCCTTTGCCCGCTCGCAGACCGCCTTGTAGGTTGTGGTGGCTGAGTAACCGTCGGGGTGAAGCTGATCGGGATTGGATCTGAGCTGCGCCTTGATGCCCGAGACGCGAATTTCGAAAAGCTCATCGAGATTGCTTGACACAATGCAGATAAATTTCAGCCGTTCGAGTGCCGGTACCAAAGGATCCTCGGCCATTGCCAGTACCCGCTCGTTAAAGGCAAGCAGGCTGAGCTCACGGTTCAGGAAGTGCTCGGTCAGGGGGGCAAGAGGCGGGGTCATAAGGCCGATATGGTGGGGGGAAACTATGACGCTTTGGTGACAGCATCACCATCCTGATAAGTCCGGACGGATCCCCGGCTGTGTCAGACTTGAGCGACAATACGGTCGCCATGCCCATGTCGAATCCCCTCAAGCTTGTTGCGGCGGCGGATCTTGGATCCAATAGCTTTCATTTGCTGATTGGCCGGGTGGTGGAGTCGCCGCTGGGCTTTCAGATTTATCCCTTAGACAGTCTAAAAGAGGTCGTTCGGCTGGCCGGCGGGCTCGGCCAGGACAAGCGGCTCGATGCAGCCTCTCAGACCCGAGCGATTCTCGCGCTGCAGCGGTTTGGCGAGCGACTGCGCTCGTTTTCTCCGGATCGTGTCCGTGCCGTCGCGACCAATACATTGCGCGTTGCCAAGAATGGCCAGGAATTCCTCCGGACGGCCGAGGCCGCCCTGGGCTTTCCGATTGAGGTGATTGCGGGCCAGGAGGAGGCAAGACTAATTTATTCCGGGGTGACCCATAGTCTCCCCGCGGACGGAAAAAAACGTTTGATTGTGGATATTGGTGGGGGGTCGACCGAGTTTGTGATTGGCCGCGATCACGCGCCAGAGGTGCTCGAGAGCGTGTATGTCGGCTGCGTTCGGTTTAGCCGGGAATTTTTCCCCGCAGGTGCGATTACCCGGGGCGCAATGAAGGCAGCTATTCTCGCCGCCCGTCAGGAGATTCAGGTCATTCGCAAGGCCTTTGTCTCAGCGGGATGGGATGAGGCAATTGGATCCAGTGGAACTGCCAAGGCAATCGCAGAGGCGCTGAGCGTCAACGGGTCAGCCTCTGATGGTATTCATGCGGACGGGCTCGATGCCTTAATTGCCCGGCTGGTGAAGGCTGGGCGGGTAGAGGACGCTGGTATTGCTGGACTGCGGCCGGATCGAATCCCCGTATTTGCCGGCGGCCTGGCCATCATGATGGCGATATTTGAGGAGCTGGGCATCAAGGTGATGCACTACGGCGAGGGCGCGCTGCGGCTCGGTGTTTTGTATGACCTGGTGGGACGCGCCCAGCAGGGCGACATGCGTCGAATCAGCGTTGAGCAGGCAATGCGGCGCTACTCGGTGGATGTGTCGCAGGCACAGCGTATCAGTCTGCTTGCCATGAATCTCTGGAAAGGCCTGCGGCTTGGTTCTGACGAGGAGCGCGAGCAGTTAGAGCAGCAGCTGCTGTGGGCCTCCTGTCTGCACGAGATTGGCTACTCGATCTCCCATAACAGTTTTCATAAGCACTCTGCCTATATCGTGACCCATGCGGATCTTCCTGGTTTTTCCCGCAGAGAGCAGCAGGCGGTGGCGATTTTCGTGCTGGGCCAGCGCGGAAAAATCGCAAAGGTTCAGGCGCAGCTCTCCGGACCGGCGCATACCAGTGCCGTGATGTGTTTCCGACTTGCCTGCCTGTTTTACCGAAGACGGCTCGATCTTGATCTTCCGAGCATGTCGCTGCGAGGCGGGCCCGCGCGTTTTCAGCTTGGTATCAGCTCCGATTGGCTTGAGCAGCATCCATTGACCGTATTTAGTCTCCAGCAAGAGTCGGCAGAATGGGCCAAAGCCGGAATTGATCTACAATTGCTGCCGGTTCAGGAGGACGGCGTTTCGGCCCGTCGTTCTGCGGCAGGCGCGTAGCTCAGCTGGTTAGAGCACCACCTTGACATGGTGGGGGTCGTTGGTTCGAGTCCAATCGCGCCTACCAACATCTTTCCCTTCATGTGCTTTCCATGCAGCCTCCCGCTTCCGCGTCTCTAGGAATGCCAGACCCAAAACAACTTCCGCTTACCGGCGTCCGTGTGCTGGATTTCAGCCGCCTGTTGCCCGGCCCGTTTTGCTCACAGGTGCTGGTGGATCTCGGTGCCGAGGTCATTCGCGTAGATGATGCGACCCGGGATGATGGCGGTGACCTCATGCGGCAGGAGGCACAGCTGGATGGATTTGGCGATGGTGAGTTTTTTCATCTGGTGAATCGCGGTAAAAAGTCGATTGCGCTCAATCTTCGCGATCCGAGGGCAGTCGACATCGTCAAGCGGCTCGTGGTTGACGTGGATATTGTTTTAGAGGGATTTCGCCCTGGTGTGATGCAACGGCTTGGGATCGGATATTCCGCGCTTTCTGCGGTGCGTCCGGAATTGGTGTATTGCGCGATTTCTGGCTACGGCCAGTCGGGATCTTTCGCCGCACAGGCAGGCCATGATCTCAACTACCAGGCGCTGTCCGGCACTTTGCATCATAGTCGGCCAGCCCATCAGCCACCGGCGGTTGGTGGTCTACAGATTGCAGATCTTGCAGGTGGTGCGATGACCGCCGTATCGGCAATACTCGCTGCGCTGCTGGAGGCCAAGCTGAAAGGCAGGGGGCGTTTTCTTGATGTCTCCATGACCGATGGCCTGCTCGCGCTCAACGTCTACACGCTGGGATTGCTGTCGCTTCGGAGTCAGGAGCCAAAGCCCGGGCAGGAACTGATCACCGGAGGCGCGGCCTGTTATCAGTTGTATCCGACACAGGATGGCCGGTGGCTTGCGGTAGGTGCGTTGGAGCAGAAGTTCTGGATCCGGTTCTGCAACGTGATTGGCCGGCCGGATCTTGCCGAGTTCGGCCACAGTCTGGGCGATGTTGGCCAGGCCACCATTCGGGCAGTCTCAGAGGAACTCATCCGCAAACCACTTGCCGATTGGCGCGAGATCTTTGCATCCGAGGATTGCTGCGTGACACCCGTATTGACCTTAGAAGAGGCGCTACACCATGGACCTGCCGCCCAGCGATCGGGAATATGGCGCACGCCCGAGGGTCGACTTCGGTCTGGTTTTCCGGTGTCGATGCAGTCGACCGAGCAGCAGGATCCGCTACGGGTGTCGGCGCAGTCCCCGGAAATTGGCGGCCACTCCCGTGCGCTTCTGCGTGCAGCGGGTTATCGAGAACAGGACATTGACCAACTTATGGAGGCAGGCGTTGCCCGTTAAGATTTGACCATTACGGCTTTTGTATCGGAACACGTCCCATCAGATAGAACTCGTCATTGGGCCGCATGCCGGTTGCGCTTGCGAGTCGATTGCTCAGTGCGAAAAACGCGGTGATCGATGCAATGTCCCAGAGGTCTTCCTCAGACAGACCGGCCTGGCGTGCTGCCTGTCGATCGGCATCTGAGACATCAGCCGAGGCGGTCGCTACTTTTACAGCGAAGTCTAAAATCGCACGCTCTCTGCTGCTGATATCCGCAGTCTTGTAGTTCGTGGCAACCTGATCAGCAATCTTGGGGTTTTTGGCCCGGATTCTGAGTATCGCGCCATGCGCAATCACACAGTATGGACAGCGGTTAATGGCGGATGTCGCCACGACGATCATCTCTCTCTCGGCCTTGCTGAGCCCGCTTGGGCCCTCCATGAGCGCATCGTGATAGGCGAAAAAGGCACGGAACTCCTCTGGCCTTCTTGACAGTACCCGCATCACATTCGGTACAAACCCCGCCTTTTCCTGGGTAACCGCCAGTCGCTGGGCGATATCCTGGGGCAGTGATGACTGCTCAGGCAGGGGATAGTGGCAGATTGAGGCGTCGCTCAAGGGGATCTCTCCATGGGTGGATGCTATTCTTGGCTATGGCTGAAAGTCGCAACAGCGCGCAGATCATGTCACCCTGTAGATCGGTTTGCAAGATGTCTGAGCAGACCGGGCTTTGTATTGGCTGTCTGAGAACGATCGATGAGATTGCCCTCTGGGGTCAGATGAGCAGTGCGGAGCGTGAACAGGTGCTGCGACAAATTCAGCAGCGGGCGGGTCATTGGAATGTCGAGACATCCCCGCCGGCAGCGTAGGCTTTTTTAACCAGCTGAGCCAAGACTGATAAGCGATCGAAATTGATGGACATTACGCTTCCCGATTCGATGCGATTTATCGAGCGGGATTGGCTGTCGGCCAATCACGTCTTATTTTTTGATGGGCCCGATTCCGCCTCGTTAATCGATACCGGGTATGTAAAACATGCGGCGCTGACCTGTACGCTGGTTGAACGGCTTCTCTCCGGTCGAAGGCTTGTTCGCATTATCAACACCCATCTTCATTCCGATCACTGTGGTGGTAATCGTGCACTTACGGAGCGGCATCACCCCGAGCTATTGATACCCGTTGCGTCGTATCAGGCCGCAAAAGCCTGGGATGTGAATCGATTGACCTATCAGGCTACTGGGCAGCGGTGCGATCCTTTTGAGCCAACAGGATTTCTTCAGGCGGGCGATTGTCTGGAGCTGGGCGGGATGAAGTGGAGCGTACACGCGGCGCCTGGCCATGACCCGGATTCAATCCTGCTTTACGCTGCCCGTGATCGTATTCTGATTTCTGCTGATGCGCTTTGGGAAGACGGATTTGGCGTCACTTTTCCAGAGCTCTCTGGTGAGAGTGGATTTCGGGAACAGGGCGAGGTTCTGGATCTGATTGCCTCGTTAGACCCCGTGCTTGTGATTCCCGGCCATGGGCCAATGTTTTCGGATGTTGGGGCTGCACTTAGGCGCGCACGAAGTCGGCTTGACTGGCTTGCGCAGGATCCGCAGCGTAATGCACGTCACGCGCTGAAGGTGCTCGTCAAATTTCTCATGCTCGATCTCGAGCGGGCGTCGATCGACCAGTTGCTTGGACTTCTCGGAGAGGCGGAGGTGTTACGCGATAGCGGCAGTCTTCTGGGCTTGAGCGCTGCCGCTGCGGTCCAGTGGGCGTTGGATAGTCTCGTTAAAACCAAAGCCTTACTTCAGGATGGCGAGATCTTTGTCTGCCCAGGTGTTATCGGGGCGCCATCCTAATGGCGCCATCTAGGCGAATGACCTCGCCATTGAGATAGTCGTTCTCGATAACATGCATGACCAGGCGAGCGAATTCGTCTGGCTTTCCCATTCGAGCCGGGAAGGGCACCGATTGATTCAGGGAGTCTTGAACCTCCTGAGGGAAGGCCAACAGCATGGGGGTCGCCATAATGCCCGGCGCAATCGTCATGACACGAATACGTGATCGGGCAAGCTCGCGGGCAATCGGTAAGGTCATTGCGACAAGTCCACCCTTTGAGGCCGCATAGGCGGCCTGTCCAATCTGGCCGTCAAAGGCGGCGACCGATGCGGTATTGATAATTACGCCTGCGGTTTCATCTGCACCGGAACGCTGCGGGGCCTCGCTGATTGCCTGCGCCGCCAGTCTGAGCATGTTGAAACTACCGGTCAGATTGATGGCGATCGTGCGATGGAAGGATTCCAATGCGTGGGGCCCGTTTTTGCTAAGGACTTTTTCCGCGGGTGCGACACCCGCGCAGTTGATTAGGCCGTGCAGTCCGCCGAATTGCTGTTGTGCAAATCTGATTGCGGACTCCCCGCTGGCGGCATCGGAGACGTCGCACTGAATGAAGACTGTGTTGGGTGCAGGCTCCTCTGGCGGTTTTAGGTCTGCGATCACCACGTTCGCACCTGCCTCTGCAAGCCGACAGGCAGCGACATAACCGAGCCCTGAGGCGCCACCCGTAACGATAAACGTGTGATCTTGGATCTGCATATGGGTTTGACTTTAGGGGAGGCAGACGCTAAGGTCAAACTGGTCTCTCGGAGCGATTGAATGGCGTTATCTCCTTCCCGAATTGAAGAAGTTCGAAGCAGTTTTGCGGCCCAGGGTCTGATGCGGCACTTTCAGGCCTCACTCGATGAGATCGAGGAAGGCCGGTCGGTAATCTCGATACCGTTATCCGAGGTGGTTACCCAGCAGCACGGGTTTTTCCATGGTGGCGTGGTGGGGGCGTTGGCGGATACTGCCTGTGGTTATGCGGCGCTATCGATGGTCCCGCCCGGAAAGGCAGGCCTGACTGCGGAGTACAAGATTAATCTGATTTCCCCAGCAGACGGAGACCGCTTAGTTGCGGTTGGCAATGTGCTTAAACCCGGCCGGATGCTTATGGTCTGTCAGGGAGATGTGTTTATCGAGAAGAACGGCCAGCGGAAGAAATGTGCGGTCGCTCTGATGACGCTCTTCGTGATGGAAGGGCTGTCGTCGATCTAACTTAGTCAAGGAGAGCATGGACATGAAGCCCATCACCCAAGATCCAGTCGTCTTTCTTTCTGCGGCCCGTACGCCGATGGGCAACTTTATGGGCGAGCTCTCGCCGTTGACCGCCCCGATGCTTGGTTCGGTGAGTATCCGTGCCGCGCTGGCAAAGGCATCCATCTCCCCAGAGGTCGTCGATGAACTCATGTTCGGCTGTGTGCTGCCTGCTGGTGTTGGCCAGGCACCCGCCCGTCAGGCGGCATTGGGCGCAGGGCTTCCCAGTTCGACCGTCTGTACGACTGTTAATAAGGTCTGCGGCTCAGGCATGCGATCCGTCATGGGCATGCATGACACCCTGGTGCTGGGTGCGGCCGATGTGGTGGTCGCCGGGGGAATGGAGAGTATGAGTAACGCGCCTTATCTGCTTGCGCGGGCCCGTGCGGGTTATCGGATAGGACACAGTACCGTGTACGACCACATGATGCTCGATGGTCTGGAAGATGCCTATGAGCCCGGACGTTCGATGGGCACCTATGGCGAAGACTGTGCCCGCCAATACAAGTTTACGCGTGAGATGCAGGATCAGTTTGCGATTGAGTCAGTCAGTTGGGCAAAGCGTGCGGCAGACAGTGGCGAATTCAAGGAAGAGATCGCTCCGGTTGAGGTCTCCACTCGGAAGGGGTCGGTTCAGATCGTCTCCGACGAGGGTCCCCGAACCATTGCCATTGAGAAGATTCCAAGCCTAAAGCCTGCGTTTGCCAAAGACGGCACGGTAACTGCAGCCTCTTCGTCGTCGATCAGTGACGGTGCGGCTGCCTTAGTAATGACTCGGCTGTCCACCGCAGAGCGCCTGGGCAGAGCACCAATTGCGAGAATGGTTGGCCATGCGGGTTATGCGGCCACGCCAAGTGACTTTCCGACTGCACCAATTGGTGCGATCGAGCGGCTACTGAAGGCCAATGCCTGGCAGGTCGCTGATGTGAATCTATGGGAAATCAATGAGGCTTTCGCTGTGGTCGCAATGGCGGCCGCCCGCGATCTGAAGATTCCTCGCGAGCGTTTAAATGTCAACGGCGGAGCCTGTGCCCTGGGCCATCCCATCGGTGCCTCTGGCGCGCGGATTATTGTCACGCTCATCCACGCCTTGCGTCAGCGTGGATTGAAGCGGGGCGTAGCGAGCCTGTGTATCGGCGGTGGTGAGGCCACTGCTGTGGGTATTGAGATTAATTAAATTAATGCCAGGAAAGATCATTCACCATGGTGCTCAGTGAGGAACAACAGCAGGTCCGGGATGCGCTGGCAGATTTCTGCCGAAACGAGATTGTCCCTAAGGCTGCGCAGTGGGATCGCGATCATGTGTTCCCGAAAGATATCCATCAGCAGCTTGCAGCGTTAGGCTGTTATGGCGTGATGGTGCCGCAGGAATATGGTGGTGCCGGCCTAGATGCAGTATGCCTCGCACTCATTCTGGAGGAAATTGCGGCTGCTGATGGGGGGACCAGTACAGCAATTTCCGTCAACAACTGTCCCGTCTGTAGCATTTTGCTTGCCTACGGCACCGAGGAACAGAAACGCCAATGGCTGGTCCCGCTGGCCAGTGGCAAGATGCTCGGCGCTTTTTGTCTAACGGAGCCTCAGGCGGGTTCAAATGCGGCCGAGGTGCGCACGACGGCGCGACGCGACGGCAATGACTATCTGATCAACGGTGTAAAACAGTTTATTACCAGTGGTAAAAATGGCCAGGTGGCGATCGTCATTGCCGTAACCGGCTCGGGCAGCCCAAGTGAACGTATGTCGGCCTTTATGGTGCCAACGGATACGCCAGGCTATGCGGTCGCAAGGCTTGAGGAAAAGATCGGCCAGAATTCTTCGGATACTGCCCAGATCCTATTTGAAAACTGTCGTATCCCGGCGAGTTATCGCATCGGCGCCGAGGGGCAGGGGTACAAGATTGCGCTCTCCGGTCTGGAGGGCGGACGAATCGGCATCGCCGCGCAGTCGGTTGGCATGGCCCGGGCGGCATTTGAGGCTGCTTTGGCGTACGCGAAGGAGCGCGAGGCATTCGGCCAGCCGATCTTTCAGCATCAGGCCGTACAGTTTCGGCTTGCGGATATGGCCACACAAATCGAGGCCGCACGTCAGATGGTCTGGCACGCGGCAAGCTTAAAGGATGCCGGCCGCCCCTGTCTGAAGGAGGCTGCGATGGCAAAGCTTTATGCCAGTGAGATGGCTGAGCGGATCTGTTCAGAGGCGATCCAGATTTTCGGTGGTTATGGCATCGTGAAGGACTTTCCTGTCGAGCGGTTCTACCGCGATGTACGCGTCTGCCAGATCTATGAGGGCACCAGCGATGTACAAAAGATTCTGATCGCGCGCGCCTTGTCCAACAGTACATCTGCATAGAGGCCTGCGGTGTCGACAGCCACTCAACTTCCGGAGCGCGTCAAGATTGTTGATGTCAGTCCGCGGGATGGTCTACAAAATGAAAAGCAACTTGTATCCGTGACAGACAAGGTGTCGCTCATTCACCGGCTGGCCCGTGCGGGACTGCCCAATATAGAGGCGGTGTCATTTGTGTCGCCTAAGTGGGTGCCGCAGATGGCCGACGGGCTTGCGGTCATGCAGGCGGTTGAGCGCACGCCCGGGATCATCTACTCGGCCCTCACGCCGAACATGCGGGGATATGAGTCTGCCCGCGAGGCAGGTATGGACGAGGTCGTTATTTTCGGCGCGGCATCAGAGGGCTTTTCACAGAAAAATATCAATTGCAGCATTGCAGAATCGATTGAACGATTTCGGCCAGTCGCCCAGGCAGCCCTTGCTGATGGAATTCGGCTCCGTGGCAGTATCTCCTGCTGCCTTGGCTGCCCCTACGAGGGTGCTGTGGATCCGAGCCGAGTGTTGGATGTGGTCGACCGAATGATGGATCTGGGTTGTGTGGAGATTGATATTGCCGACACCATTGGGGTTGGCACCGCCCATCAGGTAAAGACGGTCTACGAATGGATCTTCCGCCGGTACGAGCGCGAGCGTTTTAGCGGCCATTTTCACGACACCTACGGCCAGGCGATCGCGAATATCGTGGCGGCACTTGAATCTGGCGTCGCTATTTTTCATGGCTCGGTGGCCGGCCTTGGCGGCTGTCCATATGCCCGCGGGGCCACCGGCAACGTGGCCACTGAAGACATTGTCTTTTTAATGCATGGGCTGGGAATTACGACAGGAATTGATCTCACTCTGCTCGCTGAGGCGGGTGAAGCGATCTCTCGGGTGCTGGGCCGGCCGAATGCATCACGGGCTGGTCGGGCCTGGCTCGCACGACAGGCCGCTACCCATTCGGCGCAGTGATCGTGAGCGGCTGGTATGGCCGCTATGCCCGACTATGCGTAGCTTCGTGCGTCTTCAATGAGCTTGCCGTCATCGGGGAGTGTGCCCGGTGCGACAAATGAAAGTTCGCAGCGTAGTCGGGTGACCTCCCGCGCAGTATCAATGAGTGACTGGCTGTTGGATTGAACGGCGGCACGGTCTGCCACCTCGCAATGCAGTGTCATCGTGTCGCTGCCGATGTTTCCGGTAAGCACAAGACGGGCCTTGGTGATCATGGGAAAGCCCTTGATGATCTGGCCAATCTGGCCCGGATGCACAAACATGCCCCGCACCTTCGTCGTTTGGTCGGCCCTGCCGAGCCAGCCCTTTATCCGGATATTGGTCCGGCCACAGTCGGTCGCGCTTTGAAGCGATCTTGGATCAATTGCCGACAGGTCACCGGTAGCAAACCGAATCATTGGATATTCGCGATTAAAGGTGGTGACAACGACCTCACCGACTTCACCGATGGGCATTGGCGCACTGCCGCCAGGCTCGACGATTTCAACAATCGCATCCTCGTTGACCACGAGTCCCTGGGCGGGGTCAGCGGTCTCATAGGCGATCATCCCGAGATCCGCAGTCGCATACGCCTGGCCGACGCGAATATTGCGCTCAGCAAGCCATTGACGTGTGGAGGGGGTAAGCGCCTCACCCGAGACCAGTGCCTTACGCAGGCTGTCTGTCGCGAGGTTCATCTCCTGGCCCTTCTCAATCAGGATTTTTAGAAAACTTGGCGTGCCCGTGTAGCCTGCGGGTCGGAGCTGGGCGATCGCCTGTACCTGTTGCTCGGTCTGGCCGATCCCGGCGGGCAATACCCAACAGCCCAGGGCATGCAGTCCACCCTCGATAATCCACGCGCCTGGAGAGAGGTGATACGAGAAACTGTTGTGCACCAGATCGCCGGCCTGGAATCCCGCGGCGCGCAGTGCACGCATCATCCCGAAGTGATCCACGGTCATGCCCTGCGGCTCATAGATCGGACCGGGTGATTGAAAGACCCGGCGTAGCGCGGTAAACGGTGCGGCCAGAAACCCCCCGAACGGAGGTTCGGATGCCTGTAGGGAAGACAGGGTAGATTTTCGGGTTACCGGAAGCGACGCGATATCCGCGAGGGATTTCAGCTGGTGCGGCTCTAGATCGCTGAGTGTCTTGCTGTAGTAGGGCGCGTGTGATTTTGCATGCGCTACGGTCTCTTGCAAACGGGAGAGCAGATCTCGCTCGCGATCATCCCGGGAACGACGTTCCTGCTGTTCAGATGGGGTCATACTGTGGTTAGGCCCTTATGCGAGCCAACGTTTACGACGGCGATAGGACTTCACTTCACGAAACGAGCTTCGCTCAGCGCCCGAGGACACACCGAGATAGAACTCTTTAACGTCTTCGTTGTTGCGGAGATCTTCGGCAGTGCCATCCATCACGATCCGGCCGTTCTCAAGGATATAGCCGTATTGTGCAAAGCGCAGTGCGACGTTGGTGTTTTGTTCGGCGAGAAGGAAACTTACGCCTTCGCGGCTATTGAGATCTTGGACAATGTGGAAGACCTCTTCGACAATCTGCGGCGCGAGTCCCATCGAGGGTTCATCAAGCAGAATCGTTTCAGGATTGGCCATCAGTGCCCGGCCGATCGCGCACATCTGCTGCTCTCCACCGGAGGTGTAGGCCGCCTGAGAGTTGCGACGGGTTTTAAGCCTTGGGAAATAGTTGTAGACCTTGTCCAGCGACGTCTGTAGGTCTCCCTTCGAGGCGGCCCGGGTGTAGGCCCCCGAGAGAAGATTCTCTTCAATTGTCAGGTGGGCAAAACAGTGTCTGCCCTCCATGACCTGAACAACGCCCCTGCGCACCAGATCGGCGGGGGAGAGCGCCTCGATGCGTTCGCCTTTGTACTCAATAGAGCCCTTGGTGACCTCGCCGCGTTCGCCTTTCAGCAGGTTGGAGACAGCCCTCAGCGTCGTGGTCTTGCCCGCGCCATTACCGCCGAGCAGGGCAACGATACCGCCCTTGTTCAGCGCAAGAGAGACCCCCTTCAAGACAAGGATCACATGGTTGTAGATGACCTCAATTCCGTTTACGGTGAGTACTGGAGATGCGGTCGTCATCAGGTGATCCTTGTGCGTGATGGGGGCTCTGCTGAGGGTGGGATGCAATTAGGACTTGCAGTCCGCCTCGGTACGGCGTGTCAGTTTCTTCTCTTTTGCATAGCGCTCGGCAGATGCGGTCACCATCGGACGCATGATGGCCTCATCGGCCTGCAGCCAGTCAGAGGACCAGCCGAACTTGGTGCCGTCCCAGGTGTGGATACGTGCCCATGCGGATCCCATGTGGTCTGCACAGGTGGTCTGGATGGGGCTTAAGACACCGGTAAAGCCAAGCTGCGCTAGACGTGCGCGATTGATATCCAGATTCTCATAGCCCCAGCGTGCCTGCTCGCCGGTTACGACCTTGCCCTTGCCGTAGCGCTCTTGCGCCCGGAATACGCCCTCAACGGCAAGCATTGCGCCAACGACGCCACGCATGTAAAGCACATCGCCGACCTCAGCACGCGGACCGGTGCCCTGGCCCTTGTCGTGGATACGGGAGAGGATCTCTTTGACGACTTCGGAGTTCTTCTCGGAGCCATGCTGCATCATCACTGCACTGTAGCCGCGGGCGCCTGCACCGATATCACGAATATCCGGCTCAGCACCAGACCACCATGTGCCGATCACCTTATCCATTGGATAGCCTACTGCGATGGCCTCGCGGATGGCGGTGGCGGTCATGATGCCCCAGGTCTGTAACACGACGAAGTCAGGGCGCTGCTGACGGACCTGAAGCCAGATTGCTTTCTGCTCAACACCAGGGGCAGGAATAGGCAGTAGCTGAAGTGTGAACCCATGCCGCTTGGCGCGCTCTTCCATGATCGGCAGGAGCTCTTTACCAAACGGGCTGTCGTGATAACCGACAGCAATCTTCTTGCCCTTCAGGTTGGCCCAGCCGCCCATTTTGTTGGCGATATGCTGAATCACTGCATCGCCCGCCACCCAGTAGTGGCCGATCAGGGGGAAGTTCCACTTAAAGATCATGCCGTCTGCAGAGTCACTGCGGCCGTAGCCGGAGGTGATCATGGGAATCTTGTCATTGGGAATTTTCTCTGTGAGCGCGAAGGTAATACCAGTCGACAGCGGCTGGAATACGGTCGCACCACCATGCTTGCCCTTCAGACGCTCGTAGCACTCAACGCCGCGGTCTGTGGCATAGGCGGTCTCACACTCTTCGACAAGTGTCATGACGCCGTTAATGCCGCCACGGGCGTTGACCAGTTTCATGTAATCCCAATATCCATTGGCAAACGGGGTTGCGTTCGGGGCTACCGGTCCGGTACGGCCGGTCAGGCTAGGGAAAAACTGAACCTTTGCCTGCGCGAGCGCCTGAGACTGCATCCCCGCCGTGGTCAGGGCGATGGCGGCTAACGCACCCGCGATTAATGTTTTGGACTTCTTCATACGACGGTCTCCTCGATGGTGTTGGTGTGGTACGGATTGACGGTAGAAATTAAAGTTAAATGAGTCGATAAGGGGTAACCCCGAACGTTTAATGCGGGAAGGGCCATAGTCTGAGCTTTTGTTTTCCTATACTCCACAGCTTTGCTAGGCCGTGGGGCTCAGCGATTAGGAACCAGACAATCAGGGCGCCAAAGATCATGAACTCGGCATGGGAGACCATGGCGATCGATACTTCCACGCCAAAAAGGTTGCCAATCATGGGCAGCGCCTGGCTGAGGAAAATCGGCAAGACAACGATAAAGGCGGCGCCCATAAAGCTGCCCATAATCGATCCAAGGCCGCCGATGATCACCACGAAGAGCAGCTGAAAGGAGCGGTCAATTGAGAAGGCCAAGGGCTCCCACGATCCCAGATGGACAAATCCCCACAGGGCGCCCGCCACGCCAACGATAAACGAGCTCACAGCAAACGCGCTCAGCTTGGCGTAGACCGGCCGAATTCCAATTACCGCTGCGGCAACGTCCATATCTCGGATCGCCATCCACTGGCGGCCGATGGATGAGCGGACGAGATTTTTTGCTAAGAGCGCAAACAGCGAGACAAAGGCAAGGCAGAACAGATATTTATCGACGGGGGTATTGATGGTCCAGCCGAGCACGGTCAGATCCGACACAGCCACCGAACCGGATGAACTGTCGTTGGTGAACCAAGAGATGCGGCTAAACGCCCAGTCGCAGAAAAACTGGGCGGCGAGGGTGGCCACGGCGAGGTATAGGCCCTTGACCCGCAGGCTGGGAATTCCAAAGATCACGCCCACGACCGTGGCAAAGAAGCCTCCCGATAGCAGGGCGATGATCAGCGGCATCCCATCAATGCGGACAAATACGTTGTAGGCCATGTAGGCCCCTACGGCCATAAAGGCGCCCGAGCCCAACGAGATCTGCCCGCAATAGCCGACGAGGATATTCACGCCGATGGCGGCAAGCGACAGGATAAGGAATGGGACCAGAATGGCCTTGAGCGTATAGTCGCTGGCCAACATGGGGACCGCGACTGCAGCAAGCGCGATAAGCCCGAGAACAAAAAATCGGTCCTGGGCGATTGGAAAAATCTGTTGGTCGGCCCGGTAATTGACCTTGAACTGGCCATTTTCTCTGTAGATCACGCGGCTTTCTCCCTAGACCCGATCGATAATTTTTTCGCCAAACAGGCCCTGCGGCCGCACCAGAAGTACCAACAGCGCCAGAACGTAGGAGAACCAGATCTCGATCCCACCGCCGAAGAACGGGCCGATATACACCTCGGAGAGTTTTTCTCCCACCCCGATCAGCAGCCCTCCGATGATGGCGCCGGGCACGGATGTCAGCCCGCCCAAAATGATCACCGGCAAAGCCTTTAAAGCGACGGTGGTGAGCGAAAACTGCACACCGATCTTGGATCCCCAGATCACGCCCGCCACAAGCGCTGTAATGCCTGCAACACACCACACGATGACCCACATCCGGTTGAGCGGAATGCCGATCGACTGGGCTGCCTGGTGGTCATCGGCCACCGCACGCAGGGCGCGGCCTGTCGACGTTTTCTGAAAAAAGATGGTCAGTGCGGCCACAAGTGCGGCCGCCACAATCGAGGCGTAGAGGTCTTCTTTGCTAATCAGGATGCCGCCTTCGAACACCGACTGAAGCAGAAATATCGGCTCCTTGGGCATGCCGATATCAATTTTGTAGACCGAGCTGCCAAAAATAGTCTGGCCAAAACCATCCAGGAAATATGTGACCCCAAGGGTGGCCATCAGCAAGGTGACGGCCTCTTGGTTGACCAGTGGCCGTAGCACCAGTTTTTCAACCACCCAGGCAAAGGCAAACATGAGAAGGGCGGCCAAGACAAAGGCAATCAGATTTCCAAGCAGTTTGCTGTCGAAGCCCAGGAGCGCCGGTATCCATTCAGAAAAACGCGCCATGGCGAGGGCGGCAAAGAGCACCATGGCGCCCTGTGCGAAGTTGAAGACACCGGAGGCTTTAAAGATCAGTACAAAGCCCAGGGCAACCAGCGAATACAGCACGCCCGCCATGAGTCCGCCGATCAAAGTTTCAAAGAAAAATCCCATGATGTGGCTATTCCCCCTTAATGCTCGGTGCCCAGGTAGGCGTTAATCACATCGGGGTTCTGTCGGACATCGTCCGGAACACCGTCGCCAATCTTCTTGCCGTAGTCCAATACGACAACCCGCTCAGAGATATCCATCACCACGCTCATATCGTGTTCGATCAGAACAATTGTGGTTCCAAATTCGTCATTGACGTCGAGAATGAAACGGCACATGTCCTGTTTCTCTTCCACGTTCATGCCGGCCATCGGCTCATCCAGCAGCAGCAGCTTCGGCTCCATCGCAAGTGCCCGTCCCAGATCCACCCGTTTCTGCAGGCCATAGGGCAGCTGGCCCACTGGCGTGCGGCGGTGCTGTTGGATGCCGAGAAAGTCGATGATCTCTTCAACGAACTCCCGATGTCTGATCTCTTCACGCTCCGCGGGACCGAGGCGCAATGCCTGCAGAAAGAGGTTAGATTTCATCCGCAGGTTTCGGCCGGTCATGATGTTGTCGAGCACCGACATTCCCTTGAACAGCGCCAGATTCTGAAAAGTTCGGGCAACGCCAAGGCTGGCCATCCGATGCGGATTCACATCGTCGAGCGTTTCGCCCTCGAAGACAATCTGCCCCTCCTGCGGCTTGTATGCGCCATTAATGCAGTTGAGCATGGAGCTTTTTCCTGCCCCATTTGGACCGATGATGGAACGGATCTCGCCGCGCTGAACATCGAAGGAAATGTTCGATAGGGCCTGGACACCGCCAAACGACAGGCTGATGCCACGGACCTCGAGGATGATATCGCTGCCGCTCATTTGGTCCCTCCGTAGGGGAAGGTTTTGGTGTCGTGGACCCTGAGCGTGGCGGAGACCTTTCCGGTTCGGCCATCCTCAAAACGCACCGCTGTCTCAATGAATTGTTCCTTCAGTCCTCCGTAGATGGCATCGATCAGGACCTTGTATTTGTCTTCGATAAAGCTCCTGCGCACCTTCCGTGTTCTGGTGAGCTCATCGTCATCCGGGTCGAGCTCTTTATGCAGAATTAGAAAGCGCGAGATCTGGGCGTGGCCAAGCATGCTTTCATGGGAGAGCTCCTGGTTCATTTTTTCGATACAGCCCGTAATGAGCTCTGCAACGGCTGGATTGCCGGCAAGATCAATGTAGCCCGAGTAGGCAATGTCTCGGCGCTCTGCCCAGTTACCCACTGCCTCAAAGTCGATGTTGATAAACGCGCCAATACTGTCGCGGCCTGCGCCGAATACGACAGCCTCTTTGATAAAGCTAAAGAATTTGAGCTTGTTTTCAATGTACTTCGGCGCAAAGACCTTGCCATCGGCCATCTTGGAGACATCCTTGGCACGGTCAATGATCCGAAGGTCGCCATCGCTATCGATGACACCCGCATCACCCGTGTGGAAGTAGCCTTCCCGGTCGATGGATTCGGCAGTCGCCTCGGGGTTTTTGTAGTACTCCTTTAGCAAAGAGACACCACGAACCAGGACTTCACTGTTCTCGCCGATCTTGATCTCCACCCCCGGGGATGGCTTACCAACAGAGTCATATTTCACCTCACCGTTGCGCTGAATGCAGGCATAGGCGCAGCTCTCGGTCTGGCCGTATAACTGCTTCAGATTGATGCCAATGGATCGGTAAAAGCGAAAGAGGTCGGGGCCGATCGCCTCACCTGCGGTATAGGCCACCCGAATATTGCTCATCCCCAGGGTGTTGCGCAGCGGACCATAGACCATCAGATTGCCGAGGCCGTAGAGCAGGCGCATCGGCAGCGGAACATCGTGGCCATCGAGAAGTTCAGCCCCACATTTTCGCGCCACGCCCATGAAATAGTTGAACATTTTCTGCTTCATCGGACTGGCGTCTTCCATACGAATGGTGACCGATGTCAGCAGCCCCTCGTAGACCCGTGGCGGCGCAAAGTAGTAGCTTGGACCAATCTCTTTCATGTCCATCGAGACTGTCTCGCGAGACTCTGGGCAGTTAATCGTAAATCCGCTGGCCATGCACTGGGCCATCGAGAAGAGAAAGTCACCGACCCAGGCCATCGGCAGATACGCCATGGTGTTGTCTTGATCACTGAGACTATCCACCGAGCAGGCGCCATGGCCGGCACCGAGCATGGAGGCGTGCGTCTGGCAGACCCCCTTGGGCCGGCCGGTTGTGCCTGAGGTGTACAGAATCACGCAGACATCTTCGGGCGTTCCCAGATCCACCTCACGGTCAAAGAAATCGGGATGGGCCTGATGAAAGGCACGGCCGGCCTCCAGGAGATCTTCAACCGGCTTGATGTGGTCATGCTGGTAATTCCGCATGCCGCGCGGATCAAGATAGAACACGTTATGCAGCAGGTGGACATCTTCATTGATTTCGAGCAGTTTATCGACCTGCTCCTGGTCTTCCGCAAACGCAAAACTCACATCGGCGTTTTGCAGCACATACACCATCTCAGCGGCAATGGAGTCCTGGTAGAGGGGCACTGCAATGCCGCCAAGGCTCTGGGCGGCGAGCATCGCCTGGTAGAGCTTGGGGCGGTTATCACCAATAATGCCGAGGGTCATGCCGCGTTTAAATCCGAGGCTTGCAAGACCACATGCGAGTAGACGGACTGTCTCATAGGCCTGGCCCCATGTCTCGGTCTGCCATATGCCGAGATATTTCTCGCGATAGGCCGGACGGTCGGGTCTGACCCGAGCATGTTCGCGCAAGGCGCGTGGAAAAGTCATGTGTGCGGCAGCGATCACCTTGTTGCGTCCTGTGTTGGTTACATATTCCGGCGGTACTGGCCGCCGACCGCATAGAGGGCTTCCGTGATCTGCCCCAGGGAGCAGGTGCGGACTGCATTCATGAGTTCTTCAAATACGTTTCCGCCACGGATCACGGTCTGCTGTAGGCGCTCTAGTGACGCCGATGCTTCAGCGCCATGCACCTGATGAAACTCGGATAGACGCCTGAGCTGGCTGCGCTTCTCATCCTCGGTCGATCGGGCCAGCTCAATCGTCTCGGGACCCTCAGCGGTATTAGGGCCGCGGAACGTATTCACCCCGATGATCTGCAGCTCTCCAGTGTGTTTGAGATGCTCGTAGTGCATGGATTCATCCTGGATCTTTCCACGCTGGTAGCCCGTTTCCATGGCGCCGAGAACGCCGCCCCGCTCAGAGATGCGCTCGAACTCTGCAAGCACGGCGGCCTCGACCAGATCGGTGAGCTCTTCGATGATAAAAGAGCCTTGATTCGGGTTGTCTGACTTCGACAGCCCCCACTCCCGGTTGATGATCAGCTGAATCGCCATTGCGCGGCGAACGCTTTCCTCGGTTGGGGTGGTGATTGCCTCGTCGTAGGCATTGGTGTGCAGCGAGTTGCAGTTGTCGTAAATCGCGATCAGGGCCTGCAGCGTTGTGCGGATGTCATTGAAATCAATTTCCTGAGCGTGCAGGCTTCTGCCGGATGTCTGAATGTGGTATTTCAGTTTCTGGCTGCGTTCGTTCGCGCCATATTTCTCGCGCATGGCGAGCGCCCAGATCCGACGGGCTACCCGCCCAAGTACGGCGTACTCCGGATCCATGCCGTTGCTAAAGAAAAACGACAGGTTTTGCGCAAAGTCGTCGATCTTCATCCCGCGGGCAAGGTAAGACTCTACATAGGTAAATGCGTTGGAGAGCGTAAATGCAAGCTGGGAGATTGGATTGGCACCGGCCTCGGCGATGTGATAGCCCGAGATCGATACCGAGTAAAAGTTGCGTACGCCATTGGCGACAAAAAATTCTTGGATGTCGCCCATGACCTTGAGGCTGAAATCGGTCGAAAAAATACAGGTGTTTTGGCCCTGATCCTCTTTCAGAATGTCGGCCTGAACGGTGCCGCGCACGTTGCGCAGGACATCGGATCGAATGGCCTTGGCCTCGTCTACGGATGGCGATCGGCCTTGTTCCCGTTTGAAGTGCTCAATCTGTTGGTCGATAGCCGCATTAAAAAACATCGCGAGAATTGCCGGCGCAGGACCGTTGATGGTCATCGAGACAGACGTTGAGGGAGCACAGAGCGTAAAACCGGCGTATAAGGCCTTCATGTCGTCCAAAGTGGCAACAGAAACCCCGGAGTTGCCCACCTTGCCGTAGATATCCGGACGCTCTCCGGGATCACTGCCATACAGTGTGACGGAGTCGAATGCGGTCGATAACCGAATCGCCGGCATATCGGCTGCAAGTAGTTTGAAGCGTCGGTTGGTGCGGTCAGGATCCCCCTCGCCAGCAAACATCCGGGTTGGGTCTTCATCCGCCCGCTTAAAGGGGAACACGCCCGCCGTATAGGGGAAGTGGCCCGGGAGGTTTTCTAGCATGCGCCAGTTCAGGATATCGCCATGATCATGAAACTTAGGCAGACCTACGCGGGGCATTTTGCTGCCAGATAACGTGTTCACCCAGAGCTCTTGGCGGTCGACACGATCACGTATCTTTGTCTCCAGCACCTCCTGCCGATAGGCATGGGCAATCGCTGGCCACTGCTCGATGAGAAGCTGTTCTGACTTGCCGATTTGTCGCTCGCGCTCTGTGATTAGCTCGTTAAAGTTTGGCTGCAATCCTGCTGCCTGCGCCATATCGCGCGAGGCCTTGAGCTGCTGCAGTTCTCGGGCAAGTCTGGACTGCTGCACGACACGGGCGCGATAGTCCCGGATGCTCTGGGCAATCTCAGCAAGGTATCGGGAGCGGGCGGCGGGGATGATGGCATCGCGCGAGTGGGAATACCGTACGCCAGTGCGGGGCAGCCGGCCTGACGAAGGTTTTAGTCCGATTTTGCCGAGCTCATCGGCAATCGCGTGATACAGCGATGTCACGCCATCATCATTAAACCGAGACGCCTGAGTGCCAAAGACAGGCATCGACTCAAGACTGCTGGTCCAGTCTCCACGATTGCGCTGAACTTGTTTGCTGACATCGCGAAGTGCATCCTCCGCACCGCGACGGTCGAATTTATTGATCGCCACGAAATGCGCGAAGTCCAGCATGTCGATTTTCTCTAGCTGGCTTGCTGCTCCGAATTCGGGGGTCATGACATACAGGCTGCGGTCCACGTGGGGTACCACTGCAGCATCTCCCTGGCCGATGCCGGAGGTCTCGACCACGATCAGGTCAAAGCCCGCCATACGGCAGCACTCAATGGCCTGGGGCAGGGCCTGGCTGATCTCGCTGCCTGCATCGCGTGTTGCCAGCGAGCGCATATAGATATTCGGATGGTTAATCGCATTCATGCGAATACGGTCACCCAGCAGCGCACCGTGGGATTTTCTTCGCGTCGGATCGATTGACAGAATGGCGATACGAATGTCATCACCATGATCAATTCTGAACCGCAATACCAGCTCATCGGTCAGCGATGATTTCCCTGCGCCGCCTGTGCCGGTAATGCCAATGACCGGGGGCCGCTGCCGGGTCTGTGCACGCAGTGCCTCTAATTCAGCCGCACCCAGCCAGCCGTTTTCCGCAAGACTAATCAGACGGCCGAGTGTGCGTCCGCTGGATGGTCCGTATTGGTCCTTGGCCTGTAGGGATTGCATCAGGACGGATCCACCATCAAAGCGTTGTGGCAGCGAGCGCTGCACCATATCCACGATCATTCCCTGCAGTCCCAGGCGCTGTCCGTCCTCTGGGCTGTAGATGCAGGTCACACCGTAGTCCATGAGTTCTTTGATCTCCGAGGCGACGATCACGCCGCCTCCGCCGCCAAACACCCGAATGTTCTCTGCGCCTTGTTCACGCAGCGAGTCGACCATGAACTTGAAAAACTCGACGTGACCGCCCTGGTAGCTGGAAACCGCAATGCCCTGGGCGTCTTCTTGGATAGCGGTATTCACGATCTCAGATACAGATCGGTTATGGCCAAGGTGAATGACCTCGCAGCCTTGATCCTGCAGGATGCGTCGCACGATGCTGATGGAGGCATCGTGGCCATCAAAAAGAGAGGCCGCCGTGACAAAACGCGGCGGAATATCGCGGCTGACCGCATTCGGGAGATTTTTGAGAATCGAATGGTCTGTCATGCGCGCGCTGAGGTGGGTGTTAAGGAATCTTGATGGAAAACAGTATCAGATAAACAGGCCCAGCCCTATTCAGGGAGACCCTGCGTTAGGAATCTCCCGCTTATTGCCCGACCGGTCAATTGCGACATAGGTCAGGGTGGCGTCGGTGACTTTCACGGTGATGGGGTTTTCGGGATGCCGTTCAGCGGTGACCTCGACCTGGACAGTAATCGAGGTCTTGCCGACGCGAACCTCCCGCGCCCAAAAGCTCAGCACATCGCCGATGGATACTGGCTGCTTGAACTGAAAGCTGTTTACCGCCACGGTCGCGACCCGACCGCGGGCCCGCCGGACGGCGATCACGCCACCGGCCAGGTCGACCTGGGCCATGACCCAGCCGCCAAAAATATCGCCATTGGCATTGGCATCTGCCGGCATTGGAACGACGCGGAGGGCAAGCTGGCTGTCGGGATGATGCATCTTTGTCTGCCTTGAAGGGAGGTGGCGATGGGTTGAGTGGGCCACTCTAATTAAGGCTATAGTTAGCGTCAATAAATTCAGGGAGCAGCGCAGCAATGGCAAGCATCACGGAATTTAATTTCGGTTTCTCAGACGAGCTCGCAGCTCTGCAGTCTGCAGTTCGTGATTTTGCAGCGCAAGAAATTGCGCCTTTGGCCGCCGAGCTCGATCGTACGGATCAGTTCCCCATGCATTTGTGGAAAAAGATGGGCGATATGGGCCTGCTGGGAGTGACTGCCGCCGAGACCTATGGCGGGGCGGAGATGGGCTACTTGGCCCATATGATCGTGATGGAGGAAATCTCGCGGGCCTCGGCATCGGTTGGCCTGTCCTACGGCGCCCACTCGAATCTCTGCGTGAACCAGATTATGCGCAACGGCACCGATGCCCAGCGTGCCCGTTACCTTCCGAAGCTCATTTCTGGAGAGCATGTCGGGGCGCTGGCGATGAGCGAGCCCAATGCGGGCTCTGATGTCGTCAGTATGAAGCTGCGTGCGGATCCTCAAGGTGATCACTATGTGCTTAACGGCTCGAAAATGTGGATTACCAACGGACCGGATGCCGATGTTTTGGTGGTGTACGCCAAGACCGAGCCCGATCTTGGGCCGCGGGGCATCACCGCTTTTCTGATCGAGAAATCAATGCCGGGCTTTTCTGTCGCCCAAAAGCTCGACAAACTCGGGATGCGCGGATCGCATACCGGCGAGCTGGTGTTCCAGGATGTCAAAGTACCCAAAGAACATATCTTGGGCGGTCTCAATGGTGGCGTTCGCGTACTGATGAGCGGATTGGACTACGAGCGGGCTGTGCTCGCGGCGGGCCCGCTGGGCATCATGGCCGCGTGCATGGATGTGGTGGTGCCCTACATTCACGAGCGCAAGCAGTTCGGCAAGGCGATTGGTGAGTTTCAGCTGATTCAAGGCAAGGTCGCGGATATGTACACCACGCTGCAGGCCTGCAGAGCCTATTGCTATGCAGTTGGAAAGCGGCTCGATGAGCTCGGCTCCGGTGAACACCGGGGAATCCGTAAAGATGCAGCTGGCGTGATTTTGTATACCGCCGAAAAGGCGACATGGATGGCCGGCGAGGCGATTCAGGTGCTGGGCGGTAATGGCTATGTCAACGAATATCCCACCGGCCGACTCTGGCGCGATGCCAAGCTCTATGAGATTGGCGCAGGCACCAGCGAAATTCGCCGCATGCTGATTGGCCGCGAGCTTTTTGACGAAACCGCTTAGGACCCGATCGTGTCGGTGATTCAATCCTCTCTTAACACACGGTCGGAGGCCTTCCAGTCCAACGCGGCGTCGATGCGTCAGCTTGTCGATGACCTGCGGGCGAAAGTGGCGCAGGCAAGCCTCGGCGGGGGCGAGTCTGCACGTCAGAAGCATCTCTCCCGTGGCAAGCTTCTGCCGCGCGACCGGGTGGACATGCTGCTCGATCCGGGCAGTCCATTTCTAGAGTTTTCGCCCTTGGCAGGCTTTGGTGTGTATCGAGATCCGGACGGCAGTGATGCGGCGCCTGGCGCTGGCCTGATCACCGGTATTGGACGAATCTCTGGCCAGCTTTGCGTCGTGGTCTGCAATGATGCAACGGTCAAAGGGGGAACTTATTTCCCGATGACAGTAAAAAAACACCTGCGTGCCCAGGAGATCGCCGAGCAGAATAATCTCCCCTGTGTCTATCTCGTCGATTCGGGCGGCGCCAATTTGCCGAATCAGGACGACGTGTTCCCCGATCGTGAGCACTTTGGCCGGATTTTTTTTAATCAGGCACAGATGTCGGCCAAGGGCATCACCCAGATTGCAGTGGTGATGGGCTCGTGCACTGCAGGTGGCGCCTATGTCCCGGCGATGAGCGATGAGTCCGTGATTGTGAAAGAGCAGGGAACGATTTTTCTTGGTGGTCCGCCATTGGTGAAGGCGGCTACCGGTGAAGAAGTGAGCGCCGAGGACCTGGGGGGTGCCGATGTTCACACACGGCTGTCCGGGGTCGCGGATCACTTTGCACTTCATGATGGCCATGCGCTTGGCATTGCACGGCGGCTGGTTGCCCGACTCAACCGGCCTGCAGGCCGGCCTGCGGATCGTCCGGTGATTCGTGCGCCGCTCTACGCGCCGCACGAGATTTATGGGGTTGTGCCCAAGGATTCACGGCACCCCTATGATGTCCGCGAGGTCATTGCACGTATTGTTGATGGCTCTGAGCTCGATGAATTTAAGTCCCGATACGGCGGGACGCTTGTAACCGGCTTCGCAAGTATCCATGGATACTCGGTCGGCATCATTGCCAACAATGGGATTTTATTTTCGGAGAGCGCACAAAAGGGCGCCCACTTCATCGAGCTTTGTTGTCAACGCAGAATTCCCATCGTCTTTTTACAGAACATCACTGGATTCATGGTGGGCCGTCGTTATGAAAACGAGGGAATTGCCAAGCACGGAGCGAAACTTGTAACGGCTGTTGCAACGGCGGCCGTTCCAAAGTTTACGGTCATCATCGGAGGCTCCTTTGGGGCGGGGAACTACGGCATGTGCGGCCGGGCGTTTTCTCCTCGGATGCTGTGGATGTGGCCCAACGCACGGATTTCCGTCATGGGTGGTGAGCAGGCGGCCAGCGTATTGGCGACTGTGCGCCGTGATGGCCTAAAGCTCAAGGGCGTGGATTGGAGTGCTGCGGACGAAGAGACTTTTAAAGCGCCGATTCGTGAGAAGTACGAGCGCGAGGGGCATCCCTATTACGCAACAGCCCGGCTCTGGGATGACGGTGTGATTGATCCGGCCGATACGCGGCGGGTACTTGGACTGGGCCTGGCAGCGAGCCTGCATGCGCCTGTTCCCGAAACCCGTTTCGGCGTGTTTCGAATGTAAGGCCGTCATTGCAGACAGCGCGGAACCCGATGATCTCGAAAATTCTTATTGCCAACCGTGGCGAAATCGCCTGCAGGATTATTCAGACCTGTCGCAGGATGGGCATCCGTAGCGTCGCTGTCTATTCAGATGCGGATCAGCACGCGATGCATGTAGCGATGGCCGACGAGGCCGTGCGTGTGGGTGGGCCGTTGCCCGCAGAGAGTTATCTCGCAATCGATGCCCTGATCAAGGCCGCCCAGGCAACGGGTGCACAAGCAGTCCATCCTGGCTATGGGTTTCTCTCCGAGAACACCGCCTTTGCTGATGCCTGCAGACGTGCCGGTCTGATATTTATTGGACCACCCCCTGCGGCCATCGAACTGATGGGATCGAAGTCGGCCGCCAAATTGCTGATGGACAGGATGGGGGTGCCCACCGTACCCGGCTACAGCGGCGAAGACCAGTCTGCGGACAAGCTCAAATCAGAGGCGGTTCGAATTGGTTTCCCGGTCATGATCAAGGCGGTTGCCGGTGGTGGTGGTCGCGGCATCAGGATTGTCGAGCAGGCCGATGCCTTTGAGTCTGCATTGCAGTCGTGCCAGCGAGAGGCGAAGGCGGGCTTTGCCGATGATCGTGTGTTGATTGAGCGCTATCTGCCGATGGCCCGCCACATCGAGGTCCAGGTATTCGCCGATGCACATGGCAACGTCGTCCATCTATTTGAGCGAGACTGCTCGACCCAGCGGCGTCATCAGAAGCTCATTGAGGAGTCGCCCGCCCCGGGGTTGTCGGCCGAGCAGCGCAAAGCGATATGTGATGCAGCCGTGCGGGCCGTGAGTGGTATTGATTATCGCGGTGCCGGTACGGTTGAGTTTATTGCCCAGACCGATGCTCAGGGTCGTGTGGGCGAGTTTTACTTCATGGAGATGAATACACGACTCCAGGTGGAGCACCCGGTCACCGAGATGGTGACTGGCCTTGATCTGGTGGAGTGGCAGATTCGAATAGCGCGGGGCGAGCCGATACCATTGGCCCAGTCTGAGATCACAAGCCGTGGACATGCGATTGAGGTTCGGATCTGCGCCGAGGATGCTGCGCGCGATTTTTTACCGGCAACTGGAAAAATCAATTACCTGAGGCTTCCCCTCAGTGTTCCTGGTCATGTACGGGTGGATACCGGTGTGCAGCAGGGCGATGAGATCACATTGTTTTATGACTCGATGCTCACAAAGTTGATCTGTTGGGCGCCCGATCGGAATGCTGCGATTGCCCGGCTACAGATGAGCCTTCAGCATTGCGTATTTGCCGGTGTTGGATCCAATGTGGGCCTGCACCGGCGAATGCTTGGCCTTGATGACTTCATTGCAGGCCGGCTGTTTACGGGCCTGATGGCCCGGCACTGGCAGGCGCTGCAGTCTCAGGATGCGCCGGACGTGCCGGCCCTGTGTCTTGCTGTTGCGGGCCTGTTGAGCTCGGAGCAGTCGGGCCGCAGCAGTGTGCCTGGTGTGGTGCTGCCGCACTCAGAACGTGATCCCTGGGCGTTGCATGATGGCTGGCGGCTTTTTGAGCCCGTCGTGAGAAGTTTTGACTTTCTCCTGTCATCAGAGAAGTCACCTGCCGCAGAGAGAATCGTTGCGCAATTCGATCAATCCTCGTCGACGCTGCGGGTGTTGCAGCAGCAGGAACGTTTCCGCTGGACGCGTCTCGATGATGAGGGTTCCCTGCTGGTTCACTTTGGTGAAATCACCATCAAGGGGCAGGTCCGTGCAGATCCTGAGCAGCCCGGTTTGATTCATGTGCGCACTGTGGAGGCGGAGTTTGATCTTCGCCTAGTGGACTTGTACGCCGCGGGCGAGGGGGCAGAAGATGCAGACGCCTCGCTGCGTGCGCCAATGCCTGGGCTGGTCCTGTCGGTGATGTGCGCGCCGGGTGCTGCAGTGAAAAAGGGCGACCCGCTGATGGTGCTCAGTGCCATGAAGCTTGAACAGACGATCTCCGCCCCGCGGGATGGAGTGATTGAGGAGATCTTTTTCTCCGCCCAGGATCAGGTCTCCGAGGGCGCTGTCCTGCTGAAGTACCAAGAGCCGCCTGCGGCACACTAATCGGCCTGGCGAGGGGCTGCGTCCGCGCCCCTTAGAATAGAGGCCTCTGCGCTCCGTGCGGCGTACTCTTTTAAAAGGCTTATGGTCAATATCACCCTTCCGGATGGTTCTCTCCGAACCTTTCCCCAGCCCGTCCGTGTCTCAGAAATAGCGTCAAGCATCGGTGCTGGACTCGCTAAGGCGGCCATTGCCGGCAAGGTCGATGGTCAGCTTGTGGATACGAGTTTTCTGGTTGAGCGCGACGCCCGTTTGGCGATCGTGACCGACCGTGATCCGGAGGGTCTGGAGATCATCCGACATTCCTCTGCCCACCTGCTGGCCTACGCTGCCCAGCAGCTGTTTCCTGGCCTACAGGTCACGATTGGCCCGGTGATCGAGCACGGGTTTTATTATGACTTTTCATATTCGCGCCCCCTCACCCCGGAGGACCTTGCGGCCATTGAGTCAAGAATGCGCGAGCTTGCCGCAAAAGACGAACCGATCGTGCGCGAGGTCTGGGATCGTGATGAGGCGATCAAGCTATTTCTGTCGATGGGCGAGAAGTACAAGGCCGAGATCATCGAATCCATTCCGAAGGGTGAACAGATTTCCTTGTATCGCGAGGGTGGTTTTGTAGACCTCTGCCGAGGGCCCCATGTGCCCTCAACGGGTAAGCTCAAAGTGTTTAAGCTGATGAAAGTTGCCGGAGCCTATTGGCGCGGGGATCATCGTAACGAGATGTTGCAGCGGGTCTACGGCACGGCGTTCGCCAAGAAGGAAGAGCTGGACGCCTACCTGCATCAGATTGAAGAGGCCGAAAAACGCGATCACCGCAAGCTGGGTAAGGCGCTCGATCTCTTTCATATGCAAGACAACGCGCCAGGCATGGTGTTCTGGCATCCCAAAGGATGGTCCATCTGGCAGCAGGTTGAGCAGTACCTTCGCCGTGTCTACGTCGAGGCGGGCTATCAGGAGATCCGTTGTCCTCAGATTCTTGATCGCTCGCTCTGGGAGGCCTCCGGGCACTGGGAACACTACAAAGACAACATGTTCACCACTGCATCTGAGAACCGTGACTATGCCGTGAAGCCGATGAACTGTCCGGGCCATATCCAGGTGTTCAACTCTGGGCTGCGCTCGTATCGCGACCTGCCTCTGCGATACGGTGAGTTTGGTTCATGCCATCGCAATGAGTCATCGGGAAGCCTGCATGGGCTGCTGCGGGTACGCGGTTTTACCCAGGATGATGGCCATATTTTCTGTACCGAAGATCAGATCCAGTCCGAGGTCGACGCCTTCACCCGCAAGCTACTCCAGGTCTACAAGGACTTCGGGTTCGAGAACGTGATTTACCGGCTGTCGACCCGGCCAGTCAATCGGGTGGGCTCCGATGAGAGCTGGGATAAGGCAGAGCGTGCCCTGGCCGAGGCGCTCAACAACGTGGGCGTGGAATGGCAGGAGCTCAAGGGTGAGGGGGCTTTTTATGGCCCCAAGATCGAGTATTCGCTGAAGGACTCACTGGGCAGGATCTGGCAGTGCGGCACCATCCAGGTGGATTTCAATATGCCGGTGCGGCTGGGGGCGGAGTTTGTCGATGCCGATAACACCCGAAAACCACCCGTTATGCTGCATCGGGCCATTGTGGGGTCCCTGGAGCGGTTCATCGGCATTCTGATCGAGAACCATGCGGGGGCGATGCCAGTCTGGCTGGCGCCGGTCCAGGCCGTGGTCGCCTCGATCACAGATGCCCAGGCGGAATATGCCGCGGGTGTTGCGAAAAGCCTGCAGGCCAGGGGCTTTCGGGTCGACTCCGATTTGCGGGGAGAGAAAATCTCCCTTAAAATCAGAGAGTTAAGCCTTCAGAAGGTGCCCTATATCCTGGTCGTGGGTGATCAGGAGCGGGCGTCCTCCCAGGTCACCGTGCGGGGACGTGGGGGCAAAGATCTAGGGGCCATGACTTCGGACGCCTTTGCTGACCGTCTCGACCAAGAGATCCGGTCGCGCCAATAAGGCGTCCGAATTTTTTAAGTTTTTAAAGGGAATTCAATAATCGCTACAGATCGCTCGCATCGCATTAACGGTGAAATTACGGCGCCAGAGATTCGGCTGGTTGGGGTGGACAACGAGGCCATCGGCATCGTCAGGGTTGCAGAGGCAATCCGAATGGCAGAAGAGGCAGATGTAGACCTCGTCGAGATTGCGCCTCAGGCCGAGCCACCAGTCTGCAAGTTAATGGACTACGGCAAGTTCAAGTACCAGGAGCAGAAGCGGGCTCACGATGCGCGGTTAAAGCAGAAAATCATCCAGGTCAAAGAGGTCAAGTTTCGGCCAGGCACGGATGAGAACGATTACCAAGTGAAGCTGCGCAATTTGCTGCGGTTTCTCGAAGAGGGTGACAAGGTCAAGATTACCTTGCGCTTTCGGGGCCGGGAGATGGTCCACCAGGAGTACGGCATTCGGCAGTTAGAGCGGTTAAGACTAGACCTGGACCAGGCTGCCCAGGTCGAGCAGATGCCCAAGTTAGAGGGCCGCCAGATGGTGATGGTGATGGCGCCGAAGAAAAAGAAATAGGCGGTTGCAGAAAAAGACGTTGAAGTGAATGGAGTAAAGCAGGTGTAGTAAAGCAGGTGTAGTAAAGCAGGTGTAGTAAAGCAGGTGTAGTAAAGCAGGTGTAGTAAAGCAGTGGATGTTATGTAGTGAAAATGTTGCCTCGCCAGGTTTTCAAAGTGTCTCGTAGCGATTGCTGCGGCCACCTGAGCAGGTGTTAAAACGGAGCACATCATGCCCAAAATGAAGACCAAAAAGGCGGCTGCAAAGCGCTTTATGGCCCGTGGAAGCGGCTCAATTAAGCGCGCACATGCCACCAAGCGTCACATCCTGACCAAGCGTACAACCAAAAACAAGCGTCAGCTGCGCGGAACCCTTACCGTGCACGAGTCGGATATCCAGCGTGTCCGCGACATGATGCCCTACGCTTAAAGGAGAACAGCTATGCCTCGCGTAAAACGTGGAGTTACCGCACGCGCCCGTCACAAGAAGATCCTGGCTCTGGCCAAGGGATTTCGTGGTCGCCGCAACAATGTATTCCGTGTCGCCAAGCAGGCCGTCATGCGTGCCGGCCAGTATGCCTATCGCGACCGTCGCAACCGTAAACGCGTGTTCCGTGCACTCTGGATCACCCGGATTAATGCGGCCTGCCGTGCGCACGACATCAATTACAGCCGTTTCATTGCGGGCCTGAAAAAGGCCAACATCGATCTTGATCGCAAAGTGCTCGCTGATCTCGCGGTGTTCGACAAGCCCGCATTTGCATCGATCATCAGCACTGTCAAAGTCGCCCTGGGCAAGTAAGTTTCGCTAAGGGGTTGCCATGACAGACCTTGACCGGCTCGTTCGCGACGCCGAAGATGCGTTTGCCCAGGCCGCCGATGCGGCGGCCCTGGAAAACGCCAAGGCAAAGTTTTTGGGTAAAAGCGGTGCGCTGACCGAGCGCTTAAAGGCGCTCGGCGCCGCCGATGTCGAGACCAAAAAAACACTCGGCGCCCAGATCAATAACGCCAAGCAGGAAATCGAACACCTGCTTGCACAACGGCGTGCTGCAATTGCCGATGCTGAACTCAATTCACGGTTATCAAGCGAAGCGATAGATGTTTCGCTGGATGGCCGCGGACGCGGTGTTGGTGCCATTCATCCCGTGATTCGGACTTGGCGGCGTGTTGAAGAAATTTTTCATTCCATCGGGTTCGATGTGGCCGATGGCCCGGAGATTGAATCCGACTGGATGAACTTCACCGCGCTCAACAACCCCGAAAACCATCCGGCCCGCTCCATGCAGGACACGTTCTATCTTGAGAAAAAAGATGAAACGGGCCTGCCGCTTCTTCTTCGCACTCACACCAGCCCCATGCAGGTGCGTTATGCCAAAACCCATACGCCACCCATCAAGGTGATCGCCCCGGGCCGCACCTACCGGGTGGATAGCGATGCCACCCATTCGCCGATGTTTCATCAGGTTGAAGGCCTGTGGATTGCGCAGGATGTTTCGTTCGCGGATCTCAAAGGGGTGTTCACCAATTTCCTGCATGCGTTTTTCGAAACCGATCAGCTGCAGGTGCGTTTTCGGCCATCGTTTTTTCCGTTCACTGAACCTTCGGCCGAGATCGATATGAAATTTGAATCCGGGCCGCTGAAGGGCCGATGGCTCGAAATTGCCGGCTCTGGCCAGGTGCACCCAAGGGTGGTGCGCAACTTTGGGCTGGACCCCGAGCGTTACATTGGTTTTGCTTTTGGCACGGGCCTGGAGCGCATGACCATGCTGCGTTATGGCATTGGCGATTTGCGCCTCTTTTTTGAAAATGATCTGCGCTTTTTGCGCCAGTTTGCCTAAGGGGTTGCGTGAGGGATTGCGATGAGAGTTCCTGAACAGTGGCTGCGCAGTTTTGTCGACCCCAAACTGACGACCGATCAGCTTGCCGATAGGCTCACCATGGCCGGATTGGAGGTGGAAGAGGTAGCGGCATTGGCGCCAGAGTTTTCCGGTGTGGTGGTCGCACGCGTGCTTGCCACCGAAAAGCATCCTGATGCGGATCGTCTGCGCGTGTGCAAGGTGGATATCGGCGCAGGCGGTGAGCCTCTGCAAATTGTCTGCGGTGCGCCAAATGTGGTTCCCGATATGGTGGTGGCCTGTGCTACCGAAGGGGCAGTGTTGCCGGGTGGATTCAAGATCAAACGCGCCAAGATGCGCGGCGTGGAAAGCCAGGGCATGTTGTGCTCCGCAAAGGAGTTGGGAATTGCCGAAGATGCGGAAGGGTTGATTGCCTTGCCAGCGACGCTTTCTTCATCGCTTGGCAAGAATGTGCGCGAGGCACTCAATCTCGATGCGCAGGTGCTCACGCTCAAACTCACGCCAAATCGTGCAGATTGTTTATCGATTGCGGGTGTGGCCCGTGAAGTAGCGGCGCTGACTGGCGCCGAACTGAAATTGCCGCAACCAACGCCTATTTCTGCAGGCATTACTGACCGCGTGCCGGTAAAAATTGAAGCCATAGATC
>VERI01000012.1 GCA_018882785.1 Burkholderiaceae bacterium | reverse complement strand
TGGCGGCGTTCATCAGCTTGAAAGCCCGTATTGCGTCTTCATCCATCTCGATACCATAGCGTGCCTCCATAAGCCGCGCATCTGATTCAAGACCAACAAACGCCTTCAACGCCTCCAGCATCTGCGGAGCGGCGGCCATGAGGTAGGCGTTATCAAACGTCGCTGGCACGGGCCCGTCTGATGAATGAATGCAGATACTTACAAGAACGCCGTTCTTGCTGTGTGTGAAGTTGACTCGCCACGGGCCCGGTGTGTGCTTGCTCATACCTCGGCCCTCCCCTCTGCCGCGGCGATGGCGGCGTTCATCAGCTTGAAAGCCCGTATTGCGTCATCTCTTATTTCTATCCCATAACGTGCTTGCATAAGCCTTGCGTCGGATTCGATTCCGACGAACGCCTTCAACGCCTCCAGCATCTGCGCGTTCAAATCTTGCAAGTGTTGGACGTCTTTGAATTCAACGTAGTCGCCGTCGAGTTGTTCAGTCATGGCCACGTAATGGCACTTGTACCTTCTCATCACTCAGCCCTCCCTTCCGCCGCGGCGATGGCGGCGATCATTGATTTATTCATCGTACACCCATTTTGCTTTCATGATTGCGTGCAGCACGCTGTGATACAATTTGTTTGGTAAAAGTGCCTTTATCGGCACGGTGTCCCCATCGTGCACCGGCTTTGCATAGGCCGGGCATTTGCAATGAGGTACTGCGTAAGTGGACTTTGAAAGGCCACAATTGAAGCATAGCATCATACAACTTCACCGTACACATTTTGGTAGGAGAATGTCATCGGATCGTTGCAATACCTTGCACGAACTCGCATCATCAGCGAATTGCAGCGGCGAATCATCACTTGGTTGTGCGCGTCTATCACTGCCTTGCGGCGCAACCGTTCATTGAGCCGCTCAGTAGCTTCTTCCACGGCCTTATCGAGAAACGTCTTCGTCTGCTTCGCACTCATCAAAAGCTCGTTTGATTTGCCGATGTAGTGCATGATCGGCGCCTTGTCTGTTTTACAACGTGCTTCAAATATCGCCGGGTGGATCTCTTGCAGGGATAGTGATTTCAGCGACTTGCCAGCCCTCTTGGTTGGAGGTGTAAGCTCGCCGTTGCAATCCTTTTCCCATGGTGTCGCTTTGAAGTTGTACCAAGTGGCCTCGCCCTGCATCCGTTCGGCGCTCACCCGATAGAATCCGGCTTCCTCCCCTTCTTTCGATTTGCACACCATATCTACGGTTGACCGCTCGTAGATAATACCCGTATCGTCATGATCGGATGTCTGGATCAAATCGACGTCGTTATCGCTCACAGTGCATCTTTCACGTTAGTTGGTTGAGAATTGTATCTGGAATGATGTATCCAAGATTTTGCAGCGTTCTGCATACATCTAGGGCTTTGTCTGCCGTCATATACCACCAGCTCACTGGCAGATCCATGTCTCGGTGAAAGTCTCCGAACACGGCGTCATCCGTTTCTCGGCGTGTGATCGAGTAGCACGTCTCATCATGTCGGATTAGACTGATGTCGCATTTAGGCCCTATCCACGCAAGAACTCCAAACCGCTTAGCCATGATCTCTCAGCGAGTTTGTATCACTCCAATTCAGACCGTTGGAGTACACAATCACATCGTCATCGGATTCTGCTTTGTCAATCTGTGGCTGATCGACGATGATCTCAGGGGTTGTCTTTTTGCCGAAAAACATCTCTGAACGATATTCTTCTTTAGGATGATCGATTGAGAACACCATGCGGTGCGCTGTCACCCGCATAATGCACTCGGCCATGTCTGTGGCCTTTGCAACGATGTCAAATTCGTTATACGGGGCATCGTAGTTTCTGTTTGCAAACGCAATCGCAACTGCGGACAAAGACGATTCGAGCGCACTTTGAAACGACGTTTTGAGTACGTGTGGCGCACGCGCATCTGCGCTACCATAAACCTCGCTTTGTTTGTTGCGGCGTTTGAAAAAATCAAACATCATTCCCCCTGAATGTAAATGTGAATGCAAATCGTAAGCGATCAATAAGCGACGCATTAGCGCCGAGCTGAAGCCGCTTCATTGCCAGCTTTAGGGCATCGCGAAGTTCCGCGTTTTCACGCTCGAGGTTGGAAATCTTGCGTTCGTGGTGTATGGTTAGTTGTCGCACAGATTCGATGTAACACGTCCGTAGTTGTGACACTGAATCCTCGCCGTTGCGAGTGTTCGGCAACTGCGCGTTGAGGTGCGCAAACAGTTTGAACGCTGATGGTGGGTCGGTAGGTTTGTGCTTCCCGAATATTCGCCGTTGGTGTTTCATTTGTCGCTGAGTATTACCGGGCCTTGGCCGTGTTTGTTGAAGATCTGATTGAGTTTTTCGACAATTACCGTCATGTCCTGCTGTGGAAGGTCTGGGTTGTATGTACGGGGTTTGTTCTCCTCGTGCCACGTCTGGTTGCGCTCGCCGGATTCGCTCTTTGCCTTGTCGTAACCCCTCGAATACGAGTGGATTAAGTGCGAGTCGAACTCGTCAAACGTTAGCACCACGTATCGGTTTGCCAAGGCTATCCGCAGGCTTTCGATCTTGTCCGTTGATGGGAAGAAATCCGACAACTCCAGCGTCGGAGACGTCCCCCGGAAGGTCCAATCGCCGTACAGAATCCACGCCTGCGCCACTTGGGCTTGCTCTCGGCTGAATGCTACGATGTTCAGCTCCGCCAGTAGTGCGTTCAGTCGTTGAACCGACGGTTGCAGGTTGCGCGAAACTGCCAGCCTGGGAAGTAGCTCCGAGAACATCCATGCTCGACGGTCCTCGTTGGACCACTGATCCGTGGGTGTCGGTCCTGGCTGCCTGAGCCACTGTGCGAAGGTAGTCCGAGAGCCCTTCGTCGGTACCGCGCTCCCCGGCTTTGCGAGTGTTTTGTCCATTGGATTTCTGGGTGTAATTCAACTTTCGTACCCACGACTGTACCGCTGCTTTCCAGTCCTGCATCGGCGTTTTACCAGAGACCTTCCAGCCGTTTGCTGTGAAGTGAAACCAAAACCGTTCTGCCTCGATCTGCGTGCTACCGATCTCGACGAAGTACGCGATCACGGTATCCAAATCGCTTGGGATCTTCTCGCGTCCACGCTTGTTGCTATTGGCAGCATCGGAAGAGTGGGAATCAATCACACCATTCGCAGTGGGCGCGGGGGCGCGTAAGCGCACACTCCCCCTATCTTCTGTCTTCTCTTCTAATCTCTTCTCTTCTCTTCTAATCTCTTCTGTATCAGAACGTATTACATTGGTATCTGGTTCTAAACCACGCTGCGCACTTGGTAATACATTGGTATCCGAAATTGATACGTTGGTAGTGCGTTGTAGGTTGGCGGTATCGCTATATTCTGACCGCTTTGACCACCTGCGTTGTACAATCTCACGTTGTTTCTGGCTCTTCTGTGCGCGATTATCCAGGTTGCGCTTCACACGATCTATCGTAACTGTGCCATCAATGAGCACTGCCAACTTGGCTCGAAAGCAGACATCAAGGAATGAATGAATCGTAGCGTCATCTTCTCCGAGTCCAAGAGACATTGACAGTACAAGGTCCTCCATCGGGATCTCGCCCTCAGAGTGCATTAGCTCAACCATGTACCAGTACAGGCCGTAGTAGCGAGCATTGCCGTACCGCACGAGTGCCATCATTTTGACGTCGCGACTTGCATAGTAGTCGTGTGGGAACCAGTCTTTCATTCTGATAGCTCCGGGAATGTCCTCGACATTATCCCACGCCACTTGATGATCTTGGCCTTGAAATCCGCGTCATCGTTGTAAGGCTCTTCTACGAAAGGTTCAGCTTCGAATCCAACTTCAGCGAGAAACTTCTTAGCCTCATAGCGGGCATCTTTCGCCGTATAAGCTCCATGTACCTTTACGTACCTCACACAGCGATCAGTAAGGCATTTGCAAACGACAAGGTAGTTCTGCGAAGACGCCCGTGCCCGCGTAAGGCAAAAGATGAACAAACGCAGATCGAGGGGTACCTCCACGGTGCGCAGATTAGGGTTCGCATAAGAACGATGATCCATGTCCACACACCTGCGTTCACGCTTATACTGAGCAATGAATTTGCGGAACTCGCAGGGCTTGTTGCCCCCGAAACGTATGCCTTCTATGCCTGTAATGCTTCCCATATCTACCTCGCTGAGCTTGTGATTACGCGACGGTACATGAGGTCGTAGTCTATCTCACCCATACCGTTACGGATTAAGTTCACGAACGCCAATGGCAACGGCGTCAACCAATACCTAATGATCGTTGAACGCATACTAGTGCGTGAGCGCCCGACCTTACGCGACAGCATCTGAAGATTCGATCCAGCGGCGTTGATTATGGCCCTGAGCTGCTGGCCAGTTACGTTCAATGCGTGCTGCGTAACTCCCTCGTGGAGCTCTGCAAAGGTCGTGTCGAATATCCCCTCTCCAACTTTCCCGCGTATTGCCGCGATGATGCGCCAAGGAAGCGGCTTATTACCATACGATTTGCGCAGCGTCTGTACGAGATAGTTCTCGTTGTAGTTCATTTCGATGGAAAGACGGCTCATTGTGATTCCCATCCGTACCAACAAAGCCTGCATTTGGTTTCCGGTAAGCGACGAAATCCGTTCAAAATAGGCTATTGATTCTTTTTGCCTCGGATTTTTGCCCTCAAAAGTGCCTATTTCATGCGCTTCGTTGGGCGTCTTGGTCTGAATGTTAGGAGAATCATCCACTATGCGTGAATGAATCGTCGACATTCGAGGATTGATCGTCATTATAGACCTTCCTGTTGTGCTTGCGGTTGTGCGGATTGTTGCTCATCCTGCATCGAACTCGTTGGAACATACGCAGTTTTTTCCGCCAAATCTGCCAATGGGATATTCGACTCAATAAGCGAATCCACGTTTACGAGGAATGGCATTTGTGGTGCCGTCATCACCTCGGGCCAATTTCCGTTTGCAATCGATTGTGAAAACACAGCCCGTTCATTCTGCCACTGTGTTGCCTTCTGTTTATTCCAACCACCGGTTTGAACTGCACGCTCCTCGTGCAATTTGTCAAAAACCATTAAGGCTTCCAGCTGATCGCTGACCATAACGAGCCGACACATGTGCATCACCCACATTGCTTTTTCTTCGGCCGGAGCTGGCAAGCCCATCTGGCTGAGCATATCCGGTGGAACCGGCACAACGATGTTAAACAAGTGCCGTAATTTTGGGCGTGGCAGAAAGAAAACCGGGTAGCCGTTCATTCAATGATTCCTTGGGCTTTGAAGATGCTAATGTTGACCTCGTTCTTTAGGTCAGTCGAATATAGCATGAAACGCTTCTTTATGCCTTCTGGAGAAACGTACTTATGAAACTCAGAGTCGATCTTGAGTCCAAATCTCTTTAAATCATGAATCCGCGACGCAAGCCGCCGGATACCATATAGCTGTAACGCCTGAAGATCATCAATGCGCTTTCCTTGGGCAAAGTGCCGTAATAGCATTACAGCCTGCGATGATCCAACTGAGCCGTTTGTTGACCTAATCTCAGAAGCCACCGTGTTTCTCCTTGGCCTCGTTTATGATTCTTTCAAGCTGCTTTGATAGCGACCTGCCCTCGCGCTGCGACAAGCGCAACAACCACTCGTGCGTTGCCGGTTCGACATAGCAAGCTATGTATTTGCGATCTGGATTTTTGATCCGCACGCGGTTTGTGTCTGATTCACTCATCTAACTGCCCTCCCTTGCATAATGTCCACCATAGGTCGATCTGGCGGAATGTTTGTGATACAAAGACCAATCACCACCAAAGTTGCAACCGCTAGGATTAGAAACACGAGGCCAAAAAAGGCTAGGTCGCTCTTTGTCTCTTCGCGGACAAATGGGGCTATTCTGAACCATCGCTTGCCCGCCTCGTCGGACTGACAGCGAAACTCAAAACCAAGAATCATCGTTCAACCTTTCGTTGTTTGTCAAAAATACAAACAAAATGCTTTTGTGCAATAGCTAAGCAAAAAAAAGCACGAACAAATAAATGCTCGTGCCTTTTTTAATTAATCGAACGATCAGCGGACGATTTTGCTGGCCTCTTGATTCGAAAGGTTTAATCGTTCGATCGACAAATATCGGCTCTGCAAACGACATCGACAAGCACTTAAATTGAGAGTCGTCAAAAATACTTGTTGGAGTATGTCCAAAAATTGTGTATTGGTCACTCTATACCATAAAACCGCCTCGACCACGGGCTTAAGTTGCAGTTGTCTGTGAGGACGGACTATTGCATCACTTCACGTTGTTATGCCTATTCCTATTTGGAGTGTGATTAGGTCAATCGACCGGGCAGACGGCGCGAACAATCGAGGGAAGCTGGGCGTTGGCTTATGCTGACGCCCAGCAAACCCGAAACCTAATGGCGCAGAGAAAACACAAAATGTTGTTGAACGAGGTGATTCAGAATAACCCCATCGGGTTTATTCTCGCGAGCGCCCTGATTGGCAGCCTTATCAATGCGCTCGTACAGGAAACCTTCAGACACGTACGAGAAACCGATGTACTGTACACAAATGAACAACAGCGCGCTAGCCGATAGAGTCAGTGCGTCGGCTACCTTCGGTGGATGGTCTGCTCCAACCTATGCGGCGTCATGGGATGATGTTGTGCAGATCGTGTACGCGCGGGTGAACTACGCCTACAACCAAGCACAAAAGACGACCGCACAGCGTGAGTACGTTACAAAGTCGGATGTGGGCTTGGTGATCGACGCATATCGCAAGGCACGTATCAAGGGTGTTGCACCTAACTACAATCCAGCCAATAGCGCAACGTACACGCAAGCCGTGACGGCAGTACAAAATCAACTTGGCCTGTACGCTCTTGTCAAGGACAAAACCGCAGCTATTCTGAAGCAATTCTATTACGGTGTCTTTGGAAACCCGCAACAGATTGGACCAGGGTGGTTTACTGCCGGTACCTCTTTCAAGGAGATGACAGAATCACAGCGGGATGCTCTCGCGGCTAATGCAAAGTCGGCCGCGGCGGCACAAGCAGATGCAGCGGAAGCCGGTAAGCAAGCGGAGGACTGCGGAATATTCTGTACAATCAAGAACTCGTTCAAGAATCTTCTGGCTCTGCCCGGCAACCTCGCAAGCGGCGTAGGAACTACGGCCTCAATTATGAGTGTTGCAGTACCGGTCGTAATTGTGGGCGGTACCGTATGGGGCTTGTGGGTGCTCGGGCGCAAGGTGTTAGAGCTGAACTCTACGGAGGTGGCCAGCACAATCGGAACACGCGGACTAAACAAGGTGGCGCGATAAATGGCACCGCTGCCCACGAAAAAATGCACTACACTCGCAGATGGCGCCCGGCTGTGCGAGACAGCGCAGTTACAAGGTGATCGCGGTATCTATCAGACGCTATACCTCATGCGCGACCTTGCAAGGCGCGACGCAAAAGATCCGCGCGTCATGAGCATCGCCAACAAGCTCCGCACTGACAACACGGAAGAGACGATCTACAATGTGTGGGAGCACATGGTCGACAACTACCCGTATCAAAGTGACCCAGACGACCACGAGTTTGTAAACGCGCCGATCCACACCCTGTCTGAGCAATTCAACGGTCAATATCCATACCGTGACTGTGATGATTTGTCAACGGCATTTGCCTGTCTGCTTCGTGCGGCAGGCATCGAGCGACAGTATTTCAAGGCAATCGCCTGGCGGAAGAACGACTACACCCACGTTTACAATGTCGTGTACGTGCCGGAACAAGACTGTTACTGTCCGATTGACCTCGTTATGAGCCGCAATGGATTCGGGCGCGAGAAAACCCCACAGATTCGCCACATCTGCATCAAAGTATGACTATGAACCCCATTGGCATCGGAATTGGCGCAACTGCTGGCTACGTGGTCGGTAGATACGCCTTGTATCCATATTGGCAGAACGGCCAGACTGATCCAGCGAAGGCCATCGACCCAACGAAGCAAGCCATTGTAACGGTTGGTGCTGCTCTAATCGGCGCTGCTGCCGGATACTATTTGACCAGGCCACGGGCAACCGAGCGCCCACGGTCAAAACGTGAAAGCAACGAGCATTACTACGGCTATGGCAGCGGCCACATGGCAGATAACGACGCGCCACGGGTGGTGGGGATTTATGAGGAAACATGGTGCGCAGATGTCTATATGTTGGTGTTTCTTGATGAAACACTGAAACGACACTTAGACCATTACAAGGTCGCCACAATTTGGAGCAAGCAAAACAAAAGCGGATTGATTTCAATAGGTTATTACAAAGAAAAAGAAATCCGACATTTGTTAAAAGAAACATTGGCTGATGAAAAAACACGTACGATCATGAAAAATGATAAAACGTACGATGTGTTGCTTAAATACTTTGCACTCGAAAAAGTTCCGAAGAATAAAGTCAAGGCAAAAGCTAAGGGATATCAGATAGTGACATCACTACCTAATACCAGTTGGCATTCAGTGTTTGGCAAAAAGCTTATTGGCAAGGTGTTGCAGTCGAAAAACTTCATGCGTGACAATGTCGCAGATCAGAATGAATACTAAGATTCTTGGAATTACAATCGGTGCTGGCGTTGGTGCGTGGTTGGGCGGCTTTGTCGTGTTTCCAGCATATCGCAATCGTCAGGTAACGATCACGCCTTCAATGGTTACATGGCAGCCCTACGTATGGACGATCGTTGGTGGCCTCATTGGCGCAGGCGTTGGAATGCTGATCGCAAAACGCGTATCGACGGATGCACGCGAGACGCGTCGCATCGCAACAGGTGGTAAGATGTCGGACAAAACGGTGTCTGGACGCAAAGCCCTTGCGCCTAAGCGACGCCAAACCAAAACGATCAAGCTTGGCCGTTCAACGGTCCGTGTGTCCGTGTTGTCGGATGGGACCTACGTACCATCGATCACCGCAGATAACCAGGCGGTTCAGGGGTTCGCACGCAAACATCAGAACGTTGACAAGGAGCTGGTGCTACTGGCCGCTGAGATGGTGGCCGCACGCGAGGGGGCCGACGCAATTACTGAGAGCAAAATCAAGGAAACGGCCGGCCATTTGCGCTTACCACATTCGATCTATGTAGCTCTTGGCAAGGGGGCTTTGAAGAAGCAAATGAAAATGACCGATGTAGACGCCGACGCATTTGTTGCAGCTGTGCATCATGCTGAATCCGAGGCCAAGAATCTCTAATCCTCAGAAACATCCTCACATACACTTTTCAAGGACACGTTCATGAAGATGAACACATCAACAATCGTGACCATCGCCGCAGCTATTGGCGGCGGAATGCTCGCAACACGTTTTGGCGGCAAGAAGAACGCCGCACTTGCAACATCAGCCGGAGTCGGCCTAGGCGTTATCGCCGGGCAGATGATCGGTGAAAAGATGGCAACTAGCGGCAGCGCAACAGATGGAACCCCCAGCGGATCACTTCAGCTGACAACGGGCCGATAATCAGACAATGGCAGCCCCTTCCATAGATCTCGGCAACATCGCAGGTTCGTGGCTGAAATCGGTCGTAGCCGGTGAAAACGCCGGCGAAGCTGCGGCAACCCTACTGAATAAGGAGGGCGAGCGTGTATGCTTCGAGGGAGCCATAGAGCGATTGTATGGGCAGCGGTGGCCGATATTTATCGGCGCAGGCATAGCCGTGACGGGGCTTATCGTGTTAGGTGGATTCATTAAGGAGCGTTTCAAATGAAGATCGTAACACTCGAAGATCGGATCACACCTGATGTTCCTCAGCCGCCAATGATGACGTATGCAGCGCCGGCGCAAGCATCCCCGGCACCTAGCGTAGTGGCAATGCTGCCAATGCGTAGGTGTAACTGCGGATCGTGCCAGCGCTGCCATGCACAATCGCAATGGGGTGCCGCCGCGCAAGCACCGCCAACAATCAACGTAAATGTTTCCCCGAACATCACCGCGCACGGCGGCAACGTCTATGCAGAAGAAGGGGAATACACACCGGGTACTGCGCCCACATACACACCAGCCACGCCTACATACGCACCAGCCCGAGAAATCATACGCGAAAAGCCGGTATTCATTGATCGCGTGAAAGAGGTGGTAAAGACGAGGCCGGAGTACATCCCAGTACGTCAGATGGTCGAGCGAATTAAGCAACGCCCGGAGTTCGTGCCATACCAAACGAAAACGCCTGTTGATAGGCCAGTGCCGATTGCCATGAAGGTGCCTCAGCCAGTCGATAGACCTGTGCCAGTGCCCGTAACGCAAAGCGCGCCACAAGCACGGCCTGTACGAGCGCCGCAGCCCTTCCAAACCGTCACAAACAAACGCGATTCTAACGTTGGGGTCAATTACTTCTCTTGAGACGTCCTAACTACATAGCCCTAAGCGATGGTCCAACGACCATGCAAAAGCTTATCGTGTGCATCGCAGAGGCATACGAGGCCACGGCGTTTCAAGAGCTGACAACGAACAACTCCGACGCGTGGATTACGGAGTTGTGGAAATGCTACCACCCATACCAGAACTATGGGGCGTATTGCATGGTCACGGCTTCGACGATACTGAATCAATCGGCCGCCCTTGCAAAGCAACAAGGACAGTCGAACTGCCCTGATCGAAGCGTGCCTAACAGTCCAACGGCAACGTCCGCAAATGGCGAACGAACGCTTTACGGCAATGTTTACGACACGCTACAAGAGCTGCAACTATCCGACGCAACACGCGTAGACCAAACGCCCGCCGTTGGATCAATGTTCATGCGCCCTGGCGACACCGGCCGTAACAATCACGCTGGTATCGTGGTGGATGCACCGTTGCGCGACGATCTGTACATAGAGACCATCGAGGGCAACGTATCGACATCGGGCAATGGAACCACGCGCAAGGGCTTCCAGCGCGTACGCTACACCAAAGCGGGTTATGATGATTTTGCCGCACGCGCATGGGTGCAGTCGGCACGCGCTGCGTCCTACAAGAATGCGCGCCCCGTTGGCTGGTACTACTACCATGCTTGGAAGAATTGCAACGCGGCCGAAGTACTGTACTCGGCGCAACTGTGCTTGGGCGTCACCGTAAACTGCGACTATCGCGCGACGCAGACACCAACACCACCGGCAACGGGTGGGTGCTCGCCTAATCCACCCGCTAATGAAGCTGGCTTTACTGAGTGGATGTCCGTAAAGGGCATCATTGACTCGCTGAACGCAAAGCGAACGGACAACCGCGCCTATACCCTTATACCGGACGTGCCGGAATACCCGATCAAGGGTAGGCAGTTTAGTGCCGATGGGTGCTATGTGCGCTGGACCGCTGGAACCGTTGTGGCTCCACCACCAACGCCACCAACAAAAAGCCCCTGCCCAGAGGGTCTATTCATGAAATCGTGTTGCGAGGGGGCGGCTACGACGCTGAACTTCCCTGGCAAAACGCAAATGTTGGGCCTTGCGGACATGAAGTCCGTAGGGGGACGTCGTGCTCTGATGTCGACGGCACTGAACATCGACACAATCAAGGCGGCAGGATTTGAAACACGCTACGTACAAGCCGCAGAGATGTGGCCACAGGTACGCCTCTCAAACGGTAGTACTGTCACGGTCATATTCAAGGGGTCGGACGATTACCGATACGCCGATCAATACGGATTGTTCGGACCATCACCGGCCATAATTGAACTCGATCGTACGCAGATATACCAAGGCGAGGGCGCTGGATGGGTTGAGCGTGTTGCGGATATGTTCGCACCGGGAAGCACACGACAGGTAGATCCAAACGATGTCATAGTTCGTGACGATCTAAGCATCGTGAAGTCGGTTATCCAAGGCAACCGGCTGAGCTTGTTCGACGTACTGCAAAAGCTCGATGAGAACCCTGAGATATACAAGGGCCGGCAGCCCGTGATTGTGTTTTCGGGCGAGGTTACGACAGGCGTGGATGTATTGCAGTCGGCAGCCGGAGTTATCGGTGCCGGGCTGAATGTAGTTGTGCCGGGAATTGGAAGCCTTGTTACCAGCGCAATCAATCTAGCGGCCGATGCATATCGGTCCGGCACGATCACGTTGCAAGATGCTTTTAGCTTCGTTGGCGCATTGGCCTCTGGGCTTGCAAACGCGGCGAATGACAACGCCAACAAAAAGATGTTCGGCGTAGATGCTAAGGTCTTTCAAGACATCACGAAGTATAGCGCCACATCCTACAACGTTTACGGTGTGCTCTCTACATCGGGTGGAGGTCTGCAAAAGGCGCAGGCAATAGGCGCGATTTTGCAAAGAGACGTCCCTGAAATTGGCCGTTACATATCCAGCGAGTTCGCAACTGAGGAGGCGTGGATTCGCGGCGCCTTTGCACAGATCAACTCAACAGTAAGTGGTGCTTTGACGTCGGCACGCGCAAGCGTACAGAATGTGGCGGACTCATTCGCTACGAGCACCGTTGGCAACCTGAAGCGTCTATTTGGCGACAGGGGAACCGACGGATTGTTTGCGGATCTGCTGACCGATGACTCTCTCGGCTTCACAAAGTCCGTAGCCAAGATCAGCACGTTCCAAGAGCTGTTAACATCAAGCCCCCACCCGTCAATGCTGAACGCACGGGCTGGAGCGCAAGACATATTCGGGCGCCTGCTGTCATTGCCGGCCACGTTCGCAGCGGACGTGCGGGATGGAGTAGTTCACAACGCTATCGCCTCCGTAGTGACAGGCAAGCGCATTGTGGATGGAGCTCTCGATCAGCTGACGCTGGATTCTCTGCTTTACAAGGCGGAGGACTTCGCAAAGAAAAAATGGAAATTCGACGTGCCGCCGACTATTCCAGAGGACAAGCGCGAGTGTTTCCAACGCGAGATAGCGGTATGTGTAGGTACGGAGTGTTGCCCACCGAAGGTGCTGGTTGGCGGAGAATGTAAGCCCCCTGGCACTGCAACGGCTAAGCCGGACTGCATCCGCGAGCAAAACGGACAGCTTCTATACTGTGAGCCGCAGGGCTGCAAAGAGGGCGCCGTAAACGTACCAAGTAAGGCAATCGAAACGGCAACCGTAACGCTCAAGACCGACAGCGGAACGCCATACGAACTCACGGCCAGCCGTCCAGCGGGAACAACCAACTGGGGCAATTACGAGATACTCGTGTATGAACCAGAGCCAGGCACAAACGGCTACCGTCGTCCGGTCACTCAGCCAGTTCCGGCCACGGGGGTAAATATCGCCTCTGCCGATTTCGAGTCTATTCGCACCAACCAAAACGCACCGATAACAACGCTTGCGTCGAATGCGACAAGCGGAACCCCGCAATGTGTTACCGTGCGCCCAGCGCGAGCCACAGCAACGGGTTACGAGGTAATGACGCGCAATGGATGGATGGCGCTTGTGGGGTGTTGTCCGTCGGCACAGCCAGGGCCAACCACAACCACGAGGCCCACGGCGGACTGCTGTGATGAGATACGCATGGTATCGTCGAAGGTGGATCAGCTATCGGCCATGATAGCCGAATTGGGTGGTCAGTACCAGCCAACGGTAACGAGGCCAACCCTAACCCCAACTGACGTGGTTGGAAGTGGAACGGGTATAGCCCCGCAATCGTCGACGTGCGATCTATCACAGGTAATTGCGCTCATCAAGGAATTACCATCGCTTATCAATCGAGTGGACGCCATAGATGCAAGCCGCGTCGCAGTGGATGGATCGCGCCTATCGCCCGACGTAAATGCACGCTCAGCACAAGACGTTAACAACCTTGCAACCATGCAGGCTGCATTGACGCGAATCGAAACGGCTATTGGCGGTATCAAAACGGGCGGACCGTGCGACAATACCGAGATCCTTTCCGCGCTCGTCAAGATCCAGGCGCAGCTGCAAAAGGCAACTATCGGATATGACGATAAGATCCTCCAGGGCAAGGTTGACACTGTGTTGCAACTATTGAGGCAAGGAACGGGCACCAACTTAGACGCAGTGCTAGGTGAATTGCAGGCTGCAAGACGTGACTATGCTGATGTGATGGAGCGCCTTAAGAGCCTTGCCACGGCCAATGTGCAGGTGTGTGATACGGCCACGCTGAGGCGTGAACTGGAAAAGCAAACAGCAAGCATCGCAGAGATCCGCACCCTATTGCAAAACGGTCAGAAAATCGACACGACAGCAATCGAGCGCGAAGTGTATTCGCAACGCGAATTGCTGAATGCCATCGTGGAGCGCCTCAACCAAGGCGTAGTAGTGACGGGCGATCGCCGCACCACCGACAACGATATGATTCAGACGGTAGTGAAGTGCGACGATGCGTATCTAAAGGCGGCTTTGTCAGAGCTGAAGCAGATGTTCCAAATCTGCCCAGTGCTACGCAAGGATCTGCAAGAGTTTAGAACGTCGGTCGATCAGCAATTCAGCGAAATCAAGGGCGAGCTGGCAACTGCAACCAACATCCTACGTGAATTGCAGGGACGGCAGTCCTCGGAAGCTAACATCGAGGCGAAACTGGACGCGGTGATCAACCGGCTAGATGGGAAGCGCGGGCCTACGACAAATACGACAACGACAAAGACTAGTACGGAAGAGTGTACAGACTGCCCTGCGTATGTCGAAGAGCATCGTAAAGTGTTCTATCGTTATCCGACGGCAGGCCAAGCACAAAGCCAGCAACAGCAACAACAACAGCAACAAACGCAGATTCAACAGGCATACTTGCCATCGCCACAAATACAAGTGGTGCCGGTAGAAATGCCTTGTGATTTCTGCTAATTCATAACCAGTCAGGATCATGACAATGAGCACATACGCACAGAGTCTAAATGACATCGACCTTACGGGCTTTGTGAACTCAGCCTACGAGGGCGTGAAGGGCGCGGCGAACGAGCTCGTAGCGAACGCGGAAGCGGCAACGAAAGACGCCGCTGCCGGTGCGGTACGCTCGGGTGAGCAAGCGGTTTCACGAGAGATCAATCGATTGGTGTCTGGGGGCGGAACTAGCCCCGCAGCACCAACACTACCCGCGACACAGAGCGCGGAGACACCAGTTCCGACACAATCAACACAGGCGGGCGCAGGGCTTGGCAAGTATGCCATTCCGGCGGCTGTCGGTGTAGGTGTGTACCTCTGGCACAAGAGCGTCCTGTGGGCCGCCGGCGCAGCATTCGCTGCATGGTGGTTCACGAATCGGACGCGGAAAGGAGGTAGGTAAGCATGGCACGTAAACTTCCATCCGCGAAAGCGTTCGGATCGAATGTGGCGGCTGTGGTTACGGACAAGCGACACTTGCGCGACATCGGCGGAATGTTCCTCGGGGCATCCCTGTACGCACTTGTGCCGACCGTAATCAAGCGAGCATTCGGTTATGATACCAGTGGTATCAAGGGCGCACTGATCGGTGTAGGCGCTGGACTTGTCGGTGCTGGATTTGGTGGACTCGGCTACGCAGTGTTCGCTGGCAGTATCGGGGCAATGTTCGGTCACCTGTGGTGGTCACAACTCAATGGCATGGTGGCGTATCCGCTTTTGGGCACGTATCTGTGGCGCTGGGACCCCACGGCTAAGAACCTTGGGCTACAAGCGGCACCGCAGTCATTCAGTGATTCACTGAGTACAAATGTGCGCTACGTAACTCTTCCAAACGGAACGTCGGTACCAGTCTATACCACATCGGCACCGGAGAACATTCTGCCGGAAAGCCGCGTCGCAGGACTGGCCGACTACTCGGATACGCTGAAGCTGGCCGACTACTCGGATACGCTGAAGCTGGCTGACTATTCGACGGGGCTCACGCCAGAAGCATCGGCACCAATGGCTGACTACGTATCAACGTTGTCGGATAACACCATGGGCGCGGCCGAGTTTGATTCGCAGTACTCTGCATACAACGACATGATGTAAGCAGATTCTTGAAAGCGCCGTTAGACGTGAAGTGATGCAACAACGCAACTTCTAACACCCTTTCAAGGACCATAGGTCATGCAAGATTTCAATCAGTGGGCGCAGAACACCAAGGATGCGCTCGAAAACTGGGGAGCTCCGTCTAAGGAGTCAAACTTCCACATCTCCGATCGCGTTATCATGTATAGCACGGTCACCATCGACCCAAACACGTCTCTGCCAGCCGTCGTCAAGTTTTTTGATGCCGGCGCGCAAAACAGCAACCTCTCATCCGACACATTCCCGCTTAACGGCAAGGCCGTAACGATCTGGGGTATCCGCGTCGAGCACTGTCTTAAGCTGGCCTCTGTAAACGGAACCGAAAACGAGCAACAGCAGGCTCTCGAGGCATTCTCGAAGCTGGCAATCCGTTATCGCAACCGTTCCGACGTGTTTAGTGCCCCTTTGTCATCGCTGGTACCAAATGTAAACTACCTCGATGGGAACGACGTGACGACTGACGTACGCGTATCGCAGTGGCTCCTCTTCAAGAACCCGCTCCAGTATGGCGCAACGGCCCCTATCAGCTTTGAGCTGACACTGCCACCAGGGTTCACAACTGAAGCCTTGGCTGCAAGCTCCACACCAACACTCCCTGCATCGGTCGGTGCAAAGTATTGGATCAAGCTGGAGCTGCTCACGTCACAGATGACGCAGATCTAATCCCCCCGGCGTGCGAAAGCACGTCATCCTCACAGCGTCAACCGGCGATCCCGGCACGGCTAACTGCCGGGATCGCGCGGTAGGCGTCGCAGGTGAATTATACCCATCACCCCCTTTCAAGGAACACAAGCCATGATGCACGGTTCAATCATCGTGTCACCGCAGGTCCTCATCGACCGCAATCGGCCATACTCGACAATCAAAACGATTGATCAAGCAACGTCGAACAACACCACGACCCAGACTATCACCGTTCCGGATGATATCCTCGTTACGTCCATGTACGCAAAGGCATGGTGCCAAGACGTGGATACCAAATCATACGCTATCGTCGAGGACGACGTGGACCGCGATTTGTTCACGGTGCGCATTAAGGTCGTCGGCCGTACCGACTATTCGGACGCTCCACAGGACATCTTCTCGTTCAACGCTCAATCGAGCGGCGAAGGATTCCAAGGGTTCATTCTCCCACGCAACACAGACATTCAGATCACCGTAGGCCATCAATCCAACGGCACGGTCAAGAATAGCCCGAACTATCGCTTCCTCGTGGAGCTGAATGGATACGTGGTTATCGGCGCCAAGGACATCCGACTCGATCGGTTCATGGGATCATAAGGAGAGCACCCAAATGCGTGAAAGTGTAAACCGCCTCGGCGACTCGACAATCATCAACGACTACCCGGTAGCGATGGTAGCACGATTTTTTTCGTGCTCTAATCCATCCGCCTATCGCACGAACCCCTCGTTCATAGCAAACTCATCTGATGGGTTCTGGAATGAATTGGAGCGTGTCGGCATAGCGCAGACAGCACCGGAAAACATCCCCGACGAGCTCGTTCCGATTTCGTCTCTCGACGAGCTATTCAATGTTCGACGTGGGGCCGGAATCGTGCTGGAGCGTATCGAGTTCAGCGTGTACGATGTGAAGCGAACCGAGGCCACACTTTCAACCGGCATTCAAGTGCCTGACGTCAACACGGCCATAACGAACTCAATCGGTACTACGAACAACATCTATGTGCAGACGACTGGCCTAAACGCTATCCCGGTCGATTGGAACCCGAACTGGTTCAATCCCCGCGTCATCGTGAACGGCCGCAACATCGAGGGCACTATCGGAAACACGTTCCATCCGAACAACCTCGGACTGAACTCTATCGGTGGCTATACGGGTCAGAGCCGTGACTACGCCATCTACTTCGATTCTATCCAGTCGCTCTCTGTCAACGCACGGTGCGCTCAGCGCGTACGCACGGCGGCAGGGGCGATCTACTATCAGCCATACGCAGTCATGGCAACAATCACGTTCCGACTGCACTGGTAAACAACAAAATCATGTGAGGACATGAACCTATGCCACGCCCAAAGAAACAACTCTCAGACAACATCGAGCCGAACGTGATTATGCCGACACCCCCAGTGCCGGTATTCGCGCCAACGGAGGAAGATCCGGAGACAAACAAGAACTTCATGCATGGCGAAATCGAGGACAACGCCACGTATGAGTGGGGCATCCTTGTGAAGGATACCGCCACAAGCGGCACGCTCGACACAGCCCCCTTCACGCCGACGAAGATCGGCAACTGGCAGGGCGGGAGCTTGTCGTGGGTCGGAAACCTATTCCGGCGCACCAACCGACGCAACATCAAGACCTTTGCCGACTTCCAAGCTCAGAACCCGCTGAACCTGCCAACAAACAAGACGTTCTTCTTCTTCCGCATCACCGTTGACAAGGACGGTATTCGCAAGCGCAACCTCGTGCATGAGGGTACGTTCAGCGATCAAAAATCACAGGCGTCAACAACGCCACAACAAACCGGAGCGCTGAGTGACGGTCGTGGCCTAATCCGACCTGCCGGACCGAATGACGTGCATCCTATGCCGTCGACTTACGAGGCTAAGACGCTACGCGAAGCTCTGGAGCGCACAATCACCGATTTGCAGCGCGAACTAGATATGACGCGCCGCGAGCGCGACATCTATCGCGAGCAAAACGAAAAGCTCCGCACGGAGAACGAGACCAACCGCAACGCCATCATCGGCATCGAGGGCGAGCGCATCCGCTACAAGGTTGAAAAGGAAGCCCTGACGGCACGCTACGACGATCAAATCGCTCGGCTGAAGGAAGAGCAAGATCGAGAGATCGACCGGTTGGAGCAAGACCACACGCGCGAGCTAGCAGACGCACGCCAGAACGCCGAACGAGCCGCTATCCAGACGTTGAACGATGGACAGAGCGGGTACGACAAGCTGATGGATTCCATCGCGCGCTTTGTCGATAAAGCCAGCGATCCCCGTTATGCGGGCATGATCGACATGGTATCGAAGCTCGCAACCAACTTCATTCCCGGCATGAACGGAGCCGGCGTGGGGCCTCAGCAGGGCCAGCTACCACCGCAACAGCCAATGGGCGCTACCAGCGCCCCAGCTTATCCAACCGCACCATACGGACAGGCAATCCCGCAGCAAGGACAGAACCCTATGACGGGTTATGAAATGGCGGAGGCAGTTCATGGGTAAGAAGCTGTCACCAGACGTACCGCAAGCGGTATGCGACCTAGCAAACGCGATCCATTGGGAGATGATCGACGAGGCAGAGCAACGGCGTGGAATCGCCGAACTCGAAACCGTCATCGCAAAGCACTTGCCCATGAAAAAGCAAGGCCAACAGTACCCCGGCGCGGGCGGTCAGCGCATACGCAACGCCGTACCACAATGGGTGCTGGACAAGCTCTCACTGTACGACTATGCCAAGGCCCCCAAAAACACTCTTGCGCAGAATGTCATGAAATCACTCGCACTCAACCAGCTCCGCAAGCGCGGGGTGCCACTAATCACGCAGGGATAGACGATGCTCGATTTACTCAAACGCTACGGTACGCTTACGCTATGCGTGGGCATTCTGGCGGGAGCAATCCTCCAACCAGACCTATGGAATACAATCCACATTGCAACCGTTGCAACGCTGCAATCGGTGGTACTGGCGGACTTTGTGCAGTGGATCTATACCAAGCTCCGCTGGACCGATCTGGAGGCCAATGCGCAGCCGCGTGAGATCAACGAGATAGTCGCCGCTGCAAAGCTGCGGGTACTCGGAAGCATCTACGTAGGTGTGGCCGTGTTGGTGGGGCTAACGTACTACGCCGTGTACTACGTGCAGCGAATCCCAGGCATCGGACAATGACGTATGCGTGCACCATACGGCGCGTAGCAAACGCCCTTGTGGGCGTGCTACTGGTGTGTGCAACAATCACCGCATACGGCACGCCTGTGCGCGTGGTGGTGCCATCGGATAGTGCGCTGTGGCAACGGTCATTGCGTATTGCAATAGATCAGAACGGCGTGCGCGAGGCCACGGGCAAGAACGACGGCAAAATGGTGGAGTCTTATCTACGCTCCGTTGGTCTAGGCAAGGGCAACCCCTATTGCCAGGCGGGGCAATACTGGGCGTTCGCACGCGCAGCCGCAGAGCTGAGTATGCCGACAACGGAAATACCACTCCTGCGGACTGGATCGACGCAAGCGGCATGGAACCACGCCGTTCGCACCGGACGCAAAACAGCCGTAGCCCCAAAAGCGGGGGACATAATCACATGGTGGACGGCAGGCACATACAAGGGCCATGTGGAGCGCGTAGTGAGCGTAAGCCGTGGCGGATGGGTGCGCACGATCGGCTTTAACACATCAAGCGGCAAGGCGGGCTCGCAACGAGACGGCGGTGGCGTGTATCTGCGATACCGCAACTGGGTCTCCCCCGACATGAGAATGTTGGTAAGGGGCTTTACTGGTTACACCAAGAAAGGAAATGCGCAATGAATGAGTCTCCCGAAAAAGTCGGGGCCATGATATTCCCCACCGATGACAAGGCCAAGGTAGCGGGTACGGATACCACTACGGGCTATCTGAAGGACAAGATCGTTGCCGGAACGAATATCTCGATCACCGAGCAAAACATCGGTGGCAACGAAACGCTGAAGATTGACGCAACCGTAGGACCAAGCACCGACGAAAAGGTCAAGGTGTCGGCTAACGATACAACGTCGCAATACCTTGGCCAAAAGATTCAAGCAGGCACCGAAGTAAGCGTAACGACGCTGAATCCAGGGGCCAACGAAAAAATCCAGATTAGCACCAACAACAACAAGGTCAATGTTTCCGCCAACGACAATCAAAACGAGTATCTGGGTCAGAAGCTCCAAGCCGGTACGAATATCACAATCAATACGCTCAATCCCGGAGCGAATGAGAAACTACAGATCGTAGCAACAGCCCCCGTCACAAGCGTCAACACAAAGACGGGAGCGGTAACACTGACCAACACGGACGTTGGAGCGGCGGCCACGGTTCACACGCACGCCGCTGGAGACATCACATCGGGCACAATGGCAACGGCACGGCTCGGTACGGGCACGGCGGACGCTACGACGTTCTTGCGAGGCGATCAGACATGGCAAGCACCGCCGGGCGTGACTGGGTTTATCGGGTCGCAGAATACGGCATCGCCGAACAATACGGTCAATGCCTCGCGGTTGCTTGTCGATGCGGCAAGTACAAATGCTGATGCGGTTATTCAGCCGAAGGGGACTGGGGCGATACTGGCGCAGTTGCCTGACAACGGCGTAAACGGCGGGAATAAGCGAGGATTGGCCGCGGTGGATTTGCAAATGCTGAGAAGTAACTCAGCACAAGTCGCATTAGGGAACTATTCTGTTGCTATTGGTGATAGCAACCGTGTAGATCAAGCGTTCTCATGGGCAATAGGAAGAAGTAACATAATCAATACTGGTACAGAGGTAACCTTAATCGGACAAAGCAATACTACAAGCGGGACGGCTGCGACTGCTGGCGCAGCAATAGGTTACGGTAACCAATTAAATGGTAATGCCTGTTATGCTTTAGGATATAATAACGTACTAGGAGGAAATAATCACACCTGTTGTGCTGTTGGACACTCCAATAATTGTGCAAATGTAAGTTTTGCTTTTGGTCAAGGTAACACAGCAGCAACTTACGGTGTAGTTATAGGATTTAATAACAACGCAAGTAACGAAAGTTATTGTATAGGTGTCAATGCGGTGTCAAATCGTGCTGGACAATTTGTACGCGCACAAGGAATGTTTGCTAATGCGGGGGATTGTCAAGAGGAAAATTACATTCAGCGACGAACGACTGCCGACGCAACCTTAACCGAGCTTTCATGCAACGGCGCGGCTCCTGCAGCCACAACACGAATGTCCATAGCTAACGACTCCACCTACACATTCCACGGCCTTATTACAGCACGCCGTGCAGATGCTGACAACGAATCAGCGGCTTGGGAGATCAAGGGTGGCATTGATAACAACGCTGGTACAACGGCATTTGTCGCCGCACCAACGATAACGGCTCTTGCCGATGATAGTGGCGGCGCGTGGACAATCACACTTGTTGCCGACGACACAAACGACTGCCTTGCAATACGAGTAACCGGCCAAGTAGGTAAGACTATACGGTGGGGTGCAACGGTGAAGCTAATGAAGGTAAACGGATAAACAGGAAACCACTATGGAACTCAACCTCAACACAACGATCAAGCCCGTACAGACGGCCAAGCCCGTAGTCAAGGCGGGTGTACAATACTTGATGGTGACGTTTGGAGCCCAAGAATGGGCAACGGCACGCATCCTACTAATGGACGAGGACAACCTTGCTCTGCGTGCAGAGGATGTTGCCATTACGGCCGCTGAATCACTTGCGTGGACCGGTGGCGATGAGTACATCCTCACGCTGGCACTGCAAAAACTAGGGCTAACGCTCGCAACCGTAGTCAAGAGGTAACGAGCCAATGGACAACGCCTCAGTCTTCGATCTACTCTGGTCGCTGGTCAAATCAGCGGCAACAGCAGCGCCCATAGCCGGTGGCATATACATGGCCTGGGTGAAGCATACCAAAATGATGGTGCAGTCATTCACGGACGTTGTGGCCGCAGCGGTAACGCGGCGCGATGACTGGCACGCTATCCGTGCGCGCATCGAAGTGATTGAGGAGCGCCAGCACGAAGACGCGGATACGCTTAAACGGATTGATGATCGCATCGACGAAATCTACAAGCTTCTAATCAAGGCGCGGGGATGAGCCGCGCACGCACGACGCAAACAAACCAATCTAAGACCGCTGGAATAACGCGGATGTTTCACTTTTCTAAAGGGGTGATGAGATGTCAGTCTCACAACCAATGATCACGCGGATTAACCGCAAGAAGGCCATCAAGGTCACGACAGCATCAACGCTTCGTTTGGACCGTACTCACTTCCACAATGGCGGCGCTGTAACGTACACGCTTCCATCGGGCGCAACGCTCGGTCAGACGATCGAGATCGTCGGCAATGGCAGTGGCGTGTTCACAATCGGTCAGCTTGCTGGCCAAACAATCCGTCACCTGACGTCCAACACGACCACAGGCGTAGGCGGTTCGCTTACCGCTGGTACGGTTCGTGACGTTATCACGCTGATTTGCTCTTCTGATGATGGTCTCACGTGGACCAGCACGGACGTTAAGGGCACGTTCACAGTCGTCTAAGCAGTTAAACGGACGGCGAGGCACAACTCCTCGCCGTCCATCTTTAATCATCCGTCAGCCCCCTAATGCCAGTACGTATTGACACGCCACAAGGCGACTGCACAAAGAAGCCGCAACCCGGAACAGTGTGCCTTCAAAAGCGCATTCTGGACAAGTTCAGTGGTACGCGCAGCATGGGCATATACAACTGCCGGAGTGTACGTGGAGCTGATAACGCCTCCGTACACTCAGAGGGGCGCGCCATGGACATAGGGCCGAAGGATGCGGCGCAGGGCGATGAGATAGCGGCGTGGGCCGTCAGCAACTCAAATACCTATCAAATCCAGAGGGTGATATGGAACCGTCGGATCTGGGATGCTAACGGCGCATGGCGTGAGTACAAAGGGCAGAACCCACACACGGATCACCTGCACATCGAGCAAAACTGGATAGGAGCAAATACCTGCGGTCCAGCGGCGCGCGGCCTGTATTTTGCAGGTGCAACGTGGTGGCAATATGCCATTGTTGGAATGGTGGCGATCGGGATGATCGTCGCAAAAAACCGAAACAAAACGAGGTAACACATGGAATACGTTTCAAACCTGTCCGACGATGCCGCAGAGGTACGTAAGGCGGTAGAGGCAGCAAGCGCAGCACTCGCAACGGTGATGCGTGAAAAGATGAAACCGTCTGATGTTGACTATGCACAGGCGCTTGTCCGTACATCGGGCCAGCGAGCATTGGTCGCCACGGAAATCGCGTGGCTTGCCAAGTTCGCTCGCTGGTACGACCAGTACAACAACTCATTCTGGACGTGGTGGGAGAACGGAGGCCGCGAAGAAACTGAGGCCCTGCAAAAGGCCCGTAGGGTATCACAGCCCAAGACGGGCACTCAGGCACGGCCAACGGCCAACGGCACGCCACAGGCGCCCCAAGTACAGGCACCAGTGGCCGGAGCTGCGGGAGCCCCGCCAACACCGCCCCCTGCCGGAGAGGGCAACGGCAAGAAGACGGTTATGCTTGTCGGAATCTGGGCATTGGTAGCTGTGGCGGGGTATGGTATCTATCGCACCTTCAAGAACGGGAAGTAACCAATGGACATGATGAATCCATTCTACGACAGTCTGACACGTCAGACCGCAACCGCGCCAAACGCCACGCCCGTATCGAGCTGTCCGCCCGCTATGGCATGGTCCGCTACGCTGGGGCAGTGCGTACCAGACGATCGACCATCACCCGGACGCAGTGCATCAATGACGCCTGCATCGACAACCGTCACATTCCTGCCAACACAAGGAATGACCGGCGGTCAGCAAATGGGCGACGCCTTGGGCACCGTCAAAAGTGTCGGCATGGGCCTACTGAACATTCTAACGCTCGTTGGAGCGGTGGGAGGACTGGCCTACATCTGGGGCAATCGCCGCAGCTTTGGCCTCTGGTCGAGTCGCGGGTACTGGCAGGGCCGTCGGGCAGCACGGCGCAGGAAGTAAGGCCAATGGCAAAGAGCGTATCATCGAGCTTTTTGGGCCACATCTGCGGTATGGAGGGCCTTCGCACGAAGGTCTATTCCGATTCCGGGGGCGTGGCTACAATCGGTTGCGGCCACACGGGCGCAGGGGTACGCGAGGGAACCATCAGTAAGGATCGTGCGTACCAACTCCTACGGGCAGACGTGGCGCGATTCGAGAAATGCGTAAACGACAGCATCACCGCCCCGCTAACACAGAGTATGTTCGATGCGCTTGTTTCGATCGCTTACAACATGGGTTGCACTGGTGCGATGAAGAACGCAGGACTGGCGGATCTTGTCAACGCAAGGCGATACTCTGAGGCAGCGGAAAAAATCAAAGCCGTAGGGCTTACAGACAGGGCCGGCAACCGGCTGGCCGGGCTTGTCTCGCGTCGGAAAATCGAATCGGCTATGTTCTTGGCAGAAGGGATGCCAGGGATAGCAAACGCCGTAACATCTAGCCCCTTACTCACCAAGACTACGGGCACACCGATTCCGGCGTGGTCTTGGTGGGTTGCTGGTGGCCTCGTGGCGGTTACGACGGCCGGAATAATCAGATCACGACTCAGAAGAAACACATCACAAAGGAGCTCGCAATGAGTTACACAAAACGGTACATGAACGCAGACAAGACACAGGTCGGCGTGTACAACACGAACAACGAGCTCGTCGAGATCGTTGTTGTAAGCGAAGAGCGTCAGGCCGCAGGGTACTGCGATGACGTAGCAGAGCAAAGCAGCGGCAAAAAGCCAGCAGCTAAGGCAACAAAGCGGGGCGCAACGCGCAAGGCGTAATGAACATCCTTCGAGATGCACAGAAGCTGATAAATGGGCTTGTATCGCCGGAGACGGCTTTGTCTCTCCGGCGTCAGGCCATTTGTGCAAACTGTCCATTGCTTCGGTACATTGGCCCCGTTGCCAAGTGCGCACCCCCATCGGAAGGGGGCTGTGGGTGCGTGATCATGGCAAAGACGCGCATCGTAACCGAGCGGTGTCCACAAGGCAGGTGGTGATATGAAAACAACACTCACACTAGCACTTGCAGGATGGCTTGCGGTGCTTGCGCTGCTTGTACAGCGCTGCGACAGGCGTACAGAGATCCTAATTGCGCAGAGGGTGGATACCATAACCGTGCGGGTGCCGCAAATCGAACGGATGCAGAACTCATGATCTTCGACTCAGCAAAAGCTCCAACGCGCCAAAACAAAGTACGCAATACAAAATTGGGTGCCTTGTATCCTACTGAGCCGGAGCGGATCGGCATACCGCGTGACGTGTTGGAATCAGGCCAGCGTGTGCAAAGAATATCGGATAGGCAAGTGCCCGACCGAGACAGCCAGTCGGAGATGTTCACGCAGAAGCCCATAGCGACAACAAAGGGCTTTGAGTATGGGGTTGCAAAGACGCCATACGAGCTAAAGGAAGTGTATGCACCGCTAAAGGATCGCCAGAGAAGGAATCTAGGAACCATAGCCGGTCCGAAAAACATAGCTCAGCTCGTTGTCAACTTGTCAGAAAAATGGGATGATGTGGAGCACTTCATTGTCTTCCACCTTTCCAGACCAAACGAGGTGATGTCGTATCACATCATTGGCAAGGGTGTGATAGACGCGGTGCTGGCTCACCCACGGGAGATTTTTAAGACTGCAATTATGCAAGGTGCATCGTCGATCATTGTAGCCCACAATCACCCCAGCGGAAACATTCAACCCAGCGAGGAAGACAGGAACATAACCAAGCGCATAGTGCAATCTGGCCGCGTTTTAGATATACGCCTACTCGATCATGTCGTCGTCGGAACCAAAGACGTCGAACCCGCGCGGTTCTATTCGCTTTGGGAAAACGAAAATCACCTATTCAGCTAAGGACCTCACCATGTGCGGCTGCAATGCAACACCAACAATGGCAGACAGCCAAGTGTCTGCAAAGACACAAGAATTACAGGCCAAGCTTAGCTTGGGCACGGGAATAGCCATACTCGCGGGAATCAGCGCGGGCGCGGCTATCGTGCTTATGAAGGGTGGCCGCAAGACAACCAAGCGGAAGCGATAACAGAAAGGACACGTCATGATCTTCGATTCACTGCGTGACAGATTCATTGTCACCGTAGATACCGGCACCAAGCGACGCCGTAAATCAGCATCAAAGCCAACGCCCAAGCGCGAACCAGAGCGCAAGAAGCGTGCAACACCGGCAGCAGCCGTAAAGCGGACGCTGCCGAAGCGCGTTCCAGATAGCCACGAACGCCATGAGCGGCAGGAGGCCACACGGCGCCGCTCCACTACGGGCGGATTGTTCTACGGCACAGGCCGCGACGGAGCGACAGGGGGCTACCCGCGTCTGAGCGGGTTGGCAGGGCATGATAAGCCCCGTGGCAAAGGCAAGGCAGGCCACACCTTCTTCTACTGGATCGACATCGACGAACGCGGAGAGTTCTCTGCCCATGTTGACAATCCGCACGGCAAGACGGTGTTTGAGATTCCAAACGCAGAGGCGATGGAGGATCTGATACAAGACGGATTTATGCGCCATACATCGGATATTGACGGCTTGGCCGAGTATCTTCAAGACATGGGCGTGATGGCTAAGGGCGACACGCTCGTAGAATCAAATTGGTACATGGACGACTACGACGAGGACGAGACAGACGAAGAGGGCGAAACGGTGTTCCATGAAATGCAGGGGCTGGGGGACTACACGCAAGCAGACATTGAAATGGTACGCACCATGAACTCTTTGTTGAAGCAATTTGACAAGCATTCAGGCGGTGTAGTATTCAGAGTATATTCCACGGGCTCAAAAAAAACGCGGTATCTTCTCCGACGATACGAAATAGACGCAAGCGCATACAACGCTAATGTCATCAATGGTAAACCACGCAAGCACATGGAAGGCATAAGACGTGATACGTCAGGTTTTATACAAACATTTACTGAGGGGTTTTTTGACGCAAACTCATCGTTACTGAAACCAATAGCAATGGGGCCAAAATCAGCTAATAAGTATTTTGAAAAGTACTACGGATTCACATGGGATGATTTTGTGGCCGTCGCCAAAAAATGGGCATTAGACGGGTCAGAGGGATCATATGCAAGATTTAATGCGTTATGCGGCAAGGCGGACAGGCACAGAGAGCAGTGGCAGGCGGAGAACCGGGAAAAGATGCAGTCAGTCTCTCAACGGCAGTCCGAGCGTGAAGAACGGATCGCAAAGACGAGGGCGGAACGCGAAGAAAGCAAGCGCGAGCGCGAGCAACGCATTGCCGCACGCAAGGCGGAGCGCGAGCAACGCCGCGAGCGTACTAGTGCACCGAAGGTACAGCTAATGCCGCAGGCGAAGCCAGCAGCAGAGGTAGAAATGCCGAAGCCATTGCCCGAAGCGCCTCGCAAGGAGCGCAAGCCACGAGCGCAGAAAGAAAGCAGGCCCGTGGTGGAGATGGTGGAACCAAAGCAGGCGCCACGTACAGAGCCATCAGACGCAACGCTCGACAGCATCGAGGCCGATATTGCAAATCTGACGAAGCTTCTGCAGGCCGCTGCCCAAGCAAAGTAAAAACAGGAAACCCAGATGAAAACGAAACAGATGGTCGAGTATCTATCGAACGTTGAGAACCAAGTACTAGCAGACATGAGCGACGCAAGCCGCGTGCAACGCGTTACTACGCAAGTGGTGATGCTTATGCAGTTGTACGGCTCAATCGTGTGCGCCGGTAAGGTTCAGGGCGAACTGCAAGGGCAGATAGACGCCGTACTCGCACGCATCTGTGGACACGTCGGTTTGGACTTTGCAAAGGAAAAGAGCATCGCCACCGAATCGTGCGCTCAAAGCCGCGAACCGGCAACAAAGGCAACGCCAACAATCGAAATGCCCCCGTTCGACGAAATGGTGCGCCCGTGGTTCCTCCAGCAAGAGTACGATGAAGCTGAGGCGGCGGCGGCACGCTTGGTGGAGACAATTGAAGAGGCGGAAAAGGTACCAGCAAACTGGACCAAGACAAAGAAGGAGTGGCAGGAGAAGCAGCGATCCTACGTAGAGAAGCTCAGAGAATCGCGCGACTCATATCGCAAGCTGGCAACGCGCTATAAGAACGACGCCCTTACATCCGAGGAATATCCGAGAGAAGTAAGGGACCTGGAAGACAAGATAGAGCGAGCCCGAACCAAGCAGGGTGGCAAGCTGACACCGGAGCAACGCGAAACGCGCTTACAGTATCTGTTAGGGAAAATCTTTGCCGACGAAGACGCCGGTGCGGATCTTGATTTCTTTCCAACGCCCGATGATATCATCGAGCGGTACCTGTTTGATGCCAATGCAGAGTTAATCAGTGAATTGCCAGCAATGGCGAAGGTACTGGAACCATCGGCCGGGCGAGGGAACATTGCGGACATGATTCGCAAGCGAATGCCGAAGGCGGACGTTGACGTTGTAGAGCTGTCCGACATCCGACGCGAAGTATTGTACCATAAGGGGTACAACGTAATTGGAACCGACTTCATGGAGGTTGGCGTGGTGTCGCGTGACGATCGCGGACGTGCCGTCATATCGGACGAGTACCGAGCCAAGTACGACGCGGTCTTCATGAACCCACCCTTCCTAAAGGGCTACGGCCGCGAACACGTAAAGCGTGCGCTAGACATGGTGAAGATCGACGGCGTGCTTGTAGCGGTTATGCCAACGGGGTGGATAGACGGATCGGCGCAAGAGAACACATTCTTTCAGGATCATGTCCGGCAACGTGGCGATGTTGACTTCACAGTCATCAAAGAGTCTGAATACAACGTAAGCCATTCGCGCAAGATCACGATCGACATAGCAATCGTTACCATTGTGAAGCGCCGCGAGGTTGCCGAAATAGACGCAGCGGAGGCGCAGAGATCGCACAGCGAGGCGGCCAAGAAGATCGTCAGCAAGTGGACATCCGAGCGCATAGACATACCGAGCGGAGGCGCAGAGGTAGATACTGGATTCGTTCCGCCCGAAATCATAGTAGCGCGTCCAGAAATCACAGAGAAAGCAGCCGTTGACTACATACCAGCGTCCCTACGGGCGCGATACGACTTTGTGAAGGATCACGTCTATGAGGGGGCCAACAAGGCAATAGCGGGCTTGGATCGTACTGGCGGGTTTCTATTGGCAGACGGCACGGGAACCGGCAAGACGATACAATCATTGCTCGTTGCTAGGCACTACTGGGAAACCACGGGTCAGCCAGTGTTGATCTTCACGGTGGATGATCGCGTGATTCAGGGGTCGTACTTCGCCGATGCAAAGAAGCTCGGATGGAAAACACCAGATTACATCGACACGGCAACATCAAAGCGTCCGAATAGGCCGCGTAATTACGAAGGGCTGTATGATGATGTGGCGATACCGACGGTATCGCTATACAGTCGAGAACGGGGCATTCAGGACGGTATCAATGTCACAACGTACAACACCCTATCCAATTGGAAGGGGTTGGAGTCTGTCAAGCAAGCCAAAGAGCTGGCAGAAAGAGCTCACGAGGAATTGGTTAAGGAGTATCGGCAGAAGATAGCACGATTTGTGGAGGTACTAGACCGAAAATACCCGAAGAAAAACAATAAACGCACAAAGGATAAGGGCGAAGAGGGGTACAAGAAGGAGCTAGAGGCATACAAGGACCAAATGCGTGAAGAGCTGGACAACCACCCAGCAACCAGAGAGTTATATCTGGCAAAGCAGGCGCTCATGGACAGCATCCTCGCATCCATGCGGGAGTTCATGAAGACGGCGCAGCTTGTGATATTTGATGAGGCGCACAAGGTCAAAAATGCGGGCGATGGCCTTGATTTGGACGCAATGTCCATACGGGCCCAGTTAGCACTTGGCATCATAAACCAAGTGCCACGGGTGCTGTATATGACGGCAACGCCAGCAGATCGCCCGTTCGATATTCTGTATCTGAAGAAGCTCGGATTCTGGCGCGACGAGAAAGAGTATCGCCAGGGGATGTATTCGATTGGGTATTCTTGGACAGAGCCAGAGAAGAACAAAGCCGGAGATGTAATCAGGCCCGGGCGGTGGATCAAATCCAGCAGTCAAACAGCACTCGATGTATCACGATCGAACGGCGAAATGCGGCGCTTGTTCACCCTCGCAACCGAAGAGGGTAACATGATACGCCGCGAAATCCAGCTCACAAACCTGTCCGTCAAGATTCACAAGTTCCCCGCACCGCAATCAGCATTAGATATGCTTGAAGCGGTCAAAGACAAATACACGGAGAACATCAACGGCCGCATCGTCATTGACTACAACGCCATGACGATGGTGCAGATGCAGGAGCTAGAACGCTACAAGATCGACAAGGCCCTAGAATTGATTGATGCCGCAGTAATGGCTGGCAAGCAAGTGGTAACATTCTGTTACACGGTCGAAGAAGAAGAGGTAGAGCGCAAAAAAGAAAAAACGACTAAGGCGGGCACCGTAGAGGTGCTCAAGAACATCCTCGCAAAGCGATACGGGGAAGATAAGGTTGGCGTACTTGTGGGCACGGATAACGAGTACGAGAACTTCCGACGCCTTGAGAACGTGCAGAACTTCCAAAATGGGAAGGTGCGCGTTCTCGTCGGAACAATCACGTCTGGAGGTACAGGCGTCAATCTGGACGATACCACGGGCCGCAATCCTCGCGAGATGGTCGTCATAACGCCACCCCTGTCGTTCATTAACGTCATGCAGGGTGTCGGTCGCATCGTACGCGCGAACACGAAATCGCGATCGACGGCGCACTTTATTTTCACCGACAACACGCCGGTAGATACGTGGCTGTCACAACTGCTGGCAACGAAGTTCGAGACATTGAGCGCCACCGTTGAGGGTGAATCTGGGCGGCTATCGCTGTCGCAAGCAGAAGAGACGCAGGACACCGGATCGCAAGGCGTAATCAATCTGATTGTATCGAATGAGAACAAAGACAAGGTAGTGGTGCGCAAGCACCCGTTACGCGTGAAGAAGAACTTCCGGCACAACGGATGGGAGATGACCAACAACACGCCGTACTACGTCACGGTGGACGGCACGCCCAAAAACTCCACGCTGATCATTGGCGCCCGTACGCGTGCAGACTTGGACACGCTCAAAGAGCAATACGGCGATCTAATTGAGCGCCTAGAACTCAAGCCTAACATCAACCGCAACTTCCAACGATACAACGGCCCGCACTTTGGCCGATGGTTCAAGGAACGCGACGAAACCTATATGTCCGTGTTAGACGAGTTGCTGAACATTATTGATCCACGTCTGGAGAGTACATTTGCCTCGAAGCAACAGTTCAGCGTGGGCGACGAAGTGATCGTAGGCGAGGCGATTGACTGGGCTGGGCTGCCCACAGGAACCGTAGTACGGATCGCCGCTGTGCGACCGCGTCTAACCGAGCAAGACTTGTGGCGTTACGACATCGAGCATGAGGGAGAGATCAAAAAAGCCGTATCGGGATCGATGCTTCGCGCCAGTGCGCAGATGGAAGCGGCGGCAGAAATCTATCCTGTCGGAACACGCATACTCCTACAAGCAGAGAGGTATTACTACCCGAAAGATGAGCTTGGCAGGCCCATGTACTATCGCGGCTATCGTGCAATCATACAGCGCACGGCAACTATTGTAAGTAAGGGCAGGCAAACGGTTGGCGTGGATGTGGAAGAGAAGGTGATGGCCGCACCTACAAAGGCGCCAACGGAAACCAATCAAATCACGTACGAAATTGATGTGTTGGATTTTTCCAAGCGTCTGGAAATCGGCTTCGAGGAGTTCAGCGTCGATGAAAAGACGGGGCTAGAAAGAACGTGGCAAAACAACTACGAACTAGTCAAGGTAGAGATGCCGAACGAAACAACACCGGGGTATAAGATGGTAGCAGACAGGGTGCGCGGCAATGCAGAAAAGGAACAATGGGATCTGTCGCCAGAAATGAATGCCGTGTACTCTGCATGGCAGGGGCGGCTTGATCTGGACTATTACTTGGAAGCATCACGCCGGAACTTGATGCAGACAAGCCGCACGGCGAAGGGCGTCGTGGACGTATCCGCGTCGAAGGGCAAGGCCGAGAAAATAGTTCAGGGACTGACGTCCGAACGCGCAGCGTCGCTCAGTCAAGACAATTACGAAAAGGCGGTACGGTATCTGTGGACGATAAGAAACAAGCGTTTCGAGACACCCGCAGAGATAACAGAGCTTTGCGACAAGGTGAATCAGATCGTAACGGCTGGGGTGGTCAAAGAGGGAGAGCTGCTACGCACGGATGACAGCGAGAAATACCCTTACATACTAGCCAAAGACATCGACAAGGCGAGAGAAGACTTCTCAAAAGACTTTATGCAGGCGCTGAAACAGTTTGATACGCAGGTGTGGACGGATCTGGCGTACCCTACGATGGCGGTGCGCTTTGCAGCATGGGTAGAATGGCGCGTAAACCTTGTCGACCATGTCTATGCAGATGGCGTAGGAAAGACAAGTAAGGCCCTTGCCGCATACGTGCTGATGCGCCTTGGTATGCCGTTGCCAGAGTATCGCGACAACAAGGAGTTCTTCTCGTACGCACCCAAAACCAGGCCGAATAAATCGGGTGGGGCCATACACTGGACACTTCCGACGTACTATCCGTACGCGCCGGAAGGATTCTGGACCTACGTCAATTATTACTACTCATTGATGCCAGCGGCGCCGAGCGGGAAGACGTCGTCGATAGATCGTGTGTGCCAGTTGCAAGGCAAGCTGGGCCAGCTTGAGGCCATGTACCGAAAGTGGATTGCAAACAATGGGTACCGCTTTGCGAAGGGCGGCGATATGGCAGGGCTGCCACAGGAAATTGAAAGTGCAATAGCGCGCATCAACAAGAAGTTGAGCGGGCTAGGTGGAAGTATGCAATGTGACAGTTGCCCCCCAAAGACATCAACGGGTAAGCCATGCATTACCAAAGAATGCTTAGACGTGCTGGAATCGGCCTGTGAAACGGGCGTGCAAACGTGGTCGGTCGAAGCTGGAACGATGTCAAACAGCAAGATCATAGACACGCCAAAAGGTTGGTATTCGGATAAGACCGGATACCCGACGCGCGAACGATACGCTATTCATAGACGTATCATTGACAAGCTGCGCGATACAACCGTGTGCGCCGCAAGCCTTACCACAAAGCCGATAGCAGTGCTGACCGGCGGGGCACCAGGCAGCGGAAAATCCTCGTTCATTAGGGAGGAAGCCCCCTGGCTACTTGACCCAGAAAAGTTCATGCACATCGACGCTGATGCCATGCGTGAAAAGTTGCCAGAGTACCAAGGGTGGAACGCAACCCTCACACATGAAGAGGCCAGCACGCTGGTAAAAATTGCTCTCAAAGAGATCGCACAGCCGTGCAAACGCAATGTGCTTTACGACGGCACCATGAATAACCTGAAGAAGTACAACGAGCTTATCGACACGTTTGAAGATCTGGGGTACGATGTCTATATCATTTACATGGAGATCCCGCAAGGTATATCGGAGTCGCGCGTTCTGAAGCGCTACGAAGAGTCGGGCCGCTATGTACCACGCTATGTCATCGAGGACTTCTACAAGAAAGCCGGTGATCGTGGACCGTTCGACGCTCTGAAAGAACGGGTTAAGGGGTGGGTACTTGTAAACGGTATGAACCGTGAGGTGCTCAAGCGTGGCGGAGAGCGGATACCCACGATTGACGCGGAGAACGGTAAGAAGGTCAAGCGGCAATCAGAACAAACCAACACCGAAGGACCGGCAGAACTAGATCTTGTACCACCGAAAGATGTTCAAGAAGCGGCGGCAAGGGGCTTAGAGCTACGCCGTGAGCATGGCCGGGGCGGCACAGAGGTGGGCGTTGCGCGTGCGCGCGATCTGTCGAACGGACGACGTTTATCGATGGAGACCGTGAAACGTATGCGTTCATACTTCGCGCGGCACGACGTTGACAAGAAGGGCAAAGACTGGGGCAACAAGAGCAACCCGTCGGCAGGCTACATTGCATGGTTGCTGTGGGGCGGAGATCCGGGTCGAGAGTGGGTGGAAGGCATTCATAGGGCTCTCGTGATCGAGGACATTATTGACAGGCACATAGAAAAGAGACGGGAATACGATAGATCGAGCAAGCTCGCACAAATAGCAGTAAGCCGCCAAGAAAAGGACAGACTAATCAAATCGCATCTTGACGAAATGACGCCTGGCTGGAGTATTGTCGGCAGAGCGCGAGTAAGTGTGACGGCATTAAATATCATGCACGATCCCGAAAATCGAGATGCGTACCTGCGGGAAACGCGAGCTGAGAATTATTTGGGTAGCTATCAATCCAAAAAAGCAATCGAGGGTATGCCGTGGCCTGATAAGATACAGGCCGAAAAAAAAAAGACCGAGCCAGAGATAGGGGCAAGCACTGACGTAGTTGTCAAGAAACTGCCAATTACCGCGATCTACACGGACACGAAGCGTTTTCAGCCTCGTTCCGGGCTAAGCGAAGAGAAGGTAATGGCGATCGTGAACAACTTCGATCCGCGAAAGTTCGACCCGATTGTGGTGTGGAAGCAGGGCGGAAAGTATTACGTCCTGGCTGGACACCACCGGCTAGCGGCTGCCGAACGATTAGGCATGGACAGCGTGCCTGTGCGCGAGTATGAGGGCACGGAGGCGGAGGCCATAACGTACGCATGGACAAGTAACATTATGACGCGCACGCAGAGCAACGTGGAGAACGCGGGCTATCTGCGCAAGCTGCGCTCGAACGGCGTTACCGAGGCGGCAATCAAGCGCACCTGTAATGAGTTCTATTCGAAGGACTGTCGCACGGTGTTCGCACTGTCGTATCTGCCCGATGATGCAATCATATTACAAGACATGGCTGCGTTTACCCCGGCGTCGGACGAGTACAAGGAGCTTGAAACGATGGCGCGATGGATAGGCGTAGTAATTGAGGGGCAGACGCTAACCTTGACCAACGGACAAATCAACGAGCTGTATCGGTACTTGCGTCGTAACTTCCGTTTGAGCGGTAAGCGTTTCCGTTCGGCAAACGAGTTTTCAGAACACATCGAAAAGGCGCTCGCAACACGTTTCCCATTTGGTCAGAATGACGGCGGGCCTCTGAACTTGGACAACCTGCGTCCACGCACCGACACGGAGCGTGCATTCGATCAGCGCGAGCAAGAAATTACCGACGAGCTTGCCAACGAAAAGCGATACATCGACGATCAGCGGGCCAAGTTGCTACGAGTCGAAGAATTGCGCGCTAGTGGCAAATCAGCGACGGCAGAGCCGATATTGGACTCCATGCGTAAGGCGGAGCAAAGAATCGTAGCTTTGCAGCGTGAACTTGTCGATCTGCGAGAGAAACGCGCCGATGCCGTGAGTAAGGCCGTTGAAAGTTGGCCGGCACTATTCGGATTGCGCTAAATGTGAGGACCAGCGAATGAATCAGCCCCTGCCAGAGCCAACGCTCCAGCAAATTATGAGGATGCCAGTGCGCCCCCTGCCGCTTACGCGCAGGTGGCGCGATTTTATTGGAAACCTACCATCAGATTCGGGGTGGTCCATCCAAGTGACGGGTGCGCCCGGCACGGGCAAAAGTACGTGGTCGCTGATGTTCGCCGACGAAATGCAACGTCATGGCCGCGTACTCTACGCATTCGCCGAAGAGACGCACAAGGCCGGCACCATCCAAGAGCGAGCCAAGAAAGCACGCGTGCGCATGAGCGGCAACCTCATCATCCCAGAAATCACAGACATCAATGTGCTACGTCAGTACCTAGACAGCGGACGATACCGATTCTGCATCGTCGACTCGATTAACACTTTCGAGAATGCAACTGACTACGAGGTTACGTCGCTTACAAAATCATACCCGGATATTGGGTTCCTTTTCGTAGCGCAGACCACCAAGGACCGCAAGCGCAGCCGTGGCGATGGACGCAATGAGCACAACGTCTATGCAACCTTCGCGTCGATCAGGCGTGAGAACGCACGATTCATTGTGGCTGAGAAAAACCGCTACGGCGGGATAGCGAACGAGTTCTTTGTTTTCCAAACGTGAAATACACGAAGGGTACATTGTGGGGTACTTCGACCGATTTCGCACAGCCGAAAGTGTGACCAAACGCTATCGGGACTTGGCAAAACGCCATCACCCCGACGTTGGCGGCGATCCTGGCGTCATGGCGGGCATAAATGCCGAATATCAAGAGGCACTTCGCCGTATTGCCGCCTCGCAGGCCCGTAGAGAGGCCGACAAAGCCGAGGCAAGGCAAGGTAAGGGGACAGGCAGAAAAACGCCACAGGCGCAAAGCCAGGGGGCTAATTTTTCGGACGCCTCCGCTACCAATTCGAGGCACGGCAAAAATGGCAACAAAGTGCAGGTAGCGACCGAAACCAACCGCGATCGCGGTGAAAATGAACCAGAAACAGAGGCCGTCGAAGCATTCGAGGACGCAACACGTCAGGTGATCCGCGCCGGAGCCAGACTATTCGGAGAAATGGCGGCTAACTGGATTGTGAGCAAGACGAAGGGGCGGTAGCAGGGTCGCAATCAAGAACCGAAGATTCAAGAGAATCATATTCGGCAATCGCTTGGAATATCTGAAACACCACCTGCGGAACTACGGCATTGCCATACGCTTTTATGGATTCGGCTCGCCACTTTGGAAAGGTAATTCCGTCCAGTTCGGTGGGAAGCCCATCATCTCCGCCACAAATCGGGGGTTGAGTTGGGAAGATTTCCCACTGACTGCAAACTGATCCGCTAGATTGTCGGCCTTGTCCTTCAGTCTCCCCCTGGCTTCCAATGCTTCGGTCGATGACGCTCCCTTGTAGTTCTGTGTCGCAGGTGTGGGAAGGAGGCTGTATTTGGCCATAGTCGTCAAGTCGTCTATCCGGCCTTCCGCAATCCTCTGATGGGAATTGCCGTGACCCTTCACACGCGGAGTCGGCAACAACCCTTTCAACATTAGTCCCGGCAAACTTGGAGTGAAATCTATTCGATCGCCCCCCGATATCTTGCTGGCTTTGGGCGTCGGCAACAATCCGCTCTTCGCCAAATCGTGCAGTTGCGCCGAGAACTCCGTCCCGCCAATGTTCTGTCGCCTTCCCCGTTCGTTCACTTGTACTGCCCCAGACGTTACATTCTTTGTCGTCACGGTGGGCAACAAACCAAACCCGATCTCTTCGATGTGGGGCGTTGACGGCGCAAGCTGGAAGAACAAACGGTTGTACTTCGTACCCTTCAGCTTCCAAGTCAGAGCACACCTCCTCGAATACCAGCCCGTCATTCCAAGTAACAAGGCCGAATACATTTTCGCCCACGACCCAACGCGGCTGAATCTCACGTATCGCTCTAAGCATTTCTGGCCACAGGTGGCGCTCATCCTCTTTCCCAAGTCGCTTGCCTGCGGCACTGTATGGCTGACATGGGAAACCCCCACTGAGTACGTCAATGCATCCTCGGTGAATAGAGAAATCGGTTTTGGTGATGTCCTCATAGCTTAGGGCCTCTGGCCAGTAATGATGTAATACTCTGCGTGGAAATGGCATCCATTCGCAATGAAACACGTTCACCCAACCCATCCACTCAGCGGCCAAATCGAACCCTCCTATACCAGAGAACAGGCTCCCGTGATTCATCGCCTGCTACCCTGCATTGCGCTGTGCGCTCCGCAGTAGTGCTGTGAGTCCTCGATGCGTGATGTCAGCGAGCAAAAGCCTCTAGCAAGGCCACGAGCCGCGTGCAGGTGCTTCCATAGTGAGCAAGTATCGCAATGCGGGTGTACGCGTTGAAGTTCGGTAATGACGACCGCGTTCAGTCCAGCGTCAGATGTTGGTGTTGTGATCATTTCGTGTTCAAATGGTGTTCAAATCGTGTTCAATGACAGTACTGTCGTGGTCGTGATGTCTGCAATAGGATCCAAACCATGCCGTATAGATCGAGGATTTACCTCTTGTTAGGCCAGTTCATTACTCGCACGCTTGGATCGCACCTCTACAATTCGATACAGCGAAGTCGGTAGCCCAAACTCTTCGCAATGCAAGTCAATAGCATGGTCGCAATCCTCCACACTATCGAACGTCCACTCGGTTTCGGTATGCCATTGCTTGTCTTCGACAGCATAGTAGGAGATTGCGTATTTCATCATCGCACCTCTACGATAGGTTGGCCCGCGTCATCGCGCCGCATGAAAAATTGGTAGCCGTATGTGTCGGCATCTTCGATGTGGCCGTACGGGAACTCGCCCGAAATCTGATCGTCGGGCGTACGCACCGTCCCCGTCCAAGAACGCTCGTCGCTGCGGTCAACCGTGATCGTGACCGGGTGAATGTCAATAGTCCAGCTCATGATTGCACCTCTACGATGCGCATTGTGTCGGCGTCCCAGCCGCATACATCGACGAGGCTCTGCAGTCCGGCCTCAGCTTCTTCGAGCGTTGGGAAATCGCCGTTTGGAACGTTCTCCCAAAAACGAGCGTCGCCCATTTGGATTTGAAATGTCGTGTTCATGTCTGCTCCCGTGTGTGTGTGTTGACTGACAGATGCAATATAACACAAAAACACAACGTGTCAACACTTCGCAAAAAAAAATGTTTACATAAAAGCACAAAGTTCCTAGTTGGCCCTAGTTGGCCCTACTTGGCCATATTTGGCGCCCATTTGGCCCCATTGTGCCCCCATTTGGCCCCTACGCATTACCCCTTGTAGGCAATCATCGCATCGGCAATTTCGTACGATCGCCTGACAAAGCTGTCCGTATCACCGAATAGCTGATGATCTGCTAAAAGTCCTTGCATGGCCTGTCCCGCTAAATATTGGCGCACGGTCAGCCCACCCTCGTGCATAAATGTGGTTACGTGTACAGGCTTACCGCCCGCATCCACGATGGCGGCTTCGGATCTTGTCACGATTGTCGCAACGGTGCCACCGTCATTGATGAGCGTATTGGGTGCGCTCTCTGATGGTTGTTGGTTCATGATCGGGAATGTGGAGTATTCGACAGTGTGGTAGGTCCGCACGCTGAATTGTGTGTTGCAATTACTGCACACGGTTGAAACGACAAATTGTCTTCCGTCGTCAAACAGATTGTCGTCCGCTTCCTCACCACACTCTGGGCATACCGGTATGTCGGTGCGTAAATGATCAATCACGTAACTCATGAGTCCTTCCCCTCTGCGGCGACCAACGTCGTGTAGCTGAAGCTGATCGCGCGCATGATGTCGAATTGCTTCCCGCAGTGCTCGCATTCGTGACCATCAACTGTATCGTTTGGCTGATGCGGAATGAACAACTCCCAGGAATCCCGCACTTCTTCTCCACAGTGCGGGCACACAGGCTCGTCTGTGTACCAGCAATCAAATTTTGACTTCATGGCCTCTCCCCTCTGCCGCGGCGATGGCGGCAAGTGCTTGTTTGTACCCGTCCTGCTTACGGAGCCAACCGTTGTTGACGCCGGCATTGACTTCTTGCGCAAGATTTTTCAACGCCTCCAGCATCTGCGGAGCGGCGGCCATGAGGTAGGCGTTATCAAACGTCGCTGGCACGGGCCCGTCTGATGAATGAATGCCGATACTTACAAGAACGCCGTTCTCGCTGTGTGTGAAGTTGACTCGCCACGGGCCCGGTGTGTGCTTGCTCATGCCTCGGCCCTCCCCTCTGCGGCGGCGATGGCGGCGTTCATCAGCTTGAAAGCCCGTATTGCGTCTTCATCCATCTCGATACCATAGCGTGCCTCCATAAGCCGCGCATCTGATTCAAGACCAACAAACGCCTTCAACGCCTCCAGCATCTGCGG
>VERI01000058.1 GCA_018882785.1 Burkholderiaceae bacterium | reverse complement strand
TTTACGTTTTTCATCTCTTCATCTCCTGAACTTGTTTAGGGTTGCACTGCTTGAAACTTTCCACGCTGACCGATCTCTTCAATCCTTGTGCAGCGCACAAACCGTATTGAACCTAAACAATTGCTGCACTGCAACCCCCAAAATCAAATATTTCTGGTGCAATGCCACATAATTCCACATCGTGAAATAAGGGTCAGAAGAATCAGCCCACCCAGGGCTCGTAGGTGATGCCGTTGCCAATCAATCCCACCACCCCGGTCTGGTTTTCTGCCGACTCTGCAAAGTCGGCCAGCACCTTGGCCTTAGTCTTCTCTGGGTTGGTGTTCAGTTCGTTTAGCCACCAGTTAAAGCCAGACGCCTCGGGCTGCCTGCCCAGAACGTTGGTGTAGAGCTTGGATAAAAACTCCTCGTTTGTGGGATTGCTGCCGTAGCCCTGGCGAAACTCGTTCGAATCAATAAATCTCGCAGAGACCTCGATCAGATCCATATCGTTATCCATCTTATCGATCCAAAATCCGAGTCCGCCAGTGTCACCCTGCATCGGATCACGATTGAAGGCCGCCTTGTAGACACGATAGGCCTGACCGGCATCACCACTGATGTCGAGTGCAACTGACACATTCTCAAAAGAGACCCGCTCTACGCCGATAACGGTGTCGGTACCCTCAGCAGCGGTCTTAACGCGCCACTGCCCATTCGACTCGCGAACAATCTCAGCCCCATCTCGCTTGGCATCGAGCACAAGCACATCGAGACCATCCCCACCATCCACTCGATCGTTGCCTTCGCCTCCAATCAGGAAATCGTCGCGCTTGGACGCAAATATCTGATCGTCGCCCTTGCCGCCAGAAAACACTGTCTTCTCTTCCTGAAAATCTTCAGCCCGAATAATGTCGTTATCGTCATCGCCGATGGCCATGGCCTTTGATTGCAACGCCTTCTTCTGGGCAAGCTCATCATCTTTCAGGTTTGCGGTCTCCGCTGCCTTAAATGCCTGCTCCACCCGCCCTACGAGCGAAACGACCTTTGATTTTTCCAGCACATGTGCTGCGGCATCGAAGTTCTTAAAGTCAGTCCGCCCGGTCTCAGCGATCAGTGCCAGCATCTCTGCATAACTTAACGTTTTTAGATCCGATTTGATTGCGTTTGCCGCAATGTGCGCTGCGTAATTGAATCCGGGCTGGGCCGCAGCGCCCCCCGTCTCCGACATGAGATCGTCCCATGCCTTGGAGCCGACCGCAGGTAATGCAATTAGCTTTTCCCCTTCTAAAACCTTGGCTGCCGCAGTCGCAACCGCATCGTTTTTAAATGTATTACCAAGCCCGACCGTGCTGCCTGTTGCCGCGCGGTGGGCAGCCAGATCGAAATTCTCAAAATCCGTACGCCCCGTCTCTTTAATCAGCCGAATAACATCGTCATAACTTAAATCGGTCCTGGTACGTGTCGTCATTGCAGCAATATGAGCTGCGTAATCAAATCCCTGTGGAATCTCAGCGGTGCCGAGCGATTTCACCAAGTCACTAAAGGCGGCAGAGCCCGCAGTCGGGGGCTGCAATAAGGTCTTTGTATCAGGGGGAATATAGCTCGGGGCGACAAATACGCCGTTGACGGTATTTGCCTTGATATGGGAATCGTAACTAAAGCTCGGCGCGAACATTGCGTCACCGACCTGGTCATAAAGCGCTTTGCGCTCTGACTCAGAAAGCGTGAGCACCGATCTGCCGGAAGAGGCACCGTTCGTCGCGGGGGGCAGCATCGACCCTCCCGTCGGTGCGGTCGTCGCTCCGGAGTTTATGGACGACGTGACCGATCCCCCCGCAGGCGTGGTTGTCGGAATCGCTACCGGGGTCGTTGGAGGAACGTATACCGGCGCAGTAAAAACACCATTCACGGTGTTCGCGCTGATATGGGCCTCATAGTTAAAGCCAGGGGCGTACATCGCATCGCCCACCTGCTGATACAGCGTCGCCTTTTCTGCGGGGGACAGATCGGCAACGGTCTTTTGCGTATTTGAGGCCGAGGGGCTGGCCCCACTCCCGGACGAAGGCACCGGAGCGGGCGCGGGTGTCGGCGTTGGCGTTGGCGTTGGCGTTGGCGTTGGCGTCGGTGGAGGCGTGTACGTCACGACTGGATCTGGCGCAGGAGGCACATAAACGATGGGCACGGGCGGCGGCGCGGGCGCGGGCGCCGGGGCGGGGGCCGGAGCCGACGTTGCAGCGACGTGCGCCTCATAGCTAAAGCTTGGCTGGTACATCGCGTCGCCTACCTGGCTGTACAACGCGCTGAGCTCTGAGGGAGATAGGTTTGGGAGGGCCATATTCAATTACTCCAGCATCTAGAACGATCTTCGAATTGTCTATGACAAAACGATAAATCGGAAACTGTCTGGCAGCTATTTTTATGTGTCCCCAATAAGATCCGGCGTTGCACCTGATCACCTGCCCCTGCCCACTGAGGCCCTGGACAACTGGGTTGTGGCGGAAGCGGTGAGATTCGAACTCACGGAGGAGTCGCCCCCTCGCCGGTTTTCAAGACCGGTGCATTCAACCGCTCTGCCACGCTTCCAGAC
>VERI01000033.1 GCA_018882785.1 Burkholderiaceae bacterium | reverse complement strand
CCTCGAACAGTTCCGCAACTCGGGGAAGACCGCCGGTAATATCACGGGTCTTCTGGGACTCCTGCGGAATACGCGCGAGCACTTCGCCCACCGCGACCTCTTGGCTATCACGAACCGTAATGAGTGCGCCTACGGGGAAGGAAATATTCACGCTATGGTCGGTGCCGGCGATCTTCACTTCTTCGCCTTTGGCATCAATCAGTTTCACCTGCGGACGCACGCCCTTGACCTGGGCACCGCCGCGGCGTTTCGCGTCAATCACAACCAGGGTGGAGAGGCCAGTGATCTCATCGATCTGCTTGGCTACGGTCACGCCCTCTTCCACGTTCTCAAACTTCACACGGCCGCCGTACTCACTGATGATCGGACGGGTTAGCGGATCCCAGGTCGCGAGCAGCGCACCGGCCTTGACGGTCTTGCCGTCCATGGACAATAACGTTGCACCATAGGGCACCTTATGACGCTCGCGCTCACGGCCATTGTCATCCGTGATGAGCACCTCGCCCGAACGTGAGATCACAATCGGCTCGCCCTTGGCATTGGTCACATAACGCATGGTCGGGGTAAAACGAACCGTACCGTTGGACTTGGCTTCTACCCCACTGGCTGCGGCCGTACGCGATGCAGCGCCACCGATGTGGAATGTCCGCATGGTCAGCTGAGTACCGGGCTCACCAATCGACTGGGCGGCAATCACGCCCACCGCCTCACCAACGTTGACCAGATGGCCGCGTCCGAGATCACGGCCGTAACACTTGGCGCACAGGCCAAAACGCGTATCGCATGTCAGCGGTGTACGCACACGAACCTCGTCGATGCCCAGGCGATCAATTTCATCAACCGCATCCTCATCGAGCAGTTTGCCTGCCTCAAATAGCGTGGCCTGGGACTCTGGATTCACCACCTCGGCGGCGGTCACACGGCCCAGAATACGATCGCGCAGTGCCTCGATAACTTCACCGCCCTCGACCAATGCCTTCATGTTGATGCCGTTGGTCGTGTTGCAGTCATCCTCAATCACTACCAGATCCTGCGTCACATCCACCAGACGCCGTGTAAGGTAGCCCGAATTCGCGGTCTTTAATGCGGTATCGGCAAGGCCCTTACGCGCACCGTGTGTCGAGATGAAGTACTGCAACACGTTCAATCCCTCGCGGAAGTTCGCGGTAATTGGTGTCTCGATGATCGAACCATCAGGCTTGGCCATCAGTCCCCGCATGCCGGCGAGCTGACGAATCTGGGCGGCAGAACCCCGCGCGCCCGAATCGGCCATCATGTAGATCGAATTGAAGGACTCCTGGCGGACATCTTTTCCGTGACGATCCTTGACAGGCTCGCTGGCCAACTGGGTCATCATGGCCTTGCCCACCTCATCACCGGCACGGCCCCAGATATCCACCACTTTGTTGTAACGCTCGCCCTGTGTGACCAGGCCAGAGGCGTACTGCTGCTCGATCTCTTTGACCTCTTTTTCAGCCTTGGACAGGATGTCGTGCTTCTGCGGCGGCACCAGCATGTCATCCACGCAGATCGAAATGCCTGCACGGGTGGCCAGCGCGAAGCCGCTCTGCAGCAGCTTGTCGGCAAAGATCACCGTGTCGCGCAGACCGCAGCGGCGGAAGGACGCATTGATCAGGCGCGAGATCTCTTTTTTCTTCAGCGCCTTATTCATGTGCACAAAAGACAGCCCAGGCGGCAGAATCTTCGACAGCAGGGCACGGCCAACTGTTGTCTCATACCGCGTGATCTTGGGTGTCTTCACACGTGTGACCGGATCCAGATCCACCTCTTGAATGCGAACGGTGATCTTGGTGCCAAGCTCAACCTCAGCATTGCCATAGGCACGCTCCACCTCGGCCACATCGGCAAAGAACATGCCCTCGCCCCTGCCGTTGACCCGCTCACGGGTCGTGTAATACAGACCCAGCACAATGTCTTGGGAAGGCACGATCGACGGCTCACCATTTGACGGAAAGAGCACGTTATTGGACGCCAGCATCAGCGTGCGGGCTTCCATCTGGGCTTCAATCGAAAGGGGTACGTGCACGGCCATCTGGTCGCCGTCGAAGTCAGCGTTAAACGCGGCACAGACCAGCGGATGCAGCTGGATTGCCTTGCCTTCGATCAGCACAGGCTCGAAGGCCTGAATACCGAGCCGGTGCAGCGTGGGTGCACGATTCAGCAATACCGGATGCTCGCGAATCACTTCTTCCAGAATGTCCCAGACCTCGGGCACCTGCTGCTCGACAAGCTTTTTCGCAGCCTTGATTGTCGTGGCCATGCCACGCAGCTCGAGCTTGTTGAAAATAAACGGTTTAAACAATTCAAGGGCCATCAGCTTGGGCAGTCCACACTGATGCAATTTCAGGGTCGGTCCCACCACAATGACCGAACGGCCCGAATAATCTACCCGCTTGCCCAGAAGGTTCTGACGGAATCGTCCGCCCTTACCCTTGATCATGTCTGCAAGTGACTTCAGTGGCCGTTTATTGGCGCCCGTCATCGCCTTGCCGCGACGGCCGTTATCCAGGAGCGAATCAACCGCCTCCTGCAGCATCCGCTTTTCATTGCGTACGATGATGTCAGGTGCCTTGAGCTCCAGCAGACGACGCAGACGGTTATTACGGTTAATCACTCGGCGATACAGATCGTTCAAATCCGATGTCGCAAAACGGCCGCCATCCAGGGGCACCAAAGGACGAAGCTCGGGCGGCAGCACCGGCAGCACCTCTAGGATCATCCACTCGGGCTTCACGCCAGACTTTTGAAATCCCTCCAGCACCTTGAGTCGCTTGGCGATCTTTTTGATCTTGGCCTCCGACGAGGTCTCGGCGAGTTCTGAGCGTAGCTTGGTGATCTCACTGTCAAGATCAATCTCACGCAGCAGCTCACGAATGCCCTCGGCACCCATCATGGCGACAAAGCCATCGCCGTATTGTTCCTGCTTGGCGAGATAATCGTCCTCGGTCATGATCTGGCCGCGCTTTAACGGCGTGACATCCGGATGGATCACCACATACGCCTCGAAGTAGAGCACGCGCTCGATGTCCCGGAGGGTCATGTCGAGCACCATGCCAAGGCGTGAGGGCAGTGACTTCAGAAACCAGATATGGGCGACCGGACTGGCCAGATCAATATGGCCCATCCGCTCACGGCGTACCTTGGTGAGGGTGACTTCAACGCCACACTTCTCGCAGATCACGCCACGATGCTTCAGACGCTTATATTTGCCACAAAGGCATTCGTAGTCTTTTACAGGCCCGAATATCTTGGCGCAGAACAGGCCGTCCCGCTCGGGCTTGAACGTACGATAGTTAATCGTTTCCGGTTTCTTAACTTCGCCATATGACCAGGAGCGAATCTTTTCCGGTGATGCCAGGCCAATCTTGATCTTGTCAAAAACCTGGTCCTGCTGAACCTGCTTAAATAAGTCGAGTAGTGCCTTCATGGGTCTACCTCAGTGAATGTGTTCTCTTAGCTGCGAATCAATACGATGACGATGTAAGGGTGTGCCCGATTAACTACGCTCTAGATCAATGTCGATACCAAGCGACCGGATCTCTTTGACCAGAACGTTGAACGACTCGGGCATGCCGGCATCGATGGTGTGCTCTCCTTTGACCAGGTTCTCGTACACCTTGGTCCTGCCACCAACGTCGTCGGATTTCACCGTGAGCATTTCCTGCAGCACATAAGAGGCGCCATACGCCTCCAACGCCCAGACCTCCATCTCGCCGAAACGCTGTCCACCGAACTGCGCCTTGCCGCCCAACGGCTGCTGGGTCACCAAGGAGTAAGGTCCAGTTGAACGCGCATGCATCTTGTCGTCAACGAGGTGATGGAGTTTGAGCATATGCATGTAGCCCACCGTAGTCTTGCGATCGAACGGCTCGCCCGTGCGGCCATCCAAGAGCTGCACCTGTGTGCGTGTCTCAGTCAGACCCACGCGCTTGGCGATATCGTCCGGATAAGCCAGCTCCAACATGGCGTGAATTTCTTTTTCGGCCGCGCCATCAAACACAGGGGTTGCAAACGGCACACCATCCGTGAGGTTCGAGGCAAGCTCGATGACCTCTTTGTCGGAGAAGTTTTTAAGATCTTCAGGGTGGCCACTGGTGTTGTAGACCTTCTCGAGATATTTCCGAATCTCATTGGCAGACGACTGCGCCTCGAGCATGTCACCGATACGCTGACCAATGCCCTTGGCCGCCCAGCCCAGGTGGGTCTCCAGGATCTGGCCCACGTTCATTCGTGAAGGAACACCAAGCGGATTCAAAACAATATCCACTGGACGTCCGTCGGCCATATAGGGCATGTCTTCCACCGGAACAATGCGCGATACAACACCCTTGTTGCCATGACGGCCGGCCATCTTGTCGCCAGGCTGCAGACGACGCTTCACGGCCAGATAGACCTTGACCATCTTCAGCACGCCAGGAAGCAGTTCATCGCCCTGGGTGAGTTTTTTATGCTTTTCCTCAAAGGCCAGATCGAACTGGTGGCGCTTGGCGTCGATCGACTCTTTCAGGCTTTCCAGCTGTTTCGCCGCAGCCTCATCGGACAGGCGAATATCAAACCACTGATAGCGGTCCAGATCAGCGAGATAGTCAGCAGTGATTGCCGTGCCCTTGGCGATCTTCTTCGGTCCACCATTAGCAGGTTTACCAATCAGCAGCTTTTCAATCCGTTGGAAGGTATCGGTCTCAACAATCCGTAACTGGTCGTTGAGGTCCAGGCGGAAACGGCGCAGCTCGTCATCAATGATCTGCTGGGCACGCTTGTCACGCTGAATTCCCTCGCGGGTGAACACCTGCACATCGATCACCGTGCCACTCATGCCCGAAGGTACGCGCAGCGACGTGTCTTTTACATCAGAGGCCTTCTCGCCAAAAATAGCGCGCAGAAGTTTTTCCTCTGGGGTGAGCTGGGTCTCGCCCTTAGGCGTTACTTTGCCGACCAGTACATCGCCAGCCTGGACTTCGGCACCCACATAGACAATGCCCGACTCATCCAGGCGGCCTAACTGACCCTCGGACAGGTTGGAAATGTCGCGGGTGATTTCCTCTGGGCCAAGCTTGGTATCGCGGGCAAGAATCGAGAGCTCTTCAATATGGACCGAGGTATATCGATCATCGGACACCACACGCTCCGAAATCAGGATCGAGTCCTCGAAGTTATAGCCATTCCAGGGCATGAAGGCCACCAGCATGTTTTGGCCCAGGGCGAGTTCGCCAATATCGGTGGAGGCGCCGTCAGCAATTACATCACCACGAGCAACCACATCGCCACGTTCCACAATCGGACGCTGATTGATGTTGGTATTTTGGTTGGAGCGGGTGTATTTCTGCAGGTTGTAGATATCCACACCCGACTCGCCGGAGTTCGTCTCGTTGTCATTGACACGAATCACGACACGACGTGAGTCCACATAGTCGACTAGTCCTCCACGGCGGGCCTGTACCACCGTGCCAGAGTCCACCGCGCACGTGCGCTCAATGCCCGTGCCGACCAGTGGCTTTTGGGGCCGCAGACAAGGCACTGCCTGACGCTGCATGTTGGAGCCCATCAGCGCACGGTTGGCATCATCGTGCTCGAGAAACGGAATCAACGAGGCTGCCACCGATACGATCTGAGAGGGAGCCACGTCCATGTACTCGACCTTCTCAATCGTCGACAGCGTCGTCTCGCCGTTAACGCGTACCGAGATCAGGTCACCGGTGAGTTTGCCCTTGGCGTCAATCTCCGCATTGGCCTGGGCAATCACATAGCGCCCCTCTTCAATGGCAGAGAGATATTCGATCTTATCGGTGACCTTGCCGTCTTCTACTTTCCGATAAGGCGTCTCCAGAAAGCCGTACTCGTTAAGGCGGGCATACAGGGCCAGCGAGTTGATCAGGCCAATGTTTGGACCCTCCGGGGTCTCAATTGGGCAGACACGGCCATAGTGGGTGGGATGCACATCGCGCACCTCAAAGCCAGCACGCTCGCGGGTCAGTCCGCCAGGACCAAGGGCGGAGACCCGCCGCTTGTGCGTGATCTCCGACAAAGGATTGGTCTGGTCCATGAACTGAGAAAGCTGCGAGGAGCCAAAGAACTCGCGAATCGCCGCCGTGATGGGCTTGCTGTTGATCAGGTCATAGGGCTGAAGGTTATCGGCCTCGGCCTGACCCAGTCGCTCGCGCACGGCCCGCTCAACGCGGACCAGGCCCGATCGGAACTGGTTCTCTGCCAGCTCGCCCACACAACGCACACGACGATTACCCAGGTGATCGATATCATCGATCTCACCACGGCCGTTGCGCAATGACACCAGGAGCTTAATCGTGTCCAGGATGTCTTCGTTGGTAAGCGTCATCGGGCCGGTGACTTCCTCGCGGCCCAGACGGCGATTAAATTTCATGCGGCCAACCGCCGAGAGATCGTAGGAATCTTCATTAAAGAAGAGCCGATCAAATAGCATCTGCACAGCATCTTCCGTGGGCGGCTCACCAGGACGCATCATCCGATAGATCGCCACACGCGCCGTAATCTGATCCGGCGTCTCGTCCATCCGCAGTGTGGAGGACATATAGGGGCCATGGTCCAGATCGTTGGTGTACAGGGTTTTGAATTCCCGAATCTTAGCGCCACGCATCTTGGTGAGCAGCTCCTCGGTGACCTCCTCGTTGGCCTTGGCGATAATTTCGCCGGTCTCGGGATCCACCAATGCACTGGCCAGTACACGGCCAAGCAGATAGTCATCGGGAACACTGATTCTTTTCAGGCCGGCCTTTTCGATATCGCGGATATGCTTGGCATTAATCCGCTTGTCGCGTCCGACGATCACGTTGCCGCTTTTATCCGTGATATCAAAGCGGGCCTGCTCACCACGCAGACGATCCGCAACCAGGTCCATCTGGGCACCCTCGGGGTGCAGCGCGAAATGATCGAAGTCGAAGAAGTGGGCCAGAATCTGCTCGACATTTAGGCCAATCGCCTTCAGCAGAATCGTGACCGGCATCTTGCGACGGCGGTCTACTCGGAAGTACAGAATATCTTTCGGGTCAAACTCAAAATCTAACCATGAGCCACGATAAGGAATGACACGGGCTGAAAAGAGCAGCTTGCCGGAGGAGTGCGTCTTACCCCGATCATGCTCAAAGAACACGCCAGGCGAGCGGTGCAGCTGACTAACGATCACCCGCTCAGTGCCATTAATTACAAATGAACCGTTGTCGGTCATGAGCGGGATATTGCCCATGAAGACTTCTTTTTCACGGATTTCTTTTACGGTTGGCTTGGCGGCCTCACGGTCATAAATCTTCAGACGCACCTGGGCGCGAATGGGCGCCTCGAAGGTCTGGCCACGCAGCTGGCATTCCCGCACATCAAATGCAGGCATGCCCAGGGTGTAGTACAGAAACTCGAGCTCGGCCATCCCATTGTGGCTCTTGATCGGGAAGATCGACTGGAACGCCGCCTGCAGACCCTGGTTCTTACGGGTAGGGGGTGCGACGTCTTCTTGCAGAAACGCACGATAAGACGCCAGCTGGGTCGCCAGCAGATAAGGAATTTCCAGCACGGGCTTGCGCTTGGCAAAGCTTTTACGAATACGTTTTTTCTCGGTGAAGTTATAGGCCATCACGGCTCCTGTTGAGAATCTCTCAAAAAAATTCGATCTGACTACCACAGCCCACTGCACTGCTTACCATTCCGAGCTATGCGATGGCGACGCTGCGCACATCAGATGTGCATCGACCGCATCGGCATGGCATAGCCCGCGCTCTGTAACCGCCCACGTGACGTGGGGGCTACAGAACACGAGAACCGATTTACTTCAGCTCGACCTTTGCGCCGGCCTCTTCGAGCTGCTTTTTCAGCGCCTCGGCATCGGCCTTGTTGATGCCTTCCTTGACAGGCTTGGGAGCGCCATCCACCAGATCTTTGGCTTCTTTCAGGCCCAGACCGGTCGCTGCACGCACCACCTTGATGACTTCGACCTTCTTGTCGCCAGCAGCAGCCAGCACAACGGTGAAATCAGTCTTCTCTTCAGCGGCAGCAGCAGCACCGCCACCACCGGCTGCGGGAGCAGCCACGGCCACAGCGGCAGCTGCGGCAGACACGCCAAACTTCTCTTCCATCGCCTTGATCAGCTCAGAGAGCTCCAAAACGGTCATGGCGCCAATTGCGTCTAAAACTTGATCTTTACTCATGTCAAAAACTCCAGTGTTCTATTCAGTTGTTGAAATCCATTAGCCCTGATGACTCTAGGCCGATTCCTTTTCGCGCTTATCCCGCAATGCGGCCACCGTGCGAACAAATTTCGCGGGGACTTCATTTGCGGTACGAACGAACTTGGTGATCGGGGCCTGCATCGTGCCGAGCAACATTGCGAGCAGTTCATCACGCGACGGCATGGCAGCCAGCGATTTCACGCCGCTTGCATCCATCACGTAATTGGGCATCGCACCCGCCTTGATGACGAAGACCTCGTTGGACTTCGCAAAGTCTTGCATGACCTTTGCCGCAGCCACGGGGTCCTTCGAGATGCCATAGATCAGCGGGCCGGACATCTTGTCGGCCAGCTGCTCAAATGGTGTCCCGGCAACAGAGCGACGCACCAGTGTGTTTTTCAACACACGCAGGTACACGCCGGCGTTGCGCGCCTTCTTGCGGAGATCGGTGATGTTGGCCACATCAAGACCACGGTACTCGGCCAGGACGATGGACTGCGCCTGGGCCACCTGTGCCGAGACCTCGTCAATCACCACGGCTTTCGCTTCGCGGTTTAGTGCCACTTTTCACTCCTTCTCAATGTTTCGCCTCCCCAAAGGAGAATTGAAACGGTTGAAACCGGCGAGACCTGAAAACTTCGATGAACCTCAACCACACTGAACATCGACTTCTTTTCGGGATCGCCATCTGCGTTGGGTACTGCCCCGAGGGGCTGTGATTAAGTGCCAGACTCAGCACCCCAACGGTCTTTGACAACCTGCAGGCTCCGGTCAGATTCCCCGGGGCCTGCAGCCCAAAGTCCTTTTACTGCGCGGGCATGATGCTCGACTGATCAACCCGAATACCAGGGCCCATCGTGGTCGAGATCGCGACCTTGCGCAGATACACCCCTTTTGACGACTGAGGCTTGGCCCGGTTAAGCGCATCGATCAGCGCCACCAGATTCGTTTTCAACGCATCCACCTCGAACGAGGCCTGGCCAATCGAGCAGTGCACGATGCCTGCCTTGTCGGTGCGGTACTGCACCTGGCCGGCCTTGGCGTTTTTCACTGCCTGGGCGACATCCGCAGATACCGTGCCCACCTTCGGGTTGGGCATCAGACCGCGCGGGCCCAGGATCTGGCCAAGGGTACCAACAATACGCATCGTGTCTGGAGACGCTATCAGCACATCAAAATCGATATTGCCGCCCTTGATACGCTCAGCGAGGTCTTCCATGCCGACGATATCGGCGCCCGCCGCCTTGGCCTGCTCAGCCTTCTCGCCCTGGGCAAACACCGCGATACGCTTGGTCTTGCCGGTACCCGCAGGCAGAACGATCGAGCCGCGCACAAGCTGATCCGATTTTTTTGCATCAATGCCAAGCTGAACGGCAACATCGACGGACTCTTTAAATTTTGCGGTCGCGCACGCTTTTGCAAGCTCTATGGCCTCTTGGGCAGAGTACAGCTTGGCGCGATCTACTTTTGAACGGGCTGCAGCGTAGCGCTTGGAGCCGGGTAGTTTGGTCTGTTTTGTCTGGCTCATAATGGTCACACTCCCTCGACGGTCACGCCCATACTGCGGGCGCTACCAGCGATTGTTCTAACGGCCGCATCGAGGTCGGCGGCGGTGAGGTCCGGCATCTTGGTCTTGGCGATTTCCTCGGCCTGTGCACGAGTGATCTTGCCGACCTTGTCCGTATGCGGCTTTGCCGAACCCTTATCGAGTTTGGCCGCCTTTTTGATGAGCACCGTCGCAGGCGGCGTCTTCATCACAAATGTGAAGGTCTTGTCCGCAAACGCAGTGATCACCACCGGAATCGGCAGGCCAGGCTCCATGCCTTGGGTCTGGGCATTGAAGGCCTTGCAGAATTCCATAATATTTAGACCGCGCTGACCGAGCGCGGGACCAATCGGTGGCGATGGATTGGCCTTGCCTGCAGGGACCTGCAGCTTGATATAACCAATAATCTTCTTTGCCATAAGGGCTCCTTAGTGAGTGCAATCGCGGCAGCTCAACGACTGTCCGCTCCTCGGTTTAACACCATAAAAAAACAACAACTTTCAACACGCCTACTGATGAAACTCCACCAGTAGTTTGATCAGAGCTTTTCGACCTGACCAAACTCCAGCTCCACCGGAGTCGCCCGACCAAAAATGGTCACCGACACCCGCAGACGATTCTTTTCATAGTTCACCTCTTCAACGCTGCCATTGAAGTCAGTGAACGGACCCTCTTTGACGCGAACCACCTCGCCGACCTCAAAGAGCACCTTGGGACGCGGCTTCTCCACGCCCTCTTGCATCTGGGCCATGATCTTGTCGACCTCGGCCTGAGAAATCGGCGTGGGCTTACTGCCCGAGCCGCCAACAAAACCGGTGACCTTGTTGGTGTTTTTCACCAGATGCCAGGTCTCATCATTCATTTCCATCTCGACGAGGACATAGCCCGGAAAAAACCGGCGCTCCGAGATGGCCTTCTGGCCACCGCGGACTTCGACCACCTCTTCCACGGGAACCAGAATCTGACCAAAGTAATCCTGCATGTCAGCCCGATCAATCCGCTCTTGGATGGCTTTGGCAACACTCTTTTCCATGCCTGAAAAGGCATGCACCACATACCAACGTTTCGCCGCCATTAACGCTTCCATCCCAATAAGAGGTCGTAGAGGACCCACTCAAGCAGTTTGTCGGCAACCCACAGAAAAATCGCCATCACAAGAACAAATGCAAACACGATCAATGTTGTCTGTATCGTCTCTTTACGAGTCGGCCAGACGACCTTGCGGGTCTCATCAATTGCATGCTGAGAAAACCCAACAAATCGCCGTCCCGAATGGGAGAGCAGGGCCACCACGACAGCCACCACGATGCCAGACACCAGCGCGCCAGCCCGCAGCCAGACCGACGCGTCGGCCAGCGAATGGAATCCAACGATTCCCGCCAGCAACGCGAGCACGGCAGCAGCCAACATGGCCTTGTCTACCGCACCTGATGATTGAACCTGTTCAACCTGCGACATGATGTCCTTATGCTTCGGTGGCAGGGGCAGAGGGAATCGAACCCCCAACCTTCGGTTTTGGAGACCGACGCTCTGCCAATTGAGCTATGCCCCTTCTGCCGTGGCCGTTTTAATTACTCAATAATTTTTGCGACGACGCCGGCGCCGACGGTACGGCCACCCTCACGAATCGCAAACCGCAGGCCCTGCTCCATCGCGATCGGGGCAATCAACGCCACCTTGATCTTCACGTTGTCGCCA
>VERI01000057.1 GCA_018882785.1 Burkholderiaceae bacterium | reverse complement strand
GAGAAGCTGGGCTTCAACAAGGTGGCTCCGTTCTACTACTACCCCGGCTGGTGGGAAGGCGGCGCCGAACTCGAGTTCTTCATCAACAAGAAGGCCTACGCTGCGCTGAGTCCCGAGTTCCAGGCCATCGTCGATGCTGCTACGGCTGTGGCCGCACGTGACATGACCGCCAAGTACGACGCCGTGAACCCGATCGCCCTCAAGCGTCTGGTCGCGGCCAAGACCCAGCTCAAGCCGTTCTCGAAGGAGATCATGGACGCCGGCTTCAAGGCGGCCATGGAGGTGTTTGCCGAGCACGAGGCCAAGTCGCCGGAATTCAAGAAGATCCACCAGGACATGCGCGCCTTCCAGCGCGACCAGGTCCTGTGGGCTCGCTTCTCCGAGTACCGCTACGACACCTTCATGACTGGCGTGAAGCTGTAAGCATCAGGTCAGTTGCACCCCAGTGGTGCACCTCGATGAGAAATGGGCCTTCGGGCCCATTTTTATTTGTCTGCATTCAGTGTACGAATCGTGGGTAACTCCCTAGGGATCACGGTGTGTCCGGTTTCTAGAATCTGGCCACCAAAACTTCTAAGGAGACTCTTTCATGGATCGTCGTTCCGTCATCAAGCGCGCCGGCATCGCCGGTGTCCTGGCCGCTGGCGCTGCACCGGCCGTGCACGCCCAGGCCGCCATCCGCTGGCGCCTGGCCTCCAGCTTCCCCAAGGCGCTGGACACCATCTTCGGCGCGGCCGAGACCTTTGCCAAGAAGGTCAATGAAATGTCCGGTGGCAGGTTCACCATCTCGGTCCACCCGGCCGGTGAGCTGATGCCGGCCTTCGGGGTCGTGTCCCCAGAGGTGGTGTAAGTCCACAGCCCGGACAGGCTGAGATACACGGTACTCAGCGTGCCACTGCGGACAGCCGAGTGGGCAAAGTATCGCAGAGAGTCTGCAACCCTTCCAATTGCATGTAGCGCCGGTTCAAGCTCCACTCGTCGCTTTGTTCCATCATCATGGCGCCTACCAGGCGCACGATGGAGGCGTCATTGGGGAAGATGCCCACCACGTTGGTCCTGCGCTTTATCTCCGCGTTGAGTCGCTCCAGCGGATTGGTGCTGTATATCTGCGCCCAATGAGCCCGTGGGAAGGTCATGAACGCCAGCACATCGTGCTCGGCATCGTCCATGAGGGCGCTGAGCTTGGGGAACTTGGCGCGCATCTGCTCGGCCACACCGCGCCACTGCTGGCGCGCAGCGTCGGCAGACTCCTGAACGAACACCGTGCCGATGGCCGCTGAGACCATGCGCCGCTGGGTCTTGCCCGCGTGCGCCAGAGCGTTACGCATGAAGTGCACTCGGCAACGTTGCCAGGTGGCTTTGAGCACCTTGGAGGCGGCTGCCTTGATGCCCTCATGGCTGTCGCTGATGACCAGCTTGACCCCGCGCAGGCCCCGCCGGTTGAGGCTGCGCAGGAACTCCGTCCAGAACGGCTCGGCCTCACTGGCACCGACCTTGAGGCCCAGCACCTCGCGCTGCCCCTCGGTGTTGACGCCCACCGCCACTATTACGGCCACGCTCACAATGCGTCCTGCCTCGCGCGTTTTGACGTAAGTGGCATCGATCCACAGGTACGGCCAGTCGCCCTCGATCTGGCGGTTGAGAAAGGCACCGACGCGTTCATCGAGTTCGCCACAGAGACGGCTGACCTGGCTCTTGGAGACGCCACTCATGCCCAGGGCCTTGACCAGGTCATCGACCGAGCGTGTAGAGATGCCCTGCACATAGGCCTCCTGAATGACGGCGGTGAGGGCCTTTTCGGCAGTGCGCCGGGGCTCCAGGAACTCAGGGAAATAACTGCCCTGACGCAGCTTTGGGATCTTCAGCGCCACGCTGCCGGCGCGGGTGTCCCAGGTGCGTTCGCGGTAGCCATTGCGACTGTTGGTGCGTTCGGGGTTTTTCTCGTCGTAGGCGGCGCCGCAGCGGCCCTCGACATCAAGCTCCATGAGTCGTTGAGCCATGAACTGCACCATCTCGCGCAGCATGTCGACATCGGCGCCCTTATCAGCGAGTTCGAGTAGGGCATGATTGGCATTGGTCATCGTGATTTCCTTTTTGGATTCAGGTTGTTGAGTTGCATCTCAACCTTATCCGGACTCACGATGGCCGCCCCAAACAGGGTGCCCGACCGAGCTGCAAGCCGCTTCGGGCTACGCCCTTCGCGCCTTGCAGCTCGGCCAATAACTTACACCACGCACTGGGACATTAACAAGTGCACGATGCACTTGCCGTGTACTAAAACATCAGTCTTACATGAGGCAGCGCCGAAGCGAGTTACATGTGACGGCCAAGGCCGCCCGCTTGCAACACTATTGAAACCCGCGTAGCCAGGATGCTTGGGCGCGTTCGGTCAAGCAAAGTCTACCAAGTGGCCTGTGTTTCCTGCGTCCATTGAAGAACCAGGCAACTCTGGCGTTGTCTGCTTGCAGTCGGGCGGAATTGGTCAATTTGTATCGCGCCCGGTGTACAAGACGCTGTCTGTTCAATTCCGAACAGAGTTTGAAGGCTTTCATACGGCTGGCGGAATTACTGCCGAAGTTCAGATTGGCTACACGGAATTCGCAGGGCTTGTCATCCGGTCTCTGCTCCAGCGGCAATACCAGCCGCGCCTGCCCACTTGCGGCAGGGGTGTCGGCTAGGTGTGAAGTCAGTATGGTTTACACCAGAAGGCACTGGGAGCAGGGTCTGCTTGGGGTCATGCGCCTGCGGCCAACTTTCTCAACCACGCAAACTTTGAAAGGTGATCCAAATGTCACTCTCGATCAACACCAACACGATCTCGGCCAATGCCCAGAGGAATCTGGGTACCACCACTTCCTCGCTAGGCGCTTCCATGC
>VERI01000002.1 GCA_018882785.1 Burkholderiaceae bacterium | reverse complement strand
CGCGTATGAGTGGAGTATTGGGTAGAACGTTTGGCGCTGTGGTGTTGCAGCGCTTTGGGCTGAGAGCCTGAACAAAGAGAGAAATGTTTCGGAATTCTGTGGTGGCGATTCAGGGATTCGAACCCCGGACCTGCGGATTATGATTCCGTCGCTCTAACCAACTGAGCTAAATCGCCCCGGAGGCGGGATTTTACAAGAAAAGTAAAGTCGCTACAACCCGCTCCAGGCGGGCCGCTGCGGCCGTTAACGGTTGCGCAATCGCGAGATATTTTCTTCGGGCGATGGGCCGTGATCGTGAAGTGTGGATGACGTTATTTCACCCCTTGAGATAACGCTCCGTGCTAACCCTAGAGAGAAAGTAGCAACAACTCTCCAATACGGGTTTATCCTGCAGTTGCAAGCATTTTTCTAGGGTATGTCAGACCCACAACACGGTTATTCAAGGAGACAAATTAAAAATGAAAAATCACCGATCACATGTACTCAGGATCGCTGCAGTTGTTGGCCTGGCGGCGATCCTGCCGTCGCTTGCCAGCGCGCAGTCTGCCAATCCTGCAACGCCACCGCCGCCGGCCTGGAAGCAGGGCATGCCGGCAGCAATGTCCGATTCAAAATTAGCGCCGCTTGCGGGAAAAATGACCATTACCCCGGCCGCAGAGATTCCTCTTCAGAATGTCAAGCTGCCCCCCGGTTTTAAAGTAGAGATCTGGGCAACTGGAATCCCCGGGGGCCGTGCAATGGCGCGGGGCGATGATGGAAAAGTTTATGTCGGCACCCGTGCAATTGGGCGTGTTTACGAGATCACCGATAACGGCAGAGAGCGGACCGCTCGGGTGGTGGTGGATAAGCTTGTTCAGCCCGCTGGAGTCGCTTTTAGAAACGGCTCGCTCTACGTTATGGCCATTAACAAGGTATTGCGTTTTGATGGCATTGAGAAAAATCCAAACGCAGCGCCTGTTGATTTAACCGACAATTTCAAGCTACCGCCAGAGCAGCACCACAACTGGAAGTACATCGCCTTCGGGCCAGATGGAAAGCTTTATGTGCCCTTTGGTGCCCCTTGCAATATTTGTGAATTGCCCACCCCAGAGTATGCGCAGATTCGCCGTTACAACCCGGATGGATCCGGCATGGAGGTCCTGGCGACCTGCATTCGCAATTCTGTTGGATTTGACTGGCATCCCGTTACAAAAGAGCTCTGGTTCACCAACCATGGCCGCGACTGGTGGGGTGATGACAAGCCGCACGATACGCTGCATCGACTGCACAAAACAGGCCTGAGCTTCGGCTTTCCGCATTGCCATGAGGGAACGCTTCCCGATGATGCGGTGACCAAGCCCAACGCCTGCGCCGGAGTGGAAAAGCCGGTCGCGCTGATGGGGCCCCATAGCGCTGTAATGGGCGTGACTTTTTACACCGGCAACATGTTCCCTGCCGAGTATAAAAATGTCGCCTTCGTGGCGAGAAAAGGCTCATGGAATCGCAATACAAAAATTGGCTTTGATATTGTCACAGTACGCGCAGATGCAGACGGCAGGAACGCCCGCGTAACGCCATTTATGACGGGTTTTCTAAATTCATCTGACCAGACATTCTGGGGTCGGCCGGCCTATATGCTGCAGATGCCCGATGGCGCGATGCTGGTCTCTGATGAGCAGCTCGGTGCGATTTATCGCATCAGCTACAGCAGATAGTCGATGTCGGTGCTAAAGCCCTTTGTTGCACTTATGCTGGGCCTGATGTGGCCCGGCATAAGTGCACAGGCATCCGGGCCAGGCCAGCCGGCACGGCTGGTCCAGTGCGCGGACTGTCACTCGCCCGATAGTCCGCGTCTTTCGGCGGACTATCCTCTGTTGGCTGGACAGCCAAAGACGTTTCTTGAAAATCAGATGATTATGATTCGGGAGGGTCTGCGCGAGATTCCAATAAAGAAAGGAATCTTTGATAATGTGTCTGATCAGGAAATTATCTCAATAGCGCAGCATTTTTCGATTCAGAAAATTGGTGCTTCTCGAACTCCAAAAGATATAGCGCTCTACACAAGGGGTGAGAAAATTGCAAAGGAGTTACTCTGTGGCACCTGCCATCTGCCAAATTATGCGGGCCGAGATCAAATGCCACGGCTTGCCGGGCAGCACGAGAGTTATCTCCTGAACACGATGAGGAAGTTCAGAAACAACCAAGCGGTTGGTCGGGATACGATTATGGCGGCCTCGCTATACGGCGTGCATGAAGATGACCTTCGGGCGATGGCCCACTATTTTTCACAACTTGATCGTTAGGCTTGGATTTCCGCCGAATCTTTCCATCTGATTTACCCCACTTACGACGCCGCTGGTGGCTGCTGATTGCCTGCACCGCCGGGCCCGTCGTTCTGGCGGCATGGATTGTGGATTCCGCTCAATTTGCCGTGGTGGTATCTGTAGTCGCGTTCCTTTCGCTCATGCTGCTTGGGCTGGGTGTAGATGTCTGGTTAACGCGTCAATTTCAAGCCAACCACAATGATGCTGGCTTGCTCCTCTCCGGCAATACGACACTGCTGGCCAATACCCTGACTGATCCGGTATCGGGCGCATTAAGCCGTGCTGCCCTTGATCGCCTACTCGCTGAGCTCTCCACGCCGAATGACCAGTCCAAGGCGGCGCTCGCCCTGATCATGATCGACATCGACGGATTTAAGACCATTAATGATCACCATGGCCACCCCGCGGGAGATGCGGTGCTTCGGGCCTGTGCAGCCCGCTGGCGGGCGATGCTTCGCAAATCGGATTGGTTGTGCCGCTATGGTGGAGATGAGTTCTGCGTGTTGCTTCCTGGTACGGAGCTACATCAGGCCAAGGTGGTCGCCCATAAGCTGATGCAGGCCTCTCGCGAATTAATTCACGTTACGGATCACGCCCAGCGCAGTATTGGGGTCGAGTTAACGATCAGTTTGGGCATTTCAGCATGGGAACCGTCCGACGCCATTGCCGCAACGGCACTTCTGGCTACAGCTGATCGCATGCTCTACCAATCGAAGGCCGCAGGCGGTAATCAAGTCACCGCTGTCTTAGCCAAGGAGACCATCCATGGCTAATCAACTTGGTGCGATTTCCAGATGGCTTTCGGAATATCACGTCATCGCGCGCTATCGCACGCGCTGGATTCTCGCGATTGTGTTTTTGCTGTTGGCTGCGGCCGCCACGCTGACCGTGCCAATTGCATTTCGGGATCTCGTGGATACCGGCCTTACCAGCGAGGGGATTAATCAGAAGTTCTTAAATTTATTAATCCTTGCAGTGTTTCTGGCGGTGGTTACCGCGGGCCGCTTTTACCTGATGTCATGGCTGGGCGAGCGTGTTGTCGCAGACATTCGGGATCGTGTCTTTGCAAACATGCTTCGGCAGAGTCCTGCTTATTTTGAAACGCTTCGCACAGGCGAGGTCTTATCCCGCCTGACAAGCGACACGACTCTAATCCAGGCACTTGTCGGTACCAGTGTCTCTGTCGCCCTCAGGAGCGGGGTCATGTTTCTGGGTGCGCTGCTGATGATGCTCGCCACGAGTGCCTGGCTTGCCGGGATCATGCTGATGTTGCTCATCGCGGTGGTGCTGCCGCTTTGGGCGCTCGGCCGTCAGGTACGGAAAATGTCGCGCACGAGTCAGGATAAGGTAGCGGATACCAGCGCCCTGGCGGGCGAGGTGCTCAACGCCATGCCCACTGTTCAGGCGTTCGTCCGGGAGTCTTACGAGCAGGCGAGATTTTCCAAGGCGGTTCGGGATACCTTTGAGCAGGCATGTCAAAGAATTCGTTTCCGTTCGGGCCTCACAGCAGCAGCGATCACACTGGCGTTTTCCGTTATCGTTTTTGTGTTGTGGATGGGTGTTCGCCAGGTGAGCAGCGGTGAGTTATCTCTCGGTGAACTTACCCAGTTCGTGATGTATGCGGTTCTGATTGCGGGGTCACTCGGCGCACTCTCAGAGGTCTGGGGCGATGTCCAACGCGCTGCGGGCGCCACGGAGCGGCTTGTGGAGCTGATGCAGGCAGAGCCACAGATCCAAGGTGGGGCGGTGGGCAGCAGCGTAGCTGTTATGCCCGAGCTCAAATCTACCACGGTGATTGCGTTTGATCAGGTTAATTTCTCTTATCCGTCGCGGCCAGAGATGCTTGCCTTAAACCAGCTGTCGTTTAGCGTTAAGGCGGGCAGCAGAACTGCGTTGGTTGGACCATCCGGGGCCGGGAAGACCACCGTGTTCTCTTTACTGCTTCGGTTTTATGCGCATGCAAGGGGGCAGATAGAGATTTTCGGCCGGGATGTATTGGACTGGCGGCTGGATGAACTGCGCAAGAAAATTGCGATTGTTCCCCAGGAGCCCGTTATCTTCGCGGCCAGCGCGATGGACAATATTCGCTATGGGCGCCTGGATGCCACAGACCAGGAAGTGCTTGCTGCAGCCAAGAGTGCGCATGCGGATGGATTTATCTCTGCCTTGCCTCAGGGCTATGACACATTTCTTGGCGAACGGGGAGTGAGACTGTCCGGTGGTCAGCGGCAGCGCATCTCATTGGCCCGGGCGATCTTAAAGAACCCCCCCATTCTTTTATTGGATGAGGCCACTTCGTCTCTGGATGCCGAGTCTGAGCGTGAGGTCCAGCGTGCTCTTGATGAAATTCTTCCAGGCCGTACCTCGCTCACGATCGCCCATCGCCTGGCGACGGTGCTGCGAGCGGATCAGATTGTTGTGATGGATGCCGGTCAGGTGGTGGAAAGCGGAACCCACACCAGTCTGCTTGCTGACAATGGTTTGTACGCCCGGCTCGCGAAATTGCAGTTTGTTTAGCAGGCATTTCTCCTCGACGGAGGGGGCGCTGTTGCGATCAGTTCGTTCCCGTGGCGGAGGAATCGGTTGTCTCGGGCGTGGCCCCGAGATTTACTGCCGTAATGCCCTTATTCAGGCTATTTAAATAATGAACCAGAGATACGGTGTCATCGAGCTGAAATGAGGCCATTGCCTGACGGTAGAACTCATAGATCTTTGGCTGGAGGCGGTCCCAGAGCTTTCGACCTCTTGGGGTGAGTATGACTTTCTTTACGCGTCGATCCTGTTGGTCCAAGAGTCGAGTCAGGTGGGCCTCGCGTTCCAGTCGCTTCAGGACTCCGTAGAGATTTTGGCGGCTTACCATCAGGTAATCGGCAAGCTCGGTAAACGACATGCCCTGCGCTGCCTGCGGTCGAGACAGGGCCCCAAGCACGGCCCATTGCACGCTGGTGATGCCGAGTTCCCGGACCGTCTGACGATCCAGGGTGTTGCTGACTTGGAACAGCCGAAAGAACAGCCGATTGTGAATCCCAGAGACGGAGACCTCTTGGCTGATATCGGCGATCGGCGGCGGTGAGTCAGCCGCAGTCGGTGGGGCAGGCGTCATAGGCACTAATATAGCAATGTGTTGTTCTTTCTTTCATCTATTGTCTTTACATCGAATTGGTAAGAACGCGAATGATTTACCAATTAGTCCGAAAAAACATGCTGCACAGCGAAATAAAACACCTGTGTGCGTGGTTGTGGCGTGGACCCAAGCCCCATACCAGCACGGCAGAATCTAGTGAAAGGGCAATGTATTGACATTTATCGGGGCCCCCTCTAGTCTCTTGTGTTGACTCGTTTTCCATCGGGAATTTGTCGTGACGGCCTCCTTTTCACAGCTACTTTCTCCCATCAAGATCGCGGGAATGACCCTGCCCAACCGCATGGTGATGGGCGCGATGCACACGCGACTTGAGACTCTGGACCGACCGATTGAACGTCTCTCTGCGTTTTATGCACGCCGAGCCGAGGGCGAGATTGCTCTCATCCTTACCGGTGGCTATGCGCCCGTACCAGAGGGCGTGATGGAAGATGTCGCACCACTTTTGAATTCATCTAGCCAGCTGCAGGAGCACCGGGAGATTGCGGCAGCCGTACACCGTGCCGGCGGCAGGATTGTTCTGCAGATTCTCCATGCAGGCCGATACGCGCGCACACCATTGTGTGTTGCACCTTCTGAAGGCAAATCTAGGATCAATATTTTTGCGCCGCGGGCGCTATCTACTCAGGAAGTCTGGGATACCGTTGCGGCCTTTGCACATACCGCGGCGCTGGCCTATGAGGCAGGATATGACGGCGTTGAGATCATGGGCTCAGAGGGCTATCTGGTCAATGAATTCACTGCAGCGACGACAAATCAGCGGACAGACGAGTTCGGGGGAAGTCTGGAAAATCGGATTCGGTTCCCGGTAGAAATTGTGAAAGCGGTACGGGCGAAGGTCCCGGCAAGCTTTGCAGTGATTTATCGAATCTCATCAATTGATCTGGTTGAAAACGGCATGACGGGAGCGGAGGTCGCCCAATATGCGCGGGCGATGGAGCTGGCCGGGGCCGACATGCTAAATACAGGCATTGGCTGGCATGAGTCCGGAGTTCCAACCATTGCAGCTTCGGTGCCACGTGCCGCCTGGGCCCATGCCGTGCGCAATGTGAAGCAGGCGGTCGGTATTCCGGTGATGGCGTCTAACCGCATTAATGATCCTCTGGTGGCAGAACAGTTAATCCGTGACGGTGTGGCAGACCTCGTCTCAATGGCGCGGCCATTGCTTGCGGACCCCGATTTTGCGAAAAAGACGCGCCTTGGCCGACAGGATGAGATCAACACCTGTATCGCCTGCAACCAGGCGTGCCTGGACAGGATATTTTCCGAACAGACCGCGACCTGTCTGGTCAATCCCAGGGCGGGCCGGGAGCTCGACATTCCCGAGACCAAGGGTGCGTCATCCCGCCGGATTGCGGTTGTGGGGGCGGGTCCGGCCGGCCTGGCATTTGCCATCAACGCTGCTGATCGGGGCCATCGCGTGACGCTCTTTGAGGCATCGGCGCAGATTGGCGGCCAATTGAATATGGCCAAACGGGTTCCAGGTAAGAATGAATTCAATGAGCTGATTCGCTATTTCTCTGCGCAGATTAAGCGAACAGGAATCGAACTGAAGCTATCGAGTCGGGTACGCCCCGAAGACCTGGCCCAGTCCGGCTTTGACGAGGTCATTCTGGCCACCGGTGTTATTCCGCGAATTCCGGAAATCCAGGGCCTGGATCATCCGAAGGTGCTCTCGTATGTTGATGTCCTTGAAAAAGGCGTGGCCGTTGGCCAGCGCGTGGCGATTCTGGGCGCAGGCGGAATTGGTTTTGATGTTGCCGAGTATCTGCTGGGCGACCCCGAGGAGTCGTTGGATATTCCGGTGTTTATGGGTTCCTGGGGTGTAGACCGAACCCTGCAGCAGCCAGGCGGACTGATACGGCCCGCACTGCCCAAGGGGCCGGCAAGAAAAATTCATATGTTCCAGCGTAAGGCTGAATCGCTTGGAAAGAATCTCGGAAAGACCACCGGCTGGATTCTTAAGGCGCGTCTGCGCCGGGCTCAGGTCGAGATGACGGGCGGGGTGACCTATCGTCGAATCGACGATCAGGGGCTTCACTACGGTGTGAACGGCGAGGATCGAGTCTTTGAGGCTGATCATGTTGTGCTCTGTACTGGCCAGCTTTCCAATCGGAGTCTGGCCGATGGGCTTAAGCAGCTTGGGGTCAGGCATCAGTGGATTGGTGGTGCGGATCAGGCGGCTGAGCTTGATGCGCTTCGCGCGATTGATCAGGCCACGCGTTTGGCCGTGTCGTTATAAGAAAAATATGTGTCGATGATGTGCGCAGTATGGGGGAGATGTAAGCATGTCAAATAAGTTCAACACAGATCTGGATCGTTGCCGGGCAAACTATCAGCCGCTTACGCCGCTACGATTTTTAGATCGTGCGATGGATGTCTATCCGAATCGGGTAGCGGCGATTCATCGTGGCAAATCGTATACCTGGCGTGAATATGGAGAGCGGTGCCGCCGTCTGGGGCGCGCATTAATCGGCGCCGGAGTCCAGCGTGGGGATACCGTTGCCATCATGGCGACCAATGTGCTGGCGATGCTCGAGGCCCAATTCGGGGTGCCCTACTCGGGTGCGGTGATTAATTGCATTAATAGCCGACTGGATGCTGCTGCGGTTGCATTCATTCTTGAGCACTCCGAGGCCAAGATCTTTTTTGTCGACCGTCAGCTGGCCGATGTGGCCCGCGAAGCCATTGCCCAATCAGGTCGAGACATGATGGTGATTGATATTTCGGAACCAGAGGCAGGCAGTGCTGCGCCTGTAGGGAAGATCGAGTATGAGGACTTCCTGGCCACCGCGAAAGCGTCGGTTGAGCTGCGCTATCCGGAAGATGAATGGGATGCGATCGCCTTAAATTACACCTCTGGCACAACCGGCAATCCCAAGGGAGTGGTCTACCACCATCGTGGCGCTTATTTGAACGCGCTGGGCCAGGTCATGACGGGCGACATGGTCGGAAGAAAAACGGTCTATCTCTGGACACTGCCGCTTTTTCATTGCAACGGCTGGTGTTACGCCTGGGGCCTGGCAGCGATTGGCGCCACAAGTGTCTGCCTGCGCAAGGTCGCTGCAGAGGAGATCTATGCGGCCATTGCGGCCTACGGCGTGACGCATTTCTGTGCTGCGCCAACTGTGCTGAGTTTCTTGATTGCCGGCAAGCCAGCGAACTGGGTTGCGCCGAAACATCCGATTGAGATCATCTGCGCAGGCGCATCGCCTCCGGTGGCGGTGATGCAGCAGACCATCGAACTGGGTTTCAAGGTTCTGCATGTGTATGGCATGACAGAGCTGCATGGTGTGGTCACACTATGTGAAGAGCAGGAGGAGTGGGGCGGGCTTGATCTCCCCACGCGATGCCAGCGTTATGGTCGGCAGGGGGTTCGTACCGTCGTAACCGACGAGATGATGGTGGCGGATCCGGCCACTTATCAGCCGATACCTGCTGATGGCGAGACCATGGGCGAGGTACTGTTCCGTGGAAATCTGGGGATGAAGGGCTATCTGAAAAATCCAAAAGCAACCAAAGACGCCTTTGCCGGAGACTGGTATCACTCGGGTGATCTCGCGGTGCTGCACCCGGATGGCTACATGGAGATCAAGGACCGGGCCAAAGACATCATCATCTCCGGCGGTGAGAATGTGTCTTCTCTTGAGGTGGAAGATGTGCTCTACACCCATCCGGACGTCTTAAATGTTGCGGTGGTCGCCGTGCCGGATGCGAAATGGGGAGAGGTTCCTTGTGCTGTGGTTGAGCTAAAACCGGATCGCGTGGGCAGTCTCACAGAAGAGCAGGTGATTGCCTATTGCAGGCAGCGCCTTGCAGGTTTCAAGACACCCCGGCATGTCATTTTTGAGCCAATCGTGAGAACCGCAACGGGCAAGTTACAAAAGTTTAAGCTGCGTGATCACGTTGCCCAGGTCATTGCGAATAAGGCCAAGGCCGCTTAGTCATGCTGGCGACGAGAGAAAAAAAGGAATAACGATGCGGGGACTGCAAGGAAAAGTTGTACTGATCACGGGGGCGGGAGGCGGAATCGGCCGTGCGTTGTGTCGACGTTTCTGCGAAGAGGGCAGCCAAGTGGTTGCGATGGATCTCAATGAAGAGGCCTTGAAAAGCCTGCCTGGCGAACTCGGCGCATCGGCAGATAAGCTCAGCTGTCTGACGCTCGACATTACGGATCACGCGGCAGTCATGCGATCGGTAGCGCTGGCCCACCAGCAGCACGGCCGCATCGATGTGCTGGTGAACAATGCCGGCTGGGATGTGCCCATGCAGTTCCTTGAAAGTGATCCTGAGTTCTGGCAAAAGGTAATTGCCATCAACCTTACCGGACCGCTAAATCTTCATCATGCGGTGCTGCCATTCATGGTGGCGGCCAAGGCGGGAAAGGTTGTCAATATTGCATCTGATGCTGGCCGAGTTGGATCCTCTGGTGAGTCGGTGTACTCGGCCTGTAAGGGCGGCATGATTGCATTTAGCAAAACAGTTGCCCGGGAGGTCGCCCGAAGCAATGTCAGGATCAATGTGGTTTGTCCGGGTCCGACCGATACGCCGCTGCTGCGCTCCTTTATCGGCGAGGGCGAGTATGGCAAAAAAATCTACGATGGCCTGCTGCGCTCAATTCCGCTGAAGCGACTCGGACAGCCAGACGACATCCCAGGAATCGTTGCGTTTTTAGCAAGCGACGACGCTGATTTCATTACGGGCCAGGTCATCAGCGTGTCTGGTGGGCTGACCATGCACGGATAAACAGTCTATGGCCGATTACAGCGACATAATTTTTCACCGCGCCGATGGTGTCGCGCGGATCACCATCAATCGCCCCGAAAAATACAATGCCTTCCGCGGGCAGACGTGTGACGAACTGATCGACGCCTTACATGCGGCCGCCTGGGACAAATCGATCGGTGTCGTGGTGCTGACCGGTGCGGGTGATAAGGCGTTTTGCACAGGCGGCGATCAGTCTGCCCACGACGGGGGATATGACGGCCGGGGCGTGATTGGCCTGCCCGTCGAGGAGCTTCAAGGCCTGATTCGTGATGTGCCCAAACCAGTGATCGCACGGGTTAATGGATTCGCCATTGGCGGCGGCAATGTGCTCGTCACATGTTGTGATCTGGCCATTGCCTCGGAGACTGCGCAGTTTGGCCAGGTCGGGCCAAAGGTCGGATCGGTCGATCCCGGTTTTGGCACGGCTTTTCTTTCCCGCGTTGTGGGCGAGAAAAAGGCCCGTGAGATCTGGTTTCTCTGCCGACGCTACTCTGCGCAGCAGGCATTGGCCATGGGGTTGGTGAATGCTGTGGTCCCCCCAGATGAACTTGATGCCGAGGTGGACCGTTGGTGTAAGGAGATCCTGGCCCTCAGTCCAACAGCGATTGCGATTGCCAAGCGCTCGTTTAATGCAGATTCGGATTCGATTCGAGGGATCGGTGGGTTGGGCATGCAGGCCTTGAGCCTGTTTTATGGCACGCAGGAATCTCAGGAGGGTGTTCAGGCCTTCCTGGAAAAGCGTAAGCCCCGGTTTCGGTAGACAGATCAGGAAAGGGTATAGGTCGATGGCTTTAATTGACGTTTACGTTAAATGCCCCCTCCAGGCGGCAGACAGGAGCAGGCCATGACGGTTGGCGTAAAGCCTGAGAAACCATTGGTCCGTGTGGCCGACGCACAAAGCGTTGAGACGGCCCTCACATCGCGTTACTCGGTGCGGGCCTTTGTGCCAACGCCTGTTCCCAGGCCGCTGATCCAGCGTCTTTTGGAATTAGCGTCTTCTGCGCCATCGGGAACCAATATTCAGCCCTGGCAGGTCTATGTGGTGACTGGAGGAGCGCGTGATCGGCTGTGCGAGCGGGTCTGCGCTGCCCATGAACGGCGTTATCAGCAGGGGGCGCAGGCCGACTCGCTCACGCCCGACTATGTCTATTACCCCACCGATTGGCCTGCAAAGAATCTGGCCCGTCGGAGAGAAAACGGCTGGGGGCTGTATGGCCTGCTCGGCATTCAAAAGGGCGAGAAAGACAAGATGCATCGTCAGGCCCAGCAGAATTACCGACTATTTGAAGCGCCCGTGGGAATCTTTGTCACGATCGACCGACGCATGGGTCAGGGGGCTATTTTGGAAAGCGGAATGTTTCTTCAGGCATTGATGACTGCTGCCCGCGCCCACGGCCTGCACAGTTGTCCGCAGGCTGCCTGGAATGATTTTGCACCGCTGGTTCGCGAGTGTATTGGTGCCACAGACGAGGAGATTCTGGTCTGTGGCTTAGCGCTGGGCTATATCGATGCCAGCCAAAAGATCAACGCATTTGATGCTGGCCGGGTGCCGTTGGAAGAGTTTGTGGTGTGGTGTGAGGACTGAGTTTTTTATTTTTAATTTCTAAAAAGGAGTAGTGCGATGAATCCAAATGACAATCCAACCATTTACCGTGCGCCCTCAGAAGTATCGGGCGAGTATCGGGATATGCTCATTCGACTGATGACGCGGCAGTTTTATGCAGAGACTGCTACGGCTGAGGTCTTTGGCCGCTCGGTCGGCTGTGCACCCACCCTGCGCGAAAAGCTCATGGCTGCGGAGTTTGCCGCAGAAGAGGCCGAACACAGTGAGCGGCTATGTCGGATTTTTGAGGATCTGGGGATCGATCCGGATGAAGTGTTCAGAAGCCGGCCGCCTGCAGCAAAATTCTGGGATCTGGATATGGACAACTGGGTGCACATTGCCGTGTTCAACTTCACGGTAGATCGTGCAGGAAGCCATCAGATCATGGAGTACATGGAGTCAAGCTATCGCCCGTGGGCCGAACAAATGGGTGAGGTGCTGGAAGATGAAGAGGGCCATTATGGCAATGGTGTGGCCAATCTAAGAGAGTTTGCCCGAGATCCCAAGGTCTTCAAGGAGTTCCAGGACCTGTACTTCCGCATGCTGCCGGTAACGATTAAGCGTGCCTTTGGCCGTCCGACCGGCCCCGATAATGATTACTGCGTCAAAGTGGGCTTAAAGCGCCACACCACCGAGCAGGTCGTCAATCGATATCTCACGGAGATGCTGGGCTATATGCGCGAGTGCAAACTCAAGTTCCCTCCGCTATCCGCATTCGAGAAGATCGGTGCTGAACTGATGCCCTCGACGAAGGAAATTATTCTCTCGAATCAGTAAATCAGGGTGAGGGGCCATGTGTCCATGGCCCTGACATCCACTAACCCATACGAAAGATGACGATGAGCGATAGCAATCCGGTATTAAATCCAAACTACGTCTACAAAGCGATGAAGGTGGAGCGGCGTGGAAGTATTCTGGAAATCACCCTGAATCGTCCCGAGCGGCTCAATACGTTTGATAGCACCATGCAACGTGACTTCACCGCGTTACAGCTTGCGATTGATCGGGAACCCAACCTGAGGTGTATCACCATCTTTGCGGAGGGTGACCGTGCCTTTGGTGCGGGCGCAGATCTCTCGTGGTTTGAGCAGGAGTGGCGCACACCTTACTTCCGTACAGAGTATCGATGGATTCATGATTTTTTCGATGCCTTGGAGCGGATCGAGGTGCCCGTGATCGCAGCCGTATTCGGGACCTGTGCCTGTGGCGGTCTTGAGCTGGCCATGGCTGCAGATTTCAGAATTGCCGCTGATAACACAAGGTTCGGGTTCACCGAGGGCAATATCAACCTGATTCCCGGTTCCGGGGGCTGCTCACGGTTGACACGGCTGATTGGTCCGGCATGGACGAAAGAACTCATCATGGCTGGTGAATTCATTGATGCCCAGCGGGCGATGGCCATTGGTCTGGTGACACGGATTACCACCATGGACAAACTGCGTTCCGATGCCCGTGCACTCGCCGACAAGCTGGTCGCGAAGGCACCCCAGGCCACGGGCGCTGCCAAGGCGGTCATCAATGCCTGTCAGAACATTGACGCAGGCACCGGGCGGATACTCGAGCGTATGGCCCAGAGCACGCTAATCATGACGCATGACCACAAAGAAGGTGTGCGCGCTTTTCGGGAGAAAAGACCCCCCAAATATGAGGGTCGTTAGACGCTGCGCGCATTTACCTCGGAGTCTGGAGATTCGCCGCCTTTGGCGGTGATCTCCGGTTTTCCATTCCAGTGAAGTGATAACCTTTTAACGTTAACCACCGGGAGAAAAACCGTGTCATTGCCGAAACCACCTCTGCGTGAAGTCGTAACCATTGATGGCACCAATGTGACGCTACAGGTGAAGTCAAACCCGATTGAGCATGACGGGGTGCTGACTGGCCAGGAACTATTTCATTACCTGAATATTTTTGACAGTAAGTTTCAGCCATCGAATTACAACAAGGCAGATGGAAGTCCGCTGCGCCTGTTTGATGCAAAGAGCGTCAAGATTGATGTCTCAAAGCGCTCCAAAGAAGACATGGGGTTTTGGCATCGCAATGTCGATTACCACGAGGTCATCATCTGCGTGCGCGGTGCCTTGCGCTGGGAGACGGAGATGGGCACTGTTGTGCTCAAAGAAGGCGAGATGATCCTTATTCCTAAGGGTATTACCCATCGTTCGATGCTGTGTGCAGAGTCGCTGCCCGAAAATGTCTTGATTGAACTGAAGGTGGCTGAAAAGCTCACCTATGTGGGTGATAACAAATGACGGTAGTGCAGACTGCCGATCGGATTATTCATGGAATTGACTGGCTGGTCACGGTCGATCAGTCCAGAAGAATCATTCGAGATGCGGCAGTGGCCATTAAAGATGGCCGGTTCGCTGCGGTCGGAAAATCTGCAGCCGTGCTCGGCGCCTGGAGCGCCAAAGAGATGGTGTCTGGCCGGGGTGCAGTCGTCACACCGGGATTTGTCGATAACCATCTGCACGCCTCGTTTCAGATGTCACGCGGCCTCGCAGATGAGGCCAATGCCCAGTCTTTTCTCTACGATCACATGTATCCCTATGAGGGGGCCATGTCCGAGGAGGATGTATTTGTCAGTTCAAGCCTGGCGGCAATCGAGTTACTTCGACATGGTGTGACCTGTTTTGTTGATCCAGGTAACTATCACCCGGATGCGACCGTGCGCGCCGTTGCCGCATCCGGCATGCGGATGGTGGTCTCCTGCAGCTGCTTTGACAAAACCAAGTCGGTCCTTGGGCTGTTGCCAGACAGCATGATTGAGTCGACCGAACACTGTCTGGAAAAAACCCAAGCGGTTCTGGAGAAGTACCACAACACCCATGATGGCCGCGTAACGGCGAGTGCATCTTTTCGTGGTCTGAATAACTCATCAGATGGCCTGATTACGGGCCTGAAGACGCTCTCAAAAAAGCACGGCACATTTTTGCAGACCCATGCATGTTTTGCCTGTTCAACCCATGATGCCAGCGTTGCCCAAAGTGGCAAGGCGGAGATCGAGCGGCTTGAGTCGCTCGGGGTGTTGGATGAGCAGACGCTCTTGGTGCATTCGGGCTGGATTGAGCCCAATGAATTTGCCCTGCTGCTTAAGCGTAAGCCGACCCTGGTCGCTGCGCCAAGTTCAAGCCTGCACAATGGTTATGGAAATATGCTGGTGGGAAGGCTGCCTGAACTGTTGGCGTGTGGTGTGAATGTGAGTCTTGGATCGGACCATGCCTCTTCAGGCATCGTGGATATGGTGCAAGAGATGCGGAATTTCGCCTGTGCGGCGAAAGAGGTGCGCATGAATCCGCGGGTGATGCCACCAGAGACGGCACTGGAGATGGCCACCATTAACGGCGCCCGCGGCGCCGGGTTCGCCGACCGGATTGGCAGCATTGAGGTGGGTAAACAGGCGGACCTGGTGCTCTTTGATGCAACGGTGCCTGAATGGCAGCCGTTGTATAACCCGGTGTCCAATCTTGTCTATAGTGCAACCGGAAATACGGTGCGGCATGTGTGGGTTGCAGGCCGACAGGTCTTGGCCGATGGCCGGCCAGTGCTGATTGACCAAGAGGCGATCATGCGAGAGGTAGAAAAGACTGCCGCAAGAATCGCAGACCGGCTGGACTTGAAAAAGATCGTGAAATTATTATGGCCTGTCGAATAAATATGCGACCAGACGATTGCTATTGCGTGGGAGGTCAAGGCTGATGCGTCAGACGCATATCGGACAGCCTGTGCCGCGAACCGAAGATGCGGCGTTGCTACTGGGGTCCGCCCAGTTTGCGGATGACCTTGCAGTGCCCAAGGGCACATTGCATGCAGCGATTCTGCGCACCCCGCACGCGCATGCAGAAATTCTTGGAATTGATGTATCTGCGGCGCTCAAGATGCCGGGCGTAGCGGCGATTATTACCGGAGAGGATGTCCGTCAGGAGACAGAGGCCTTCCTTGTAGGAGTGAAGGCACCAATGGAAGTCTGGGCACTGGCGACCGATCGGGTGCGGTTCGTTGGAGAGGCGGTCGCGGTAGTGGTGGCAGACAGTCGGTATCAGGCCGAGGACGCCCTCGAGGCGATCGAGGTGACCTATCGGCCTTTGCCCGTCGTGGCTGATATTGATTCCGCCATGCAGCCGAGTGCCGTGAAGCTACATGCGGCCTGCGACAGTAACGTGGTCCATGACCGTAAGTTTCACTACGGAGATACAGAGACCGCCTTTGCATCAGCAGCGCATCGGGTCAAGATGGAGATCACCTATCCCCGGGTGCTTGCATGTCCCATTGAGGGCTATGTTGTGGTCGCCAGCTACAGTGCGGCTGAGCAGAGCTACGACCTGGTCTCCAATTTCCAGGGTCCTTTTTCGGTGTTGACGGTAGTGCCCCGTTCACTGCGCGTTCCGGCGAATAAGTTTCGTCTGCGCACGCCCCCGAACTCGGGCGGCAGTTTCGGTTCTAAGCTGGCAATCTTTCCTTATATGGTCATGATGTGCCTGGCGTCGAAGCGCGCCAATCGCCCTGTGAAATGGGTTGAGGATCGGCTGGAGCATCTGACCTCGTCCGGATCGGGTCCGGAGCGAAAAACCACGATCGAGGCAGCGATTGACTCAAATGGAAAAATCCTCGGTCTGCGCTGCGATCACATTGAGGACTATGGTGCGATGCTGCGCGCCCCTATGCCGGGCCCGTTGTACCGCATGCATGGCATTACCACGGGTGCGTATGACATTCGGAATCTGGATATTCGCAACCGTATTGTGTTGACCAACAAGGTGCCGGTAACGCTTGTCCGGGGATTCGGCGGGCCGCAGATTTACTTCGCGCTTGAGAGGCTCATGCATCGGATTGCATTGACCGTGAAGCGAGATCCATTGGAGGTTATTCGCGCCAACATAGTTCAGCCGGCGCAGTTCCCCTATCGCACGGCAGCCGGTGCCCTGCTTGATTCGGGTGACTATCCCCGCGCAATTGATAAAGCAGTTTCTGAAGGTGGGCTTGCTGAACTATTAAAGCGTCGTGATCAGGCGCGGGCAGAGGGAAGGCTTTACGGCATTGGCTACGCCGTCGTTGTTGAGCCTGGTGTATCGAATATGGGATACCTGTCGGTACTTTTGCCGCCCGAAGTTAGAGAGCGTGCTGGACCAAAAGATGGCGCAGCAGGTACAGCGACGGTCAATGTCGATGCCAGTGGCATGGTGACCGTGGTGCCGGATTCCACCCCACAAGGACAGGGCCATCGGACCGTGCTTGCGCAGATCGTTGCCGAGGTGCTCGGCCTTCAGCCTCAGGATATTTCAGTAAACGTTGAGCTGGATACGGCCAAGGATGGATGGTCTATCGCTGCGGGTAACTATGCAAGCCGATTTGCAGCATCGACCTGTAGCGCGGCCATGCTCGCTGCGCAGCGTATCCGCGATCGTCTTGCCAAGATTGCAGCACGTCAGTTCAATGTAGACGCCAAGGATATTGTCTTTTCGCAGGGAATGATTGCACCGGCCAGCGATCCCGGCCGGGCCCAGCCCTTTTATCGGATCGCAGGGCTGGCCCACTGGTCGCCGAGCCTTTTGCCGGAGGGTGTGGGCCCAGGGCTCAGAGAGACGGTTCAGTGGAGTCCCGCGCAGCTCACGCCGCCGACCCCGGCAGATGAGATCAATACCTCGCTCACATACGGATTTATTTTTGATTACTGCGGTGTCGAGATTGATCCTGTCACGGCTAAGCTACACATCGATCGATATGTCACGGTGCATGATTCGGGCCGCGTACTCAATCCTTTGTTGGCAGAGGGGCAGATCCGAGGCGCGTTGGCGCAGGCAATTGGTGCATCACTCTACGAGGACTACGCCTACAGTGCGGATGGCAGCTTTCTGGCTGGAACGTACGCAGACTATCTGTTGCCGACCGCGATGGAAATCCCGGTCGATGTTCGCTCCTTACACATCGAGTCTCCCTCCCCATTTACGATCACCGGTGCAAAGGGCATGGGCGAGGGCAACACCATGAGCACGCCGGTATGTATCGCCAATGCAGTTGCGGATGCCTTGGGCCAGCACGACATCACCCTGCCGTTAAGTCCAAAGGCGATGTCTGAACTCGTCTTTGGCAAGGAGGCGCCGCCGCCTGTTGGCGCTGCAGATAAAGGAATGGCCGCCTTGTCTCCGTCATTCGGCGGTCAGACTGCGGAGTTAAAAGGGCCGGGCCTGACAGGCCATGGATCGCGCGATGTGCCCGTATCACCAGAGGCGCTCTGGAATACCTTTCTTGATCCGCAGGCCTTGCGTCAGATTATTCCTGGCTGTGAGTCGATTGTGATGGAGGGCCCCGAGCGATATCGGATCGTTGCACGTGTGGGTGTTGGTCCAGTGCGGGGAACATTCACCGTAAAAGCGCACTACGTTGATTTAAAAGCACCGCATTCCATGGGGTTTGTGCTCGAAGCCTCCGGCCCACTTGGCGCATCTCAGGGCTCAGGTGCGGTGGAATTGACACAGATCGCGACGGGAACGCGGGTGGATTACCGCTATCGCATGCAGCTGTCAGGAAAAATTGCTGCAATCGGCGGCCGCATGCTCGACGGTGCTGCCCGGGTGCTGATCGGGGCGTTCTTTGAGGCCGTGGCCCGTCATGCGGGAGGCGATCATTCGGGGTCAACATCGGGGGCGACTGGTGTGTTTAACGGGCTGATCCGTTGGCTAAGAACAATGTTTGGCGGCCTGGGGAAGTGAGCGCTCTGACATGAAATCTTCAGGATTCGATTACATCCGCCCCGCCTCTGAACTAGAGGCCTTGCGCCTGTTGGCGGCCCATGGGCCGGCTGCCCGAATTATGGCGGGGGGCCAGTCGTTGGTGGCGATGCTGAATATGCGGCTATTAAAACCCGAGTTGTTGGTGGACATCTCCGGGATCGATAGCCTAAAGGGCATACGTGTTCATGAAAAATGGATTGAAATTTCCGCCATGACCACACAGTCGGAGCTTCTCGCCTGGCCGGCCTTGGCGCGAGAGCTGCCCTTGGTCGCAAAGGCATTGCCTTGGGTTGGACATTTTCAGACCCGTAATCGGGGCACGATCTGTGGCTCAATTGTTCACTCTGACCCCAGTTCCGAAATGCCCCTCTGTCTGGCGTTATTGGCGGGCGAGGTGGTACTCCGTTCTCAACGTGGTGAGCGATCAGTGCCGGCTGCGCGGTGGCAGGTGGGCATGCTGACAACTGCACGCGAGCCCGATGAGTTGGTGACAGCCGTGCGGTTTCCGCGCGCCCGACAAGGTGAGGGCTTTGGATTTCAGGAAGTGGCGCGTCGGCATGGTGATTTTGCGATCGTCGCCCTTGCCGCACGTGCTTCGGCGAACACCACAGCGCTTGCGGTTGCCGGCGTGGCAGATGTGCCCACGGTCTGTGATGTTGGACAGCTGGCCGGCGCTGTATTAGCAGAAAAACTTCACGAACTGGCCTGGAGTCTGGGGGGCAGCGATGATATTCATGCATCGGCCCGCTATCGACGCGAGCTTATTCGCAGGCTTGGACCCTTGGTCATAGAGGAGGCGCGATCATGCCGATCTTAAAGGCGAACGAGCGCACGCAGGTCACCATTGAGCTTAATGGTCGAGAGTGTAGTGGCCATGCCGAGCCGCGGATGCTGTTATCTGACTTTCTGCGTCACGAGCTCGGGGCAACCGGCACGCATGTGGGCTGTGAGCACGGCGTGTGCGGGGCCTGCACGGTGCGAGTCGATGGTGTTGCCACACGGTCCTGTCTGACCTTGGCGGTGAGTGCCCAAGGCCGCCGGGTCGATACGGTTGAGGGGCTCTCCCCGGGCGGGGGCGTGATGTCCGTATTGCAACAGGCCTTTCATGAACACGCCGGACTGCAGTGCGGATTTTGCACGCCGGGCATTCTGATGTCGTTGTCTCATTATCTGGAGCTACATCCCCAGGCAAGCCGGGATGATCTGCGGGAAGTGATTGGTGGCCATCTCTGCAGATGCACGGGCTACACATCAATACTGGATGCGGCCTGCGCTGCCGCAGAACAGCTCAGGGCGTCAGCCGTCTAAACCATAGCGGCAGAGACACACACATTTTTTAATTTAATTCTCAACTGGGCCAGTGTTATGAGCGTAACTTCTGATTTTGTTCAACAGACATCTGTCGATACCACGCCGCGCCATCATATTTTTGGCCGGCCGTTGGGCAGCTGCACCTGTCATCCTCGGCCCGCTGCGGCGGATGTCAAACTGGTCTATCCCTATGAGTCATATCCCGATTCAGGAGCGGTCACCGAAGTGGCAGAGGGAATTTTCTGGATCTGCACGCCGCTGCCGTTTCGGCTGCGTGCGATTAATGCCTATCTGATCGAAGAGCCGGATGGCTGGACGATTATTGATTGCGGTTATGGATCAGAGGAAGCCCAGCGTCAGTGGGAGTCCGTCTGGTCAAAAAACATGAAAGATAAGCCGGTCAAGCGCGTCGTGGTGACCCACTTTCATCCGGATCATTTCGGCAATGCAGGATGGATGCAGGAGAAGTGGGGCGTTACACCGAGCATGTCCGAGACCGAGTGGGCATTTGCAAATCTAGCGGCCAATAACCTGAACACCGATGCAATCGATCTGCGGTGTGATTTTTACTCCAAAAACGGCCTATCGAAAGCGCTGGAAGAAAAATTCCGAACCGAGGTCTTTCGTTATTCCTCGGGCTGCCCATCAGTGCCAAGTAGTTTCACCAGATTAAAAGATGGCGATGAGCTGATTATCCGTGGCGCACGCTGGCGGATCATGGTCGGGCGGGGCCACTCTCCCGAGCATGTCTGTCTCTACAGCAATGATCTTGGCATCATGATGTCGGGAGACCAGATTCTGCCGGAGATCTCACCGAACGTAAGCGTGTGGCCGATTGAGCCAAATGCGAATGCGCTTGGAGACTTTATCGGCACCATGAATCGTTTCCGTATGCTGCTCCGTAAGGACACCCTGGTGCTGCCCTCGCATCGCAAGCCGTTCCGGGGTGTGCATGAGCGTATGGATCAGCTTGAGCACCATCATCATCTGCGTCTTGAAGAGATTCTGTCGCACACCGGTGCGGCGGGCATCTCGGCGGGTGATCTGATCAGCCTGATTTTCCCGGGCAATCTCGACGGACATCAGATTGGATTTGCCATGAATGAGGCCCTGGCGCATCTGAATTACCTGATGTATGCCGGCAAGCTCATTCGCCGTCAGGACAGTGCGGGCCGTGTCAGGTTTTTCAGGGCGTAAATCGAGTTTTTGCGATGCAGCAGAGCGATATTTTCGAGATCGATATCGCAACTTGGCCGGTGAGGTTGATGGGCTGTATTAGGGAGATTACGAAGGTGGGATTCCATATTTTCGGACGCAAAGGATAGTCAGTGGAAAAGGAATCCTCTATAACGTGGGGCAAGACGCTCACACGTGACCTTAACGTTAGCGGTAGATCCGTCGGAAGGCTTGTCGGGTCATGCGGAAAGTGGCAGCGGGTGTCTGGGAAGGGTCTGGGTCGCCATCGCAACGGGATCCAGTCTTCAAATTCGGTGGGCTAGTTCAAAAAGGAGGGAGTATGAAGTTTGCGAAATCAGTACTGGTAGCCTCGATTCTGGGTGCGGTGGGATTTAGTGCGCAAGCCCAGCAGGGACCGATCAAAATAGGAATTCTGAGTGCGTTTTCCGGCACCTATGCGGGAATCGGCCAACAGAATCGTTGGGCCCATGAGATGGCTGCCCGTGAGATCAACGCCGCTGGCGGCATTCTGGGCCGCAAGATAGAGCTGGTGTTTGAAGATGAGGAAGCCAACCCGGCCGTTGCTACGCAAAAGGCAGAAAAGCTTTACCAGGTCGACAAAGTTGAGTTCATTACCGGTATCGTGAGCTCGGGTTCGTCGCTCGCGGTGAGTCAGGTAGCCGAGCGCAACAAGAAATTCGCATCGACCAGTGTGTCTTATGCCGACTCGATCACGGGTGATCGTTGCTCTCCAAACTTTTTCCGTGCCAGTGCCCGTGCCTATATGCAGTCGGCAGCACTTGCGTCTTGGCTCTCGAAGGCCCGTCCGAATGCCAGCGTATTTTTCAGCGGACCTGACTATGAAATGGGCCGCAGCTCGGTAGCCGCGATCAAGGCAGCCACAACGGCGCTGGGTGCAAAAGCAGTGGGCGAGGCCTTCACCCCCACGGGTGCGCAGGACTACTCCACCTACTTTGGCCAGATTCGTGCAGCCAAGCCAAACGTGATCTATATGGCCCAGTCGGGTAACGACGCGGTTCGTATGCTGACCCAGCTCAATGAGTTTGGTCTGGCCAAGGGCGTGACCTTCATCGGTTCCGCTGGTGCGATTACCGGACAAAACATCGGTGCAGCAGGCAAGTCGGCCGAAGGTTTTGTGACGGGCGTGGGGTATTCCCCTGAGCTCGACAATCCCGAGAACAAGAAGTTTGTAGCCGCCTTCCGCGCTGCCTATAAGGCAGATCCGGATGTATTCGGTGCTGATGCCTACGGCGTGCTCTATCTGTATAAGGCCGCTGTAGAAAAGGCTGGATCCGTCGATACCGATCGGGTTCGTACAGCGTTGAAAGATCTGAAGTGGAGCACCCCGCAGGGTGTGAAGACCATGCGTGGTGGCGACCATCAGGCCATGCAGGAAATGTATGCAGTTCAGATCCAGAGTGGACAATTCAAGGTGATTGGCAGAGTCGCTCCCGAGGATGCTGTCGGGCCCGATATGTGCACACGCTTCTGATTTAGTCCTGTTGTAGTAATAGGAAAGTGCGGTGATCCGCACTTTCCTTTTTTCCGACCCGCCGAGAGGCCCTGCTCAGACCGAATGGTTTTCTCTCTATGATCGAGTATCTCCAATTCATTCTCGCACCCCAGGTGGTCAACGGCCTCTCGCTTGGCATGGCTGTCGTGCTCATGGCGCTGGGATTGACCATTATTTTTGGCCTCTTGGATGTGATCAACATGTCGCACGGCGAGTTCTATGCGGCAGGAGCCTTTGCCTCGGTTAGTCTGCTGGCAATTGGCGTGCCGTTCTGGCTCATGCTGCTGCTGGTGCCGCTGATTCTGCTGCCGATCGGATTTTTGATGGAGGTGGCCTTAATTCAGCGTGTCTATCACCACAAGGATCGCCACATCCTGACCCTTTTATTGACCTTTGGCGTGGCAACTGTGCTGGAGGATGTCTACAAGCTGATCTGGGGCCCCAACCCCATTCGTCCGGAGGCACCGATTGGGGGTGCCATAGAGTTTTTGGGCCTGATTCTCCCGAACTATCGGCTGTTTCTGATGGCCTTTGGGGGGCTGCTGATCGTGGGCGTGATGTGGCTCATTTATAAGACCTCATTTGGGGCGATTGTGCGTGCCGCGGCCTTTGACCGAGATATGAGTGCATCGCTTGGAATTTCTGTGAAGCGGGTCTATGCGCTGACCTTCAGTTTTGGCGTGGCGATTGCCGGCCTCTCGGGCGCGCTGCTTGCACCGATTTATTCAGCCTTCCCCACCATGGGCAAGGATTTTATTTTGCTGGCGTTTACGGTAGTGATTGTGGGTGGACTGGGCAGTATTAAAGGCGCCGTGATTGCGGGCCTCTTACTCACCCAGGTGCAGGCGATCTCGTCTCTGTACATCCCGCCGGTGTGGACTGAGCCACTGGTGTTTACGGTGATGGTGCTGGTGCTGATGTTTAAGCCCGCAGGGTTGTTTGGGGGGCTGAAAAATGGTTAGTGCCGAGAAACGGGCGATACGGATTGTCGAGATCAGCCTGCTGGCTGCATCGATTCTGCTGTTCATTTTTGCAGAGATTACCGGCGACACTTTTTACTCACGGCTGGCGACCGAGGCGCTGATTTTTGGTGGTCTTGCCTTGTCCGTGGATCTTCTTCTGGGCCTGGTGGGCCTGCTGTCTTTGGGGCAGGCGTTTTACTTTGGATTTGGGGCGTATCTGTCTGCAGTGATGCTCAAGCAGGTGGCCCCGTCATTCTGGCTGACCATGCTTGTGGTGTTGGTGACATCTGCATTATTGGGCTGGGTCACCAGCTATATCGCGTTGCGATCCAGGGGGGTTTATTTTGCGCTCATCACGTTTGGACTGGCCCAGGTGGCCGCGAAGGTGGTGTACAACACACGGGCCCTGGGCGCATCAGATGGCATGATTGGCGTGCCGATTCTGCAGATTGATTTTCTCTTCTTCCGTCTTGATAGCAGTGATCCCGGCCAGTTCTTTTTGCTCGTGTTTGCCGTTATCGCGCTGATGTATGGCGTATTGCGGTATATCACCCACACGCCGATGGGCGCGATCTGGCACGGCATTCGTTCCAATGAGAACCGGCTTGCGTATGTCGGATTTAAATCGAAGGGCCCCAAACAGGTTGCCTTTGTAATCGCGGCGGTAATTGCAGCTGTTTCGGGGGCGTTATATCCCATGCTTCGTGGCTTTGTGTCACCCGAGCTGCTCTTTTTCAGTGTCTCGGGTAACGCGGTAGTCACCGCAGTGCTCGGTGGCGTTGGCTCCCTGGTGGGTCCGCTGTTGGGATCGGTTTTGCTGACGTTTTTTAAGTCTGTAATCGGTACATGGACCGTGCATCATCACATCATCATTGGCACCGCTTTTGTGATTGTGGTGATTTTTGCGCCGCGGGGAATCCTGGGCGCCTTGTCCAAGAGACTGGCATCAGGGTCCGATAGGAAGGGGGAATAAGCAATGGCAGAGAACAGTATTCTCTCGGCCCGGCAGGTGTCGAAACGGTTCGGTGGTCTTCAGGCGGTTGATCGTGTCTCATTCGAGGTCGAACCTAGAGGTGTGACGTCGATTATTGGTCCGAATGGAGCCGGTAAGAGCACCTTGTTTAATTTAATCAGCGGCACCTTTCTGCCGGATAGCGGTGAGGTGGTGTTCGACGGTAAAGATGTCACCCATCAGGCACCCGAACAAAAGCTTGCCTCCGGCATGGCGAGGTCATTTCAAATTACCAATCTGTTTTTTGATCTTTCCGTGATCGATAACCTGCGTATTGCGAGCCAGCGACTGGAGTCCTCGCAGCAACTCCTGAAGCCATTTAGCAAAAGCCGGCTGGCATTACAGCGCACAGATGAGTTGATCTCGGAATTTGAGCTTGAGCGTGCCGCAGACCAATTGGCCGGCGCGCTGTCCCATGGCGATCAAAGACGCCTAGAGATCGCGGTGACTCTGGCCACACGTCCGCGGCTGTTGATGCTGGATGAGCCTTCGCAGGGCATGTCTCAGGCGGATACCCAAGAGACGGCTGAACTCATTCGGCGGCTGAGCCAAAACATGGCCATTCTTTTGATTGAGCACGATGTGGATCTCGTCATGGATCTTTCCCAGCATGTGGTGGTGATGGCGCAGGGCCAAAAGCTTGCAGAAGGCACGCCGCAGGCCGTTCGCGCCAACCCTGAAGTGCAGACCGCCTACTTTGGAGAGGCCACAGCATGAATGCATTGGAACTTCACAATGTGCATGTGCGTCTTGGCCTCTCGCACGTACTGCAGGGCGTAACGCTGACTATTCGGCCTGGTGAAACGGTGGGGCTGTTTGGACGCAATGGTGTCGGCAAAACCACAATCGTTAAAACAATTGCGGGCTGGCATCGACCCTCGGAGGGCTCGATTGTGCTGAACGGCGAGGAGATTGGCGGCCTGACGCCAGACCTCATCACCCGTCGGGGCGTTGGACTTGTGCCGGAAGATCGACGCATTTTCCCGGGGCTCACGGTCGAGGAGAACCTGCGGCTGGGACTGATGCAGGTCGACGCATCAGGACGCAAGGCGGCGCTGGCCCGTATCGACGAGGTATTTAAGCGATTCCCGCGGCTCGGTGAGCGCCGCCATCAGGCGGGCACGACCTTATCTGGCGGAGAACAGCAGATGCTCGCGATGGCCCGGGTGCTCATTGGGGAGCCAAGGCTGCTGCTGATTGATGAGCCAACGGAAGGCTTGGCGCCGCTGATTGTTGCGGAAATTTTCACGCTCATGCAGGACATGAAAAAAAGAAACATCGCAATTTTGCTGATTGAGCAAAATATTCGAAAAGCGATCACGTTGTGTGATCGACATTATGCAATCGAGCGTGGACAGGTGGTTCTGGAGGGAGACTCACGTAATGAGAGCGAGCGCGAAAAGCTCATCGAACGCGTCAGCGTATAAAACAAGGGCCCATAAGGGGGCGCAGGCGGCACCGATGGTCGACTACGGTATCGGGGATTTGGCCAAAGAATTTGGAATTTCAACCCGCAGTATCCGGCTCTACGAAGTCGAAGGGCTGCTCCACCCGAGCCGCACCAGCAATGGCCGAACGCGTGTCTTTAGCGCTGCGGATAGAACCCGGCTTCGGCTGACGCTAAGGGGAAAACGGCTGGGGTTCAGTCTGCAAGAAATCAAATCAATTCTGGACCTCTACGACGGCCCCGGCAGCAGTCAGGTCCAACTGCGGGAGTTTCTGGCTACGCTGCTCAATCACAAGCAGACCCTTGAGGCCAAGCTGCAGGATTTACAGATGCAGCTCGAAGAGATGCGGATGCACGAAAAGAACGCCCGCAAATTCTTAAAAAGTAACTAAGAGAGGATCGCGATGTCCGCATCATTTGAGTTCGCCACAAGTCGATCCATCCTGGTGCGCAGAGGCGCGGTGGGCGATGAGCTCGCAGCCCGCATCATGGCGCTGGGCTGTAAGCGGCCGATGATCGTGACGGATGCAGGCGTCATGAAAGCAGGCCTGTTGGATGGCGCCCGCAGCGCGTTTGCGCGGGCTTTGATCGAACCGGTGGTCTTTGCCGATGTGGTGGCGGACCCACCGGATACCGTCATTTTGCAGGCGGTCGCACAGGCGAAGTCGGAAAAAGTGGATCTGGTGATTGGCTTTGGGGGTGGCAGTTCGATGGATGCCGCAAAGCTGGTGGCACTGCTTGCCCGATCAGCCGAGCGACTTGAAGATATTTACGGCGTCGGAATGGTGAAGGGCCAGCGACTGCCGCTTTTTCTTATTCCAACAACTTCAGGCACTGGCTCAGAGGTGACCCAGATAGCCATTGTGACGACCGGCGCAGGAGAGAAAAAAGGCGTTGTCGCACCCCCGCTATTGCCGGACCTGGCGATTCTTGACGCCACGCTCACCCTTGGCCTGCCGGCGCATGTCACGGCGGCAACAGGTATCGATGCGATGGTGCATGCCATCGAGGCATTCACGAGCAAACGTCTCAAGAATCCGATTTCAGATTGTCTGGCCCGCGAAGCGATGCGGCTGCTGTCCGGAAATATCCGCCAGGCATGTGAGCACGGCGATGATCTGGCGGCCCGCGAAAATATGCTGATCGGCGCCTGTCTGGCGGGCATGGCGTTTGCGAATGCACCGGTCGCTGCGGTACACGCCCTTGCCTATCCTGTGGGCGCACGGTTCCATGTGGCCCATGGCTTATCGAATTCGCTGGTGCTTGCGCCTGTGCTGCGCTTTAACATGTCGCAGGCCCGCGTCCAATATGCTGAGCTTGGCCGGATTGTCGGTGCCCCATCGAAGGGCGACGATGCAGATACGGCAGACTGGTTTGTCGATGCGATGGCCCGGCTTGCCCCCGAGCTTGGTCTAGAGACCCGTCTATCCCAGGTGGGCATATCGGCATCGGACCTGCCTGATCTGGCGACCGATGCCATGAAGCAGACCCGTCTGCTGGTCAATAACCCGCGTGAGGTCAGCTATGAAGACGCCCTTGCGATTTACTCGGAGGTGCTGTGAGCGAACAGAAAAAACGGCTGGTGAAGGACGACTTTTCGGTGCTGATGCCGGTTTCCACGCGCTGGTCTGACAATGATGTCTACGGCCATGTGAATAACGTGGTGTATTACTCGTATTTTGATACCGCGGTAAATGAATATCTGATTGCACAAGGGGTGCTCGATATTGAGAACAGTCCGGTGGTTGGGCTGGTGATCGAGACCCGTTGTCAATATTTTTCTTCCATCAAGTTTCCAGATCGGATTCAGATTGGCATGCGGGTCGCCAAAATAGGCAACAGCAGTGTGCAGTATGAACTCGGCGTATTCGCCAATGATCAGACTGAGGTCTCTGCGCTGGGACATTTTGTTCATGTTTACGTGGATCGTCAGACCAATCGGCCTATTAGCATTCCCGATAATTTTCGGAAAGTGCTGTCGGGTCTTGTACGCCAATAACCAGATCAGGAGTCAAACGCGTTGGAGATAAAAGGCGGGGTGACAATCCGGGCGCCTCGGCAGGTGGTCTGGGACAGTCTCAATGCTGTAGAGGTGCTGCAGCGTTGTATTCCGGGATGTGAATCCCTGGTGCAGGATAGTGACACTTCGTTTGCTGCAACGGTCGTCACAAAGCTTGGTCCAATTAAAGCGCGATTTCAAGGACGCGTCAGCCTCAGTGATATTGATGCGCCACGTCGCTATACGTTGCAGGGCGAGGGCCAGGGTGGTGTTGCAGGTTCTGCAAAAGTGACGATTCAGGTGGCACTAGAGGAGCTTGCTGCAGACCAGACCCAGCTGACGTACTCGGCACAGGCCCAGCTATTTGGCAAGCTTGCCCAGTTGGGATCTCGTCTGGTGGATGCCGCTGCCAAGAGCCTGTCAGAAGAGTTCTTTGCAAAATTCCGTCAGGCCATCGAAGGCCCTGATTCGGCGCAGGATCTGCCATCTGAAGATTCACCGACCGAGACCCGTGCGCACAGACTGCCGGATAGCCAGCAATCGGGCCGGCCTGTCGTGGCTGCCACGGGCACTGAGGATCCGATCAAGCTATTTGTGACCGATGGCATGGCCATCGTGACCCTGAATCGTCCTGCCGTGAAAAACGCGATGAGCCTGCAGATGTGGAAGCGTCTTGCTCAGATCTTCGACGATCTGGGTAAAGACAGACAGGTGCGTGTGGTGATTCTGACTGGGGCAGGAGGAAATTTCTGTGCGGGTGCCGATATCGCGGAATTTGAGTCAGTCCGCGATAACGCACAGCAAAGCAGAGACTATGAAGTTGCGGTGGACGCCTGCTGTTCGGCGATCTTCCAACTGCCCAAGCCCACGATTGCTGTGATCTCGGGCTATTGCCTGGGCGGTGGCGCGCATCTGGCCATGTCGTGTGACTTTCGAATGGCGGCCGCGGATGCTGTCTTCGGAATCCCCGCTGGAAGGCTTTCGATCGTCTATGGCGTTAATGGGACCGCGAAGCTTCTGGCCCTCGTGGGTGTGACGCGGGCCAAGCAAATTTTATTTTCAGCACAACGGTTCGGTGCAGACGATGCCCTGCGCTGGGGGTTTATTGATCACCGGGAGGAAGCGACACCCAGCGACAGCGCAGGCTGGCTGGGCTGGTTTAAGCGCCGTCCGGCACCGCTGGCACAGGACCCGATGGCGGCAGCACGCCGTTTTGCGCAACAGATGATTCAGCAGGCCCCTCTGACCCAGTCAGGGGCAAAGTTCATGCTGAACTCGATGGCGCTGTCTCTCGCTGGGCTTGATGCTGCCGAGGCTGAACGAAGAATTCGCCAGGCGAGCGATAGCCAGGACTATCGCGAGGGACGGCAGGCATTTTTAGAGAAACGTACGCCGAGGTTTCAGGGGTCTTAGGGGTGAAGCCACCGTTATTTCGCTATCTCGTTCCCGAGACGCTGGCGGAGGCCCGGCAGATGTTGTCGGCCCATGTGGGATCGGCCAAGATTATCGCTGGCGGCCAGAGCCTGATTCCGATGATGAATTTTCGAGTGGTGCAGCCAGGTGTCGTCATTGATATTGGGCGCCTGTTGGAGCTTGAAACCTTGACCCAAGATAGCCAGGGCGGCCTGATCTGCGGCGCCCGTATGCGGCATAACGCGATGATCGAGTCGCCCCTTGCGGCGACAGGCTGGCCAATTATTCCGCAGGCGTTGCGGCATGTTGCCCACCTGGCCATTCGTAATCGCGGCACGATCGGGGGCAGCCTTGCCCATGCAGATCCTGCGGCGGAGTGGGCCTTGTTGGCGGTCTTACTCGAGGCGGAGCTGACACTGAGTTCCGTGCGTGGAGATCGTCGGGTCGCAGCGAATGATTTTTTCCTTGGCCCGCTGACCACGGATCTGCAAGAAGACGAGATGATTATTCAGGTGAGGTTTCCCGCCTTGCCGAAGGGCCATCGTGCCGTGTTTCAGGAAGTATCTCGCCGTCCGGGGGACTTCGCCATGGCCGCCTGCGCGGTCATTCTGGATTTTGATGGGCAACAGATTCGGTCGGCGCGGGTCGGACTGATGGGTGTAATGGATCGTGCGTTTCGTCTGACCGATCTCGAGAGTGCGCTCAGGGGTCAACGGCCAAGTGATCAGCTGATTCGCGAGTGTTCTGCGGATATTTGCGGTGATATGGATCTGATGAATGACCGACAGGCATCGGCGCAGTTCCGGCGTCACCTTGCGAGATCCTTGGTGGCGCGCTGTCTGGCAGAAGCCTCAGATCTTCATGGCACCTCAGGGGGCCAATCCCATGCGGCGACACATTGAGAGGATGGGAGATCTATGAATTCGGAACCAGCGTTACAACTCTCTCCGTCGACTGGCGATGGGCAGACAGAGCTTCATGATCTCTGGGTGATCGTCAATGGCGAGGTCATCGAGCGACGCGTGGAGCCGCGTCTTCTGCTGTCAGATTTTCTTCGGCATACGCTGGGCCTTACGGGAACACATGTCGGCTGCGAGCACGGTGTCTGTGGTGCCTGCACGATTCTGGTGGATGGGGTTTCGATGCGCGCCTGTCTCATGCTGGCTGTGCAGGCCAATGGTTTATCGATTCAGACGGTTGAGGCGCTGGGATCGCCAGATCAGTTAAATCCGTTGCAGCAGGCGTTTCGTGAATGTCACGGACTGCAGTGTGGATTTTGCACCCCGGGGATGCTGATGACAGCCAGTGAAATTGTGGAGCGCTATCCCAACGCAGATGAGGCGCAGATTCGGGATCTGTTGTCTGGCAATCTATGCCGATGCACGGGCTATCAGGGCATCGTGCAGGCGGTGATGGCCTGTGCGAAGCCACACTCGGAGAGTAAATAATGCGCATGCATGTTCTTACCGGTGGATTTCTGCAGATGCGTCGATCGGTGTTCTATCCGGATGCGGACCGTGCGGAAAAAATGCGGCTGCCTGTCAATTGTTATCTGTTGCGCCATCCGCGCGGAAACGTTCTGTTTGATACGGGATGCCATCCTGCGGTCGTCACTGAACCAGAGGCCCGGTGGGGAGGGCTTGCAAAATTCATGACGCCCGTTGGACGGCCTGAGGACAATCTGATTGACCAACTGGCGGAACTTGGGCTGACGCCCGATGACATTGATCTGGTGATCAATTCCCATCTGCATACGGATCACTGCGGCTGTAATCGGTTCTTCCGTCGTGCCGAGGTCAGAGCCCATGCGCAGGAGTTGGAATACGCCCGTCGGCCCGATGCCCTGGCCCAAGGTATTTTTTCTGAAGACTGGGCAGAGGGCACATCGATTCGACCATTTTCAGAGTCGGTCGATATCTTCGGCGATGGCCGGCTGATTCTGTTGCCGGTTCCCGGGCACACGCCTGGCATGACGGCAGCATTGGTGCATCTCGAGAGCGGTGATCGTTTCGTGCTTGCATCGGACTGCGTGCCGATGTCAGAGCATCTGCTGGGCGAAATTATTCCGCGCAATACCTGGAATCCGGAGTTACTGACTGCATCGCTTGCAGAATTACGCCGGATTCAGTCTCAGGGCTATACCGTGTTGTGTGGCCATGATCCCGTACAGTGGGACACCTTGCGCACTGGGGCGTTGGCGTATGAGTAGTGGAACTGCTGATGAATTCTGATTCTAAGATTGGCCAGTCGGTACTGCGACGGGAAGACCTGCGGCTGCTGACCGGGCGCGGGCAGTACACGGATGACCACCCTGTTCGCCAGGCGCTCCATCTGGCAGTTCTGCGAAGCCCCGCAGCCTATGCCCGAATCATACGTCTGGATGTTTCGGCAGCCCGAGCGATGCCTGGCGTGTTCACAGTCGTGACGGCAGAGGACATCCATGATTGGATCGCGCCCATGGTTGCGCCTTCAAAAATGCTGCATTATCAGCCCACACAGATGCCTGCACTGGCTGTCGATGTGGTGCGTTATGTGGGTGAGCCAGTGGTTGTGGTTGCGGCTGTGGATCGCTACCGTGCTGAAGATGCGCTTGAGGCGATTCAGTTAGAACTTGAGCCGCTTGACGCCGAGCATGATCCCGAGCGTGCTGCCGCCGAGCAGGCACCGATTCTGCATCCTGAACTGTCCAGTAATGTACTGGTCTCTCGCGAGTTTGTTCGGGGTGATCCGACGCAAGGCTTTGCGGATGCAGACCACACAGTTGGTGGACGTTTTCGGTTTCGTCGTAAGACACCCGTTGCACTGGAGAATCGTGCATGTTTTGCTGAATTCGATGCGGGCCGTCGCCAGCTGCGGCTGACCAGCTCGACCCAGGTACCCGGTATCGTCAAGGATGCGATTGCAGAATTCGTCCGACTTCCGGGTATTCAGATCACTGTGATCGCACCGGATGTGGGTGGGGGCTTTGGCGGCAAGACATCTGTTTATCCGGAGGAACTCCTCGTGAGCGCACTCGCGGTCAAGCTCGGGCGGACCGTGAAATGGACGGGCGACCGAATGGAGGATCTGCTTGCCACCAGCCAGGCATTTGATGAGGTCGTGGATGCGGAACTTGCGGTTGCGGCCGATGGCAGCATTCTTGCGCTGCGTGCCAAGGTCACGGGTGATGTCGGTGCCTACTCGATTTATCCCTGGACTGCAGGTATCGAACCGGTGCAGGCGATTAGTTTTATGCCGGGTCCGTATCGTATTACCAACTATCAGGGGTCAGCCCGTGCAGTGGCCACGCCTAAGGCACCTGCGGGCCCGTATCGGGGTGTTGGCCGGCCGATTTCGACATTTGTGATGGAGCGGCTGATGGATATGGCCGCTGCACGTGTGGGACTTGACCCTGTCGTATTTCGGCAAAAAAACCTCATCAACCCGGATGAGTTTCCATTTAGAACTGGCAGCGGAATTGTCTGGGATCGATCTGCATTCCAAGAGGGCATCGCAGCAGCAGCCCTCCGATTCGACTATGACCATCGTCGGCGTGAGCAGCAGCGGGCACGTGAGACCGGCAGGCTGGTGGGAATTGGTGTGGCGTCATATGCAGAGCTCACCGGAATTGGCTCGCGGATTTCTGCGTCTCCCGGAATGCCGATTAATACCGGCACAGATACCTGCTGCCTGACGCTAGACTCCACAGGCAGGCTAACCGCTGCATTTGGCTGCGCATCCCACGGCCAGGGCCACGAGACCATACTGGCGCAGGTCGTTGCTGATGCGACCGGGGCCTGTCTTGATGACATCACAATTGTGGTGGGTGATACGTCTGCGGTGCCCTACAGCACTGGCAGCTATGCCAGCCGAAGCGCAGTGCTCAGCGGTGGCGCTGCCTTAAAGGCGGGCCGTGAGCTGCGGGAGCGGCTGCTGAACGTTGCAGCCCACGCCATGCAGACAACACCCGATCAGTGTGATGTTCTCGACAGTACGGTCATTCACCGTCAGACAAATGAGCGACTGAGTTTTCATACGATTGCTCGGCGGGTCTATACCCAGGTCAATCTTCCGGAGGAGCTCCGGGTGGAGCTTTCGGTTTCTGCGGTCTACGACCCGGTGTTTGGCACCACATCGTCTGCGACCCATATGGTTCAGGTGGAGATTGATCCAGTGACCCTTGCAGTCGAGATACAGGCCTATGTTGTAGCGGAGGACTGTGGCCAGATGATCAATCCGATGTTGGTCGAAGGGCAGATTCGTGGTGCCGTTGCCCAAGGTATTGGGGCGGCATTATTCGAAGAGGTTTTTTATGATGAGACCGGACAGCTGCAGACCGCAAGTCTTGCCGACTATCTGGTGCCGTCGGCACCCGAAGTGCCAAATCTGGAGATTGTTCACCTCGATACCCAGTCGCCGTCGACCCTTGGCGGCTTTCGTGGTGTGGGAGAGGGCGGAACGATCGGTGCGCCAGCTGCGATTGCGAACGCAATCAGTGATGCCTTGTCCGGTTTTGGGGTCGGCATTCAGGAGCTTCCCGCGACGCCGCAACGGCTCTTCGAGTCGCTGCAGTCCTGTGAGGCATATCAGTCTTTATTGGCAAGTCATTCATAGGGAGAGTCGAGATGACAACAGAGATGCAAGGAAAAGTCGCATTGGTGACTGGAAGTGCACGCGGTGTGGGCCGCGAGATTGTCCGGCATCTCGCCAAGGCGGGCGCCAAGGTTGCGATTAATTATCGAAGTGCAGCAGCCGAGGCCGATGCCCTGGTGAAAGAGATTCGTGCCGCAAAGGGAGATGCAATCGCTGTTGCGGGAGACGTATCCAAGTTTTCGGACGCCACCACAATGGTCGAGGCCGTCGTCTCTCAGTGGGGCCGCATTGATGTGCTGGTCAATAACGCCGGCCTGGTAATCCCAAGGAAATTTCTGGAGACAACCGAACAGGATTGGCAAAGCCAGATTGGCGTTGGGCTGTATGGTGTGATTCATACCTGCCGGGCAGCCCTGCCGCATATGGCGAGGCAGGGATCCGGGAGGGTAATTAGCCTGTGTGGCGATTCGGCCCGTGTTGGCGAGGCATCGTTATCGGTGACGGCAGCCTCCCGCGGGGGTGTGATCTCGTTGACCAAATCTTTGGCCAAGGAGATGGGGCGGCACAACATCACCGCCAATGTCATCTCACTCGGGCTGATCAATACCGATCACACCGATCCTGTATGGCTTGAGACCAACAAGGAAAAGATTCTTCGTAACTATGCGATCCGTCGTATTGGTGAGCCTGCTGATGTTGCACCGCTTGTCGCATTTCTTGCGTCCGATCAGGCGGGATGGATCACCGGTCAGGTGATGAGTGTCAATGGTGGTTTTTCAATGGTATAACCTGGGCCCGGAGAGCGCCGCATGATTCATACAGAGGTCATTGTTCCCATTCCCGAATTGATTCGGCGCCATGCGCAATCTCGGCCGAATCATTGTGCCTGGCGGGATGCGGCTATATCGATCAGTTATGGCGACCTTGCCAAGCAGACGGCTGCGCTGGCAGTGGCATTGGCAGATGCGGGGCTGGCGCCTGGAGATCGGGTTGCGCTGCTGTTGCCTAATTCAGTGCCCTGGGTGGTGAGCTGCCTGGCGCTTGCGCGTGCTGGCCTGGTGGCGGTACCGATCTCTTTTGATGCCGCCCATGGCGAGGTCGATTACCGGCTGCGGGACTCTGAAACCCGATTGGTGATCTCCACTGCCGAGAAGATTGCCACCCTTCAGGCCCAGGGACTCCCCGAGGGCTTGACGTTCATGTCGGTTGGGGCAGCTGCTGAGGGATTTAGCTGTTACGAAGATATTGTGGCCAGGCCCACCACAAGGGCGCCACGTGATCCTCAAGATATCGACGGGGCTGCCTACATTGTGTACACCTCAGGCACCACTGGCAGGGCCAAGGGGGTGCGTCTTAGTGCACGCTCCATGCTATGGGTGGTGGGCGCCTGCTGGATTCCCATCGCGGGTTTGAATGAACGGGATGTGGTGCTATCGCCGCTACCATTGTTTCACTCCTATGCGCTCAATCTTTCGGTGCTGGCAATTCTGGCGGTTGGCGCGACGGAATACATTATGGAGCGCTACTCCACCGCAGAGGCGATGCGTCTAATCGGTACGGGGGAATTTACGCTGATGCCGGGCGTGCCGACCATGTTTCATTACCTGCTGGAGGGTGCGCAGTCAGACACTGCATTTCAATTCAAGGGGCTGCGTTTGTGCATCTCCGCCGGTGCCATCATGCAGGCTGAGCTTAACCGGCGTTTTGAGGAGCGCTCCGGTGTGACCTTAGTCGATGGCTACGGCATTACGGAGACCGCGACCATGGTGACCTTGAATTCGCCCCGTTCGAGCCGCCGGCCCGGGTACTGTGGCCTGCCGGTTCCAGGGGTTGCGGTACGTATTCTGCATCCTGAGTCACGTCGGGATTGCGGTCCAGAGGAAGAAGGCGAGCTCGTGGTCCGAGGACCGAATCTCATGCTGGGTTATCACAATAAACCGGAGGAGACCGATAAGGCGATGGGGGACGGCTGGTATCGCACAGGCGACCTTGCCAAGGCCGATCCAAATGGCTTTCTGGTGATTACCGGGCGGCTGAAGGAATTGATTATTCGTGGTGGACAGAATATTGCACCGGGAGAGATTGAAGAGGCTGCCCTGAAATTTCCAGCGCTATTGGATTGTGCGGCGGTGGGACTGCCGCACGCCCATCTCGGTGAAGTGCCCGCACTTTTCTATGTGCCGCGGGCGGGGCAGTCGGTGGACGAATCCGCCTTGTTGGAGTTTCTGCGTGGTCAGATTTCTTCTTACAAAGTGCCTGCAACATTAGCCAGCGTGGAGACCATTCCCCGGACGGGCTCCGGCAAGGTCATGCGCTTTAAGCTCAAGGAGATGATTTAGGCCGGCGTTTTTTCGCCGGACCTGTGGCCAGTCGGTTGAGTGCCTGCTCAAAATCTTCGACCAATTGCGTCAGCAGACGGCTAAGGGACTGAAAGTCGCGGCGGTTGAGTCCGCCGAACAGGTCATCGTTGACTCGGTGCAGGTGCTTGGCCAGGCCGGTGAGCCGGGACTCCTGGCTGGGGTCGATTCGCATCAGACGGCTTCTGCCGTCTTCCGGGTTGGGTGCCGTGACAAGCCATTTTTTCTTTTCTAGAAATTTCACCTGATTGGTAATGTGGGCCGTAGAGACATGGAGGTGGCGGGCGACCTCGCTCACACTCACGCCTTGCCGGCCCTGATATTGGGCCACCACCATCAGAATGTTGTAGCGCGGCGGAGTGACGCCGAGCTGGGCCGCCAGAAGCTTTCTGGCCAGTCCAAGCTGATTGCCGGCCACAGACAGGTCATAGATAAGTTGTCGAAATCGTCGGTCAGACGTGCCGTCCTCATCGAGCAGCTCGGGCCGGGAGACGGACAACGGCGAGGAAAACCCGGCATGAATACCTGATCTGGAAACGTGGATTTTGGCCATTGAACAGGGCGCCCTATTTTGTTAACCTAGTTATGTATTTTAGCCCCAGCCGCGCCTGCGGCTGTAAAGGCGGCAATCACTCTCGGGGGAGAACAGCATGGTAAAAGACGGCGCAGCACACTTCCGTAGTCTTCAAGATGGCCGGGCCATCTATATCGATGGCAAGGTCGTGACGGATCACGTGAGTCATCCCGCCTTTGCGGAATCGATTCGATCGGTCTGCAGTCTGTATGACTTTCAGGCCCGTCCAGAGAATCTGGATCTCATGACCTTTGAATCACCGAAAACCGGGGATCGCGTCAACCGGACCTGGCAGCTGCCCAAGAGCTATGCTGAGCTTGTTCAGCGTCGGCGGGCGCTGGAGTCATGGGCCGAACAGCACAATGGTTTTCTCGGACGATCCCCCGATCACGTCGGCTCCATGCTGGGCGGTATGGTGATGGGGCTGGATGTGTTTAAAGAACATGGGGATCGTTACGCCAACAATCTGAAGGCGTACTACGAGCATGCGCGGGATAACGACCTCTACCTGACCTACGTGATCATCAATCCTCAGGCCGACCGCAGTAAGACAGCGGGCGGGCAGTCCGAGGACCTGATTGCAAAGATCGTGGATGAAGACCACGAGGGCATCACCATCAAGGGCAGCAAAATGTTGGGCACGGGCTGTCCAATGGCAAACGAAGTGTTTGTTTCTACTATTCAGCCGCTGAAAGCCGGTGAAGAGCCGCTGTCTTACAGCTTTGCAATTCCGCTGGCGACCAAGGGCCTGAAGATGTTGTCACGCAAGTCATATGAGGCCCAGAGCGGTGATGTCTTTGATAATCCGCTATCCAGTCGTTATGACGAGAACGATGCAGTGCTGTATTTCGATGAGGTAAAGGTTCCCTGGGATCGTGTCTTTACGATCCGCAGCCCCGAGATGGCTGGCAAGCAGTGGCACGCCACGCCCGCCCATGTCTATCAGAATTATCAGTGTCAGATTCGATTCATGGTGAAGATGCGGTTCCTGTTGGGGATTGCGCGCAAAGTCGCCGAGACCAACGGCATTATTGCCTTCCCGCCCGTGGTGGAGACCCTGGGCCAGATGGCTGCCGAGGTATCCATGGTCGAGGGACTGGTGGAGGCCATGGAAGCCAGCGGCCGACAGGTCGGTGAATACTATGTGCCCAATGGCCAGCGCCTTTACGCCGCAAACGTGCTGACCCAGCAGCTGTATCCAAAGTTTATTGCCAGCATCCGGGAGTTGTCCGGTGGAGGCATGATTATGCTGCCGTCGTCTGCAGACGACTTTGCAAATCCCGAGATCGCTTCGGTGATTCAGCAGTCACAGAAATCGCCTGCGACCGATAGCCTGGGGCGCGTAAAGCTCTTTAAGCTTGCATGGGATGCGGTGGGCTCGGAATTTGGTTCGCGACATCTTCAATACGAGATGTTTTATTCCGGCGCCACAATGGTGACCCGTGGCCATGCCTATCGCACCTATAACTGGCAGCGCGCCCTTGGCGCAGTGGATCGATTCCTGGGGGGGTATGGCCTGCCGGCCCAGCAGACAGCCGCATCTCCTGCACCGGTGACATCCAATCCGGTAAAGGCGGCAGCCTAGGTGAGCGAATTGATCGGCGAGCGCCCATCAGATAGATGGGCGGCCTCGTCGATGCGATGACACGATACATCCGGGGAAACTATTGACCATCGATTCACGGACTTTTCGGCAGATCCTTGGCCGTTATGCCACCGGTGTGGCAATGATCACCACGGCCACGTCAGATGGCCGAGATGTCGGTGTTACCGTCAGCTCGTTTGGGTCGGTCTCTCTTGATCCGCCGTTGGTGCTCTTCTCCATGGGGCTTTCTTCAAACATCACTCCGATATTTGCGGAGAGTAAAAAATTTGTGGTGAATATCCTGTCGTATACCCAGCAGGATGTATCGAACCGGTTTGCCCGTCCATCGACTGCCGACTGGCAGGGGATTCCTGTCGTTCGCGCCCGCAATGGTCTGGCCCGACTCGAGCAGGCATTGGCGAGCATTGAGTGTGACCTGGAGTTCAGCTATCCCGGTGGAGATCATGTGATCTATGTGGGCCGGGTCACCCATTGTCATGCGGGTGCAGATGCAGAGCCGTTGCTTTTCTTTCGCAGCAATTACGGAACCTATCTGCGTGGCGCATCGGTGCTGCCTGCGGAGTCCATTGATGTATCATCCGGCTACGACTATGGCAGTCATAGCTGGTCATAGCCAAATCAAATTTTCTGCATCGATGTTTTCTGAATAAAGCGGAGCAATTAATCATGGTGAAACTTGCGCTGAGCTCCGAGGGTCGGCCACTCGAGGCATCTATCGAGCAGTTGGTGATTGCCGGATGGACCGGACGTGATAGTGCGGCAGTCGAGCACCATATCGCGGAGCTCGAGGCCATCGGTGTTGCCCGCCCGAAAAATGTTCCATCGTTTTATCGTGTGTCTGCAGATCGACTGACGACATCGGTCCGTGTCCAGGTGGCTGGACAGGATTCCAGTGGCGAGGTCGAGGTGGTCCTGTTGTCCCTGGCGCAGGGGCTTTTCGTGGGCATTGGTTCCGACCATACAGACCGAAAGGTCGAGGCCTATGGCGTGACGGTATCCAAGCAGATGTGTCCGAAGCCGATCGGTCCAGAGGTCTGGCCTATGGCTGTGCTTCAGTCTCACTGGGATCAGCTCGTGACGCGGTCTTGGGTCACGGCAGGAGGGCAGCGGCGCCTCTATCAGGAAGGGCCCGTGTCGCGTATGCGTCGGCCAGAGGATCTGATTGAACGCTACACCGGCGGCACGCAGCTGCCGGCGGGCACCGCCATGTTTTGTGGAACGCATGCAGTGATGGGAGAAATCGCGGGCGGGGAGTTATTTGAAATCGAACTCCATGATCCTGTCAGTGGCCGTTCGCTGCGTCATCAGTATGCAGCCGAGTCGCTGCCGATTGTCGATTAATAAGGGGGGTTGTGATGGCACTTCAAAAAGAGTGGAAAGAGTTTCATAAGGTAGATCTGAGCAAAGGATGGGAAACCCCACCCGGATACCCCAAGGGTATTCAGCAGCAGATTCTTGCCGGCTCCTTAGACGAGGCGGGAAAACGCGGCTCGAGAACGCGTCATCTGAAGTTTGAGCCGGGCGTCTATACCACTGCGCCTTTTGTCCACGAGTACTGGGAAGAGGTCTATCTGGTCAGCGGCGATTTGATCGTGGGCAATGACGCCAATGGTCAAGGAGGCGAACGCTTTGAGCCTGGCACCTATGCATGCCGCCCGCCCGGCACGCCGCATGGTCCCTTCAAGTCTGAGAAGGGCTGCCTGCTGCTGGAGATCCATTACTTCGATCCTGAAGATCGCTAGGACTTAGACTTGGATCGGATTGGTATCGCGGTACAACGGTTTCTAACCGGTGGGCGTTCAGCGCAAGAGGTTGTCGAGGAGTCGCTGCAGAAAATTCTTGATCCGCAGGGTGAGGGCCCGCGTGCCTTCATCTCATCCAATTCCGAGGCATCCCGTCTGACAGCGCGCTGGCTGGATGCCTGTCGGGAGAGCCTGCCGATGGGCGCTCTGGCAGGCGTGACGGTGTCGATTAAAGATCTGTTTGATGTCGCAGGAGAAAAAACCACAGCCGGTTCTGTGGAAATCGCTGCAAGGTCTGCCCCTGCAGTCAAAGACTCGGTCTTGGTAGCTCGGCTTCGGGCAGCGGGCGCGATTCTGATGGGCCGCACCAACATGACCGAGTGTGCCTATTCGGGCATCGGCATTAATCCGCATTATGGTACGCCCAGCAATGCCTTTGAACGTAGCGCTCAGCGCATTCCTGGCGGATCAACCTCGGGCGGCGCGATCAGTGTTGCAGACGGCATGGTGCACGCGGCGTTGGGATCAGATACCGGTGGTTCGATACGGATTCCCGCTGCCTTAAACGGCCTGGTGGGTTACAAGCCGACTGCCGATCGCTACAGTCTGCAAGGCGTGCTGGCGCTCTCGCGGAGTCTTGACTCTGCGGGTGTGATCAGCCAGTCGATGGATTGCATTCGACACGTGGACCGTGTGCTTGCCAGTGTGAGTACACCGCATCCGGAAATCTCCAGTATCAACGGCCTGAGATTGGGCGTGCTCACGAATCTCGTCTGCGATGGACTGGATCAGCATGTCGCGGAAAACTATGCCCGCTCACTTTCTGCCCTGTCTGCTGCGGGCGCCGTGCTCACCGATCTGCATAGTCAGGCAGTTCAGGATGCTGTTGGATGCGAGGGGCAGCCGACCATGGTGAGCTCTGAGGCATTCTCCGAGTTTGGATTATTGGTGTCCCAGCCGCAGCATCGCATGGATGTTCGTGTCGCTGCGCGGATTGGCCGCGGCCGCGATGTTACGGCGACCAAACTGATTCAGGTGCAACGGATCCGGGCATCGTGCCGATCGCAGTTTCTGCGGGAGTCCGCCATGCTGGACGCATGGGTAATGCCCACCGTTCCCCTGGTGGCACCGCGGATTGCCGATCTCGCCAGCGATGATGAATTTTTTCGGGTGAACGCATTGATGTTACGAAACCCGGGCACCTTTAATTTTCTGGATGGCTGTGCGGTGTCGATTCCGAATCATGATCCCGGCTCAGCGCCAACGGGATTCATGATCGTGGGGCCTGCCGGCAATGACGAAAAGCTTCTTGCCATCGCCCAGGCATTAGAGCCGGTCTTGCGCAGAGATGCCAGCCTGCGGGCCTGACGACTAACTGCCTTTAAACCCTGCCGGCCGTTTCTGGTGAAACGCCTCTACGCCCTCGCGGAAGTCATCCGATGTGCGCAGCCGGCTGTAACAGTGGCCCTCTAGCTCGATCGCCGTGGTGAGCAGTGCATCCTCGGTTTCATTCAGCAGACGCTTTGCAGTGCGTTGGGCCAGCGGCGAGAAAGACAGAAGTTCCTTCACCAGGGCATCGACGGTTGCGCCGAGATCCTGAGTGGGTACATATTCGGTCGCGACTCCCCAGTCATAGGCCTGGGCGCCAGGGATGCGTCTGGATCGCATCACGATATCTTTGGTGCGTGTGATGCCAACAATTTTTTGCAGACGTGCCGATCCGCCGGACCCCGGAATCTGACCGAGCTTCTGCTCGGGCAGCGCATATAAGGTGGTGTCGGTGCAGATTCTGAAATCGCAGGCCAGTGATATCTCAAATCCAACGCCAAAGCAGTAGCCCTGGTTGGCGGCGATCACGGGCTTGGAACAGCGGGCCGGGGCAGCAATATTCCAGGCGAGTTTAGAGACATGCTCGGGCGAGGCCTCGAGGAATCCCCTGATGTCACCGCCACTCGAAAAGTGTTCGCCCTCTGCCCGCAACACGATGATGCGGACACGGGGGTCGGCATCCAGGGCCTCAAAGGCGGCCCTGAGTTGATCTCGCTGGCCCATGCTGATGATGTTGAAGGGCGGCCGGCACAGCACGATATCCGCACGTTGTTGACCTTCTTGAATATCGATGCGGAACCCATCAAGACTGCTGAGGGCGTCTGCCAGGGGATGTTGAAGGGTAGCCATAGAAGCGTCGATCCTTTCGTGTTCTAGTCTAGTTTGTCGAACTCACCGGCCACCAGTTTGCGCCGAAGAATCTTGCCAACGGGAGATTTAGGAATTTCTTTCACAAAGACATATTCTCTGGGTCGTTTGAAATTCATGAGATCAGAGGTTCTGCAATGGGTATCGAGCACTTCTGCGCTCAGTCGGCCATTTGATGGCCGAATAAATGCAACCACCTTCTGTCCGAGCCGATCATCATGCAGACCTGCAACGGCGACCTCGTCGACACCGGGATGCAAGGATAAGACGGACTCAATCTCGACAGGCGAGATATTTTCGCCACCCGATATGATCATGTCATCGACCCGGCCGGTGACGAAAAGCTCACCATCCTGATCAAAGAGTCCGGTGTCTCCGGTAAAAAACCAGCCATCACGAATAGACTTTTCATTGACCTCGGGCCGTTTCCAGTACCCTTCGAATGCCTCATCGCCCGCAAAATCACAAATGATTTGCCCTTCCTCGCCAGGGGCGCAGCGATCATCGGCGGTGGCCCGATGGCCACTGTCATCGAAGCGGACGACACGCAGGCGGGCGTTGAGGCCGGCCCGTCCGGCGCTGCCCGGTTTTTCGACGGCCCGCTGATTAATCGAGTAGGTATAGATCTCGCTTGAGCCGTAATGATTAACAAAGAGTTCGGGCTGAAAGGTTTGCTGAAGCTTCAGCAGCAACGCGTCATGCATCGGGGCACCCGCAAATCCGAGTTTGGTTACCGATCGAATACGCTGCGACGCAAAGGCGGGCGAGGCCAGCATGTCGTGATAAAGCGTCGGAACAAGATAGAGATGTGTGACACGCTCCTGTTCTATGGTGTCGATAAACTGCTCAGGATTCCAGCGCGGAAAGGTGACAAAAGTGCCGTTGATCATGCACAGGGCAAGCATGGAGCGCACACCCATGGTGTGGTAGAGCGGCATCACACCGATGGTGGTTTCGTGCATGCGATATTGATTCTGGGCGATATGGGCAAGTGCAGCGGCGCGCTCGGCCCGCTGTCGTCTCGGCACACCCTTGGGCTTTCCTGTGGTGCCCGACGTATACAGCATGACCGACCAATCCTCTGGGCTGGCATCGGCCGAGAGTGTTGCCGGATGCCCGACGATGTCTTCAAAACTATCCCCATCAGATGGCCGCTTTGCGCCATCACCGGCGCACAGCACATAGGGGATTTTCTTTGCCGCATCACTGGCCAGAAAGTTTTCGGCGGAGATGGGTTCAACGAAGGCGAAGCGGACCTCGGCGTTATCGACAAAGAAACTGATTTCCTCCGGCTTCGACCGCCAATTAACGGGCACGATCATGATGCCGCTCGCCTGGCAGGCCCAGTGGATAGTGGCGGCCTGGTGACGATTCTGTAAGACGGTGAGCAGCCGATCGCCCCGGCGTAATCCAGCCTTTCGAAGATAGGCCTGCAGCGCACCGATCTGGCCTGCCCATTCCTGATAAGACAGCCGACAGTCGCTGGCCACCAGCCCGACCCGGTGCGGATCCCGCTCTACGGATTGGAGAAAGGTTCTGCCGAGGTCAAACACGATGGTTCCGCATACGGGACATTTTCAGCGATTGGGCCGCATATATTTTTTTGAAAGTGTACGCGCTTCCCCGGCCCGTCCAATAGGCTCCACCGCCCCCAGATCCCGCTTCGAATCTGGAGATTTACCGCTACGTCCGAATTTTTGTGGACTCGAGCTGACGGCGGTAATGGCTCGGCACAACCCCCTGGTGCTGCTTGAAGAATCGTGTGAAATGGCTCTGGGCAGAAAATCCCAGCCCTGCGCTGATCTCGTCGATGGGCTGGTTCGTCTCTGCGAGCCGATGAAAGGCCTGTTCCATTTTTAATGCATTGGCGTAGACGATCGGAGACAGCCCCGTGCAACGGCGAAACAGTTCAAAGAAGTGGGAGCGCGACAGCTGTACCCGCTGCGCAAGCTTGCCAATATCAGATGACAGTTCGGGATCTTCTCTCAGTAAGGCGATCGCCCGGCGAATGCGCGGGTCCATGAAGCTCTTGCCCTGGCCGTAAAAATGGGCGTATTGCCGCAAAGCGCTGTCGGAGCCCTCGAGAAATGAGAGGCTGAGATCGGCGAGCATAGGCTCGAGCTGGTCCTGGCAGACGCTGTCCGACCACCAGAGTTCCATGACGATTGTTTCGATGAGTTTCTTTTGGTTGGGCAGCAATGCAGAGCATGCACGCTCAAAAAACTTCGGGTAGAGCGTAAGGCCGATTTTGGGCGAAAACTTGCTCAGCCAGTTGGGCTCCAGGTAGAGCGCAAGGATGATGGTGGGCTCGGGATTGTTACTGTCGTTGAGATACGAGTGAGGCTCCCAGGCGTTGATGAGCACCGCATTGGCATCGGTAATCGGGGCATGGGTCTCGCCCACCCGAAAGGCAGCATCCGGCCCGCCCGCTTTGATCAGAATATGGCAGTGATGATGGGCATGTGTGACCAGGGCTGCATCCATTCTGAGCAGCGCGATCCTGCCGAATTCACCGTGTACCAGTCGAATTGCTGTTGACACTGATGGTTCTCCCTGGCCCAAGTATATGCCTCAGGCTTGTCGGGGTAATGCCTGGCACACTAGGGGTTTTCTGGATGTCGGCGGCCCCCGCTGGCGGTCATGTGCAGTGCGGGGTTTGATGATGCGATCCGTTTTGTATGGAATGTCTTGTGCGTGAACCTCAGCTTCGTGTGTCCCGGGTGTCCAAACGTTTTGGCGATCAGCCGGTGGTCGATGACCTGTCGTTTGAACTCCATCCGGGCGAATGTCTCGGGGTGATCGGCCCTAACGGTGCGGGCAAGACCACGACGTTTCGCATGTGCCTGGGGCTGAGTCTGCCCGATAGCGGCGAGATCGAACTTTTTGGCTTGCCCATGCCCCAGGAGGCCCTGGCCATTAAGGCCAGGGTGGGTGTGGTGAGCCAGTTCGATGCCCTGGATCCTGATTTCAATTGCGCGGAAAACCTGCTGGTCTATGGCCGTTACTTTGGCATGCGGGATGCGGATATTCGGGCGAGGATTCCTGTTCTGCTGGATTTTGCAGCCCTTACCCACAAGGCGGAGTCGCGGCCAGGAGAACTCTCTGGCGGCATGAAACGTCGGCTGTCGCTGGCGCGGGCATTGATCAATGATCCACAGTTGCTGATGTTGGATGAGCCTACGACCGGCCTGGATCCACAGGCACGCCACCTGATGTGGGAGCGTTTGTTAAAACTGCTCGGCCAAGGCAAATCGATTTTGCTCACCACCCATTTTATGGATGAGGCGGAGCGACTCTGCGATCGGCTTTTGATCATTGACCACGGAAAGAAAATCGCCGAGGGCCAGCCGCGTGATCTGATTCAGGCGCACCTGGAGCCCGATGTAGTCGAGGCCTATGGTGCGGATCCACGCCAATTGGCGGAGAGCCCCCTTGCGGCCCATGCACAGCGGGTGGAAGTCAGCGGAGAGACGGTATTTTTCTACACCCAGGATGCCCATGCATTGCTTGCGGCGCTTGAGCCTCGCAGGGATCTTCGCACGCTGCATCGGCCTGCCAATCTGGAGGATTTGTTTCTCAAGCTCACGGGCCGACAGATTCGGGAGGGCGCATGATGCGGTGGTGGCCCGTATTTCGTCGGAATTTTCTGGTCTGGCGCAAGCTCATGGTGCCCAGCCTGATTGCGAATATTGCTGAACCCTTGATGTGGCTTGTGGCCTTCGGCTATGGCATGGGCGCCCTGGTGGGTGAGGTGGTGTATCAGGGCGAACCCGTTGCCTATCTGGTGTTTCTGGCAAGCGGCTCAATTTGTATGAGCGCAATGAATGCAGCCACGTTTGAGGCCTTGTATTCGGCATTTTCACGAATGCATGTACAAAAAACCTGGGATGGGATCATGAATGCACCGATCCGTCTGGATGATGTGCTTCTGGCCGAAATGCTATGGGCTGCATTTAAATCGCTGTTTTCGGTAACGGTCATTTTAGGGGTGATGCTTGCCCTGGGCATTAGCCATTCATGGAAGCTGCTATTGGTCTGGCCGATTCTTTTTGCAGTGGGCATCATGTTTAGCTGTATCGGGCTGATCTTCACAGCCCTGGCCAAGGGCTATGATTTCTTTACCTATTACTTCACCCTGTTCCTGACGCCCATGATGTTTTTAAGCGGGGTGTTTTTCCCTCGGGAGCAGCTGCCGTTGTGGGTGCAGTCGTTGTCTGAGTGGCTGCCCTTGACCCAGGCAGTCGGGCTGATCAGGCCGTTATTTCTAGATCGCTGGCCAGAGCAGGTTGCGATGCCTGTGCTGGTGATTGCAGGCTATTCGTTGCTGGCCTGGGGTATCGCGCTTGCGCTCACACGTCGGCGTTTTCGCAGCTAAAGCGTTGTTCTGGGTCTAGCCCCGGATGCGCCAGCCGATCGAGATGAGCCTGAGGGTCAGCAGGGTGAGCAGGAGGGCACAGGATCCGGAGATGGCCAGGCTCATCCAGGGCGAGACGTCGGCGACGCCGAATACGCCGTAACGAAATCCGTCAATCAGATAGAAAAATGGATTCGCATGGCTAATGGCCTGCCAAAGCGGTGGCAGCTGCTGGACCGAATAGAACACCCCCGCCAGCATGGTCAGGGGATTGATCAGAAAGTTTTGAAATACGGAGACGTGATCCCACTTTTCCGCCCAGAGTCCGGCGATAAATCCCAGTGTAGCCAGCACGATGCAGGCCAGCAGTCCAAATACGACGACCCAGATCAGTGAGTGCAGGGTGCCAGGCACAAAGAGAACTGCAACCAGCCATACACCAAGACCGCAGGCCAGCCCCCGAAGGACGGCACCACCGATATAGCCAATGAACCATTCCCAGGGCCGCATCGGCGACAGCAGCAAAAACACCAGGTTGCCGGTCATCTTGCTTTGGGTGATGCTCGATGACGTGTTCGCAAAAGCATTCTGTTGCAGTGTCATCATGACCAGTCCAGGCACCAGGAATGCGGCATAGCTGATGCCAGGATGGGGTTCGACCCGCCCCTCGAGCAGATAAGAAAAGATCAATAAAAAGAGCAGGCTGGAGATCACCGGCGCGAGAATCGTCTGCAGATGCACCTTTACAAAGCGCATGGTCTCCTTATGCAGCAGGGCCCACGCCCCCGAGCTGTCTGCCGGACGGGCAATCAAGGCGGATGCCGACGCAATGGGGGGAGAGGCATTCATCTGTGGGGCGATGGTCTTTCGTAAACGGTGTGTCGAGGGGATTGGTTCGGCGGCGTGTCAGTTGGGTACCGCATTGATGTCATCACGCGTGCTGCGCGCGACGGCGGCGGCCTGATCCTGCCAGTCGTCTTGGCTGCTGGCGTAAAGAATCGCCCGCGATGAGTTGATGAGCATGCCACCGGAGGCATTGCGGCCCGCCTTCACCGTGGCGATCAGATCACCGCCTTGGGCGCCAATTCCAGGAATCAAAAACGGCAGCTCTGGTGCTATGTTCCGAACAGCCTGAATTTCCCGGGGATAAGTGGCCCCAATGACCAGGCCCGCCTGTTGGTGTTGATTCCAGCGTTGCGATGCCTGCCTGGCGACCTCTAGGTAAAGCGGATGGCCATGGACGTCGAGCATTTGAAAATCATCGCCACCAGGATTAGAGGTGCGGCACAGTACAAAGATGCCACGGCCCTCATACCGGAGATAGGGCGCAAGGCTATCGGTGCCCATATAGGGGTTAACGGTCACGGCATCTGCGAGATAGCGATCGTAGGCCTCTTTGGCGTAGTGCTCCGCGGTGGATCCGATATCGCCACGTTTTGCATCCAGCACCCAGACATGGTGCGGATAGCGATCGCGGCATAGTATCGCGAGTTTTTCGAGCACGCGCTCAGCGCCACTTGAGGCGAAATAGGCGATCTGTGGTTTAAATGCGCAGGCATAGGCGGCGGTGGCCTCCATGATGCCGACGCAGAAGGCCTCGATTGCCGCGAGCGGATCGCGCTGGAGAAGCGATTTAAGCGGAGAAGGAAACTTTGCGGGATCTGGATCTAGGCCCACACACAGCATGGATTGCTGATGCTGCCAGGCATGTTGAAGTCGGCCGAAAAAATTCATACCGACGATCATAAAGAAAAAAGCCCCGCGTTGCCGCGGGGCTCAAAACAAAGGAGACATTCAATGCAACCGGAGCCAGTGTTGCTGAACGGATGGGGCCCCGGTCCACCTTGAATGTGGGTTTTACATGCCCATGTCGCCCATGCCACCCATGCCGCCCATACCGCCGGGCATGCCACCACCGGCCTTTTCTTCGGCGGGGGCCTCGGCCACCATGCAGTCAGTGGTCAGCATCAGCGCGGCCACAGAGGCTGCATTCTGCAGGGCAGTGCGGGTGACCTTGGTGGGATCTACCACACCCATGGCGAGCATGTCGCCATATTCGCCGGTTGCGGCGTTGTAGCCATGGCTGCCTTTTCCTTCCAGCACCTTGCTCACAACGACACTGGCCTCTTCACCACAGTTGGCCACGATCTGACGCAGGGGCTCTTCGACAGCGCGCATCACAATCTTGATGCCCGCGTCCTGGTCGGCATTGATGCCCTTGACCGTTACCGCATTGCGGGCGCGCAGCAGGGCAACGCCACCGCCTGCCACGATGCCCTCTTCAACAGCGGCGCGGGTGGCGTGCAGCGCGTCTTCAACGCGGGCCTTTTTCTCTTTCATTTCAACTTCAGTTGCGGCACCGACACGGATCACGGCAACACCGCCAGCGAGTTTTGCAACACGCTCTTGCAGTTTTTCACGATCGTAGTCGCTGGTTGCCTCTTCAATCTGAACACGGATCTGCTTGACGCGTGCCTCGATGTTCTTGGCTTCACCGGCGCCATCAATGATGGTGGTGTTCTCTTTGCCGATCTCCACGCGCTTGGCACGGCCCAGGTCGTTGAGGCCAGCCTTCTCCAGGCTCATGCCGGTCTCTTCCGAGATCACGACGCCGCCGGTCAGGATGGCCATGTCCTCGAGCATCGCCTTGCGACGATCACCAAAGCCAGGGGCTTTGACAGCAACCGTCTTCAGGATGCCGCGCATATTGTTGACCACGAGTGTGGCAAGGGCTTCGCCCTCAACCTCTTCGGCCACGATCAGCAGCGGACGGCCTGCCTTGGCGACCTGCTCAAGTACCGGCAGCAGGTCACGGATGTTGGAGACTTTTTTGTCGTGCAGGAGAATGAAGGGATCGTCAAGCACGGCGATCTGCTTCTCGGGGTTGTTGATGAAGTAAGGCGAGAGATAGCCACGATCAAACTGCATGCCCTCTACAACATCAAGTTCGTTGTTCAGTGACTTGCCGTCTTCGACGGTGATCACGCCTTCCTTGCCGACCTTCTCCATCGCCTGGGAGATGATGTCGCCGATCTCCTGATCGGAGTTGGCGGAGATCGCGCCAACCTGGGCGATTTCTTTGGAAGTGGTGCATGGTTTGCTGATCTTTTTGAGTTCTTCGGTGATCGCCGCGACCGCTTTATCAATGCCGCGCTTCAGATCCATTGGGTTCATGCCGGCGGCAACGTACTTCATGCCCTCGCGCACGATGCCCTGTGCTAACACGGTGGCGGTAGTGGTGCCATCACCTGCGGAGTCGGAGGTCTTGGAAGCGACTTCCTTCACCATCTGTGCGCCCATGTTCTCGAACTTGTCTTTCAGTTCGATCTCTTTGGCAACCGATACGCCGTCCTTGGTGACGGTGGGTGATCCAAACGAACGCTCGAGTACGACATTACGGCCTTTCGGGCCGAGGGTGACCTTGACTGCATTGGCCAGAATATTGACGCCGGCCACCATCTTGTGACGGGCGTCATCGCTGAACATGACTTGTTTTGCTGCCATAGTTAATCTCCGATAAAAATTCTTGACTGATGTGGAAAATCTGTTGGCGCGTCGCTTAGGCGATCACGGCCATGACGTCGTCTTCGCGCAGAACAAGCAGCTCATCGCCATCGACCTTCACGGTCTGGCCGGAGTACTTGCCAAACAGCACCTTGTCGCCGACTTTGACATCGAGCGCGCGCACTTTGCCGTCTTCCAGGATTTTTCCGTTGCCGACGGCCATCACTTCACCCTGGTCGGGCTTTTCTGCGACGTTGTCGGGAATCACGATGCCGGAGGCGGTTTTGCGCTCGTTATCGAGGCGTTTGACCACGAGGCGGTCGTGCAGGGGACGCAATTTCATGTTGAGAACTCCATTCCTAAAGAGACATTTAAACAAGGGTGTCGAGCGGTACTGCTTCTGGGGCCGGAAGGGAGGATCCGTGCCAGAAGGCAGCCCGGAGGGACTCGGGGCGCTGTTAGCACTCACCGCTCTTGAGTGCTAATAGTAGGGGCGGACAAATCCTTTTTCAAGGCTTGGCCGAGGAAATTTACGGGTTTACCCTAGGTTCGATCCGCCTAGGGGGGCTAGCCGCCGAAGAAGCGGGTCTTCTGCTCCCGAAGGGTCTGGCAGTCGATGCAGCGGATTTTTCCGAGTTTGAGTCGGGCAGACGGGATCTTTTCGCCGCACTCAATGCAGTGTTTACCGTCGAAATCTGGACTGGTTTCGGGTGCGATTTTACGGCGCGCCTCTTCTAGGGCATCTTCGTTGAACTGGGCCTCGATGGCAGAGGCGCGATCGCTGTCATCGGTCAGCTCAAAGTAATTTTCATTTTTCTCAAGTGCCATGACGGCTGTCTCCAAAATCTTTGACAAAATATCGCACGAAGTGATCCTAAAAGCACGCCCATTTATTTTTTTCCTCGCCATGATCGGACCCTGCGCGGCGACCGCGCAGTTTACGCCGATCGTGAAGTTTTCGTCGCTGCCTGCTGAGGTAAAAAAAGAACTCTCCGCCAGTGGCCTTCCCGACAGCGCCTGGGCGGTGGCCATTATTCCCCTGCCGCCCGTGGTGGTGATGGGCCCTGTCATTAATGGCATTGGGTTAAACACTGATATGCCTGTGAATCCGGCTTCGGTGATGAAGCTCGTGACCACACGTGCTGCATTGGGCCTGCTTGGGCCACAGTTTCGCCATCAGACCAGAATTGCAACCACTGGCCGTCTAGAGGCTGGAATCCTTCGGGGAGACCTATTTTTTCAGGGTGGTGGCGACCCCAAGCTGGTGGTGGAGGATCTCGCAGAGATTGCGACACGCTTAAAGTCGATGGGCATCGAGCGCATTGAGGGAACGCTTGTGGTTGATGGTTCGCGTTTCAATGAGCCCGAGGTCGATCCAGGCCTGTTTGATGGACGTCCCTTTTCAACATACAACGTCGGCCCCCATGCGGCGATGGTCAACTTTAAGTCGGTAAAAGTATCCGTATGGTCGGAGGGCGGCCGGCGTGTACGGGTTGTCACGGAACCGCGTTTGCGTGAACAGGAGGTTCATCAAAAGATACAGCTGGTGGATGGAGGCTGTGCGCGCAGTCGGGTCTCTGCCCGTATGGATGCCGCGGAAAAGGGCGCAGAGCCCAAGCTCTTTGTAAGTGGCGTGATGGGCAAACAGTGCAATGGCGTGGATTTTTATGTCAGCGTGATGGATCACGCACGGTTTGCAATGACGGCATTTCGTTCTGCATGGGAGGCCGTCGGCGGTGTGATGAAGGTCAAGCTGCAGACGGGCACCACTCCGGACCATGCCCGCACGCTGGTGCAGTGGGAGTCGCCGCGGCCCCTGATTGAGCTTGTCGCGGATATCAATAAGCTGAGCAACAACCCCATGACCCGCCAGTTGTTTCTCAATCTGTCGGCGGCCGAAGGCAGGCCGGCCACCCGTCAGGAGTCACGGCTTGCCGTGAAGGCGTTTCTGGCATCCCGGGGTCTGGTGTTTCCCGAGCTTGTCATGGATAACGGTTCGGGTCTGAGCCGCGAGGAGCGAATCTCGGCCCGGAGTCTGGCAAGGCTGCTCGCCGACGCCCTGGTGGGCCCGGACGCCCAGGCATGGGTGGAGACACTGCCCGCGGTGGGCATTGAGGGGACGGTGCGGCATCGGATGCGCAACAGCGTTCTAGAGGGAAGGGCCTGGCTGAAGACCGGGACGTTGGATGACGTGCGGGCGCTGGCCGGCTACATCCGATCCGCCGAGGGGCGCTGGGTCGTGTTTGTGGCGGTGGTCAATGACCCCCAGGCCGGCAAATCCAAACAGGCCATGGACTCCCTGATTAAGTGGGCCTACACTTACCACTAGGTTGTATATAAGTAATTGATTTTTAAAGTTTTTTTATAGATTGCAGGGGCGGGTGGCCTGTGTTCCAATCGGCCCATGACCGATCCGAACATCACCAGTCCCACCGTCATGCAGGGGTGGGAGTCGCTTAAGCAGCGGACCACTACCTTTATTGTCCTGGCCTTATTGGCACTGTCGACCCTACTGACGGATGCCGGTCGGGCTCGGCTCGGCGCCTGGAGCGGTCTTGCCCTGGAGGCTTTATCTCCCCGGCAGATGAATTCGGTCTACACCATCCTGCCGACCAACCTGACGGTGGAGCAGCGCAGGGTGGCAAGATGGATTGCAAGCCGACACCGGGTGGCGATGGGGGCGATTGAGCAGCTCGTGGCGGCCAGTTACGAGACCGCCGCGACCTATCGGCTGGACCCCCATCTCCTGCTGGCCGTGATTTCCATTGAATCGGCTTTTAATCCCTTGGCCGAGAGCAATATGGGTGCGGTCGGCCTGATGCAGATCATGCCGAAGGCCCACGCCGATAAGCTCAAAGCCTTTGGCGGGGAGAAGCTGGCCCTGGATCCTTGGGTCAACATGCAGGTTGGCGCCCAGATCCTGCGGGAATACTTAGATCGATTTGGTTCGGAAATGGCTGCCCTACGCGCCTATGTCGGCGCGGTTGAGCAGCCAACCGAATATCCACAGCGGGTGCTTCAGACTCGGGAGCGAATCCAGGCGGCTGCGGTTGGCCGGGTGCTTGCGTAGGGCTTAGCGCGCCTGCTCGGCCAGATAGTCAATTGCGGCCTGCACGCCACCTTTTTGGTGGGGAATTCCGGCCGCCGCCAGTCCCATCTCAACACCGCCAAGCGTCCCGATGAGGCTGAGATCGTTGAAGTCGCCCAGGTGCCCAATGCGAAAGACCCAGCCCTGCAGTTTTGCAAGCCCCATGCCGAGTGACATGTTGAAGCGCTCAAGCACCAGCTGACGAAATGCGTCGGCATCGAAATGCTGGCCATCTGAACGTTTGGGCATGACAGCTGCGGTCAGCACCGGGCTGTACTCTGCGGGGTTCTGGCACAGAATCTCCAACCCCCATGCGCGCACCGCCCGGCGTGTTGCCTCCGCATGGCGTTGATGGCGGGCATAAATATTGGGCAGTCCTTCCTCAAACATCATGTCCAAGGCCTCCGCGAGGCCGTAGAGAAGATTGGTCGCAGGTGTCGTCGGGAAAAAACCGGAGCGGTTTGCAACCAGCATTTCTTCCCATCCCCAATAGGCCTTGGGCAGGGTGGATTGATGACTCGCCGCAATGGCTTTTTCGCTCACCGCGTTAAATGAAATGCCCGGGGGCAGCATCATGCCTTTCTGAGAGCTGCCGATGGTGACATCCACCCCCCATTCATCATGTCTGAACTCAACGCTTCCCACCGACGAGATGGTGTCCACCATCAGCAGGGCGGGATGGTGGGCGGCATCGATGGCCCGTCGCACAGCCGCGATATCGGAGAGCACCCCTGTAGAGGTTTCGTTATGCACGACACAGACCGCTTTAATGCTGTGGGTCGGGTCCTCTTTCAGCCGAGATTCCAACTGCCTGCAGTCCACACCGTGCCGCCAGTCCCCCGGGATGAATTCGGTCTTAAGTCCGAGTTTCTCAGCGAGTTTTTTCCACAGCGTTGCGAAGTGGCCTGTCTCCACCATGAGCACCTGGTCCCCGGCGTTCAAGGTGTTGACCAGTGCTGCCTCCCAGGCACCTGTGCCCGAGGCAGCGTAGATCATCACCGGCTGGGTGGTCCCAAAGATGGGCTTGATGGCCTCTAGGATGCGCCGACCAAGCTGCTGGAACTCAGGCCCACGATGATCGATGGTGGGAAAGTCGATTGCCCGCAGGACCCGATCCGGTACGTTCGAAGGTCCTGGGATCTGCAGGAAATGACGGCCTTGGCCGATTCGATTCAGTGTGGCCCGCGGATTGATGGCCGCGTGAATGGCATTGTTGGGGTCGCGCTTCATGGATGAAACTCCGAATGGGGTGGGCCGGGCCGGCCGATCTATGATGGTAGATCAACATCCCATGTCCCAGCGAGTTATGTCGAACCCCAGTGCCGGCCGGCGCGCGTTTCTCTCCGGCAATCTGCAGTCTGCCAATGCCCGAAGTCAGCTGGCGGCCCGTCTGGGCAGGGAGATGCAGGGCGACGTGCTGATGGATCATGCATCACGCGGACGCTATGCCACGGACGCCTCGATCTATCAGGTGATGCCGATTGGGGTAGCAATCCCCAAGACCGATCTTGATGCCCGTGTCGCGCTCGACATTGCGCGTGATCTGGGGCTGCCCGTCCTGCCCCGCGGCGCGGGAACCTCGCAGTGTGGCCAGACGGTGGGCGAGGCCCTGGTGATTGATAACAGTAAATATCTCAATCGACTGCTCTCGCTTGATCTGGATGCGATGACCGTGACGGTACAGCCCGGCATGGTGCTCGATCAGTTAAACGCGCAGCTCAAGCCCCATGGGGTCTGGTTTCCAGTAGACGTATCGACCGCTGCCCAGTGCACCATCGGCGGGATGGCGGGCAATAACTCCTGCGGCTCCCGATCGCTTTATTACGGCAACATGGTCCACAACGTTGCGGGCCTGGATGCCGTGTTGGCAGATGGAACGCGGGCCTACTTCGGATCATTCGGTGATGGCGGGGACATGCGTCTGTCCAATGCGCGTTTAAACACATTGATTCCGCGTTTATTTCAGATTGCTGAATCGGTTCGGGAAGACATCGCCGAACTCTGGCCGAAGGTGATGCGTCGTGTTGGGGGATATAACCTGGATGTGTTTTACCCCCAGAGCGAGCGCCCCTATTGCGCTGAGGCTGAGCGTCATCGGGTGAACTTCGCGCAGCTGCTGGTGGGCTCGGAGGGAACCCTTGGCTATTTTGAGTCGCTGAAGTTGAAGCTTTCACCGCTGCCCAAGAACAAGCGGCTGGGTGTCGTGAATTTTCCGAGCTTTCATCAGGCGATGACAATGACACGCCATATTGTCGATCTCAAGCCAATCGCAGTAGAGCTTGTGGACCGAACAATGATTGAACTGTCACGTGCCAATCCGGTGTTTGCGCCGGTGATCGAGGCTGCACTCACACAGACCCTTGGCAGGCCGACCGATGCCCTGCTGCTGGTGGAATTCGCCCACGAAGATTCTGCAGTTGCGGACCGCGGTCTGCATGATCTGGAGCGGCTGATGGCCGATCTTGGCCTGCCGGGCTCGGTGGTCCCGCTGGCCGATGCGCGCGCGCAGACAGCGCTCTGGGAGGTACGAAAGGCGGGTCTCAACATCATGATGTCGCTCAAGGGTGACGGCAAACCTGTCTCCTTTATCGAAGACTGTGCGGTTCCGCTCGAGCATCTCGCGGATTACACGGCGCAGCTGACTGAGGTGTTTGCGCGGCATGGCACCCAGGGCACGTGGTATGCGCATGCATCAGTGGGCACTCTGCATGTTCGGCCGATTCTGGATATGCGGCGTGATGGTGCTCAGAAAATGCGTGCGATCGCAGAGGAAGCAGCCGCACTCGTCAGGCGTTACAAAGGCGCATTCTCTGGTGAGCACGGCGATGGCCTGGTCCGAAGTGAATGGGTGCGATGGCAATTCGGAGATCGGATCACGCATGCCTTCGAGCAGGTGAAGGCCGCCTTTGATCCTGACAATCGGATGAATCCGGGCAAGATCGTGCACTGCTCGAAAATGGACGATGCGTCGTTGTTTCGGTTCTCGCCGCGGTATCAGGTTGAATCGATGCCGACAGGGCTGGACTGGTCAGCCTGGAATGTTGATAACGATCCCTCGCGCACAGGAGAGCCTGGCAGCTTTGGCATAGCGGTCTCGGCGGCGGGCGCGGGAAACGACCCGGCGCTTGGATTCTCCAAGGCGGTCGAGATGTGCAACAACAATGGCCATTGCAGAAAATTTGATGCTGGGACGATGTGCCCGAGTTACCGCATCACCCGCGATGAGCAGCATTCGGTCCGCGGAAGGGCCAATACGCTGAGACTTGCACTCAGCGGGCAGCTCGGCGCATCCGCCTGGCAGTCCTCTGCGGTCCGGGATGCATTAGAACTCTGCGTGGGTTGTAAAGGATGTAAGCGCGAGTGTCCCACTGGCGTCGATATGGCCCGCATGAAGATCGAGGCCGCCTATCAGGTCGGACGACGTGCGGGATTCTCCCGCAAGGATCGGATGATTGCGGCGCTGCCTTTTTTGGCGCAACGGGTTGCCAATATTCCATTGCTTGCGGGCCTATTGAATCTGCGTAACCGCAGCGCATTGATGCGCGCATTGGGTGAGAAATGGCTGGGCATCGCGGCTGAACGGCCGTTGCCGGTATGGCGTCGTGATACGTTTGCAAGATCCGCGTTCAAATCGTCGTTGGCGCAGCCGGCATCCTCAGGTGATCTCTCGGTGGGTCTTGCATCTGCTCCTGATGTGGACAAGCCTGTTGGCATCGATGACTGTGACGTGATTCTTTGGGCGGATACGTTTAATAATGCCTATGAGCCCGAACACCTGCATGCGGCGTTTTCTGTGATGCGTCGCCTGGGGTTTAAGGTATTTCTGTCCGGGGCGGCAGCAGGAAAGCCTTTGTGCTGTGGCCGGACCCATCTGTCGGTCGGCATGATTGAAGCCGCCCGGGTGATGGCCAACGAGACATTGCAGGCGCTGGCCCCTGCGATTGATCGTGGGGTCCCGGTAGTGGGCTTAGAGCCATCTTGTCTTCTTAGCATGCGTGATGAGTGGAAGGTCATGCGGCTTGGCCCGAGGGCGGACAGACTTGCGCAACAGGCGATGTTGTTTGAGGAATGGTGGATGGCGGCTGGCCGGGCGCGTGCCGAAGGCATCCGCAGACGGCCATTACCGATGATCCGGGTGCACGGCCATTGTCATCAGAAGGCATTGGGTGCGATTTCGCCCACCCTGGAGGCGCTGACCTCGGTGGGGGCGACGCCGGACTTAATTGAGAGCAGCTGTTGTGGCATGGCGGGTAGTTTTGGCTATGAGGCACAGCATTTGGTGTCCTCGCTCGCGATGGCAGAGGCATCGCTCTTGCCCGCCGTGCGGACCACGCCGGAGGACGCATGGATTGTGGCGGACGGGTTTTCATGCCGACATCAGATTCGTGATGCGGCACGGCGTGAGTCGCGGCATGTCGCGCAGGTGATTGCCTACGCCCTGGATGTCACCCCCGAGGATGAATGTGCATCTGCGGATAGGGACTGACGATAGGGTCGTGGGATAATCCAGTTCTTCGAATGACATCAAACGGGGTGGGCCATGGATCCGCAGCTTCGACAGCAGGCGCTTGAGTATCACGAGAGCGGCACCCCTGGAAAAATCTCGGTAACACCCACCAAACAGCTGGTCAATCAGCGCGACCTGGCGCTCGCTTATTCGCCAGGGGTGGCTGCCGCCTGTGAGGAAATTGTTAAAGATCCCCTCAATGCATTTCGGTATACCTCGCGCGGCAACCTGGTCGCCGTGATCACCAACGGCACGGCCGTGCTGGGACTCGGAAATATTGGCCCCCTTGCCGCCAAGCCGGTCATGGAAGGCAAGGGCGTTCTCTTTAAAAAGTTTGCAGGCATCGATGTGTTTGATCTTGAGATCAATGAGACCAATGTTGATCGAATCGTCGATATTGTTGCTGCCCTTGAGCCCACCTTTGGCGGCGTCAACCTCGAGGACATCAAGGCGCCAGATTGTTTTTACGTCGAGCGCAAGCTGCGCGAGCGGATGAAGATTCCGGTCTTCCACGATGACCAGCATGGAACGGCCATCGTGGTGGGCGCGGCACTGGTCAACGGCCTGACGGTTGTTGGGAAAGATATTAAGGACATCAAGCTCGTGGTCTCGGGTGCCGGCGCGGCGGCCCTTGCCTGCCTGGATCTGTTGTTGGATCTGGGCCTGCCGAAGCAGAACATTTGGGTGTCGGATCTTGCGGGTGTGGTCTACGAGGGCCGTGTCGAGCTGATGGATCCAGAGAAGGCCCGGTTCGCCCAGAAAACAGATGCCCGGAGTCTGGCCGAGATAATTCGTGATGCGGATGTCTTTCTCGGACTTTCCGCTGGTGGTGTTCTGAAAAAAGAGATGGTCGCCACAATGGCCAAGCGGCCATTGATTTTTGCGCTGGCCAATCCCGACCCGGAGATCCTGCCCGAGGATGTCAAGGCGGTGCGTGACGATGCGATTGTTGCCACGGGACGCACCGATTATCCCAACCAGGTCAATAATGTGTTGTGTTTTCCGTTTATTTTCCGTGGCGCGCTTGATTCGGGTGCGACGACGATCACGCGTGCGATGGAATTGGCAGCAGTGCATGCGGTGGCCGAGCTCGCCCGGGCCGAGCAGAGCGAGGTGGTCTCGGCCGCCTATGGCAGCGGCGCACTATCGTTTGGTCCCGAGTATCTGATTCCCAAACCGTTTGACCCTCGGCTGATTGTGAAGATTGCGCCGGCGGTGGCCAAGGCGGCTGCCGACAGTGGTGTGGCCACCCGGCCGATTGCGGATTTCGATGCATATGTCGATCGCCTGCAGGAATTTGTCTATCACTCGGGCAACTTCATGAAGCCCATCTTCTCGGCTGCGAAGCGTGCCTCCAAAAACCGTATCGTCTATGCCGAGGGCGAAGAAGAGCGCGTGCTGCGGGCCGTTCAGGTCGTGGTGGATGAGGGGCTTGCGCGGCCGATCCTGGTGGGCCGGCCAAGCGTGCTTGAAAGTCGAATCGAACGCTTTGGCCTGCGGATTCGTGCCGGCGTTGATTTTGAACTGATCAACCCGGAGTCAGATCCCCGCTATCGGCAGTATTGGGAAACCTATCACCACATGACCGAGCGTAAAGGCGTTACCGAGCAGTATGCCAAGCTCGAGATGCGTCGTCGCCACACCTTGATCGGTGCAATGATGATTCATCGTGGTGAGGCCGATGGCATGATCTGCGGCACCTTCGGCAGCCACGCCCTGCATCTCCATTATGTGGACCAGGTACTGGGCCATCGGCCAGGCACCATGACCTATGCTGCGATGAACCTGTTGATCCTGCCCAAGCGCTCGGTGGCGATTGTGGATACCCACGTCAATGCAGATCCAAGCGCAGAACAGCTGGCGGAGATCACCCTGATGGCGGCCGAGGAAATGCGGCGTATCGGAATCGAGCCACGTGTCGCCCTGCTTTCGCATTCCAATTTCGGCAGCAGTGCGACGCCATCGGCAGAGAAGATGCGTCGTGTCTTGGATCTCGTGCGTCACAAGACTCCTGATCTCAATATTGATGGTGAGATGCATGGCGATATTGCCTTGGATGCCGAGCTGCGCCGCGCGATCATGCCCCGTTCGACCCTGGTGGGGGAGGCCAATCTGTTGGTATGCCCGACCATTGATGCGGCAAACATCGCTTATAACCTGCTGAAGACTGCTGCCGGTAATAACATCGCGATTGGGCCTGTGCTTCTGGGCTGTAAGTCACCGGTGGCCATCCTGACCTCATCCGCAACAGTGCGTCGAATTGTCAATATGACAGCGCTCACCGTGCTGGATGCCAATGTCCGTTCGTGATCGAAAGACCAGCGTCACCCTCTGATTTGTTTTGGACGTTCACGCGCATGGCCCTGCAGGGCTTTGGCGGCGTGTTGCCGATTGCAGAGCGGGTACTGGTGCATCACCGGCGATGGATGACCCCGAAGGAGTTTGTTGAATCGCTGGCAATTGCGCAGTCATTGCCGGGCCCGAATATCGTGAATTTGGCATTGATGGTGGGCGATCGATTCTTTGGCCTGCGCGGCGCGGTAGCGGCGTTTGCCGGAATGATGGCCTTTCCCACTGTGATCGTTCTGTTGTTGACGCTGGTGTATCAGACGTATGCCGAACTGGAGATCACGCGACGCATTCTGCTGGGTATGAGTGCGGTGTCGGTCGGACTCATCGCCGGAATGGGTCTCAGGCTCTGTCGAACCCAGGGCCACTATCGGGGGGGATGGCTGATCGGTCTTGGCGTTTTTCTATTGATTGCGGTGATGCATAAGCCGTTGGGCATGGTGCTTCTTGCGCTGGGACTGCCGTCGTTTCTCTTGAGATGGTGGCAAATGCGGCGTTCGGTCTGATGCTTTTTGATCTGCTGATCCATTTTCTGATGCTGTCCCTTCTGGCAACCGGTGGGGCCATCTCTCTGGCGCCAGAAATGCATCGTTACATGGTCTCTGAGACCGGGCTGCTGACCGATGCGCAGTTCACCTCATCCATTGCGATTGCCCAGTCAGCCCCTGGGCCGAATATCCTCTTTGTCACTGTACTGGGCTGGCAGGCGATGGGCCCATGGGGGGCGTTTGCCACCACCGTCGGTGTGATGGCGCCATCTGCGGTGCTGACACTCATGGTGAATCGGCTGAGCCTTAGCCGCAGCGATACTGTCTGGATGCGGGCACTGCGCGAGGGACTTGCTCCTGTGGTGATCGCGCTCATGCTGGCGACCGCCTGGATTCTCTCGGAATCCTGGTGGGGTGAGATTGGCGTACTCGCGCTGGTGGTGATCACGGCGATGCTGACCGTGGTCACGCGGATCGCCCCGGTGCTGCTGATCGCGGCGGGTGCGGTGATCGGTGGCCTGGGGTTACTCGGCTAGTGTCACCACAACGTGTCTTGCAAGACGTTAGAACTCGCCGCATCTGAGTGCGACTGCGGCAAGCACTGCTGCCGCCACCGTCTCGGTGCGCAGAATTCGCGGCCCGAGCTGAACCCCTTTGATCCCGGCCGATTGGGCGAGAGATTCCTCCTGATCGGTCCAGCCGGCTTCCGGCCCAATCATGAGCGTGATCGGGCCATGCATGGCTGCTGTGGATAGACGTTCCGGCGAACATGGATCGAGAATCCAGCCGGTCTTCGGGACGGGCTGTGACTGCCAGTCGGCGATTGCTTCGTTGACCGACATCAGGGGGCTGATCTCGGGCACCCGTGTGCGGCCGCATTGTGCTGCCGCTGATGCAGCGATTGCGGACCAGTGCTCCATGCGTTTTTTTGCGCGCGCGGGATCGAGTTTTAAGACGCTGCGGGCGGCTGCAACGGGGATGATCCGGGCGGCACCGAGCTCAGTGGATTTCTGCACCACCCAGTCCATTTTGTCCCCTGTGCACAGGGCTTGAACTACGGTGATGATCTGTGGGGATTCGCGGGTGATGGTCTCCACGGCGCCTACTTCGACTACAGCCGCTGCCTTGTCGGCGCTCACAATCACCGCCTGGCCCTCCCGGCCATGGCCATCAAAAATCACAATTCGATCGCCCGGTCTGGCCCGCAGTACCACGCTGAGATGATGGCTGTTGGCAGCGCTCAGCGTAAGGCGGCCCGGCTCGAGCGCTTCGGTCAGGATACGGGGCAGCATGGCGGGTTGGTCGGTCGTGGGAGGGGGGTAAAATCGACGATTCTGCGGCGGATCGACGGAATGACTGTCTCAGGCCGGGCAGGGCGGGGGCAGGTCAGCGCCTCTGAACATAACCATCAGGATTCATGACTTTAACTGAAGAATTTCGAAACCTAGAGTCTTTGGGTGTTTTTCCTCAAGTCTCTTAAACGGAACCCGCCATGCAATTCCCCGCCTCTGATCTTCCCCGCGATTCGGCCCTGATGGCCAATGCAATTCGTGCCTTGTCGATGGATGCCGTGCAGAAGGCCAATTCTGGCCACCCCGGCATGCCGATGGGCATGGCTGACATGGCTGTCGCCTTATGGGCATGTCACTTAAAGCATAGTCCTCGCAATCCGCATTGGGCGGATCGTGATCGTTTTGTGGTCTCCAATGGCCATGGTTCGATGCTGCTCTACAGCCTGCTGCATTTAGCGGGCTATGACCTGCCGATTCAGGAAATTAAGAATTTTCGTCAGCTGCACTCGAAGACGCCTGGCCACCCCGAGGTGGGGGTGACCCCAGGAGTGGAGACCACCACCGGTCCGCTGGGCCAGGGGATTACCAATGCAGTGGGTATGGCACTTGCCGAGCGGCTGCTCGCCGCGCAATTCAATCAGCCCGGCTTTGATGTTGTGGATCACAACACCTATGTATTTCTGGGCGATGGCTGCCTGATGGAGGGCGTCTCCCATGAGGCCTGCTCGTTGGCAGGCGTCTGGGGGCTGTCAAAGTTAATTGCGCTTTATGACGACAACGGAATCTCAATTGATGGTCAGGTAGATGCCTGGTTTCGTGATGACACCCGGCAGCGTTTTCTTGCGTATGGCTGGCATGTGATCGGTCCGGTGGATGGCCATGACGCGCAGGCAGTGAGTGACGCTATTGCCCAGGCACGGCGCTGGGCGGTGGAAGGTCATGACGGCCGATTTGCGCCAACGTTGATCATCTGCAAGACCCAGATCGGGAAGGGTTCGCCGAATCGTGTGAATACTGCGAAGGCCCACGGCGAGGCCCTGGGCGAAGAGGAAATTGCGCTCACGCGACAGGCAATGGACTGGCCTTATGCGCCTTTTGAGATCCCGCGGGACGTTGTGTCGCTGTGGGATGCCCGGCAGGAGGGCGCGCGACGCGAGTCCGAATGGAATGATCTCTTTGCCCGGTATAAAAAAGCATTTCCCCAGCAGGCGGCAGCGTTCATACGTCGCATGAAAGGTGATCTTCCCGCTGATTTTTCCGCCCGGACCGAGGCCCTGATTGCCCGGCTTACATCAGAACAATTAACAGTAGCCAGTCGAAAGGCATCGCAGATCGTGCTCGATGATCTGGGCCCGCGCGTGCCTGGCCTGCTCGGCGGCTCTGCTGATCTCACGGGATCGAACCTGACCAACTGGAAAGGGGTGGCATCGCTTCGGGTGAATGCGCAGGGTGCCATGACAGCAGGCGAGCACATCAACTACGGCGTGCGCGAGTTCGGCATGGCCGCTGTCATGAATGGTGTCGCCCTGCACGGTGGATTTATTCCCTACGGTGGAACGTTTCTGACATTTTCCGATTACAGCCGCAATGCGATTCGTATGGCTGCACTGATGCGGCTGCGTGTGGTGCATGTGTTTACCCATGACTCCATCGGGCTCGGGGAAGATGGCCCCACCCATCAGCCCGTGGAGCATCCCGCATCGCTGCGTCTGATCCCGAATCTGCATGTCTGGCGGCCTGCCGATGCGGTGGAGACCGCTGTCGCCTGGGCCGAGGCGCTCAGGCGGGGGGATGGCCCCTCGGCGCTTTTATTGTCCCGTCAAAACCTGCCACCGCAGGTGCGTGACGCAGCCTCTGCTGCGGATATCGCCAAAGGGGCCTATGTTCTCTCTTCTGATCGTCGGCCGCAGATTGTGTTGATGGCGACTGGGTCTGAGCTCTCACTTGCGGTGCAGGCAGCGGGCCATCTTCGCGAGCAGGGGGTCCGGGTTCGGGTGGTATCGATACCATCGACGACCGTATTTGATCAGCAGACCGCAGACTATAAGGCGTCCGTGCTGCCCGCCGAGGTGCCGCGGGTAGCCGTCGAGGCAGGCGTGACCGATGTCTGGTGGAAGTACCAGCCGGATGCAGTCCTTGGGCTGGATCGTTTTGGCGAGTCCGCACCGGCTGCGCAGCTATTTCAGCATTTTGGAATTACTGCCGATGCCCTCGTTGCAACGGCAAACGCGGTTCTTGGCCGTTAGGCCGTCACGATCACGTAATGCACGATTTAGTTTAATCAGGAGAGAGAGGCAATGACGATCAAAGTCGCAATCAATGGGTATGGACGTATCGGACGCAATGTGCTGCGGGCCCACTACGAGGGCGGAAAGCGGCATGACATCCAGATTGTGGCCATCAATGATCTCGGTGATCCCAATACCAATGCCCATCTCACCCGATATGACACGGCCCATGGCAAGTTTCCCGGTACCGTGGCGGTCGATGGCAGCGATATGGTGGTCAATGGTGATCGTATTCGCGTGCTTGCGAACCGTAATCCTGCCGAACTTCCCTGGGGCGAACTCGGCGTTGATGTTGTGATGGAGTGCACCGGATTTTTCACCAGCAAGGAAAAGGCGTCGGCCCACCTGCGTGGGGGTGCCAAGAAGGTCATCATCTCTGCACCGGGTGGCAAGGATGTCGATGCGACGGTGGTCTATGGTGTAAACCAGGGTGTGCTGAAGGCCGCTGACACGGTGATCTCGAATGCCTCGTGTACCACCAACTGTCTGGCGCCCGTCGTCAAGGTGCTCCATGAAAAGATTGGGATTGAGAGTGGACTGATGACCACAATCCACGCCTACACCAATGATCAGGTGCTGACCGATGTCTACCATGAGGATCTTCGCCGGGCCCGATCGGCCACGATGTCGATGATTCCGACCAAGACCGGTGCAGCGGCCGCAGTGGGGCTGGTGCTGCCCGAACTGAATGGCAAGCTCGATGGGTTTGCCATGCGCGTTCCGACAATTAATGTGTCGGTGGTGGATCTGAGTTTCGTCGCAAAAAAAGCAACCAGCGTCGACGAGGTCAATGCCATGATGAAGCAGGCTGCCGAAGGCCCCCTGAAGGGCGTTCTCGGATACAACACGGATCCGCTGGTGTCGATTGATTTTAATCACGACCCCCGCTCCAGTATTTTTGACTCAACGCAGACCCGCGTATCGCCGGATGGTCGGCTGGTGAAGGTCCTCTCCTGGTATGACAACGAGTGGGGATTTTCGAACCGGATGTTAGACACTACGGTCGCCTTAATGGCTGCCCGCTAACCCTTGGGAGTTCCCGCATCGTGACGCTTCCCCGTGCCACCAAAATCGTGGCAACACTTGGCCCGGCGACTTCTTCGCCGGAAATGATTCAAAAGCTTGTTGAATCTGGCGTCAATGTGGTGCGACTAAATTTTTCCCACGGAACCGCGCAAGATCATCGTGATCGCGCGGCCTTGGTCCGGTCGACTGCAGAGCGTCTCGGCGCTGATGTGGGAATCCTTGTCGATCTCCAGGGCCCCAAGATTCGTGTGGGCCGGTTCGCCCAAGGCAAGGTGACGCTGGCATCGGGCGCGCCATTTGTCTTTGATCTGGATTGTGAGCTCGGGGATGAGCAGCATGTTGGCCTGGATTACAAGGAACTGGTCAACGATGTTGCTGCCGGCGATACGCTGCTGCTCAATGATGGCCAGATGTCGATGCGGGTTGATCAGGTATCGGCCAGGACCATCCGCTGCACGGTGCTTGAAGGCGGGGTACTTTCAGACCGCAAAGGTATCAATCGGCTCGGTGGCGGACTGTCTGCGCCCGCACTTACTGAGAAGGACATGGCCGATATTCGAGTGGCCGCTGAGCTGCAGGCGGATTTTCTGGCGGTGTCCTTTCCAAAGGATGCAGCCGATCTTACGCTTGCCCGTCGACTGTTGCAGGCGGCGGGGGCGAGCGCCGCGATTGTGGCCAAAATCGAGCGGGTCGAGGCGATTGAAAATCTGCAAGAGATCATTGATGCATCGGATGCAATCATGGTGGCCCGCGGCGACCTTGCCGTCGAGGTTGGCGATGCAGCTGTTCCCGCATTACAAAAGCGGATGATTCGGATGGCCCGAGAATCGAATCGCGTGACCATCACGGCGACCCAGATGATGGAGTCGATGATTCACGCGCCGGTGCCAACCCGTGCCGAGGTATCGGATGTGGCCAATGCCGTACTCGATGGATCCGATGCCGTCATGCTGTCGGCCGAGACTGCCAGTGGCAGCTTTCCGGTGCAGACCGTGCAGGCCATGGCCCGTATCTGTCTCGAGGCAGAGAAATCCGATCCGATTACGCTGGACACCGACTTTCTTCACCGAACGTTTGATCGTGTGGACCAGTCGATTGCAATGGCATCGTTGTTTACCGCGCGCCATCTCCAGGTCAAGGCGATTGCTGCGCTCACAGAGTCCGGATCAACAGCCTTGTGGATGTCTAGGCTGAATTCTGGTGTGCCGATCTATGCCCTAACACCGGCGCAGGTGAGCCGTCGTCGCATGGCCCTGTATCGCGATGTAACTCCTGTGTTTTTTGATTACCACTCGCGTGAGCGCGAGGAAATCCTGCGCGAGGCAGAGCAGCGCCTGGTCGATGAGGGTGTCGTTGCAGCAGGGGATTTGCTCATCATTACGATCGGCGAGCCCATCGGACAGTCGGGTGGAACCAACACGATGAAAATTGTTCGGGTCACGGCCAACCCCCGCTCAGGCAGCAAGGCGATTGCCCGTGTGCAGCCAACACGTAATTAACTCAGTTAAAAAGTAGCTTGTGCAAGTAAGGAGATAAGTTATGCCCTTGGTATCGATGAGACAGTTGCTCGATCACGCAGCGGAGAATGGGTACGGCATTCCGGCCTTTAATGTGAATAACTTAGAGCAGGTTCAGGCCATCATGGAGGCCGCCGCCGAGGTCGATGCACCGGTGATCATGCAGGGCTCGGCAGGCGCCCGTAAATATGCCGGGGAGCCCTTTTTGAAGCATCTGATTCAGGCGGCCATTGAGGCCTATCCCCATATTCCAATCGTGATGCATCAGGATCACGGCCAGAGTCCGGATGTCTGCAAGGGCGCGATCGCGCTCGGATTTTCCAGCGTGATGATGGATGGCTCTCTTGAGGCCGACGGTAAAACAATCGCCAGCTACGACTACAACGTGGCCGTTACCAAGACGGTGGTCGATATGGCCCATGCCACGGGTGTGACTGTCGAGGGGGAGCTGGGCTGCCTGGGGTCCTTGGAGACCATGAAGGGTGACAAGGAAGACGGACACGGCACCGAGGCCACCATGACGCGGGATCAGCTGTTGACCGACCCTGAGCAGGCGGCGGATTTTGTGAAGCGGACACAGCTTGATGCCTTGGCAATCGCGATTGGCACCAGCCATGGGGCATATAAATTCACGCGCAAACCGACGGGCGATATTTTGGCGATCGATCGAATTAAAGAGATCAACAAACGTATTCCCAATACGCATCTGGTGATGCATGGGTCATCCTCTGTTCCGCAGGAAATTCTTGCTGAAATTCGTCAATATGGCGGCGCAATCAAAGAGACCTATGGCGTGCCGGTTGAAGAGATTCAAGAAGCCATTAAATATGGGGTTCGGAAGATCAATATCGACACAGACATCCGTCTGGCAATGACCGCAGCCATTCGCAAGACGATGGCCGAAGACCCCTCCAAGTTTGATCCGCGCGATTTCCTCAAACCTGCCCGTGCAGCGGCTAAAAAAATCTGCATGGACCGCTACCAGCAGTTCGGTGCGGCCGGTCAGGCCAGCAAGATTGTGCCGGTATCGATGTCGGAGATTGCACGGCGTTACACCTCTGGCGCACTTTCTCAGACTGTTGTCTAACTCGAACGGCGGCCGCCCCCATGTCCTCTGCAAAACTCCACAGCCAGATCCGATCCTTGTCGTTGGTCTCTCGGGGTAAGGTCCGAGATATTTACGCTGTTGGCAAAGACAAGCTGCTGATGGTGGCAACTGACCGGCTATCTGCCTTCGATGTCATCATGGGCCGTCCGATTCCGGATAAAGGTGTGGTGCTCACAAGGCTATCGGATTTCTGGTTCTCGCGACTGGCCCGGGTGATTCCGAATCATCTCACCGGTATTGATCCCGAGTCGGTTGTCTCCCAGTCCGAGGTCGAGCAGGTGCGTGGCCGGGCATCTGTCGTGAAACGGCTAAAACCTGTCCCGGTCGAGGCAGTCGTACGAGGCTATCTGATTGGGTCCGGGTGGAAGGACTATCAGCAGACCGGTGCTGTCTGTGGCATCAAACTGCCAAAAAAATTAAAACTTGCCGCCCGACTGCCTGAGCCAATTTTTACGCCCGCGCACAAGGCCGAGGCCGGCGCCCATGATGAAAACATCAGCTTTGAGGAAATGGTTCGCCAGATCGGCAAACCGCTGGCGACCAAGATCCGTGATGTCAGCCTCAGGCTCTACAAAGAGGCGAGCGACTATGCCTTACAGCAGGGCATCATCATTGCGGATACCAAATTCGAGTTTGGCCTGGATAAAAAAGGTGTGCTTCACCTGATGGACGAGGTCCTTACCGCCGATTCATCACGGTTTTGGCCGGCAGACGGCTATCGCGAGGGGATCAGCCCGCCGAGTTTTGATAAACAGTTTATTCGGGACTATCTGGAAACCCTCGACTGGAATAAGGCGCCTCCTGCGCCGCCACTGCCCGATCATGTGGTGGAACAGACGGCAGAAAAGTATCGGGAGGCCTTGTTTCGAATAGCGGGTGTCCGACTGCCGGTGGTGGGAGTTGTCATGGGATCGCAGTCTGACTGGGAGGTGATGCGTCATGCGGTAGCGATCCTTGATCAATTTGGTATTCCGCACGAGGCACGAGTGGTCTCTGCCCACCGCATGCCCGACACCTTGTATGCCTATGCCGAGGCAGCACAGGCGCGCGGCCTGCGGGGGATTATCGCGGGCGCCGGAGGTGCGGCCCATCTGCCCGGAATGCTCGCCGCGAAGACGACTGTGCCCGTGTTTGGCGTTCCCGTTCCATCGAAGTATCTGCGGGGAGAGGACTCGTTGTACTCGATCGTTCAGATGCCGAAAGGAATTCCGGTGGCAACCTTTGCAATTGGTGAGGCGGGCGCTGCGAATGCCGCCTTGCATTTGATTGCTACCCTGGCCGGTAACGATGCGCATTTGAGAGAGCGTCTCGCCGCCTTCAGACTTCAGCAGACCCAGGCCGCCCATTCCATGAATGCATCGCTCGGCAGCACATGATTGGATTGTTGGGCGGTGGTCAGCTGGGCCGTATGATGATCCAGGCGGCCCATGCGCTGGGAGAACGGGTGGTGGTGCTGGACCCCGATGCCCAGGGGCCTGCTGCCCAGATTGCCGACCAGGTGATCTGTAGTCCCTATACCGATTCGGATGGGCTGGGCCAACTCTCAGCGTCAGCCCAGGTCTTCACCACAGAGTTTGAGAACGTACCGGCCGAGTCGTTGCGCTTTCTCGCCCGTCATGGCCGCACCATGCCGGATGCGCGCAGTGTGGCGGTTGCGCAAGATCGCATCGACGAGAAGCAATTTATCGTGTCCTGCGGTATCGATGTAGCACCCCATGCCGTGATCTCACGACTCGATGACTTTGATGATCTTGAGGAAAGTCTCTTTCCAGGAATTCTCAAGTCTGCACGTCTTGGCTACGACGGCAAAGGCCAGCACAAGGTGGACACTGCGGCACAGGCGAGAGCCGCATGGCAGTCGATGGGATCAGTGGCCTGCGTATTAGAGAAACGTTTACCGCTAGAACGTGAGATTTCCGTTATCTGTGCGCGGGATCAGCAGGGTGCGCTCGCGGTGTTTCCTGTCGGCGAAAACACCCATCGTCATGGCATTCTCGCGGTGACACGGGTTCCCGCCGCGGTCTCGTCAGCCGTTGCAGAGCAGGCCTGTCAGGCAGCGCGCCAGATCGCGCAGTCTTTGGCGTACGTGGGTGTGCTGTGCGTGGAGTTTTTTGTTCTCTCGGGCGGCAGGCTCATCGTCAATGAAATTGCACCACGGCCACATAACAGCGGCCACTACACTATTGAGGCCTGTGAGACGAGTCAGTTTGAGCAGCAGGTTCGGATCTGCTCTGGCCGACCTCTGGGAGACACTGGACTGAAGTCCTGCGCCATCATGCTGAATGTTCTTGGTGATGCCTGGTTTAAGTCATCGGCATCTCCAGTGGAGCCAGATTGGGAGGCCGTGCGTGCGCAGCCCGATGTTTATGTCCATCTTTACGGAAAAAGCGACCCCCGTGTCGGCCGCAAGATGGCCCATGTCACCTGTCTGGGCGGATCCATGGACGAGGCCCTGACGCGTGCTCGGATTGTGGCTGACATTCTTGGCTTGGATGTTGGCGATGGTCTGGCCTAAAAAAAATCTTTTTGTTGTCCCCGGTCAGACGGGCGCGATCGAAGATGCGGCCCAGAGATTGGCACAGGGGCATCTGGTCGCTTTTCCTACTGAAACCGTTTACGGACTTGGCGCCGATGGCCTCTCCCCCGCTGCTGTCATGCGTATTTTTCAGGCAAAGGGCCGCCCCGCAGATCATCCGGTGATTCTGCATGTGGGGGATGTTGGCCATGCGCGCACACTGGCTGCCCACTGGCCCGACCTGGCACAACGGCTAGCGGAAATCTTTTGGCCCGGACCCCTGACCGTGATTCTTCCGCGCGCCGCCCATGTGCCAGAGCTGGTCTGCGGCGGTCAGGACACCGTGGGCATTCGAATGCCTGCCCATCCGGTGGCGCGTGAACTTCTGATCGCGTTTGGGCGTATTGGAAGTGGTGTGATTGCTGCGCCATCGGCCAATCGTTTTGGCGCGGTGAGTCCGACATGCGCAGCCCATGTGATTCAGGGTCTGGCATCGTGGCTTGGACCGCAGGACCTGATCCTTGATGGCGGGCAGTGCGATATCGGCGTTGAATCCACGATCGTGGACCTCAGCACGGGCAGTCCCCGCGTGCTGCGGCCGGGCGGGATTAGCCGACGGCATCTTGCCGAGGCGTTGGGTGTCGCCGAGGCTTCGCTTTTGGCTGCGCCCAAGCAGGCGGCGATCCCCAGGGTGTCGGGCGCTCTGGAGTCTCACTATGCGCCGCGTGCCGATGCGCGTCTGGTTGCCCATGATGATCTTTTTCGAACCATCCAGGACCTGCGATCGGATAGCCCGAACGCAGTCATCATCTGCCTCACCTGCTCAACGCTGGAACATCCGCTTCCCGGCACTGAGGTCTGGCCGATGCCCCAGCAGCCTGAGCAGTACGCACGGATTCTGTATGCATGCCTGCATGATGCGGATCTAAAGAAGGCGGATCTGCTGGTGATCGAGCAGCCACCCGATGATGTTGTCTGGGAGGCGGTCCGGGATCGTCTGCAACGCGCCTGCGCCTCTCGCCATTAGGCAGGGTGGTGTGCTGCACGGTGCCGATGGATGGCGGCCGATACTAGTAGACGGTTTTCGTGCAGATCTTCGGAAGTTTTTCAAACAAACGTGCTACGGCCTGCTGTCGCTCGTCCGGCGGGCGGATCAGCTCGCGTTGGGGTGATGACCAGATGGACTGCGGAAAGTGTGGGTCATCCTGCCACCTTGGAATGATGTGCCAGTGCATGTGGGGCGTCTGGTTGCCCAGGCTGGCGATATTGATTTTTTGCGGCCTCAGTTCTTTACGCATCAACTCGTCGATGGCCAGCAGCAGTTTGAAAAGCTGATCATGCTCAGGCTTGGCCAGCCACGATAGCTCGGTCACATGCCGGTTCAACACCAGCCGGATATAGCCGGGATATTCCGGCTGTCGAACATCAATCAGTCGCCAGAATGCCCCCCGCCAGATGACAGCCTCGTCGGTGGCGGCGCAGAGCGGGCAGTCCGGCTGAGGCCCCGAGGCCGGTTCATCGGGTTCTGACTTCATCAGAATCGAAAGAATGGACATAAAGAACGCTCCTTAATGCATGCAGATACAGAAAATGGACATGAAGCGCGACTTAACGGCCTGAGCAGTGTCCGCTGCTTGAAATTTCGCCGCTGCCGATGGCCAGGGCAGGGGGCTCCACCCGAAAGGCGACCGGACTGTAGCGCTGATCCAGCGCAATCAGTGCAATCGCGATCGACCAAAATAGGATGACGCCGCGGGTCATACGATGTTTGCCCGAATGCGTGCGCGCACGCCGAAGATAGAACCGATAAATGCGAAGGCAAACCAGACCCAGCCATGCAGGCTTGCGGATGCAATGCCCCCCAGATATGCACCGACGTTGCAGCCAAAGGCCAGCCGCGAGCTATATCCCATGGCCAGGCCTGCCAGAACGCCAATAACGAGCTGAGATGCTGAAGGCCAAGGGGTTGCCACGGATTTGGGCTGATGCCATCGGTCGGCGATCAGGGCACCGTAGAGCAAACCAATATTCGTGACCGATGTGACATCCCAGAGCACGGGCTCGATCAGCCGATCGGCATGCGGAGCGATACCCCAGAACGCATCTGCACTGAGATCCAGGCCGAGCGCACTAAATGCCTTGGCTCCCCAGAGTCCAAGGCCGTACACCACGCCCCATGGCTGCCCGGCGACGATCAGATGAAGCGCATACAGCACGGCAATTGCGATTGCACCCCACAGCCACCGCGGTGCGATCGACGGAAGCTGTTGGGCTTTGGTCCGATGTTCACGGGCGGAAACGGCGATGCTGATGACTGCGACGGCCACGCATAGGCCAAGGGTGATGAGCAGTGCGGACTGTATTCCGAATATCTCGATCAGATCCGTTGGCTGTTTCGATGAAGCACCATCAATAAATTCCAGTGGGCCGCCCAGATGGGTCCATGCGGATAAATGCGAGGCACCGAGAAAACTACCGGTGATGAATCCGGGAAGGGCTGCCCACGACGTTGGTGAGGAGGCGCCCGCCTTATACATCGTGCCCGATCCGCAGCCATCGGCCAGTTGCATGGAAAAGCCAAACACGAGGGCGCCAATCACGAGGCTCCAGGTAATCGGTGCAACCGCACCCACGATTTCATCTTGAAAATTGTGAAGCAGTGGAAAGGCCAGCAGGGCGCAGAGTGCGACCAGGACCATCTGGCCCACCATGCCCCACGGATCACGCTGTGTGATCAGGTTTCTCCAGCCTGTCGTGAATCCGAATCGTGCACCGCTCAGGGCCGCACCAAATCCCAATCCCAGCAATAGCAGCAGTCCGGAGCGGATTCCGGCGAACCAGGTGATGGCGAGCCATCCGAGAACGGCTGGCAGGATGAGCAGCAGACGTCGCATTTATTTCTTTAAATTGTCGATCGAGTCCTTGAGCTGCTGCTTGAGTACCGAAGCGCGGGAGGGTTCGTTATCCATCGGATTACGGCTTTTGGACCAGCCCACAGTCGACTCCGGGTAGAGCCGCACATTCTGCTTGCCGAGGAGCTGGGTCATTACAAACCAGGTTGTTGCGCTCCAGTGGCCTGTATTACAGAAGGTGATCACGTCGTCGTCTCCGATCAGGCCAGCACCTTTCGCGATGGATTCGAGCTGGACCTTGGGCTGAAGCCTGCTGGTGTTGATCTGAAACCACTCCTCGTGATCGAGATGCTTTGCGCCTGGCAGTGTGCCGGCCCGCGGGGCGGAGGAGTGTTTGTCTTCTCCGAGAAAGTAGTCCTCAGGTCGTGAGTCGTTGAGCACAAATTTTTTCGCGTTACTGGTTTTTGATTTCAACAGCTGTTCAATGTCGCGGGTCGTGACGATCTGGCTACGGTCAAGCTTGATTGTGATGTTGCTGGGCGTAATCGAGGCTTTTTTCGTTTCCAGAGGATAGCCCAGCGCCCCCCAGGCGCCGAGTCCGCCCTCCAGGATGGAGACCCTTTTCAGACCGGCAAGATGAAACGTCCAGAACAGCCGTGCAGCACCACCGAAATCACTTGCATCTGATCCCACAGGTGCAATGATGATGTGTGCATCGGGGGTGACACCCCAGCCCTGAAATAGTCGCGTGAATTCCCCGTCGGAGAGCACTTCACCGGGATTTTTCTCCGGGCCGCGGATCGATGAGTAGGGGGCAGCAATGGCGCCGGGAATATGGCCGGCATCGTAGTTCGGTGTTTTTCCATCGCCTTGCATCAGTTCCCGAATATCGAGAATAAGCAGGTTGGCTTTTTTATCAATCAACACCTTCAAGGCCTGCGGCGTTATCAGTGGGGATACGGCATCCAATGGCTGGGCAGAGACGCTCGTGCACGTAATCGCCATCCATAGGCTGATCAGGCCAGCGGTCATCAGGGCGGCGATGCCTCCGAGACGTGGGGTCTTTTGGAGAGGCAGCGGTAGGGGGGTTGCGGCGTTCATGGCAAACTCGATACATGATTAATGGGTAAAAGCGCGGGCCGGACCGTTGCAGCGACGATACTGGTTTTTCCGCGCGAGACTTCAGGATACGTCAATTTTTAGGCGGGACTGTTCAGGATCCGAAATTCGTTTGAAAGAGGTGTTTGATGTCAGGTCGACAGAGTGCAATTTTCGGCGGTGGATGTTTTTGGTGCCTGGAGGCGGTTTTTCAGGGGCTTCGGGGTGTCACAGCCGTGATGTCGGGCTATATGGGTGGCCATGTCGCCAGGCCCAGCTATGAGCAGGTCTGCGGCAAGAACACAGGTCATGCGGAGGTGGTGCGTATCGAGTTCGATCCGGCAGTGATTGATTACCCCACCCTGTTAACCGTATTTTTCGCGATTCACGATCCGACAACGCGTGATCGACAGGGCAATGACGTTGGTCCGCAGTATCGATCGGTAATCTTCGCACTGAATGCAGATCAGATGACTGCCTCGGAGCAGATGATCCACACGATGCGACCGTCATTTTCAAATCCTATTGTCACGCAGTTGGCTGCAGCCTTTGATGTTGCGACGGGCGCCCCTTCGCAGGCAACTGAGCATGTGTTCTGGCCGGCCGAGCCTGAGCATCATGATTATTTTCGTCGACATCCGGGCCAGGGCTATTGCATGTTTGTCGTGGCGCCCAAAGTCGCAAAGGCGAAAGCGGAATTCAGCGCACTTCAGGCCTGAGGACATCGTTTTAAACCGCCAGCGCGGGCTGTGGTCCTGTGGTTCAGCCAGCCTCGTCTGGTGCTGCAGTCTGGTGCTGCAGTTGGCTCAGGGTGCCAGGCGTTCAATCAGCCACGTCGCGGGCTTTGACCATTCCTTGGTGCGCCGATATCGAATGCGGTCGTGCAGTCGTGACGGGCGGCCTTGCCAGAATTCGAATTCATCTGGGCAGAGCTGATAGCCACCCCAATGGGCAGGCCGTGGCGGATCAAGGGATGACTCTGCAGGGAAGGCCTCCTGCAGATTCTGCTGCCGAACCTCAAGCCACTCACGGTTGGGAATTACTTCGCTTTGGGGTGAGGCCCAGGCACCCAGGCGGCTCGGCAGGGGCCGGGAGCGGAAATATTCCTCGGATTCGGTGTCGGGCAGTTTTTCCACGCTGCCATCGATGCGGACCTGACGCTCCAGTTCGGGCCAGAAAAACACCAGACTGGCAAAGGGGTGTGCAGCCAGGGCTTGTCCTTTTCTGCTCTGATAGTTCGTAAAGAAGCTGATGCCGTTCTGATCAATACCCTTGATCAGAACGATTCTTCCCGATGGCCGCCCATTGGGATCCACCGTGCATAAGGTCATGGCATTGGGCTCCAGCACCTCTGCACGCATGGCCTCCTGGAACCACTGTTCAAATTGAATCACCGGGTCGGCGGCAACATCGGCCACATCGAGTGCGGCCTGCGCATAATCTTTTCTCAGGTTAGCAAGCCGCTGGGGGTTGGACATTGTGCTGCTCATGACGGGGTGTTATTGGATTTGCGGATTGGTGATCGTAGATCTGGTATTAGCAGTTCGGTGGAGTGAATCCCGCATTTAATAGCAACAGATGGGCCTCTATTATCTCTGCGATATCCATGAGTGCAATGTCATCAGACCAGCGGCCGATGAGCTGAAGCCCAACCGGTAGCATCGATGCGGTTTTCGGGTCACGCGCAAAACCACCTGGCAACGACATTGCGGGCAGTCCCGCGACAGAGAATATGAAGTTCGAGGCAAGCCAGTCGATGTAAGTGGCCAGTGGATGCCCATCGATTTCCTGGATATACGGAGTCTCCAGGTCAAAAGGGAGCACCTGATTGGTGGGGCCGGCGATGGCGTCCAGTTCGTGGGTGCGCATGAAGTCCTCCAGGCATGCGCGGGTGGCTGCACGGATCCGCTCGGCTTTCGCGATATCTGAGGCGGATAGTTTTAGTCCTTGCTCAATATTCCAGATGATGGTGTCTTTTAGCGCGTCGCGATGATGTGTATACAGATCGCCAAATTCAGCAACAAAAAATAGTCCGCGAAGCGTAAGAAATGCTTCGCGCGTATCGGGAAGTGATGGAAATGCGGTCACAAGCGTGACCCCGGATGCGGAGAGTTGATCCGCGCAGGCAGACATCTGGCCGTTCACCGCGTCTTGCACGGGAAGGCCGCCCCAGTTGGGCGACCAGCCGAGACGGATCTTTTTTGCACGGCCTTGTCGTTGGGCGCTCCGCCGGGCCTTCGCCTGGGCCTCGCGCATGGCCTGCCAGTCGGCCAGCGTGCGCGTGGGCGCGCAGCCCGATGGGTCAAAGATTGCGAGAAAGAGTTCACGCAGATCGGCAACGCTTCGGGCCATCGGCCCCACCATGCTCAGGGTGTTAAAGGGTGATGATCCGGTCTGCAGACGCGGCTCGAGATGGCTCGATGGCCGCAGTCCCGCGACCGCGCAGAAGCTTGCCGGGTTACGCAGCGATGCCGCCAGGTCAGATCCGTCCGCCAGGATCACCATGCCAGTAGCCAGGGCCACCGCACCACCGCCCGTGGAGCCACCGCAGGTGAGCTGCGGATTCCATGGGTTGCGGGTTGCACCGAATACGCGATTGAAGGTCTGTGAGCCAGCCGCAAACTCGGGGGTGTTGGATTTTCCGAGCAGGAGGGCTCCCGACTGGCGAATTCGACGGACGATTTCGGCGTCTCGCGTTGGGATCTGGCCGGCAAAAAGGGGGCTGCCATAGGTGGTCCGCACCCCCTCTGTATCAAACATATCCTTGGCGCAGTAGGGCATTCCCGTCAGGGGTCCGACGGGGGTGGTTGTCTTGCCCTGGCGTTGGGCCACCAGCACTTTGTCTAATTGCCGGGCTTCGGCATCAGCCCGCTCCAGGCACAGCGTGGGCAGGGCATTTAGTTCGGGGTTCAGGGCGCTGATCACATCGCAGTGCTGCTGAAGGACGTCTCGGCAGGACATTTCGCCGGAAACCAGACTACGTCGGGTGTCCCCGACCGTTGGAAGGCCAAGTGGAGAGGCCAATGGATGGGCTTTTGGGGTCCGTGAAGGGGGTTGTTTGGCCTTGGTCATAGACCACATTTTAGGGGGTCTCCCTAGCATCTTTCCGGGTTAGTTTGTCCACCACCTGCCCTAGACGTCCATTGATTGTTTTTATCAATGATAAAGAAACTTTCAATTGGACACGTCTAATCGGGGGCCCTAGGATGCACCTTGTTCGCTGATCCTCTTCCCCCGTTGGGAAGGGCGGTCGGGGGCACCGGTGCAGTTCCCGTTGCGTTTTTGTTAATCAAAAGGAGAAGTTCGCATGCCTCAACTGAAAGGAACCAAAACTCACCAGCATCTGAAAGATGCCTTCGCCGGTGAGAGCCAGGCCAATCGTCGTTACCTGTATTTCGCAAACAAGGCCGACGTCGAGGGCTATACCGAAGTCGCTGCGCTGTTCCGCTCGACCGCAGAGGGAGAGACGGGCCATGCACACGGCCATCTGGACTATCTGGCCCAGGTGGGTGATCCCGCAACGGACATGCCGATTGGCGACTCCGCTTCCAACCTCAAGTCAGCGGTTGCAGGCGAGACCCACGAGTACACCGACATGTACCCCGGCATGGCGAAGGATGCCCGAGCCGAAGGGTTTGACGAGATTGCCGATTGGTTTGAGACCCTTGCGAAGGCTGAGCGGTCCCACGCCAACAAGTTCCAGAAGGCACTTGAGGCGCTCGCAGCCTAAGTCAGTGCACATAAGCATCTGATCTGCAGGGCCTCGGTCACATGGGGCCCTGTGGAGCGGGTGTTTTCCGTCAACCAACCGAAAGAGTCAAGCGATGTCGACAAGAGAAGGATCCCTGGAGGCGCCCACGCGGCACCCGATCGACTGGAAGAACAAAGAGTTCTATGACGAAGAGTCTTGCTTCAAGGAAATGGAGCGGGTATTCGACATATGCCATGGCTGTCGCCGCTGTGTCAGTTTGTGTAACTCATTTCCACGGCTGTTCGATCTGATCGACGAAGGTCCGACTGGCGAGATGGACGGTGTGCCGAAAGAGAAGTATTGGGAGGTGGTCGACCAGTGCTATCTCTGCGATGTCTGTTACATGACCAAGTGCCCCTACGTTCCTCCCCATCCTTGGAACCTGGATTTTCCGCATCTGATGCTTCGGGCCAAGGCGATTCAGTTCAAGAAAGGCACCCCGACGAAGTTTCGTGATTCGGTGCTGTCTAACACATCTGCAAATGGGAAACTTGCATCGATTCCTATCGTTGTTCAGGCGGTCAATGCCTTATCGCAGAATAAAACCGCCCGCGCTTTAGGTGAAAAGATGATCGGTGTTCACAAGGACGCCTGGCTGCCTGAGTTTGCACCGACTTCCTTTGAGAAATCGGCGCGGCCTTCGGCCAGTCTGCCGGTGAAGGCGGGTGCGAAGACGGCTGGCAAGGTGGCGATCTACTCAACCTGCTATGTGAATTGGAACGAGCCAGGAATTGGCCATGACCTGATCAAGGTCCTCCAGCACAACGACATCCCTTATGTCGTGGTGGAGAAGCAGGCCTGCTGTGGCATGCCCAAGCTCGAGCTCGGAGATCTGGAGTCAGTAGAGGCCTTGGCCAGACAAAATCTTCCTGTGCTCGCCAGGCTTGCCCGCGACGGCTACGCCATCATGACGCCGATTCCTTCTTGCACGCTGATGTTCAAGCAGGAAATACCACTGATGTTTCCCAATGATCCGGACGCGCAGGCAGTGAAGGCGGCGATGGTGGATCCGTTTGAGTACTTTGTGAATCGTCACAAGGACGGCCTGCTCAAAACCGATTTCAAGCAGGGGCTCGGCAATGTGTCGTATCACATCGCCTGTCACCTGCGTGTGCAAAACGTTGGCCAAAAGACACGCGAGATGCTGGAGATGGTGCCGGACACTGCCGTCAATACGGTCGAGCGTTGTTCAGGCCACGCGGGCACCTGGGGCGTGAAAAAAGAGTTTCATGAGATCGCCATGAAAATTGGCAGGCCCGTATTCCGTCAGATGGCGGAACACCCGAAGGCCAACGGTGGCCAAGGGGGCGAGCCCGATGTGGTTGCGTCGGACTGCCAGCTTGCGGGGCATCACATTGAGCAGGGAATGGCCGGCAAGGCCGATGGAAAAGTTGCGCACCCGTTGTCGTTATTGGCACGGGCCTACGGATATTGATGAAGGAGTTGATGGAGAATGAACATGGCACAGATTTCACGGGATTCACTCTGGACACTTGAGCACTACGCGCGGATTCGCAATCAGTTCCGGCAGGAAGTGATTGCACACAAGCGGATTCGTCAGGTCGCCCTTGGCCAGCACATCACCCTCTTTTTCGAGGATGAAAAAACCATTCGCTATCAGATCCAGGAAATGTTGAGAATCGAAAAAACATTCGAAGAATCAGGGATTCAGGATGAGCTCGACGCCTATAACCCGCTCATTCCAGACGGCCGAAACTTTAAATGCACGATGATGATCGAATACTCCGATCCCGCAGTCCGGAAGGTTGAGCTCGCCAAGCTAAAAGGTGTGGAAGACCGCGTCTGGGTTCAGGTCGAGGGCCGCGACAAGGTGTTTGCAATTGCAGACGAGGATCTTGATCGTGAGAACGAGGAGAAAACCTCCTCCGTGCACTTCATGCGGTTCGAGCTTGATGAAGATATGGCGGGCGCATTGAAGTACGGCGTAGGCCTGTCCATGGGTGTGGACCATCCGAACTACTCGGTGGTGCTCGACCCGGTGCCAGCCGAGACCCGTGCCTCACTGGTAAAGGATCTCGCTTAAACTAGCGGGTTTCTACACAAGAGGAGGGTCTACCGTGAGTGCGAAAAATGTACTGGGTGGCCCCCTCGTTCCATGCAGTCTTGATCCGGTCACCGGATTTTTTCGGGATGGCTGTTGCAACACCTCTGCCGAAGACTACGGCAGTCACACGGTGTGCGCGCAGATGACCGAGCAATTTCTCTCCTTCTCCAAATCCCGGGGCAACGACCTCTCAACGCCCAATCCAGAGTTTCTGTTTCCCGGGCTGAGTCCTGGGGACCGGTGGTGTCTCTGTGCCGCACGCTGGCGCGAGGCTGCCGAGGCCGGTGTGGCGCCTCCGGTGATTCTCGAATCAACGCATGCGCGGGCACTGGAGGTGATTGCGCTCGCAGATCTCGAGTACCACGCGCTTCAGACCGCTTAGCCTGCATCGCTCATTCCTGATGGCCCCAGGGTCAACGGGGTTTTTGGGTAATTCATTGTTGCCGAAAGGAACTGACGGTGCCCGGTGGAAGTCCATCAACAAAACTTATATCTATGGATAGTGTGATGTCTTCTGTTTCCCTCCGAACGCTTCGCCTGCGGACCCTACGGTTGTGGTGGTGTGGCCTCTTACTGATTGGCGTCAGCCTGGCGGTAAGGCCACTCCCAGTGGTGTCGGCGGAGCTTGGGACAGGTGCGTCTTTGACCATTGATCAGATCACAGCGATCGTGATTCAGCACAACACCGATTTGTTGGCTGCGATCCGTCAGCGCGAGGCCGCTGCGGCTTCGGTGAGTACAGCCCGTGCGTTTCCGAATCCGCGCATCGAGGTCTCTTCAGGTGACAATGTTCAGCGGCCCCTGAGCACTGCGGCCTCTGGACGCGTTGAAGTCCGGGGTGTTTCCCAGCTGATTGAAAATCCTTTTTTGCGAAGTGCGAGAGTCTCTGGCGCTTCTGCCGGATCTGAGGCGGCAGGCCAGGAACTTCAGCTCGTTCGAAATAATCTGGTTGCGGAGGTTCGGACAAAGGCATTCGAGTTGCTTTTGCGTTTGGAAGAGGAGCTCGCCGCAAAGGAGTCTGTCCGACTGCTTGAGCAGATTCGCGATCGGGTCAGGCTCAGAGTAGAGACCGGAGAGGCACCGCGATTTGAGCTGATCAAGGCCGATGCGGAGATTATCAGCGCCCGTCAACGTCAAGTCAGTGCGTCTATTAAGGCCGAGCAGGCTGCAATCGCAATTAATCGGCTTGCTGCCGGACGTCTGCCCGAGCGGTGGTCGCTGCAGGGCAGGCTCTCCGATGAGGCCCAGCCGCTGGTCTTCGATGAACTCATACAGAAGGCCGTATCGAAGAATCCCGAGCTCGCCGCATTGCGCGCGCTAGTGGAGCGTGCTGATGCCAACGTGAGTCTTGCCAAGGCCGGACGGCTGCCGGGAGTCGAGCTTCGTTATGTTGAGATGCGCGATCCTGAGATTCGTCAGACCATGACCGGGGCCAGTATTCAGATTCCGATTTTTGATCAGCGTCAGGGGCCTGTGGCAGAGGCCAGCGCTGAGCGGGCGCGGGCCCAGACCCGGCTCGACGGGGCGACACTGGAGATGCGTCAGCGCGTCCTGATCGCCTGGAAGTCCTATGAGATGGCGCGTGCATCGGTCGAGGCATTGGGCCGAGGCGCGATACCAGAGGCAGAGGCTGCATTGCGGGTTGCTGAGGCAGCCTATCGGTTTGGCGAGCGGGGTATTTTGGAAGTGTTAGATGCCCAGCGTGTGCTGCGCTCGGTGCGTGCGGATCTTATCCAGGCCCGGTTTGAACTTCAGTCAGCCAGGATCAATCTGGATCGGCTAGCGGCCAGTTTTGTATCCCGGGGAAATGAATGATCGATTCGCGATTTTTCTATCGTGTGTTGCGGGCCGTCGCTAGGTTCTTGATCTGGCCTCGCCGCAGCGGCCGAATCGTAATAGTCTCGGCGGCGATTGTGCTCGCCGGCTGTTCAAGTGAGCAGCAGACGGCCTCCTCTGGGCCGAAGCTGGATGTCCGGGATGTGGCGATTAAGCCGGAGATGCAGAGTTATTTCACAACCGGTAAGGTCGAGGTTGCCGACCTATCCCGCGTGGTGGAGGTCTCGGGAACGATCCAGCCCGATGAGCGTTTGGTGACGCGCATCGGTGCCTCCGTGTTGGGCCGTGTGACCAATGTGTTGGCAGAGGTGGGTGATCGTGTGGCCTCCGGTCAGCCGCTGGCCAGTCTTGCCAGTCCCGAGCTGACGCAGGCGCAGGTGGCTTTTCTTCGAGCCAATGCGTCGTTTACCCAGGCGGAGCGGGCCGTTGAGCGGGCTCAGGTTCTGGTGAAGGCAGATGTCATTGGCACTGCTGAGCTTCAGCGTCGCGAGTCAGAGCTGAATATTGCGCGGGCAGAGTCGCGTGCAGCAGGCGATCAACTTGCACTGATGGGCATGTCATCCGCAATGATCGATGCCCTGCGCAAAGATGGGGTGTTAAACCCCAGCGTGGGGATTTCGGCGACACAAAGCGGGGTCGTGATTGAGCGCAAGGTCAGCCAGGGGCAGGTCGCCACGCCGGGCGATCCGCTGTTTACCGTCGCGGATCTGAGCAGGGTCTGGGTGGTCGGGCAGATCCCTGAGCAGACGGCCCGCTATGTCCGTCCGGGGCAGGCGGTTGAGATTGAAGTCCCGGCACTGCGCAACAGGAAAATCAAGGCGAAAATTTCCGTTGTCGGTGACACCATTTCACCAGAGACCCGCACGGTCACCCTTCGTTCTGTGATCGACAATCCTGGCCGTGACCTCAAGCCCTCGATGCTCGTCAATATGCGTATACAGGGTGATGCAAGCAGCACTGCAGTGGTGCCGATTGAGGCGGTGGTTCGCGAGACAGACAAAGACCATGTCTTTGTTCGGAAGGCTGACAACATCTGGACATTGACGTCCGTTGAGCTTGGCCCGCCGGTCAATGAGAGTGTGCGGCCGGTACTGGGCGGGCTGCCGGTAGGTACAGAGATCGTTATCAAGGGTGCCTTTCACTTAAACAACGAACGCAAGCGCGCGCAGGAGTAGTGCCTTGATTCCGTCATTGATTCGTTCGGCACTCAGCCAGCGTCTGGTGGTCGTCGTGATTGCCCTGGCGCTATGTGGCTTTGGGCTGCGTGAGTCGATGCGCCTGTCCGTAGATGCATTTCCGGATGTGACCAATATTCAGGTGCAGATCGCGACCGAAGCGCCTGGCCGCTCTCCTGAGGAGATCGAGCGATTTATTACGGTGCCGCTGGAGATCGCGATGACGGGCCTGCCGGGGCTAACCGAAATGCGGTCTTTAAATCGCAGCGGTCTGTCGATTATTACTCTGGTCTTCACAGACAAAACGGATGTCTACTTTGCTCGCCAGCTGGTTACTGAGCGGCTCATTGAGGTCAGTACCCGTATGCCAGACGGCGTTGTGCCAGTGCTGGGCCCGGTCTCAACAGGCCTGGGCGAGGTATTCCAGTACACGATTGAACGGCCCGATGACGGAAAGCGCGAGCTGACTGCCGAAGAGTTGATGGAGCGTCGAACCCTGCAGGACTGGGTGGTGCGTCCGATGCTGCGCTCGATCCCTGGAGTGGCCGAAATTAATTCCTATGGCGGACTGGTCAAACAATTTCAGGTCAAGATTGACCCGGGCCGGCTGCGGCACTTTAACCTGACCATGCAGCAGGTGGTCAATTCAATCTCAGCAAATAATTCCAACGCCAGCGGCGGGATTCTGCCCCAGGGATCCGAGCAGTTTCTCGTGCGTGCTGTAGGCCTGATCCGTACGATCGACGATATCAACAATATTGTTCTGAAAGAACAGAGTGGCGTTCCCGTATTCGTCCGCGACGTCGCCCGGGTCCAGATTGGCAGCGAAGTCCGTCAGGGGGCCCTGATTAAAGGTGGGCATACCGAGAGCGCTGGTGGAATTGTCATGATGATTCGCGGGGGCAATGCCAAGCAGGTTGTGTCGCGTGTCAAAGAGCGGGTTAACGAGATCAATGGCTCCGGGATGCTGCCCGATGGGCTCAAGATTGTGCCGTTTTACGACCGGACGGATCTCGTGGATGCGGCCTTGTGGACCGTTGGAAAAGTGCTTATCGAAGGCATTTTTTTAGTTGTATTGGTGTTGTTCATATTTCTGGGCGATGTGCGTTCAAGTCTGATCGTGGTGGCCACCTTGATCATTGCGCCGCTCACCACTTTCATCATCATGAATCGCTACGGGATATCGGCAAACCTGATGTCCCTTGGGGGCCTGGCGATTGCCATTGGGCTGATGGTCGATGCCACCGTTGTGGTGGTGGAAAATGTATTTCATAAGCTGGGCAAGGCCGGCAAGAGCATCGGCGAGCGGGTGCGGACCGTATTCGAGGCCACCACTGAGGTAGCCACGCCCACGATCTTTGGTATCGTGATTATTGTCCTTGTGTTTTTGCCGCTGATGACCTTACAGGGTATCGAGGGCAAGATGTTTTCGCCGCTGGCCATTACCATTGCGGTCGCCCTCACCGTGTCTTTGGTGGTGTCGTTAACCCTCTCACCCGTCCTGTGCTCATACTTCCTAAAAGGCGGCGCAGACCACGATACCAAGGCGATTGCCTATCTGAAGCGTCACTATCTTGATCTGCTCGATCGCGCCACCCAGCAGGGACGCAAGACGCTTGCGGTGGCGGTTGGCCTGCTGGTCCTCTCATTGCTTCTTTTCCCGTTTCTTGGGAAGTCTTTTATGCCCATCATGAAGGAAGGGGCGCTGACACCTCAGGTCATTCGTGTACCGAGTATCTCCCTGGATGAATCGATTCGACTGGAAATGGTCGCCATGAAGATGGTGGCAGAGGTTCCCGGGGTGAAGAGTGTCGTTTCTCCCTTGGGCCGGGGTGAGTCCCCAGCGGATCCGGCCGGACCGAATGAATCGACCCCAGTTGCCCTCATCGATCCGGATTCGGATCGGGATCAGCAAGAGATTGAAGAGGACATTCGAAAGAGGCTCTCGGCGATCCCGGGTGTGCAGGTGGTGATCTCTCAGCCGATCGCACAGCGTGTCGACGAAATGCTGACGGGAGTTCGTTCCCAGTTGGGTATCAAGATTTTTGGAGATGATCTCAATGAACTGCGGCAGCTCTCCGAGCAGGTCGCGAAGGTCGTTCGTAGCGTTCGGGGTGCGCGGGATATCCGCGTCGAGCGGCTCTCCGGGCAGCAGTTTTTAACGGTCGATATTGATCGCAATACCATCGCCCGTTATGGCCTCAATGTTGCGGATGTACAGACTCTGATTGAGACTGCGATTGGCGGTAAAGAGGTGACAACCCTCTATGAGGGTGAGCGACGGTACGGTATCCAGGTCCGTTTTCCTCAGCGGTTCCGTGAATCGATTGAGGATATCGGCAACACGCTCTTGCGTACCTCGAATGGTGCGCAGGTGCCCCTTTCGACCGTGGCCAAGATTCAATTGATCGACGGCCCGGCCCAGGTCAGCCGCGAGTGGGGTAAGCGTCGTGTTGTGGTGGGCGCGAATGTCGACGGCCGTGATCTGGGCGGATTTGTTGAAGAGGTCCAGCAGCGTCTCACCAAGGAGTTGAAACTGCCGCAGGGCTATTACTTTAAGTTTGGTGGCCAGTTTGAGAATCTGGAGCGGGCGATGGACACCCTGTCCATCATCGTGCCATTAACAATTGCAGCAATTTTTTTCCTGCTCTTTTTGCTTTTTAATTCGGTCAAGCTGGCCAGTCTGATCATTATGGTGCTGCCCTTTGCCTCAATCGGGGGTGTCATTGGGCTTTTCGTCACTGGAGAGTATCTAAGCCTTCCAGCCTCTGTTGGGTTTATCGCGTTATGGGGTATCGCGGTGCTCAATGGCGTGGTTCTGGTCAGCTGTATTCGGAAATTTCGCCAGGATGGCATGGCCGTTGCCGAGGCGGTCCGTGAGGGATGTGTTCAGCGGTTTCGTCCGGTGATGATGACGGCCACCGTTGCCCTGCTGGGCCTGGTCCCCTTTCTGTTTGCGGCCGGTCCCGGGTCGGAAGTGCAGCGGCCGTTGGCCATCGTGGTGATCAGTGGTCTAATTTCCTCGACGCTACTGACATTGGTAGTGCTGCCAACGCTGTATCGCTGGTTTGATGATGAACCCCAAGAGGCTTAAGCCCGCAGGAGACATGAACGATGAAAGAAATCCGCGCCATCATTCGCCCCAGCCGTCTGTCACGGTTGCGTGATGCCCTGCGGGCGATTCCCAACTTTCCGGGGGTGACGGTATTTAATGTCAAAGGCTTCACCGCCCCCTCGGCGGTTGATAAGCGTTCAGTGAGAGATGAACTGACCGACTTTACCGATAAGGTCATGGTCTGTGTGCTGGTGGAGCCCGATATGGTGGAGACCATTCGCACCGCCCTGATCGATGCCTGCCAGACCGGACAGATTGGTGATGGCCTGGTCTGGGTGGTGGACATTCAGAGCATGCATCGTATCCGTGACGCTTCGTCGATGTAGATCTCCGCAAAAACCTTGATTCAGTTCAAAGTTCTCCCATGCCGGTGAGTCCCCTGCGGGAGCACAATAGGCGTATTGACCTTACAGACAGGGGCTCCGGGGATGGGCAATTTCCGGAGTACATCACATGGAAAAACAAGTGAAAAAAATTCGGCCAGTCCGCATGGAGAATCGGCTCTCAGACCTGAACGAACAGCGCATTCCGGAACTTGTCTCCGATCGATCAGCCGCATCCGCTCGGGCCAAGCCGAAACCCATCGTCAATCCGGATGAAGAGCTTGATCCCGGCTGGCATAAGGGTGTCTATCCTTACAAGAATCTGTTGAGACGATCCGTCTACGAGGCCGAGAAATACAAGCTTCAGGTCGAGCTGCTCAAGCTTCAGGCATGGGTCAAGGGCACGGGTCAGCGCGTGGTGATTCTGTTTGAGGGCCGGGATGCCGCCGGCAAGGGGGGCACCATCAAGCGGTTTATGGAGCACCTCAATCCGCGTGGTGCGCGCGTCGTCGCCTTAGAAAAGCCGAGTGAATCAGAGCGTGGCCAGTGGTATTTCCAACGATATGTTCAGCATCTGCCCACGGCAGGTGAGATCGTGCTGTTTGATCGTAGCTGGTATAACCGCGCAGGCGTGGAACGGGTAATGGGATTCTGTACGGATGCGGAATACCATGAGTTCATGCGACAGGCACCGGAGTTTGAGCGTCATCTGGTTCGCAGCGGCACCCATCTAATTAAATTCTGGTTCTCCGTGAGCCAGAAGGAGCAGCGTCGGCGGTTCAAAGAGCGCGAGGTGCACCCCTTAAAGCACTGGAAGCTGAGTCCGATCGATAAACAGTCGCTCAATAAATGGAAGGAGTACACCCTCGCCAAAGAGGCGATGTTCTGCGAAACAGATACTGCGGATTCCCCCTGGACGGTGATCAAGAGCGATTGTAAAAAGCGGGCCCGACTGAATGCAATGCGTTATGTATTGCATCGCCTGCCTTACGCGAAAAAGGATATCGCCCAGATTGGACGCCTTGACCCGCTGATTGTTGGCCGGGCACATGTCGTTTATGAACAGGGTGAGGGGCCCAATACCGAGGGCAGCGCGATTCTGTGAGATTCGGGCCATCTGCGATAATGGCCCGATGCAATTTGAGATTTTTCCGGTCACGGCATTTCAGCAAAACTGCTCACTGGTCATCTGCCCGCTGACCCAGCGGGCAGCGTTCATTGATCCGGGTGGCGATATCGATCATCTGGAGGCGGTTGCCCGCGAGGCCAATGTCACGATTGAAAAGATTTTGCTCACCCATGGGCATATCGATCATTGTGGCCAGGCGGGGACGCTCGCTAGGCAGCTTGGGGTCCCAATCGAAGGCCCCCATCGGGATGATCAGTTCTGGATTGATCAGTTAAAGACTCAGGGCATGATGTTTGGCATGCCCGGTGCGGAAGGCTTTGAGCCGGATCGTTGGCTGGAAGATGGCGACACGGTCTGTGTTGGCGAGGAGGTCATGAACGTCATCCACTGTCCGGGACATACGCCTGGCCATGTGGTGTTTGTGCATCCAAAGAATCGGCTGGCCTTTGTGGGTGATGTATTGTTTGCGGGTTCGATCGGCAGGACGGATTTCCCGCGTGGCAATCACCAGCAATTGATCGATTCGATCCGAAAAAAATTATTTCCCTTGGGAGATGACATTGAGTTTGTGCCGGGGCACGGGCCGATGAGCACGTTCGGCGAGGAGCGCCGCTCCAACCCATTTGTCGGAGAGTAGGGATGTCGAAGTATCACAAAGAGACAGTACTCAGTGTGCACCATTGGAATGAGAGCCTGTTTAGTTTCACGACCACGCGTCGTTCGGGTTTGCGCTTTCGTAATGGCCACTTTCTCATGATCGGCCTGGAGGTCGACGGTAAACCTCTTGTGCGGGCCTATAGCGTGGTCAGCCCCAATTATGAGGAGCATCTTGAGTTTCTGAGCATCAAAGTGCCCGATGGGCCGCTGACCTCTCGGCTTCAGGGCATTCAGGTCGGTGACTCTATCCTGGTGAGCGAGAAGTCGGTGGGCACCCTGGTTCTGGATGACCTGAATTCCGGTAAGCATCTCTATTTATTCAGCACAGGGACTGGGCTTGCTCCGTTTATGAGCATTGTTCGTGATCCGGAAACCTATGAACGATTTGAAAAAGTCGTCCTAATCCACGGTGTGCGCACGGTGAGTGAGCTTGCCTACGGCGACTACCTGCGACACGAACTTCCGCAGCATGAGTTTCTGGGCGACATGGTGCGTGAGCAGTTGATCTATTACCCTACCGTTACGCGCGAGGCATTCACCCACACTGGCCGGCTAACGACGGCGATTCAGTCGGGCCAGCTTTTTGTTGATATTGGCCTGCCGGCTTTAGATCCTGCGGTCGATCGGGCCATGATCTGTGGCAGCCCAGCCATGCTGAAAGAGACTGCTGAGATGCTTGATGCCAGAGGATTCAAAGTCTCGCCTAGCCTGGGCAATCCTGGCGACTATGTATTTGAGCGTGCGTTTGTTGAGAAGTAGTCTTTGGCCCCGAGCATCGCGCCCAGGGCTCTTGGCGGGTCCGCCACGACAGGGTTAGCCGTCTCGGAGCGCCCGACGAAGAATCTTTCCAACATTGGTTTTTGGCAGCTCTGGCCTAAACTCAATCTGCTTGGGCACCTTGTAGTTGGTCAGGTATTCCTTGCAGTGTTCGATTATCGCTTCCTTGGTCAGTGATGGATCCGATGCGGCGACGAAGAGTTTGACGGCCTCTCCGGTTTGCTCATCGGCCACACCGATTGCCGCAACCTCTCGGACCGCCGGATGCATCGCGACGACCTCCTCGACTTCATTGGGGTAGACGTTAAATCCGGAGACCAGAATCATGTCCTTTTTCCGGTCCACCAAAAAGACATACCCCTGTGGGTCGATATAGCCCATATCCCCGGTCTTTAAGAAGCCATCTGGAAAAAAGATCTTGGCGGTCTCGTCTGGCCTTCCCCAGTAGCCCGGTGTTACCTGCGGCCCGCGGATACAGATCTCGCCGACTTCCCCAAGCGGCAGCGCTGTCCCTTGGTCATCACGAATTGAGACCTCGGTTGATGAAATTGGCAGACCGATGGATCCGGAGAAAGGAATATCAATCAGTGGATTGATGGTCGCCGCAGGTGATGTTTCGGTCAGGCCATAGGCCTGCGATAAGGCGCAGCCAGTCACCGAGCGCCAGCGTTCTGCGACGGGCCGTTGTACCGCCATGCCACCGCCCAATGTCACCCGCATGGTTGAAAAATTGAGCTTCAGAAAGTCTGGGTTATTGAGTAAGGCATTAAACAGGGTGTTGACCGCGGTAAATACTGTGACCGGATACTTGGCCCATTCCTTGACGAAATTTGGAATATCCCGCGGATTCGCAATTAACAAGTTCTGGGCGCCGATGCGTAGAAACGTGAGGCAGTTCGCGGTAAGCGCAAAGATGTGATAGAGCGGCAACGCGGTGATGATAAATTCCTCGCCGCGACGGACCACTGGCTTAATCCATGCTTCTGCCTGCAGGACGTTGGCACAGATGTTTCGATGGGTCAGGATGGCCCCCTTGGATATTCCTGTTGTGCCGCCTGTGTACTGCAGAAAGGCAACGTCATCAGGCGTGAGCTGTGGCTTGGTGAACGGCTTACCGTTTCCAGACGCAAGGGCCTGATTCAGGCTAATGGCCTGCGGAAGATTCCATGCCGGGACTAATTTTTTTATCTTTCGAACCACGAAGTTCACGATGTGGCCCTTCGCGCCCAGCATCTCACCGAGGGGCGTGACAATCACATGCCGAACCTGGGTCTTGCCGATCACCTGCTCAAGTGTATGGGCAAAGTTTTCCAGAATCACAATCACCGTTGCTCCGGAGTCTGCCAGCTGGTGCTCGAGTTCTCTGGGCGTATAGAGCGGATTGCAGTTGACCACCACGGCCCCTGCCCGCAGGGTGCCAAATAGGGTGATGGGATACTGCAGCACATTGGGCATCATCAGCGCGACCCGATCGCCCTTGCGCACGCCAATGGACTGCAGATGCTGGGCAAAAATCCGGCTCTGATCGTTGAGCTGCTGATAGGTGATGGATTTGCCCATGCTGATATAGGCAGTCTTTGAGGCGAACTCCTGGCATGCCTCCAGCAGGAAATCGGCTACCGAAGTGATCCGATTCAGGTCAATGTCGGCGGGAACGCCCTGCGGATACTGATTGACCCAGAGTTTTTCCATCACGGTCTCCTGAACTTTTATAGTGTTTCAAATATACCTGCCGCTCCCATGCCTGTGCCGATACACATGCTCACCATAGAGTAGGGTTTTCGATGCCTTCGGGCACCGTGGATGGCAGTACAAGAGCGAATGGCACCTGTCGCGCCGAGCGGGTGGCCTGCAGCAATCGCGCCGCCAAGTGGGTTAACAATGGCGGGGTCGAGCTGGCATTCCCGGATCACTGCAAGCGCCTGGGCCGCGAACGCTTCGTTGAGCTCTATCCAGCCAACATCACTGGCTTGAAGTCCTGCACGCTGCAGGGCCTTTGGGATTGCTGCAACCGGACCAATTCCCATGACCTCTGGCGGTACCCCAGCAACAGCGTACGAGACAAATCGGGCAATCGGCGTGAGTCCGAAGGTCTTGATGGCAGACGCTGATGCGAGCAATAAGGCCGCTGCGCCGTCCGACATCTGCGAGGAATTACCGGCGGTGACCGATCCCTTGGCATGAAATACAGGTCTGAGCGCCGATAGTCGCTCCAATGCCGTATCCGCCCTTGGGCCTTCATCCTGGGTCATCTGGTGACGCTGAATGTTCACCCGGGCACTGTCTGGGTCCGGCAGATGAGAGATCACCTCAAAGGGAGTCAGCTCCTGTGAAAACTCACCTGCATGGATCGCAGTGCAGGCCTTGGTATGAGAGTTCAGGGCGAATAGATCCTGGTCCTCGCGGGAGATGGCCCACTGACGGGCAACGTTTTCTGCGGTCATGCCCATTCCAAATGCGATACCGAGATGTTCGCTCTGCTCAAAGATGGCGGGATTCATCGCAATCTTATTGCCCATGATCTGCGGCATCGCACTCATCGACTCCGCGCCTGCGGCGATCATCAGGTCTGCCTGGCCCAGCTGAATACGGGCGGCGGCATCGGCCACGGCCTGCAGGCCGGATGCACAAAAGCGATTGATGGTGATGCCAGGTACAGACTGTGGGAGTCCCGCAAGCAGCAGTCCAATGCGCGCCATATTCATGCCTTGTTCAGCCTCTGGCATGGCACAGCCGACGATCACATCTTCGATTGCGTTGCGATCCAGGTTATCGAGGCCGGCCAGGCAGGCTTGAATCGCTGCCGCCAGCAGGTCGTCTGGCCGCGTGGATTTAAGGCGGCCGTTTTTCTTTCCTACAGGCAGCCGCTTTGCGGATACAACAAAGGCTTCTTGACGCTGATTGTTCATGATGTGCGGCCTTGATCTAATTACGCAGGGGTTTGCCCGTGGCCAGCATGTGTTCAATCCGGGCCTGGGTTTCGGGAGTCTTGAGTAAATCCATGAAGAGCTGCCGTTCTAATCGGATCAACCATTGCTCATCGACCATGGTTCCCGCGTCGATATCGCCACCGCACAGGGCTGTTGCGACCGCATGGGCAACCTTGTAGTCGTGATCGCTGATCATTTTTCCTTCATGCATATTCACAAGCATCAGTGATAGGTTGGCGATACCTGTCCTTCCGGATACGGGCACTGGCCTTGGAATCGGAGGCGGCGCACCGATATCTGCCCGCTGGCGGGCCGTGCGTAGCGCGGCATAGAGCAGCTCCTGAGGATGAAAGACGGTCACATCCTGTGGCTTGGCAAAGCCCAAAGAGCTGGCCTGCAGGCTGCTCTTTGCAACCTTGGCCATCGCGACTGTGGTGAATATTTTTTGAATAAAGGGGAATACCTCTGCCGGCGTGGGGCCCTGTTCGGCCCAGTCGGCTGCACGGACCACGAACTCTTTACATCCGCCGCCTGCCGGAATGAGGCCAACACCTGCCTCGACCAGTCCGACATAGCTCTCCAGGTGCATCACGCGTTGTTGTGCATGCATCAGAAATTCACACCCGCCCCCCAGTGCCAGTCCCTGGACTGCAGCGATGGTGGGGACCCGGCAGTATTTCAATGCCTGGGATGCTGCCTGGAACTGCGCGACAATTTTCTCAAGCCGGTCAAACTCACCTGCTTTACAGGCCTGGGCAACTAGTTTCAGATTGGCACCGACACAAAAAGGCGGCTCATGCCAGAGCACCAGTCCATCAAGATCCGATTCCGCCATTGAGATCGATGTCATCATGCCCGACAGAACCTCGTCGCCCACGCTGTGCATGGGCGAGTTAAAGGACAGAATTCCGATCCGCTCGTCGGCCTGGGGCAGGCGCCACAAGCGCACTTCTTTGTTTTGAAAAATGGTCTCGCCGGCAGTCTGGCTGATCGGAGCTGCCTCATGGCGTTCCTGCTCGCCGATGAGCAGCTCGGGGAAGAGCTGTCTGCGATACACCGGAAGGCTTGACCGTGGACGATTGGAATGTGCAGATGGAGCCCATGATCCCTGTGGGCTATGGACCCCGTCTCGGGCTGGATCTCGACACCAGTCGGGCAGTGGCACTGCCACCAGGGTTTTGCCAGCCGAGACGTCTTGTTCAATCGCCTGTGTGATCGCGGTCCATCCCCCGGCCTGCCAGAGTTCGAACGGCCCCTGGCTCCAGCCGAATCCCCAACGCATGGCGAGATCCAGATCGCGGGCGTTATCTGCAATCTCCTGTAAATGGACAGCGCTGTAATGGAAAACATCGCGGAAGATGGACCACAGCAGTTGTGCCTGCGGATGGGGGCACCGAAGCATCGCCTGAAATTTTTCCGCCGGATGTCGTAGCGCGAGGATCTTCTCGACTTCGGGGTCAATCGTTTGATCGACCTTACGATACATGCCGGTCGTGGGCTCAAGCACCAGAATCTCGCGGCCCTCTTTTCGATACAGGCCACGGCCGGTTTTTTGACCGAGTGCGCCGTCTTTGATCAGCTGCTCAATCCATGATGGCAGCTTAAATAGAGGATGCCAGGGATCCGCAGTGAGCTGCTCTTGTTTGGTTCTAACGACATGGGCCAGTGTATCGATGCCAACCACATCTACGGTTCGGTAGCAGGCACTTTTGGGCCGTCCAATGCGGGGCCCGGTGAGTGCGTCTACAGTATCCAGGCCAAGTCCGAGTCGTTGGGTGTGTTCCATGGTGGCCAATAGCGAGAACACTCCGATTCGATTGGCAATGAAGTTGGGCGTGTCTTTGGCACGAATCACGGACTTACCCAATGTTCTGGTCAGCCAAGATTCGAGCGCATCCAGTCCGTCAGGCAAAGTCTCCGTTGCCGGGATCAGCTCGACCAGGCTCATGTAGCGCGGCGGATTAAAAAAATGCATGCCGCAGAATCGAGGCCGTAATGCAGGAGGAATTTCGCCTGCGAGTGCGCGCACCGATAGTCCGGATGTATTGGAGGCAATCCATACGCTTGCCGAGCAATATGCGGCGATCTTTGCGTAGAGCGTCCGCTTGATATCCATTCGCTCAGCAACCGCTTCTATGATGAGCTGTGACTCCTGGAGTCTGGGAAGGTGATCATCGAAATTACATGGCCGAATGTGCCCCAGTACGGAGGCATCTGCCAGGGGGGCGGGTTCGAGTTTTTTGAGCCGTTGCAGGGCGGTCTTGACGGTCTGGTTGTGGTCGTCCTGGGGGCCGGGCAGGTCGAATAGATCGACACCAATGCCTGCATTGGCCAAGTGCCCAGCGATCTGGGCGCCCATTACGCCGGCACCCAATACGGCCACACGCTTGATGATTAAATGGGTCACGGCATCTTCCTTTCTGATAACCATTTCAGCGGTCCACCGCGAAAGGGTGCGAAACCGGTGCCGAAGATGACTCCTGCATCAGCAAGATCCGAGTCAGCGACGACGCCTTCTGCCACCAGGGATTGGGTTCGACTCACCAGAGGCATGATTAACTGTTCTGCAAGTTCTTCAGGAATCGCAGACGCCGCCGCGTGGCTTGCGATCTTGCCGTTGGACCATTCATAAAAACCGCGGCCCGTCTTTTTTCCGAGATGGCCTTCTTCCACGCGTTTCATCAGGCATTGCGGCGGAGTGGTCTGGTCTGAGAGTTGCTGGCCTGCTGCCAGCGCAATATCCAGGCCGACCGTATCGGCAAGCTCAATTGGACCCATTGGCATGCCAAATTTGCGCATGGCGGCATCTATGGTGGCGGCCGATTGGCCGGCATCTACGGCGCGCATGGCCGCAAGCATGTAGGGGGCCAGTACTGCATTGACCAGAAATCCCGGTGCACTTTTGACCGGCAGCGGAAGTTTGTCAATACGACGAACAAATGCAAGCGCATCGGCAATCGCTTCGGGTCGCGTCCCGGAGGCGGCAATGATTTCAACGAGGGGCATCATCGGAACGGGATTAAAGAAGTGAATTCCAATCAGGCGAGATGGATCGGCGAGCACAGTCCGAAGTTCCTCGATTCTTAGGCTTGACGTATTCGTGGCGAGAATTGCGTTTGGTTTTAGCTGCGGCTCAATGGACTTCAGCAATGCGTGTTTGGCGGCAAGGTTTTCAAAAATCGCCTCGATGACAACATCCGCATGTCGAATACCGTGGCCTTGTGGATCTGGGATCAGACGGTCTGATGCAGCCCTACGGGCCAGGGGGTCACGGATACGTTTTTTAAATAGTGCCCCGGCCCGGCCGATCGCGGGCGCGATGCGTTCTGCGCTCTGGTCCTGCAGGGTCGCCGTCAAGCCCCGTAGCGCACACCATGCCGCAATATCACCGCCCATTACGCCGGCGCCGATGATATGGACGCGCCGGGCGTTAAAGGAGGATTCCTTGCCGAGGGACTTCAGGCGCTCCTGAAGGAAAAATACCCGGACCAGGTTTTGTGTGGTGGGCGATCCCACGATGCCTTGCATGAGCGCGGGGATTTTGAGTGCATCACCATCGGCCTTCTGCCAGATATCAATGATCGCGTAAGGCGCAGGATAGTGTTCGCGGCGCGCTTTTTTCTGCACCTGCTTTCTGGCCATCATGGCAATGATGGGTCGGATGACCGGATGATTCATGACCGCGGCTATCCCTGAGATGCGCCGTGGCGGACGGCCCGAACGAATCAGTCCCACTGCAGATTCGCGCATGACCCGAGGCGCAACCGCCAGGTCGACCAGACCGGCCCGCTTGGCGCGTCGGGCATCCAGGCTCTTGGCCGTGAGCATCATGTCCAGCGCGGCCTGCGGCCCGATGACACGCGGCAGTCGGAGCATGCCACCCCAGCCAGGAACAATACCGAGCAGCACTTCAGGTAGCCCGAGTCGGGTGGAAGGCTCATCGACCGCAATGCGATATCGGCAGGCAAGTGAGAGTTCAAGTCCACCGCCAAGGCATACCCCCCGAATCAGGGCAAGCGTGGGATACGGGACCGATGCGAGTCGATTAAAAAGATTCCAGCCGCGGGCGATTAATGCATTGGCCTGTTCCGGCGAGTCGAGTTGTTTAAATTCCTCAATGTCTGCACCCGCAATAAAACCGGATGACTTTGCCGACTGAATAATCAATCCAGTGGGCGGCTGCTGATCCATCTTGTCGAGCTGCTCAGAAAATTCTGCGAGCACCTCCGCGGTCAGCTTATTCATGCTCGCCTGTGCGGTGTTTAAGCCCATCCACACAATGCCATCGGCATCGACGGTGATTTCCCAATGTTTCATTATGCTGTCTCCAACAAGGCAGCGCCGCCTTGGCCACCGCCGATGCATATTGCTGCGATTCCGCGATGCTGGCCGGTCATCTTCAGCGCGTGTGCGAGATGAAGGGTAATGCGGGCACCCGATGCACCGACAGGGTGTCCGACGGCAATCGCACCACCATGGATATTGAGCTTTGATTCATCCAGGATTCCAGAGACCCCTTTGTGGGGCTGTCCGTGCAAGATGTCTTGGCATAACGCCGCATCTTGGAGTGCCCGCATACAGCCCATGACCTGTGCAGCAAAGGCCTCGTTGATCTCCCAGAGATCAAGATCCTGCAGTCCGAGACCGTAGCGCTGCATCAGGGGCAGCGCGGCATACACGGGGCCCAGCCCCATCTCGGCCGGATCCAGTCCCGCCCAATGGATGTCAAGAATGCGTGCGATCGGCCGCAGGCCGTGATCGCGGACGGCCTGTTCGGATGCGAGCAGGCACCATGCGGCGCCGTCGGTGACCTGCGAGCTGTTTCCGGCAGTGATGTTTCCGTAGGGGCGATCAAATACGGGTCTAAGTTTTGCAAGACCATCCAGAGACGAGTCCTCTCGTACGCCATCATCCTGGGCATATATCTTTCCCTGGGCATCCATCAGCGGAACGATTTCATGAAAGGCATCGGTCTGCCGGCCCGCGGTAGCGCGCTGATGGCTGCGTACGGAGAAGGCATCCATTTCTCTGCGGCTGATGCCAAATCGATAGGCAAGGTTCTCTGCGGTCTGCCCCATTGAAAGCCCAACCACAGGATCGGTGAGTCCTCTTAGTAGGGCGATGATGGGTTTGAACAATTGACCTGGGTTGAGACGAAGAAAGTGCTGAAGCCGAGCGATAGCGGTTTTCTTGGTGGACATATCGGCGAACCAGCGCACCATTTGATCGGAGTAAAGCAACGGGGTGCGCGAGAGCGCGTCAACACCACCCGCGAGTACCAGATCAGATCGTCCGAGCCGAATATTGGCCATTGCGGAGTCGAGCGCCTGCAGCCCGGAGGCGCAGTTACGCATCACAGTCCAGCCCGTGACCGAGTGTCCGCATCCCATACGAAGTGCGACCACGCGGCCGATATTGACCTCATCGGGTGCGGGTGCGGCGCACCCGAGAATCACTTCATCGATTGCTTCCGGGGAGAAGGGCTGGCGCAGCAGCAGGGCACGGCCCGCCTGTGTCGCGAGGTCCGATGCGCTAAAGGGTCCCGGCCCACCGCGGGCCTTCAGAAATGGGGTGCGGGCACCGTCGACGAGGTAGACCGCTTTCTGTGCCTGATCCATCATGCGGCCCGGGCATGTAGCGCGGATGCCGAATTCGACATCGGGGCAGAGGGCGAATCCGCGGAGGCGTGAATCTCAAACGGAAAGTCATCGACATGGATCACGCGGTCGCGAAGTTCATCGCGCCGTGTTAAGGCGGAGAATTCCTCGGCTGTGATGATGCCTTTTTCGAGGGCCAGCCGGCCGATATCCCGGATATTGGCCAACGGTTCATTTTTGAAGACGCCACGTTTTTCTGCCGCGCGAATCTTCGCGTCGATGGGTTCGGCTGCGATCATGGCCTTCAGGGCATGTTCGATTGCACCGACCGGATCGTATTCATCGTCATGTACAAAACAAATGGGTGTGAGGCGATTCCGGGCATCCCCCGGATTTGCAATCAGCTGCGCGATACGATGGCCAACGCGATCCGAGGCCGCTGCCGTGGGGATTCCCCAGGGAAACAACATCAGGCGCAGCAGCCTTCCCAGAGGCCGGTTCGGGAAATTCTGGAGTACTCCCTCAAAGGCAGTTGCGATTTTATTGAGACAGTCGTCGATGCACCAACGTACAACGTCTGCATCTTCCCGAATTCGACCCTCCATCTCGTAGCGCTTGAGTACGCAGCTGGCCAGAAACATGTGGGCAAGAATATCCCCGAGTCGCGCGGAGAGCCGCTCTTTGCGTTTTAAGCTTCCGCCCAGCAAGAGCATCGTGATGTCTGCAAGAAATGCGAAGGCGACCGAGGCATGGTTAATGCTGCGCATCGCGCTGCGCATTTCGACAGGCCCGACATTGCCGGGACCGGCGAATTTTGCTGCGGTAAGTCCATGCCACACCGCACGCATTCCGTTGCCCAAGATGGTTCGGATATGGCCCCAGAAGGCCGCATCAAAGGCCTTGAGCCCCTGAACACGATCGGAATTTTGTGCTGCCTGCATTTCCGCGAGCAGAAAAGGATGGCAACGTATTGCGCCCTGTCCAAACAGAATCAGGTTGCGGGTAAGGACATTGGCGCCTTCAACGGTAATGCCGATCGGCATCTGTTGATAGGCCAGTCCAAGAATATTGGATGGCCCCATGCAGATGCCTTTTCCGCCCACGATATCCATGCTGTCAGTGACGACCTGCCGGGCCCGCTCGGTGACATGGTATTTCGCGATGGCCGAGACCACAGAGGGCCGCTGGCCGAGGTCAATGCTGGTTGCAGACAGTGTTCTCACGGCGTCGTTGAGATAGGTATATCCGGCGATTCGAGCCAGCAGCTCCTCGATGCCCTCAAATCGGGAGATCGGTGTCTTGAATTGGTGACGAATACGCGAATAGCCACCTGCGACTCGCGCAGCAAGCTGTGCGAGTCCCGCATTGGCCGAGGGTAGAGAAATGGCGCGGCCTGCCGAGAGGCACTCCATTAACATGCGCCAGCCCTGGCCAGCCATGCTTGGCCCGCCGATGATGAACTCCAAGGGCATGAAGACCGCATCTCCCTGGGTGGGTCCATTCATGAAGTAGGTGTTCATCGGAATATGACGCCGGCCGATCGTCACGCCCGGATGATCGTGTGGCACCAGGGCGCAGGTAATGCCGAGATCCTTGGTCTTGCCGAGCAGCCCATCGGGATCAAACAGCCTAAAGGCAAGCCCCAGAATCGTGCAGACTGGCGCGAGTGTGATGTAGCGCTTATTCCATGTGACCCGCATTCCCAGCGTCTCTCTGCCCTGCCAGACACCCTTACAGACAATGCCGACATCGGGAATAGATGCGGCGTCCGAACCCGCCCATGGGCTGGTCAGGGCAAAGGCAGGGATTTCCTCGCCGCGTGCAAGGCGGGGCAGGTAATAGTTTTTCTGCTCATCCGTGCCATAGTGGAGCAGCAGTTCTGCCGGCCCCAGGGAGTTGGGCACCATGACCGAGATGGCCAGTGGTGAAGAGCGTGTTGAGAGTTTGGCAACCACCTGTGAATGGGCATAGGCGGAAAATCCCTTGCCGCCGTACTCCTTCGGAATAATCATTCCGAGGAATCCTTTTTCCTTGATGTAACTCCAGGCCTCTTGGGGCATGTCATGGTCTTCGAAATTAATTTTCCATTCATTGACCATCCGGCACGCTTGTTCAACCTCGTGATCAAGAAATGACTGCTCTTCCTGGGTGAGCTGAGGCCGTGGGATTGCGCCTAAGCCGGCCCAATCCGGACGGCCCCTGAATAAGTCGGCCTCCCACCAGACTGTTCCTGCCTCGAGGGCTGCCCGCTCGGTATCGGACATTGCCGGCAGGGCAGCGCGAAATCCGCGCAGGATCGGTGCAGTCAGCAGTTGCCGCCGCAGCGGTGCGATGGTGAGTACTGCGCCAATCGCAGCAAGTACAGCGATGAGCAATAGGGTCCACGTCATGGCGTCTTCCTCTCGGATGGTTCAATAAATTGGGGGAGCGGGGCACGCAGGCCGCCGATCAGAAATTGCAATAGCCGCTCCGTTAGCTGATCAATAGCGCTGGCATGCTGCTGGGCATGGGTAGGTGATTTACCGTCGGTTTCATCCCAGCCAGTAATGAGCCGCAGGATATCGGTGCCCGCAATCGCATAGGCGGTAGCGCCGAGCATGAAATGAAAACGCCAGATAATCTCGCTGCGGGGTACGTCGGGCAATGCTTTAAATAATGCTGTTTTGTAGCGCTCTAAGACCTGATGGTATTCGTCTGCAAGAAATGCCCGAATGAAGTCCGCCGGCTCGGTCATGGTTCGGCCGAGTAATTTCAGAAATGTCGGCCCTGTCTGCGGGTCGTCTTTGGCGATGCGCAACAGAGTGCCGAAGAAGGCCTCGAGGATCTTGCTTGGCTTGAGTGGTTTAGTTCCAGCGGCATGCTCCAGCGCATCCAGTGCGCGCAGGCGTTCCTGATTGACACGGTCCAGTCCGCGCTTAAGCACTTCCTGGACCAGCGATTCCTTGCTGCCGAAGTGATAGTTGACCGCTGCCAGGTTGGCGCCGGCCTCGGCAGTAATTTTGCGCAGTGAGGTCGCCTCGAATCCATGCTGAACAAACAATCGTTCGGCCACATCCAACAGCCGTTCCCGGGTGATGGGCGTGGCCTCCCGGGCGGCCCCCTGCCGGACTCTGGCCCGGGGGGCGGTGGTTCGACTGGGGCCGCGGCGGCGGAGGGTTCGAGCAGTATCATTCATACGTTCGTTTGAATTGGACCTGGACCCGGGAAACTTTGCAAGGCCGGGACTGCTGGGGCTGACCCTGATGCGGGACCTCAGGCGGCCGTCTGGCCGCGGAACCGTGCCCAGGATCAGCGCGGGGTGAGGTGGTCGGTCAGCGGGGGAAGTGGCGGTGAGGCCAGGGGGCGGTGTCAGGAGCTGCCTGGGCTACGCTCAACAAGCTCAGGCTGAAGGGTGGCGTGGTCAATGCCATGCCGTTGCCGTAGCAAGGACTGTATGGTCTGGAGCATGGCGGGCCAGTTCGACAGGTCCGTTATCTCAAGGTGTGCGGTCAGGGAAATTTCACCCGGGGTTGTCTCCCAGATGTGCAGGTTATGAACGCGAATCACGCCATCGATAGCGACGAGTTCGGCGCCCACCTTTTTGAAATCTACGGACTCGGGCACGTGCTCCATCAGGATACGGGTAGAGTCTTTGAGCAGACCGAGGGTCGATTTCAGGATCAGTCCGCACACAAAGAGCGAAAGCAGTGGATCAATGGGTGTCCATCCCGTCCACGTCACGACGGCGCCGGCGACGATGGCGGCAATTGAGCCCAGCAGATCTCCCAGCACATGGACGAGTGCGGCCTTTGAATTGAGACTGTCCTGGTCTTTTGAGAGCAGCCAGGCGACCGCCAGGTTGATCAGCAGTCCGAGCGCGGCGACTCCCATCACGGTCGTGCCGTCAATGGCGTGCGGGTGAGTAAACCGGCTGATCGCCTCCCATCCGATCCACAGCGCCAGAATCAGCATGCCAAGAGAATTAACAAATGCGGCCAATGCCTCTGCGCGACCGTGTCCATAGGAGCTGGTCTCGGTGGGCGGTCTACGGGCGATGATCTGTGCGGCCAGCGCGAGAAATAGCGCTGTGGAGTCTGTGATCATGTGGCCCGCATCAGCCATCAGGGCCATAGAACCCGAGACCAATGCTGCAGCGAATTCAACAAGCGCAAAAGTAAGGGTCAGTGCGACTGCCCAGCCAAGCACTCTGGCATTTAATGCTGGCCGCGCATGGCCGCGGACAGCATCCTCGCCGCGATGCTCATGCAAATGAATGCTCATGATGTGCCGACATCCCGATGTCGGGCTTCATCTAGAGTCCTCTCGATGGTGGGGTATTGAAGCGTAATGCCAAGCTCCCGACTCAGGCGTTGTGATGTGACGCGTCGAGAGTCCGCAAGAAATCCCATCATCATCGGATGAATTTCGCCTTTCGCTGCGAGCGCAGCCATTTCCTCTCGAGAGACCCGTGGTGGGCGGGGCAGTGACATTGCATCGGCAACGGTATCGAAATAGTCGGCCATCTTCATTTCAGTCTGATCCACCGTGTTGGTGATTCGACCGGGCCTGCCGCGGAAAAGGCTGACGAAGGCGATCCGCGCAAGATCGTCTGCATGAATGTGATTAGTGAAGACATCGTCCTGAGCCCGCAGTGCTGGCTGGCGTGCCTTTAATCGTGCCAGTGGCAGGCGATCGCCGCTGTCATTGATGCCGGGGACGCGAAGAATATGGGCGCCGAGCGGCCGCAACACGCGTTCGGCATCAAGCCGTCGAAGGGAGCGGGGCTGAACTGTCCTGCAGGCAGAGGTCTCGGAAACGATGGCGCCGCTATGGTTGCCGTATACGCCTGTCGTGCTGAGATACACGAGTGGAAGACGATGCGTTAGCCCACGAATGGCGGCCGCAAGATGGCGTGCACGCGAGTCATGTGGTGATCGGGATGGCGACTCGGCTGTCGGAAGATAAATGGCTGCTGCATGTAAGAGCGCCATGACTCTGCGGACCGATGGCCGATGGTCAAGATCGGCAGAGATGGTCGCGTGTCGGGCCGCCTGGAATGATGCGTGAAGATCTTTTGGCAGTCGGTGTAAGGATGACCTGCCGATGGCAATCAGCCGGGGTCCGTGACGTCGATGATGTCGGCCCAGACACCATGCGGCGGTCCGCGCGGCGACATCGCCAAATCCAACTAGGCCAATGCGCAGGCGTCTGAATTCTCTGGGCAGTGCCATTTCCGAAGTCAGATGGGTTTTAGAAAACAAAAACCCTTCGATCGCTCGAAGGGTTTTTCGCTTGCGATGCTGGAAGGTGCTTACTTGATGGTGAGCACGTATTTCGCCATGGCGAGTGCATCTGCATCCGAGACCTGGGGATGCGGGGGCATTGGGATTGGACCCCAGACACCCTGACCACCCGATTTAATTTTCTTGGCCAGTTTGTCGGCTGCGCCGCCATCAGAGGCGTATTTCGCAGCAACATCTTTGTAGGCAGGTCCAACCAGTTTCTTGTCGTTGGCATGGCAGGCGGTGCAGTTATATTTCTTGAGCAGATCGGGCGATGCAAAAGCGGCCCCAGCAGATGCCATCATGCCTGCGGCGACGGTGAGTGCGACAAACTTGCGCATGGAATTTCTCCTGTATGAAAAACTGTTGCGAATCATTTAGAGCAGATTAGGACACCTTCTTCTGCTTCTTTTAACGAGCCGGGCGGCCGGCTGGTTGACGCAGATTGTATCGCTAATCCTGGGTTCGGCACCCTTTGGCCCATCAGCGGGGAATCTCCGGCTGGGAGAGTTCTGGATCCGTTACGGCACCGCGACTGGCGGAGGCCGCGAGCTTGGCAAATTTGGCCAGCACCCCACGGGTGTAGCGGGGGGCGGGTGGCCGCCAGGCCGCCTTGCGCGCGCTCATCTCTGCATCGCTGATATTGAGCTGAATGAGCTGTTGGTGGGCGTCGATCGTGATGGCGTCTCCCTCTTGAATCAGCCCGATTGGCCCACCGACGGCGGCCTCGGGCGCTACATGGCCGACCACCATGCCCCAGGTGCCACCGGAGAAACGACCGTCTGTGATCAGGCCGACCGATTCGCCGAGTCCCTGTCCAATGAGTGCGGAGGTCGGCGCAAGCATCTCCCGCATGCCAGGACCGCCACGCGGCCCCTCGTAACGGATGACCACCACATCTCCAGCGCGAATGGCGCGATCCATGATGGCCTGCATGGCCGCATCTTCCGAATCGAACACCCGCGCCGGCCCGGTGATAACCGGATTTTTCAGGCCGGTGATTTTTGCAACACAACCTTCGGGGGAGAGGTTGCCCTTCAGGATGGCCAGATGGCCCTGGGCGTACAGCGCCTTGCTGATCGGCCGAATGACATCCTGGTCGGCCCGGGGCTGGGCGGGAATCGTGCTCAGCATCTCTGCCACGGTCTTGCCGGTGATGGTCATGCAGTCACCGTGGATCAGGCCGGCATCCAGCAGGATCTTCATCACCTGGGGGATACCGCCCGCCTTGTGAAGATCGGTCGCGACGTACTTTCCTGAGGGTTTGAGGTCACAGATTACCGGCACTTTGCGCCGAACGCGCTCAAAGTCATCGATATCCCATTGCACTCCCGCCGCATGAGCGATTGCGAGAAAGTGCAGCACCGCATTGGTAGAGCCGCCAACCGCCATGATGACGGCAACTGCATTCTCGATTGATTTCCGGGTAATGATGTCGCGTGGCTTGAGCCCCTGTCGGATTGCCTCCACCAGGACGCGTGCAGACTCCGCAGCGCTGTCGATTTTCTCTCGATCCTCGTTGGCCATGGTGGAGGAAAACGGCAGGCTCATGCCCAGCGCTTCAAATGATGAGCTCATGGTGTTTGCGGTGTACATTCCGCCGCAGGATCCAGAGCCCGGACATGAGCGCTTTTCAATTTCTTTGAAGTCAGACTCATTGAGTCTGCCGGCGGTGAACTCGCCTACGGCCTCAAATGCCGACACGATGGTCAGATCCTGGCCCTTGTAGTGCCCCGGTTTGATGGTGCCGCCGTAGACATAAATGGCTGGCACGTTTGTGCGGGCGATGGCCATCATGCCGCCAGGCATATTTTTATCGCAGCCACCGATCACGACGACGCCATCGAGCCACTGGCCATTGACGCAGGTCTCGATGCAGTCGGCGATTACCTCGCGTGAGATGAGCGAGTATTTCATCCCCTCGGTGCCCATGCTCATGCCATCAGAGATGGTCGGTGTGCCGAAAATCTGTGGATTCGCGTGGGCCGCCTGAAGTGCGGATACCGCAGCGTCGGCCAGCGGCTGCAGCCCGCTATTACAAGGAGTGATGGTGGAGTGGCCGTTGGCCACACCCACCATGGGCTTGTTAACGAAGTCCTCTTCTTTGTAGCCCATCGCGTAATACATCGAGCGATTCGGTGCGCGGGCGACCCCCTCGGTCACCATTCGTGACCGTTCATTGAGACGTTTGGGTGATTTTGAGTTCTCTTGCGCCATGGCCGTGCCCCCCGCGAATGCAAAGGTTATATTGTGCCGTATGACGTCTGCCACCCTGATCCACCCGCAGTTTGATCCGATCGCATTTTCGTTGGGCCCGCTCGCGGTCCGCTGGTATGGACTGATGTATCTGGTAGCGTTTGCGGCAGTGTTGATGCTTGGACGCCTGCGCCTTCGTCGGGCAGGATCAGCTGCCGTGCTCGATCCCAAGGGATTGGACGATGTGCTGCTTTTTGGTGTTCTCGGCGTTGTTGTTGGGGGCCGGCTGGGCTACGTACTTTTTTATAAGCCCGGGTACTACCTCTCGCACCCTGCAGAGATCCTTGCGGTATGGCAGGGTGGCATGGCGTTTCATGGCGGGATGCTCGGCGTCATCGCGGCCCTGGCGCTTTTTTGCAGGCTGCGTCGTCTCGATTTTTTACGGCTCACGGATTTCATTGCGCCTCTGGTGCCCTTTGGCCTTGCGGCTGGGCGGCTCGGAAACTTTATCAATGGCGAGCTTTGGGGCCGTCCCGTTCTCAACGATGGACTGCCGTGGGCCATGATTTTTCCGCAGGCGGGCGATATGCTGGCCCGTCATCCCTCGCAGCTTTATCAGATGTTGCTGGAGGGCCTTCTGCTTGCGGCGGTACTGTGGCGTTACTCTGCCGCCGCCCGGCCGGTGGGTGCCGTGTCGGGCATGTTCTTGCTGGGCTATGGCCTGGCCCGTGGTCTGGCTGAGTTTGCCCGCGAGCCCGATTCCTTTCTGGGACTGCTCTCGTGGGGACTGTCCATGGGACAATGGCTGTCCATTCCAATGATCGTGGCCGGTGCAGTCCTCCTGTTCTGGTCGTATCGTCGCGGATCTTGATGCAATGACTGCAGAAGTGTCATCGTTGGGCTCTATCCGGTGGTCGGCCGATGCGCCAGTGGCCCGGGTGCTGATATCGAATCCCGGACAGTTAAATGCCATTTCGATTCGAATGTGGCGAGAGCTGCGCGCATGCTTTGCCGAGATATCCGGAAAAACAGACCTGCGTGTGGTGCTGATCACCGGGGAACATGGTGCGTTCGCCGCCGGTGCGGATATTTCCGAATTTCCACGCCAGCGCATGAACCGTGAGCAGGTGCGGATCTACCACGACGATCTCATCGCCCCTGCATTGCAGGCCATCATGAACTGCCCCCTGCCCGTCGTGGCGGCCATTGACGGGGCCTGCGTGGGCGGTGGGCTCGAAATTGCATGCGCCTGCGATATCCGGATTGCAACGGATCGCAGTCGTTTTGGTGTGCCGATCAACCGTCTCGGATTTCCAATGGCACCTGCCGAGGCTGCCGCTCTCGTGGGCTTGGTGGGTGGGGCTTGCGCATTGGAATTACTGCTGGAGGGCCGAATTCTGGATGCGGAAGAGGCATACGATAAGGGCCTGATCAATCGCCTTGTTCCGCAGTCCTTGTACGAGGACCAGATCAATAATGTGATCGGCCATATCGTGGCGGGCGCGCCTGCAACCGCCCGTCGAAACAAGTGGCTGATTAGAAAACTGATGGCGCTGGCTCAGGGGTCGGGGCTCACGCCTGCCCAGCACGAGGCGAGCTGGGACTTCGTTGACTCGCAGGATTATCGCCGTGGCGTTGACGCTTTTCTTAGTAAAACCAGCCCAACATTTTCTGATGATTAAAGCCGTGGGTGTGTGATGAGTAATCTGTATCGAATTTTAGAATCTCAATTTCCTAAGGCTGCTGGCGCATGCGCGTTTGAGACGGCCGACGGCCGTTACTACACCTTTGATGATCTACGGGCGGGCAGTGCGAAGCTGGCCAACTGGCTGGCATCCCTGAATATCCCGCGCGGCAGCCGAATTGCGGTACAGGTAGAGAAGTCCGTTGAGGCCGTGATGCTGTACTTGGCGACGCTGCGTGCAGGGTTGGTCTTTCTTCCGTTGAACACGGCCTACCGAGAGTCGGAGATCACCTACTTTTTAAAAGATGCCGAACCGGCCGTAGTGGTCTGCAGCCCCGACAACATGCACTGGGTAGAGCCGATCGCCCGGGCCGCAGGATGTCACCATGTCATGACCTTAGGCGAGGTGGCCGACGGTACGCTGATTGACGCTGCGCGCTCCTTGAGCGCCTTCTTTAAGACCGTTGTGAGCCGATCGGATGATCTGGCTGCAATTCTGTATACCTCTGGCACAACGGGCCGTAGCAAGGGGGCCATGTTGAGCCATCGTAATCTCGCCTCTAATGCCCAGACATTAAAGCGCGCCTGGCAGTGGCGTTCGGGAGACGTGTTGTTGCATGCACTGCCAATTTTTCACGTGCATGGCCTATTTGTTGCCCTTCATGGTGCATTGATTAACGGCAGTAAAACATTGTGGCTATCCAAGTTTGATGCAGACCAGATCATTCGATTGCTGCCTCGGGCAAGCGTGATGATGGGTGTGCCAACGTTTTATGTGCGGCTTGCGGCCGATGCACGGCTTAACCGTCGCCTTGTGAAGGGGATGCGGCTGTTTATCTCAGGGTCGGCGCCGTTACTGGCGGAAACGTTCTCTGCGTTTCAGGCGAGCACTGGACATACCATTTTGGAGCGTTATGGCATGAGTGAGACGATTATGCTGACCTCCAATCCGGTGCGGGGAGAGCGCAGGGCCGGCACAGTGGGCCAGCCGCTGCCGGGCGTTGGTGTGCGAATTGCCGACGATCAGGGCCGCGTCATCCGTAGAAAAAGGTCAGGCCTCTCCGAGATCGGAGGTGTTCAGGTCAGGGGCCCGAATGTGTTCTCTGGCTATTGGCGCATGCCTGAGAAAACCCGTGAGGAATTCACTACCGATGGGTGGTTTAAGACTGGGGATATGGCCAGGTGGGATGCCGAGGGCTACCTGCACCTCGTCGGCAGGAGTAAAGATCTGGTCATTACGGGTGGCTATAACGTCTACCCGAAGGAAATTGAAATGCTGATCGATGCGCTTCCCGGCGTCGATGAGTCGGCTGTAATCGGCATCCCGCATCCGGATTTTGGCGAGGCGGTCACGGCGGTGGTGGTGCTCAAGGCGGGCGCGCGCGTTGATGCAGATGCCTTACTGGCGCAGATCAAACCCCGAATTGCGAATTACAAGGTCCCCAAGAGCATTCATATCGTGCAGAGCCTGCCCCGAAACGCGATGGGTAAGGTTCAAAAGAATCTCCTGCGCGAGCAGTTCGGTTGAGCGGTATTGCACCCGAGGGCGCTACAGGACGTGGCGGGCGGGCCTCAGGGAAGGCGCTCCATGATCGCCTCCAGCCGGTCGGAGGCCAGGCGCAGACGGTCACTCACGGCACGATGCTCCGCGCTGAGCTGCGCATTCTGATTACGAAGCCGGGTGTTTTCTTGGCGGAGCTGATTGACGATGGCAACCAGCGCGTCTGTCTTTTCGGAGAGGGCATCTAATTCAGCGAGCATGATGGGTATGTTACCAAGTCGATTCAAGGGCGGATAATCCGAAGAATGAAATTTTTCAACATTTTGATCTGGCTGGTGCTCTCGGTGAGCTCCGCGGTGCAGGCACAGGGGCTGCTGCAAAAGGCGCAGCAGTCTGCCGACGGGCCGAATTTCACCGAGGGAATGAGTCGGGTGGGTCAGCTGCAGGCTGGGCTCGTCGCGGAGCGCAAAAGTATCGTTCCGGGACAGTCTGTCTGGGTCGGCCTGCGTCTCGTTCACGATCCGCACTGGCACACCTATTGGAGAAACCCGGGTGATTCGGGTCTGCCGACACGAATAGAGTGGCGACTGCCCGCCGGCTGGAAGGCGGGCAGCATTCAGTGGCCTACGCCCAAACGCCTTCCGGTGGGACCCCTCGCAAATTTTGGTTACGAAGGCGACCTGCTGTTGGCCGTTGAACTCATTGCACCTGCTGCGGTCTCGGGCCGCGAGGTCGTGTTACAGGCCCAGGCCCACTGGCTGGTGTGTAAAGACGTTTGTATTCCTGGCGAGGCTGCGTTGGCTTTGCGCCTGCCCGTGGTCAATGACCCGAAGGCTGTGGAGCCGTCTGTGGACAGCGGGCTTTTTGCGACAGCCCGTGCGTCATGGGCCCGTAAGGACACGCAACGGACCGTCAGTGCACATGTTGCGGATAAACAGTTGTCATTCACCTGGCCGCGTCACGATGGTGATGAGTCAGCAGGATATTTCTTCCCCTATCTGGAGGGCCTGATTCTTCCGGCTGCTGCTCAGCGGCTTTCAAAAACAGAATCTGGATGGCGGCTCGATGTTCCCCTCGGCGAGTCATCATCTGCTGCGGTTGACGAGGTTCGAAAAACCAAGCACGTCGATGGAATCTGGGTGATGGCCGATCAGGCGGGCGTTGAATGGCGGGCAGCGTTCTCGGCCCAGCCACCCGCGGCGGCGGTCAGCCTGGTGAGCGAGGGCAAGACGGCAGCGGATGCCGCACCATCTGTTCAGAGTGCTGCCCCTTTGGGCAGCACGATCTTCTGGTCGGCGATGGGGGCCGCTTTGCTGGGCGGCCTGATTCTCAATCTGATGCCATGCGTGTTCCCCGTGATTGGGCTGAAGGTGTTGTCATTTGCAGAGTCTGCTCATTCAGCCGCGACCACTGTGATCCGATCTCTGATGTTCTCGCTGGGCGTCATCCTGACGTTTGTTGCGATGGCAATACTGCTGATCGGTCTGCGTTCAATTGGTGAATCTGTCGGATGGGGTTTTCAGCTGCAAAGCCCAGCGGTGGTGCTGATGCTTGCCCTGTTGTTCGTGCTTCTCTCCCTCAATCTGCTTGGTGTATTCGAGATGGGGCTGCTGGCGGTACGGGTAAGCAACATCGGATTTGCGGACAGGACTGCATCCGCGCCGAATGCCTCAGGCGCCTTTATGTCCGGGGTGCTGGCAGTGATCGTGGCGTCGCCCTGCACCGCGCCGTTTATGGGCAGCGCGATTGGGTTTACTGCGACAGCGGGTCTGCTGGAGACGTTGTTGGTATTTGCCAGTCTTGGGGTAGGGATGGCCTTGCCCTATCTCTTGCTTGCCTTCCTGCCCGATCTTCTGAAAGCGCTGCCAAGGCCTGGCCCCTGGATGCTGGTCTTTAAGCAGGTCATGGCCTTTCCCATGTTGGCGGCGGCGGCCTGGCTGATCTGGGTATTGGCAGGTTTACTGGGTGCGGAGCGAATTCTTGCGGCCTTGGTGGCGGCGATCGCGTTATCGATGCTGCTGTGGATTTATGGCGCATTCTTGCAGCGGGGAAAGGCGGGGCCGATATCGCTTGCGGGGATCCTGCTGTCGTTCATCATGCTGGTAACGGCCGTTTTCTGGACGCTGCGTGATGACCGTGCGGCCGTGGTCTCTCAGACAGTTCACACGGCGCCAACTTCAGAACAGTCCTCTGGGTCGGTGGGCACGGGTTGGCAGCCGTGGGCCCCGGGCCTTGCCGAACGACTGGCCACCCAGGGTGCAACGGTTTTTGTCGATTTCACAGCGAGCTGGTGCATTACATGTCAGGCCAACAAAGTTCGAATACTGCAGTCTGATGCAGTGATGAAAGCGTTCCGCGAACAACGGGTGCATCTGCTGCGTGCCGACTGGACGAGACAGGATCCGCAGATTGCTGCTGAGCTCGCGCGCCATGGACGCAACGGTGTGCCGCTTTATCTGGTGTACCAGCCGGGAGCGCTTCGTCCGAAGATTCTCTCTGAGTGGCTGACGGAACGAGAGGTTTTGTCGTCGCTGCGAAAGGAGTAAAGACGGCTTTGTTAGGCCTTCAGGCCAAGCACGTCCTGCATATCAAATAGGCCGGGACCGCGTTGCATGAGAAAGCGGGCTGCCCGCAGGGCGCCTTGGGCGTAGGTCGCACGAGAGGACGATTTGTGGGTGATTTCGATGCGCTCGCCGGTGCCAGCGAAGAGAACCGTGTGGTCACCGACAATATCGCCACCACGAATCACCGAGAAACCGATTTCACGTGCGGGACGGGCCCCCGTCTGGCCCTCGCGTGAATAGCGGGCATCCCTGGCGAAATCACGTCCGGCTGCCTGGGCGACGACCTCGCCCATTTTGAGGGCAGTGCCCGACGGCGCATCCACCTTGTGACGATGGTGGGCCTCAATGACTTCGATATCAAAACCCTCTGCGAGATAGTGTCCCGCCGCCTCGAGTAGTTTGAGCGTGATGTTGACGCCAACGCTCATGTTGGGGGCGAATACCGTGCCATTGTTTTGGCTGAACTCTTCAATGAGCGCAAGGCCATGGGCATCAAAACCTGTGGTGCCGATGACGGCACGCACGCCATGGGTCCGACAGGCCGCGAGGTAGGCGAGGGTGGCCTCGGGGCGCGTGAAATCGATCAGCACATCGGCGTTGGCCATCGCCTGGGCGGGGACACTGGAGATCTCAACGCCTGTGGATTGGCCCATGAATTCACCCGCGTCACGGCCAATCATCGGACTGCCAGCAATATCACAGGCTGCAGCAAGGCTCAGCTGCGGATCGGACAGCACAGCCTCGATCAGCATGCGGCCCATTCGGCCGGTGGCTCCGGATATGGCGATTCGGATGGGCGGTGAGGCGGTTGTCATGAGTCTTATCTCGCGGGTCTCGAAGGCAAAAGTTCCTCTCCACCTTCGCGTGGCAGCGGATCGCCGCCCCAGGATTCGAGGAGTTCGTTCTTGAACTGGACATAGAAGCGGCGGCGGTCCTGACGACCGTCACCACGTTGGAGCTTGAAGACGTAGTCCCAACGATCATCACGAAATGGGTCCACCAGTAGTGGTGTGCCCAGAAGGGTACGGACCTGCTCTCGGGTCATCCCTTTTTTTAACTGCGCTGCGAGGGACTCGGTAACGTAGTTGCCCTGTCCGACGTCGATTCGGTAGGGCGTAAGCCATCCCGGCGGGTTGTTTTTCAGGGAGTCGAACCGATCCTTGGCCGCACATCCCGTCAAGACCATCGCGACGATGGCCAAGCCAGCGGCGTGCGCGAGCCCCCGGGCGCACCTCGGGTAATTGGGGAGAGTGTCGTCGCGTTCGGACGGTTTTTTCAAAGACATAGGCCGCTATGATAAGCCCCATGCCCGGCGCACACGATCTCAAGAACACTGGCCTAAAAGTTACCGCCCCCCGGCTCAAAGTGCTGGATATTTTCCATCGCGCCAGCACGCGCCACCTGACGGCCGAGGATGTCTATCGGGCGCTGCTTGCGGAATCGGTAGATATTGGCCTGGCGACCGTGTACCGGGTGCTCACACAGTTTGAACAGGCCGGGATCTTATCGCGGGGCCACTTCGAATCAGGCAAGGCGGTCTATGAACTCAACGAGGGTTCGCATCATGATCACCTGGTCTGCCTCGACTGTGGGCGCGTTGAAGAGTTCTGTGACCCTGCGATTGAAGAGCGTCAGCGAAGTGTTGCGCAGGAGCACGGATTTCAACTCGCCGATCACGCCCTATCGCTCTATGGGCATTGCCGGCGTGAGCGCTGCCCTCATCGGGCCATGGCCGAGATCGGCCCGAGAACATCAAAGGGTAAGTAAAGAGCGTGCGTGCTCGCGCGAAGTCTTCTCGGCGCCCTGATCACCCAGCATTCTGGCAATCTCCTCGACCCGTTGCTCTGCATCGAGTTCGGTCAGGGCGCTCACGGGCGCTCCCGAATCACGGCGTTGCTTGAGCACGCGAAGGTGATGGTGTCCTCGGGCGGCCACCTGGGGCAAATGGGTCACGCACATGACCTGCCGCGTTTCGCCGAGCTGGCGCAGTAGCTGGCCCACCGTGTGAGCGACATTGCCGCCGATTCCCGAGTCAACCTCATCAAAGATAAGTGTCGGAATTTTATTTGATGATGCCGTGACGACTGCGATCGCCAGGCTAATGCGGGCCAGTTCGCCGCCAGAGGCAACCCGGTTGATGGGATAGGCATTGCCTTGGGCATGGTTTTTGAGCATGAAGGTGATGTCCTCGAGTCCGTGCGCAGCCGGTTTATCCCGTGGCTCACATACCGCTTCGAAGCGCATCTCACCCATGGCAAGCTGGCCGAACCAATGATTCACCGCTGTGGAGAGTGCACGGCAGGCTTTGGTGCGCTGGGCTGATAGCGTGGCCGCCAGAGCGTCGAATCGTTTGCGCGTCTCGGTCAGTGCCTGTTGCATGGCTTTTGTGTCTGCTGCCTGTGTGGCACGGGAGAGCTCGGTCTCGGTGGCCGATAGCAGGTCGGGCAGTTGTTCGGGACGAACCTTTAGCTTGCGTGCAACGTTGAAGATGACCTGCACGCGTTCTTCGACCTCGGCCAGACGTTGCGGATCGAGATCGCTGCGATCAAGGTACCGCCGCATCGCATCCGCGGCTTCGCGAAGCCCAATGGCAGCGGTCTCGAGGGCGGAGGCTGCCGGGGCGAGCCGGGGGTCTTTGTCGATTAATCCCGTCAGGCGCAGATTCATTTTCTCGACCTGGGTCAGGATGCTGGGATCCTCTTCGGCAATACTCTGAAGCGCTGACTGGGAGGCCTGCAGTAATTCTGCGGCGTGCGCGAGACGCTTTTGTTCCTCGGAGAGCGATTCCCATTCTCCTGGGGCGAGTTTAAGCGCACTGATTTCCTCAATTTTCCATTCGAGCTGTTCGCGAAGGCTGGCCAGTGACTGCGCCTGTTGCTCAGCATCGGCGAGTGCCTGCTCAAGTCGCTGAATCTCACGCCACTGCTGGGCAAGCTCTTTGCAGGTGTCGGTTAGGCCTGCATGGGCATCGAGCAGGACGCGTTGCGCCTGGGGCCTGAGCAGTGCTTGGTGGGCGTGCTGACCGTGGATGTCGACCAGGGTCTCACCCAGCTCTCTGAGCTGTGTCAGGGTTGCCGGCTGTCCGTTAATCCAGCCTTTTGATTTCCCGGACGATTCCACGACACGGCGAATCAAAAGGGCATCGGGATCTTCATCGGCGATTAATTCTGAGTCGCCCAGCCACTGCCGAGTGGCCTCCAGTTGGGCAATATCGAAGCGGGCTGAGAGGTCTGCCTTGGCCGCCGATTCCCGCACGACAGAGGCGTCGCCACGGCCGCCGAGCAGCAGATCAAGCGCATCGATGAGTATGGATTTACCTGCGCCGGTCTCTCCCGTCATGACTGTAAAGCCAGATTCGATATCGAGATCGAGTCGCTCGACGATTACAAACTGCTGCACGGACAGTGCGACCAGCATGCGTGCTTAGGTGCTCACATGCGGCTCGGTCGGCGGAAGAGGATCAGGCCGGCCGGCAAACAACGGGTTGGTGCTCCAGTGCAGCTTGCGACGAAGCATCACAAAGTAGTCGTAGCCTCTCGGGTGAAGCAGCCGCACCTTGTGGGCGCCGTGGCGGACCACGATCTTGTCGCCGTCCTCAAGAGAGGTCAGCGATTGCATATCACAGTGAAGACTGGTGCCCGCACCATCATTGACCACGACCTGGACCTCTACGCTTTCGGGCAGGACAATCGGACGGCTGGAGAGTGCCTGTGGCGCGACGGGAACCAGGGTGATTCCCGCAAGAGCCGGATGAAGGATCGACCCGAGGGCCGACAGTGCATAGGCGGTTGACCCTGTTGGCGTGGAAATAATCAGACCGTCGGCGCGCAGGGTCTGCAGATAGTGGCCATCGACGAAGACCTCTACCTCAACCATTCTGCTGATCGCGCCACGGCTGATCACGGCATCGTTAAGTGCGGGCGCATCGAACACGGCGGTGCGCGCCGATGAGCCACTCTTTTTGCGCATGACCGATACCTGCAGCATGGCCCGCTCTTCTTCGACATAGTCGCCTTGAAGTACCGCAGGCAGTTCAGATTCGACCTGTGCGATATCCAGGTCGGTCATAAATCCGAGCCGTCCCTGGTTGACCCCGATCAGGGCCGTCCCCGTGGGAGCAAGCTGTCGGGCAACGCCCAGCAGGGTGCCGTCGCCCCCCAGAATGATGGCCAGATCGATGATCTTGCTCAGCTCGGCAAGGCCCGACTGGCCGTCGATTTCGCCCGCCTTGAGTCCGGCGCTGCTGGCGGTGTCCTGTTCGACCCAGACGGCGATGCCCATCTGGCGAACACAGGTGATGATGCGTCGAAGCGGTGCGGCGAGCCCTTCGGTCTGAGGCCGCCCGAACAGTCCTACGCATCGAAAGGGAGTCTGGGCCTGGCGCATGACTGTCATTACACCATAGGAGCAGGGATGGGGAATAATGCGGCCTATGCTAGATGATCGGTCCCGCAACCTTTTAAAAACCTTGATTGAGCGTTACATCGCCGAGGGCCAGCCGGTCGGCTCGCGGGCGTTGTCGAAATTCTCGGGCCTGGATCTCTCACCGGCAACCATTCGCAATGTCATGGCCGATCTCGAGGAGATGGGCCTGGTGGCAAGCCCCCATACCTCTGCGGGCCGTATTCCAACACCCCGGGGTTATCGACTGTTTGTCGACAGTCTCCTGACCGTGCAGCCGATGAAGCCCGACCAGGCGGCGATGCTGGAGGGCCAGCTTCAGGCGGAGTCTCCGCATCGGCTGATGTCGCATGCGGCCCAGCTGTTGTCGAGCCTGTCGAGTTTTGCGGGGGTGGTGGTTACACCGCGTCGTGCGGGGGTATTCCGACATTTAGAATTTCTGCGGCTTGGCGAGCGACGTGTCCTGCTGATCGTGGTGAGCCCGGATGGCGATGTCCACAATCGTATTTTGCAGACCGACCGAGATTATTCTCCGGCGGAGTTAACCGAGGCCGGTAATTTCATCAATGCACAGTATGTCGGCCTTGATTTCGAGCAGGTTCGGGCGCGAATCAAGACAGAGATGACGGCCTTGCGCGACGATATTTCGGCCTTGATGAAGCTCGCAGTAGAGACCGGAGAGGACGTATTTTCGGGCGCCAACGACGCGGTGTTGGTGTCGGGCGAGCGTCGACTCTTAGATGTCTCGGACCTATCTGAAAATATGAGTCGGCTGCGTCGGCTCTTTGATCTCTTTGAGCAGAAAGCGTTGCTGGCACGACTGCTGGATGCATCGTCGCAGGGGCAGGGCGTTCAGATTTTCATTGGGGGCGAGTCCTCGCTGGTGCCGATCGAGGAGTTATCGGTAGTCGCAGCGCCTTATGAGATCGATGGCCGCGTGGTCGGCACACTCGGGGTGATTGGGCCCACGCGTATGGCCTACGAGCGGGTTATTCCCATCGTAGACATCACCGCGAAATTACTCTCCACCGCCCTGAGCCATCCGGCCTAAGGCAGTCCGAACCCGATTGCGATGCCCGCCCTTCGAACAGAGCCTCCCTTTCAGCACGGCAGTCGGCTACGCACGGGCGTATTGCTGATCAATCTTGGTACGCCCGATGCACCGACAGCCAAGGCATTAAAGACCTATCTCAAAGAGTTTCTCTCCGATCCGCGTGTGGTTGAAATCCCCAGGCTTGTCTGGTGGCCAATTCTTAACGGGATCATCCTGAATGTCCGTCCGCAGAAATCGGCCGTTAAGTACGCCAGCATCTGGATGGACGAGGGCTCACCGTTACGCGTTTATACCGAACGGCAGGCCAATGCCCTGCGCAGTGTTCTTGCGGCCCGAGGGATCGATGTTGATGTTGAATACGCCATGCGCTATGGCAATCCCAGTATTCATGATGTGCTCGAGAAAATGCGCGGACGGGGCCTGCGTCGACTGCTGGTGCTGCCGATGTATCCGCAGTATTCATCGAGCACCACGGCAACCGCCTTCGATGTGCTGTTTCAGGAGTTTGCAGCATTACGCAATCAGCCTGACCTTCGGCTGATCCGAAGCTTTCATGATTTTCCGGCCTATATTGATGCGCTTGCGGGCCAGGTGCGTCGTCATTGGGAGGCCCATGGCCGAGGCGATCTGTTGCTGTTTAGTTTTCACGGTGTCCCGAAGCGTTCACTGATCAAGGGAGATCCGTATCACTGTGAGTGCCATAAGACCGCACGGCTTATTGCCGAATCACTCGGTCTTACGGAGCAGCAGTGGCAGACTTCATTTCAGTCACGCTTTGGTAAAGCCGAATGGCTCAAGCCCTATACGTCTGAGGTGATCCAGGCGCTGCCTGCACAAGGCGTAAAGACGCTAGACGTGATGTGCCCAGGCTTTCCGGCTGACTGCCTGGAAACCCTGGAGGAAATTGCCATGGAAGGTAAAGAGGAGTTCCTCACTGCTGGAGGCAGTCAGTACCGATACATCCCTTGTATGAATGATCATCCTGCCGGCATCGCGGCCATGGCAGATCTTCTTCAGGGCCACCTCGCGGGCTGGCCCTTGGCTCATGATGACGCCACTGCTCGGGAACTGGCGCTGCAGCAGCAGCGTGCCCTGGGGCTTGGTGCCAGCGAGTAGCCTGGCCGCCCGGAGGCCTTGAAAACCTCCACGTCGGTCCCCATCTACCGGGGTATTCGTGTCAATTCCCACTGGAATGCCCCATGTCCGACTCTACTGAAGCAAAAAAAGTTGATGAGACCCTGATGGGCCAGGCGCAGGCATCTCAAGAGCCACCGTCACCCACCCCAGAGGCTGCGCAGCACGCGCCTTCTCCTGCGCCCCCCCTAGAGGAACAGCTTCAGGAGGCCCTGGCCAAGGTCAAAGCGTGGGAAGAAGAGTATCTGCGCGCCCGCGCCGAAACGGAGAATCTTCGAAAGCGCAGCGCGCAAGAGGTGATCAATGCGGGAAAGTTTGCGATCGAGGGCTTTGCCGAGGCGCTCTTGCCTGTTGCTGACAGTCTGGAGATGGCGTTGTCACTCGAGCAGCAGACCCCGGAGGGGCTGCGTGGCGGCGTTGAGCTGACCTTAAAACAGCTCCAGCAGGCTTTTCAAAAGGGCCGTCTGACCGCCATTGACCCGGTGGGTGAAAAGTTCGATCCCAACCGCCATCAGGCCGTGTCAATGGTCGATGGCAACGCACAGAATCCCGCCGTGCCCGCGAATCATGTGGTACAGGTGATGCAAAAGGGATACATGGTGGCGGAACGGGTTCTTCGGCCCGCCATTGTCGTGGTGGCCCAATAAACAGGTGCTCGGACCATGGAGAGGCCCCTTGAAAAGGGGCCTTTTGGCCCCATCTATCCGCTATTCAACCCAATTTCTGAAGGAACGCAACCATGGCAAAAATAATCGGCATTGACCTGGGAACGACCAATTCTTGCGTGGCCATCCTGGAGGGTGGAACCCCGAAGGTCATCGAAAACTCTGAGGGTGCCCGGACCACACCGTCGATCATCGCCTACATGGAAGATGGCGAGATTCTGGTGGGCGCGCCGGCCAAGCGTCAGGCGGTCACCAATCCGAAAAATACCCTGTATGCCGTCAAGCGGCTGATCGGCCGTAAATTCGATGAAAAAGAGGTTCAGAAAGATATCTCGCTGATGCCGTTCGAGATTTCGAAGGCCGATAACGGAGATGCCTGGGTGAAGGCGCGCGACAAAAAACTCGCGCCCCCTCAGGTCTCTGCTGAGGTACTGCGAAAAATGAAAAAAACCGCAGAGGACTATCTCGGTGAGGAGGTGACCGAGGCCGTCATCACAGTGCCCGCCTACTTCAACGACTCTCAGCGCCAGGCCACAAAAGATGCAGGCCGTATCGCGGGGCTGGAAGTCAAGCGGATTATCAATGAGCCGACGGCGGCCGCGCTGGCGTTTGGACTGGATAAGGCCGGTGGGAAGGATCGGAAGATCGCTGTCTACGATCTTGGCGGCGGTACGTTCGATGTCTCCATCATTGAGATTGCGGATGTGGATGGTGAAAAGCAGTTTGAGGTGCTCTCCACGAATGGCGATACGTTCCTGGGGGGTGAAGACTTTGATCAGCGGATCATCGATCACATCATCGATGAGTTTAAAAAGCAAAGCGGTGTGGATCTGTCTAAGGATCCAATTGCGCTGCAGCGGATTAAGGCGGCTGCCGAGCGGGCCAAGATCGAGCTGTCTTCGAGCCAGCAGACTGAGCTCAATGAGCCCTACATTGCGATGGCCAATGGCGCTCCGGTGCATCTGACATTCAAGATCACGCGTGCCAAGCTGGAGTCATTGGTCGATGATCTGATCTCGCGCACCATTGAGCCCTGCAAGATTGCCATGAAGGATGCGGGGGTATCCGCCTCGGATATCGATGATGTGATTCTGGTGGGTGGTATGACCCGCATGCCGAAGGTTCAGGATGCTGTAAAGGCATTTTTTGGTAAAGAGCCGCGCAAGGATGTTAACCCCGACGAGGCGGTGGCCGTGGGCGCTGCGATTCAGGGCTCGGTGCTCGCCGGTGATCGGAAGGATGTGCTGCTGCTCGATGTCACTCCCTTGTCGCTGGGCATTGAGACCTTGGGCGGTGTCATGACCAAGATGATCCAGAAGAACACCACCATCCCGACAAAATTCTCCCAGGTCTTCTCCACGGCAGATGACAATCAGCCGGCGGTGACAATCAAGGTCTTTCAGGGCGAACGTGAGATTGCCAACGCGAATAAATTGCTAGGCGAATTTAATCTGGAAGGAATCCCGCCTGCTGCGCGCGGCACCCCGCAGATCGAAGTCACTTTCGATATTGATGCCAACGGCATTTTGCATGTCTCGGCAAAGGACAAGGCGACCGGCAAAGAGAACAAGATCACCATTAAGGCCAACTCTGGACTATCGGACGAAGAGATCCAGAAAATGGTGAAGGATGCCGAGGCCAATGCTGAGGAAGACCGTAAGCGTATTGCGATGGTCCAGGCCCGCAATGCGGGCGAGGCGATGGTGCATTCGGTGAAGAAATCTCTCGAAGAGCATGGTGACAAGATCGGCGCTGACGAGAAGGCCAAGATTGAAGAAGCCATTAAAGAGGCCGAGGCTGCGCTGAAGACCGAAGACCAGGCGGCCATTGAGGCCAAGACGGAGAATCTGATGAAGGCCTCTCAGAGCCTCGGAGAAAAGGTCTATGCGGACGCCCAGGCGGCAGCGGCAGGTGCTGCCGCAGCAGGAAGCGCGGGCGGTGCGGCAGGCGCAAAGGCTGACGATGTAGTGGATGCCGATTTCAAGGAAGTGAAGCGTGACTAATGTCCAAGCGCGACTACTATGAAGTGCTTGGTGTTGCCAAAAATGCCTCCGATGAAGACCTCAAGAAGTCGTATCGAAAGCTGGCGATGAAATATCACCCGGATCGCAATCCGGGTGATAAGGCCGCTGAGGAAAAATTCAAAGAGGCCAAAGAGGCCTATGAAATGCTCTCTGACGCCGAGAAGCGTGCCGCCTACGATCGTTTTGGGCATGCAGGCGTCGATCCCAATGCGGGCGGTTTTGGCGGCGGTGGCGGCCAAGGTTTCGGCGGATTTGCCGATGCGTTCGGCGACATCTTCGGCGATATTTTTGGTGGCGCAGCGGGCGGTCGTGGTGGCCGCAGCAATGTCTACCGTGGCGCGGACCTGCGCTACTCCATGGAAATCACCCTAGAGGATGCGGCCAATGGCATGACCACCGAGATCAAGGTGCCCACCTGGGAGAAATGTGGCACCTGTGATGGCTCTGGCGCGAAGCCGGGCACAAAGCCCGAGACCTGCAAGACCTGCGGTGGCCAGGGGCAGGTCAGAATGCAGCAGGGCTTTTTCTCGATACAGCAGACCTGTCCGAGCTGCCATGGCCGGGGTAAAACCATCAAAGATCCCTGCGGCACATGCCACGGGGATGGGAAGGTACGCAAGCAAAAGACACTCGAGGTGAAAGTACCTGCGGGTATTGATGATGGCATGCGGATCCGATCTGCCGGCAATGGTGAGCCCGGTGTGAATGGTGGTCCGAGCGGGGACTTGTATGTCGAGATTGGTATCAAGCCGCATCGTGTCTTCTCGCGTGACGGCGATGATCTGCACTGTGAGGTGCCCATTAGCTTCGCCAGGGCTGCGCTCGGTGGATCCGTCGATGTGCCCACACTGGGCGGCAAGGCAAGCTTTGAGGTTCCTGAGGGAACCCAGAGCGGCAAGACGTTTCGCCTGCGCAGTAAGGGCATTAAGAATGTCCGCTCAGGGCTGCCCGGAGATCTGTATTGCCATGTATTGATTGAAACACCGGTAAAACTCACCGATAAACAGCGCAAGCTGCTGCAGGAGTTTGAGTCATCGCTGGAGGAAGGTGGTGAGCGTCACAATCCCCAGTCCAAGAGCTGGATGGACAAGGTCAAGGACTTCTTTAACTGACCCTGGGGGGGGTGAAGAGCCTTACTTGGCCTGGCCTACTGTCCAAGAAACGCTGCTAGACGTGCATGGTCGGGTGATAACAGCACCCCTTTTTCTGTCATCAGGCCGCTGACGAGCGCCGCAGGCGTGACGTCAAATGCGGGATGTCGCACCGATACGCCCTGGGCTGCCCATCGGGCGTCACGAAAGCCGGTCACCTCCTCGGCGCTTCGTTCTTCGATCGGAATATCCGCACCCGAGGCAATGCTCATATCAATCGTCGAGAGCGGGCAGGCCACATAAAACGGAATGCCATGCCGATGGGCAAGAACAGCCACCATGTAGGTGCCGATCTTGTTGGCGACATCGCCATTGGCGGCGACCCGGTCCGCGCCTACGATGACTGCATCAATCTCGCCCTGGGCCATGAGGTGGCCGGCCATATTGTCGGTGATCAGTGTGACGGGGATACCCTCTTGGACCATCTCCCAGGCGGTGAGTCGTGCCCCTTGCAGAAAGGGCCGTGTCTCATCGGCGATCACCGAGAGGCGCTTGCCTGCCTGAACGGCTGACCGAATGACGCCGAGGGCGGTGCCATGGCCTGCGGTGGCCAGTGCGCCGGCATTGCAGTGGGTGAGCACACGGGCACCATCATTCAGATATTTCTCGCCGTGTGATCCGAGCCTCTGGTTGATCGCGATGTCGTCCCGGTGGATGGTCTGGGCGTAGTCGAGCAGTACCTGGGCGATATGACTTGGACTCTGATGCCGCACGGCGTGCCATTTGTCGGACATTTTCTTCAACGCCCACGATAGATTGACGGCGGTGGGTCGACTGGCCGACAGCAGTGCGATGGCGCGCTCGAGTGCTGACTTAAATTCCTTGGGCGATTGGTCCTGCTGACGTACAGCCTCTAGTGCAACACCGTAGGCTGCAGCAACTCCGATTGCGGGCGCACCCCGCACCACCATATTCCGGATAGCGGCTGCGACCTGGGCGGCATCGGTGCAGCTTTCAACACGGAATTCTGCAGGCAGGACACGCTGATCGATCATGTCCAGTCGATGGCCATGCAGCCGTAGGGTCTCGATCTTTGATCTGGATGGCGGCATTAGTGCCCTTCAAAGGCGGTGAGGGCAAAGACTTTGACACCATGCTGCTTTAATCGCTGCGCACCACCGATATCGGGAAGGTCGATGGCAAAAGCGCACTCAACAATTGAGCCACCAAGTTTTCGAATCAGGTGGACTGCGGCCTCGGCCGTGCCGCCAGTTGCAATAAGATCATCAATGAGCAGGATTCGTTCCCCCTGGTCGATGGCATCGATATGGATTTCAATTCGATCCACCCCATATTCCAGCGTGTAGTCGTGGCCCACCGTTTCCGCTGGCAGTTTGCCTTTCTTGCGGATGGGGACAAAACCAACCCCCAGGGCAACAGCGACAGGCGCACCCAGGATAAAACCGCGTGACTCAATGCCCGCCACCTTGTCGATCTTCATGCCGCGATAGCGACTGACCAGTTCATCAATCATCATGCGCAGCCCCACGGGGTCTTTAAGCAGGGTGGTGATGTCTCGGAACATGATGCCCTGACGTGGGTAATGGGGAATCGTGCGGATTTTGGATTTAATTGTCATGTGGTCGGGCCATAGGTTTTGAATTTTTCGATGACCTGCTGCATTTCTTGATCGTTGAGCAGCATGGGTGAACGAATTTGTAGGGCGCGCCAGTAAATTTCACAGAGTGACTCGACTTCAATAGCGATACGCATCGCATCGGACATGGTTTTTCCCGTCGCGATCATGCCGTGCTGACCCAGCAGGCAGGCCTTGCGATCTTGCAAGGCTGTGATCGCGACATCAGAGAGCGCCTGTGAGCCAAAGAGCGCATACGGGGTGCATCGTATGGAGTCCCCGCCGGCGACCGCAATCATGTAGTGAAACGCAGGAATATCCTGGCCCAGGCAGGCCATGGTGGTGGCAAATGGCGAATGGGCATGGACTACTGCATGAATCTCGGGCCATTGGAGGTAGATGTCCCGATGGAAACGCCACTCGCTGGAGGGTTTTAGGGTGGACTGATGGCGGCCGAGCGCGGTGCCAAGAGAGGCGATGGGATCGGACCGATGTAGCTCCAACGTCACCAGCATGTCGGCCTGCAACTGCTGCGCGGGAACGCCAGAGGGGGTGATCAGCATCTGGTCTTGCGCGTGAGCAAGCCGTAGCGAGCAGTTACCTGAGGCGCCACGGTTATGTCCCAGTCGCTCCATCTCGCGCATGGCCCAGAGAATGTGTTCGTGCGAATCCATCGGGCGCAATCGGGCTACTGGATTATTCTTTGGCCGAACGTCGTAAGACCCTGCCGGCTACTGCATCGAGTCTGGCGAGCAGTTCCGGATCGCGTGCCTCGGGCGCTGTGATCAGTGCAAATTCCAGGGCACTCTGACAGCTGCAGCTCAGGCGTTTTGCATCTCTCGAGAGGCGCGGTACGGCATCTTTGACCAGTGACCGTGCATGGCCCGCATTGGCATTGAGTACCCGAATGATCTGGTCGACGGTTACGGCATCATGATCCGGATGCCAGCAGTCATAGTCGGTGACCATGGCGATCGATGCATAGCAGATCTCTGCCTCGCGGGCGAGCTTAGCCTCGGGCATATTGGTCATACCGATCACATCACAGTTCCATGAGCGATACAGCTCGGACTCCGCTCGGCTGGAAAATTGAGGGCCCTCCATGACCAGGTACACGCCGCCTTTTACGGCGGTAATCGCGCATGCGTCAGCAGCGGCCTTTAGGTGGACAGAGAGCCGATCACATGTGGGGTGGGCCATCGACACGTGGGCAACACAGCCCGATGTGAAAAATGTTTTTTCTCGGGCGAATGTGCGATCGACAAACTGATCCACAATCACGAACATACCTGGCCGAAGATCCTCACGCAGTGATCCGACGGCGCTTACTGAAATGATGTCGGTTACCCCGCAGCGTTTGAGGGCATCGATATTTGCACGGTAATTTACCTCTGACGGAGGAATTCGGTGTCCACGCCCGTGGCGCGGCAAAAACACCAGGCGCTGGCCATCCAGTTCACCGACCAACAGTTGATCCGACGGCGCCCCAAATGACGAATGCACGGTCTGCCAAGCCGAATTGGTCAGGCCATCGATGTTGTAGACACCACTGCCGCCAATGACGCCGATCACGCCGGGAGTTGTGGGCTGCATAGTGTCTGTGCGGGCTGAATTGTGAGTTGGTAAGAGATTAGAAGGCCCGGCTGCCCATGTAAAGCGCCAGGACCAGCAGCAGCACGGCGAACGCCCGTCGCAAAGAGGCCACATTCATGCGGTGGGCGGTGCGGGCACCGATCGGCGCAGTGACCAGGGATGCCAGCGCGCAGGCGGTCAGTGCGGGGAGGTAGATAAACCCAAGGGACCAGGGTGGCAGATTGCTGATCGACCAGCCGGCGATGACATAGCCGATCAGCCCGCCGGCAGCAATCGGAAATCCCAGTGCGGCCGATGTGCCGATCGCCTGATGCATGGCCACGTTGCACCAGACCATGAACGGGGTGCTCAGGAACCCGCCGCCGGCGCCGAGTAGGCTGGAGATAACGCCGATGCCCGAACCCACCGCTGCGAGGGGCAGGGTGCCGGGTACCTCGCGCGACGGCTTCGGCTTGTTGGTGCGGAACATCTTAATGGCCGAGTAGCCGACAAAGAGTGCAAAGAACATCGCAAGCCACTCGTTTTTGAGTGTGCTGGCGAAGTTTGCGCCAACGAAGGTGCCGATAAAGGCGCCAATGCCCATTGGCCTGGCGATATCCCAGCGGACTTTGCCGCCCTTGTGATGGGCCCGGACACTGCCGATGGATGTAAATAGGATGGTGGTCAGTGAAGTGGCCAGAGCCATTTTGATCACCAGTTCGGGGGCGAAGCCGGATATTGAAAAAAGCGCTGTCATGAATGGGACCAGCATCATGCCGCCGCCGACGCCGAGTAGTCCCGCCATAAATCCTGTAAATGCGCCGACAAGCAGCAGCGCAGACATCGTCAGAAGCATCGTGCGCCTAGAAAAGCTTTTCTTGGGGGACGAGGGCGGTCTCCAGGACCTGGGAGATCGCTGAGATTTTTTTCAGGGCTGCCTCACGATCATTTGAGTCGTGGGCGGAGACACTGCCGAGCACATCGCGCGCAAGCGTCAGGGCGGCCATCACCGCGATGCGATCCGCCCCCTGTAGCTTGCTGGAGGATTTGACCTGGCGCATCCGGGCGTCCACCAAGGCCACACATTCCAGCAGCATCGGCTTATCTTCGGGTGAGCAGGAGAGCTGGTAGGTACGGTCCAGGATCTGAACTTCGATCCGTTCCTGAGGGGTCTTTGGCATGCGTCGGGCGGCGTTGGGTTTTCGATCAACGCAGCCCGAAGGCTGCTGTTAAGTCGCTGATTTTAGCCGAGTCATCGCCTGGGAGATGAAGGGCCACACAAAAATAGCAATCGCCAGAGCTGTTAATGACCCCACCAGGCCGTTCGAGAAGAACACACCAAGATTTCCGCCAGAGGACAGCATCGCCTGTCGGAAGGCCTCTTCGGTCCGGTCCCCAAGAACAATTGCCAGCACCAGGGGCGCAAGCGGATATTTCAGCTTCTTGAAGATATAGCCGATGATGCCAAAGATCAGCATCATGTAGATATCGAAAATCGAGGTACTGACCGTGAAGGCGCCCACGGCACAGATCGCGAGAATGCTGGGTGCGATGATAGAGAACGGAATTCTCAGAATCGCTGCAAACTGAGGCACGAAGGCGAGCACCACAATAAACCCAACGATATTGCCCAGATAGATCGATGCGATCAGGCCCCAGACAAAGTCTTTCTGTTCAACAAAGAGCATCGGGCCTGGCTGCAGTCCCCAGATCAGGAGTCCGCCAAGCAATACCGCAGCAGTCGGTGATCCCGGCACGCCAAGTGTGAGCATGGGCAGCAGGGCGCTGGTACCGGCTGCGTGGGCAGCGGTTTCTGGCGCCACGACCCCTTCGATCTGCGGATTCTGTGTCGAACCAAAATCCTTTGGCTTTTTGCTCATCCGCTTGGCCAGACCATAGGCCATGAATGATGCGGGTGTCGCACCGCCGGGAACGATTCCCATAAAACAGCCAACTGCGGAACTGCGCAGTGATGTGATCCAGTAGCGGGGAAGTTCACGCCATGTCTTGAGCACGGTGTCGAGTTTGATCTTGCCATTACCGCCACGAAAGCTCAGCCCCTCTTCCAGCGTCTGGATAATTTCGCTGATGCCAAAAAGACCGATCACGGCGATCAGGAAATCGAATCCTTTTAGAAGCTCGGTCTGTCCGAATGTCAGTCGTAGGGTTCCGGTGACCGAGTCTTGGCCAACAGCCGCTAGGCCAAAGCCCAGCATCATGGAGGCGATCGTTTTAAAGGGCGGGTCGTGGCTCATGCCGACAAACGCGCAGAATGTTAGTAGGCAGACGGCGAAATACTCGGGCGGACCAAATTTCAGCGCGAATCCGGCCACGACCGGAGAGAGAAAGGTGAGCACCAGTGTGGCGATAAAGGCGCCTACGAACGACGAGGTGAATGCTGCGGTCAGCGCCTCACCCGCCCGGTTTTTCTGTGCCAGCGGATAGCCATCAAACGTGGTGGCTACGGACCATGGTTCGCCCGGGATGTTGAACAGAATCGATGTGATTGCGCCGCCAAACAACGCGCCCCAGTAGATCGAAGAGAGCATGATGATGGCGGAGGTCGGTGGCATGCTGAATGTAAGTGGCAGCAGAATTGCCACGCCATTGGCTCCGCCGAGCCCGGGTAACACACCAATCAATACGCCGAGCACGATGCCGATCAGCATGAGCAAGACGTTGTAGGCCGACAGCGCAACGCCAAAGCCGGCGATCAGGGATTGAATTTCTTGCATGATGGTTTAGACCACTCCGAGCAGCTGCTCAAGCGGGCCCTTTGGCAGGGGCATCTTGAACCAGAGTTCAAACAGGCAAAAGAGCACCGCAGGAATGGAAATGGCGATGGGTGCCGTATGTGACCAGGGGAATTTTCCGAGCTGATGCATGAACCAGGCGATCAGAAGTGCCGAGGCAACATAAATTCCGATAAAGCCAATTGCAATAACGAAGATGGTGGTGGGCAGCAGTAATGACATCACCATCGACGCCTGATGCCGGGTTAGGAACGCCTCTGCCGCGGTCTCGGGATCCCGAATGGCACGCACAAAGTTCACGAGACTGGAGATACAGAGAAAGAGACCTATATAAAACGGGAAATAACCGGACTGTGGCCCCTCGTCGGTCCAGCCCGCACCAATACGCAGGCTGTCCGCGATCAGCACACCGCCGAGGGCGAATAAGACCGCTGCAGTGACGGTCTCGAGACTGCGAACCGAGGCCGCCGACCGATCGTCAGTGGCCTCGCCCTGGTCGTGGCTGCTCATTTTGCGAGAAACCCTGCTTCTTGCATGAGCTGACGATGACGATTCTCTTCTTTTTCGACCCACTTACGATAGTTCTCACCAGACATACTTGTGGTGTTGAATGCACCACGCTTCATAAAGTCTTTCCATTCTGGGGTCTCACGAACCTTGGCCATCAGATCGACGTAATACTTCGTCTGGTCGGCCGTGACGCCGCCGGCCATAAAGATGCCGCGGAGCATGAGGTAGTCGACATCGACGCCACTCTGCTTGCAGGAGGGCACGTCGTTCCAGGACATTGTGTCGGTAATTTTGTCTTTAAACGGCATCCGCTCATCGTCAAACACACACAGGGGCCGCAGCTTGCCGGCACGCCAGTGCTCAACCGCTTCAATCGGATTATTTACAGATGCGTCAATGTGTTTGCCCACAAGCTGAACGGCCACCTCTCCACCGCCTTTATAGGGGATGTAGGTGAATTTCGTGCCGGTCTGCTTCTCGAGGGCGACGGTGATCACATGGTCTTCTTGGCGTGAGCCGGTGCCCCCCATTTTCAATTTACCCGGACCTGCGGACTTCACTGCAGCAATGAAATCCTTGGGTGTTTTGTAGGGAGTCTCGGCGTTGACCCACAGGACAAACTGGTCTAAGGCCATCATGGATACCGGTGTGAGGTCCCGATAACTGAAGGGCACGCCGGTGGCCAGTGGCGTTGTAAAGAGATTGGACAGCGTGATGATGATCTTGTGGGGATCGGCCTTGGCGTTCTTTACTTCGAGAAAGCCCTCTGCACCCGATCCGCCGCTCTTGTTGACCACCACCATCGACTGCTTCATCAGGTTGTTTTTGGCGATGATGTTTTGAATCAGACGCGCCATCTGATCTGCCCCGCCGCCGGTACCGGCGGGCACGACAAACTCGACCGTCTTGGTGGGCTCCCAGGCTTGGGCGGCTGCCGCGCCGGTGATCAGCCCTAGGGCCAGTGCAGATTGGACAAAAACTTTCTTAAGGGAGGGCAGGGGCATGTTGAGTCTCCAAAAAAGCGGGCAAAATAGGGACCGAAAATTCTTCTGGATTGCGCGATGAAGGCTAGCACGACTTCCTGAGTGTCTTGGACATTGGCGAACAAATATATGAAAAAGTGGTTTAGATTTTCTGAAGGTGGTGATCAGCAGGGGCAGATCAGGGTGGGCTGCCAGACCGTTGAATCTGGTCCCATACAAGTCTATACAGGCGCCAGCATCCTGGATCCTGGGGCATTTAGTGGCCGCGAAATCGGCCTCGAACAGGCCCGCCTCCTGCATCCGGTGGTGCCGTCGAAAATGCTCTGCCTGTGGAACAACTTTCATGAATTGGCAGCGAAATTAGGCCAGCCCAGCCCGGCCCAGCCCCTGGTATTTCAGAAGTCGGCCAATAGCTTTGCCCATCCTGGTGACGCCATCCGAAAACCAGTCTCATATGACGGTAAGGTGGTCTATGAGGGAGAGCTGGGCATTGTGATCGGTTCGGTCTGCAGCAACCTGTCGGCCGATGATGCCGAATCCAGTATTTTTGGCTTCACCTGTGTCAATGACGTCACCGCAATGGATCTCATTCATGCGGATCCGAGTTTTCAACAGTGGTCGCGGGCCAAGAGCTGCGATGGATTTGGGCCGTTTGGGCCAGCAGTGGTGCAGGGACTGAATTGGCGGGAGGCACGTGTGCGTACCGTGGTGTCGGGCAAGGAGCGTCAGAACTATCCGGTATCGGACATGATCTTTTCGCCACCTGAGATTGTCCGTTTGATCTCGCGCGAGGTCACGCTACTGCCCGGGGATATCATCTCCTGCGGTACATCGCTGGGTGTTTTGCCCATGCGTCCAGGCACCACAGTCGAGGTGATCGTAGATGGTATCGGCACGCTCACCAACACCTATGAAGGCTAGATATTCGGTCGGTTGTATTGCGTCCCTGGGAGAGAATCTGTCATGAAAATTTGTGTGATTGGCGCTGGAGCAATCGGCGGTTTGTTGGGGGCGCGGCTGGCCAAGGCGGGTGAGGACGTATCGCTTGTGGCCCGAGGCCCACACTTTGAGGCTTTGAAGTCTCACGGTCTGCGATTTATCGAAGAGGACGGAAGCGAATTTACCGTTCAGCCGACGATTGTGGGCAATGTTCGCGATGCAGGCCCCCAGGACGTGATTGTGCTCGGCATGAAGGCCCACCAGGTGGCTGCAGTCGTCGATGATCTCCGGTCCGTGCTCACCGACGACACCATTGTGCTTACCGCACAAAACGGCATCCCGTACTGGTATTTCATGAAGCATGGGGGCCCGCATGAGGGCCGGACCATCGAGAGCGTGGATCCAGGTGGTGTGGTGGCCCGCGGTATTCCAATTGATCGCGTGATCGGCTCTGTTGTCTATCCGGCAGCAGAAATTATTGCTCCCGGTGTGCTTAAACACATCGAAGGCAATCGGTTTTCGATCTCCGAGATTGATGGTGCTGATACGCCCCGGGTGAGACAGTTGGCCGACACACTGCGGCAGGCGGGATTTAAAGCGCCCATCACCTCAGATATTCGAAGCGAGATCTGGACCAAACTCTGGGGAAATCTCAGCTTTAATCCAATTAGCGCACTCACCCATGCGACGCTGGTCGATATCTGCCAGTTTCCAATGACACGCGATCTGGCCGCAGCGATGATGTCTGAAGCCCAGCATGTGGGTGAAGCCCTCGGAATCAGTTTTCGCGTGTCTTTGGACAAACGCATCGCCGGTGCAGAGGCGGTGGGTAAACATAAGACCAGCATGCTGCAGGACATTGAGCAGGGCCGGGCGCCGGAGATTGCGGCACTTGTCGGCTCCATCATTGAACTGGGGACGGTTGCTGGCATACCCACGCCGCACATCCAGGCCGTCTACGCCCTGGTCAGTCTATTGGCGAAGACGCTGGCCGATGAAAAAGGAAAACTAAAAATTTCTCACTGAATGTTTTTGCGCAAAGGAAAATCATGAAACGCTCCTCTACCCTCGTTGAACTACTGTCTGCCGGAGACGATCATGCACCGGTATTGGGTGCACCCGGTCAGCCGGACCTCTCTTATTCAGGTCTGCGACAGTTGATCATCGATACCGTCTCCACATTGAATGGCTGGGGAATTGGCCGTAATGACCGGGTTGCGATTGTGCTGAAGAATGGCCCTGAAATGGCGGCCTCTTTTCTTGCGGTGGCGTGTGGCACGACCTCGGCCCCTCTGAACCCTGCCTATCGGGCTGACGAATTTGAGTTTTATCTGTCGGACCTGAAGGCGAAGGCCTTGATCGTCGAGCAGAGCTCGGATACCCCCGCCATTGCCGTTGCGGAAAAGCTTGGCGTGATGATCATCGATCTGCTGCCGACACCTGCCCAGGGCGCGGGCAGCTTTACGCTCTCTCGTCGCGGCAGTAAAAAGCCCGGGCGCGCGCAGGGCGGCTGGGCGCAGCCCGACGATGTCGCGTTGATCCTGCACACCTCGGGCACGACATCGCGGCCAAAGATCGTGCCGCTTTCCCATCGCAATGTCTCGGTCTCGGCGGGAAATATCGCGGAGACGCTCGCATTCACCCGGCAGGATCGGGGCCTCAATATCATGCCGCTATTCCATATCCATGGCCTGATTGCTGGAACACTCGCACCGCTGTCGGCGGGTGGTTATCTATTTTGTTCGCCGGGATTTAACGCCTTGAAATTTTTCGGCTGGATGGAGGAATGCAAGCCCAACTGGTACACCGCTGTACCCACGATGCACCAGGCGATCCTGACCCGTGCTTCTCAGAATAAATCCACCATAGAGAAATATCCCCTGCGATTTATTCGCTCTTCATCCTCATCGCTGCCGACCCAGGTCATCCGCGAGATCGAGGAGGTATTTAAGGCACCCATGATTGAGGCCTATGGAATGACCGAGGCCAGCCATCAGATGTGCAGTAATCCTCTGCCGCCAAAGGCACGTAAGCCCGGTGCAGTCGGCATCGCGGCAGGACCGCAGGTCGCGATTATGGATGACAAGGGGAAGCTGCTTGCACCCGGAGATATTGGTGAAATTGTGATCCGCGGTGATAACGTGACCAAAGGCTATGAAAATAACCCCAAGGCCAATGCCGATGCATTCACCAAGGGCTGGTTCAGAACCGGTGATCAGGGCGTGATGGATAAGGATGGGTATGTCACGCTCACCGGTCGATTGAAAGAGATCATTAATCGTGGCGGGGAAAAAATATCCCCCGTGGAGGTCGATGAGGTGTTGATGGATCATCCTGCGGTAATGCAGGTGGTGACATTCGCTGTGCCGCATGACAAGCTTGGCGAGGAGGTTGGTGCGGCTGTTGTGTTGCGCGAGGGAATGACCGCTACCGAGCAGGAGATTCGTGCCTTTGCGGCCACCAAGCTTGCGGATTTCAAAGTACCTCGGAGGCTTGTGATTCTTACAGAGATTCCGAAGGGCGCCACTGGAAAACTCCAGCGCATCGGTATGGCCCAAAAGCTCGGCCTGGCCTGATCGGCGGTCATGCAGCATCTCACCGAGGTGTTGGAGCGCCAGCGGCGCGCCCATCGTGGGTTGCGCGCGCCGGACCTTCAGCGCCGCAGGGCGGATCTGCTTGCGCTGCGCCGCATGCTCAAGGAACATGAGACCGAAATCTGCGCGGCCATTGCGGCAGATTATGGCCATCGGTCGTTTCATGAGACTCGGCTTACGGAGCTTTTGCCGGTCATGACCGGCATCGACGATGCGCTTCGTCATCTGCCCCGTTGGATCAAAACCCAGACCCGAGGGGTTGACCGGCTGTCGTTTGGCTTGGCGCGTAACCGGGTTATTCCACAGCCTGTCGGTGTTGTAGGCGTTCTGGTGCCGTGGAATTTCCCCGTCAACCTCGCATGCGCACCGCTGATTTCGATCTTCGCTGCTGGCAATCGGGCCATGGTAAAAATGAGCGAGCACTCCCGGAACCTCGCCCGGCTATTGATTCGTATTTCTGCAGATTACTTTTCGTCGGAAAAACTCCAGTTCTTTGAGGAGACGGGTGGCGTCGGGGAGGCCTTTGCCCAATTGCCGTTTGATCACATGCTCTTTACGGGGTCAGCCCTCACCGGGCAGAAGGTGATGGCGGCCTGTGCACGGAACTTATGCCCGGTTACGCTTGAGCTGGGCGGCCGTTCACCGGCAGTGATTTGTGATGATTTTGATCTGCGTACGGCCGCGGAGCGTATTTTGTATGTGAAGTGTCTGAATGCGGGCCAGATTTGTGTCACGGTGGACCATGTCTATGTGCCGCGGGATCGTGTGGCGGAATTTGTTGGTATTGCCCGCGAGATCGTGGGCCAACGCTATCGAGACCTGGCAAGCCCGGATTACACATCGATTATTCATGAGCAGGCCTACCGCCGTCTGACCAGGCTGCTCGACGAGGCAGGCCATGCAGGTGCAGTCGTGACGCCGCTTGTGGATGGTCCGAGTCGCGACGATGCAGCCCATCGACTCGCGCCGCATGCCGTGACGAATCTATCGGCGGATTCGCCACTGCTTGCCCAGGAGATTTTTGGCCCGATTCTTCCCGTGCTGCCCTACGATGACCTGGAAGAAGTCATGGAGTCGATTCGGCACGGCCCCTATCCGCTGGCGTTTTATCCCTTCAGCCGTGATCGTGCACGCATTGATCATATGATCCAGCGGTCGATGTCTGGTGGCGTAAGTGTGAACGATGCCCTATTCCATGTGGCCCAGCATGAGCTGCCATTTGGCGGCATTGGGGCCTCGGGGATGGGCCACTACCACGGACGAGAGGGGTTTGAGACATTCTCAAAAATGCGTCCGGTGTTTATTCAGGGTCCCTGGTCTATGGCGGGTCTGCTGGTACCGCCCTATGGCAAGACGATCGATCGGATCTTGCGGTTTCTGGGCCGTTAAAAGGAGAAGTAATGTCATTGCCGCAGCTCAGTGTCTCGGTTCGTACTCAGTATCTTGCCGATCAGTCATCTCCAGAGGATCGGATATATACCTTTACGTATTTCGTCACAATTGAAAATATCGGTGATGTGGCTGCGCAACTCATTGCACGCCACTGGATCATCGAGGATGCCAGTGGGGCGCGGCAGGAGGTGCGGGGCCTGGGCGTTGTGGGTCAGCAGCCCATGATTCAGCCCGGAGAATCTTTCGCATACAACAGTGGAACGCGTATCGCGGGTCCGATGGGCAGTATGCATGGGACCTATTTCTGTGTCACTGAGGATGCAACCTTCTTTGAGCTTCCTATTCCGGTATTTGTACTCAAAATCGAGGGTCCGGACGCCACACTGGATGCCTCCAGTATGCTTCACTGAGTCGCGTACTTGGTGTGAGCCTTATCCTTGGCCGACAGGTGCTTGTCCGGCATTGATCAGCAGCCGAATTTCAGGAATGAGTTCGCTGGCAGAGACCCCGATCATCCCGCCGAGTCTTAATGTAAGACGCTCCGCCGCGCTGCCATGAATGTGAACAGCGGTTAGGGCAGCCTGATGAGGATCAACGCCTTGTGCAATCAGTGATCCGATCAGTCCGGCCAGCACATCGCCCGTTCCGGCGGTGGCCAAGGCTGCGTTACCTGAATGATTGATGCTCGGCGCACCTTCGGGCGTGGTGATGACCGTCTGATGTCCTTTTAGTACAGTGACGGCGTGGAATGCGGCTGCCATCGTCTGGGCTGCCGTCTGACGATCTGCCTGAATCTGGGCGACAGGCTGTTGAAGCAGCCGCGATGCCTCGCCGGGATGGGGCGTGATTACCGTGGGCCGATGCCGCCGTCTGCATTGACGGCCGAGCGCAGGATCCTCGGCGATCAGGTTTAATGCGTCGGCGTCGAGCACAACCGGATCGTCGCTGTTCAGGCACTTACTGAGTGCCTGCCGTGCGGAATCGGAGGTGCCCAGACCGGGCCCGGCCACCCAGGTATTAATGGGTTTGTCTTTGCAGTCCTGAATATCAATGATCATGATCTCAGGTGTCAGCGGATCAACGACAACCCCATCGTCCAGGGAAAGCCGGACGATATAGGTGCGGCCGGTGCCAGAGAGCAATGCGCTTCGGGCACTTAGAAAGGCAGCGCCGACCATGCCGGTGCTGCCCCCCAAGATGCCAAGGGCGCCATGGTCGCCCTTATTGGACTGGGGATCTCGAATCAGAAGAGGCACGACGACATTGGTCTGAGAAGGCTACAACGTGAGTCTGAGAAGGCACGACGACATTATCATGTGTCGTCGGCCTGCCGTATTCCAATTAAGACTTTAGTGCACTCTTAATCTGCTCGAGTGCCGTGGGATCTTCCAGTGTGGTCAGATCACCGGAGTCACGGCCTTCAGCCAGTGCCTGCATCGACCGTCGGAGTAGTTTTCCGGATCGGGTCTTCGGCAGCATGGTGACAAAATGCACACGTGACGGTCGGGCGATGGCGCCCAGCTCCTTGTCAACAGTGGCCATAATGGCCTTTTCCTCGGCCATCCGGCCCTCTGCACTTTTGATGGGATCAAGATTTTTCAATACACAGAAGGCGAGCGGCACTTGGCCCTTGAGCGCGTCCGCCACGCCCACAACAGCTACTTCAGCGACGTTTGTGTGCACTTGAATGGCCTCCTCGATCTCACGTGTGCCCAGACGGTGGCCGGCGACATTGATGACATCATCGGTGCGGCCCAGGATAAAGTAGTAGCCATCCTGATCACGTGTCGCATAGTCAAACGTCGAGTAGATTTTTTTGCCGGGAATGGCAGTGAAATAGGTTTTTAAGAAACGTTCATCGTCTCCCCAGACCGTCTGTAGGCAGCCCGGGGGCAGGGGCGGGACCGCACACAGCATGCCTTTCTCGTCTGCACCCACCTCCTCGAAGGTTGACTCGTGATACAGGCGCAGATCATAGCCATAGACTGCAAAGCTTGGGCTGCCGAACTTGGTGGGTGTGTCTTCTACACCATGCTGGGCGGACATAATCGGCCATCCGGTTTCAGTCTGCCAGTAATTGTCGATGATCCGTGCGCCACCGAGTGCGTCTGAGATCCACTTTGCCGTGGGCTCGTCGAGTGGCTCGCCTGCAAGAAACAGGCGTCGCAGGCATGACGTGTTGTGCTGGGTCATGTACTTCGGATCCTGTTTTTTTAGAACGCGGGCTGCTGTGGGTGACGAGAACATCGTGCTGGCCTGGAATCGCTCCACAATGCTCCACCACACGGCAGGGTCCGGCACCGTGGGCATGCCCTCGTAGACGATGGTGGTGGAGCCGTTGATCAGTGGACCGTAGACGATATAAGAGTGGCCAACGACCCAGCCGATATCGGAGGTACAGAAAAACACCTCGCCCGGCTTGCAGTCGAAAATGTGTTTCATTGATGCAGCCAGTGCAACCGCGTATCCACCGGTATCCCGCTGAACGCCTTTTGGCTTGCCCGTGGTGCCCGAGGTATACAGGATGTAGGACGGGTCGGTGGCGAGCATCTGTTCACAGGGCACCGAGGCACCGAGGTGTTGTTTGCGCAGCTCCGTGTAGTCGACATCGCGGCCGTCGACTCTCGACATGGCAGCCAGGCCGCGGTTAATCAGCAGGACTTTGGCCGGCGGTTTCTGGGCCAGACGGCATGCCTCATCCACCAGGTGTTTATAGGGTACTTCCTTGCCGTTACGCATGCCGGCATCTGCCGAGATCATGACCACCGGCGTCGCGTCGTCGATTCGCGCGGCCAGAGACGGGGCCGCGAAACCGCCAAATACCACCGAATGAATTGCGCCGATGCGGGCGCAGGCGAGCATGGCGAAAATCGCCTCGGCGATCATCGGCATGTACACCAGAACACGGTCGCCGCGTTTCACACCCAGAGATTTCAAAATTGCGGCCATTGCCTGCACCTCTTGGTGCAGTTCCTTATAAGAGTAGATTCTCTCTTGCTTGGTCTCGGTGGAGATATACACCAGTGCTTTTTGGTCCCCACGCGTGGCAAGGTGACGGTCGACCGCGTTGTGACAGAGATTGGTCTTGCCGCCGACATACCAGCGGGCGAAGGGCGGGTTAGAGAAATCGAGAATTTTTTCTGGTGGAGCGAACCACTCGATATGCTGGGCCTGCTCCGCCCAAAACCCCTCTTTGTCTTCAATTGAGCGTTTGTGAAAGGCGGCAACTGTGCTGGTCATGGTGTTCTCCTCCGATGGTGTTCTTATTAAATTGTGTGGATAGGGTTTAGCCGTTGAGCACCTGTCCTGGTACATGAATCCATCCATGCATGAGGATTCGAGCGCTCCGGCTCATGATGGCTTTTGTCACGATCCACTGGCCATCTACACGCTTGGCCTGGGCGCCGACGCGCAGTGTTCCCGAGGGATGGCCGAATCGAACGGCCTCGCGTTCGCTGCCGCCGGCAGCAAGATTGACCAGCGTGCCCGGGATTGCCGCGGCGGTGCCGATTGCCACGGATGCGGTACCCATCATGGCATGATGCAATTTACCCATGGAGAGGGCGCGCACCAGAAGGTCGATGTCGGTAGCGCCGACAGCTTTGCCGCTGGAGGCAACATAGGTTTTCGGTTCTGCCACGAAGGCGACCTTAGGGGTGTGCTGTCGGGTGGCGGCTTCCTTGAGATCTTTGATCAGTCCCATGCGCAGCGCACCATGGGCGCGAATTGTTTCAAACATGGCCAACGCCTTGGCATCGTTATTGATCTGGTCTTGCAGTTCACAGCCGGTGTAGCCGATTGCATCTGCGTTGACGAAGATGGTGGGAATGCCTGCATTGATCATGGTGGCCTGGAGCGTCCCGATTCCCGGTACTTCTAGCGTGTCGAGCACGTTTCCGGTGGGAAACATGGCGCCACCACCGTCGCCGTCTTCATCTGCGGCGGGATCGATGAACTCGAGCTGGACCTCCGCTGCCGGGAAGGTCACGCCATCGAGTTCAAAATCGCCTGTCTCCTGGACCTCCCCATTGACGATGGGCACATGGGCGATGATGGTTTTGCTGATATTGGCCTGCCAGATACGAACGGTCGCAATTCCATTGGCGGGCACGCGCGCGGAATCTAAAAAACCGTTGCGAATCGCGAAAGGTCCGACTGCTGCCGAGAGGTTGCCGCAGTTTCCGCTCCAGTCAACAAAGGCTTTGTCGATGGCCACCTGGCCGAAGAGATAGTCCACGTCATGATCCGGCCGCGTGCTCTTTGAAAGAATGACCGCCTTGCTGGTGCTGGAGGATCCGTTGCCCATGCCATCGATTTGTTTGCCATAGGGGTCGGGGCTGCCAATGGCCCTGAGCAGAATGGCGTCGCGGACAGCGCCCGGGGACTGTGCAGCATGCGGAAGATCGCCGAGCGCGAAGAACACGCCTTTGCTGGTGCCACCACGCATGTAGGTGGCGGGGATTTTGATTTGTGGCGGATGAGACATATGGTCGTAATCAGGTGTGGGGTCAGGCGTGTGCGCGAATGGTGGTGCAGGCATATCGTGACAATTGTCTACGCCGCCTTTTTCGCTTCTAGAAAGTCTTGTGCGAATCGTTGCAGCACCCCGCCTGCCTCATAGATTGATACCTCTTCGGCGGTATCGAGTCGGCAGGTCACAGGGACCTCGACGGTCTCTCCATTGCGTCGGTGAATCACCAGGGTTAGGGTGGCGCGCGGTGTGCGACTGCCAATGACATCGAATGTCTCGGTGCCGTCGATTGCCAGTGTTTTGCGGTTGGTATCGGCCTTAAATTCCAGGGGCAGCACGCCCATGCCGACCAGGTTGGTGCGATGAATCCGTTCAAATCCCTCGGCCACGATGGCCTCGACCCCGGCGAGTCGAACGCCTTTGGCGGCCCAATCCCGCGATGATCCTTGGCCATAGTCAGCCCCAGCGATGATGATCAGTGGCTGCTTACGATTCATGTAGGTTTCAATGGCCTCCCACATGCGCATGATTTTTCCTTCGGGCTCTACGCGCGCAAGTGACCCCTGTTTTACCTGGCCGTCGACCACCACCATCTCATTGATCAGCTTGGGATTGGCAAACGTGGCCCGTTGGGCTGTCAGGTGGTCACCCCGATGGGTGGCATAAGAGTTGAAGTCCTCTTCGGGTAAGCCCATCTTGGCCAGATACTCGCCGGCAGCGCTGTCCGCAAGAATGGCGTTCGACGGCGATAGGTGGTCTGTCGTGATGTTATCCGGCAGCACTGCGAGTGGGCGCATTGCCGTCAGGGTGCGGGCACCCGCCAGCGCGCCCTCCCAGTAAGGGGGTCGACGGATATAGGTGCTCTTGGGCCGCCAGTTGTAGAGCGGGCTGATGGGCTGTGCGTTCTCGGTTCGAATCTGGAACATGGGATCGTAGACCTTACGGAACTGCTCCGGCTTCACGCTCTTGGCGACAACAGCATCAATCTCTTCGTCGCTGGGCCAGATATCCGCAAGTCGGATTTCCCTGCCGCTGGCATCTTTACCGAGCACATCCTTTTCGATATCAAAGCGCACTGAGCCCGCAATCGCGTAGGCTACAACCAGTGGCGGGGATGCAAGAAAGGCCTGCTTGGCATACGGGTGGATACGTCCGTCAAAGTTCCGGTTGCCGGATAACACAGCCGTCGCATAGAGATCACGGTCGATTATTTCTTGTTGGATCTTTGGGTCGAGTGCACCGCTCATGCCATTACAGGTCGTACAGGCAAATGCCACCACACCGAAGCCGAGTCGCTCGAGCTCGGACATCAGGCCAGCCTCTTGCAGGTAGAGGGCCACGGCCTTTGAGCCGGGCGCAAGAGAGCTCTTGACCCATGACTTCCTGATGAGACCGGCCCGGTTCGCGTTTCGAGCAAGCAGTCCCGCGGCAATCATGTTGCGCGGGTTATTGGTGTTGGTACAGCTTGTGATGGCAGCGATGATGACTGCCCCGTCGGGCATTTCACCCGCGGTCTCCTGATAGGGGGCTGCGATGCCTTTCGCTGCAAGGTCTGCGGTGGAGACCCGTTTATGAGGATTGGAGGGGCCGGCAATATTGCGACCCACGCTAGAGAGGTCAAATTTCAGAATCCGCTCATAGCGCGCACCTGCCATCCCCTCAGCCCAGAGCCCTGTATGCCGGGCATAGGTCTCCACGAGCTTCACCAGGGCCTCGTCGCGGCCGGTAAGACGAAGGTATTTGATGGTCTGCTCGTCGATGTAGAACATCGCAGCGGTTGCGCCAAATTCAGGGGCCATATTCGAGATGGTGGCCCGATCGCCCAGCGTGAGGGCGGTCGCCCCCTCGCCATAAAACTCCAGGTAGGCAGAGACGACGCGCTCTTTACGCAGAAACTCTGTGAGTGCAAGAACAATGTCGGTTGCGGTGATGCCCGGCTTGGGCTTACCGGAGAGTTCGACGCCCACGATCTCGGGCAGCCGCATCCATGAGGCGCGGCCCAGCATGACGCTTTCTGCTTCTAGCCCGCCAACGCCAATCGCGATTACGCCTAAGGCATCCACCATCGGGGTATGGCTATCGGTGCCCACCAGGGTGTCGGGGTAGGCCACGCCATCGTGGACCTGAATCACGGGCGACATCCGTTCGAGGTTGATCTGATGAAGAATGCCATTTCCCGGAGGGATCACGTCCACATTTCGAAAGGCGCGCTTGGTCCATTCGATGAAATGAAAACGGTCTTCGTTGCGACGATCTTCAATGGCACGATTTTTCTCGAATGCATTGGGATCAAACCCACCGCACTCCACTGCCAGTGAATGATCCACCACAAGCTGGGTAGGCACCACCGGATTGATCATCGCAGGATCACCGCCTTTTTCGGCGATCGCATCACGCAGTCCGGCCAGGTCCACAAGCGCGGTCTGTCCGAGGATGTCATGGCAGACCACGCGGGCTGGGAACCATGGAAAGTCAAGGTCGCGCCGGTTGTCGATAATCTGCCGAAGGCAGTCATTCAGAATCGCAGGATCACAGCGGCGAAGCAGATTTTCCGCATGTACTTTTGCGGTGTAGGACAGCCGCGCATAGGCACCGGGCGAGAGTGCTTCGACGGCAGCCTGGGTGTCAAAGTAATCAAAAGAGGTGCCGGGCAGCGGCTTGCGATGGGCGGTGTTCATGGTGCGAGATGCCGATGAAGAGAGCGTGGATGGGAGACAGCCAGGGGAAGGGGTTTGTTATTTCCGCTTATCCAGCGGCACAAACTTCTGATCCTCGGGCCCGGTGTAATTCGCGCTCGGACGAATAATCTTGCCGTCTTCGCGCTGCTCAATCACGTGGGCACTCCAGCCAGAGGTCCGTGAGATCACAAATAACGGTGTGAACATCGAGGTGGGAACGCCCATCATGTGATAGCTCACTGCGGAGAACCAGTCCAGATTGGGAAACATTTTTTTAATATCCCACATCACTGTCTCCAGGCGATCCGCAATATTGAACATCTTCATGTCGTTGGCCATTCGCGAGAGTTTTCGCGCCACTTCTTTGATGACTTTGTTGCGCGGGTCGGCAATCGTGTAGACCGGATGGCCAAATCCAATAATTACCTCCTTGTTGTCGACGCGTCTGCGGATGTCCGCTTCGGCCTCGTCGGGGGTGTTGTAACGCTTCTGAATCTCGAAGGCGACTTCATTGGCACCGCCATGCTTGGGCCCCCGAAGGGCGCCGATGGCCCCCGTAATACAGGAATGAAAGTCGGAGCCAGTACCAGCGATCACACGGGCCGCGAAGGTGGATGCGTTGAATTCATGCTCCGCATACAGGATCAGAGATGTATGCATGGCCTGAACCCAGTCCTGCGGTGGCCTGCGGCCATGGAGCAGATGCAGGAAGTGTCCGCCGATTGAGTCATCGTCGGTCTCGACATCAATCATCTTGCCGTTATGGCTGTAGTGGTACCAGTAGAGCAGCATCGATCCGAGCGACGCCATCAGTCGGTCGGCAATGTCACGGGCGCCGGGAGATCCATGGTCTTCTTTCTCGGGCAGGTTGCAGCCCAAGACAGACACGCCGGTTCGCATCACATCCATCGGATGGCTCGAGGCGGGCAGGGCCTCCAGTGCTGCCATGACATTGGCCGGCAGGCCGCGCAGGCCACGCAGTTTGTTTTTGTAGCCGATCAGTTCGGGGCGATTGGGCAGTTTGCCGTGGACCAGCAGGTAGGCGATCTCTTCGAACTCGCAGACATCGGCGAGGTCGAGGATGTCATAGCCCCGGTAGGCCAGGTCATTGCCGGTCCTGCCGACGGTACATAGCCCGGTGTTGCCCGCGGTCACGCCCGATAAGGCAACAGACTTCTTTGTTTTTGGAGCAACGGATTCAGGTGCGGGGGCTGCGGGTTTTGCTTTGTTTGGCATGGTCTCTCGCTTGAGGGTTAAAACAGTGATCGGTGAGGTCTGGAGTGGTTATTCTTTTGAAAACAGGGCATCGAGTTTCTTCTCGTAATCCCAGTAGCCGATGGAGTCGTAAAGTTCCTGCCGGGTCTGCATCATGCCGACAACATTTTTCTGGCTGCCGTCTTTGCGTACGGCCTCGTAGACGGTCTGCGCCGCTTTATTCATGGCCCGGAAGGCGGACAGCGGATAGAGCACGATCGCTACCCCTGCCTGACGACATTCCTCGACTGAGTACAGAGGAGTCGCACCAAACTCCGTAATATTGGCCAGAATCGGCACGTTCACGGCCTGGGCGAATTCCTTGTACATCGACAGTTCTGTGATGGCTTCAGGGAATATCGCGTCGGCACCGGCGGCAACGCAGGCACAGGCGCGGTCGATGGCCGACTGCAGGCCCTCGACGGCCAGTGCATCGGTGCGGGCCATGATCAGGAAATTTGGGTCTGTGCGGGCGTCGACTGCTGCCTTGACCCGATCGACCATTTCATCGGCGGTCACAATCGCCTTGCCCGGCCGGTGGCCACAGCGTTTTGCGCCGACCTGATCTTCGATGTGCATGCCGGCCGCACCGGCTTTAATCATTGCGCGGATGGTGCGGGCGATATTGAAGGCCGAGGATCCAAAACCGGTATCCACATCGACCAAGAGTGGCGTGTCGCAGACATCGGTGATGCGTCGAACATCGATCAGCACATCCTCAAGGCCCGAGATGCCGAGATCGGGCAGGCCGAGCGAGCCCGCGGCGACACCGCCGCCCGACAGATAAATTGCCTTGAAGCCGGCGCGCTTGGCGAGCAAGGCATGGTTGGCATTGATCGCGCCAATAATTTGTAGTGGTTGTTCTTGTTCCAGCGCGTCGCGAAGGCGACGGCCGGCACTCGCGCCTGGCTGCGTCATTGCGGTTCTCCCTGATTGGTGCCACGTGTTGTAGCCAAGAGATTACGCCCTTTGGCAGGGGGCTGAGAATGCGTGGTTTTCGGTCAAGCCTTCGTGATTTGCGAAGGCTCTCCGGGTCGGCTAGAGTCTGGCCATGCTCGATGCCTTCACCACATCCACCCTTGCGGTGGCGATCGGCGAGATTGGGGATAAGACCCAGCTGCTGACCCTGGTTCTGGCGGCCCGTTTTCCGCGGGCGCTTCCCATCATCGCCGGGATCGTCGTGGCGACACTGGCCAATCATGCCTTTGCGGTCGCCCTGGGGAGCTGGGGGTCGGGCTGGATCACGCCGGAATTTCTTCGTTGGCTGTTGGGCTTGTCGTTTATTGCGCTGGCAATCTGGGCAGTGTTTCCCGATCGTCTGGATGAGAGTGAGGTCCGGCTCTGGGAGACTGCCTTTGTGGCGACGGTGGTGGCGTTTTTTATTGCCGAGATTGGCGACAAGACCCAGGTGGCGACAGCCCTTCTGGCGGCAAAACATGCATCGGCACCACTGCAGGTGATCCTGGGCAGTACCCTGGGCATGGTGCTGGCCAATGCGCCGGTGATCTGGTTTGGCGAACACCTGTTAAGACGTGTGCCGATGCGGGTGGTGCGGCTGTCCGCGGCAGCAGTCTTCGGCGTGCTGGGTCTGGGTGTGCTGCTCTTTGGCATGCCGGAGATCTGAATCAGGGTCCACCATGTTTAATCCGAGTCGCGATGATGTACGGCGGTTTTTCTGTGAGGCCTGGTCCAAGCATGCGGCTGGCACTGTCGTGAGCCCGCTGGAGGGCCTTGCTGTTCACTGGATCGAGCAGCATCCGGAATACCACGATGACCTAGCCGATCTTGACCATGCGCTGACGCGGGACTACCCCCCCGAACATGGCAGGGGCAATCCCTTCTTACATCTGTCAATGCATTTATCGATTGAGGAGCAGATCTCAATCGATCAGCCTACCGGCATTCGCGATGCGTTTGATCGACTTGCCCGACGGCACGACAGTCGCCATGAGGCAATGCATGAGGTCATGGAGTGTCTGGGCGAGGTGCTGTGGAAGGCGCAGCGTGATGGCGCGCCGATTGATGGTGAGGCCTATGTCGAGGCCCTGCGACAACGGGCCCAGGGCAGATGAATCCCCAGCGGGTAGATTTCGTGACCTTAAAGCTGCTGCTTGCGGTCTCGGCAACAGGATCCATCACGAAGGCAGCCCAGTCGTTACATCTTGCATTGGGCGCGGCGAGCACACGCATTCGTGACCTTGAGGAGCGGTTGGGTCTGCCGCTGTTGGCACGGCATGCGCGTGGGGTCCGATTTACTGAGGCGGGTAACGCCGTACTGCATCACGCCCGCTCAATAGAGCGAGAGCTTGCGCAAATGGAGTTTGAGGTGGGAGAGTTCGCTGCTGGCATCGCAGGGCATGTGCGTGTGGTCGCCAATGCGAGTTCAATCGCAACGGTGTTACCTCGGGATCTGACCGAATTTTTAAAGTCGCACCCTCGGGTGCGGATCGACCTGGCGGAGCACACCAGCCGCGACATCCAAACGTTGGTCGCGGAGGGAGATGCGGATATCGGGATTTTCGCTGGATCGTTGCGCCAGGAGGGACTGCAGGTAATGGCGTATCACCAGGACACCTTGGTGGCCATGGTGCCCAATCAGGGGCCGTGGAAAAAAGATCGTGCGGTGCCCATCTCGCGTCTACTGGCCCAGGACTTTATTTTGCTGCAAGAGGGCGGATCGATTCAGGAGTGGCTGTCCCAGGCCGCCCGTCGCGAGGGCGTACAGCCAAGGATTCGCGTTCAGGTGAAAGGATTTGATGCGATCTCGCAGCTGGTGGCTGCCGGCCTTGGGATCACCGTATTGCCAGAGATTGTGGCCGAGCGTTTCAGTAGGCTCCTGGGTCTGCGCATGCTTCGGATTACGGGCGCTGATACTGCCCGCGCACTCTCGATCTGTCATGCGGATCACCGACGGCTCTCGCCCGCGGCCCACGATCTGCTGAATTTTTTCAGTCGGGCGGCAGCGTCTTACGCGGGAACTCGCACAGGTCGTTAATCAGGCAGCGCCAGCACTCGGGCTTTCGCGCTTTGCAGACGTACCGGCCGTGCAGAATCAGCCAGTGATGGGCATCGCGTTTGAATTGCGCGGGTACGAGCCGCTCGAGTCGTTTCTCGACTTCTTCAACAGTTTTTCCAGGCGCGATACGGGATCGGTTGGATACGCGGAAAATATGGGTATCTACGGCGATCGTTTCCCAACCGAAGGCGGTATTGAGGACCACGTTCGCTGTCTTTCGGCCCACGCCGGGCAGGGCCTGTAATGCCTCGCGACTCTCCGGCACCATGCCCTGATGATCTCGGATCAGGAGGGCACAGGCCTGCACCAGATGCTTGGCCTTGGTGCGATACAGGCCAATGGTCCGGATAAATGGCTCGAGCCCATCGGATCCAAGTTCAACGATTGCCTGCGGGGTGTTGGCCACCGGAAATAGCCGACGTGTTGCAGCGTTTACTGAGACATCGGTGGCCTGGGCAGAGAGTAAAACCGCCACGAGGAGCTCAAACGGTGTGCTGTATTCAAGCTCGGTAGTGGGCTTGGGGTTTTGGGCGCTCAGCCGTCTAAAAATCTCGGTGCGCTTTTCGGCATTCATTCGGGGCCGCGGTCCTTCGGTGCCGTCAGCCGTACGCGCGCCCGATGTTTCGCCCGATCCAGGATCTTGGCCATCTGATCGCGCTGTGGGACGGACTGGGCATCCTGTGCGTTCAGTCTGGCCAGCCGATTCTGACGTTTTTTAAAGCGATCGCGTGACGCTGCAGCATCTTGTTCTGTCCAGCCCAGGGCCGGCTCTGGCGTCACCATTTCAATGCAGTTCACCGGGCAGGGCGCCACGCAGAGCTCGCAGCCGGTGCATTGCGCTGTCAGCACGGTATGCATGAATTTGAATCCGCCCACGATGGCGTCTACCGGGCATGCCTTGATGCAGAGTGTGCAGCCAATACATCGTGACTCATCAATCAACGCCAGGCCTCTTGGCCCCTCGGAACCATGCGAGGCATTAAGCGGCGTGTAGGGTAGGCCCGTGACACGGCTCAGGGCGTGAATGCCGGCGTCGCCACCTGGTGGGCATTGGTTGATGTTGGCCTCGCCACGGGCGATGGCCTGGGCGTAATCCCGACAGCAGGGATAGCCGCAACGCGTGCACTGCGTCTGCGGCAGAACAGCGTCAATGGCGTCGGATGAAATCGGCGATCTTGGGGGCAACCTGTTCACGCCAGCGTCGTCCACTGAAAATGCCGTAGTGGCCGGCCTTTGGTATGACGAGATCCTGCTGCCGATGGGCGGGAATGCCGGTGCAGAGGTCATGGGCCGCCTGGGTCTGGCCAGGGCCTGATATGTCGTCCAGCTCGCCTTCTACAGTGAGCAGCGCAGTCTTGGTGATGTCTTGCGGCCGCACGGGCCTGCCACGCACCGTCCACTCTCCTTTGGGCAGGAGGTGATCCTGAAAGACCACGCGGATCGTATCGAGATAAAACTCGGCCGCCAGGTCCAGCACGGCGTTGTACTCATCGTAGAAGGCCCGATGGGAATCCGCACTTTCGTCATCACCCTTGATGAGCTGCAGATAGTAGTCATAGTGCGAGGTCAGATGGCGGTCAGGATTCATTGCCACGAACCCTGCGTGCTGAAGAAAGCCTGGGTAGACCCTACGCAGATAGCCCGGATATTTATAGGGCACGGTGTAGATCACATGGTTTTCAAACCAGTCGAACGATTTACGGATTGCCAGATCATTGACTGACGTCGGGCTTTTGCGCGAATCGATGGGTCCACCCATCATGATGATGGTTCTCGGGATGGCCGGATTGTTTTCGCTTGCCATCAGCGACACCGCCGCAAGCACAGGCACCGTTGGCTGGCAGACTGACATCACATTCAGATCTGGAGATAGCAGACTGATGAAGTCACAGACATATTCGACATAGTCATCGAGATGAAAAGGCCCCAGCTTCAGGGGCACCATTCGTGCATCAATCCAGTCGGTGATATAGACCTCGTGGTTGGGCACAAGCGCCCGAACCGTATCGCGCAACAGGGTGGCGTGGTGGCCCGACATCGGCGCCACCAGGAGAAGCTTTGGATCTGCCGGCCGCTTGTCTGCGTCGTGGAACTGCCGCTCGAAATGGATGAGCTTACAAAATGGCTTTTCGGCGATGACCCGCTCGATGATCGGAACTGCAGTTCCGTCGATTGGGGTTTCGGAGATACCAAATGCGGGTTTTTCGTAGTCCTTGCCGATCCGGTGGACCAGGTCAAACGTCGCTGCGAGCCGTCGAGAAAACGGCGTATATGACAACGGACTATAGGGATTTGAATAGAGGTGCGCGCCAGCGCTGGCCAGATTGCTGATCGGGTGGAGTATGGAACGTTGTAACTCGTGGAGCTGATAGAGCACGTGGGTGTGGTTCTCCTTGGCCGCGAGTTTACCAATAATTTTCCACAGCGATCTGCCCCGGGCTGGACTGTCGACTGGTTCGAAATCCCTTTGACTTTAGAACTGCTCGGGTCTCGTCGACCATTTCCGGGTTGCCACAGAGCATGATTCGGGAGTTGTCTAGGTCAAGTGATCGTCCTGCAGCGCGTTCGAGCCCCCCGGATTCAATCAATCGCGTGATCCGCTCTCCCAACGTTCCCGGGACCTGCTGCCGGGTGATGACCGGAATGTAACGAAGCTTATGCGCCTGCTCTGCAAATAGCGCATGTGCCGAAAATCCCTCAATCGTCTGCCGATACGCGAGTTCTTCTTCTGATCGAACGCTGTGCACCAAGATGATGGCCTCGAAGGTCTCCCAGGCGTGGGGGTCGGCGAGAATCGATAAGAAGGGTGCCAGTCCTGTGCCCGTCGACAGCAGCCAGAGATCACGGCCTCCCGCGAATCGCGACAGCGTCAGAAACCCGTGATTTTGCTTGTCAATGAGGAGCGTATCGCCGACTTTTAGTCTGGAGAGTTCGCTGGTGAATTCTCCGCCCGGGACGACGATGGAATAGAACTCTAGGAATTCATCATATGGCCCCGAGACCATTGAGTAGGCCCGCCAGGCCACCGACCCATCTGCCTTGGTGACGCCAAGCCGGGCAAATTGACCTGCGCTGAACCGAAAGCCTGTCGGTCGGGTGGTCTTAAAGGAGAAGAGATGAGACGTCCAGGGATGAATCCAAGTGATCGCCTCGTGCGTGAACTTATCCGCAGCGGATGCAGTCACCGTTCAAGGAGCCCACGCTTATCCTTGACGTCGGCCCACTCGTCGGCGTCGGGGAAGTGCGGTTCCATGCGGGTGATGGTGGGCCAGTTTTGCGAGAGCTCGGCGTTCATCGCAATGAAATCTCTCTGGTCTTCTGGCACATCTTCCTCTGCGAAGATGGCACTTACCGGACACTCCGGAATGCAGACCGCGCAGTCGATACATTCATCGGGATCGATGACCAGAAAGTTGGGCCCCTTCCGAAAGCAGTCGACAGGACATACATCGACACAGTCGGTATAGCGACATTTAATGCAGGATTCGGTGACGACGTGGGTCATGGTGATTCAGGGCGTTGAACGTTACACTTCCCATTCTAGCGAAGTTCACTCAGGGTAAGCCCTTGTTTCAGGCCAAGAGGGGGCCATTTCCATGTCCGACAAATCGCCTTTAGACAGCCTGGACACTCAGGCATCACGGAAGCGGATTCTGTCTCGCATCCGCGCGGCCCAGGGCCGGCCTGCCCAGGCCAAGGACCGCGAAGAGGAACTCAACATCAACTACGTGGCCCAGAAACCAATCGGGCCACAGCCCGATGTTGGCCACGATCTCGTCGCGCGATTTATTGAGCAGTCCGAAAAACTGCAGTCTTCGGTAGACCAGGTCGCCCGGCTGGAGGAGGTGCCCGCTGCCGTGGCCCGTTACCTACAGTCTCGCGGCCTGGGCCATCAGGCGGTGGTCTGGAATGCCCTGGCGGGACTTGACTGGAAGGCCGCCGGACTTGATGTGCAGGCGCGCGCGCCTGTTCGTGATGATCCTGCTCCTGACATGGTGGGCATTACTGGCTGCTTCACGGCGATTGCGGAGACCGGCACGCTTGCGCTGTTGTCCGGCCCCGAATCGCCCGCATCGATGGCGTTGTTGCCGGAGACACATATTGCCGTCGTGCCCCGATCGCGCATCGTGGCGCACATGGAGGACACATTCGCGCTGATGCGGCACGAACGGGGCGCGCCCCCCCGCGCCCTGAATTTCATCTCGGGGCCATCCCGCACCGGTGATATTGAGCAGACCATCGTGCTGGGGGCCCATGGGCCCTATCGCGTGCACTTGGTGATCGTGTCGGGCGCCTAGCGCTGGATCGGCCGTTAACGGTTTTATAAGAGCTGAAGGATTTCTGAAGATGCGTTTTGAAGGATCTGATTCCTATGTCGCCACGCCGGACCTGATGCTGGCGGTCAATGCGGCGATTACGCTGGAGCGTCCGCTGCTGATTAAGGGCGAGCCCGGGACGGGTAAAACCATGCTGGCGGAAGAGGTTGCCAGCGCGTTGAATCTTCCGCTGCTGCAGTGGCATATCAAATCGACGACCAAGGCCCAGCAGGGGCTGTATGAGTACGACGCAGTTGCCCGCCTACGTGATTCTCAGCTGGGCGATGAAAAGGTCAAGGATATTGGCAATTACATCGTCAAGGGCGTGCTCTGGCAGGCCTTTGAGCAGCAGCAGCCATGTGTGATCCTGATCGACGAGGTCGACAAGGCCGATATTGAATTTCCCAACGATCTGCTGCGTGAACTGGATCGCATGGAGTTCCATGTCTACGAGACCCGGCAGACCATTCAGGCCGTCCGTCGCCCATTGGTGATCATTACCTCGAATAACGAGAAAGAACTGCCGGACGCATTTCTGCGGCGCTGCTTTTTTCATTACATCAAGTTCCCTGACCGTCCGACCATGGAAAAAATTGTCGGGGTGCATTTTCCGAAGTTAAAACAGACGTTGCTGCGCGAGGCCCTTGAAGTGTTTTTTGAGCTGCGCGAAGTGCCCGGATTGAAGAAAAAGCCATCGACATCCGAGCTGATTGACTGGCTGAGGCTCTTGATGGCAGAGGACATTCCACCCGAGGCCCTGCGTAGTCAGGACCACAAGACCATCGTCCCTCCGCTGCATGGTGCACTGTTAAAAAATGAGCAGGACATGCATTTATTTGAGCGTCTGGTGACCATGGTGCGTGCCAATCGTTAGTGGTTGGGATGCTGATTGATTTTTTTCTCCATCTCAAGGCCAGACGGCTGCCGGTCTCCACGCGCGAGTATCTGACCCTGCTGGAGGCGATGCAGGCCCGGGTCGCGGGCCACTCCATCGATGAGTTTTATTTTCTATCTCGGACCTGTCTTGTCAAAGATGAGAGCCATTACGACAAGTTCGATCAGGCCTTTGGCGAGTACTTCAAGGGGGTGGCGTCACTGCCTGGGCTCGGCGTAGATATTCCCGAGGATTGGCTGAAGGTGATGGCGAAAAAGGTCCTCAGTCCCGAGGACAAAGCCAGGCTTGAGAAGCTCGGCTGGGAAAAGCTGATGGAGGAGTTTCGCAAGCGCCTCGAGGAGCAAAAGGGCCGGCATCAGGGCGGCAGCAAGTGGATTGGAACGGGCGGCAGTTCACCTTTTGGCAACAACGGTTTTCATCCGCAGGGCATTCGTGTTGGCGGTGAGTCGGCCGGCAACCGAACCGCGGTCAAGGTCTGGCAGCAGCGTGAATATCGCAATCTCGATGATCAGGTTGAACTGGGCACTCGCAATATCAAGGTGGCCCTGCGGCGTCTTCGACGGTTTGCCCGTGAGGGCGCGCCTGAGGAGCTTGACCTTGATGGAACGATTGTCGGTACGGCCCGTAATGCGGGGTGGCTCGATCTGAGGCTGAGGCCCGAGCGGCATAACCGGGTGAAGGTGTTGTTATTTCTTGATGTAGGCGGCTCGATGGATGCCTATGTCCGGGTCTGTGAGGAGTTGTTTTCCGCAGCCCGAAGCGAATTTAAGCACCTGGAGCATTTCTATTTTCACAACTGCATTTATGACCATGTATGGCGCGATAACGTGCGACGCAGCAGCCATCGCATGCCATTACGTGATCTGATGCATAAGTACGGTGACGACTACAAGGTGATCATCGTTGGTGATGCCTCCATGAGTCCCGATGAGATTCTGCTGCGGGGTGGCTCTGTTGAATACACCAACGATGAGCCGGGCGCGGTGTGGCTGCAGCGGCTGCGCGAGACCTGGCCGCGGACTGTCTGGCTCAATCCCGAGCAGGAAGGGTATTGGGACTATCGACACTCTATTCAGATCATACGAACGATCTTCTCAAATCGTATGTTCCCACTGTCGCTCGATGGACTGGCCCGCGCCATGCGTGAGCTGAACAAATAGGACCCATCCCCTCCGTCGAGCCGGGCACCAACAGAACCTCACCATTACAATCTGGCTATGGCCCCACTCAAACTCGTTATTACCCGTCGTATTTATCCGGAGGTGCTTGCATCGCTTGCCCCGGCCTTTGACATCATCGCCGAGAATCAGGCGGCAGATCAGCCTTGGGACGCTGCCACGCTACAGCGCGCGGTCTCAGAGGCCGACTGTTTATTTTGTTCGGTGGCCGATCGTATTGATGCTGCAGTGATCGCTGCCGCGCCGCGACTGAAGATGATCGCGACCGGTGCAGTCGGCTTCAATAATATTGATGTCGCTGCCTGTCAGGCCAGGGGTATTCGTGTGACCAACACGCCCGACGTGCTGACCCAGACCACCGCCGATTTTGGATTCGCCTTAATGATGGCGACTGCCCGTCGCATTCCGGAGTCAGAGCGGTATGCCCGGGCAGGCCAGTGGACCGGCTGGGCGTTTGATCAGTTCACGGGGCGTGATCTGCATCATGCGACCCTAGGCATTATTGGGATGGGCCGGATCGGGTGTGCGATTGCCCGCAGGGCTGCGGGTTTTGACATGCGTGTCCTTTATCACAACCGAAATCGAAGCCAAGAGGCCGTGCAGGCCACCTGGGTGGAGCGAGATCAGCTGCTCAGGGAATCGGATTTCGTGATGCTGGTCGTGCCGTACTCGCAGGCCACCCATCACTTGATTGGCGCGGCAGAGCTGGCGCTGATGAAACCGAGCGCGATGCTGATCAATATTGCCCGCGGTGGTGTGGTGGACGATCAGGCATTGATTACGGCGTTACGGGAGAGACGAATCGCGGCGGCCGGGCTGGACGTCTTTGAAAACGAGCCGAAATTTGACCCGGCTTTTCTGCAGTTCGACAACGTGGTGCTGACCCCCCACATTGCAAGCTCCTCGAAGGCCACCCGTGGGGCGATGATGCAGCTTGCGGCCGATAACCTCTTGGCCCATGCCTCGGGGCTGCCGCTGAAGACGCCGGTCGCCTGAGGCGGGCTTTCGGGCCGCCCTGGGTGCCCCGGGCCCGGCCAGCCCCTGCATTTGCGCTAAGTCTTTGTTTCTGCTAGAGTTTTGACTCCCTTGCCACACGCCTTGGGTCTGAGAAAGAGGACCTTGCCAGCGAGCGCTGGCCGTTATCAGGCGGTGGCTTTAACCAGAAGGAGAAATCGTGCGTCATTACGAGATCGTTTTTATTGTCCATCCCGATCAGAGCGAGCAGGTGCCTGCCATGGTCGAGCGCTACAGCAGCATCGTGACCGCCAAGGGCGGCAAAATCCATCGAACTGAAGACTGGGGCCGCCGTCAGCTGTCCTATCCCATCGAGAAAGTGGCCAAGGCCCACTACGTGCTCATGAATATTGAGTGTGGTCAGTCTGAAATGGACGAGCTGGACCATGCCTTCCGATTCAACGATGCAGTGCTGCGTCATCTGGTGGTTTCCATGAAGAAAGCAGAGACGGGACCCTCGCCCATGATCAAAGTGATCCAGCGTGAGGAGGCCCGCAAGGCCGCCGCCGAGATGCCTGCAGCTGCCTGATGGCCGGCCCCGCGTCGGCCGGCACCAACCAGGTCCGTCTGACCGCCACCCTGATCGAAAAAAAGGCGAAGCGTTTTACCCCTGCAGGCGTACCAGTGTTGGAAGTGATGCTGGCTTACAGCGGTGAGGTAAACGAGGCAGCGATCGATCGGCAGGTGCAGTTCGAGGCGAAGGGAAAGGCAGTGGGGCAGGTGGCCGAGCGTGTTGAAGGCCTCGCAGTCGGGGCTCGGATACACCTCAGCGGATTTCTGGCCCAGGCCCGACAGCACAGCAGACAGTTGGTCATTCATTTAACAGATTTTGAATTGGAGTTTGAACATGGCGTTTAACAAGAAATTTGACAAAAACAAACGGCCCCGCCGTCCCGCCCAGTCGGCGCTCTTTAAGCGTAAGCGTGTATGCCGTTTTACTGCAGAGGGTGTGGAGCAGATCGACTACAAAGACATCGATACGCTGCGCGATTTTGTGACCGAGACGGGCAAGATCATTCCGGCACGGATTACGGGCACCAACGCCCGCTACCAGCGCCAGCTCACCACGGCCATTAAGCGTGCGCGCTTCCTGGCACTGCTGGCGTTTACTGATAACCATTAATGGGCCGTAACGGACCGAGGAATACAACATGCAAGTCATTCTTTTAGAAAAAGTTGTCAACCTGGGAACACTCGGCGATGTGGTTCGAGTGAAAGACGGGTTCGCACGTAACTTTCTTATTCCCCAGGGTATGGCCCGCCGTGCAACAGAGACTGCAATCGCAGAGTTCGAGGCCCGCCGTGCTGAGCTTGAGAAAATTCAGGCGGAAAAATTGGCCCAGGCCCAGACCCTCGGCGGAAAGCTCTCGGGCCTGGTGCTGGACATCACTCAGAAGGCCGGGGTGGATGGCCGACTATTTGGTTCGGTGACCAATTTTGACGTTGCCGAGGCGCTCAAGGCCAAGGGCCTTCCTGTAGCGAAGGCATGTGTACGTATGCCCAATGGCCCGCTGAAGACTGTGGGAGAGCATGCGATCCAGGTGGCACCGCATACCGATGTCGTGGTCGACATCACGATTCGGGTGATCGGCGAGGCCGCCTAGACGTCGATCCGCGTCTATTGTCTGAAGGGGAGTTGCAATGCCACGGCTGTTGAGCGTCAGGTGCGGTGCCCGTGAATAAGCCGGCGGATCCCCAGACGCTCGCGCTTCGCGTGCCGCCCCACTCCGTGGAAGCAGAGGCCTCCGTTCTCGGAGGCCTTTTGCTTGATAACGCCGCATGGGATCGGATTGGCGACGTGGTCCGTGCCGATGATTTTTATCGGGCAGATCATCGAATTATTTTCGAGGTGGTAGCGAAACTTATCGACGCTGGAAGGCCTGCCGATGTCGTGACCACCTTTGAGGCCCTGCAGGGCCTGGGCCGCGCTGACGAGGTGGGCGGGCTCGCCTATCTCAACACCCTGGCCCACGAGACGCCGTCTGCTGCAAATATTGTCCGTTATGCAGAGATCGTTCGGGATCGGGCCATTCTCCGTTTTCTGGTCTCTGTCAGTGATCAGATTGCGTCTCAGGCGTTAAACCCTGCCGGCAGAGAAACCCGTCAGATTCTCGATGAGGCCGAGAGCCAGATCTTTCAGATTGGCGAGCAGGGTGCACGTCGTTCGGCCGGTTTTCAGAATTTCCACGATGTCCTGGCCAGAGTGGTGGATCGGGTCGATGATCTTTATAAAAATCCCAATCCCTCTGACGTTACGGGCGTGCCCTCTGGCTTTTTTGATCTGGACCAGAAGACCGCGGGCATGCATCCCGGCGATCTGATGATTATTGCCGGACGTCCCAGCATGGGAAAGACATCGCTGGCGCTTAACATTGCGGAATTCGTCGCCATTGCTGAGCGTCTTCCTGTGGCGATTTTTAGTATGGAGATGGGTGCCGAGCAACTGGCCATGCGGGTGCTGTGCTCGGTCGGCCGGCTTGATGCCCAGCGTGTGCGGACGGGCCGCCTGACCGAAGACGACTGGGGCCGTCTGACGCAGGCGATGACCCAGACCAAAGAGGCCAGTATCCATATTGATGAAACGCCAGCCTTGAATCCGTTAGAGCTGCGTTCCCGCGCCAGACGGTTGTCGCGTCAGTACGGCAAGCTGGGCCTGATTGTGGTGGACTATCTGCAACTCATGAGCGCCTCAAGTTCCGGTGAGAATCGCACGACAGAGATCTCTGAGATCACACGCTCATTGAAGGGGCTGGCCAAGGAGCTTGGCTGTCCAGTGCTTGCCTTATCGCAGTTAAACCGGACGGTCGAGCAGCGTACCGACAAGCGTCCTGTGATGAGTGATCTTCGTGAATCCGGCGCAATCGAGCAGGATGCCGATCTGATTTTGTTTATCTACCGCGACGAGGTCTACCGGCCCGATACCCCGGATAAAGGTGTGGCTGAGATCATCATTGCCAAGCAGCGAAACGGCCCGATCGGCACGGTTCGTTTGACGTTCCTTGGGCAGTTCACAAAATTTGAGAATTTTGCGGCGCCAGCGCCCACCGGTTTTTCATCGGAGTATTAACTCATGCAGCCGCTTCCAACAATTGAACCGGTCCGGGCCGCGATCCGAGGGGTCGCAGAACGGTTTTCCGTGCATCGCATTTATTGTGTAGGCCGCAACTATGCGGATCACGCCAAGGAGATGGGCGCATCTGGCCGTGAGCCGCCTTTTTTCTTTCTGAAGCCCGCCGACGCGATCTTTAATGTGGCCGAGGATCAGACTGCTGACTGGCCTTACCCAAGCCTCACTCAGGATCTCCATCATGAACTTGAGCTGGTGGTCGCGATCGGCCAGCGGGGCAGGGATATCGCCGTCAATGACGCCCGCCGCTTCATCTGGGGTTATGCGATGGGCCTGGATATGACAAGACGAGATCTCCAGTCGGTGATGAAAAAGGAATCCAAGCCGTGGTGTATCGGCAAAGGCTTTGATTTCAGCGCTCCGATGGGCCCCATAACGCCGATCGAGTCGGTGGGGGAGCTGTCATCGGGATCGATCCAGTTGGATATCAATGGGGTGGCACGTCAGCGGGGGGATCTGTCTCAGATGATCTGGAATGTCGCTGAGGTCATCGCCCATTTATCCCGTGCCTGGGAGTTACATCCTGGGGACCTGATTTTTACGGGTACGCCCGCAGGCGTGGGTCCGGTTGTTCGCGGTGATGTCATTCGGGTTACCGCCGCTCAGTTGGCGGGGTTTTCTCTTCGCGTGGTGTAATGCGTAGAGCCGCGCTCTGGGCCAGTCTGGTCCATGGCATTGGCATTGTGATTGGCTTGATCTGGGCCAGGTATCCCATGGAGTCGGCGCCGCGGCCCAAACCAATTCAGATTCAATTGCAGTCCTCGTCAGCCGACTCAGTCCGCGCGCAGTCTCGTCTATCGCCGCCCGCTCATTTGGTAGCGCAGCCGACAGTGCCGCCGCAACGGCCACCGCCCCCGTCGATGCTGCAACGTTCAACCGATGTTGTGCAGCCTGCGCCCTCGGCCGTGGGATCTCCTTCATCGGCTGCCGCAGATATTCAGGCCCGGCCAGATGCGCCGGGGGATCAGCGGGCGGTCAGCCAGGAAGATCGCCAGCCCACCGTTGATGCGAGTGCCCGGGGGAATCGGATTCCCGATTACCCGATTCAGGCGCGCCGCCTTGGTGAACAGGGCGTGGTAGTGTTGCGGGTTCTGATCACTCCGGATGGCCGTGCTTCGGAAATCCAGCTTGCACAGACCAGTGGGTCGACCCGATTGGATCGTGCAGCGATCGATGCGGTGCGCGAATGGCGTTTTATGCCCGCCATGCGCGGCGGTCGGCCGGTATCGGCCTGGTATGAATGGCGCTGGGAATTCCGTCTAAACTGACGGCTGCACATCAAATGAATCCATCTTCTGCTCCAACGCTCGGTCTTGCCCATATGCTGTCGAATGCGGATCTCGTAATCTGGCTGACGGCAGCGGTGTTGCTCGTGATGTCAGTAATTTCTTGGACTCTGATCATTGCAAAGGGCCGTGCTGCGCACCGACTTCGTCAGCAGATCGCCGGACATGCGGCGGACTTCTGGCAGTCCCCTTCACTTGAGGAAGGCGGTCGGCAGCTGCAATCCCTTGAAGTTCTTCCTGTGATGTCTCCGATGGTGACTGCGGCGATTGAGCTACAACAACATGCAAAGACTGCGACACTGGATGGGGCCTCGGGATGGGAAGACCGGGTCACACGGCATCTGCGTTCGGCCTTACATGCAGCAACTGCCCGGCTCGAGTCGGGCCTGGTGATGCTCGCATCGATAGGAGCGACGTCGCCGTTTGTGGGGCTTTTCGGAACGGTTTGGAGTATCTATCAGGCTTTAATCAGCATTTCCGGTAGTGGCCAGATCATGATCGAGCAGGTTGCGGGTCCGGTCGGGGAGGCGCTGATCATGACGGCCTTCGGTCTGTTCGTGGCTATCCCGGCAGTGCTCGCCTATAACGCTCTGACACGGAGCAATCGGATTGTTCTTGCAGAGCTGGATGCCTTCGCCAATGATCTGCGGGCCTTGTTGGTGAATCGCACAGATTAAAAGGGGGCGGCACCAATGGGCATGGGAAACTTTGAATCGTCGGGTGGCGGACAGCCACTGTCAGAAATCAATACGACGCCATTGGTCGATGTCATGTTGGTGCTTCTGGTGATTTTTATCATCACCGCGCCTTTGATGACCCGGGCGATTGACCTGGATTTACCAAAGTCTGATTCGCCTACGGTGTCCTCGCCCAAGGACACGCTGAACATCAGTATCACCGCTAAAGGTGAGTTCTTTCTGGATCGCAAACCGATTACCCGAGATGCTCTGCGAACCACGCTGGAGCAGGCGGCGGCCCGATCCCGGCAGACTCCGGTTCACCTTCGGGCTGAGCGCGATACCCGCTATGAGGCCGTCGTGGAGGTAATGGCAATGGCCAATCAGCTCGGCTTGAGCCAGTTGGCCTTTGTCACCGATCTTCCGGTTAAGTCCCGTTAGGCCGCCCCGGGCCCTTGACGAACTTAGTGTCGGTGGCCGTGCGCGCCGCGTGGCTTGAGCACCTCGACCTCAACTTCGAGTTCACCGGCCTGCTGAAACACCAAGGTCATATTGAATCGCTCGCCCTCGACCAGGGGCCGGGTGAGGTTCATCAGCATCAGGTGGTAGCCATCTCGGCTGCCCCGGTCCATGGAGATGCGTCCTCTTGCAGGAAGTTCAATGCCGGGAATCTCCCGCATCTTCATGACGTTTTGGTCCATCACCATCTGGTGAACTTCCACGGATTTTGCCGCATTGGATTTACCGCCCACGAGTCGATCCGAGGCGTTGCCCGAGTTTTTTAGTCTTTTGATAAAGACGGCGCCGTTGGGCTGTCCGGGAGCCGTTGCAGTCGCATAGACATGCTCAATCTCAAGGGATCCTTTCCGATATTCCCGCTCGTGTGCGCGGGCATCATGGAGGGTGAGCGTGGACGTAATGAGCAGGGCCAACGCGATATGAAAAACACTACGGCGGTGTGCGGTTCGGCGGTCTGATGTCATGAAAATACTCCTAGAAAAGATGAATTAGAACCATCAAGAAGTGACCAGGCGATGGGCGTGTTGGGCCTCGCCGGCTAGGTCCGATGGCTGCTGGGGGTGCAGCTCGGGCAGCGTCCATAGAGAATGACCTCGTGGTCTTCCACCTGAAAGTCTTTTGGGGCGAGTTTGGAAATTGCATTCGAGCATGCATGAATATCGAATACGCGATCACACGCTTTGCAATGAAAGTGATGATGGTGATGTCCTGATATTTCAAAGCGGGTCGCCTGCCCCGGGATATGGACTGGGGTCACGCGTTTTTCCTCAACCAGCAGATTCAGGTTGCGATAGACCGTCGCCAGGTTTAGATGGGGCACGGCGGCCTGGGCATCGGTAAGGATTTCTTGCGGCAGCAGGGGCCGCGCAGCCTGGCCGATGGCCTGGGCAATTGCCTGGCGTTGTTTTGTGGCGCGTTGCATATGCCCATCTTACCCAGAGGTCCTCTTCAGTTGCAATTGCAAATTCATTTGCAATAAACATAGGCCTGGGCTAGACTCGGTGCCAACATCCTCTCCCCACGCCCAGCAGGAGGTACCCGTGTCAGTTGTCACGCCACCGCGAATCCGGTTGCTGCTCGCCGCTGCTGCCCTGGTGTGCGCAGAATTGTGGATCGGCAAATCTGGCTGGGCATCAGACGCCGGGCCATGGGAGGTGGGCGCTGTGCTGGATGTGGCGGCCAGCGCTCGGGATATGGCGATGGGCGCCCGTAGCCAAGGCCTTCAGGTCGGCCACAGCGATCTTCTGATTCGAGGCCCGTTAGGCGCCCCATTTGCAGTGGAGGCGATTTTCGCGGGTCACACGGTCCACGGTCGACTTGAACACCATGTCGAGAAGTTTTCCTTGCGCACGCGAACCCTTCCGGTCGGCTTATCAGCAATGGCAGGACGCTTTGCATCACAGATCGGGTATCTCAACGAACAACATCCCCATACGGATGATTTTTCAGAGCGGCCATTGCTGTACCGAGGATTTTTCGGAGGCCATTGGTTTGACGATGGGGTACGTCTGAACTGGACGGCACCTACGCCCTTTTATCTGCGTATTGGGGCGGAGGCGTTCTCGGGGAGACAGCTGATACAAAATTCTGAGACAGCGCAGCGCCCCGGTGCAGGCGTTGTTTCGCTGAAAACGGGAGGCGATCTGAATGTAAGCAATAGCTGGCAGTTTGGCCTCTCCTACCTCAACAATCGCCGGCGTTCTCCGGCACATCATCACGAGGAGGCGCGCGGGGATGAGCACGCCCACGGGGCCGAATTCAATGGCAAGCATATGTGGATGTCGGATTTTGTTTATAAGTGGTCACCCAATGGAGATGTGAAGCGCAAGCAGCTCAGGCTGATTGGGGAGCACGCGCAGGTCAGTGGTATTCATCCTGAGTCCGGATCTCGACGCCATGCGGGATCCACACTTGCTGTGGTCTGGCGGTTCATTCCGGCCTGGGAGATCGGTGCCCGGACGGACTGGCTGAGCGTGAATCGGCCAGAGTTACACCATGAAGATGGTGTGGACGCGCTCGAATTCGGTGCAGCGCGGCTTCGTGAGGATGCCCTCATGGTCGCCTACAAGCCGAGCCATCGTCAGACCTATCGGTTGCAAGTCAGTCGTCAGCGGGCCTCTGGTGTGGCCGCAGATGATGTCTTTCCTGGTGTGGCGAAACATATCGTGCAGTTTCAAGTGGTATTCGGTTTCGGGGCCCATGGTGCGCACAGCTATTAACTTTTTGTTGGGAGTGGCTGCACTCTGTCTGAGTGGAACGAGCTGGGCATTGACGGTGTTTGTCTGCGAGCCGGAGTGGGGGGCGCTGGTAAAGACGCTGTATCCCAAGGCGGATGTGTTTTCGGCGACCCATCATTTGCAGGATCCCCATCACATTGAAGCCCGGCCCTCTTTGATTGCACGCCTGCGATCGGCGGATCTTGCGGTGTGCACAGGCGCAGGACTCGAACTTGGATGGCTACCGATGCTCCAGGCCAGGGCGGGAAATCCACGCGTGCAGGACGGCCAGCCGGGAATGTTTTATGCCGCGAGTGTAGTCACGCTGATCAATCCCTTTCTGGGGGTAGCGACGCCGTTTTCGGGGGATGTACATCGCGAAGGTAATCCCCATATTCAGGCGGATCCACATCGGCTTTTAAAGGTCTCGGCGGGCCTGCGTGACCGTCTTGTTCAGTTACGTCCCCAGGATGCGCAGGAGATCAACGCGGCCTATGCCAAATTCCAACAACGCTTTTCTGCCGCAATCGTTCAATGGGAGCGGCGCGCGCAGAACTTAAAAGGCAGATGGGTTGTGACGCAGCATGCGAGTTTTGACTACCTCTGGGCATGGCTTGAAATGAAGCCGCTCGCTGATCTTGAGCCGAGACCTGGCACCGCACCCACCCCAGGCCATCTCGATCAGGTGAGGCAGAGGCTGGCCCAGCGGCCCGCATCGGCCATTGTCATTGCCCAACATCACGATCGACGTCCCGCAGAGTGGCTGGCCCGACAAGACGCCGCCCGCAACACGCCGTTGATCATCATCCCGGCAACTGTCGCGTCGATGTCGCACGACGCCTTGATGGAGTGGTTTGATGCGGTCATCACCGCCCTGACAGATCAGGTTCGATAATTCGGTATGTTTGACGCTTGGATGCTCTTGCCGCTACTGACGTTGGTCGGTGGACTCTGCGCACTTGCGCCTCTCGGGGCTCAGGTGTTGGCGCGTGGCGTGGTGTTTACAGACCTTGCGGTCGCTCAGGCCGCGGCGGCGTCTACGCTCTGGTTTCAGCTGATTCACCACACCCATGCACCAGGGATCCTGATGGTGGTATCGGTTTTAGGGGCGCTGGCAAGCGCGGCCGCGGTGGCCTGGCTGTGTCAGGTGTGGCCCAATCGCCGGGAGGCGTTGATCGGGCTGCTGTATGTGGTCGGGGCAATGCTTGGGCTACTCGCGGCGCAATACAGTCCTCACGGAAGAGAAGATCTGCAGGAACTGCTTGCCGCCGATTTGTTATGGAGTGACGAGATCAGCGCACTGGTGGCGACTGGGAGTGGCGTGTTGGTAATGCTGCTCCATGCGTTTGGCCGGGTCCTGTTGGCAAGGGATATGATTTTTTTCAGTGTCTTCGGGCTGGTGATCAGTCTGATGGTTCAGGCGCTGGGGGTGTTCCTGGTATTTGCATTGTTAATTGCACCTGCCGTCATGCATGAGCGATGCGGATTAATTCGAACCATCGTTTTTATGCTCGCCGCAAACCTGATCGGACTGGCCGTGTCTTGGCATTTTGATCTGCCCAGTGGCATTTGCCTGACGTTATGCATCTCATTGGCCGGTCTTGGATCGGTTGCCTTTCGGCAGCCATCGGCCTAGGTTCTGGCCTGCACGGGGCCATCCGGTATGCGTTATGTCCTGCTGTCCGGTGACGGTGATGTGCCAGTGGCGACTGGCCGAGCAGGGTCGCTGCACCACTCACTCCATGACCCTGCATACAACGCACTGCCCGCTAGGCCGGCGATCTCCATAGCCAGGATATTGTGACAACCCGACACACCAGACCCGCACATATGCACGATATCCATCGGATCTTGATCTCCGATTAGCGCGAGGAACTCTTCGCGTAACTGGCTGGGAAGTTTAAATTTTCCCTCCGACGTGAGATTGCTGGCGAACGCGCGATTGGCGGCACCCGGAATATGGCCGGCGACCGGATCAATCGGCTCGGTCTCGCCACGAAACCGTTCTGCAGCCCGGGCATCAATGAGCGTAGCAATTTCTCGATCCGATCCGGCATTGACCCAGGCCTGGACATGCTCAAGGGTCCACATCGGCGCCAGCGATGGTCGAACCGAGATACGCCCCTTTGATGCTGCTTTAAATGGTGCGGTGGACAGTGGTCCGTCTGCGGCGATCCAGTCGGGGATTCCGCCATCCAACACACCGCATTTCAGATGCCCAATCCAGCGGCACATCCACCAGAGCCGGGAAGCGAACATGCCGCCGCTGGCGTCGTACGCGATGACCAACGTATTTTCATTGGCACCGAGAGACGCCAGGCATGCGGCAAAGGCCTCTGGAGTGGGCAAGGGATGGCGGCCATTCGTGCCATCCTTTGCCGCAGAAAGATCATGGTCAATACTCAGAAATGCTGCGCCAGGCAGATGGCCTTGCCTGTAGGCGCGGGCGCCTGCATCGGGATCCATCAGATCATGTCGGCAGTCGACAATCAAAACGGAATCTCGATACCCAACGAGCTCCTTTACCGAGATGATTGGATTAATAGCTCACCTGCCGTCTAAGGTACTCATGGAAATGCAGCATGCCGTCTTCTAAAGGGGACTGATAGGGGCCGACTTCGTTCTCGCCTCTAAGGAGCAGGGCCTTGCGGCCACGGTCCATGCGTTCTGCAATCTCATCATCTTCTACCACTGTCTCGTTATAGGCCGCCTGGTGGGCCTCGACGAACTCTGGCTCAAAAAGAGCGATCTCCTCCGGGTAGTAGAACTCCACGATGTTGAGTGTGGATTGCGGACTCCGCGGATGCAGGGTGCTGACGACGAGCACTTTTGGATACCACTCCACCATGGTGTTCGGATAGATCGTCATCCAGATTGCCCCGTAAGGGGGAAGGCCCTCCGGGTGCATGCGAAGCACTTGCTCTTGCCAGCGACGATAGACGGGTGTTGCCGAGTGCTTCAGGTCCGTGATGCCAACAGACTGAACAGAAAAATGTTCGCCGTAGTGCCAGTGCAGCGCATTGCAGTCGACAAACTGACCGAGCCCGGGGTGAAAGGGCGCGACGTGGTAGTCATCCAGATACACTTCAATGAAGCTTTTCCAGTTGTAGTTGCACTCGTGATGCTGCACGCGATTGAGCACATAGCCGGAAAAATCCAGCTGTTCCATGAACGGGGTGCTCTGGAGTTCGTTGGCGATGGCGTCCGGCCCCTCGAACAGCAGCCCATTCCATCGCTGGAGCGGCGTGGATTTGAGATGACGGCAGGGGTCCTCGGGAAAATGGGGCGCACCGACGAGTTCACCCTTTAGGTTGTAGGTCCATCGATGCAGCGGGCAGACGATGGACTCGGTCTGGCCCTGGCCTTCGAGCATGACGGCCTGGCGATGACGACAGATGTTTGACAGCAGCTGCACCCCTTGGGCTTCGCGGACGAGAACCCGCCCATGGTCCTCGTGGGATAGGGTTGCGTAGCTGCCGATCTCGGGCACCATGGCCTCATGACCGACATACCCGGCGCCCTGGCGGAACAGCATTGCCCGCTCCTGCTGAAGCAGCGATTCATCGAAATAGGCATTGACCGGCAGCTGCGCCGCGCTGGGCGCGAGCCTCGACAGGTTCCCGACATCCGACATTCAAGACTCTCCGAAAACAACGGGCCAAAAAAGAAGGGCGAGTATATCCCGCGAACAGCGCTAAGTTCTTGATTCGTTTCAATTAAAATGCGGGTATGGATAAAAAACGCACGGCCAAGGTAGCTGATCCGGCCAAAGCCTCGGATGGCGTGGACTCGGCGGGCGGCCCCTTGTCAGGTCAAGGGGCCGATGGCGGCCTGACGGACATCTCAGGGCTTAATTTTGAGCAGGCCATGGCCGAGCTCGAGCGGGTCACCGGCAGTCTCGAAAACGGAGACCTGCCGATTGCCGAGGCCCTTTCGGCCTATCAGCGGGGTGCGGCCCTGATGCGACATGCCCAGTCGATTCTTAACCATGTGCAGACGGAGATCGAGGTGGTCGAGTCTGACCAGCAGCAGCGCGTCGATCGCTCTGCCTTGGTGGCCCAGATCAAGGACTAGCCGACTTGGAATTCTCTCAATGGGCTATGGCCGCCCGTCAGGAGGTCGATCACTGCTTACAGGCGGCCTTGTCTGCCCGACGGCCAGCCGCTTCCGGTCGGGGCGATCAGGTGCTCCATGAGGCCATGGCCTATGGGGTGCTGGGTGCCGGCAAGCGTATCCGGGCCTTGTTGGCGATGGCCGCTGGCGAGGTCACACACTCCGAGCGTTCATGTTGTGTGCAGGTGGGGGCAGCGATCGAGTGCATTCACGCCTTTTCTTTGGTTCACGATGACATGCCTTGCATGGATGACGATGCGTTGCGTCGTGGGCAGCCCACCGTCCACGTGAAATACGGTCAGGCCCAGGCATTGCTTGTCGGCGATGCCCTGCAGACGCTTGGTTTTGAGCTGCTCGCAGATCTCCCTATCGCTGCGGATCGTGTTGTCGCACTGTTCAAAGTCATGGCCCAGGCGACCGGACTGCAGGGCATGGCGGGCGGGCAGGCCATTGATATTGCGGCAGTCGGGCGCAGCATGGACCAGGATGCCCTTCAGTCGATGCATGCTTTGAAGACAGGCGCGCTGATCTCTGCGGCAGTCGAGATGGGCGCCTTATGCGGCAGGGCTGGCGAGGCCGATCTCCAGGCGCTACGGCGTTTTGCGGCAATGGTGGGGCTCGGATTTCAGGTGGCCGACGATGTCCTGGATGTATCGGCCGATGTGCGCACATTGGGCAAGACGCCAGGTAAAGATGCAGCGGCCTGCAAGCCGAATTTTGTGGCGCTGCTTGGCTTAGAGGGCGCGCGGGACTACGCTAGAGGGCTGCACCAAAGGGCGATCGCTGAACTGGCCCCCTTTGGCGGGCGTCCCGGTCGTCTCTTGGAATTGGCGAGCGCATTGATAGAGCGCACGCATTAGGCATCGATTGGGAAATTAACAAATGGGAGAGGGCGTGTCTCAAGAGCCGGATAAGACAGATTCAACGGGTGCACTGCTTCGGTCGGTGAATATGCCGGCCGATGTGCGCAGGCTCAGTCGTAAGGAATTGCATCAGCTCGCTGCAGAGCTGCGCGAATTTTTACTCAACTCAGTGTCGGCGACCGGGGGCCATCTGTCGTCCAATCTGGGCACGGTGGAGCTCACGATTGCCCTGCATCACGTCTACCAGCTTCCCTATGACCGTCTGATCTGGGATGTCGGCCATCAGAGCTATCCACATAAGATTCTGACTGGCCGTCGTGACCAGATGTCGACCCTGCGTCAGCTCAATGGCCTGTCGGGTTTTCCAAAGCGTTCGGAGAGTGAGTACGACGCATTTGGCACAGCCCACTCGTCTACTTCGATCTCCGCGGCCCTTGGCATGGCGGTGGCCTCGAAGATCAAGGGCGAGCATATTGGTCCAGATCGACGGCGCCATGTGGCTGTGATCGGTGATGGTGCGCTATCCGGTGGCATGGCGTTCGAGGCTCTGAATAACGGCGGTATTGATACTGAGCTCGATCTGCTCGTAATTTTGAATGACAACGATATGTCGATCTCGCGGCCGGTGGGCGCGCTCTCCAACTACCTCACCCGGCTGCTCTCGGGCCGGTTTTATCGGTCGGCACGTGAATTCAGTAAGCAGGTGCTGGGCGCTATTCCGCCGGTGCGGGAATTCGCAAAACGTTTTGAGGGCCATGCCAAGGGCATGCTGATGCCCAGCACACTCTTTGAAGAGCTTGGATTTAACTACGTCGGGCCAATTGACGGCCATGATCTGGACGCGCTGGTGCCGACCCTGCAGAATCTGCGCGGCCTGAAGGGCGCACATTTTCTGCATGTGATTACCCGAAAAGGCCAGGGATATCTTCAGGCCGAGGCCGATCCGATTCTGTATCACGGACCCGGAAAATTCGATCCTGAGGTGGGCATCACCGCCGCAGGCGCTCCGGCCAAACCCACCTATTCACAGATTTTTGGCCGCTGGTTGTGCGATGTGGCCGAGAGGGATTCGCGTGTCGTCGCTGTCACGCCCGCGATGTGCGAAGGATCGGGCATGCAGGAATATGCCCGTCGGTTTCCTGGGCGTTATTTTGATGTCGGCATTGCCGAGCAGCATGCTGTGACGTTTGCCGCGGGCATCGCCTGCGAGGGGCAACGGCCGGTGCTGGCGATTTACTCTACATTTTTGCAGCGGGGCTATGACCAGCTCATCCATGATGTTGCGCTTCAGAATCTGCCGGTGCTCTTTGCGATCGACCGGGCTGGACTGGTGGGTGCAGATGGGGCTACCCATGCGGGTGTATTTGATATTGCGTATCTGCGATGCGTACCGAATATGGTGGTGATGGCACCGAAAGATGAACGTGAGTGTCGGCAAATGCTCAATACCGGTCTTGCGATAGCCGGACCGAGCGCCGTGCGGTATCCACGTGGCGCCGGATCTGGCGCAGACGCGACCGATTGCGATGAAACACTGGAGGTGGGCCGGGCCGAGCTTCTTCGCGAGATTAAAAAGCCCGTGGCGAAGTCTCGCATTGCGATTCTTGCCTTCGGATCAATGGTGGCGCCATCGTTGGCTGCAGGAGAGGCCCTGGATGCCGCGGTGGTCAACATGAGATTTGTAAAACCACTGGATCTGTCCATGATTGAATCCATCGCCAAGAGCCACGACATGCTCTTTACCGTCGAAGAGCATGTGGTGATGGGCGGTGCGGGATCGGCCTGTGCCGAGGCATTGGTCGCACTCGGTGATGCCATCCCGATGGTGCCGATCGTGCATCTCGGGCTTCCGGATCAGTTTATTGATCAGGGCGACCATCAGAAGCTGCTCGCGCTTCACGGCCTGGACGCTAAGGGTATTGAGGCAACAATTCGGGGCAAAATGTCGGTCCCGCTTCCCCTGAAGGCTGTTTCATGAATTTTCCCGATATCCAATCATTGTCTGGGCGTGCCGTGATGCCGGACGTGCAGGGCAGCCATGACCATCGCGAACTGCCGATTGATCAGGTGGGGGTTCGGGGGGTCCGCTACCCAGTGCTGCTGCGGCTGGAAGGCGGCGGCAGCCAGCCCTCGGTGGGTGAGTTCAGCCTCAGCGTGGGCCTGCCTGCAGAGCAAAAGGGCACCCATATGTCGCGGTTTATTGAACTATTGGAGTCGCTGAATCAGCGGGGCGTTGCGCTGTCCGTGGCATCGATGCGGTCGACGTTGGGCGATATGTTGGCGCGTCTGGCTGCGGTGTCCGGCAGGGTCGAGGTTGCAATTCCATTTTTCATGATGAAGGCCGCACCCGTGAGCGGAGTGGAGAGCCTGATGGACTATCGGTGTACCTGGATCGCCGAGCGTGAAGCAGGCGGCCAGCCGGGGCACCCAAAAGAGACATTAAGCTGCGAGGTCAGAGTGCCCGTAAAGAGCCTTTGCCCATGCTCGAAGGAAATCTCTGAATATGGCGCACACAACCAGCGGTCAGAAGTCACAGTCAAGGCCGTACTCAACGATTCCGCTGACTTTTCTGTGGAGTCCTTGGTCCGCGTGATTGAATCCCAGGCGTCGTGTGAGCTGTGGGGTTTGTTGAAACGGCCTGATGAAAAGTATGTAACCGAGCGCGCCTATGACAATCCCAAGTTTGTGGAAGACCTCGTGCGTGATGTGGCCGCCGCGGTTCGGGCGATGCCAGGCGTCATGGGCTTTGAGGTGGAGGCCGAGAATTTCGAATCGATCCACAACCACTCTGCCTGGGCCCGTATCGTCGGCTAGGCAAAGGCTGCGTGCGCTGGGCGGACGCACCAGACGCATCAGCGACGCGGGCTAGTCCCGGAAGTTCCCAAAGGAGAGCGGAAGTTCGTCGACCTCTTTTTTGAGTAGGGCGATTGCTGCCTGCAGATCATCCCGTTTCGTGCCTGATACGCGTACCGCATCGCCTTGGATAGAGGCTTGGACCTTCATCTTGCTGTCCTTGATGATGCGAACAATTTTCTTGGCATCCTCTCCACCGATGCCATGCCGGACTTTAATGACCTGCTTGACCTTGTCGCCGCCGATTTTTTCCAGGCTGCCTAAGTCGAGAAAGCGAACATCTACCCCGCGTTTCGCACATTTGCCAATCAGCACATCACGTACTTGGCTAATCTGAAATTCGCTGTCCGCGAAAACGGTGAGCTCTCGGTCTTTTTGCTCGACCTTCGCACTCGTGCCTTTAAAGTCAAACCGTGTGCTGATTTCTTTTGATGACTGCTCTACTGCGTTGCGCAGCTCAGTCATGTTCGCCTCGAGGGTCGCGTCAAACGATGGCATCTTATTTCCTCTTGGTGGCAGCGATTCTCATGCGCAGTGCATTGAGTTTAATAAATCCTCCGGCATCGGCCTGGTTGTAGGCGCCGCCGTCATCGTCAAATGTCGAGATTCGGGCATCAAAAAGTGAATGCTTGGAACTGCGGCCGACAACGGTGACGGTGCCTTTGTATAGCTTGAGGCGCACTGTGCCACTGACCAGTGCCTGGGTATGGTCAATCAGCGTCTGCAGAGCGATTCGCTCCGGAGACCACCAGTAGCCGTTGTAGACCAGGCTGGCATAACGGGGCATGAGATCGTCTTTTAGGTGGGCGACCTCCCGGTCCAGCGTGAGTGATTCGATGGCCCGATGTGCACGCAACAGAATCGTGCCCCCTGGGGTCTCGTAGCAGCCGCGGCTTTTCATGCCCACGTAGCGGTTTTCGACTAGGTCGAGGCGGCCCACGCCGTGACGTCCGCCCATCGTGTTCAGCGTCGCAAGCAGCTCGTGGGCCTTCATCTTCTTGCCATTGATGGCGACCAGATCACCTCGGGAAAATTCCAGTTCAATCACTTCTGGTTTGTTGGGCGCCTTTTCAACGGGCACTGTTAACCGCCACATTCCTTGTGCGGGAGGTTCGCGGTTGGGGTCCTCCAGCACCCCGCCTTCATAGGAGATATGCAGCAGGTTTGCATCCATGGAGAAGGGTGCCTCGCCTTTACGTTTTTTGTAGTCCACCGGAATGCCATGCTGGTCGGCGTAGGCAAGCAGCTTGTCTCGGGAGAGCAGATCCCACTCACGCCAGGGCGCGATGACCTTAATGTTGGGCATCAGGGCATAGGCGCCCAGTTCAAATCTCACCTGATCGTTGCCTTTACCGGTTGCGCCATGTGAGATTGCATCCGCCTTCTCTTTTTTTGCGATCTCCACCAGACGTTTCGCAATTAGCGGTCGTGCGATCGACGTGCCCAACAGATATTCACCCTCGTAGACCGTATTGGCGCGGAACATCGGGAACACAAAGTCTCGGACAAATTCCTCGCGAAGATCCTCGATGTAGATTTTTTTAATCCCGAATTTCTGCGCCTTTTTGCGGGCGGGCTCAAGTTCTTCGCCCTGTCCGATGTCAGCGGTGAAGGTGATGACTTCACAGCCGTATTCGTCCTGCAGCCACTTTAGAATGACCGAGGTGTCCAGGCCTCCGGAATAGGCGAGCACGACCTTGTTGACATTTGATTTTGGAGATTTTGGAGCGGTGGTTTTCTTCATGCGTTCTACAGGTCTATCAAGGGATGAGAAGAGTCTAAGGGATTAGTCCTTCAGGCGGCCAAGCAGCAGAAACTCCATCAGCGCTTTCTGCGCATGGAGTCGATTCTCGGCCTCGTCCCAGACGACGCTCTGGGGGCCATCAATCACGCCGGCTGAGACCTCCTCGCCACGGTGGGCGGGCAGGCAGTGCATGAAAAGGGCTTTCGGGTCGGCCACCTGCATCATGTCTTCGTCGACCATCCAGTCGGCAAAGGCCTTACGACGCGCCTCGTTTTCGGACTCAAATCCCATTGAGGTCCAGACATCGGTGGTGACAAGGTCAGCGCCGCGGGCCGCCTCCATGGGGTCCGAAAACTGCTCAAAGTGGCCATCCGAGTGCAGGCCCGCGCGTTCCGGCTCGACCTCGTATCCCGGTGGTGTGGAGACGCGGACCTGAAAGTCCAAGACCTCAGCCGCCTGCAGCCATGTATTGCAGACATTATTGGAGTCACCGATCCAGGCGACTGTTCTGCCTCGAATCGACCCACGGTGTTCGATGAAGGTAAAAATGTCGGCCAGAATCTGGCAGGGGTGATATTCGTTGGTAAGCCCGTTGATCACGGGCACTCGCGCGTTGGCGGCAAAGCGTTCGACGATGCTTTGTTCAAAGGTGCGAATCATGACCAGGTCGCACATGCGTGAGATCACCTGGGCAGCGTCCTCTACCGGCTCGCCACGGCCGAGCTGGGTATCACGCGTGTTCAGGTAGATGGCTGCGCCCCCCAGCTGATGCATGCCAGCCTCGAAGGACAGTCGGGTCCGGGTCGAGGCCTTTTCGAAAATCATGACCAGTGTTCTGTCCAGCAGCGGCATATGTCGAACGTAGCGCTTGAATCGATCTTTAATGATTCGCGTCCGTGCAAACAGATAGTCGATGTCGTCCCGCGAGAGATCTTTGAATTGAAGAAAGTGCCGCAGATTTTTCATGACGGCCTCTTGTCTAGAAAGCGACGAATAATTGGCGCCAGGATCTCGATAATCTGCTGGGCCTCGGCAGCGTTGATGATCAGTGCGGGCAAAAGCCGGATGACGTTGTCTGCGGTCACGTTAATCAGCAGGCCCGCATCTCGGGCGATCCCGACAATCTCGCCACATGGCCGGCTGAGTTCAATGCCGATCATCAGCCCTTGGCCCCGGATCTCGGTTATGCCTGTGCAGTCGGACAACGCAGTCCGAAAGCCGTCAAGCAGCTGCTGTCCGCGGGCTGCTGCGTTATCCAGCAAGTGCTCAGACTCAATGGCGGCGATGGTTTCCAGGCCGGCCCGCATGGCCAAAGGGTTGCCGCCAAAGGTTGTGCCGTGATTGCCCGGCTCGAATACGGTGGCGGCCGCGCCATGGGCCACGACTGCGCCGATGGGCACGCCGGAGCCGAGTCCTTTTGCGAGCGGCATCACATCAGGGACAACATGGGCCCACTGGTGGGCAAACCATTTGCCGGTGCGTCCAATGCCGCATTGGACTTCGTCGAGCATGAGCAGCCAGTTTTTCTGTGTGCAGAGCTGTCGTAGTGCTTTTAGGAATTCAATCTGTGAGGGGCGGATGCCGCCTTCGCCCTGGATGGTTTCTAAAAATACTGCACTGATGCTGGGATCTTGGGCCGCTGCGGCCTCGATGGCGGCGATGTCGTTGATGGGCACACGAATGAAGCCCTCCACCAAAGGCTCAAATCCCTTCTGGATTTTTTCATTGCCAGTGGCTGACAGTGTCGCGATCGACCGGCCATGGAAGGCTTTTTCAAAAACAATTGTCTTTGGGCTGACGTGGCCCAGACGATGGCCGTGTTTGCGGGCAAGCTTTAATGCAGCCTCGTTGGCCTCGAGCCCTGAATTGCAAAAGAACACATTGGTCATGCCCGACAGGCGTACGAGCGTCTCGGCCAATTGGGTCTGAAGTGGTATTTCGTAGAGATTGGAGGTATGGACAAGTTGGCCCATCTGCTCACGCAGGCTGGCGACGAGTCGGGGGTGGTTATGGCCAAGGGTGTTGACGGCGATGCCCGAGAGCGCATCGAGGTATTTCTTCTGATCGGTATCCCACATCCAGACGCCTTCGCCGCGGGTGAACGCCACCGGCTGCCGGTTATAGGTGTTCATCAGGGCGGTCATGGGGCGGTGTCGCAGGGGCTGTTGTAAGTGATGCAATTCGAGTCCGATAGAATACCTGTTTCGCTCGGGGGCATCTTCCAAGCGTCAAAACCGGATTGTTCTCTTGCCCGCCAAACAGTTTCTCATCAAAGGTATCACCCAGTCAGGCAAGGTGTTTCGTCCCAGCGATTGGGCCGAGCGCCTCTGCGGTGTCATGTCTGCGTTCCGGCCGCAGGGCCAGGCGTCACGCCATGCAGGCCACCTTCAGTACTCCCCTTACGTGGTGCCCGTCATGGTGGGCAACCTCAAATGTGTGCTGGTCGATGAGCGTCTGGAAGGAATAGAGCCGATGGCGATGGAATTTGTAGTGAGCTTCGCCCGGGATAACGCGCTTTTGTTTGAAGAATTTTCTGCCGAACCACCGACAGAAAATTCTGATGACATCAAGACTTCGGACGCTGCACCTGGCCAAGCGCCTCGAACACCCGTTGGGTGATTGCATCGACGCTGCCCACACCCGCCACCGTCAGGAAGGTCGGCGCATGTGAATCTCCAGTAGCCGCCCAGTCCTGGTAAAACTTCACCAGTGGTTTGGTCTGGCTGTGATACACCTCAAGGCGTTTACGAACCGTGGACTCCTGGTCGTCATCGCGCTGGATGAGCGGTTCGCCGGTGACGTCATCGACGCCTTGGACCTTCGGCGGATTGAACTTGACGTGATAGGTCCGGCCGCTCGCAACATGCACCCGTCGACCGCTCATGCGATCGATGATGTCTTCATCGGGCACCGTAATTTCGAGCACTGCATCAAGCGCCACGGCCGCATCTTTCATGGCCTGCGCCTGCGGGATGGTGCGGGGAAACCCATCAAATAGATAGCCCGATGCACAGTCCGATTGGGTAAGCCGTTCTTTGACCAGATTGATGATGATTTCATCGCCCACTAGGCCACCGGAATCCATCACTTTTTTGGCGGCAACGCCTAAGGGCGTCCCTGCCTTGACAGCGGCCCGCAACATGTCGCCGGTGGAGACCTGGGGAATGCCATAGCGCTTCGTGATGAAGCCTGCCTGTGTACCTTTGCCTGCGCCCGGGGGCCCGAGAAGGATGATGCGCATGGTGGTCTCCGATGTTTTTTGTCTGGACTCCGATTATAAGGACCCGTCAGCTGCGGGCGCGAGATTGTTGCGTCCAAATATGACGGACCCGCACAAGATCGTCTGCTGTGTCGACACCGATGGCTGGCGCGGTGTCAGCGATATAAAGCCCGATGCGATGCCCGTGCCATAGCCAACGCAGCTGCTCGAGTTGTTCGGCCCGCTCAGTGGGGCAGACTGGCCAAGTCACGAACTGAGCGAGCTGTTTCGCGCGAAAGCCATAAATCCCGATGTGGCGTAAAAACGGAGTCTCGGCGGCCGTTTCTGGCAGCCGGATGTCGGCGAGTGATGGCCAGCGGTCGCGCTGATATGGAATGGGCGCCCGAGAAAAGTAAGAAGCCATTCCCGCAGCATCACACACCACCTTGACCACATGGGGGCTACACAGGGTCTCTGTGTCCAGAATGGGTGCGGCGGCGGTGGCAACCGAGGCCTGCGGCAGTCGCTCCAGGGTCTGCGCAACGTTGCAGATCAGTTCGGGTGGAATCAGTGGCTCATCGCCTTGCACGTTGACAATCGACTGATGCTCGGATGCGCGGAGTTTGTCGGCCACCTCGGCGATACGGTCCGTGCCGCTTTGATGATCGGCCCTGGTGATGATGGCCTCGTGCCCATGTCGAATGCAGATACTGTGGATTTCTGGGTCATCCGTGGCGATCAACACCCGCTGGGCGCCACTTGCCTCGGCCTGCTCAGCAACGCGCACGACCATTGGCTTTCCACCGAGATCGGCCAACGCTTTATCGGGGAGCCGAGTGGAGGCGCGCCGGGACGGAATAACCACCCAGAAATTCATCAATTCGAATCCTTCGGCGAGGCATGTGGCAGTGGTTCGGAGGGAGAGGCCACTGAAATGTCGTGCAACGGAATGGCGCTGGACTCCACCAGGTATGGAATGCCATCGATGATCGGATAGGCGACCGATTCGGATTCGCAGATCAGGTAGTGGCCGCCTTTGCCCAGGGTAAGGGGCTGTTTTGATCGCGGGCAGGCAAGGATTTCAAGAAGTTTTGAATCCATGAAGAAGCCTTTCAGTGGAGTTGGCATCGAGCTGTGCATGCTGCCTAAGGGCCCATGCATGCGCACAGACAGCCAGATGTGAATGTAAAAACTTTACCGCATCTTTTTCAGTCATCAGGACGATGTCATAGCGTCCAGACATCCAGTGCGACTGGACCTGTTGGGCGAGATGAATCTCGTGGTCTGGCAGTGGCAAGCTTTCAAAAGAAAGCCCCATCTGTTGAAGGTCGTTAAAAAACCGCTCTGGCATTGCCAGTCCGGCCACCGCCAGAATTCGCTGGCCATGAAAGCGCTTTGCGGCAGAGGCGAGATCGAGCGCGGGCGCGGCAGCGATGTCGCCACGGCCAAGGCTGTCCAGTGGTACCCAGCACGATGGGTGAATGTCGAGCTCCTGACTGCGGTGGATGACAAGGCTAAAGCGCTCGAGGTCTCCGACCGGTTCTCGCAGGGGTCCGCGTGGCAGGCAGTGGCCATTGCCGAATCCGCGCTCATCGATGATGAGCACCTGCTCATCTGCGTGCAGCCAACGTTGCTGAAGGCCATCATCAAGGATCACGGCCTTCAGTTCAGGCTTGAGCGCCAGGAGCCTGGCGAGGCCCGCAGCCCGGTCCTTGCCGACCGCAATCGGCAGGCCGGTCCGCCAGCACAACAGCCAGGCCTCATCACCGATCTGCCCCGCATTGTGAAGGTGCAAGGCCTCAGGAAGAACGACCACGGGCGCGGCATGCTCGGCGGCGGAGCGGTAGCCCCGGGAAATAAGTCCGCAGGCAATCCCCTGGCTTTGGAGCGCGGTGGCGATCGCAAGGGCTGCTGGCGTCTTTCCGGCGCCGCCAACGACCAGGTTGCCGATTGCAATCACCCGAACCCCTGGAAATCGCGTCGGACGGTCTAAGAGGCGATGCCAGACGCCTCGGATCAGCAATGCCCCGCGGTAGAGCAGTTCCGCCAGGATCAGGCCAGCGGCCAGAATAGGACCGATTTCCCGATGCTCCGGGGCCGGGTATTGGCCAAACCAATACCGTTGTAGACGGCTGGAAAGGGGGTTTTCCCTGAGGGTCATCAGGCTGTGGATAAGCTTGTGGACACTTGCACGCGTTCGGACTTAGGCGGCCAATTCATGTACGGCAAATGCAGACAAGTAGCACCGGTGGCCTCCCTATTGACCGAAATTTATCAAATAAATCAATGATTTACTAAGTAAAAAGTGGGTGTGTAAGGAATTTTTACAGGTTTTGGCGAGAAATTCAGCGCCAGCCCTTATTCTGTGGACATCTTTTCTCTAAGGACACGATTTTTCGCGGGTTTCACGAATGTTTCACGGTCAAAGCCAAGCCCGGCCTGAGGTGCTCTCGGTTGCCGAACTGAATCGCGCCGTTGCCGCCTATTTAGAACTCGGCTATCCCTGCGTCCGCGTTCGGGGGGAGATCGCCCAGATCTCCAGGCCGGCCAGTGGCCATCTTTATTTTTCTTTGCGGGATGCCGCTGCAAGCGTCCGGGCCGTGATGTGGAAGGGCCGAAATACCTCATTGGACTGGCAGCCCCGGGAGGGTGATCAGGTGGAGGTCACCGCTGTGGTTGGGCTGTACGAGCCGAGGGGCGACTTTCAGCTTAGGGTCGAGTCGATGACCCGCAGCGGCCAAGGTGCCTTGTATGAGGCTTTTTTGGCCCGCAAGGCCAGGCTTGCGACGCTTGGCCTCTTCGATAACGATCGCAAGCGACCCCTGCCCGAACAGATCGCCACGATTGCATTGGTGACCTCGCTTGGGGCGGCTGCCCTGCGGGATGTGGTGGTGACGCTGACGACCCTGGCCCCGCGGATTCGCATTCGCCTATACCCGTCAATGGTGCAGGGGGTTGACGCGCCAGCGCAGCTGAAAGCGCAGCTCGAACGTGCCGATAAAGATGGCGACGTCCAGCTGATCATGCTCGTGCGCGGCGGTGGCAGTCTTGAGGATCTGTGGGCATTTAACGATGAAGCCTTGGCCATGGCGATCGCATCTTGCCGACATCCTGTGGTGGTGGGTGTTGGCCACGAAAGCGATGTCACGATTGCTGACCTTGTCGCTGATTTCAGGGCCGCAACGCCGACCGCAGCAGCCCAACGGGTTGCCCAGTCAGACCAGCAGGCGCGGGCGCGACTCATCGAATGGTCGCTGTTGCGACATTCGGCGATGCGGCGTCGATGGGCGGGTGCGCAACAGCGTTTAGATTTGCTGTCGAGCAGGATTCGCAGTCCGCGTCAGACACTTGAGCAACGGCGCGACAGAATTGCGGCCGCCCAAAGGTCTCTACGACAGGCTATGCGTGGCTGCCTGCAGCGGGCGCTTGCGCGGCTGCAGGCGCGTCAGGGACAGTTGGTGGCCCTGGATCCACAGTCCATCCTTGCCCGTGGCTATGCACTGGTCTTGGATGCAGATGATCGTGTGGTCACCAATGCAGCTGCCGTCCGACTCGATCAGTCCCTATCGGTCCGGCTTGCAAAGGGCCTGCTCGATGTCCGGGTTCAGGGCCGACATCCATCGGACCAGCCGGGATAAAATCGCCGCCTCGTGGCCGGGTGCCCGTGCGCCCGACTCCCTCCGCTTTCACTCAAAAGGAAAGACCCACATGGAACACGCTCTTCCTGCATTGCCTTACGCAATGGATGCATTACAGCCCCATATTTCGAAAGAGACCCTTGAGTTTCACTATGGCAAGCATCACCAGACCTATGTCACCAACCTCAATAACCTGATCAAGGGGTCCGAGTTTGAGAGCTCCAGCCTCGAGGAAATCGTAAAGAAATCCTCCGGCGGCATTTTCAATAATGCAGCCCAGATCTGGAATCACACGTTTTACTGGAGTTCTCTGTCACCGAAGGGTGGCGGGAAGCCCAGCGGCGCTCTGGCGGCGGCAATCGACGCCAAGTGGGGATCGTTTGATGCCTTTAAAGAAGCATTCACCAAGAGCGCTGTCGGTAACTTTGGGTCGAGCTGGACCTGGCTGGTAAAAAAGGCCGATGGCACCCTGGACGTTGTGAATACCAGCAATGCAGCAACGCCGCTCACGACTGCGGATAAGCCGCTGATCACCTGCGATCTCTGGGAGCATGCTTACTACATTGATTACCGCAATCGCCGTCCGGATTATCTCGGCGCGTTCTGGTCGTTGGTGAACTGGGAATTTGCAGCCAAGAATTTTGGCTGATTGATCCGCTAGCGCAATACAGCCTGGGGCAGGCCGCGGACCTGCTCGCCGGGCTGAACGCCGCGCTGAAAGAACCATTCCTGTTCCATCTCCAAGGCGAAACGCACCGGTGAGATGGAGCAGTGCGTCTGCTCCGAAAAAGGCTGCATCTTTTCGATGTTAACGATCCGGCCCTCGTCATCGACAAAGGCGATCGAGAGCGGCAGCGGCGTGTTTTTCATCCAAAAGCACTGGCGTTCGGGCCGCTCGAATACAAATAGCATCCCGTGATTCGGGGGAAGGAAGGTTCGGCCCATCAGCCCCCTTGTGCGCTGTGCGGGCGTCTCCGCAAGTTCGGCCGTGATTTGAAAAAATCGAATCCCCAGCGTCGTGACGGCTGGTTTTTCGGCTTTTGCACTGCCCATCGAGAGCAGTAGCGATACGATCGTTGCGACGAGCTGTCGGTTGAACAGGCGGGTAGTTATCGTCGTGCGGGGCATTTTTGGGCGCTGCGATCAGTGTTTCAGAATGCTAAAGAGGTTGATGTAGTCATCGGTAAACATCGGGACCCGGGTAGAGCGGGGTATGGCCTGGGCAACCGATCGAATCGCCGCTGCCTGCAGGATTTTCGGATTGCGGGTCATGATCACCTGATCGGTCATCGAGAGCCAGTAGTCTGGACCTTGTTCAAACTGTGGGGTGTCAGAAATCAGCACGGCAGTCAGCCCGTGCGCGTCTGCAAGGTTGCGCGCGACAGGCATTAGATCTACAAAACGGTTCGTCGCCTGCAGCACAATTACGCCATCGGGCTTGAGGTGTTTCATGTAGATGTCCATCGCCTCTTTGGTCACCAGGTGTGAGGGAATTGAGTCCCCGGAGAAGGCGTCCAGCGCCAACACATCGAACTGACGCGCGGGTTCGCGCTCCAGAGCCAAACGGCCATCCCCCAGCACAACCTCGTGGGTGCCCGACATCTTTTCCAGAAAACTAAATTCCGCCCGGGCTGCACGAATGACAGCCGGGGAGATTTCATAAAACACCCAGTGGTCACCTGGCCGGGCGTAGACGGCTAAGGCGCCTGCCCCAAGCCCGACGATACCAATCTGTTTTGGGCCTGCTGGCAGGCTCGCAAAGAGCCGGCCATAGCCGCTGGTGGGACCGAAATAACTTGATGCGGTCATCTGCAGTCCCTCATCGAGCAGCTGCCCACCATGCGAGATTGCGCCATGAATCATGCTTCTGAACGGTGCCTCTGTCAGGATGTCACGGGTTCGCACAACACCATAAAAATCACGCTCCATGAAACGCACATTGGCCTTGTAATCACCGATGCTTTTCCATGATGTCCAGCACACCGCAGCGAGCACGCCGCAGGCGGTCAGCCGGAAGGCCAGGCGGGCTTTGGGCGTGTTTCCAATGCGTAGACCCAGGGCGACGGCAGCGGCAGCGACCAGGGCGGCATAGAGCTCGTAGTAGCCATCAAAGATCATTGGCGCGATCACCGCCATGAGCAGCGAACCGAGTGCCCCGCCGATCGAGATCGATAGATAAAACACGGTCAGTCGCGAGGGATGCGGCTTTAGCCGGGCCAGTTCGCCATGACACACCATACAGACCACAAACAGACCAAGTGCATAGACGGGTGTGACCATGGCAAGGTTGAGTGAATCCGAAAGCCAGGCCATCAGCGGCACCACGACCGCAGCGACTGTTAGATAAATCGGCCGAACATACCAGCGTGGATGATCAAAGCTGATGATGAACGTGATCAGATAGAGCGCGAGTGGCACCACCCAGAGCAGGGGCGCTGAGGAAATGTTCTGGGTAAGGTGGCTGCTGACTCCGAGCAGCATGGCCGAGCCAATCGCCGACAGTCCGATCCAGTAAGGCCAGTCGCCCATCCCGGCGGCCTGGGTGGGTGCAGAGGCGATGATGCCTGTGCCGGCCTGCTGTCCGACGGGTTCGGCCGTAAAGCTCTGGCGGGCATGCCGGGCAGTAGACCAGCCCAGGGCAGCGCATAGGACGGCGAAAAGGACAAAGAGCCCAGACCAAAAAATCGCAATCTCGCGATTGCCGATCCAGGGTTCGATTAGAAAAGGAAAACCGAGCAGCGCCAGCAGAGAGGCGAAGTTCGATAGGGCAAACAGGCGATAGGGGGCGGATTCCTGGGTGCGTCGCCAGTACCAGGCACCGACCAGTGGTGTTGTTGTGGCAAGCAGGAAATACGGCAGTCCTATCGTGGCGATGAGCAGGCCAATGATGCGGGAGATGGGCTCTTCGTCGCCAGCGGGCCGCCAATGGTCGGCGGCGATGATCGGCATTGTGAGGGCGGCAATCAAGAGCAGCAGGCTGTGCAGGATGGCCTGAACTCGAATGCTGAGCCACCGGTTGACCGCATCAGCGTAGGCGTAACCGGCCAGCAGTGCGGTTTGAAAAAACAGCAGACAGGTTCCCCAGACGGCAGCCGAACCACCGAACCAGGGCAGTATTTGTTTGGCGATTAGGGGCTGAACAAGAAAAATCAGGAATGCCGATAGGAAGATAACGAGGCCGTGGAACATAGGGGGTCTGGGCGGGCGGTAGAGGTGGTGGGTCAGCCGAGCGGGCAAAAGAAAAGGCAGGATAGCCTGCCTTTTCGAGCCCCCGAGGGGGACTGGCCAGTCCCAGATGCCTGGAGCTGGCGCAACTGCGCGAAAAGATTACTTCTTCTTTTCGTCTTTTTTGGCTTCAGCTTTGGGAGCGGGAGCAGCTTTTTTCTCGTCTTTCTTGTCTGCAGCCAGAGCAACGAAAGAGGTGGAAGCGATAGCACCAGCGATAACAGCAGCAACGATCTTCTTCATACAAGTTCCTTTTGGATAAAAGTGGAAAAACTGGCTCAGACGGCCGCCAGCGGTTGGAGGAATGGCCCCCTAGGTAGTAAAACGCGGTCCCCACAAGTAAGTTGACGTCTTACACGAGGCGGGAGGATAGCAGATTAGGCTGTAGGGACTTTGGGGCATAAAAAAACCCCACCTCAGTGAGGCGGGGTTTTCGGTCGGTCTGCCGCGCGGTTTAGGCGATCGGCGTGATGTTCGACGCCTGCTTGCCCTTGGGGCCTTGCACGATATCGAACTGAACCTTTTGGCCTTCTTTCAGAGAGCGAAAGCCACTTGTGGCAATGGCGGAGAAGTGGGCGAAAACGTCCTCGCCACCTTCATCAGGGGTGATAAAGCCAAAACCCTTGGCGTCGTTGAACCACTTAACTGTACCCGTAGACATCAGATCTTCCTTATATAAACCGCGCATCTTGCAGCCCCCCGGCCCTATGCCGGGACACTCCATCAGCGACATCACAGTGTCACGTCTTGACAGGGCGAAAAAGACCCTTTGCCCTTCAGACTCCTCGAATATAGGGAAAAGCCTTTCCTTTGTCTACCCTCGCCAAACCGGGGGGTAGCCCTTAAAATCGGGTGCATATGAACGATGAGGGATCCTGCCGCCTGAACAGCGCCCATGAAAGGGTGGTTTTGAGCGTCTGGCTGCCCCCTCAGGCCGTCCGGACCGGCCCCGACGGTGATAGGGACGAGCCATTGCGGCTGCCCGATCGGAGCTCCACAGCCTTGTTGGAGCGTCAAGAGGCGAGAACCAAGCCGCCGCCGCTTTATCAAGTGTTGCTGCTGAACGACGATTTCACCCCGATGGAATTTGTGGTTGTTGTGCTGCAAAAATTCTTCATGATGGATTTAGAGAAAGCCACACAGGTCATGTTGCGCGTGCATCGTGAAGGCCGTGGAGTATGCGGCGTTTATACCCGCGATATCGCGGCCACCAAGGTTGAATTAGTGAGCAGTTTCGCCCGGATGCACCAGCATCCTTTGCAGTGTGTCATGGAGGAAGCATGATCTCTCAGGAACTCGAAGTCAGTCTACATATGGCCTTTGTCGAGGCCCGACAGCAACGTCACGAGTTCATCACCGTGGAGCATCTGCTTCTCGCGCTGCTCGATAACCCTTCGGCCGCGGAAATTCTGAAGGCCTGCGCAGCCAATATGGACGACCTGAGAAAATCACTCACCCAATTCATCGCGGACAACACCCCGATCATTCAGGGGCCCGATGATGTTGATACCCAGCCCACCCTGGGATTTCAGCGCGTGATTCAGCGGGCCATCATGCATGTGCAGTCCACGTCGAATGGCAAGAAAGAGGTCACGGGCGCTAACGTGCTGGTTGCGATCTTCGGTGAGAAAGATTCGCACGCGGTGTATTTTCTTCATCAGCAGGGCATCACCCGCCTGGATGTCGTTAATTTCATCGCCCATGGCATTACCAAAGCGCCGCAGGCATCCCCGAGCCAAGAAGAGGCGGCCGCCACTGAACAGTCGGAGTCTGCAGGAGGCCAGTCCGCCACACCTCAGCAGCCAACCGCACTCGATCAGTACACCACCAACATTAACGAGCTTGCGAAAAAGGGCAAGGTCGATCCGCTCATCGGCCGCGAGCATGAGGTCGAGCGTGTGATCCAGGTGCTCTGCCGCCGCCGTAAAAACAATCCTCTTCTCGTTGGCGAGGCCGGCGTCGGCAAAACCGCGATTGCTGAAGGCCTGGCCCGGCGCATTATCGAAAAAGATATTCCCGAGATTCTCGAGCAGGCCACGGTCTATGCCTTGGATATGGGCGCATTGCTCGCTGGCACGAAGTATCGTGGTGATTTCGAGCAGCGTCTGAAGGCGGTACTGAAGCAGTTAAAAAGCGATCCGCACGCGGTGCTCTTCATCGATGAGATACACACGCTGATTGGTGCCGGATCTGCCTCTGGCGGAACATTGGATGCATCGAATCTGTTGAAACCGGCGCTCTCATCAGGGGCGCTGCGTTGCATTGGCGCGACGACCTACAACGAGTACCGTGGCATCTTTGAAAAAGACCATGCCCTATCTCGCAGATTCCAGAAGATCGATGTCGTCGAGCCCAGTGTTGAGCAGACCGTACAGATCCTGCGCGGTTTGAAGTCCCGCTTCGAGGAGCACCATGGCGTCAAGTACTCGGCCGCGGCCCTCTCCTGCGCTGCTGAGTTGTCAGCGAAATACATTAATGATCGTCACCTGCCGGATAAGGCCATTGATGTGATCGACGAGGCCGGGGCTGCCCAGCGCATTCTTCCCAAGAGCAGGCAGAAGCGCACGATCGGCAAGACCGAAATCGAGGAGATTGTGTCGAAGATTGCCCGCATTCCGCCCGCCACCGTGAATACCGATGACCGCCAGATTCTGTCCCGTCTGGATAAAAATCTGAAGAACGTGGTCTTCGGCCAAGATCCTGCGATTGAGGCGCTCTCTGCCGCGATCAAAATGTCGCGTTCAGGCCTTGGCAAAGTGGATAAGCCGATCGGCTCCTTTTTGTTCTCAGGCCCCACGGGTGTGGGCAAGACCGAGGTCGCCAAGCAGCTGGCTTATGTGCTGGGGATTGAGCTGATCCGTTTTGATATGTCTGAATATATGGAGCGTCATGCCGTATCTCGGCTCATTGGCGCGCCTCCGGGGTATGTCGGGTTTGACCAGGGCGGACTGCTCACCGAGGCCATCACCAAAAAGCCCCATAGCGTGCTGTTGCTCGATGAAATCGAGAAGGCCCACCCAGACATCTTTAATGTGCTGCTCCAGGTGATGGACCACGGTACGTTGACCGATAACAACGGGCGAAAGGCGGACTTTCGCAATGTGATCATCATCATGACCACCAATGCGGGCGCTGAGACCCTGAACAAGCGGGCGATTGGGTTTTCTAATGCCAGAGAAGCCGGCGATGAAATGGCCGATATCAAACGCATGTTCACGCCCGAGTTCCGCAATCGCCTGGATGCGATTGTCTCGTTCAAGTCGCTGGATACCGATGTGATCATGCGGGTTGTGGATAAATTCCTGATTGCTCTGGAACAGCAGCTCGCCGAGAAAAAAGTGGAAGTCTCTTATTCCGAAGCCCTGCGCGCCTTTCTCTCCAAGAAGGGATTCGACCCACAGATGGGTGCCCGGCCGATGCAGCGCCTGATTCAGGACACAATCCGCAAGGCGCTTGCCGATGAGCTTTTATTTGGCCGACTGGTCAATGGTGGCCGCGTTCATATCGATATGGATCCGAACCAGGAAGACAAAGTGCTGCTGGAGTTCCCCAAGGATGAACAGGCCAAACCACCTGCAGAGAATCGTCGGAAAGACAATCCTGAACTCATCGCCTAGCACGTTGCAAAGCCTGGGCCGTTTCCGCATCGCATAAGCGCTTCGGCGGGGCGGGAATCGCTTGGGTTTTCCCTTAGGTTGTGGCAGAAGGTTTGTACTTTTCTGCCACAATTCATCTGCGTTTCAACATATCTCATCAGGAGGAAATCTATGCGCCACCCACTCGGTTTTGCGACCGCGCTCGGCCTTGCGCTGATGGCTGCCCAGGCGCCCGCCTTGGCACAGGACATGAACAAAATTCGCTATATGGCTGCGAACTGCGCCAACTGCCATGGTACCGATGGCCGTAGTGTTGGCGTGATGGAGTCACTCGCTGGGTATGACCGCGAAAAGTTCATCACCAATATGAAAGAGTTCCGCAGTGGCGATAAGCCTGCCACGATCATGCATCAGTTGGTCAAAGGCTATACCGATCAGCAGATCGCAGATCTCGCCGTGTACTTTGCGGCGCAGAAGAAAAAATAATCGGCATGGGCGAAAAGGAGAACAATATGTCACACGAATTTGAAGATCGCCGCAGCCTACTGAAGGCCGGTGCTGCGGGTGCTGCAATCGCTGCTACCAGCGGCCTCGCAGGCTGTGCTGTTACCGAAGAGGCGCCGCCCGCCAAAAAGATTGGCCGGGTGATTGTCATTGGCGGTGGCTATGGCGGCGCTACTGCGGCCAAGTACATTAACCTCTGGTCACGCGGCGCCATCGAAGTCTATTTGATTGAGCGCGAGCGAAACTTTGTGTCTTGCCCGATCTCGAATCTGGTGCTTGGCGGCAGCCAGAAGATGGAGACCATTACCCAGTCCTATATGGGACTACGTGAGCGGGGAGTTGTCGTGCTCAACGACGAGGTGATCTCAATCGATCCTGCGAAGAAAAAGATTTCACTGAAAAAAATCGCGGATCTAACCTATGATCGCTTGGTGGTGTCGCCGGGTATCGACTTTAATTTCAACGCAATTCAAGGCTTAAACGAAGAGGCCCAAAAGACTATCCTGCACTCCTGGAAGGCCGGCCCCCAGACGGTTGCCCTCAAGGCGCAGCTGGATGTAGTGCCCAATGGCGGCACCTATGTGCTTTCGATTCCAAAGGCCCCGTATCGCTGCCCTCCGGGCCCGTATGAGCGTGCCTGCCAGGTGGCCCATCTCTTCAAGTCCAAGGGCAATACCAAGAGCAAGGTCGTGATCATGGATGCCAATCCGGATATTCAGTCCAAGAAGGCACTATTCATGAAGGCGTGGGCGGACCTCTATCCCGGCATGATTCAGTACAACCCGAATATGGTCGTTTCGGAGGTAGACCTGAAAGGTAAGCGCCTGATTACCGAGACCGGTGATGCCATCAAGGGCGATGTTCTCAATCTGGTACCGCCGCATCGTGCAGGTGATATCGCCCAGAAGTCCGGCCTGGTCAATGTAAATAATCTCTGGTGCGGTGTGGACTGGGTCACGATGGAATCTCTCGTGCACAAAAATATCCACGTCCTCGGAGATGCCACCTTCCCGGCACCGGCAATGCCGAAGTCGGGCCATATGGCCAATCAGCACGGTAAGGCAGCCGCAGCCGCGATTGTGGAACTGATGAATGGCCGGGCCCCCGATGCACCGATGATGGCCAACACCTGCTACAGCTTCGTAGACGACAAGACAGTTGTGCACGTGGCCAGCGTTCATGCCTATGACGCAAAGGACAAGACGATGAAGACTGTTCCCGGCTCCGGCGGAGTATCGTCGCGGGCTACGGAGATGGAGGGGCGGTTTGCGATGGGCTGGGCCCGCAATATCTGGGCGGATATGCTGACCTAAGCTCCTGGCCTGCTGCGGGGCCGGCTGCCTGGCCCCGCGTGGCTGTAAATTCGGGCATGATTCGAATCTTCCGGGTCATGCCCGATTTTTTTTGTCCTCGATCCCATGAGCGGCACCGATTCAGACCTTATTCCCAATGCCCTGGAGGCATTAAAGCGCTTCACGACGGTGGTCGCCGATACCGGCGATGTCGAGTCGATGCGGGCCTATCGGCCCCGGGACGCCACCACGAACCCCACGCTCATCATCCGCGCTCTGGATCAGCCCCACCATGCCGAGATATTGGACCGGGTGAAGGCGGATTTACCGGGTGCCAGGGTGGCCGATCGGGCACGTGCAGTGCTGGTCGCTTTTGGCTGCGAGATTCTGGGCATTATTCCTGGGCGGGTCTCGACTGAAGTCGACGCACGGCTGTCGTTTGATACCGCGGGGACTGTGGCGGAGGCAGAAAAGATTATTGCCGCCTACGCGGCACGCGGTGTAGAACGGTCTCGGGTGTTGATCAAGATTGCGGCCACCTGGGAGGGCATTCGAGCGGTGCGTGAACTGGAGCAAAAGGGGATTGCCTGCAATGTGACCTTGATTTTCAGTCTTGTGCAGGCGGCTGCAGCCGCAGATGCTGGCGCCACACTTATCTCGCCCTTTGTCGGCCGAATCAGTGATTGGCACAAAAAAGCAGGAACGCAGTGGCCGTCGGCTGACCAGGATCCAGGCGTCCAGTCGGTCAAACGCATTTATAACTATTTGAAACAGCATCGGTTCCATACGGAAGTGATGGGCGCAAGCTTTCGCTCGGTGGAGCAGGTGCTTGCACTTGCAGGATGCGACCTGTTGACGGTAAGTCCAGACCTGCTGCAGCAGTTGCAGTCTATGGATCAGGAATCCTCTCTCGACCGTATGCTTGATCCTGAGCAGGCACGGCAGGGTCCGGCAGGTGCCGTATTGAATACCAGTGAACCGTTATTTCGTTTCGCCATGAATGAAGATGCGATGGCCACTGAAAAACTGGCCGAGGGTATTCGGGCATTTGTTGCCGACGGCCGAAAACTTGATGCAAGGCTGATCTGATGCTGTTGTTTGCGTTAACCGTGCTGGTCTCCAGCATTCTGCTTTTTCTGGTTCAGCCGATCATCGCCAAGCAGATCGTCCCGTGGTTTGGCGGCTCGGCGGCAGTCTGGACCACATGCCTGACATTTTTTCAGCTGGTGCTTCTGGCCGGCTACGCCTACTCCGATGGCGTGCAGCGTCTGTCTGCCCGGCGTCAGTCGATTCTGCATGCGATATTGCTCATTGCGAGTCTTGCCGCACTTCCGATTCTGGCGGGTGTCCACTGGAAGCCGTCTGGCGATGAGGAGCCCCTGTGGAGGATTCTCGGGCTTTTGGCGGCCACGATTGGCCTGCCGTACTTCATGTTGTCGACCACCGGTCCTTTGATTCAATCCTGGTTCGCCCGCGAGCAGCCGAATCCAGCCGTTGCCCAGCGGGCTTATCGCCTATTTGCGCTATCGAACTTTGGTTCGTTGCTGGGGCTTTTAGCCTATCCGTTTGTGGTGGAGCCGTGGGTGGCGACTCGCCACCAGGCGATGGCGTGGAGCGGGCTCTATGGGCTGTTTGTGCTGCTGGGGTTGCTGGTGGCCGTTCGCGCGGCACGCCCTGTGTCTGGTGTCGTAGCGGCTCCCGAGACTGCACATGTTGGGGCAATGGCGCCAGTGGAGTCTCGTGAGCAGCACGATCAGGCCAAGATAAAAACGCTCGAACACGAATACGAACACGCGCCGGGCGCCGGTGCCACCATCCAATGGTTTGGACTTGCTGCCCTGGCCACCATGCTGCTGCTATCGGTGTCGAGCCACATTACCCAGAATATCGCCTCGATCCCTTTTCTCTGGGTTTTGCCGCTCTCACTGTATCTGTTGACCTTTGTGATCGCCTTTGAGGGCCGTCGCGGCAAGGGCTGGTATCTGCGCAACAACATGATGCTTCCTGCGATGGCGCTGGCTGCAGTGATGACCTGGGGCCTGAATACGGACGATGGCATTCTGGATATCGACTACGCAATTCCGCTCTACCTTGCGGGGCTGTTTCTGATCTGTTTGTTCTGTCATGGAGAGTTGGCCCAGTCCAAACCGCCCGCCCGTTACCTCACCCGGTTTTATTTCATGATCGCCTTGGGTGGCGCAACGGGGGGCTTATTAGTGTCGATCGTGGCGCCACGCATATTTTCTTATTACTGGGAGCTGCCGATTGCGTTAATGCTCACCGGCGTGGCGGGCGCGTGGATCGGCATGCGATATGTGCAGGGGCCGCTACGTGCCGTCTTTGTGGGCGGCAGCCTGGTGAGTCTGGCGGTCTGCGCACATTATTCGCGTCTTCATCTTGAAGAGCGTGCGTTCGACAACATCTATAGTGCGCGCAACTTTTACGGCACCTTGAAAATTACCGAGCGGGACACGCCGGCTGCCGATGGGCCGGTTCGCCGCCTGGTTCACGGGGTGATTCTGCACGGCCTTCAGGAACTCAGCACGACCCACCGCCAGGAGCCCACCACCTATTACGGGCGACACTCCGGTGTCGGACTGGCCATTGAACAGATGGGCCGTCAGTCGCCGCAGGGGATTCGTGTCGGTGTGATCGGACTGGGCGTGGGCACGCTGGCAAGTTACGGCCGGCCGAATGACCACTATCGGATGTATGAGATCAATCCGCGGGTGATTGAGATTGCGAAAACGGAGTTCACTTACATCCAGGATTCGCCGGCATCGGTGAGCTTTGCCCTGGGGGATGCGCGTCTGGTGCTGGAGCGTGAACCGCCGAATCGTTTTGATGTGCTGGTGATTGATGCATTCTCAAGCGATTCAATTCCCATTCATCTGATGACCCGTGAGGCCCTATCGGTGTATCTGCGTCATATTCAGCCCGAAGGGGTCGTGGCCTTTCATGTGACGAATCGTTATCTGCGGCTTGCACCGGTGGTGCGGCAGATCGCCGAAGAGGCCGGTTATCGTGCTGTCTTGATTGAAGATGAGCCGACCGATGATCCGCGCGGACTCATGGCGCTGTCCGACTGGGTGCTGGTCACGAAGAATGAGCGGCTACTGTCGTCACGTGCCGTTAAGGATAAAACCGTGGACATTGAGCCGATTCCAGGCCTTCGCACCTGGACAGATGATTTCAATAACCTCTTCCAGATTTTGAAGTAGGCTGGCAGATGCTGAAGACCCCCGCGCCGGGGGCCTTGGCTGGAGCCGATGCACGCATGCACGCGTGGTCTGAGTGACTACCGGTGCCCGGTACTTCCAAAGCCACCCTCACCCCGTTGGGTGGCGGTAAATTCATCAACAACGTTCAATGTAACCTGCCTGACTGGAACAATCACCAGCTGGGCGAGCCGTTCCATTGGATTCAGTGTGAATGCGGAGGCGCCGCGGTTCCATGCCGACACCATGAGCGGACCCTGATAATCGGCATCGATCAGTCCCACCAGATTGCCCAGCACAATGCCTTGCTTATGGCCGAGGCCAGAGCGCGGAAGGATCATGCCGGCATAGCCAGGATCGGCGATGTAAATCGCAAGGCCGGTTGGGATGAGCTCGGCGCGGCCGGGCTCCAGGACGATTGGCGCATCGATACAGGCGCGTAGGTCCAGACCTGCGGAGGCGGAGGTGGCGTAGGCGGGTAGCTGATCCCGCATGCGGGGATCAAGAATCTTCACGTCGATTTTCATGAGTGACTCTGTTGCTGTGAGGCGATATGGGAAATTAGTTGGCAGGCCAGGTCAAATTTACTGGCCTTGGGCAGCAGGGTTGTGCCATGCGCATCGCAGAGCATGATCTGATTGCTATCTTCACCGAACGTATCAGCACCGATATTGCCGACAAGCAGTGGCACCTGCTTTCGGACACGTTTTTCGGGGAGCAGAAGCTCCAGGCCTGAAATGCTCCCGCTTTCGGCTGCAAATCCAACGCACAGTGGGGCAGGGCTGCGGCGGGCAACCGAGGCGAGAATGTCGGGATTCTCCACCCATGAAATCTCATCGAGTCCCTGACCTTCACTTTTTTTCATTTTTCCTGAGCGTGTCTTATCGGGCCGCCAGTCTGCAACGGCTGCAACGCCAATAAAGATATCCGCAGGCTGGGCATCAAGACAGCGCATGACCGCATCATGCATCTCCTGCGCGGTGGTGACGTCATGGCGGTGAACACCCAGCGGTGTCGGCAGATGCACGGGGCCTGCAATCAGGGTCACCTGGGCGCCAGCCAGTGCGGCGGCCTCGGCGATTGCGAATCCCATCTTGCCGGAGGATCGATTGGTAATGCCACGCACGGGATCAATCGGCTCAAATGTAGGCCCGGCGGTGATCACAACGGATAGATCCTGTAACACGCCGCGAATCACGGGCGCCGTTCGGGCTGCAGGAATACCGGCATCGGGGCCAAAGCGGGCGATGAGATCTGCTAAAAGTTCCTCGGGCTCACGCATGCGGCCATCACCAATTTCACCGCAGGCCTGCGCACCGCTTCCCGGCCCCAGAATGTCGATGCCATCTTTTTTGAGGTGCTCGATATTGCGTTGGGTCGCAGGCTGCTGCCACATCTGCCGATTCATCGCCGGCGCAATGAGAAGCGGAATATCCCGCGCCAGGCACAGTGTCGAGAGCAGCGTAGGGGTCTGGCCAGAGGCGGTCTGGGCGATGAAGTCTGCGCTGGCCGGCGCCACCAGAATCGCGTCCGCCTCGCGGGTGAGATCGATATGCGGCATACCGTTGGCGGGGCCGCTCGCTGCAGGACTGCTCCAGGCATCGGTGTAGACCGGCCGGCCGGAGAGGGCCTGAAATGTGAGTGCAGATACGAAACGAGTGCCTGCCTCGGTCATGACGACCTGCACCGTGGCCCCTTCATCCTGAAGACGACGAACGAGCTCACAGGTCTTATAGGCCGCAATGCCGCCCGTGATGCCGATGATGAAGTGTCGATGCTGCAGGCGCATGGGGCTCATCCTCGCCGAACCCGGCGAAGCTCGTCAAGCACGAGTAGCAATGCGCCAACCGTGATGGCGCTGTCGGCGAAATTGAAGGCAGGCCAATGCCAGCCCCCCGCATGCCAATCGATAAAGTCGACGACATAGCCCCACGTCACGCGATCAATGGTGTTTCCGATTGCGCCAGAGATGATGAGCGCAGCCGAAAGGGCAAACCAGCGCTGTCCTGCATGACGGATCATGAGAAATCCGAGCATTGCCACTGCCGCCACACCCAGTCCGACGAAGAACCAGCGCTGCCATCCGCCTGCATCTGCAAGAAAGCTAAATGCCGCGCCGGTGTTATGCACCCTCACAATATTGAACCAGCTGGTGAGTGTCGTCTGCTGACCGAGCGCGTAGCTGTTCACAATAAAGAGCTTGCTCAGCTGATCGAGCCCGACCAGAAGCAGGATGAGCAGGATCCAGCGCCCGGCTGCTGAATTCAATCCGCGGCCTCTAGGCGATGGCACGCTGCTCTCCAGGGCCGTTCAGATTGCTGATACAACGTGCACAAAGATGTGGCTGCGCTTTGTCACGGCCGACATCCGGCCTGAGATGCCAGCATCGGCCACATTTGGGGTGGGCCAGCGCCGATACCGTAACTGCAACCGCATCTGCGGGCAGGGCTTGATCCATTTGAATCTCTGCCTCGGAGGTGATCATGACAAACCTCAGCCCCTCTCCAAGGCCAGTTAGAACAGCCCCGATGTCTTTTCCTGCACGGATGTCCACGCGCGCCTGCAGGGAGGAGCCCACTGCGCCCACTTCGCGCTGTAGCTCAATGGCCTTGAGCACCTCTGCCCGCGCCAGCCGTACAGACGTCCATCGTTTGATGAGTGCGGCATGATCAGGAATGTCTGGCAGCGTATGGGCAGCCTCTTCAAACACGGTGGCATCTGCCTGGAGTGCCGAGGTCTGGTGCAGGTGATGCCATCCCTCATTGGCGGTAAAGGAGAGGTAGGGGGCAAGCAGCCGCAGCATCGTTTCGGTGATGTGCCATAGGGCGGTCTGGGCAGATCGCCGGGCAGCAGCAGTGCGTGCGCTGGTATACAGGCGATCTTTCAGGATATCCAAGTAAAACGCCCCCAGATCCTCTGAACAGAAGCTCACCATGCGGGCTACCGCCGGATGAAAGGAATAGCGACTGTAGTCTTCCAGGGTCTGACGCTGGAGATCGGCAGTGAGTGCGAGTGCATAGCGATCGATCTCGGCAAGACGCTCGATCGGCAGGCTGTCCTTTGCAGGATCAAAATCACTCAGATTGCCTAAGAGAAAACATAACGTATTGCGCAGGCGTCGATAAGACTCGACGACGCGCTTCAGAATCGTGTCTGAAATCGAGAGTTCACCCGAGTAGTCTGTGCTGGCCACCCACAGCCGCAGGATGTCGGCACCCATAGTGTCCGAGACCTTCTGGGGAGCGATTACATTGCCCAGAGACTTACTCATCTTGCGCCCCTCACCATCGACCACAAAGCCGTGGGTCAAGAGCCCCTTATAAGGCGGCACGCCATTAATCATGCAACTGGTGAGTAGTGAGGAGTGAAACCAGCCCCGATGCTGATCGCTGCCCTCCAGGTAAAGGTCTGCCGGGAAGGTCGACTCTTTGACGTGAGAGCCTCTGAGCACGGTTTCGTGGGTTGTGCCGGAATCAAACCAGACATCGAGCGTGTCAGAGTTTTTCACGTAGTCGCTAGCCTCGGTCCCAAGCATTTCCTCTGCGGTTATGCTCTGCCAGACCTCAATTCCGCCGGACTCAACCCGCCGTGCAATCTTCTCGAGTAGTTCGGGTGTGCGCGGATGTAGGGCGCCGGTTTCTTTGTGGATAAAAAATGCCATCGGAACACCCCATTGACGCTGGCGCGACAGGGTCCAGTCAGGCCGGTTGGCGATCATTGCATGAAGCCGTGCCTTGCCCCACTGGGGGTAGAAGGCGGTCGCCTCGACGCCGGCCAGCGCAAGTTCCCTTAGGGTTTTTCCACCGTCTTTCGGGCGGATATCCATACCTGCAAACCACTGGTTGGTGGCGCGATAGATGACTGGGCTCTTGTGTCGCCAGCAGTGCATATAGCTGTGGGTGATCCGCTCCGAGTGCATCAAGGTGCCTGCCTCGGCAAGCGCCGCGACAATCTTCGGATTTGCATCCCAGATTGAGAGATCGTGAAAAAGCGGCAACGACGCAGCGTAGCGTCCATCGCCAAGCACAGGGGTCAGAATCTCCTGATCGGTCATGCCCGCAGACTTACAGGAGATGAAGTCTTCAATACCGTACGCTGGCGATGAATGCACAATGCCAGTTCCGGACTCAAGATTCACATACGCCGCATTCAAGACAGTCGCCATGCGCGCATATCCGGGAGCCAGGCGTGAGAGCGGATGCCGAAGTGACAGGCCTTGAAGCGACTGGCCCGAACATTTGGCGATCACCTCGCCCGATAGACCCCATGCCGTCATACAGGTCTGTACGCGATCTTCTGCAACGAGTAGCCAGCGATAGCGCAGATTCGGCGGAAACTTTCTGCTGGCCGCGGTTTCGCCTGGGCCGATGACGTTCACCAGCGCATACTGGAACTCCGGGTGTGCATTCAGTGCCTGGTTGGCAGGAATCGTCCACGGCGTGGTCGTCCAGATCACCGCGGCCAACTCCCCTTGAAGATCAGCGATCGAGCGGCCGAACGCTTTAGCGACATGTGCCTTTGCAGTGTCATCGGCCTCAAAGGCGACATCAATGGCTGGGTCGCCGCGATCAGCGTATTCGACCTCGGCCTCGGCGAGGGCGGAGCCACAGTCGAAGCACCAGTTCACTGGCTTAAGTCCGCGGAACACAAAACCTTTTTCAAGGATCTTCTTTAAAGCGCGGATTTCATCTGCCTCGCTCTTTGGCGCCATGGTGGTGTAGGGCTGATCCCACTGGCCGAGTACACCGAGTCGAATGAAATCTTTTTTCTGACGCTGGATTTGTTCCTGTGCATAGGCCCGTGATTTCTGCTGAACCTCTCGGGTGGGCAGGCCTTTTCCGAATTGTTTCTCAATCTGAATCTCAATGGGCATGCCATGACAATCCCAGCCGGGTACATAGCGCGCATCGAATCCCGCCAAGACTTTGGATTTCACGATCATGTCTTTCAGGATCTTGTTGACCGCATGACCGATATGAATATCGCCGTTGGCATAAGGCGGCCCATCGTGCAGGACAAAAAGTGGCCGGCCGGCGGTGCGTGCACGGATGCGCTGATACACGCCCACGCGCTGCCACTGCTCAAGCCACTGGGGCTCACGCTTGGGCAGGTCGCCGCGCATGGGGAACTCGGTCTTGGGCAGGTTCAGCGTACTGTCTTGCGATCCAAGATCTTTGGCCGGTTTGTGTTCAGACATAGTGGTGGACTCAGTGGGCGTGATGTGCGAAGTAAAGCCGCGCTTGTTGCGCGTCGAGATGAATCTGTTCGGTCATGGCCTCAAGGCTGTCAAAGCGTGCTTCATCGCGCAGCTTTTCATGAAAGGTGACCTTCACGATTTTTCCGTAGGCATCTCCCTGCCAGTCAAACAGATGCACCTCCAGAAGCAGTCGGCCAGCCTGTTCGACGGTAGGCCGATGGCCGAGGCTGGCCACTGCCGCGATGGGCGCTGCGCCAAGACCCTCAACGCTCACGACAAATACGCCGGAGATGAGCAGTGAGTTGGACACCGGAATATTCAGAGTGGGATAGCCGAGATCGCGGCCCAGTTTTCTGCCATGAACAACGTGGCCACACAGGAAAAGCGGATGGCCCATGATCTCTTCGGCGCCCTGCAGATCCCCGGCTGCGAGCGCGACGCGAAGTCGAGAGCTTGATACACGCTCGCCACCGGCCAGCACCGTGGGAATCGTCTGCACGATCCAGTCCGCGCTCGCGCCGTACTGCCGAAGCATCTCAACATCCCCGCGTCGCTTTGCACCGAACCGAAAATCATCCCCGATCACGAGTTCAGCTGTGCCCATCGACTGGTGGAGAAATCTGGTCATGAAATCTTCTGCCGACATCTGGGCCAGGCTACGGCGAAAGCGACATACCCAGAGCTCGTCGACGCCGAGATCGGCCAGAAGGGCGGCCTTTGCCCGTAGCCCCTGAATTTTTCCTGGGGCCTGCTGGGGTGTGAAAAAGGCTTTGGGGTGTGGCTCAAACGTCACCACAGCGCTGGTCAGTTGACGATCCCGGGCGACCGCAACCGTTCGCTGAATGAGTGCCCGATGGCCAAGATGCACCCCATCGAAATTTCCGATGGTCACCGCGCGGCCACACTTGGGCGCTCGGCGAGGGGAAATTCCTTGAAAAATCAGCATCTTAAGCGGGCTTTCCGTCGGGGTTGGCAGAGGCCCGATTATAGGGTCCCGGTAAAATCCGGGACTTATGAAGCGCCTTGCAGTCATCATCTCTGGACGTGGTTCGAACCTGGGCGCAATCCTCGAGGCGATCGCTCGGCATGATTGGCCGATTCAGATTGCATCTGTGATCTCGAATCGTCCTGCGGCGGCTGGGCTGGAGATTGCGCGATGTCATGGCGTACCGACTGCGGTCGTGGACCACGGCAGCTTTATTGACCGTGAGGCCTATGACCGCAGGCTTGCTGAGGAATTAGACCGTGCCGCTCCCGATCTGGTGGTTCTTGCAGGATTTATGCGTATCCTTTCTGGAGAGTTCTGCCGCCATTTTCAGGGCCGGCTGATGAATATCCATCCATCGTTGTTACCTGCATTTAAAGGCATGCACACACACCAACAGGCTATCGATGCTGGGGTGCGGATCCATGGATGCACGGTCCATCTGGTCACTCCTGACTTAGATCATGGGCCGATCCTCGCCCAGGGCATTGTTCCGGTGCTGGACTCCGACGATGCAAGTGTTCTTGGTGATCGGGTTCTCGAAATGGAGCACCAGATTTATCCCCATGCGATCGCGGCCTATGTGTCCGGCAGGCTGGTCTTGTCGGAGGGCCGTATTCTTGACTGTGGCGCGGGAGCGTTCCCTTGTGAGTATCGGCCATGGCAACTGCATCACGACCTGTAAAAAACGCGAGACGGCCTGATGGCCGAAGACCCTCGGGCAAGGGCCGAACGTCTACCGACCGTCGTTCGGTGGGATCTGGCCGGCTGTGGGCGCTTGAACAACTGCTCGATGAGCTGCTGGGTTTTTCTGCGCCCGCCGATACCGTTGTGTCTCGGTTTTTTAAAGCCCATCCACAGATGGGTGGGCGCGATCGCCATTTCTACGCGGAGGCTGCCTGGGCGGTGCTGCGTAATCTCAGCTGGTATCGACATTTATCCGCCAATGGTCCGGGCCGACCACATCGGCTTCTTGCCTTGCTTGGCGCACGCGAAGTGCTGTCGCCTGAATTCCTTGAGGCCGAATGTGATGCGGCGGAGAAAACATGGATCGATGAGGGTCAAGATCCGCCTCTACTGACGGCCGATGCATTCCTGAAGGAGAGTCTGCCGCAGTGGATTGTTGCCGCGTTGGTCAGTCAGCTTGGCGCGGCAGAGGCGCTTACCTGTGCGCGAGCACTTCGCCAGCCTGCGCCGCTTGATCTGCGCGTGAATCGTCTGCTGACCACGCCCGAGGCAGCGATCGCTGCGCTTGCGCAGGATGCAATCCGGGCAGTGCCGCTTGAAATTACCCAGCAATCGCTGCGTGTGGAGGGCAAGCCCGCCTTGCAGCGCTCACAGGCATTTCGCGATGGGTGGGTAGAGGTTCAGGACCTGGGCAGTCAGCTGATTGCGATGTTGGTTGCACCCCGTCGAGGCGAATTCATCGTCGACTTCTGTGCGGGAGCTGGCGGTAAAACCCTTGCGCTCGGAAGTGCGATGAACAACACCGGCAGGCTCTACGCACTCGATACCTCGACCGCACGCCTGTCGCGGTTTAAACCGCGACTCGCACGAAGCGGTCTGTCTAATGTCTGGCCGATCGGGATCTCTGGGCTCAACGATGACCGCATCAAACGGCTCAGTGGTAAGGCCCATGCCGTATTGGTGGATGCGCCGTGTAGCGGCCTGGGTACAACGCGGCGCAATCCCGATCTGAAGTGGCGGATTACACAGGAGAAAATTCCTGCCCTAGGAGAGCAGCAGCTTGAGATTCTTCGGGCAGCGGCGGCCTTGGTCAGGCCGGGCGGCCGACTGGTCTACGCAACATGTAGCCTGCTGGATGAAGAGAACCGTCAGGTCGTTGACCAATTTTTATCGGTGCGTCCCGACTTTTCTCGTCTGCCGATGGCCGATTGCCTCGCCGCCCAGCGGATTGACCTGCCGCCGTCTTGGCAGCCCTGCACGGAGGCGGGGGACCTCATGCTCTGGCCCCATCGCTCAGGCACCGATGGGTTTTATGCCGCTTGTATGGTCAGGGCTGGCGATCCGGCCGAGGGGGTGGGATAATCCCCTAGTGTTCTACAACATCGTGCCTGCGACCTAGGGACTGGGATTGCGGGCCTCCAGGGAGAGTTATTTGGAAGCACTGACCTCGTTTCTCGCGTTGCCCGTAGTGGCCCCCGTGTGGGAATTTGTCCGTTACGGACTGACCGGCTGGAGCGCTGGCGCCATTGTGGTGTTTACGTTAATTGCCACCCACCTGACCATCATCGGCGTCACGGTCTACCTGCATCGCTGCCAGGCGCATCGGGCGCTGGAATTGCATCCCCTGGTGTCCCACCCTTTACGGCTGTGGCTGTGGATGTCTACCGGCATGGTGACGCGCGAGTGGGCCGCAGTGCATCGTAAGCATCACGCGAAGTGCGAGACCGAAGAGGACCCCCACAGCCCCCAGACACGTGGTATCGGCAAGGTGCTCTGGGAAGGGGCAGAGCTCTATCGTGATGCAATTAAAGATGCGGAACTCGTTGAGCGTTATGGCCATGGGGCGCCCGATGACTGGATTGAGCGCCATGTGTACACACGTCATAGTGCGCTGGGTGTCTCACTGATGCTGATGATCGATGTGCTGCTGTTTGGTGTTGTGGGCGCTGCCGTCTGGGCGGTGCAAATGGCCTGGATTCCATTTCTCGCAGCCGGTGTGATCAACGGTATCGGCCACTTCTGGGGCTATCGTAATTTCAAGAGCCCGGATACCAGCAGGAATATTTTTCCTTGGGGCATTCTGATTGGTGGCGAAGAACTCCATAACAATCACCATACCTTCGCGACATCTCCCAAGCTGTCATCAAAGTGGTATGAGTTCGATATCGGATGGATGTATATCCGTCTGTTGTCGATGGTGGGTCTTGCGAAACCTCGGGCACTTCCTGCGGAGATGGTTCTGGATCCCGCCCGTAATGAAATTGATGCAGACACCGTCGAGGCCGTGATTTCCCACAAATATGAGCTCATGGCCTTACTCTCGAAGTCGTTTAAAACCCATGTCCGTCGCGCCCAGTTTCAGCCGGCAGCGGTTGAAAAATGGACCGAACTGCGTAAAGAGTTTGAGGCGATGTGGAGCCGACGCCATCTGTCGGTGGAGCAGGCCGTGTCGAACCTGCAGTCTTGGTGTAATCGGGCGGAAGCCTCTGGAATTGCGGCGTTGGCTGATTTCTCGAAGCGCCTTCGGATGGTAAGCCCGCGGCGGGCCGTCGCCTAGATCGCATGACCGCCGGCGGCGGTCATGAACTTGCCTGCGTCTGAGTGGAGCCCGGTGATTTTGCCGGGCTTTTCTTTTCCGATGATTTCTTGTCGGATGATTTTTTCTCAGCAGTCTTCTTCTTTTTCTCCGGAGGATTTGCTTTCTTCGCCTTGTCGTTGCCCTTGGCGGCGCCTGTCTTGCGTGCTGGCGTGGCGGGCTTTTTGGCAGCGGCGGCGGACGTATCCATTGCAGCTGCAGGACCCTCGACCGCAGATAGAACGGTTCGTTGGCCGCGTTCATCGGTGACCACGGTCTGTGTTCGGGCAGAACGAATCAGGAGCCGTTGCCCCACGGCCGGCTCATTTTCAAAATGGTTTGTGCTGCGAATGTCCGAGGCAGCGACGCCATAACGCTTGGCAATCTTTGCAAGGGTGTCTTTTTTAGTCACTCGGTGATAGACCGGACCCAGTGTTTCTTTCTCAATGACACGGGACCCGGTGAACTTGGCTAGCGTCGTTTCGATTGCTGGCTCTGGGGTGTCGATCGAGATTGGTGCAAGCAGTACGGTTCCTGGCAGGGGGCGTGCGTTCTGTTTAAGGCTATTGGCCCGAATCAGGTCCTGGGCGCTGACCCCTGCGTTTCGGGCCAACGATACGAGGGTGTCGTTCTCTTTGAGTGTGTAGGGTTTCCAGGTGACCAAGGGCAGGCCGCGCGAGACATGGTCCTGTAACTGACGTTGAAACCCTGCTGCCCGATCAGCAGGAAGGATAATTCGGTCGGTCCGAGTCACCGTGATCACGGGGCGATTCAGTGATGGGTTGAGCTCGGTGAATTCTGCGACGGTCATGCTGGCGAACTTTGCTGCCAGAGAGAGGTCAATCGATTGCTCTTTGTCGATCACGACAAAAAACGGCAGATTGGGAATCACCGGAAGATTGAGGCCTAGTTCCTTGGATCGCGACAGTACATTTCTCAGGGCGATCAGCTTGGGCACGTAATGCTGAGTCTCCTTGGGCATTTTTAGGCTGACATAGTCGGTCGGTTTGCGGGCTGCCTCGTTGCGCTTGCGCGCGCGCATGACAGCCCCCTCTCCCCAGTTGTAGCTGGCCAGCGCGAGGAACCAGTCGTTTCCCTGTAGCTCATAGAGCCGCTGCAGATAATCCAGCGCTGCCCGTGTCGATTCAATGACATCCCGACGTTCGTCGGTCCACCAGTTCTGCTCAAGGGCGTAGATTCGGCCTGTGGAGGGAATGAACTGCCACAGGCCTGCTGCCTTTGCCTTGGAGAGTGCATTTGGATTAAAAGCGCTTTCGACAATGGGCAGCAGTGCGAGCTCAGTTGGCATACGACGATTCTCGAGCTCTTCAACGATGTGATAAAGGTACTTGCCGCCGCGCTCAAAAACCCGATTCAGGTATTCCGGGTTTCGGGCAATCCAGCGCTCATGCTGTTCGACGAGTGGATGGGCCAGCGGTGGCATCGCAAATCCCGACACGATGCGATCAATGAGGTTTTCAAAGCGAGGCGTTTCGAGGATGGGTGGGGCTTTGGCCGCGGCCATATCTTGCCGCCCGCTGGGCGTCCGCGCCGCTGGGCTGGCTGCAGGGCCCGAGGCGCGGGAAGTGGAGGGCACAGCGATGCCATCGGCCACAGTGCCCGCATCAGTGGAGACCTGGCCGGTGACCGCACAGCCGGTGAGAAACAGCGAAATCGCCAGGGGAAGAATAAGACGCATCGGCGCCGATTATCCGCGAAACTGGTCTTTGTGACTGCGCATTGCAGCAAATTGGTCGGCGTTCTCGCAGAGCAAAAACGGATTGGTCTGCCGCTCGAGTCCGATGGTGCTGGGCAGGGTGATCTGGCCGTGTTCCCTTAGCGCATGCACCTGCGTGTACCGATGGGCAATTTCCGGTACGGTCGGACGCGCAGCGCAGGCAAAACGGAGATTGGACAAGGTGTACTCATGGGCGCAATACACCGCGGTCTCATCAGGAAGCGATGCCAGTTTTTTTAGTGATGCCCACATCTGATCTGCAGTCCCCTCGAAGATCCTTCCGCAGCCGCCCGCAAAAAGCGTGTCGCCGCAAAACAGGATCTGCTGTCGATCGTGCCTTCCGAAATAAGCGATATGGCCGCGTGTGTGGCCCGGTACCTCGATCACATCGAAGCTGCAGTTCAATTCTGGAAGTGAGACACGATCACCTTCTCGCAGGGGGTGTTGGATGCCCGCAATGGGCTCCCCGGCTGGACCAAAGACCGGCAGATCGGCCGCCGAATTGGGCCGGGGCGCATGGGCTGCAAGCGTGGCAATCCCGCCGGTGTGGTCAGCGTGATGGTGGGTCACCAGAATGGCTGCAAGTGTTAAGGATTTCGCCCGTAGGAATTCCATGACGGGCGCTGGGTCACCCGGGTCCACCACTGCAGCACACCCCTGTTGGTCATCTGTAATGGCCCAGATATAGTTGTCGGCAAATGCCTCAATCGCCTGAATCACTGATCAATCCTTTCCAAGACTGGGGTCCGTGGAGTGAGACGGCCCTTGGCCGGCGGCTTATCCAGGAGGAGCAGATCTGGCTGGACAGCACCCTGCAGGATGTGTTCGGCTATCACGCCGTGCAGATTGGACCAATGCCTCTGGACGCCCTCAGGGCGAATCGTATGTCATGCCGGGCCAGAGTGGTGTGGCCTGCCAACGGGGAGCGTGTGGCGCTGGGCAGTTCGGATGACGCGGGAACGATCTCTGCGGTCGCGGGCTCTGCCCATGAACTGCCATTTCTGACCGAGAGCCTGGATCTGCTCGTGCTCCCGCATACCCTTGAGGTGGCTGCCGACGCGCACCATCTTCTGCGCGAGGCGCAGCGGGTCTTGATCCCGGAAGGAAGAATCGTCATTACTGGGTTTAATCCTTTAAGCCTCTGGGCGGTGCGTAAACACTCCCGTTCCGTGAACCGCTTTCCCCCCTCAGGCCATTCATGGATATCGCTGCCGAGACTGAAGGACTGGCTTAAGCTTTTGAACTTTGATCTCGGTGCGGGGGGCGCGAGCGCCTTTGGTGCCTATGTGCCGCCATTTGAATCTGAGCCGTGGCTGGCGCGCGCAGATTGGATGGATGCTGCCGGAAGACGCTGGTGGCCGATGGCGGGCGGTGTGTATTTTCTGATGGCTGTTAAGCGTGTGCATCATATGCAACTGATTGGTCCGAGCTGGCGCGAGCAACGCCGCCTCGCCCGAGGTAAGGCGGCGGCGACATCGTCGGTCACCGTGCATCGGGGGCATGTGGCCGACAGCGAAAGGGGTCGTTAGGCAAGATGCAGTCAACAGATGAACGCTCATCTTCAAAGGTCATCATTCACACGGATGGGGCCTGCAAGGGCAATCCAGGGCCCGGAGGATGGGGAGCCACCCTGGCGTATGGTGACAAGATCAAAGAAATTTTTGGCGGAGCACCCGAGACGACCAATAACCGCATGGAACTTACTGCGGTGATTGAGGCCCTGCGCTGCCTGACCCGGCCTTGTGCGGTGCAGATTGTCACTGACTCCCAATATGTTCAGAAGGGCGTTGAGTCCTGGATGAGTCAGTGGAAGCGCAAAAACTGGCGGACCTCGGCCGGCAAGCCTGTCGCGAATCGTGACCTCTGGGAGGAGCTTGATCACGAGCTCTCACGCCATACCGTTTCCTGGGAGTGGGTCCGTGGCCATCAGGGCCACGCCGGCAATGAGCGGGCTGATCAATTGGCGAATCAGGGCGTTGAATCCATTACCCTATCGGCTTCTCACCCTCAGATGACTCAATAATGCTGCCTTCTCTTGAACCGCGGAAATGGATTATTCCCGTGATCGCGATCGTTGGACTTGCGATTGCAAGCGTCGTCGGTATCCGGCTGAATTCCCAGGGTCCAGCGCCAAAATCCGCGGGCGGACCGGTTGTCGTTGAGGCGGAGCAGGTGCGGATCACCGAGATCCAGGACAGCGTGAGCGCCGTAGGCTCTCTGCGGTCAGCAGAGTCGGTGGTATTGAAGTCAGAGATTCCGGGCCGCATTGCAAAAATTCTGTTTTCAGATGGCGCTCAGGTGGCCAAAGATGATCCGCTGATCGTGTTTGATGCGTCCGTGCAGCAGGCGCTGCTGCATCAGGCGCGGGCCGAGCGTGATCTTGCGGCCGCAAAGCTAAAGCGTACAGAGGAGTTGTTTGAAAAGAAATTTCTTTCTGCGGCAGCGCTAGATGATGCGCGGGCATCAGAGGAAATTGCACGGGCAAAGCTCGCCCTCGCCCAGGCCAATCTCGACAAAATGACATTGCGGGCGCCGTTTTCCGGCCAGATCGGGATCCGCCAGGTCAGCATAGGGGACTACATCAAAGAGGGTGTGGAGCTCGTTAACCTAGAAGATCTCAGTGCCATGAAGGCGGACTTTCGGGTTCCTGAGCAGATCAGCGGCCGGCTCTCTGCTGGCCAGACCGTCCAGCTTCAGTCCGATGCGTTTCCGGGTGTTCGTTTTCCTGCACGGGTGATAGCTATTGATGCTGCAGTGGATGCATCAGGCAGGTCACTGCTGATTCGGGCTGAGCTTAAGGATGCATCCCGCCGGCTTAAGCCAGGGATGTTTGTGCGTGTTCAACTGGTGCTGGAATCCAGAGCGAATGCGATCGTGATCCCAGAAGAGTCGATGGTGACGGCGCAGAACCGGCTCACCGTTTTCAGAGTGATTGATGGCAAGGCCGTCGCCACGCCGGTGGTGTCTGGCATTCGCACGCAACTGGAGCAGCGCGCTGTTGTCGAGATACTGAAGGGACTGTCGGCCGGGGATGTCGTGATCACGGCCGGCCAGATCAAGATCCGTGGCAACAATGTTCCAGTGAAAGTCGCCGAGTCTGCTCCTGCAGCCAAGCCAGGCGAGACGCCGCCTGCAAAGGCTGCCGGTAAGGCTCAGGAAAAAATGGTGGACCCGCAGTCAACCAGTAAAGGCAAGTGATGCCTGTGCCTAACGTTCGGGTGGCCCATGCGGATCTCTGAGATCTGTATCCGGCGGCCAGTCTTCGCGACTGTGCTCTCGCTCATCATTGTGCTCATTGGCGCCGTGTCGTATACCCGGCTGTCGGTTCGCGAATACCCCCGGATTGACACCCCGGTGGTGACGGTTGAAACCCGATATCTCGGCGCATCAGCCGAGGTGATTGAGACCCAGGTGACCAAGCCCCTGGAGGATTCAATTGCCGGTATTGATGCGGTCGATGTCATCACCTCTATTTCGCGCGCCGAGCAGTCGCAAATCACTGTGACCTTTCGTCTTGAAAAAGATGCGGATTCAGCCGCTGCAGATGTTCGAGATCGGGTCTCGCGGGTCAGGGCGAAGCTGCCGAAGACCGTGGACGAGCCTGTAATCGCCAAGGTCGAGGCCGATGCCAACCCGATCATTTGGCTATCGTTTTCTAGCCCAACCCGATCTGCACTCGAGGTCAGCGATATCGCCAATCGGGTGGTGAAACCCCGTCTCCAGGTGCTGCCGGGTGCCGCCGATGTTCGGATTAACGGTGAGCGGAAGTATGCGATGCGTGTCTGGATCGATCGGGATCGACTTGCCGCTTACGGACTGACGCCAGCGGATATCGAGTTTGCAATTGGCCAACAAAACGTCGAACTTCCTGCCGGCCGCGTAGAAAGCCAGCAGCGGGAATTCACCGTCACGGCCCGTACTGATCTGAACCAGCCAGATGAATTCGCGGCAATTATCGTCAAACAGGTCAAGGGATACCCGGTTCGCATTCGCGATATCGGGCGGGTTGAGGTCGATGCGGCAAGTGTCCGCAGCAGTGTTCGGTTTAATGGTGAGAGTGCGGTATCGATCGGTGTGATTCGTCAGGCCACCGCCAATCCCCTTACCCTGGCCCAGGCGGTCCGCGATCTGGTGCCTGTATTGAACCAGGAGCTCTCTGCAGAGGGTGTACAGGTGGGGATCAGTTATGACTCTACGGTATTTATCGACCGGTCTATCGAGGCTGTCTTTACCACCATCGTCGAGGCGATCATCCTGGTCGCATTGGTGATCTTCTTTTTCTTGCATTCACCGCGCGCCTCAATCATTCCTTTGGTCACCATCCCGGTTTCCTTAATTGGCAGTTTCACCTTGATGCTGATCGCGGGTTTTTCAATCAACACGTTGACGCTATTGGCCTTGGTATTGGCGATTGGCCTGGTAGTCGATGATGCGATTGTGGTGCTGGAAAATATCTTTCGTCATATCGAGGAGGGCATGAAGCCCATCGAGGCCGCCTTTCAGGGGATTCGTGAGATCGGGTTTGCCGTGGTGGCCATGACCCTTACGCTGGCTGCCGTGTATGCCCCGGTCGCATTTACTACCGGCCGGATCGGACGGCTATTTGTTGAATTTGCCCTGACGCTGGCCGGTGCGGTGATTGTTTCGGGATTCGTGGCCCTTACGCTTTCGCCAATGATGTGTTCACGTCTGCTACGCCATGAGGAGAAGCGCGGGCCGGTAACGAGTGCAATTGAGCGCGGCCTGGATCGGCTCACAGAGGGCTATCGTCGCATGCTCGAGTCGTCGCTTCAGCGTGGCTGGATGATTGGCGGTATTTTTGTCACTGCGGCTGTGCTGTGTGGCTTGCTCTTTATCACCATGAAACAGGAACTCTCACCGATTGAGGACCGCGGCGTGATCTTTACCGCCATCAGTGGACCAGATGGAGCGTCTCTGGAGTACACCGAACACTATGCAAGACGCATCGAGTCAATTGCCAAAACACTGCCCGAGGTGGACCGAATCTTTGTCGTCTCGGGTAACCCGACCGTGGATCAGGCGGTGGCATTTTTGCGTACAACAGACTGGTCGGAACGGAGCCGCAAAACCGTGGAGATGATCCGAGAGGTTCAGCCCAAGATGGCGGCTATTCCGGGGGTGCTGGCATTTCCGAATGCGCCGCCTTCCCTTGGCCAGTCAATTCGCGAGCGTCCCGTCGGGTTTGTGGTGACGTCCTCGGATTCGTACGAGGCCATGGGCAGAACCGTTGGTCTCATTGTTGCGGATGTGATGAAGAATCCGAATTTCCTAGGGGTCGATACGGATCTTCGACTCAATAAGCCTGAGCTCAACATCACGGTGAGTCGGGAGCGTGCCGCCGATATGGGTGTCTCGGTCGAGACGATCGGCCGAGCGATTGAAACCATGATGGGCGGCCGACAGGTCACGCGATTTAAGCGGGCTGGGGATCAGTACGATGTGATCGTGCAGGTCGAGGCGGATTCCCGCAACACGCCCAACGACATCAACAAAATTTTTGTTCGTAACCAGGCCAATCAGATGGTGCCGCTATCTGCCCTGGTCCGCGTCCAGGAGACGATCGGCCCGCGGCAGTTGAACCACTTTGGACAGCGGCGTTCGATCACCATCAGTGCCAACCTTGCGCCCGGATACACCCAGGGAGAGGCACTGAAACTTCTCGAGGAGTCTGCCAGTAGGCATTTGACGTCTGGTTATGCCACGGACCTTTCCGGTTCGATGCGCGAATTCGTCCGAGCCTCGGGTAGTCTGGGCATCACCTTCGTGTTGGCATTGCTCTTTATCTATCTGGTCTTGGCTGCCCAATTCGAGTCCTTTAAGGATCCGGTGATGATTATGCTCACCGTACCGTTATCGATGATGGGTGCTCTGTTGGCCTTGCAGGCGACGGGGGGAACCCTCAATGTCTACAGCCAGATTGGGCTCATCACATTGGTTGGCCTGATCACGAAGCATGGCATTCTGATCGTTGAATTTGCCAATCAGTTGCGAGATCAGGGCAGGCTGCTGCGCGAGGCGGTGGTGCATGCGGCTGTGCTGAGGCTTCGGCCGATTCTCATGACCACCGGGGCGATGGTCCTGGGGGCGGTGCCGCTGGCGTTCTCCTCGGGCGCCGGCGCGGAGAGCCGCGCTCAGATTGGCTGGGTTATCGTGGGCGGGATGACCCTTGGGACCCTGCTCACATTGTTTGTGCTGCCATCTGTCATTTTATTTTTTGATCGATTCTCCAGAAGGGATGCCCATGCGTTGGATCATGCTGGACACTGAGACCACGGGTCTTCGGGTCGACGAGGGTCATCGATTGATTGAGATTGGCTGTGTCGAGTGTATTGACCGTCGAATCACTGATCGGCATTTCCATGTGGTTCTCAATCCGCAACGCGAGATCGACGAGGGGGCGACCCAGGTCCATGGAATGACCTGGGATCAGTTAAAGGACAAGCCCCTGTTCGGTGATGTAGTGCAGGAATTCCTTGAGTTCATTGAGGGTGCGGAGCTGGTCATTCACAATGCTGAGTTTGATCGGGGATTTCTCGATGAGGAGCTTGGCCGTGTTGGCCTCAAGCCGCTTGCGAGTTACTGCGCCAGCATCACCGATTCCTTAGGCCATGCGCGGGAGCTTCATCCCGGTCAGCGCAACTCGTTGGATGCCTTATGCCAACGCTATGGCATTTCGAATGATCATCGCGTGCTGCACGGCGCCTTGTTGGATTCCCGTCTGCTTGCAGAGGTCTATCTTGCGATGACGCGGGGCCAAGAGGTGCTCCTGATGGCCGCAGATGACGAGGTGGCGAGCGGGGAGAGCGGTCCGCAGCTCGATCTCAGCGGGCTCGTTGTTCGGCATGCCTCCCCAGAGGAGCGTCAGGCCCATGATGCGGTGCTCAAGGAGATTGATCGGGTCAGTGGCGGCAAGCTGATCTGGCCGCATCGGGCATAATGCGCGGGTCCAGAGACTGAATCGGGGGCGACGAGAAGCTGATGTGGCCGTTGCCTGCACCCTATGTCGATACCTCAACTGATTCGAGAAGCGAGACTTGCCCAACAGTTGGATCTTGATGCCCTGTCCAGAAAGACGGGAGTCGCCAAGAACCATCTTGTTGATATCGAGGCAGGTAAGGGCTCTTCTTTCCACACGGTGTTGTACTGCCGTCGGGCGGTCATGACGGTCGCACAGGCCTTGAACATTCAAGAACAGGCCGAGAGCCTGTGGCGAGATGAGGACTGGCAGACCCCCACCATTCCCGCCCGTCTTGCGGGACTGGGCGACTCCTCTGGCCCGTTGCTGCCTGGTCCGGATCGTGAGTCAGAGGCGTCTCGCCGCGGGCTTATCGTCGCGGGGGCGGTCGGCCTGCTTTTTGTTGCCGTGCTGGCGCTCAATCGTATCGATCGTGACGAGCCGCCCGCGCGCGCCCAAAACCCAGGGGGCATAAGCGCCGGTCAAGATGCGTCGCCGTCAGCAGCTACATCCGCAGTGCAGCCCCCATCAGGATCTGCCGTATCGGCCGGACCCAATGTGGAGAGCGCCACCGCCTTGCGCTCGGAGGTTGAGCGGGGGATGCAGGAGTGGGCCAGGCTATGGCGGTCCAGGAGTATCGAGGCCTATGTGGCGTTGTATGCCGCGGAGTTTCCCGGTATTCAAGAGCATCTCGGGGCCCGCAGAGCGCGGATGAGCCAGGCAAGCTTCATCGAAGTCGAGCTCTCTGAGCTCTCTTATCGAGAGACAGGCCCATCTGAAATTACCGTGAGATTCCGCCAGACCTATCGGGCCGATGCATACCGAAGCGATGACGTCAAGGAAATGGTCTGGCGTCGGACATCGCAGGGCCTTCGAATCTGGTCTGAACGCCTAGTAAACTAGCGGCCATGAAAATTTCCGTGTGGGCAGCAGCCCTCGCTTTTGGTGTGGGTTCGATGGTGGCAGGTCCAGGCTGGTCTGCCGAGTCTGGTGAACTGCTTCGGGATCGTCAGCGCGCAGCCGCTGCTCTCAAGGAGAAAAACCCTCAGCGCGCGCTGAAGGTTCTCGAGCCATGGGTAAAAAAGCGGCCAGATGACATTGAGTTGGCCAACGATTACGCCTTGGCCCTCGCCCAGATGGGAAAACTTGACCAGGCGCGAGAGGTCATCGAAGAGGCGATGAATAAAAATCCGCAGACGGCAGCCGCCTTTGCCAATCTGCGTGAAATCTTGAGCCAACAGGCTGCGATCTCTTATGCGAAGGCCATGGGGAAAAAGCCACCGAACGCCCAGGTCACGTTAAGGGGTGCCGGACCGGGTGCCGAGGCACCGGTGGTGTTGGCGCAGGCCGAACCCAGACCGGGCGCATCTGTGGAGCCCCCACCCGCCAAGGCGGCCCCGAAGTCAGCGGCCGCTGAGTCCAAGGCAGACACGAAGGCTGCAGCCCCCCAGGATCGCAGCCCAGAGCCGAAAGACCAGAAGACAATCACGAAGTCCGAGACCCCGGCTGCACCTGGGAAGTCGGCTGACCCGAAGTCAGACGAAGCTGCGATCGCTGCTGCGGTGACACAGTGGGCTGACGCCTGGGCAAGTAAGGACTTCAAGCGTTATCTGGCCGCCTACTCGGATCGTTTTGAGCCGCAGCAATTCGGGACGCGCGCTGCCTGGGAGGCCCATCGTCGTCCTCGGGTCACCAAGCCAGAGCCAATTCTTGTGAAGGTCAGTGAAATTAAGGTGAAGCCCTTGCCGGGCGGGGACGCAGAGGTTAAATTTCGTCAACGTTACGAGTCAGGTGCAATTAAATTGAACTCAGTGAAAACGGTCATCTTCACCCGAGATTCCGGTTCATGGAAGATTCTCCGGGAGGAAGGTCGCTGATGCGGCTTTGCCTCCTTGTTGCCGGCATCCTTCTCTCATTCCTGCCCTTAGTCCCTCCAGCATCAGCGGCCGACACTGAGCTTCGCAAGGCAACCGAGGCCTTGCTCTCCGGCAGGCTCGCCAACAGCTCTGTGCTGGCAAGCGATGCCCTAAAGGCAGAGCCCAAGTCCCGTCTCGCCCATTGGCTTCAGGCCCAGTCAATGATTGCGCTGGCGGGTAAACCGGTTCAGCTCAATGGTGCTGACCGGGATCTTCTCGAAGAGGCGCGTGTTCGGCTCGAGGTAACGCCAGAGGGGATGCTGCCGAAGAATCTGGTGGTCATGCCCCGTTCGGCGGATAAGAACGTACCGATTCTGCTTGCCGACGCGAGCCGTTCGCGGCTCTATGTCTTTGTCAGCAAACAAGGAAAACCCGTCTTAAAAGAGGAGTTCTACACGACCATCGGCCTGTTTGGCGCAGATAAATTTCGAGAGGGAGATCAGAGAACACCGCTTGGTGTCTATCGAATCCAGTTCGAAATCCGTGATCCCCGCAAAGATGGCTTTCTTGGTAAGTACGCCATGACGCTGGACTATCCCAACGCCTATGACAGTCAGTCCGGAAGAACTGGCAGCGGCATATGGATTCATGGCGTTCCGGAGGAATTACACGTCAGGGCGCCCCAGGCATCGGATGGATGTCTCGCGATTGCGAATCGGGACCTGACACGGCTGCGTAAGCTCGTTCGCTATAAAGAAAGCCAGATTGTCGTGGTGCCTCGAATTGAATGGGTCACGGCAGAGGCATGGACGGCACACTCCGCTCAGGCGATGAAGGATTTCTCATCCTCTGTGGGCCAGTCTCGACTCGGCGGGATCTTCTGGGTACAGGATGGCTGGCCATGGGTAGTGAGCCACCTAAGGGGAAATGAAGTGAGTCGACGTGAGTATTTTCAGAGATCTTCCGGTGGATTGCGCAGATTGTTTGAGGAGAAACTCTCATAGCTGCCAAGACCCCCGTGATAAAAGTGCAGCGTGGTGATTTGATGCTCCACCTCCCGCAGTCCAGTGTTTTGCGAATTTTTGTGCCCAAGCAAGTGCTGCGACCCCCGGGCTCTGAAGTCTGTTTCGCAACCCTCGATGGGCAGCCTGCATTGCTCGCTGAGCCGCAGCAGTTGGTCGAGCGGATATCGCGTATGGATTCCGGCGGCGACACCGCAGAGTTTTCTCCTGCCCCGATGTCGGCGCCGAAGGTTGCCGTGGCCATTGGCACCCTGGAGGGCTACTGTGTCGCAATGGCAGCTGATGCGGTCGAGCTGTCCTCTTCGGATGAGCCGATGCTTTTTCGGCTACGGCCGATACACATGATGGAGGCGGAACTGTGAAAGCGGTAAGAATTGCGCTGGTGTTGGCGTGCGGACTTTGGCTGCTCGGGCTGACTCCCGTGGGCCAGGGATGGCAGGTCATGGTGATGCCTGCGCTTGAGTGGACGCTTACCCCCGGTGCGACACCCAGCCTCACGCCAGCCGAGCAGGCCATGGAGTGGGTCATTTATGTCTGGCATCAGGTGATTGGCCTGATGCAAGACGCTTCTTGGATCGGTGGGGATCAGGCCACGCTATTGATTCGAGATGGTTTTTCTCTGGCGGCGCTATTGAATACGGCGGCCATCCTCTGTGTGGGCCTTGCATTGCTGCTGACGCTTCGCAATCAAACATCCACATCTCAACCACCCGCAGGCGCAGTGCGCGAGGTCGGCGTGGGGCTGTCACAGGCGCAGTTCGCTGTGACCAATATGCTGCTTCAGCCTAAGGCTCAGCCAGTTGCTGAGTCGTTACGTGAACTTCAGCAACAGCTGCAGAGCATCGCCGAGTCCGTTCAATCGATTCACGATAAGCGTTAATCGAGATTTGAATCATGTCGGCTGACATCGAACGTACTCTTGATGAGATTCTTTCGGGCGTGAACGCCCTGTTGGCAGAGGCGCCAACAGGGGCTTCGAAAGATGGCACGATCGTGCCGAAGCCGGCCGTCCAGGCCGGCAGCGTGCGTGGGCCGGCCCGCGACCTGGACCCGGCACCGTGGCCCTCATCGATTCTTGCGCTGCTGGCCATGGTGGAGTCTGATGCAAACCATCCGGGTGTGGCGATTGCCGGACGGCTGGCCGCGCAGTTTGTTCAAGCACGGGCCTTGCCCTTGGGGGCCGGCTTTGCTGGCCTCGCCGATGTCCGCGTCTCACCGTTACTACTGCCGCGTTTTCAGCGACTGGCCGAGCAGGGTGCCGTGATGCTTTCTTGCGACGCGATGTTCAGCACCTGGGATTTTTCTCGACTGGCTGCCGATCGCATTCCATCGATCTTGTCCCGCATGAGTGCATTACTTTGTCCTGATCAAGGGGATCACACAGATCGATGGAAAATTCCGCATCTTCCGGAGCGGGTTCCTCTTCAGTGGATTTCCTCATCAGAAGTTTCTCAAGAGATGCGTTTTGAAGGGGCGGCGGAAAGCGCGGTGATTGACCTGGACAACTCGTCTTCTCGCGTGTCAACAATTCTCTGGATCGACGGGCTTGAATTTGTCCCAGACTGGTGGTGTGGAATGGCCTTTCGGCGGGGCCAATGGTGTCCCGTCATCCAACCAAAACGCTGAGAATCTTTAATAATCTCTGCGCCTGATCAATTGCATTTGACGGCCATCGGTTTTACCCTGAGGGCAGTCTTTATCTCCTGCAGGAGTCCGGGTGTCCTCCTTATCAACAATTGTTTATCACAGCAAGGCCTCGGTTGGTTTTACCGAGCTGGACTTGTTGTATCTGCTTGCCGGGTCTCGTGCACGTAACCGTACGGAAGGTGTTACCGGAATACTCGTCTTTGATCGAGGCATGTTTTTTCAATGGATTGAGGGCCCTAATCTTCCATTGCAGAGAATTTGGAATTCGATTCGTAAGGACCAACGCCATCACGATATTAAGGTCTTGGCAGACACATCAATTCCTGTTCGTTTGTTTCAAGACTGGCATATGCAGTTTGCACATCGGGATTGCAAGGCAGCAAACTACATCGATGGCCTGATTCAGGCCGCAGACCAGGTGATGGATCGGCTTCACGAGGCCCCCAACGAGACGCCAATGATTCTCGCCGAGTTCAGTGGGCTTGGCGGTGGCCCGTTCTCACGCCTGCTAAGTCCCTCTGAGTAGGGCGGTGCGCTCTATAGCGTTTTAATCAGAATCTGGGATTTCCGCGCCCAGTCGTAGGCTTCTTTTCGTAGTTTTGGCAGCTGCTCTAACGTGCCGACCGTGAAGCCACGTTTTAAAAACCAATGTGCTGTGCGCGTCGTGAGCACGAAGAGCTGCTTTACACCCGTCTGACGTGCCTGTTGCTCGATGCTCTTTAAGAGCCGCTCACCATCTCCCTGGCCCTGAGTCTCGGGCTTGACCATGAGGCAGGCCAGTTCGGCCATTGTGGACTTGGCGAACTGAACCAGGGCAGCACAGCCGAAGATAACGCCGTCGTGCTCGATGACCGTGAAGCGGTCAATATCGCGTTCAATTTTTGCGCGGCCACGCTTAACAAAGGTGCCATCGGTTTCCAGGGGCTCAATGAGAGAGACGATTGCAGCAACATCATCAATGTTGGCGGGACGTAAGGCCTCAAGGGTTTCCTCAACAATCATGGTGCCAATCCCATCATGGGTGAAGAGCTCTAAAAGTAGGGCGCCATCATGATGAAACGGAACGATATGGGCACGCTCCACGCCGCCGCGGCATGCGCGCAATGCGTGCTCCAGAGTGAAAGCGGCATCGGGGTGCAGGCTGCCCCGAGCAATCAGATTTTCTGCATCATCTTCTGAGATCTCATTGAGCCGAACGCCCGCATCGGCGGGAACACCATCCTGTTCGGCCATGAAAATCAGTTTGTCAGCATCCAGGTTGACCGCTACGCTGGCGGCGACGTCTTCCATGGAGAGATTGAAGGCCTCGCCGGTGGGGGAAAAACCAAGCGGTGATAGCAATACCAGTGCGCCGCTGTTCAGAGCATCTCGAATGGCCTCGGCTTCAACTTTTCGCACGACACCGGTGTGCTCGAAGTCGATGCCCTCGACAATGCCGACCGGCCGGGCCGTGACGAAGTTACCGCTGATGATTCGAATACGGGCGTTGCCCATGGGCGTGTTGGGCAGGCCGGCTGAAAAGGCTGCCTCAATGTCCAGGCGAAGCTCTCCGGATGCCTCTTTGGCGCATTCCAAGGATGGCTTATCGGTAATTCGCAGACCATGGCTGTATCGGCTCTCGATCTGACGCAAGGTGAGCTGCTCTTGCACCTGAGGACGGCTCCCGTGCACCAGGATGATTCGCATGCCCATGGCCGCCAGTAGTGCGACATCATGCACCAGCGTTTCGAGGTGGCCGGACTTCACCAGCTCGCCCGGAAAGCCAATTACAAAGGTTTTGTTGCGAAAGGCGTGGATGTAGGGCGCTACCGATCGCAGCCAGGACACAAAGTCAATCGCGTCGGAGGGCAGGCCCTGGGGCTTGGCAGTCAGGGCTGCGATGGCGTTGGGGTGGGCATTCATCGCATGATTATAATTTTTCCAATGCACATTGAGTTCCCGCAATCGCTTCCGGTCAGTATGCACCGGGAACAGATTGCGCAGGCCATCCGAGACCACCCCGTGGTCATCGTCTGCGGTGAGACCGGATCTGGCAAAACAACCCAGCTGCCGAAGATCGCTCTGGCCTTAGGCCGTGGCGCAAAGGGCAAGACCATCGCGCATACCCAGCCCCGACGCCTGGCGGCGGTCACGGTGGCGCGTCGTATCGCCCAGGAGCTGGGTGCGGAATGCGGGGATGGTCCCGAGGCACAGGTGGGCTACCAGATCCGGTTTCAGGACCGCTCGCGACCGGGTGTGCCGATCAAATTGATGACGGACGGAATTTTGCTCAGCCAGACGCAAAAGGATCCGATGCTGCGCGCCTATGACACGGTAATCGTGGATGAGGCCCATGAGCGCAGCCTGAATATTGACTTCTTACTTGGTTATCTGAAGAACCTCGTTGGCCAGCGGTCAGATCTGCGCGTGGTGATCACATCGGCCACCCTTGATGCAGAGCGTTTTGCCGCCCATTTCGGACCCCCGGGGCGTCCTGCGCCGGTAATCGAGGTCTCCGGGCGGATGTTTCCCGTCGAGGTACGTTGGCGTCCCCCGGAGTCCACGGATCTTGATCTGGTGGATTCGGTGGTGCTGGGTGTCGAGGAATGTGAGCGCGACTGGAATGGTCAAGGGCCGGGAGATATTCTGGTGTTCCTGCCAGGGGAGCGTGAGATCAAAGCGGTTGCCGATGAGCTTCGGGCGCGACCGGCAAACAGTCTGCTGGCCAAGTCGGGCCGCCAGGCGGTCGATGTTCTTCCCTTGTATGCGCGACTGTCACAGTCCGATCAGGAGAGGATCTTTCGGCCTTCAGGCCGCCGTCGCGTTGTGCTGGCCACGAATGTGGCCGAGACGTCGCTGACGGTTCCGGGTATTCGTTATGTGGTCGATAGTGGCCTTGCCCGGGTGAAGCGCTATCGCTATCGGGCCAAGGTCGAGCAGCTGCAGATCGAACCGATCCCTCAGGCCCAGGCCAATCAGCGAATGGGCCGGTGTGGCCGGATTGCGGAGGGCGTCTGCATTCGGCTCTACGATGAGGCGGATTTCACTCAGCGGCCGTTGTTTGCGGATCCAGAAATCCATCGCAGTTCATTGGCGGCGGTCATGCTGCGGATGAAGGCGCTCGGCCTGCCGGAGATTCGGGCGTTCCCGTTTGTGGACCCACCCTCTGGCAAGGCGATTGCCGATGGTCTGACGGTGCTTCGAGAACTCGACGCTCTGGATCAGCAGGGTGAACTTACCGATGTCGGGCGTCATCTGTCTCGGCTTCCGGTTGACCCTCGGATCGGACGCATGCTGATTCAGGCCCAACGACTGGGTGCCCTGAAAGAAGTTCTGGTGATTGCATCCGCCTTATCCGTGCAGGACCCGCGAGAGCGTCCCAGCGATCAGGCAGCGGCGGCTGACCGATCCCATACCCGCTTTGCGCAAGAGAAAAGCGAATTCTTGGGAATTCTTAAGCTCTGGCAGTACCTCGAATCTCTGCTGCAGACCAAAGAATCCAATCGAAAGTTTGATCAGCGTCTTCGGGCTGAATTTCTCTCTCCGCTTCGGGCACGGGAATGGCGCGAGGTCCACCAGCAGCTGACCGAGCTGGCCGCGGAGCTGCACTGGCGACTCAATCAACAGCCGGCATCGGAGACATCGATTCATCTCGCGCTGCTTTCTGGCCTGCTGTCCAATGTGGGCTGCCGAGCGCCGGACGAGCCGGTCTGGCTTGGCTGCCATGATGTCAAGTTTCTTGTCTGGCCAGGCTCCTCGTTGGCCAAAAAACCACCGCGATGGCTGATGGCGGCAGAGCAGGTCGAGACATCACGGCTGTTTGCGAGAACGATTGCGGCCGTTGAACCGGAATGGATCGAGCAGATGGCCGCCCATGTGATCAAAAAAAGCCATGCGGAACCACACTGGGAGAAGAAGTCTGGCCGTGTCATTGGCTTTGAGCGCGCTACGCTGTATGGCCTGACGATCTATCAGCGAAGAAAAATATCATGGGCCCAGCTTGGGCAGAGCCAGCGGCAGGAGGCACGAGAGATTTTTATTCGACAGGCGTTGGTGGAGCAGGATTGGGAGTGTACCCATCGATTTTTTTCGGTGAATCGCAGCCGTATTCGTGAGATTGAGGCGCTCGAGCATAAGGCGCGTCGTCCGGATATTCTGGTGGATGAGCATCTCCTATTTGCCTTCTATGATCAGCATATTCCACCAGATGTTGTCGATGCGCAGAGCTTTGATATCTGGATTCGTGAGATGGTCCGGCGCGAGCCCGACATCCTATGCCTCAAAAAAGAAGATCTCATGCGCCACGAGGCGGCCGGCATCACGACCGAGCAGTTTCCAAAAGTGCATCGTCAGGGCCAAGGGCCATCCCAGCAGTCCTATGCGCTTGAGTACCACTTCGCGCCGGGCGATCCGCGTGATGGTGTAACGGTACTGGTTGCTGCTGACCGTCTGACGGCTCTTGATCCAGTGGCGATGGAGTGGCTGGTTCCAGGAATGCTGCGCGAAAAGGTCCAGGCGCTTTTAAAAAGCCTTCCTCAGAAAATTCGTCGACACTGCGTGCCGATACCGGAATACGCCGAGGGCTTCTGCGGCCGTTGGTCTGAGAAAGCAGGCTCAATTGGTCTGATTACCGCCCTGATTCAAGACATCTCCGCCCAGACTGGCATTGCGGTTCGGCGTGATGAATTCAAACAAGATGTCATGAGCCCTCACTGCTGGATGAACATCCGAGTGCTGGATCCGCATGGCCGTCGGCTGGCCGAGGGCCGAGAGCTGGAAAGTATTCTCTCGGTGCTCGGTGTGCATCGCCAGGAGGCCTCACCCGAGTCTGGCGGAGTGGGCCGGGAGCAGTGGATTGTGCGTTTCGCGCAGGGATCTAAGGAGGCCTTTAAGGCCTTGGAAAAAGATGTCCATGCCCGCCGGGAACTTGGCCTCGCGTTTACGTCGTTTGGCGGTCATGAGCACCTGATGTCTCAGCTCCACGCGGCGGTAGTGGGCCGTGTATTTCTTGGGGATGGACTTCCCGGCTCAGACCAGGAATTTGAGGAACGGCTCTCAAAAGGCAGGCCGAGGGTGATGCTCATTGGCCAGGAGGTATTGCGATGGGCTGCAAGTGTGCTGGCCGAGTATGTCCAGTTGCAGAAAAAGCTTGCTGTCTTAAAGCCGTTTCGGCACGCGTCCGCAGATGTGGAGCAGCAATTGTCTCGGCTGATGCCCAAAGACTTTATTGTGTCCACTCCCTCCGAGCGGGCTGCCCATCTGCCGCGCTACCTGAAGGCGATTGGATCTCGCATCGAAAAATGTCGGGCAGATCCGGCGCGCGATCAGCGCTGGAGCGCAGAGATTGCCCTGCTGGAGCCAATGTTCTGGCGGTGGGCTGCCCAGCATCGCGGCCCATGGCCTGAGCGAATGAGTGAATTTCGATGGATGCTTGAAGAGCTTCGCGTTGCGTTGTTTGCACAAGAATTGAAAACACCGATGCCGGTGTCGGTGAAACGTCTACAGAAGGCATGGGCGGCTTTGCAGGAATGAGGCGATAATTCAGTTATGAATTCAATCGATCTCGCTCGTCGTCGGCTGCTCACAGCGGTCTCCTCATGTGCCGCGGGCTGGACGGCATCATCCGCAACGGCTGCCCTTGGCCTTGCGCTGCCAGCCCAGGCGGCTGCGCAGGCAAGAGATGGTGCCGCTGTCCAGGTGCCCGACACCGCCGTGCAGTATCCGATCATCGTCTTGAATTCACGAGATGCCGATGTCTCATTGATTCACCCCGTAACGCATAAGGTGATCACGCGGGTTCCGACTGGCAAGGAGCCCCATCATCTTTATCCCACGCCGGACAACCAACATGTGGTTGTGGGCAATGCCATGTCCGACTCCTTGACCTTTCTGAATCCGGCGACCGGTAAGGTGCTCATGTCGATGCAGGGGGTCGATGATCCGTATCACCTGGGGTTTTCTCCGGATCAGAATTTTTTTGTAACCTGCGCCAACCGTCTGGATCATGTCGATGTGTATCGTCGAACGGGTAATGGTGATCAGCTGGCGCTAAAGAGTCTGGGCCGGTTCGACCTGGCTAAAACGCCAAGTCATCTTGTGTTTACCGATGACAGTCGTGTCGTGTTCTGCACCCTGCAGGAGTCTGATGAGCTCGTTGCGATTGATCTGAAAAAACTCGCAGTCTTGTGGCGGTTTAAGGTGGGACGTCTCCCGGCGGGCGTGGCCATCTCCCCCGACTCAAAATTGGTGTTTGTGGGATGCATGGGTGAGCACAGTGTGCAGGTGGTCGAGGCCCGCCTGGGAAATACGGCTGGCCCCCGGATGGTGGCCTCTATTAAAACGGGTGAGGGTGCCCACGCGTTCCGTAACCACGGCAACAAGCGGCATCTCTGGGTATCGAACCGAGTCGCAAATACGGTCTCCAAACTGGATATGGGCACGCTGAAGGTGGAGTCTGAGATCAAGGTGCCGGGCGGCCCGGATTGCATGGATGTTCATCAGTCCGGCAGGCAGCTGTGGGTTACCCAGCGATGGACCCGTTCCGTAGCGCTGGTCGATCTCGATCAGTCCAAAGTAATTAAACGCATCACGGTCGGCCGATCGCCACACGGAGTGTATTTGCATGATCGCGCGGATCTTCTATAACCAACGCTGTCGGCTTGTCACTCAGATCTTCGCTGCTGTCACGGCCTGCGTGATCGGCGCTGTGTCAGGTGACGTATCCGCTCAGCCCCCGGGTTCATGCACTGCGCCCGTCTATCTGACACTGGATACCGGTGGCATGCAGAGTGCAGAGCTGATCGCACAGATTCTTCAGAAGCATCAGGTTCGAGCCACGTTTTTTCTCGCCAATGAGAAGACTTATCGTGGCGATTTTGCGCTCGACGATAGCTGGAAATCCTTCTGGCAGTCGCGCGTGACAGAGGGCCACGCCTTTGGTAGCCACACCTGGCGTCACGGCCGGATTCTGGCGGATGCCGCCGGCCAGATTCGCTATCGGCCGGAATTCGGAGAGGATTCGGGCCGAATCGTTCAGATGAGCGCGGCAATGTTTTGCGAGGAACTGAACCGCGTTGGCCAGCAGTTTGAGCGGCTGACGGGCCGGGGTCTTGATCCGATATGGCGTGCACCGGGCGGCATCACAACTCCGCAGTCTGTCCGCGCCGCTGCTGCATGTGGGCTAGAGCATATTCATTGGAGTGCCGCAGGCTTTCTCGGGGACGAACTCCCCAGCGATCGCTATCCAAATCGTCGACTGCTTGACAATGCACTGCGAGATATTCGTGCCGGGGATATTCTGATGGCCCACCTCGGGATCTGGTCCAGGCGTGATCCGTACGCGCCGATGCTGGATCCATTAATCGCCGGGCTGAAGGCCAGAGGGCTCTGTTTCGACGTGCTGCCCCAGGCCACGCGCACGCGGCAAAGGGTGGTGCGATGACCGAGGCGCTCATCCAGTTATTTGCGGCCGGTCACGACGGTCTCTTCGAGGGCCTGGTCTTGCCGCTACTTTCTGCATGCGGCCTGATGGCCTACATGGAGGAAGCCTTTGATTTCACTGAGTGGTTCCTGATTGGTCTTCTCGAGGTCGTGTTTTTGGCTGCTGTCATTCTGCCGCTGGAGCGTTTGGCTCCCGCAGAGCGTCGCGGTCCGGGTGGCCCAGGGGATCGCATGCGCATTGATGTCGCCTATACACTTTTGCATCGACTCGGCGCATTTTCGATTTTTATTTTTGCCGTGCTGCAGACGCCTGTGCTGAAGCTGCGCGATATCCTGGGGGATTGGGGGGTGCCCACGATCGAGCTAGACGCTGCGCTGGGGCTGGCCTATGCACCGATGCTCGGGGCCTTGGTGTATCTGGTAATTCTTGATTTTGTCGATTACTGGATTCATCGGGCTCAGCACAAGTGGAACTGGTGGTGGGCGTTGCATGCGATTCACCACTCGCAGCGGCGGATGACCGTATGGACCGATAACCGCAATCATCTATTGGATGACATTATTCGCGATGCGATTCTTGCGGTGCTTGCGTTATTCATTGGTGTCACGCCGTCTCAGTTTATTGGCATCGTGGTCTTTACCCGCGTCTGGCAGAGTCTGCAGCATGCCAATATCGGTATTCCCTTGCCTGGTCTCGTGTCACGTGCGCTGGTATCGCCGGGCTTCCACCGTCTGCATCATGCCGTGAGCATCGGACATGAGGGTGTGAGTCGGGGCGTGAATTTTGCGGTGCTGTTTCCAATCTGGGATATGGTCTTTCGTACGGCCGACTGGACGGCGGATCGTCGGCTGGCACAGCACGAGCCGTTAGAGGCAACAGGCATTCGGGATCAGGAGCAGGGTGTGGATTACGGCACCGGTTTTTGGAGCCAGCAGTGGATCGGACTGCGCAATATGCTGCGAGCGCTCGCCCCCGGGCGAGGTGGCCAGACGATGGGGCCATCATGACTGACCGACAAATTGGACTATTTATCTTCGGAGATGAGATCGTTTCCGGAAAGCGTCAGGACCGACACTTTGAGAAGGTGAGAGAAATACTTGGCGCACGAGGCCTTGCGCTGTCCTGGGTGTTTTATCTGGGCGATGATCGGGCCCGCTGTGTTCGTGCGCTACGCGAGTCGTTCGCGTCGGGCGATATTGTGTTTAGCTGCGGGGGAATTGGCTCTACGCCGGATGACCATACCCGTCAGGCGGCCGCAGAGGCCTTGGGCGTTGCGTTGGAACTGCACCCCGAGGCCGAGCGGCTGATCCGAGAGCGTGCGGCCGATACGGGCCAGCCCGCCACCATCGAGCGGCTACGAATGGGAGAGTTCCCAAAAGGCAGCAGCATTATTCCCAACCCATACAACAAGATCGCAGGTTTTTCGATTCGGGAACATTATTTTGTGCCTGGGTTTCCCGTGATGGCTTGGCCGATGATGGAGTGGGTGTTACAGACCCATTACACCTCACTGTTTCGATCGGTCGCCGAATTTGATCGTTCAATGATCGTGCTCGATCTGTTCGAGGCGACAGTCACGCCGCTGATGCAGTCAATTGCCCAAGGCTATCCCCAGTTCAAGGTCTACAGTCTGCCTTCGGCCGGAGAGGCGGGCGTGCCCCGGCATGTCGAGCTCGGCATCAAGGCCCAGGGGCAGCCCGGCGGCGATGGCCCGCCCGAGGGGTTCGAGCGGGCGTATCAGGAGTTTCGGGCAGGCGTGTGCGCCCTCGGAGGAAAAATTTCCGAGGAACGGGATACACGGCGCTAGCGTTTGCTGGCGTTGATTCCGGATTCAGCTGCGGCACGCATATTGCGTTCTGCCATTTCAACGACCTGCCGGGCTGCCTTATTAGCCGTCTCATAGGCGGAGTTCGCCGCCGTAAGCGATGACTTCATCATGGCGACTACACCTTCCGATCCTGCGGGCGCAGTCCGGGAGAACTCCTCCAGCGCATCTATAAGTTTCTTGTTGGCATCGGCAATTTGTGCATCAACGAGCCGATGGACTTCGCTGCTGGTCTGCGAGGCGATGTCGTAGATCGTTCGAGAGTAGGCCAGGGCCTTTTCGGCGTTGGGGGCTGCGATGTTTTTATTCAGACTGACGACATCAGCGGCATCCTTGACGCTCATCAGCGCCTGGAACTTATCGGCTGTCTCCTGCAGCGACGAACGGGCCGCATCGAGCTGAAGCTCAACCATTTTTTCGATGCCCTCGAATGCCTTCTGTGAGAGCTTCATCATGGCATCGATATTCTGTTTTTGTGCCTCGCTGAGGTCTTCTGGTGTGGGGTACAGTCCCATGACACTTCTCCTTCTAAAAGTTTTAGTTCTATGTACGCATTTTATAGCGATCGCTTCGTTTTGCCGCTTCCGCCGGGCCATCGTTTTCCGATGCAGAAATATCGGTTGCTGCGTGAGCGTGTCGCCCGAGAGCTGCCCGCGGTTCGGCTCCAGGAGCCAGATGCGCTCGGCGATGAGGTGCTGGCACTGGCCCATGCGCCAGACTATATTCGGCGCCTTTGTTCGGGTGATCTGTCCCGTAAAGAAATGATGGCGATCGGATTTCCCTGGTCACCCGAGATGGTGGAACGTTCACGACGCTCTGCGGGTGCGACCGTCATGGCCTGTCGGGCAGCATTTCGCGACGGGGTGTCGGTCAATCTTGCGGGGGGTACCCACCACGCCTATCGCGCCCGAGGGGAGGGGTTTTGTTGTTTCAACGATGCGGTTATCGCGGCAACGTTGATGCGGCACGAAGGGCTGATTCAGAAAACGCTCATCATTGATCTGGATGTGCACCAAGGAAATGGCACTGCTGAGATGACGCGTGGTGATCCCGATATTTTTTCGTTTTCGATGCATGGTGCGGAAAACTATCCGTTTGTAAAAGAACAGTCTGATCTTGATATTGAACTGCCCGATGGAACGGGAGACGAGATGTATCTTGATCTTCTAAACGACGCGTTAACCGAAATTCGCCAACGTTTTCATCCCGAGCTGGTGATTTACCTTGCGGGTGCAGATCCTTTTTTCGATGATCGGCTCGGGCGCCTGGCCCTGACAAAACGCGGGCTGATGATGCGGGATCAGCGGGTGCTGGGCTATGTGAAATCACTGGGGGTTCCGCTCGTTGTGGCCATGGCCGGAGGCTATGGTCGGCAGATCGAGGACACGGTCGATGTGCATTTTGAGACCGTTAAATTGTGCAGCGCAGTAGGCTCATCGTGAGGACCCGTCTTCACAACCGCGTCTAAGCTATTGAAAAAAATGATTTTTCAGTTGGCGAAATGAAAATCCTTTGCTAGCATTCGGGCTCCGATGGGAGGAGGGGCGCCATTGTGAGTTGGGTGTCAGAACAACAAATTGCTTCTGGGGGGGTGGACATGCCGCGACAAAAGCGCATGCCTTTGGTCTTGGCATTAACGGTGACGCTGGCGGCGCTGCCGCACGTCAGCTTGGCCCAGGGTCAGCCGCAGGCCGTACCGGCTGCGTCGCAAAAACCTTCGGCAGCCAAGCCCGTTGCGGCCAAGCCAACATCCTCCAAGCCTGCAGCCCAGAAGACCGCCCAGTCAACGCCCCGTTCTGCGAAGCCCGCGGCCGCACCGAAAACTGCGCATGCGCCGAATAGCATGGTGAAGTCGTCCGCGCGTTCATCCGCCTCGGGCCCCCGAAAATCAGTCGCTAAGTTCGAGCCTGGCTACAACTCACAGGGCACGCGTCTTGGTCTGCGTTCGGAGTTCGCAGATTTGGCACTCAATTCCAGCGCAGTGATGGTCATGGATCAGGCCACCGGGGAAGTGCTGCTGGAGAAAAACGCGGGCACAGCCCTTCCGATTGCATCGATCACAAAAGTGATGACAGCGATTGTCGTACTGGAGGCGGGCCTGCCCCTCGAGGAAATGATCGTTATCTCTCGCGAAGATACCCAGTTGGAAAAGTATTCGGCATCCCGGCTCAAGGTGGGCGCCTCTTTTTCTCGCGCCGAACTGCTTCACCTGGCGTTGATGTCATCAGAGAACCGTGCGGCCCATGCGTTGGGAAGGGCATATCCAGGCGGTCTGACCGCATTTGTCGCAGCGATGAACGACAAGGCGCGCAGCCTGGGGATGTCCAGTTCAAGCTTTGCGGAACCCACCGGCCTGAGTAGCGCGAATGTGGCCTCGCCACGCGATCTTGCATTGTTGGTAAACGCCGCCCACGGATTTTCTTTAATTCGCGAATTTTCGACTGACCGGGAGGCGATCGTTCGTGTCGGTGGCCGTCAGCAGCAGTTTAGAAATACCAATGCATTAACGCGGGATGGATCCTGGGAGTTGGGGCTTTCGAAGACAGGATTTATTCGTGATGCGGGCAAGTGCCTGGTCATGCAGGCCAACATTGATGATCGTGATGTGATCATTGTCATGCTGGATGCAGAGGGCAGTGCCAAGCGTCTCGCAGACGCGGAGCGCATTCGTCGTTGGCTGTCGATCGAGCGCGACCGTCAGGCCGGCTCGTTCCGCTCGTAGCCAAGCGCTGAGGAGATTGCGCGGGCCGTATCGGTCAGCGCCTGAACCCAGCCGTCGTTGGCGCGGTCTGCGGGCGCCGAGATCGACAGGCCTGCGACAAGCGCCTGTCCATCGTCGCGAATCCCTGCGGCAATACACCTGACGCCTAGTTCAAGCTCTTCATTATCGCGGGCATAGCCCAGTCGTCGAACCTCTGCGAGCTCGCGCTCAAGCTGACCCAGGTCCGTGATGCTGTTGGGTGTGTGGCCCGCCAGTCCGGTTCGCATGGCGTAGGAGCGAATCGCGCGCGTGTCTTCGTTGGCCAGAAAAAGCTTACCTGTGGAGGTCAGGTGCAGGGGTGCACGGCCTCCAATCGCGCGGACGACCTGCATGCCGGATCGTTCGCTGACTGTCCTTTCGACATACACAATTTCATCGCCCTGGCGCACGGACAGATTGACGGTTTCTCCAGTGAGACGGTGCAGATCACGCATCGGTCCGGCGGCTGCATCACGCACGTTGAGCCGTGCCTTGACCAGATTGCCGAGCTCCAAGAGGCGCATGCCGAGCTGATAACTGCCCGGCTCTGTCCGGTCGACCATGCGGGCGAGTACCAGGTCGTTGAGAATCCGATGGGCAGTGGAGGGATGAAGTCCGCTGGACTGGGAGAGTTCCTTCAACGATACTGGATCTGACTTTTTGGCCAGAGCATCGAGCAGGGTCATCATCCGCTCAATGACCTGAATGGCCAGGCTTGGGGGCTGGACTGGCGGTGCAAGAAGCCGACGCTCCCCGTCCCCTGGGGAGGGGCTGCCCCTGGTTTTTTTGGCGGCCGAGGAGGAGGTTTCCGACATTCTGACCATGTCAAGTGGCAAAATCTGATTTTATTGCATGAAATCCAGGTGCTCCAGAGCCCCGATAGAGAGAAATGACTGACAGCCCCAAAAGAATTGCCTTGTTTGTGACCTGTCTGGTCGATCTGATGCGCCCGGAGATTGGGCTGGCTGCGCTCAAACTGTTGGAGTCGGCGGGCTGTGAGGTGGTGGTCCCGGATGGCCAGACCTGCTGCGGCCAGCCGGCCTACAACGGGGGCGACCGCCGGACGGCCCATCAGCTGGCCGTTCGGGTGATTGCGCAGCTGCAGGACTTTGACTATGTCGTGATTCCGTCTGGATCTTGCGCCGGCATGATCAAGGTCCATTACTTCGAGTTATTTGCCAATGATCCCGAGATGAAGCGCAGGATGGCTGATCTGGCACCGCGCATCTATGAGCTCACGGATTTTCTGCATCGGGTGCTCAAAGTAAAAGAGGTGCCGGGCCGTCTTGAAGGAACGGTGACGCTCCACGACAGCTGTAGCGGACTTAGAGAGCTTGGCATTTCGGAGCAGCCCCGGGCACTGCTTGCAAAGATCCCAGGACTGAAGATCAAAGAGATGAAAGATGCGCGTGCTTGCTGCGGGTTTGGGGGCGCATTCTCTATGAAATACGGAAATGTCTCTGCGGCTATCGTCGATGAGAAGATCCACAACGTCCAGGCCACCGAGGCCCAGGCGGTTGTGCTTGGCGACCTTGGCTGCATGCTCCACATCGAGGGCCGCCTACGGCGGCTGGGTGATGAGCGTACCCAGGTGCTTCATGTTGCCCAGGTGTTGGCGGGTGATATTGGCCAGGGCATCAAGTCATCCTGACCCTTAACGGTTAGCAATTTTTTTCGGAATCTACGATGCGCGTTCAATCCATGCACTTTCAGGCCCGGGCAGGAGAAAAGCTCGCCGATACCCGTCTGCAGCGCAATCTTAAAAAGCTGGCAGATAAGTTTGTAACAGCCCGTGCCAGCGTCATTCAAGAGATTGATTTCACGGCGACCCGCCAGGCGGCTGTGGAGCGACGTAATCGTGTGCTGGATCGTCTGGATGTATGGCTGGAGATGTTTGAGCGTAATGCGCAGTCTCGGGGTGCGACCGTGTTGTTTGCCGAGACGCCGGCACAGGCCTCTGAACTGGTGGTGAAAATTGCCCAGCGGCATGAGGTCAAGCTGGTCACCAAATCTAAATCCATGGTCTCCGAAGAGATGGCATTAAACGCAGCGCTGGAGCGTGCGGGGATTGAGTCCGTGGAGACCGATCTCGGAGAATATATTCTTCAGATCAATGACAATGAGGCGCCAAGCCATATCATTGCCCCGGTCATTCACAAGGACAAAGAGGAAATTTCTGACCTCTTTGCAAAGGTGCATCAGCGGCCCCGTCTGACGGATATTCCGCAGATGACGCGGGAGGCCCGTGAGGTGCTGCGGCCGAAGTTTCTGAAATCGGATATGGGTGTTACCGGCGGAAACTTTCTGATTGCTGAGACAGGTTCAGTTGCCATCGTGACCAACGAGGGCAACGAGGGCATGTGCACAGTGATGCCGAAGGTGCATGTGGTGGTTACGGGCATCGAGAAGGTATTGCCGACATTCGAGGACTTCGCCACAGTGGTGCGGCTACTGACCCGTAGTGCCACCGGGCAGTCCATATCAAATTACATTTCGTTGCTCACCGGAGTGAAAACGCCGGGCGAAGCAGACGGTCCAGACCATATGTATTTTGTGCTTGTCGATGGTGGCCGGTCCAGTCTCTTGGGCAGTGAGTTTCAGGAGATGCTCAGGTGTATTCGTTGTGGTGCCTGCATGAACCATTGTCCGGTCTATCAAAAAATTGGTGGGCATGCCTACGGCTGGGTCTATCCAGGGCCGATGGGATCGGTGCTGACGCCGAATTATGTGGGCCTTGAAAATGCATTGGATCTGCCGCAGGCGGCCACGATGTGCGGAGAGTGTCATGTGGTCTGTCCTGTCGCGATTCCTTTGCCGGACTTGCTGCGAAAGCTTCGTGAACGGCAGTTTGATCGTCACCTCAGGCCGGGCGCTGAGCGTCTCGCCATGGCGCTATGGGGATTTGTGGCCGTTCGGCCGAACCTGTATGCCTTGCTCACAGGCATCGCCAATCGGCTACTGCGCAGCCTTGGCCGGCGTAACGGCCGTATTCAGCATCTTGCGATGGCCAAGGGCTGGTCAGATTTCCGCGATCTGCCAACACCAGCATCGAAAACTTTTCGCGAGCTCTATGCCGATCGGGTGGCCCGTACAGCGTCAGCAACGAGCGCGGGTCCTCGATAGATCAGGCCGGAGTAGATCTGTACCAGGTCCGCACCGGCCTGTAGTTTGCTGACGGCGTCTTCTCCCTCGAGCACACCGCCTACCCCGATGATGGTTGTATCGGGCCCGAGTGCTGCGCGCAATACGCGGATCACGTGATTCGAACGCGCCAATAGGGGCGCCCCCGAGAGACCGCCACGCTCTTCAGCACGGGCGTGGCCAGCGACGGCCTGTCGGTCGAGCGTGGTGTTGGTGGCGATCACGCCCTCAATACCGACCTCAAGCACCGTGCGGGCAATATCGTCAATCTGTTGGTCGCTTAGATCTGGTGCGATCTTGAGCACCAGAGGCACATGCCGATGCATCCGCGCTGCAAGGCCCTGCTGGGTGTCTTTCAGACGGTGTAACAGACGGCGGAGCGCCGCCTCATGCTGAAGATCACGGAGTCCCTGGGTATTGGGGGACGAGATGTTGATCGTGACGTAGTCCGCCCAGGGATAGACACCCGTCAGGCAGGTCAGATAGTCATCCTCGGCGTGTTCAATGGGTGTGTCGGCATTCTTCCCAATATTCAGTCCGAGAACGCCACGGCGCTCGCGGACCCATGTCGAGCGTTGAACGTTTTCGATAAATGACGTCAGCCCAAGGTTGTTAAACCCAAGACGATTGATCAGCGCCCGGTGCTCCGGCAGCCGAAACAGACGTGGCCTCGGATTGCCGGGCTGCGGCCGGGGTGTGACCGTGCCCACCTCAATGAAACCAAAGCCAAAGCTGGCAAGTGCATCGAGGTGGGCAGCGTTCTTATCCAGCCCTGCGGCCAGGCCGACTGGATTGGGAAATCGGAGTCCGAGGGCAGATACTGCCCTCCCGGGCAGTGGCTGGGCTGGGGGCAGCATGCCCAGCGCTTTTAATCGTTCCAGCGAGGAGAGCGTGACGTCGTGTGCCGTCTCCGCGTCCATGGAAAACAGCAGCGGACGCGCAAGAGGAAAACCAGAGAATAAATTCAAGATGTTGACGGGCTAGCGGCGAATCCAGATGCCGTTTTCAAGGGTCTCGTGCGGCTGAAACATCGACTTGTACGCCATCTTCGGACTCTCCTCGATCCAATACCCAAGATAGAGGTGGGCAAGCGACAGCTGCTGGCATAGATCAATCTGCCAGAGAATTCCAAAGGTGCCCAGGCTGCGACGGGTCTCCTGTGGATCGTAGAACGTGTAGACCGATGACATGCCGGAGTTCAGCATGTCCACAATCGAGACCATCTTTAATTCACCGGACGGAGACCGGAATTCAATCAGCCGGGAATCTACCCTGCTTTGGAGGAGAAACTGGGCGTATTGCTCTCGGCTGTCATGATCCATGCCGCCGCCTGCGTGTCGTTCGGATTGGTAATGTTGGTACAGGGCGTAATGCTCATCGTGAAACTTAAGTTCTGAAATTTTCGCCTGAAGATCTGTGTTTCGTTTCCAGATACGCCGCTGGCTACGGCTCGGATCAAACTCGTCGACTGGAATACGAAGCGGGATGCAGGATTTGCAGCCATCACAGTAGGGCCGATAGGCGAAGACACCACTTCGTCGAAACCCGACCTGGACCAGATCGCTATAGATCTGGGCGTTGACCAGATGATTAGGAGTGGCGACCTGCGACCGTGCCTTGTGCTGACCGAGATAGCTACACGGATAAGGTGCGGTCACGTAAAACTGGAGGGAGACGACGGGAAGATCTTTTAGGTGCGACATGGTTCAGAAACTCATCAGATCGGTCCGATTTGGCGGGGAGTCTGACCACGGAAGGAAAGACTGTTCAGTGAGTTCCCGCACCATGAGTTCAAATTCCTTTCGGCTGATCTCTTTTGCACCCAGCGATGCCAGGTGACTCGTCCGCTGCTGGCAGTCTATCACCATGGCGCGATGAAATCTGAGCCAGCCCACCAGTGCGGCCAGGGCCAATTTGGAGCCATCGGTTGCATGACTGAACATAGACTCACCAAAGACCATTTTGCCGATCGCCACACAGTACAGGCCTCCCAGTAGCTGGTCACCGCGATGGGCCGTGACGCAGTGGGCGATGCCCAGGGTATGGAGTTCCCGATAGGCTTTGATCATTGGCGGACTGATCCACGTGCCCGATTGCTGGGCTCTGGGTCCGGCACAGTGCCGCATGACGGACTCAAAGTGTTGGTCCGTGCGGATCTCAAAGGAGGCATCCTGCAGCGCTTTACGAATGGTCTTGCGTAGTGACTTGGATGCCCGAAACTCATCGATCAGCAACACCATCCGAGGGTCGGGCGTCCACCACAACACCGGCTCGCCGCGCGAGAACCAAGGAAAAATGCCACGCGTATAGGCCTCGATGAGGCGGTTACTGCTCAGATCGGTTCCCGCCGCGAGAAGGCCGTTGGCCCCCTCGAGCAGGGTCATCGCCTGTTCGGTTGGCGGTAAGGGATCATCGGGGTTGATCCAGGTGAGGCTGCGATTCATGCGGAAGCTGAACCTCTCGAATGTCGCCGGTATGCACGGACATAACGCCGGTGCTTCGATCGTGAAAATAAAACCTCAGTGTAGCGGTGACAGTTCGAAATGCAATCGTGTTCCATGGGATGTCACGCTCATGAAACAGTTGAACCTCGAGGCTCTCAGGGCCAGCGGCGAAATTGAGATCGCGTAGCTCGGCAAGGTAGAACAAATGCACCTGATCAACATGGGGAATGTCAAAGACGCTAAATAGCGGCCCCAGCGCTACCCGTGCGCCAGCTTCTTCAAGCGTCTCACGCATCGCGCCATCTGCGGTGGATTCTCCGACTTCCATAAACCCGGCGGGCAGGGTCCACATCCCCAGGCGCGGCTCAATGGCGCGGCGACATAGCAGCACTTGGTCTTGCCATATCGGAATGGTCCCGAGCACCATTTTGGGGTTGACATAGTGGATCGTCTCGCAGCGCGTGCAGATCGCCCGTAGGCGGGTATCTCCGGCGGGTACACGGATTTCTGTGGCGGCGCCGCATGAGGGGCAGAATTTCATATAGAATCATTATCTCTCTGACGCGGGGTGGAGCAGTCTGGCAGCTCGTCGGGCTCATAACCCGAAGGTCGTAGGTTCAAATCCTGCCCCCGCTACCAATTCCTTTGTGATTTCCATCGGCTTTGTGGGGGAAATGCCCCACATTCTTCGATAATGGCAGTTCTCGCCATGGGAGATCATGATGAACGCTATTTCAATTTTCCGGAAAACCGCTGGCAGGGCCTCGGCTGTCGCTGTGCTGATGCTGCTCTCGGCCTGTGCGACACAGATGGTCTGGGTGCATCCGGATCGGCCTGGTGAGCGTGTTGATCAAGACCTGTTGTTCTGTGAGACGGTTGCCCGCTCGGAAGTGTCCCGTCCACAGGCTCCGCCACCGACGGTAAATCTTACGGGGCTGGCGAGTGTGATTCGGATGATGGATCAGGCGGGTATTGATCGCGAGCACGAGGCCGAGATCACCCGTCACGCGACGGAGTGTCTGCGGAAGAAGGGCTGGCGTCTGTCGGGAGAGCGGTGATTCCCACCGTCGCTACATAGACGAGTATGGTGAATCGCACAGCATCGACTCTGGAGGAAATCCGTTGCAGATCTATACCAGCCTAACGGTGGGCTACAGTGATTCAGAGGACCGACTCTGGCTGCGGCTTGTACGGGAAGGGAGTGAGGCGAAGTTATGGATGACCCGCCGACTCGCGATGGCGATGCTAGATCAGTCCTATGGGCTCATGATTGGCAAGAGTGACGAGTCCGAGGTGGACCGGGAGCATGCCGATGCGGTCAGCGATTTCCTGCGTCATCAGGGAGATCAGGCGCCGCCCAGAATGTCCGATCTGAGGGTGGATATTCAATCGGGAGTGGTGACCTCCGTGAATGTCACTGCCGGTGACGATGGGGTGTCGTGGACCTTTCTGTCGGCCCAGGGCCAGGCCTGCTTTCGCGGGTCGCGTGCCGAGGCCCATCGATTATTGGAGGTTTTTTGGCGTCGTATGCAGGCGGCTGGCTGGCGGGATCTTCCGCCCTGGACAGCAGCGCTCTTGGGCGATCAGCAGGGTGGTGCGACCCCGCTTTAATTGAATCCAAGAATCACGATGCCTGCGAGCATGAGGGCTGCAGCGCCGAGACGCGCAAGCATCTGACCTTCGCGGAGTAGCTTTGCTCCGGCGATCACACCCAGCAAAATACTGATCTCACGCGCCGGTGCGACAAGGCTGAGCGGTGCAATGGTCATCGCCCAGAGCACCAGCATATAGGCCATTGGAGAGAGAACCGCGACAACGAGGTACACCCGCAGATCTGTCCGAACCCATTGATGAATCTGTCGTCGATGAATCCAAAGCGACGGGGCCGTGAGCAGAACGCGCATCACGATTGAGCCCCAATAAAACAGCATGATTGGCACCCCAACGGCGGTGACGGACTGCTGGTCCCACACGGTATAGATGGCGATCATCAGGCCGCAGAGCAGCGCAAATCCGATGCCTTTGAGCTGGGCAGGGCCCATTGCAGTGGCTTTCGATCCGGTCAGTCCGATCCAGATAGAGCCCGCGATAATCATGAATGCGCCCGCAAGCCCTTGTGGAGTCGGTGCTTCGTTCAGAATAAAAACGGCGGCAAGCACTGACAGCAAGGGGCCTGTCGCCCTTGCGAGTGGGTAGGCAAGTGAAAGATCAGCGGTTTTATAAGCGCGCAGCAGCAGCCAGAAATAGGCTACGTGGACAATCGCGCTGCCGAGCATTGCGATAAGCCAGTTGGGATTGAATCGATCGAGTGAGGGCAGAAGAAGCATGACGGGCCCCGCCCAGACAAGAATTTCAAATACGCCGAGCAGTGCAAAAAAAGAAAGCCCATCTCCGTGGGCTTTCTTGAGGGCGAAATTCCAGCCCGCGTGACAGAATGCGGCGGTTAATACCAGCGTCAGAGCGAGTGCGGACACATTACCTCAGGGTTTCGGAGAGATGGACCAGGCTCTGGCCGCGAGCGCGTGCAGCGGTGACCTGATGCCATGCAGGTCTGCGCCAACAGTTAAAGCCGTGATCCACACCGGGGTGCACGATGATCCGCGCGTTACTGCGGCCCGCCATCGCTGCTTTTATCGCGTCGACAGCGGTTCCGGGAATATATGCATCCTGGTCTGCAAAGTGAAATAGAACCGGGCAGTTAATTTTTTTCGTACGATCAAGTTGATTGTGAATACCACCGCCGTAATAGCAGACCGCAGTATCTACACCGGCTTCTGCTGCAGCGATATAGCTCAGCAGCCCGCCCATGCAAAAACCAAGTGATCCAACGGTGCCGGTGCAGGCCGCACGACCGCGCAGGGTGGTGACGGCGCCTTTCAGATCAAGGGCTGCACGTTCTATGTTGAGCTTGCCCAGTAGGGTCATGCCACGCTCAAAGCCTGCGGGGTCATAGCCGAGCTCGACGCGGGGTGCATCCCGCCAGAACACATCAGGGGCCAAGACACAATATCCGTCTGCTGCATACTGGTCCGCAACGGCTCGGATATGCTCATTCACGCCAAATATTTCCTGAATCAAGACCAATCCAGGGCCCCTGCCAAGTGGCGGCAGGCTGAGGTACGCATCGAACTGCTCGCCCTTGGCGTTCTTCACTGAGATCCATGATGCATTCATCGTTGTGCTCCTTTGGACGGCCGGGAAAATCACCGTAATATCGTGTGTTTACTCTTAAACTCTAGCAAACATGTCTGCGCGTTGGTTAACGGGAATTAGTCGATTCTGGAAGGCCGGACTGCTGCTGGTCGTCGTGCTCGCCCTCGCCCTATGGTGGTGGGCCGCCTCGCCGCAGCCCGTCCAGACCACACCGGTGGTACAGGCGTTTCCATCGCAGACGCTTTCCGTGCTTAATGCTTCCGGCTATGTGGTGGCGCAGCGCAAGGCCGCCCTGTCGTCAAAGGCTACGGGCAGGCTCGAGTGGCTGGGCGTTGCGGAAGGCTCCACGGTGAAGGCCGGTGAGGTCATCGCCCGATTGGAGCGTCGTGACGTACTCGCACAGCTCGAGCAGGCGAGTGCCCAGGTGGGTGTTGCACAGGCCGAGTTTGTCGATGCCGAACATAATTTCAAGCGTAGTGAACAACTGCTTGCGCAGAAATTTATCTCTACGTCAGCTCACGACGCATCGCTGTCGCGCCTGAACAAAGCCCGGGCGGGCCTGGCGGCCGCCCAGGCGTCCGAGCGCGTGGCTCAGGCCAATCTTGCCCAGACAGAAATTCGCGCGCCGTTTGATGCGGTGGTGCTCACAAAAAATGCCAATGTCGGGGATAACATCACGCCGTTTTCTTCGGCAGTCGATTCTAAGGGTGCGGTCGTAACAGTAGCGGATATGTCGACGCTAGAGGTCGAGGCAGATGTGTCTGAGTCGAGTATTAGTCGGCTAAAAATCGGCCAGCCTGCCGAGATTGGACTTGACGCCATTCCAGGCGAACGATTTGCTGGCGCAATCGCCCGCATGGTGCCAACGATTGATCGCGCCAAGGCGACTCGCCTGGTGAAGATTCGATTTCTGAACATTGATCCTCGCATCCTTCCTGACATGTCGGCGAAGGTGGTGTTTCTCGAGCGGCAGCTCAGCGAATCAGAGCGAAAACCTGTGATTGCGGTGAGCCGACAGGCGGTGGTGGAGTCAGCTGGCCGGCAATGGATTTTTGTTGTGGATGGGGATCGTGTCAGAAAGACCGCGCTTACTTCCCTCGCTGAGCCGACGCAGTCCAACCCAGCATCGACCGCTGGCGCTTCAGCAGCGCAGGTCACAGCCCAGGCGGGGGCTCCTGCGGGGGACCTGGTGCCCGTGGCCAATCTCAAGCCTGGACAGCGTGTGGTGATTCGGCCTGGTGCTTTGCAAGACGGTCAGCGGATCAAGATCGTTTCGCAATGATTGAGCTACGGCATGTCAGTAAGAGTTATCGTCGGGGGGATCAGCGCGTCCCCGTGTTACAGGACCTCAGTCTAAAGGTCCGTTCCGGCGAGTTTCTTGCACTAATGGGCCCTTCGGGCTCGGGCAAAAGTACGCTGTTAAACCTGATCGCGGGTATTGATCGGCCCGATACTGGAGAGATCATTATCGACGGTCGCGATATCACGCGGCTCACGGAGTCTGAACTTGCCGGCTGGCGTTCGACCAATGTAGGGTTTATTTTTCAGTTCTATAACCTGATTCCGGTACTCACTGCATTTGAGAATGTTGCCCTGCCATTGCAGTTAATCTCATTATCTGAGGCCGACAGGAAGGTGCGTGTGACGCGTGCCTTGGAGATGGTGGGCCTGCTGGATCGAATGGATCACACGCCGGGTGAACTCTCGGGCGGGCAGCAGCAGCGTGTTGCAATTGCGCGGGCGCTCATCACCGATCCCCAGTTGATCGTCGCGGATGAGCCGACGGGTGATCTTGATCGGCAATCGGCGCAGGACATTCTGTCCATGATGAGCCGACTCAACCGGGATATGGGCAAGACCATCCTGATGGTGACCCATGATCCCAAAGCAGCCGAGCATGCCAAGGCCACAGTCCATCTTGAAAAAGGGCAGCTCGAGCGTGATGCCGAACATTCCGCCTAACGGTCCGGACTCATGCTGGTCTTAAATCTGTTGTTTCGCAATCTTTGGCGCAATAAGGGCAGATCGCTCCTGACACTGCTTGGACTGGTGGTCGCGATTCTGGCGTTTGGGCTGCTGTCGACTGTTGTGGGGGCCTGGTATTCCGGGGCAGAGGGCGCCTCCAACGCGCGGCTGATCACGCGTAATGCGATTTCCTTGGTGTTCCCGCTGCCCCTTTCGCATGCGGATCGGATTCGACAGGTTGATGGGGTCAGTGAGATCTCATGGGCCAACTGGTTTGGCGGGATCTATAAAGAGCCCAGGAATTTTTTCCCGCAGTTTGCAATCAAGGCAGAGTCTTATCTTGCGCTTTATCCCGAATATCTCCTCTCCGAGGGCGAGCGACAGGCCTTTTTGAAAGACCGTCGCGGCGCAGTGATCGGCCGTAAGATTGCGCAGACACATGGACTCGAGGTGGGGGATATGATGACCCTGAAGGGGACCGTCTATCCCGGCAATTGGGAGTTCCAGGTTCGTGGTATTTACGACGGCCGACAGAGTTCTACAGATACCGCCCAGATGTTTTTTCATTGGGACTATCTAAATGAAGAAGCGAAGCGCCGTGCGTTGCCGCGTGCCACAAATACCACCGGCGTATTTATTGTCCAGATTGGTGAGCCCGCTCGGGCTGCGGAAATTAGTCTGGCCATTGATGCCCTATTTCGAAATTCTGCGTATGAAACGCTCAGTGAGACCGAGAAGGCATTTCAGCTCGGTTTTGTCGCGATGACAGAGGCGATCGTATTGGCGATTCAGGTGGTCTCGTACGTGGTGATCCTGATCATTCTGGCGGTCATGGCCAACACCATGGCGATGACCTCGCGGGAGCGGACGTCAGAGTACGCTACGTTAAAAGCCCTGGGGTTTTCCCCGCGGTTTGTTGCAGGATTGATTACGGGCGAGTCGTTGCTGCTTGCAGTCATCGGAGGAGTGACAGGAGCGCTCCTGACATTTCCGGCCGCTGCCGCGTTTGTTGGCAGCATTGGTACCTTGTTTCCGGTCTTTGAGGTTTCCCGAGACACCACCCTGGCACAGATTGGCCTTGCAGTGCTGGTGGGCTTGATCGCGGCGGTGGTGCCTGCAGTACGCTCGGCCCGCATCCGAATTGTTGAAGGGCTGCGGGCGGTCTGATGACGACGAGCGGCTGATGCGATCGATGGCAATTCCCGTGCACTACAGTCTTCGGAATCTGTGGGTCCGTCGGGTGACCACTGTGCTGACTGCAAGCGGTATGGCATTGGTGGTGTTCGTGTTTGCGACGGCGCTGATGTTAGACGCTGGTCTTAAGCGCACCCTGGTATCGACTGGCGAACCCGATAATGTGATCGTATCCCGTAAGGGGTCGACCACCGAAGTACAAAGCGCAGTCGAGCGATCTCAGGCGGCGTTGGTGGCGGTGCTGCCCGAGGTTGCGGTCATTGGTGAGCCTTTGGTATCACGAGAGGTTGTGATGTTAATTAGTCTGCCGAAGCGATCTGCGGGAAAGGTCTCTAACGTGCTGATTCGCGGGATGGAGCAGGCCGGACTGCGGCTCAGACGAAGTGTCGAGCTCTCCGAGGGCCGATTCTTTCGGCCTGGTTCCAACGAGATTGTGATTGGCCGCGCAGTACAGGCGCAGTTTTCAGGTGTGGAGGTGGGGGAGATGCTCACCTTTGGCGGACGTCAATGGCACGTTGTCGGTGTAATGAATGGACGTCGGAGCGGTTTTGATTCAGAGATCTGGGGTGATGTGGACTCGTTGATGCAGGCTTTTCGGCGAAATTCTTACTCCTCTGTCGTGCTGCGTCTGACGGATCCACAGCTTTTCTCGGGGCTCGCCACTCGGCTTGAGGCAGACCCGAGGATCACGCTTTCTGCAAAACGCGAGGCCGAGTATTACGCCGAGCAGTCGGCCGGTCTGTCGCGGTTTATCCAGATTCTGGGCCTGACGCTGGCTGGCATATTCTCAGTTGGTGCAATCATTGGAGCAACCATCACGATGCAGGCCGCGGTCGCATCCCGTACAGCGGAGATTGGCACACTGCGGGCCTTGGGCTTTCAGCGGACGGCAATCCTTACTGCATTTCTCGCTGAATCGGTCGGCCTGGCATTAATTGGGGGTCTCCTGGGGTTGTTGTTGGCCTCTGCGATGCAGTGGATTGAGTTTTCTACGACGAATTTCCAGAGTTTTTCTGAACTTGCCTTCGGCTTTGAACTCTCATGGGGAATCGCCCTTGGATCTCTATTGTTCGCAGCGTGTATGGGGGTCGCAGGCGGGATGTTGCCTGCTATTCGGGCGGCAAGAATTGGAATCGTAGAGGCCCTTCGATGCGGTTAGCGTGGTTTTTAACATGGCGAGATCTCCGGCAGGGGGGCGCCCTGTTGCTGAGTCTGGCGCTGGTGATCTCAGTCACCGCTGTGAGCGCAGTCGGCCTCTTGGCCGATCGGGTGCGCCAGGCCCTTGCGAATGATGCGCAGTCTACGCTTGCCGCGGATCTGGTTCTGGTGTCCGACCATCCCACGCCCGCGGCCTGGATGAACGCTGCATCTGCGCTTGGCCTGCGCATGGTCACGGGCAGTCAGTTTCCAAGTATGGCGCAGACCGGGCAGGGTGATCAGGCCCGAGGGCTGCTTGCTGCCGTGAAGACCGTGACAGATGGATATCCATTGCGCGGCACGATTGAAGTACAGACAGCGCGCGGGCGTGAGCGTAATCCGACACTGGGCCTTCAAGAGGTGTGGATCGATCCTGCGCTATCGGCATCATTAGGCGTTGGCCTTGGGGATCCCTTACGCATTGGTGTGGTCACGTTTCGTATCTCTGGACTCTTGCTGCAGGAGCCGGATCGAGGGATGAATTTTGTGAACCTTTCACCCCGCGTGATGATCCGTCACGAACGGCTTCCCGACACAGCGCTTGTTCAGCCAGGCAGTCGAATCAGCTACCGTCTCTGGGTTGCGGCAGCGTCGTCTGCGGGAGCGACGCGGGCAGAGATGCTTGCCGCGCAGCTTGCGCCGACATTGGGCCGAGGCCAGCGACTAGAGACGCTCGAAAATGCGCGGCCGGAGCTGAGGAATGCGTTAGACCGTGCCTATGCATTTCTGTCGCTTACAGGAATGCTCGCGAGCCTAACCGCTGCGGCAGCGGTTGCACTCGCAAGTCAGCGGTTTGTCGGCCGTCATCTGCAGACCTGCGCAGTTCTGAAGTCCCTTGGTGCGACTCAGCCACGGCTTGCGCAGTGGTGGGCGATGGAACTGACCATCGTTACGTTTGGATCGGTTCTGATTGGACTCGGCCTTGGCTGGCTTGTTCAGGCCTGGCTCGCGGCGATTGCCTCTACCTATCTATCGTTACCGCTTGCGAATGTTTCTTGGATTCCGCTTGCGCAGGCTGCCGGTGTTGCAACAGCGATGGTGCTGGGGTTTGCAGTGCCTCCTCTCATCGTACTGCGCAAGGTTCCTGCCGTTCGCGTGCTTCGTCAGGATATGCCGGTGTATTCGCTGTCGGGAAAGCTGTGGGTCGTGCTCATGCTGCTTGCGGTCTGGCTACTGCTCTGGCTGGGCACCGGAAATATCACCCTGTCGATGGTCACGGCAATTGGATTTGTCATTGCGGGACTTGCCTTTTCGGTACTGTCTTGGTCGATCTTTCGAGTCTTGCCATCTACTTTGCCAGGCATGCAGTCTCCTAAAGGCAGGGCGCAAGGAATCTTCGCCTGGGCCTGGCAGAGCACGCGACGCAGTCTGCAGCGCCGTGGCGCTGCGCTCGCCCTGCAGATTCAAGGTGTGGCGATGGCGCTGACAGCCTTGTTCTTGCTCACAATCGTTCAGGCGGATTTGGTAGAAGCCTGGCGGCTCTCGACACCGCCGGATGCGCCGAACCGATTTGTGCTGAATATTCAGACCGAACAGCGTAACGATGTTGCCGATGTGATCCGGCGTGCTGGACTGGGCCGGCCTACGATCTCTCCGATGGTTCGAGGCCGGCTGATTGCCATTAACGGACGTTCAATTCAGCCGACTGACTTTTCTGATGATCGCGCCCAGCGTCTCGTCGATCGCGAGTTTAATTTGACCTACTCCAAAACTATCCCGGTGCATAACCGTTTGGTTGCAGGCGGAAGCCTCGATCCGGATCTTCACGAGGTCTCGGTCGAATCCGGGATTGCCAAAACCCTCGGTCTTGCCCTCAACGACCGTCTGGTATTTGAGGTGGCAGGCGAGCCGATTGAGGTGGTTGTGAAGAACCTTCGGGAGCTACGCTGGGATTCCATGCAGGTGAATTTTTTCATGATCTTGACACCGGCAGCCTTAAAGGATGCGCCTCAGAGCTGGATCACTTCAGTTCACGTACCCGAAGCGCACGATGGCCGGCCTAAGGTTGATCTTAATCGTCAGCTCTTGAGCCGATTTCCAAACCTCACGGTCTTTGATGTCAGTGCGCTTGTGGAGCAGTTACAACGAATCCTGAACCAGGTGATCAGTGCAGTTCAGATGTTGTTTGGGTTTGCCTTGGCAAGTGGTGTACTTGTGCTGTGGGCGGCGCTGCTGTCCACGCGTGATGCGCGCCTGCGCGAGGCGGCGGTATTTCGTGCCCTGGGGGCCAGTCAATTGCAGCTCGCGATTGCCCAGATGATCGAGCTGGTATTGGTCGGCGGCATTGCTGGGCTATTGGCCTCGGCGGCAGCACTCTCGATCGGCGCTCTATTGGCCGAGCGCGTGTTCTCCTTGGCGCTGGATCCCCGCTGGTCGGTGCTGCTGATCGGCGCTGGCCTGGGGGCGTTGATTTCACTCGTTGCCGGCTGGGTCGCCCTGCGATCGGTGCTGCGCACGCCGGCCTGGCAGACCCTCAAGGAGACCGTCTAGGCCAGGGTCGGACAATCAAAAGGGTCAACACCAGCTTTTCGCAATAAGAAATTTCCGTTTCTCAATATGAAATTTTCCTTGTGCGAAGCGGCATATCTATCTTTCGTATTCAAAAAAATTGTTTCATATTAAGAAAAATAATTATAAATATATGATTTATAACAATTTTTTTTAATAAAAATTTCCCCGGCGAATCTATTGCGAAGCAGCAGATTTGCTTACCATAAGACCACTTTATCTATCGGGAGATTCAGAATGTCCTCACGCGAACTCGAAACACAAAAACTCGAAAAAGAATGGTCTGAAAACCCACGCTGGGGTGGAATTAAACGGGGCTACTCGGCGGCCGACGTGGTTCGCCTGCGTGGATCGGTCCAGCCTGAGCACACCCTGGCCAAGCGCGGGGCTGAGAAACTCTGGAATCTCGTCAATACGGAGCCCTTCGTCAATTCATTGGGGGCACTTACCGGCAATCAAGCACTGCAGCAGGCCAAGGCCGGCCTTAAGGCGGTTTATCTCTCCGGCTGGCAGGTCGCCGGTGATGCGAACCTGGCGGGCGAGATGTACCCCGATCAGTCTCTCTATCCCGTGAATTCGGTACCGATGGTGGTCAAGCGCATCAACAACACATTCACGCGCGCAGACCAGATTCAGTGGATGGAGGGAACCAATCCCGGTGATGCAGGCTATGTGGATTATTTTCTGCCCATCGTTGCAGATGCCGAGGCAGGTTTTGGTGGCGTGCTCAATGCATTCGAATTAATGAAGGCCATGGTCGAGGCTGGCGCCGCAGGCGTGCACTTCGAAGATCAATTGGCATCGGTGAAAAAATGTGGACACATGGGCGGGAAAGTTCTTGTACCCAGCCGCGAGGCCGTCTCCAAGCTCGTCGCGGCCCGTCTGGCGTCGGATGTGATGGGCGTGCCCACTGTTCTGCTGGCCCGCACGGACGCAGAGGCTGCCGATCTAATTACCTCCGATGTAGATGAGAACGACAAAGCGTTTCTCACGGGTGAGCGCACCGTCGAGGGCTTTTTCCGCACCAAGCCCGGGCTGGAGCAGGCGATTTCCCGCGGACTGGCCTACGCACCCTATGCCGACATGATCTGGTGTGAGACAGGCAAGCCTGATCTTGCATTCGCCCGCGCATTTGCTGAGGCAATTCATAAACAGTTTCCGGGCAAGATGCTCGCGTATAACTGCTCGCCGTCGTTTAACTGGAAAAAGAATCTTGACGACGCCACCATCGCCAAGTTCCAGCGAGAGCTCGGCGCAATGGGCTATAAGTTCCAGTTCATCACCTTGGCGGGTTTCCACAGCCTTAACTACTCGATGTTCAATCTGGCCTACGGTTATGCGCGCAACAACATGTCGGCCTTTGTTGAACTTCAGCAGGCCGAGTTTGCGGCGGCCGAGCGTGGGTTTACGGCTGTGAAGCATCAACGCGAGGTTGGCACAGGCTACTTTGATGCGGTCACCACCACGATTGAGCGTCAGGCATCGACCGCCGCGCTAAAGGGCTCGACTGAAGATGAGCAGTTCTTCGACGAGAAGGCGGAGCGTAAGGTCGCCTAGCGCAGGCGTGTCTCGGGCAGCTCTCGGCAGTGCACGGCGTTGAATGTGCCGGCGAACTGCCGTGGCACCGTGTTAAGCGGCACTTGGTCTTACTAGGCCGAGTGCCGTTTTAATTTCCTCTGGAGATTGCGCCAGCTGGACACTGCCCCGGGCGCGCGTGTCCTGGCCCAGTAGCCTGACAAGGGATGGCATCAGCGTGGCGAGTGCATTGTCTAACCCGTACGGCGGATTGATAACGATCATGCCGGAGCCGGTAAGGCCAAGCCCATCCTTCAGCGGACCTCGGACAGTGAGACTTGCATGCAGCAGCTGCTGCATGGGCAGCCCTGCGACCTGTCGCAGCAGCCGTTCTACGTGATAACGCCCAATTTTTGGATACCACAACAGATAGACACCCGTTGCGAATCTAGCCAACGCATCACGCAGGCTGACCATCACGTGTTGATAGTCATTTCGCATCTCATAAGAGGGGTCCATCAGTATGAGGCCCCGTCGCGATGGTGGCGGCAGCAGCGCCTTGAGCTGTGAGAAGCCGTCTTTCTTTTCCGCCTTGATTTGTCGGGGTGCACCTCCAAGACACCGTTGCAGCGGACCGATGTCCGACGGATGAAGTTCAAATGCCCGCAGGCGATCCTCGGGGCGCAGCATGGCCTGAATGAGCACCGGCGAGCCAGGATATTGAATGAGTTTCCCCGAGCGATTGACTGCTTTGACGAGATCAAGATAGGGCTGAAATTCCTGTGGCAGTCCTTTGGCCTGCCACAGTCGGCCAATCCCAGTCGGCCACTCGGCCTTATCGCGGACCAGTGGGCTTTTTAAGGAGTACATCCCCGCCCCAGCGTGGGTATCCACAACCCAGACCGGCGTCTCCTTTTTCTGAAGCAGAGATAGGGCGGTCACCAGGGTGAGGTGCTTGAGCACATCCGCATGATTCCCGGCATGAAACGCGTGTCGATAGGCAAACATACTCAGTAGTCTACGGGCTCGGGGTCCAGACTGCGCCAGAGGTACCAGGTTGCCACGGAGCGCCAAGGGGCCCATCTGGTGGCAATCGTTCTGGCCTGAGTGGCGCTGACAGCCCTGCCTTGACGGTAATGCAGTGAGATGGCCTTCATTAGTCCTAGGTCATCGCAGGGCAGTACATCAGGCCGCAGTAGGGCAAAGATCAATACCATCTCCGCAGTCCATCGGCCCACGCCGCGCAGTTCGATGAGCGTCTGGATAGCAGCCTCATCGGGCATTGATTCCAGTTCTATCTGCAGATGAGGCCGACGGGTAAATGCCTGGCCAAGGCCGAGCAGGTATTCTTTTTTTCGTCCGGATAGTCCGCACTGCTCCAGCGTCCGTATCTCGAGACTGGCGAGCCGATCGGGGGTGAGTGGCTGGACTGCGGTTTGAAAGCGCGACCAGATTGTGGCGGCGGCCTTCACAGAGATCTGCTGTCCTACGATTGCGCGGGCCAAGGTGGTGAATACATCACCGCGCGTCACCAGATGGCTGTGCCGATGTTGGGCGATGATGGCCCCGATCACGGGATCGGCGTGGGTTAGGGCATGACAGGCACGGATCCAGAATTCCGGGGGGCTGGGCTGCGGACGGCAGTGGGTCATGGTTCCAATATAATCGCCTTCGGACCATGATTCTTACGCCAAAAGCCATTTGTTTTGATGCCTATGGCACCCTGTTCGACGTTCACTCGGTGGGGCAGCTGGCGGAATCGCTCTTTCCAGGAAAAGGCAAGGCGCTGTCCCAGTTGTGGCGGGATAAGCAGGTGGAATACACCCGGCTTCGCTCGATGTCTGGGCGTTATAAGCCCTTCTGGGAGATCACGGTCGATGCATTGAATTATTGCGGTGCTGCCCTCGGGCTTGATCTGGGTGCGGCACAGCGTGACGCGTTGATGGCGCAGTATGCGCGCCTGTCAGCGTTTCCGGAAAACCTGCAGGCGCTACAGCGGCTGCAGGCGTCAGGCCTGCCGTTGGCGATACACACCAATGGCAATCCTGAAATGATCGCCCAGGCGGTTGAAAGCGCGGGGATGTCGGGGATGTTCTCGACAGTGCTGTCTGCAGATCGGGTGCGGCGGTATAAGGTCGATGCCAGTGTGTATCAGTTGGCACCCGATTTTTTTAACTGTCAGGCCAGTGAGTTGTTGTTTGTTTCGTCCAATGGATGGGATGTCTGTGGTGCCACCTGGTTCGGATTCAAGACCTTCTGGGTCAACCGTTCCGGCGCGCCTGCGGAATGCTTGGACGTTCTGCCCAGTTATATCGGCAGCAGTCTGGATGATGTTGTATCACTGGTATGTAAGTGAAAACATAATGAAGTTTTAAAGAAGAAAAAATTATTTTTAATGGAGTAAGTTATGTCTGATCGTCTTCCCTCTGGCGTTGAAATCACTGCTGAGATCACCCCCGAATATTCCCAGGTCTTAAGTCATGGCGCTCTCGCACTGGTCGCCCGATTGCATCGTTCTTTTGAACATCGACGCCAGGAAATGCTAGAGGCGCGTCGCCTGGTTGCCGAGCGTTTCGATCTTGGTCTGAGGCCAGATTTTCAGAAATACACTGCCTCCGTTCGTGACACAGATTGGACCATCAGCAAGCTTCCCCAGGATTTGCTCTGCCGGCGTGTGGAGATCACAGGCCCAGTGGAGCGTAAGATGGTGATCAACGCGTTGAATTCGGGTGCCGATTCTTTCATGGCTGATTTCGAGGATTCGAACGCGCCCAGTTGGCATAATCAGGTCCAAGGCCAAATCAATTTACGTGATGCAATCCGGCGCACCATCAGCCTTGAGCAGAATGGAAAGCATTACAAACTTAATGACAAAACCGCTGTGCTCCTGGTGCGGCCTCGGGGCTGGCATTTGGACGAGAAGCATGTGCTGGTCAATGGCCGTCGGGTCTCGGGGGGCATTTTTGATCTCGCCGTATACCTCTACAACAATGCCCATGAGTTAATCGCTCGGGGCTCGGGCCCGTATTTCTATCTGCCGAAAATTGAAAGCCATCAGGAGGCGCGGCTGTGGAATGACATTCTCTCCATGTGTGAGGCTGAACTTGGTCTGGCCCGTGGCACGATCAAGGCCACCGTGCTCATTGAGACAATTACTGCAGCCTTTGAGATGGACGAGATTTTGTTCGAGCTGCGTGAGCATAGCGCTGGCTTAAATGCTGGCCGCTGGGATTACATCTTTTCATGCATCAAGAAGTTCAAAGTGGATAGAAATTTCTGCCTGGCGGACCGCGCCAAGGTCACGATGACGGCCCCCTTTATGCGGGCCTATGCACTGCTGTTGCTGAAGACCTGTCACAGGCGCAACGCGCCTGCCATTGGTGGCATGAGTGCGCTAATTCCAATTAAAAATGATCCAGAGAAAAACGCTGTGGCCATGCAGGGCATCATCAATGATAAAAAACGGGATGCAACTGATGGCTACGACGGTGGCTGGGTTGCGCATCCTGGCCTGGTGGAGGCTGCGATGAAGGAGTTCGTTGCGGTCCTGGGCGATCGGCCGAATCAGATTGATAAACAACGGCCAGATGTCGCTGTCTCCGCTGCCGACCTCCTGAATTTTGCCCCTGAGACGCCAATTTCCGAGGCGGGCCTGCGCATGAACATCAATGTGGGCATCCATTACCTGGGCTCATGGCTGGCGGGCAATGGCTGTGTGCCGATTCATAACCTGATGGAAGATGCTGCCACTGCTGAGATTTCCCGCTCCCAGGTCTGGCAGTGGATTCGCTCGCCAAAGGGCAAGCTGGAAGATGGCACGAAGATTACGGCAGAACTCGTCCGTGGTCTGATCCCCCAGGAACTTGATAAGGTCAAGGCCAGTATCACCTCAGGCGGCACGACCGATACAACAACCTATGAGCGTGCAGCCAAGATCTTTGAGCAGATGTCGACCAGCGAGGAATTTTCTGAGTTCCTTACCCTGCCGCTGTATGAGGAGCTGGCCTAGCCCTGGCCTGGTGCGGACCAAAGGGCGACATACGCTTTTGGTGTGAACGATGGGTTTACATCTGCAGGCTATAGCGTATTCCGAGCAGCCAGCTGCGCGGCGCCCCGGGCTCGTAGAACCGAAGAAAAGCCTGGTCCGCAACAAGTGACCCGACATATCGGCGGTCTAAGAGATTATCGATGCGGGCATACAGGCTGAGTGTCTGGGCGTCTTTGCGGAAATGTGTGGCGAGTCGTGCGTTGACGATTTCGTAGCCGGATGCCCGTTCCGTATTTGCGGAGTTGGCCTGCATATCTCCGACGGCCATGAGTTCAATGCCCCCCTCGGAAAAATTACCAGACGGCCGCTGCATCCAGCCGGATGAGCGCCAGGCGAGCTCAAAGAACGCGCGTGTCTTTGGCACCCCGGGCATCGTATTGCCGGCGCTGACAGGAACCAAAGTTGTGGTGGTGGCGCGCACGGTATTGATGGTCTCGCGATAGGTGGCATCAATGACAGATAGTGCGGCACGCAGCGCCCAGACCTGCTCCATGATCGTCAATGCAGACAGCTCCGCCCCGACACGTCGCGTATCGGCGTTCTGCCAGGCCGATGATGATGTCGATAGGTAGTAAGGAACGATGTCGTCTCGGGTGTTGGCCTGGAATAGCGAGGCATCGAGCCGTGTGGTTGGATCAGGACGCCATTTCAGCCCGATTTCTGTCTGCTGGCTTCGGGCAGCAGAGATTGCTGACGTGAAATTGTTCGTGGGTGTTGCCGCACCGTTCGGGGAGTAGAGCACCTCGTTCAGGGTGGGCGTCTCAAACCCCCGGCCCATTTGAACAAATACATTCAGGGCGGGAGACAGATGCCTTGTTAGTCCGGCTACGGGCGAGACTCCCGTATACGCCCGGCGGCCAGATCCATTTCCATCGGCAAGGAACTGATCCCTGACCTCTAATTCCACGCGGCTCGCGCGCAGCCCCAGGGTGGCTGTGGTCTGGTCGTTCATCAGGATCTGGGACTGGACACTGGCGTCGTTGTTACGGGCAAGATTCTTCTCATCCCGGCCCAACGCACCGGCCGCGACACCCGCTTGGTTCTGGCGCGCGGTTCGATGATCGTTGACCGCATCAGTCTCGAGTCCAAATACCGTGACCATGGGCATTCCGGCGAGTGTTGAACGCTGCTGCAGGCTGAGACCCAATCCGAAAAAGGTCCGGTCAATCATGCTAAAGCCCGTTGCAGAATTTGCAGCTGCAAGGGGATTGTCTAGGTTGCGATAGCCCCAATAGGCGCGCATGCCAAGTTTCTGTTCTGTATTTAATGTGGACTCGTGGGACAGGCCCAGCGATCCTTGTTCGAATGTCTTTCCATAGCGATTGGTGATGTTGGCGGCAACCGCCTGGAATGGGTTGGACTGAAATTCGGAGCGCGTGAGTGACCCAGGCTCTTGGGATTGATTCCGCAGAATATTGGTCGTGATGCTCGTCTTGCTCTGATCGCCGGCAATATCCAGCTTGCCATTGAAATGCCGACGGCTCGCCTCGCTGTAGCTCCGAAACCCCTCACTCTCGAGTGCGGAGAGATCAGCGACAAATCCATAACGCCCCCGTTTCTCAGCGTACTGAAGGCTTGAACGCGCAAGCCCATCGCTGCCAAGATAGCCAGTCGCTGAGAATTCTGGCCGCTCTCCCGGGCTGCGGGTGAATACCTGAACGACGCCACCAGCGGCGTTGCCGTACAGCAGGGAAAGCGGGCCCTTGAGCACTTCGATTCTTTCCGCAGAGGTCAGGGCGAATTGAGATGACTGGCCTTGGCCGTCCGGCAGGGTCTGGGGAATTCCATCAATCAGTAGCCTTACGCCGCGAACCCCAAATGGCGCCCGTGACCCGAATCCCCGGATCGATATCTGAAGGTCCTGAGAAAAATTATTTCGATTGGCAATGTAGATTCCGGGTATCTCTGCCAACGCCTCGCTGATATTGATCTGAGCCCCACGAGACTCGATCACGTCTCGACCCACTGCCTGGATTGAACCGGGCGCGTCAAAGCTGCGCTGCTCAGACCGACTTGCGGAGACCACCACATCCTCGAGTGCCTGTGCGTTTACGGAGATCACGCCAAACGCCAGCATGCCTGCGGCTGCGATTTGGAGCAGTCCGCTACGCATGGAGAGCCATCGTACAAGTGATCTGCAGGTTTTCATCGGCAGGCTTTCACTGCTTGATCTGAATCTCAATGGAGGCATACCAGGCAGCCAGGTCTTGGATATCGCGATCGCTGAGCGGCTTCGCAATGACGGACATCACCGGGTTCTGGCGTTTTCCGCTTCGAAAGTCTTGCATCTGCTCAATCAGATAGACCGCGGGCTGGCCGGCGAGATGGGGTGCACCAGGATTTACTGAAATTCCCATGGGTCCATGACAAACCACACAGGACTGTGCTTTGGCTCTGCCGGTCTGGGGATCTCCTGCCGCATGTGAGAGATCGTGAAGCGATAAACAGACAAGAAGTCCCGACAGTAGCAATTTTGATTTCATGGCCAAGTTCTTAATTCAAAGGCTCACAACACAAGGGGGGCATTGCTGCCCCCCCTTCAATCATGAAGTGTCAGAGAGATTACTTCTTGTCTTCGCCGACGTAGCTGATCCGATAGATGGCGCCAGCAAAGTCGTCAGAGACCAGCATGGACCCGTCTTTCATGACAGCAACATCTACGGGCCGACCGCGATAAAGGCCGGTATCTGGATCCAAGAATCCGGATGCGAAGACCTCCATCTTGCCGACACTACCATCTGCGTTCACAGGTACAAACTGGACCTCTGCGCCGGTTGGTTTGGTCCGGTTCCAAGAGCCGTGGGCTGCAACGAAGACCCCTCCGCGATACTTCGCGGGAAACTTATTGCCGGTGTAAAACGTCATTCCCAGCTGTGCCTGGTGGGCGGGGAACTCAACGAGCGGCTTGGTCCACTTCTCCGGCGCTTTCATGCCCTTGAGGTCAGGGGCAGCTGCTGTACCCGCGATTTGCACGTTATTGCCGTGGATGAACGGATAGCCAAAGTGCTCGCCGGTCCTGCTCACCCGGTTGAGTTCTCCCGGAGGCGTGTCATCGCCCATGCCATCGGTCTGGTTGTCGGTGAACCAGACGGCGCCATTTTTGGGATTGATATCCATGCCGACTGAGTTACGAATGCCAACCGCAACAACTTCGCGCTGGCTGCCATCAAAGGCATTCATTCGGACGATGCCGCCAATACCGATTTTTTCGTAGAGGGCGACTTTCTCTTTCGGCTGCACGTTATAGGGCTGGCCGAGCGTGACGTAGAGCTTGCCGTCATTACCGATTCGACAGGTACGGGCACCGTGATTAAACGATTCCTCTTCGACGGGGATCAGTTTCCCTTGCGGAACAACCTCGATCACCGCAACATCCGGGCCCTCATAGAAAAACTCCGCCGCCGGGAAATTCAGCACGCGGTTGTGCTCGACTACGAGCAGAAAACCATCCTTGGTCCAGCAGACCGCATTCGGATTGGTGAACTTGAGCGATGGGGCAAACGATTTAACTTCGTCCGCTACTCCGTCACTGTTGCGATCGGTGACGGCCCATACGGTCGTCTTGCGCGTTCCGACAAAAAGCATGTTGGTTGAGGGTGCAACCGCCATGTGCCGGGCGTCCGGTACAACCGCAAACAGGTCGATTTTAAATCCAGGGGGCAGCTTGACCTTTTTCAGGTTTTCGCGAATGGCTGCTGCATTTTTTCCCTCTTGCGGCACCACCGGAATGTTCAGGTCTGTGGTGGCGACTTTAAACTGCTTAAGGGTACTGAGGTTATCGGGCCTTGCCTGGGCAAATGTCGCAGAGGCGAGCCCTGCAACAATGAGGCCTGCGGCGATTTTGGTGAATTTCATGACGTCTCCTTGGCGCGTGCGCTGTTCTTGTAAATGCCCGCAAGTGGGGCATCTCAGATTAGATGACTGTGGGCGGTAGAGGATCTATATGCAACGCAGCAAACGACTGGCGTAAGTGCTTGAAATCAGGGAAAATCCCCACCTTATGCAGCGCAAAAATGCTGGCCTGTGGCAAGCTTCGATATCCCTTCTGATTCTCGTATGAAATCCCTCAAAATTCTTGGAGTTGGCGCCCTGGTTCTGGTCGTGGTCGCGGGGGCGGTCTGGTGGGGGCTGCCCGCCTCTGAAAAGCCGAAGTGGGTCACCGCCAAGGTGGATCAGGGATCGATTGTTCAGCGGGTCGCGGCCAACGGGACCTTGAATCCAGTCGAACTGGTCAATGTGGGCACCCAGATCTCCGGCACGGTCTTGCGACTGCATGCCGACTTTAATCAGCCTGTGAAGGCGGGCCAGCTGCTGGCAGAGCTGGATCCCGCCATCCTGCAGGCGCAGATTCGACAGTCCGAGGCGAATCTTTCATCTGCGAGGGCGGTGGCCAATAACGCTGAACTGGCGCTCAAGCGTAACGAGAATCTCAAGGCCCGTGGGTTTGTTTCGGATGGGGCACTCGATAGTCTGCGCAAAGATGTCGAGACCGCCCGGGCCCAGGTGCTGCAGATCGAGGCACAGCTCTCTCGCGACAAGACAAACCTGGGCTATAGCATGGTGCGTTCGCCAATTGACGGCATTGTTGTCAATCGCGGTATTGATGTGGGTCAGACCGTTGCGGCGAGTTTTCAGACGCCAACACTGTTCCAAATTGCACGCGATTTGCGTCGCATGCAAATTGATACTTCGGTATCAGAGGCTGATGTGGGTGCGATCAAGGCTGGCCAGCCGGTTCGTTTCACTGTGGATGCGTTCCGAGAGCAGGAGTTTTCGGCGCAGGTCCGAATGGTGAGGCTCAATCCAACGACCCAGCAGAATGTTGTGACTTATAACGTCGTGATTGATGTTGATAATAAGGATGGTGTTTTACTGCCAGGCATGACTGCGCAGGTATCGATCATCACCAATCGGAAAGAGCGCGTGCTGCGCGTCCCGTCTGCAGCATTGCGGTTTCGTCCACCAGATGCTTCCGATGGTGCGCCTGCTGTTACGCCATCGCCTCCCGAGAAGGGGCGTCGTCCTTCGGGTCAGCCGAAGATTCACATGGTGGGCAGTGGCGGCAGCCTCGTGCCCAAGGAGATCAAGATCGGAATCACGGATGGACGGTTTACCGAAGTGCTTGAGGGGCTGGCAGAAGGTGATGAGGTAGTCACCCGGGCTGTCGCCGCCACGAACAATAGTCAGACCAGCGGATTCCGATTCCGGATGTTCTAGCCATGCCGCAATCCCTGATTCGGCTGTCGGATATCCACAAGCAGTACGAGACAGTTGGCGCACCGCCTGTACCGGTTTTACACGGTATCTCGTTGGATATCATGCCCGGTGAGTTTGTATGTCTGATGGGCCAGTCGGGCTCGGGTAAATCAACCCTGATGAATATATTGGGCTGCCTCGATATCCCCACGCGAGGCCAGTACATGTTGGATGGCCAGTCGGTCGCAGGGTTATCTCCAGATGAACTGGCGGGAATTCGAAATCGTCGACTGGGATTTGTTTTTCAGGGGTTTAATCTTCTGAAGCGAATGACTGCGCTCGACAATGTGGCGTTACCGATGATCTATTCGGGGTTGTCTCGTGATGAAGCCGCGCGTATTGCCAGAGACAAACTGGGCATGATGGGCCTTGCTGCCTTTGCCGATCGTCTTCCGAATCAGCTCTCCGGGGGCCAGCAGCAGCGTGTCGCAATCGCCCGGGCGCTCGTGATGAGCCCTGCGGTGCTATTGGCCGATGAGCCAACGGGAAACCTCGATACGGCGACATCTGAGGACATCATGCGGCTGATACAAGGCCTGAATCGTGACGACTCCATCACCGTAGTCTTGGTGACGCACGAGCAGGATATTGCGCGCTATGGCAAGCGGCTCATTCGTCTAAAGGATGGTCACATCATTTTTGATGGTTCGGTTGCCCAGGGCCTAAGTGAAAAGGGGGCCGCATGAGGGCGCCTCAGGTCGTTCAAGAGGCGCTGCGGGCCCTCTCCACCAATCGACTGCGTACGTCACTTACGATGCTGGGGGTGATCATTGGTGTCTCTGCTGTAGTCATCATGATGGGAGTTGGCCGAGGTGCCCAATCCCTAGTGAATCAGAGCATCAGCAGTATGGGCAGTAACCTGCTGGTGGTGTTTCCAGGCTCACAGACCTCTGGGGGAATTCGATTTGGCGCGGGTGCGGCCCAGACCCTGACCCTCTCCGATGCGGCTGCTGCCACATCAGTGGCAGGTGTTATTCGAGTAGCGCCAATTGTGATGCGCTCTTTTCAGCTGGGATATGGCAATACGAACTGGAGTGCCATGGTCACGGGGGTTACACCCGATTATTTTCCAACGCGATCCTGGGATCCAGAGGAAGGCGATCTGTTCTCTGAGGCGGACCTTCGGTCAAATGCCCGAATTGCAGTGATCGGTCAGACCACTGCCAGGCAGTTGTTTGGTGACGAGCAGCCGATTGGCAAGACCATGCGGATTCGTAATCTGCCGTTCACGGTCATTGGCATTCTCTCGCGTAAGGGCCAGAGTCTTGATGGCCGTGACCAGGATGATGTGGTTTTCATTCCCTTAACCACTGCCCGACAGCAGCTAATACGAAGCACATTTCCGGGCAGTATCAATTTGCTGTTTGTTCAGGTGGCCTCGGCGGAGCTGATGAATTCCGCAGAGGCAGAGCTTACGGATCTCCTGCGTGTGCGTCACCGCATTGCACCCGGCCAGGAAAACGACTTTACTGTTCGTAATCTCACTGCAATTGCCCAGACCGCGGCCATCGCAGCGGGTGCGATGGCGATATTGCTTGGGGCGATTGCCGGTGTCTCGCTTCTGGTGGGGGGGATTGGGATCATGAATATCATGTTGGTCAGTGTTACCGAGCGGACGCGCGAGATCGGAATTCGTATGGCGATTGGTGCACGGCAAAGGGATATCTTGCGTCAGTTTCTGATCGAGGCAGTGGCGATATGCCTGGCAGGTGGGGCCGTGGGCGTGACCCTGGGTCTTGCGGGGGCCTGGCTGATTGCCTCTCTAAGCGGGCTATTGGTCGAGATCTCAATCTCATCGATTGCCTTGGCCTTTGGTTTTTCGGCAGCCATTGGCATCTTCTTTGGCTGGTATCCGGCGGCAAAAGCCTCGAGACTCCGGCCTGTAGAGGCGTTGCGCATCGAATAGCAGAATCTGCACAGGTGCCGTGGCCTGCGATAGGCCACGGATGCCCACCATGTCGCCATGAAGACTCCCGTTCATCTTCAGTTTCGCGGCATGGAAGAGTCAGAATCTTTACACGCCCATGCAGTCTCCCATGTATCCAGGTTAGAGGATGCCTTCGGGGCGATGATGTCGTGCCGGGTGAGCATTGAGCAGCTCCAGAAGCACCGGCACCAGGGCCGTCCGTACGGGGTGGTGATTGACCTCACCCTGCCAGGCCATGAGCTCACGGTGAATCGAATCCAAAACGAGGACGTGTACGTGGCCATGCGCGATGCGTTTGATGCTATCTACCGTCAGCTGGAGACCGTCGTTCAGAAAAGACGTGGACAGATTAAACATCACGCATCTTAATTTCCACGTCAGCCGTGCTGCTTTGCTGCGGTAATGTGTGAGTCTAGCGGCTCGGCAGATTTCTCTTGGAGTGAAATACATGAGCAGCTTGGCCCGTATTCGAAATGATCTTATGAAACAGTTTTTTAGCGACTGGATGTCGCCCAGTTTTGTTGTTCGCCCCTTGCATGGACGTGCACTTCCGGAGGATTTTGCGGTGGATATTCGGGAGGGCGATCGTATATTCACGATCCAGGCGGAGATGCCAGGCCTGAAGAAAGAGGACATCCAGGTCGATATCGATGGCGCTCGTGTGACCATTGGCGCAGAAGTTAAACAGCTCGATCAGAAGGTTGAAGATGATCGGATTGTGTGCAGCGAGCGTTTTTTTGGGTCGGTATCTCGAAGCTTTTATCTGTCCTCAGAGGTCGATAGCGCCGGGTGTGACGCAACCTATCAGGATGGCATATTGAAGCTCACGCTGCCCAAGCGGGCGGCCGTGACCGGTAAACGGATCGCGATCCACTGAGGGGCGACGATGTTCAATCACTTTCTTATTCCGGTGGATGACTACACGCTCGAGCATGCCGATTTTGCGCGGCTATCCACGATGGCACAGCGGGATGCTGCACGCATCACGCTCGCGCATGTCTCGGACCCCCTGCCTGCGGTCTTCTACCTTCAGAACGGATTTGGCGGTGATTACATTACTGTTCCCGATCACCGTCGTGCCTGTGAGACCTATGCAGCACGATTATTCCGTTCGTTTTCGGAGCATCTCTCCTCTTCGGTGAAGGTCGACCATATTCATGTCTTCAATAGCGACGTCAGTGCTGGAATTCTGGAGGCGGCCAAGAAGTGCGCTGCAGATGTCATCCTGATGACCTCACATAAGCGCTCAGGCTTTAAGGCGTTGTTGTTGGGCAGTGAGACCCGAGAAGTGATGGCAGATGCGCGTCTGCCCGTGCTGGTGCTTTGATCTCTCAGTCCAGGTGAGGTCGACGTCGGGTGCCTGGGGTAAGGCGCCGACTCTTGTCCTGGCGTAGGCGTATCACGGACTGCCCAATCGCTTTGAACTCTCGGATGAGCGGTGTGGACTGTCGTGCCACCAGTGCGATGGTCCGTCTGGGCGCCGGATGCTCGAGAGGCCGGCCCACGAGGCCAGTGTCGCGAATAATCCCTGACTGGATCGCCATTTCCGGTATGAGGGCAATGCCCATACCGAGCCGCACCATTTGAACGAGGGTAAGCAGACTGGTGGCTTCGAGCCCCTCAGAGCCCGGTATCTCTGTACGTCGACAGGCCTGCAGACTGTGTTCCCGAAGACAGTGCCCCTCCTCGAGCAAGAGCAGCCGCTCTGTGACCTTGCCGGGCAAAGTGATGCGTTTATTCGCCAGTGCGGGATCTCCTTGGTGACCAACCAGCCAAAACTCGTCGCTGAATAGCTCCTGGCTGAGAAGTCCATCGACTGCATAGGGCAGAGCGATGATGGCCATATCCAAACGCCTGCTTCGGATCCGTTCCAGTAAATGCTCAGTCAGGTCTTCACGAAGAGCGATGGTTAGCTTAGGGTAATCCGCGTGCAGCGCGGGTATGAGCTGCGGAAGCAGAAATGGTGCAATGGTGGGGATGATGCCCATGCGGATCTGGCCCTGCATCGGAATTGCCGCCACCTGTGCCAGGTCCGTGAGATCCTCGGCCGCCGCGAGTAGTGCCCGTGCCCGTTCGACGGTCGCCTCACCCGCGGGCGTGAGGGCTACATGTTGTCGGTCGCGTTCCACCAGATGCAGCCCCAGTAAGGACTCAAGTTCCTTTAATCCCGCGCTGAGGGTTGACTGGCTGACAAAGCAGGCTTCGGCGGCGCGGGTGAAATTGAGTGTCTCTGCCAGCGTCACCAGATAACGAAGCTGTCGCAGGGAGGGGAGGGCCGCCACGGTGGATGTTCTCCTGGAATTCAGGTCGCTCGATGGATGGTGACTTCTCCTTGGTTTCTTTGGATGTCACCTTGCATAGGATACTCTAGCCTCCGGCCTTGTGATTCCAAGGGCATGGACCTTCATTCGGAGAATAACAATGAGAAAACTAATTTCCTCTGGCTCGCCATTTGAAAAGACCATGGGCTACTCCCGGGCGGTCGCCCACGGCCCATTTTGTTTTGTGTCAGGAACAACCGGGTATGACTACCAAAAAATGGAAATGCCCGAGCATGTCGCCGATCAGGCGACAAATGCCTTGTCAACGATTGAAGCCGCGCTTAAATCTGCGGGATTCGCGATGACTGATGTGGTGCGTGCGACCTATTACATCGCTGATCCCGCCTATAGCGAGTCGATTATTCCTGTACTGGGTCGAGTATTCGGTGATATCCGGCCTGCGGCCACCTTGCTGGTCACACAGCTGATGAAGCCTGAAATGAAGGTAGAAATTGAGGTGACGGCCTACAAGCCCTGAGCGGTATAGCGACGGGTCTATGGGTGTTGGAGAACCGATCTCGTGATTGACTTCTCTTCTCTTGCGGTTCCGGTCATTCAGGCACCGATGGCCGGCGGAATCAGCACGCCTCGGCTGGTATCGGCCGTGTCAAATTCGGGCGGGATCGGCAGCTTCGGGTTCGCCTATGACTCCGCCCAAAAAATTGGAGAGTCGTTAGCGGCAGTGAGGGCCATGACGCGGGGTCCAGTCAATGCCAATTTTTTTATTTTCCCCACCGTCTCTCCGCCGAAAGACGGTGCGGTCGCCCAGGCGATGCAGGCCCTTGATTCGCTCGGGCTTCCGCAGGGGCTTGCGCTTGTTGCACCACAGCCTCCTTATGCCCCAGATCTCTCGCAGCAGTTGTTACCGATCTGGGAACATCGTCCAGCGGTGCTGACTTTTCACTTTGGGATTCCGTCTGCAGGGGTGATGGACAGGGCACACGCGCTTCAAATGCGGGTTGGGGTGACGGCAACCCAGCTCAGTGAGGCACAGATGATCGAGAGATCCGGGGCTGACTTCATCGTGGCACAGGGCCTTGAGGCTGGCGGCCATCGGGGGACGTTCGAGCCAGACACGAATGATGCGGTTCTCGACACATTGACGCTCACTCGGCTTTTGTCTAGCCGTTGTTCAATCCCAATTGTGAGTGCCGGCGGGTTGATGTCCGGCGGCGATATCCGAAAAGCGCTCGATGCCGGTGCGGTGGCCGCTCAAATGGGAACGGCATTCTTGTGCTGCGAAGAGTCCGGAGCGTCGACTGCCCATAAGGAATATATTCTCGGACAGCGTGATCGGCCAACCGTTCTCACACGTGCATTTTCTGGGCGGCTGGCCAGGGGAATCGAGAACGCATTTATTCGTGGGCTTTCAGGCGAGCCCGTCTTGCCGTTCCCGGTTCAGAACAGTCTTACGGCACCTCTTCGGCAGTGGGCGGCACGTGAAAACAACGGTGAGTTTCAAAGCCTTTGGGCGGGGACGGCCTTTGGTCGCGCGCGACAGATGTCCGTCAGCGATCTGATGCGTACCCTCGGTGAGGAGCTTGCGCAGACCGGCCGGCGCTAGTCGACTGAGATATTCCTCTCGCCGCGTGCAATGCGCGGCGAAGGCCTCTCCACAATGACGGGGCTGTTGCATACCGCATAGAGCGGTTACTGATTCTGCCTGGTCATCACGCCCGCCTGGGCATCAATTTCAGATGGAGAAGAGATGCGAAAAATAGCGCTTGTCTTGGCCTCTTGCCTGCTTACGGGCGGGGCCTCCGCCGCAGAGCGATATTTATTTACCGAGCTATCGGCAGGAAGGTCCCATGTCAGACCAGAGACCGAGGCGACCTCTGGCGTGTTCAATGGTGTGGCCGTGAGTAATGCGCGATTGAAACTAAAATACGACGATCCTACAGCGTATGGGTTTGAAATCGGCGGCTCCGACTTCGCTGGTACTCCACTGCGTGCCGGACTATTTTTTGTAACCGCTAAGGCCAATCTTCGCGAGGCGTCAGGGTCGGGAACGCTTACGCAGGGATCACGCGTATGGAATCTTCAGGAAACCGTTTCGGCCGCAGAGCTGCGATCGGTGGGATTAGATTTTGATAATCGGGTGAACCTATATGGCGTCACCGCGTATTATGACTTTAACCGTGATGCGAGCGTGAAGCCATTTGTCGGAGTTGCGCTTGGTCAGGCAGATTTTGAAAATGCCCGCGATCGGAAGTTCGCTGCCGGTTTACACGTGGGATTAAATCTTGACCTGTCCAAAAATACATATCTGGGGATACGTCTGAGCACTTACCGTGTCAATGGGCCCACGGATAAGATCGGCCTGCGATATGAAGATCTCACCCTCACCAATGTAGGCGTTCAGCTTGGATTTCGAAGCTTCTAACGGCAGCAGCGGTAAACCCAAGAACGGGCTCCCCACAGCGGTTCATCCTGGTCGACGCATCGCATCGGCCATCTGGTGAAGGCCACGGTGCTGGAGAGTATCGGCGGCATTGAGTCGATCCCGATCCTCTTTGTTTTGGCTGAGCTTTCTTTTGCCAGTGAGGGAAGTAATCTGAATTTCGATCCCCACAATTTGCTTCAGCATTGTGTCGATGTAGTCTGTGGGGGCATCACCCATGCGCCAGGGTGTGGATTCAGGCTGTTCCTGTCGGCGGGTCAGCCGGGCCGCCTGTCCACGTAGAAAATGCTCGTCATCCCGAATCACGATCGTTCCGCGGGCATGTACGACCTCGTAGTTCCAGGTGGGCACCTGTCGGTGGGTCTCGTGCTTACTCGGATACCAGCTGGGAGAGATGTAGGCATCGACTCCGCGGAATATCACCAGTACGGGTGATCCTGTGGGGCATTGTCTCCAGAGATCATTTGCTCTGGCGATGTGGGCCTTGAGCTGACCATGGCCCCCGGCCGATGGTTCGAGTTCAAATGGGATGTGGTTGGCATTGGCGAGTCCATCGGCATCGAGCGAGACCAGAATGCCAAGGGGATGCTCTCGGATAATCCTGTGTAACTCGTCCTGGCGGTGTTCGGCAAAATGGGCTGGTATGTACATGGAGACCCCCGCTTCTGCTTTGCAAAGAAAAGGGGATCAGAATCCCTCTGATCCCCTGCTGAGATTTGGCGCGGCTGGCAGGATTCGAACCCACGACCCCTTGGTTCGTAGCCAAGTACTCTATCCAACTGAGCTACAGCCGCAAGATCTCGGATTCTATCAGTTTTCGGTCTCGGCAGAGCCAAACCTGCTGTGCCCGCTCGCTGGTGTCTCCCGTGCGAACTGCGGCGTTCTCGACACTTATTCCTGGCGGGCAGCGAGCGCGGTTTTCATGAGATCGGCCATCGTTCTGGCCTCGATCTTGTCCATGATGTTGGCCCGGTGTGCCTCGACTGTTTTGATGCTGATGTCGAGATCATCGGCGATCTGTTTATTCAGGCGGCCGGCCACGATCCTATCCAACACTTGTTCTTCTCTTGGGGTCAGTCTGGAGAGTAACTCTCTGGCGCGCTTGGCAAGCACACTGCGCGAGCCTTCATCACGCGCCTTTTGAAATGCACTGGCGACCAGCATGCAGAGCTGTTCATCGTTAAAGGGTTTCTCAAGAAAATCAACGGCACCCTTTTTCATGCTATTGACCGCCATTGGCACTGTCCCATGGCCAGTGATGAAAATTAGCGGAAGCTGAATATTTCGGCGCAGCAACTCGTCATGCAGTTCGGTTCCCGACATTCCGGGCATCCGCACATCTGCAATCAGGCAGCCGACCATCGGTCCGGTGAAACCGGTGGGCAGCGAGGCCAGAAAACGTTCTGCGCCGTCATAGACCGTTACTCGAAAACCCTGACCTTCGAGAAGCCACCTCAATGAATCCCGAACCGCTTCATCGTCGTCTACAACATAGACGATCTCAGAATTTGTCGCGCGAAAAGCTCCGGGGTTTGCGCTCATGTTTTTACTGCCTCCGACTCGATAGATAATTTTTGTGGTGTGGATTCCGGCTGAACCGGTAATGTAAACCGAAACGTGCAGCCGCCGTCCGGGTTGTCTTCGAACCACAGCCGGCCCTGGTGAGATTCGATGATGGATCGGCAGATATTCAAGCCCATCCCCATCCCGTCACTTTTGGTGGTGTAAAACGAGTCGAATAGCCGATTGCGGATGGCCTGCGGCACGCCGTGGCCACGGTCGACCACCGAGAACATCATCTGGTCTGCGGCGAAACTCACCTCCACTGTGAGCACGCGGCGCTGGGCGCCACGCATGGCATCAATGCCATTTTTGATGAGGTTGAGAAGCACCTGCTCAATCAGCACCGGATCTACATTCAGCAGGGGAAGATGTTCAGGGACCTTCTGGATCAGTTCGATCGCATGCTCCCGTGCGTCAATCTCTGCAAGTCCAATCGAGTCGGCCAGAATGACGCGAGGATCGGTGGGCCGGCGGATGGGGTCACTGCGCTTTACAAAACCACGAATTCGTCGGATGACCTGTCCGGCCCGCTCAGCCTGTCGCGCGGTCTTGGTCAGTAGATCGATCAGGTCTTCGTTCGGGATATGCTCCTGTCGATTTTCTGCCTGTCGGATGCGAGATGCGGCACCCGATGTGTAGTTTGCAATCGCCGTGAGGGGCTGATTAAGTTCGTGGGCGAGCGAGGACGCCATCTCGCCCATCGTGACCAGGCGGGCCGTCTGCTGAAGTTTTTCGTGTTGTTCGCGCTGCGCCTGCTGGTTGGCCCGCTCCTGTGTAATGTCAGTGGCAACCATCAGCTCTACTGCCCGCCCATCGACCCACTGAATGCTCCGGATGCGCACCTCAAACCAGCGCTCCACGACATCGCTATAGATTTCTCGCACATCGGCCCAGGGGCCTCGGGCGGCTGCGGATAGATAGCGATGGCCATCGGTGATGGAATTGCCAAACCATTTCCGATAGGCCTGATTCGCAAAGAGGAGCTCACCGGTGGGTGCAGGTGCGGCCACAGATACTGCGGCATCGAGCGCCTGTAGCACCGTGATGAAGCGCTCCTGGGACTGGGCCAGTTCCTGTCGAATTCGCGTCTGCTCGGTGATATCGGTGACCGAGGTCATCCATCCTGTCTGATTGCCTGCCTGGTCGATCAGTGGGGAGGTATACATTCGTACGGTCAATCGAGACCCATCTTTGCGCAGAATATTAATGGGTAGTCCCGATGGGGGGCTTTCTCCCGAGAGCATACGTTCTAGATTTCGGCCGAGCTGGTCTTGGATCTCTTTTGGCCAATAAGGGTAGGGCGGACTGCCGCCAGTGAGCTCCTCAGCGCTGTAGCCGACCATTCGACAGAACGCGGGGTTGACATACTTAATCTCTCCTTTGAGGTCGATCACACGCATGCCTGTGGACATGGAGTTCTCCATGGCCCGGCGAAACGCCGTCTCTTCGGCGAGTTCGTACTCGGCACCGAGGCGTCTGCGCGTATTTCTCCAAATAACGATCTGGCTAATCACTGCAAACAGGATCAACCCGGCCACAAGTGTCGCAATGACGTCGTTGTGCAGAGTGGAAACGGGCCGGTGAATAAAGCCTCGTAGTCGAATCTGCTTTGATATCGGCTCTAAGGGCACCTCATAGGCGGGTCGGCCGGAGTTTGGCTCCTCGACCCGGGTCTGTCCGAAGCGATCTCCCTCCGGACCGACCAGGCTGAATGCGATGCGGTCGCTGATCTCACTCGGTATTGCCGACAACAGCATGGCGGGCAACGAGTAGGTCGCCACAAGTCCGCCATCTGCAACTCCATTGCGCAGAATCGGCACGTGCAAATCCACTTCGACATCTGTCTGCGTGGGGATCGCTGCGGAATAGTGAGGCTTTTTCGAACTGATCGCATACTCGAATGCCGTCACGCTGGGTTTGCGTGACAGGGCAGTCCCGACACGATCAAAGCCTTGCGTTGGAAAGGACTCCGATGTGCTCACGAATCGAATGATCCCGCCCCGATCTACCCAGGCGAGAAACACCACCTCCGGCGCCTTCAGAAACAGTGTCTCCGCAATGCGCCGCAGATCAGCTGCACTGGGCTTACTGGGCAGCTCAGCTGCCGCTTTACTGAGTTCATCCTGCGCCCGCTGGAGTCGATCGCTGATGATGCGCTGCGCGGCATTGACATCGCGCATCAACGCCTGCTGCTGTTGGTTGGACTCGGATTCCGTGAGGTACCAGATCGTTGCGGCCATCAGCATCGCGAGCGCCACGACCGCCACCAGAGGGGAGATCAGGATCCAGCGTAGGGAGCGTGATGACCGAAGGAGGCCGGGCCGGGCATTGTCCAGCACCTGTGGAATCTGGCTGTGGGCACCGCGAAACATCAGGACATTTGGCGTTGGGTGATCGGGAGAAGGATCAGACCACATCTTGGCCCGCCTGGCGAATACGGCGCTGGCCGAGAGAGATCAGTAAGTTTCATATAATGAAATAATGATTCGTATAATGAAATATTGCTTGCCACTGGAGAGATTCCCTGCGCAGAATCTCAGAACACCCAACATTCATTAGAAAAGCCAAAGGAGACAACCATGGCCGAGTCGCAACGTATCGACATGGATGAGATTGAAACCAAGGAGTGGCTGGACTCCCTGGAGGCAGTGATTGAACGTGAAGGCCCTGAGCGCGCCCAGTTCCTGCTCGAGAAATTGATCGACAAGACCCGCCGGACGGGCGGCTTTATACCGTTTTCAGCGAATACGGCCTACGTCAACACCATTCCCGCCGCGCTCGAGGAGCATTGCCCAGGCAACCTCGAATACGAAGAGCGGCTGCGTTCCTGGATGCGCTGGAACGCCATGGCCATGGTGGTTCGCACGAACCGTGGTGAGGGCGATCTCGGTGGCCACATTTCAAGCTTTCAGTCATTGGCCAACATGCTGGGGATTGGCTTTAATCATTTTTGGAAGGGCCCGGACCACCCCAAGGGCCACGATCTTCTGTTCATCCAGGGCCACTCATCACCGGGAATCTATGCCCGCGCATTCCTTGAAGGCCGGATTAACGAGGATCAAATGAACAACTTCCGTCGCGAGGTCGGCGGCAAGGGGCTGTCCAGCTATCCGCATCCGAAACTCATGCCGAATTTCTGGCAGTTCCCTACGGTCTCGATGGGGCTCGGGCCACTGAATGCGATCTACCAGGCGCGCTTTTTGAAGTACATGCATGCACGCGGCCTTGCCGATACAGAGGAGCGCAAGGTCTGGGCATTCTGTGGGGATGGTGAGATGGATGAGCCCGAGTCGCTCGGGGCGATCAGCCTGGCCGCCCGGGAGAAGCTCGACAATTTGATCTTTGTTATCAACTGCAATTTGCAGCGTCTCGATGGCCCTGTACGCGGCAATGGCAAGATCATTCAGGAGTTAGAGAGCGAGTTCCGAGGCTCTGGATGGAATGTAATCAAGGTCATCTGGGGTTCCTATTGGGATCCGTTACTCGCGAAGGATAAAGACGGCATCCTGCAGACCATCATGATGGAAACCGTGGATGGTGAGTATCAGAACTACAAGGCCAACGATGGCGCTTATGTGCGACAGCATTTCTTTGGCAAGCACCCGAAGACACTGGAGCTGGTCTCGCGCATGAGCGATGACGACATCTGGCGCCTGAATCGAGGCGGCCATGATCCCAATAAAATCTACGCAGCATTTTCTGCAGCGTCCCGGCATAAGGGCCAGCCGACCGTCATTCTGGTGAAGACGATCAAGGGCTATGGCATGGGCAAGGTTGCAGAGGGCCGAAACACCGCGCATCAGACCAAGAAATTGGATGACCTCACGATTCAGGAGTTTCGTGATCGATTCGGAATCCCGATCTCTGATGACCAATTACCGGAGGTACCGTTTTACAAACCTTCGGAAGACTCGCCAGAGATTAAGTATCTGCATGAACGACGGCAGGCGCTGGGCGGCTATCTGCCCGCGCGCCGCGCAAAGGCCGATGAGAAGCTCAATGTGCCTGCTTTGGACGTCTTTGCGCCAGCACTTGAGCCGACCGCAGAGGGTCGGGAGATCTCCACAACCCAGGCCTATGTCCGCTGTCTGACGCAGCTCTTGCGTGACAAGGAGCTTGGGCCGCGTGTGGTGCCGATTCTGGTCGACGAGGCCCGCACCTTTGGCATGGAGGGACTATTCCGTCAGATTGGCATCTACTCGGTGGAGCCGCAGAAATATGAGCCGGTCGATCGCGATCAGGTCATGTATTACCGCGAGGATGTCAAGGGCCAGATTCTGCAGGAAGGCATCAATGAGGCGGGTGGTATGAGTTCCTGGATTGCAGCGGCGACCAGCTACTCCACGAATAACCGGATCATGATCCCGTTTTACATCTATTACTCCATGTTCGGTCTGCAGCGTGTAGGTGATCTCGCATGGGCGGCGGGTGACATGCGGGCGCGCGGCTTTTTGTTGGGTGGAACGGCTGGCCGTACAACGTTAAACGGCGAGGGGCTGCAGCACGAAGACGGTCACAGCCATATCCTGGCCTCCGTTATTCCGAACTGTATTTCTTATGACCCAACCTTCTCGCATGAGGTCGCAGTCATCCTACATGCGGGCCTCAAGCGTATGGTGGGCGATCAGGAGGACGTATTTTTCTACATCACCCTGATGAATGAGAACTACGCCCATCCTGGCCTGAAAAAGGGGACCGAGGAGCATATCCTTAAAGGCATGTATCTTCTGCAAGAGGGCGATAAGTCGGCCAAGAATCGGGTTCAGCTGCTTGGGAGCGGCACGATTCTGCGAGAGGTAATCGCTGCAGCAGACATGCTGCAAAAAGATTTTGGTGTTGCCGCTGATGTCTGGAGCTGCCCAAGTTTTACGGAGCTGCGCCGGGATGGGATGGAGTGCGAGCGGTTTAACCTGCTCCACCCCTCAGAAAAACCGAAGCAGCCGTTTATTGCCCAGCAATTGGAGCCCCATGCGGGCCCCGTCGTGGCCGCAACGGATTACATGCGCCTGTTCTCGGATCAGGTTCGGTCTTTTATCCCGCAAGGCCGTCGTTTTATAACGCTGGGCACGGATGGGTATGGCCGATCGGACACGCGCGCCAAGCTGCGTGAATTCTTTGAGGTGGACCGTCGCTATGTGGCTATTGCGGCGCTTCGGGGCCTGGCTGACGACGGCGCAGTCAAGATGTCCGTGGTGGAAGATGCGATTAAGAAATATGGCATCGACACCCAGCGCCCCAGCGCAATGTCCATGTAACCCGTGTGTCGACAGGAGATAAGAAATGGCATCTGTTGAGTTAAAGGTTCCGGACATCGGGGACTTCAAGGAAGTCGAAATCATAGAGGTCTTGGTCAAGGCAGGCGATTCAGTATCGGTCGAGCAGAGTCTGATCACGGTCGAGTCCGACAAGGCCTCGATGGAAATTCCAGCCTCCATCGCAGGAACGATCGTCGAGATGAAGGTGACACTCGGCGATAAGGTCTCCGAGGGTTCAGTGATTGCGATGATCGAGGCGGCAGCCCGGTCCACAACGGCTGAGCCGGCGCGCAGCGAGTCAAAAGCGGTGTCGAGCGGAGCGCCGAGCTCAGGCAGCGCGACCCCTCAGCACCCAGCGGCGACAGCCGAGTTAAAAGAAGGGTCGGGCCGAGATCCGATTGCCCAGGGGTCCCCGGCCTCTGTGCCTGTTGGTGCCGCCCACGTATCTCCGATTGACGAGACCAACGTGGTCAAGCCCCATGCCTCACCCGCAGTGCGCATGTTTGCCCGCGAGCTTGGCGTGGATCTGACCAAGGTCAGGGGCACTGGCCCGAAGCAGCGCATCACCATGGATGATGTACGTGGCTATGTGAAGGGCGTCATTGCATCTACCGCGGCGCCAGCAGCCGCTGGTGACGGGGCTGCCCTCGGACTGATTCCATGGCCGAAAGTGGACTTCGCGAAGTTCGGCCCGATTGACCCCAAGCCGCTGTCACGTATCAAAAAGCTCTCGGGAGCAAATCTCCATCGCAACTGGGTAATGATTCCGCATGTCACCAATAATGACGAGGCAGACATCACCGATCTCGAGGCTTTTCGTGTCTCGCTCAATAAGGAAAGCGACCAGACTGGCGTGAAATACACCATGCTTGGTTTCTTGATCAAGGCGGTGGTTGCCGCGTTAAAGAAGCATCCCGAGTTCAACGCCTCTCTGGATGGCGATCAGCTTGTTTACAAACAGTACTATCACATTGGTTTTGCAGCGGACACGCCCAATGGCCTGGTGGTGCCAGTACTGAAGGACGCGGATAAGAAGGGCCTATCCGATATTGCCAGGGAGACCTCCGAGCTCGCTAAAAAAGCGCGCGATGGAAAACTCTCGCCCTCTGATATGCAGGGGGGGTCGTTCTCCATCTCATCGTTGGGGGGTATTGGGGGCACACATTTCACGCCGATCATCAATGCACCTGAGGTCGCGATTCTTGGCGTCTCCAAGTCCTATTACAAGCCAGTCTGGAATGGAAAAGAGTTTGTTCCCCAGCTCACGCTTCCGCTGTCGCTTTCTTATGACCATCGTGTGATTGATGGGGCTGCAGCCGCACGGTTTAATAATGTGCTGCGCTCGCTTTTGGGTGACTTCCGTCGCGCCGTCCTTTAATCCGAACGGGAGATAACCACATGGCAACAATCGAGTTAAAGGTCCCGGACATCGGAGACTTCAAGGATGTCGAGATCATTGAGGTTTTGGTTAAAGCGGGTGATGAGATTGCGCTTGAGCAGAGCCTGATTACCGTCGAGAGCGACAAGGCCTCGATGGAAATTCCAGCCTCCATCGCAGGAACGATCGTCGAGATGAAGGTGACACTCGGCGACAAGGTCTCCGAGGGTTCAGTGATTGCGATGATCGAGCCAGCAGCCGGCTCGGCCACGCAGCACTCAGTGTCAGCAGCAGGATCGGCAGCGGCTGAGCCGGCGCGTAGCGAGTCAAAAGCGGGGTCGAGCGGAGGGCCGAGCCCATCTGCTGCTGTGCGCGGCCAGGAGGCGCCGAGCCCGGCAGGCGCTCCTCCAATCGCCGCATCCAATGCAATCAAACGTTTTGCCGGCACCGCCGACGTATCTTGCGACGTGGTGGTGCTCGGGGCAGGCCCTGGCGGCTACTCGGCTGCGTTTCGCGCGGCCGATCTTGGCCTGAACACCGTATTGATCGAGCGCTTCCCTACGCTGGGCGGCGTTTGTTTAAACGTTGGTTGCATTCCATCCAAGGCCTTGCTGCACGTGGCCGCCGTGATGGACGAAGTCAGACATATGGGGGCGCTCGGCGTAAGCTTTGGTGAGCCCGCTGTGGATCTCGATAAGCTGCGCGACCACAAATCGAAAGTGATTGGCAAGCTCACCGGCGGACTGGCCGGCATGGCGAAGGCCCGCAAAGTTCAGATTGTGCAGGGCGTGGGTAAATTCCTGGACAGCTATCACATCGAGGTGGTTACTGAAGACGGCAGCAAGAAAGTTGTCGGCTTTCAAAAGGCCATCATCGCCGCAGGCTCCGAGGCCGTGAAACTGCCCTTTATGCCACAGGATGAACGCGTCGTTACATCGACCGGCGCACTGCAGCTGAAATTCAAGCCCAAGCGTATGCTGGTGATTGGGGGTGGCATCATCGGCCTTGAGATGGCGACGGTGTATTCGACACTCGGCGCGCGTATTGATGTGGTCGAGATGCTCGATGGATTAATGCAAGGTGCCGATCGCGATCTGGTCAAGGTCTGGCAAAAGCACAACGCCCATCGGTTCGACAAGATCATGCTCAAATGCAAAACTGTTGGTGCGGAGGCAAAGTCTGACGGTATCCATGTCACCTTTGAAGGCGAGGGGGCGCCTGCCGAGCCCCAGGTCTATGATCTTGTGCTGCAGGCTGTGGGCCGCAGGCCCAATGGCGCAACCATTTCGGCTGATCAGGCCGGCGTAAATGTCACCGATCGGGGCTTTATTGAGGTCGATGCCCAGATGCGGACCAATCAGCCGCACATCTTTGCCATTGGCGATATCGTGGGTAATCCCATGCTGGCGCATAAAGCCGTGCATGAGGCCCATGTCGCGGCGGAGGCTGCGGCCGGGCAGAAGTCCTTCTTTGATGCGCGCGTGATTCCGTCGGTGGCCTATACCGATCCTGAGGTGGCCTGGGTCGGTATTACCGAAGATGAGGCCAAGGCCAAAGGCATCAAGATCGAGAAGGCGGTATTTCCATGGGCCGCATCTGGCCGTGCGATTGCCAATGGCCGTGATGAAGGCTTCACTAAAATCATCGTGGATCCTGAGTCGCATCGTGTTATCGGTGGGGCGATGGTGGGCACCCATGCTGGCGACATGATTGGTGAGTTTGCTCTGGCCATTGAGATGGGCGCTGATCCGCATGATATCGGTAAGACCATCCATCCCCACCCAACCTTGGGTGAGTCCATCGGCATGGTGGCCGAGGTCTTCTCGGGCAGCTGCACTGATCTGCCGCCGCAGAAAAAGAAATAATCACGAGTCCCCGGCTCAGGGGTTTCCATCAGGCCCTTCGGGAATTGGTTGACGCCAATTCCCGTCGTGGCTGACCATTGGCGCTCATGAAGCAGGAATTGCCACCGCCACCGAGCGAACACCGCGTCACACTGGAAGACAAGTACACCCTGCCGCAAGGCTGGGCCTTTATGAGCGGTGTTCAGGCATTGGTCCGTCTGCCGCTGATGCAGCGGCAACGGGACCTTGCCGCCGGGCTCAATACAGGTGGATTTATCAGCGGCTATCGCGGCAGCCCCTTGGGGGGCTATGACCAGGCGCTGTGGGCCGCCAAGAAACATCTCGCTGCGCATAACGTCGTCTTTCAACCGGGCGTGAATGAGGAACTTGCCGCTACCGCGATCTGGGGTACCCAGCAGTTAGATCTTTTTCCTGAGCAGCGCAAAGTCGATGGTGTGTTTGGCATCTGGTATGGCAAAGGCCCCGGTGTGGACCGCTGCTCGGATGTGTTTAAGCATGCCAATATGGCGGGCACCGCGCGGCATGGCGGTGTGATCGCGGTTGCCGGTGACGATCATGTCGCCAAGAGTTCAACCGCAGCCCATCAGAGCGATCACATTTTCAAGGCCTGTGGATTTCCGGTGTTCTTCCCGTCTGATGTGCAGGGCATTCTGGATATGGGCCTGCATGCCTTTGCCATGAGCCGCTTTGCGGGCCTGTGGTGTGGCATGAAAACCATTCAGGAAGTTGTGGAATCGTCTGCGACGGTCCGGGTGGATCACGACCGTGTTGAAATTGTCATGCCGCAGGGCTTTCCGATGCCCGCATCTGGCGTGCATATTCGCTGGCCCGATGCGCCACTGGATCAAGAAGCGCGGCTCATGGAGACCAAGTGGTACGCGGCGCTTGCCTATGTCCGTGCCAATCGATTGAATCGCAACGTGATCGAGGGGCCCGATGATCGCTTTGGCATCATCGCCAGCGGCAAGGCGTTTAACGATACCCGTCAGGCACTTGCGGATCTGGGCCTCACCGATGACGTCTGCAGAAGACTGGGCATTCGGCTGCATCAGGTCAATGTGGTCTGGCCACTGGAGGCCACCATCACACGTGAATTTGCTACCGGCCTGCGCGAGATTCTGGTCGTCGAAGAAAAACGCCAGATCATTGAATATCAACTCAAAGAAGAGCTCTATAACTGGCGGCCTGATGTCCGGCCCGATGTGGTGGGTAAGTTTGGCGAAAGTGATCGCGACCTCTCGGGTGGCGAGTGGGCCAAGCCCAACCCCGCAGAGCACTGGCTGCTTCGGGCCAAGGCGGATCTCACGCCTGCATTGATTGCCAAGGCGATTGCGGCCAGGCTGCGCCGACTCGGGATACCGCCGGATATTGACGCCCGAATGCAGCAGCGGCTATCGGTGATCGAAGCGAAAGAGCGAAGCCTGCAGATTGCCCACGGTGCGTCCAAGACGGAGCGGCCGCCCTGGTTTTGCAGTGGCTGCCCGCATAACACCAGCACAAAGGTGCCGGAGGGAAGTCGAGCGCTTGCGGGCATTGGCTGCCACTACATGGCGATCTGGATGGACCGCAGCACCAGCACGTTTACTCAGATGGGCGGCGAGGGTGTGCCCTGGGTCGGGCAATCGCCGTTCACTTCAGAGCAGCATGTGTTTGCCAACCTCGGTGATGGCACCTGGTTTCACAGCGGCATTCTTGCGATCCGCCAATGTATTGCTGCAGGCGTGAACATCACCTTTAAGATTTTGTATAACGATGCAGTGGCCATGACCGGTGGCCAGCAGGTGGGCGAGCGGCCCGAGGGCCTGTCGGTCCCACAGATTGTGAAGAGCTGCGTGGCCGAGGGTGCAGCCCGCGTGGTCGTGGTTACTGATCAGCCTGAAAAATATAACGGTGTGGTCTTGGAATCGGGCGTGACCATCCATCATCGCGATGAGCTCGATCGCCTGCAGCGGGAGTTTCGTGAGATCCGCGGCACCAGCATCATTGTGTATGACCAGACCTGTGCGACCGAAAAGCGCCGACGCCGCAAGCGTGGTCTGCTTGAGGATCCACCGCGCTCGGTGATCATCAATGAGTTGGTGTGCGAGGGCTGTGGCGATTGTTCGGTGCAAAGCAATTGCCTATCGGTAGAGCCGCTTGAGACCGAGTTCGGCCGCAAGCGTCAGATCAATCTCAGTTCCTGCAATAAAGATGAATCCTGCTTAAAGGGCTTTTGTCCAAGCTTTGTCACGGTGGAAGGTGCACGGCCCAAAAAACCCCAGACCAAAGGATCATTGGCTGCGGGCCTGCAGGCCCCGATCGCCGAGCCCCCGATGCCGGTGCTACCCGATTGCCGCGAGCCTTACCGCATGGTGATTGCAGGCGTGGGGGGCACCGGCGTGATCACGATTGGCCAGCTGCTCGGTGTTGCTGCGCACATTGAAGGCAAGGGCGTGGTGACCCAAGATTCTGCAGGCCTGGCGCAAAAAGGGGGCTCTACCTGGAGCCATGTCCAGATCGCTGATCAGGTGGCAGCAATCCATACATCTAAGGTCGATATGGCCAAGGCCGATCTCGTACTGGCCTGCGATGGCATTGTTGCAGCAGGCCAGGCCACCTTAACGCTCATGATCGAGGGCCATACCCAGGTGGTCATGAATAGCCACGACACACCCACCGCTGCGTTTATCGCCAGCCCCGATTGGCAGTTTCCCGGGCAGGCCTGTCAGCGTTCGATTGCGCAGGCGGTAGGTCCTGATCGTTTATCACTGATCGATGCCCAGCGGCTTGCAACACAGCTTCTCGGCGATGCAATTTTCGCCAATCCGCTGCTGTTGGGGTTTGCCTGGCAAAAGGGCTTGATTCCGCTCTCACAGCAGTCGATTCTCTCTGCGATGCAACTGAATGCCGTGTCGGTGGAGAAAAACCATCAGGCCTTCGCCTGGGGCCGCCGCGCTGCGGTTAATCCTGAATTGGCCAATGGTGGGCCCGCTGCTGCGCAGCCGATTGCCTTTGTGCCGCGCAAATCGCTTGATGATCGCATTGCCGAGCGGGAAGCGTTTTTGTCCGCTTATCAGAACCGTCGCTATGCAGCCGCCTATCGGGACTTTGTCGACCGTGTACGGCAGACCGAGCAGGCCATCAGTGCGGGTACGAAGTTCACAGAAGCAGTCATGCGAGGGCTCTTTAAGCTGATGGCCTATAAAGACGAGTATGAGGTCGCGCGGCTGCACACGGATCGAGCCTTTATGGAAAAAATTTCCGAACGCTTTGAGCCCGGCTACCGTATCGCACACCATCTTGCACCCCCACTACTGTCCCCGCGTAACCTAAAGGGAGAGCTCGTTAAACGTCGATTCGGCCCATGGGTCAGGCTGGTGATGCGTGTCCTTGCATCGCTGCGATTTTTGCGAGGCTCGGTATTCGATATTTTTGGTGCTACCGAGGAACGGCGAACGGAGAGGGCGCTGATCCAAGAGTATCGTGAATGCATTGAATGCCTGCTCCCCGGGCTCACCCCTGAAAATCTTGGGCTCGCAGTCGAGATTGCGGATATCCCCGAACACATTCGCGGTTATGGCCATGTGAAGGCCCGTCATCTGGAGCAGGCTCGGGCGCAGTGGCAGAACTTGATGCGTCGGTGGCGGGGTGAATGATCCAGGCACTCGCTGGCACCCTTTGCTCCAAACCGAGATGGTCCAGATCGCCGGTGCTTAATCGGGCAGAATTTTTCCCGGATTGAGCAGTCCTTCAGGGTCGAGCACATGCTTGATGGCCCGCATAACATCGACGGCGTCTTGACCGTGTTCTTTCACCATGAACTTCTTTTTTCCGAGGCCGATACCATGCTCGCCCGTGCATGTGCCCTCCATGGCCAACGCCCGATCCACGACCCGTTCGTTAATCCATTCCGCTTCTTTCATTTCCTTTGGGTCGGTCGGGTCAATCAGCACGACCAAGTGAAAGTTTCCATCTCCAACGTGACCAAAGAGCATGACGGGAATAGAGACCTGCCGCAGATCCGTATTCGTAGCCTGAATACATTCTGCGAGTCGTGAGATCGGTACGCAGACGTCTGTTGGAAATGCGCGACTCCCGGGTTTCATCTGCAGACAGGCGAAATAAGCGTCGTGCCTGGCCTGCCAGAGACGGGTCCGATCCTCGGGCCGGGTGGCCCATTCAAACTGCTGTCCACCATGCTCTGCTGCAATTCCTTGGACTGTCTCTGCTTGTTCTTTCACGGAGGCATTGCTGCCGTGGAATTCAAAAAACAGGGTCGGCGCTTCTGGCAGACTGGTTTTACTGAACCGGTTGATGGCCGTTAGGGTCAAGGCATCCAGTAGTTCGATGCGCGCCACGGGGATTCCCATCTGGATGGTACGGATTACTGTGGTCACGGCATCGTCGATAGACCCAAATGGACAAACGGCCGCTGAGACTGCCTCTGGCAGTGGATAAAGCCGAACGGTTAATTCGGTGATGATTCCCAAGGTGCCCTCGGAGCCGACGAGCAGGCGGGTCAGGTCGTAGCCGGCCGATGATTTCTTCGCACGGCTGCCGGTCCGAATGACCCGACCGTCTGCGAGCACAGCAGTCATGGCCATGACGTTGTCTCGCATCGTGCCGTAGCGCACGGCATTGGTTCCGGAGGCCCGCGTCGCCGCCATGCCGCCCAGCGAGGCGTCCGCACCGGGATCAATCGGAAAGAAAAGCCCTGAGCCTTTGAGTGCGTCGTTGAGCTGCTTACGCGTGACGCCGGCCTGGACATGTGCATCCAGGTCATCAGTATGGATTGCGAGAACCTGATTCATCCCCGAGAGATCGAGACTGACACCTCCCTGTACCGCGAGCAGATGGCCCTCGACGGAACTACCCGCGCCATATGCAATCAGCGGCACCTTGTGCTGCTGGCAGAGTCGGACTGCCGTCGCCACGTCGTCGGTGCTGTGGGCAAAGATGACGGCGTCGGGCAGCTCAGGCGCGTGGACGGATTCGTCACGGCCGTGCTGTAGGCGTGCGGAGTCTCCCCTCGTAAATCGCGATCCGAACTGATCCTGAAGGGCGAGAAAAAAGTGTGCTGGGGCGGCAGTGTGGTGCATGGTGTGATGGCTGTGGAATATGCATTCTCCCCGGGCGCTGAAGACCCCGCAACCCATGTCGGGAGCATCCCGGTTAAACTTAGCCGTCCTCCACGCTAGAGGCGTAAGAACCGCGCTCGGGTTTTCCTGGGTGCCCCCTGTGGGATTCGACAGAGGCTGTCTCCTTGAAACCCTTAGTCAGATTTGCATACAGTATCGATCAGTTAAGCAAAGCCGTGGCCCGCGTGGCTATTTGGCTGACCCTGATCTGCGCGTTGATTTCGGCCGTCAACGCGCTGATGCGATATGCCTTTGACATCAGCTCCAATGCCTGGCTGGAACTGCAGTGGTACATGTTCGGTGGCATGGTCCTGCTCGGCGCCGCCCACCTGCTCACCATCAATGGCCACATCCGCGTTGACCTGTTTTATTCACGGTTAAATGACCGTCAACGGGCATGGCTTGATCTGGCTGGCCTGGTGTTTTTTCTGCAGCCATTTTGTATCTATATGGTGCTGGTCTGCTGGCCCTGGTTTGTAGAGTCATGGGCCATTCATGAGATCTCCAATAACGCGGGAGGATTGGTACGTTGGCCGGTAAAACTTCTCTTTCCGATCGGCTTTGGCTTACTGGTGCTGCAGGGCATCTCTGAGATCATTAAGCGAATCGCCGCCCTACAGGGTGTGATTGCCCTGAATACCCACTACGAGAGGCCGTTACAGTAGCCATGAATCCGATGGACGTGATGGCACCGGCGATGTTTGCCGCCTTGGTGGTGTTTTTGCTGCTGGGGCTTCCGGTGGCGTTCTCCTTGGCCGCCCTGGGACTGGTCTCGGGCCTGGTGGCCATTGAGTTAGATCTATTTCCTGCCCAGTTCATGGCTAACCTGCCACTGCGGGTGTTTGGCATTGTCGCCAACGAACTACTTTTATCGATTCCATTTTTCACACTCATGGGAGCCATTCTTGAGCGCAGTGGTCTCGCGGAGGACCTGCTCGAGGGATTTGCGCAGCTCTTCGGGAGTCTGCCGGGAGGCCTTGCCTACGCTGTGATTGTGGTGGGTGCGATCTTGGGCGCGATTACTGGCACAGTCGCGGCCTCTGTAATTGCGATGGGCGTCATCGCACTTCCAATCATGATGCGGTACGGCTACGACAGCCGTCTGGCCACGGGGGTGATCGCGGCATCGGGGACCATCACCCAGGTCATTCCACCGTCTCTGGTGTTGATTGTTCTGGCGGACCAGCTGGGCCGGTCGGTAGGCGATATGTATCTCGGTGCGGTGGGACCATCGCTGGCGCAGGTCGCGATTTTCTTGCTGTTTATTTTCGTGATGTCGCTGATTCGTCCCAAGACCATGCCGCCCCTGCCGCCTGAGGCGCGAACCCTTCGCGGTCTGGCCTTATGGAAGAAAGTGGCGATGGGTGTGGTGCCCTCCTTGGCACTGATTTTTATTGTCTTGGGGACAATCTTTTTAGGACTGGCCACGCCGACCGAGGCTGGTGCGATGGGTGTTGTCGGCGCCATTGCCCTGGCTGCGGCGCATCGTCGTCTGAACTGGAAAATGATCCGCGAGGGCATGGAGTCCACCATGACGATCACTGTGATGGTGATCTTTATCCTGATCGGGGCAACGGTTTTCACACTGGTATTTCAGGGTGTGGATGGTGGAATTTGGGTTGAGCACTTATTTCTCAGTGTGGGTGCTGACGACCCGGTCACCTTCTTGATCGTGGTCAATATCATGATCTTTATCCTGGCGTTTTTTCTCGATTTTTTCGAGATCGCCTTCATCGTAATTCCGCTGCTCGCTCCGATTGCCGATAAGCTTGGAATTGATCTGATCTGGTTCGGTGTCTTGATCTGCGTGAACATGCAGACCTCCTTTATGCATCCGCCATTTGGCTTTGCCCTGTTCTATCTTCGCGGTATCGCGCCCAAGTCGATTAAAAGCTCGGAGATTTATCTGGGGGCGATTCCATGGGTGGGCCTGCAGCTGCTATTGGTCGCGATTTTGATTTTCTTCCCGGAGATTGTTACGGGCATGCTCGATAAGCCCGCAGTGACTGACTTGCAGAATATCGAGATCAAGCTCGACGATACGGCTGACGAGCGCTCGGGCGGCTGGGACGATGAGAAAGAGGGTTCATCAAAAGATGACCCGATGGATTACTTCAAGAAGAAATGAAAAAGCCGTCCCGAGGGACGGCTTTTAAGGGTAACGGTGCCCGATGATCCTGCGGGCATCGAAACCGAACGTGCTTTACAGCTTCTGAGTAGCCATGAAGTCGTCGTAACTTCCCTCGGCCACTCGGAACCAGGCCTGCTGATCGCGATGGAAGGCACGCATATGGTCGAAGAGCTTTTTAAATTCGGGGCTCTTGGCACTGTTTTCTGCCATCAGTTCGTTGTTGGCTTTAAACGAGGCGTCCATGACCGACTTCGGAAACCGGCGTAAAACCGCACCGCCAGCAATCAGACGCTTGAGTGCCTGCGGATTGACGGTGTCGTATTTCGCCTGCATCCAGCTGTTGCCCTCGGCACAGGCGGCCTGAAGTGCCGCCTTGTAAGCGTCTGGCAGCGCGTCATAGGCCTTTGCATTGACCTGAAAGCCGAGTGCCGCACCACCTTCCCAGAAGCCTGGGTAGTAGTAGTACTTGGCGATCTTGTTCAGGCCCAGGCGCTCGTCGTCATAGGGGACCGTGAATTCGGCCGCATCGATCGTGCCTTTTTCCAAGGCGGAGTAGATTTCCCCGGCTGGGATCTGCTGGGTCACAACCCCCAGTTTGGCCAGCACCTGGCCGCCCATGCCGCCGGTGCGGAACTTCAGGCCTTTCAGCTCTTCAACCGTCTTGAGTTCCTTTTTGAACCAGCCTGCCATTTGCGATCCAGTGTTTCCTGCCAAGAGGTTGACCACACCGGATTTACGCGAAAACTCATTGAAGACTTTCTCGCCATCGCCGTGATACCACCAGGCATTCATTTGGCGGGCATTCAGGCCAAAAGGAATACAGGTGCCGAAGGCCCAGGCAGGATCCTTGCCGATAAAGTAGTACGGGGCGGTGTGGTTGGCCTCGATCGTGCCTTTCTCAACCGCATCGAGCACCTGAAATGGGGGAACGATCTCGCCGGCTGCGTGGGTGGAGATCTGAAACTTTCCGCCGGTCAGCTGGTTCACACGACGAGCGATCAGCTCCAGCGTTCCATACAAGGTGTCAAAGCCTTTTGGAAAGCTCGACGCGCAACGCCAGCGCACCACATCGGACTGGGCAATTGCGGGTGCCGCTACTGCTGCTGCGCCCGTGGCAACCGCAGCCGCGCCGGTTTTTGCCAGGAATTCACGACGACTCATAAACAAGCTCCTTTTGATAATTTGTATTGTTTGATCGTTTTAGACGTCCACTACGCTCACAACCGGCCCTTTTTAACCGAAAACGCGGGATTTGGGTCTTAGGGCTGTCGCTAACTGCCATTTCGGTGGCGCTGGATCTGGGACCGGACCTGGTCTGGTGCGGTGCCCCCAATATGGCTTCGGGCGGCCACCGAGCCCTCCACCCGCAGCACATCAAATACATCCGGGCCGATCAGCGCTGAAAAGACCTGAAGCTCCGTAAGGCTGAACTCGGATAAGTCTTTTCCGCTGCCGACCCCGGCCTTTACTGCCCGGGCTACGGCCTCGTGGGCATCCCGGAAGGGCAGCCCTTTTTTGACCAGATAGTCCGCCAGGTCAGTGGCGGTCGAGTAGCCTTCGAAAGCGGCAGAACGCATGACGTCTTTTTTCACCTGAATGCCCGCCACCATGTCTGCAAAGATTCTGAGGGTGTCGAGTGCGGTGTCTGCGGCATCAAAGAGTGGCTCTTTATCTTCCTGGTTATCTTTGTTGTACGCCAGAGGTTGGCCCTTCATTAGCGTGAGCAGTGCCATTAGATGGCCATAGACCCGGCCTGATTTTCCGCGTGCCAGTTCGGGCACATCGGGGTTTTTTTTCTGCGGCATGATCGAGGAGCCTGTACAGAATCGATCGGCCAGATCGATAAAGCCTACCCGTGGGGTCATCCACAGGATTAACTCCTCTGAGAACCGTGAGATGTGGGTCATGATCAGCGCGCAGCAGGCGGTGAATTCAATTGCAAAATCGCGATCGCTCACGGCATCAAGAGAGTTCTGGCAGACACCATCAAAGCCCAGGGTTTTCGCCACGCGCGCGCGATCAATCGGATAAGAGGTGCCGGCCAGTGCGGCTGCACCAAGTGGCAGGACATTGGCACGCCTTCTGCAGTCAGCAAGCCGGGTCTCATCGCGTGAGAACATTTCGACATAGGCAAGCAGATGGTGGCCCAGGGTCACCGGCTGGGCCACCTGCAGATGCGTGAAGCCCGGCATGATCGTCTCGGCATGCTGATCGGCCTGATCAAGTAGTGCGGTCTTCAGCGCACCCAGGGCCTGATGCAGCTCATCAATCGTGTGCCTGACCCAGAGCCGAATATCGGTGGCCACTTGATCATTGCGGCTGCGGGCGGTATGGAGCCGCTTGCCGGCGTCCCCAATCAGATCGGTCAGGCGCTTTTCGATATTGAGATGCACATCCTCGAGATCCAGTGACCATTGGAATTGGCCGGCCTGAATTTCTTCACGGATCTGTTCAAGCCCGCGTTCAATGTCTTGCAAATCCTGTGCAGTGATGAGCCCCACGTGGGCAAGCATTTCCGCATGGGCCAACGATCCCTGAATATCGAATACGGCTAGCCGCTGATCAAAAAAGACAGAGCCTGTGTAGCGTTGGACAAGTGCAGATACCGGCTCACTGAACCGGCCGGACCAGCCTTCATTTTTCTTGGAGAATTGTTCTGTCATTTGATTGATACACTTCGCAATATGTGGATTATTGCATCGCGCGAAAGCCGCTTGGCCATGTGGCAGGCAGAACATGTCCAGGCACTTTTGGCCAAGGCCTCCGGCAGTCCCGTCCAGATCCTGGGAATGACCACCCGCGGGGACCAGATTCTTGACCGCACGCTGTCGAAGGTTGGCGGTAAGGGGTTGTTTGTCAAAGAGCTTGAGATGGCCCTTGAAGAAGGCCGCGCCCACCTCGCGGTCCATTCCCTCAAGGATGTGCCAATGGAGCTGCCAGCGGGCTTTGAGCTCGCCTGCGTCATGACCCGAGAGGATCCGCGAGACGCCTTTGTCTCCAACGAATTTCCCGAACTCGAGGCCTTACCGAATGGCGCTGTGGTGGGCACATCGAGCCTTCGGCGTGAGGCGCAGCTGCGGGCCCGCTATCCGGGCCTGAAGGTCGTGCCATTGCGGGGCAACCTGGATACCCGACTCTCCAAACTTGATCGCGGTGACATGCAGGCCATTATTCTCGCGGCCGCCGGGCTTAAACGGCTTGGTCTCTCGCAGCGTATTCGTCAGATCATCGCACCCGAGGTGCTGTTGCCGGCGGCGGGCCAGGGCGCGCTTGGAATCGAGATTCGTAGTGATGGCCAGGGTATTCGTTCGGCGTTAGCGCCGCTTACGGACGCTCAGACGTTCCGAGAGGTGCGGGCAGAGCGGGCGGTATCCAGGGCCCTTGGTGGAAGCTGCCAGGTTCCCTTGGCGGCGTATTGTGTGACGGAGCCGGATGCCAAGACCTTGCGCCTGCGTGCCTTGGTGGCCATGACCGATGGGTCCAAGGTGCTGCGTGTCGAATGCCGTGGTGATGACCCGGACGTCGTTGGTCTGCAGGCGGCCCAGGAACTGAAGGACCAGGGAGCTCAGCAGATTCTTCAGGCGCTGGGCACGGCCTGAGGCGGTCTGCGAAGCGGTCGGGTATGTTGCAAGCCTGGGTGGCCCGCCCCGAGTGGATAGATGCCACATTCGTGCAGCGGCCCGACACGCGGCTACGGCCGATGCCGCTTCAGCGGCTCCGGATGCGGTCGGTTCCCTATGCTGTGTTTCAGGGGCTTGAGCGGTCTGCATCGGCCTGGCTCGTGCTCACCAGCCCTGCGTCAGTCCGTGCGCTACGTCGATGGCTGGAATCGTCTGGAGACGACTATGTCCGGGGGCTCGGCCGTCTGCGGATTGCAGCGGTTGGCAGTGGAACCCGCGATCAGTTACTGAAAGAAATTTTCTTCACGTTGGGTGAACGGTCTGCCGATGCGCATCCCAGCAGCGATTTAAAACCCGAGCAGATCATCGTGGCCGCTGAGGGAGCCCACGCGGATGCGGAAGGCCTTTTGCGGGCAATGGACAATATCCAGAAGCGAGAGCACTTTGATTGGTCTACCCAGACGCTTTTGCTAATTGAAGGCGAGTCTAATCGGCCTACCCTTCGGGAGGGGCTAGAGCGTCGGGGCGCCCATGTCTTGTCGGCATGCCTTTATCTCAGGGAGGACGCACCATGGTCAGAGCAGGCCTGGCAGGAGATTACGCAGGCGGGTCCGGGTGAGATCGGGATCGTGGTGACCTCCTCGACAACGGCCGAGCATCTGGTGGGATTGTTTCAGCATCATGGGATCCCGTTGATCCAAGTGGTCTGGTGTACGCAACATGCGACGATTGCCGGATTGCTCACCAATCGCGGCATCTCGAGAGTGCGGCGAGTGAGGCTTGATGATGAATTTCTGGAGCAGGATTTATTCGTAAATGAACACTTTTGGTAAGACACTTCTTGCGGCTGTCAGCCTTGTGGTCATTCTCGGTCTGGGCTGGTGGGCGATGGAGACCACGAATCGATCATCCGATCTGGCGCAGTCGGATCAGATCGATAGCCAGTGGCTGTCGGAGATGCAGGCAGCCGCTCGTCTGCTTTCCGATAGCGTGATTGCGGGGGGGAATATTGGCGCTGCCCTTGCCATGTTAGATGCCCTAGAGGCGCGTGTGATCAAGCATCCAGCGCAAGACAAGCTCGTTGGGGTTCGGGTTGCAATTGCCGCAGATCGTCAGCGCCTGCAGGCCGCGCGGGCCCTCGATATTCAGCAGGCAGCACTTCAGATTGAAAGCATCATTCTTGATATTGATGGCCTTCCGCTGATTTCTGCCTTTTCATCCGGCAGGCCGGCTGTCGGTGGATCGGAACCGTCCGCTGCTGAATCCGGGCTGCCCAGTTGGCGGGAAATC
>VERI01000032.1 GCA_018882785.1 Burkholderiaceae bacterium | reverse complement strand
GCCCTGGTGTTGGGGTTAATGGCCATCGGTGCGCTCGGCCAGACGCCTTCTTTATGGGTTCTGGTGGCAGGCCAGGCGGTGCTCGCCTGCGGGTCCGCGTGGCTGCTGCGATCCGATGCCTGGTGGCTATGGATTCACGGGCTATTTCCTGTTGCGGTAGCACTTGCCAATACTCTGGAGATTCATAGTGGCTGGTATCTGGCGGCCTTCATCGTGCTGGTATTGATTTTTGGGCCCACGGTACGCAATCGGGTTCCCTTATATCTGTCGAATCAACAGACTGTTCAGACGGTATCGGATCTTCTGAGCGCTGAGATTTTTAAGTCTGGGCCTTCTGTCTCGGTCTTGGATATCGGATCGGGCACGGGCACCATGACCATCAGCTTGGCTCGTCTATATCCCGAGCATCAGTTCGATGGCATCGAAGGCGCATGGATGCCGTATCTGATCTCAAAATTGAAGGCCCTTGGCCTAGCCAATACGCGGCTGATTCATGGTGATTTCTGGCGGCATTCGCTGGCGCCCTATCCCGCGGTTTATGCGTTCTTATCCACCGAGCCCATGCCGCGGCTCTGGCGGAAGGCCTGTAGCGAGATGCAGCCAGGATCGCTTTTGATCTCCAACAGTTTTCAGGTGCCCGGCGTGACCCCGGAGCGGGTACTGCAGGTCGACGATGCGCGGCAGACGGAACTGCTCGTTTATCGCGTTAATCGTGATGGGCGGTAAGCCAGGCCTCCAGAATCGCCTTGAGATGAGGATCCTTCCAGACGCGGGCAGCATTTTCGGCCTGCCGATCGGTGATCTCGATGAGGCGCAGCCGTTTTACAAAATTCTGATGGGCGACGGTCGGAAAAAATGAGTCCGGCGGTGTCAGTGGCCCAACAGGCACGAGACACAGAATCCATAGGTCGCGCATATGGTCTTCATAGATCTGGCCTGTTTTTTTCAACTGATAGGCGCGGTGGACCATTGCCCGGAGCAGCTTTAGCGGATCCACGATGTCGTAGTTACAGATATTAACGAGCTCGGCGCCGACAATTTTTTTAAGGTCTTTGCCCTCGGAAAAGTCAAACCCAAATTCGCCAAAATCAAAGACATAGTTGGTGGCGATCTCAGCGATTTGCTTGGATTTGTCGCCATGGGCTTTTTTTAGCGCATCCCGCAGGCCTTTTTCTACTGTGGTGCGCATCTCGTAGACCATGTCGTTTTGTGCCGCCATGGGATCTGCTTTTTTCTTTTTATTACTGCCAAACAACCAGCCAAATAAGAGCTTAAACATATAAAAGTCTTTCGGGAACGACTACGAAATTAATTCTCGGCCTTGATCATATCGGGCACGCGAGAGATCTCGGGCAATGCGGAAGGCGGCACCTGAGAGGAGCCTGACTTCCAGTCCGATCGGGCGCGCATGCTGTGGGCCTCGAGCACGGAGATCTGACTTGCCTTCCAGACGGCCTCGCAGAAGGTCAGGAATTTCTCTTTCACTTCGTCTTTGCCGGCGCTTACGATGTAATCGCGTTGATAGAGCGACTCGAAGTCTTTTGATGCCAACACAGGCGGCGTGAGCAAGAAGGGAACCGGGAAGCGCTGCGCGGCCATCGAATCAAATTTACGTTGAAACGGATGGATCTTATTTGGCGCAAGCAGCAGCCGGGGTGAGCGGGGCCGATCCAGGGCAGGCTTTAAGTCTCCCAGCAGGGCGATGGTTGAGAGCAGTTCCAACTCAGAGAGCGAGGTCGGAATAATCCAGAGATCAAAGATTTCTAAAAGTTCGTAGCCCACTGCGGGTGACCAGGTCACATCGGTGATGACGACCTCGTGCACATTGGATGCATCCCGGATGTGGCAGCGGGCGTTAAAGATGCCCAGGCGGTTGGCCCCCTGGATCAGATGGCTGGCATGGTCGAATTTCAGCCGATCATAGTAGGCGGCGTTTTTGATCCACAGGGAAGAGGTGCCTTGGCGGTCGAGATCGATCAGCAGGGTATTCATTTGCCGCTCGATGGCGAAATAGGCGGCCAGGTTCGCGCTCAGGGAGCTCTTGCCGACCCCGCCTTTTTGGTTGCTTACTAAGATTTTGAGTCTTGGCGTGCCGCCGGTCTTCACTCGCTTGCCCCGTTCCAGAGGAGTCTGGAAAACCGCATTTTAGCGGTAAAACGGGATGCCCTAGAATAGAGGCGTTGTTTATTTAAGCGATTTCCAGAGGGTCTTTGTGGCGTTTCGAGTCTATCCCCCCGAGCTTGATCTTAAGGTCATTGAACAGTTCAAACTGGACTCCCGGCCGGCCGAGCGCACGGTCATCCGAGAGTTCAATACCGGGATTACTGCCGGGCTGATGCCCCTAAAAGACTTTACCAAGCGCCTAGCGCTGCGCTGTGTCGAGGCTGACCCGGTCGTGGGCCTGGCCTTTGCGCTGCCCGAGGGCACCGAGGTACCCAAAGATATCCGGGAATCAAAACACCTGTGGGTGGTGATTGCCACCGAGCAGTACAAGCTTCAATTTATTGCCCCGAACGCGAAATTTGGTTCCTATGATCTTGTGACTACCGACTTCCCGACCGAGGTCATCGCCATCCAGCGTCGCGAGAGTTTTCGTGTGCCTGCTCCCGCAGATCGGACACTCGATCTGATGATCTCGGGATCGTTTAGTGCAGTCGTGCAGCCGAAAATTTTTGATATTGGATTTGATGGCATTGGATTGGAATTCAGTGCCATGGAACGCATTCAGGTGGGAACGATCTGGTCGAATTGTTATTTTGCGCGCGGTAAAAAATCCTCTGAGAGCTTTATGCTCGAAGTGCGAAATGTCAGCGAGGTATACAACCTTGATCACTTTCGCGTTGGCTGCAAGCTACTCAAACCCAGCCAGCAGACCGTGACGGATTTTGAGACCACCCGCAATAGCATTCAAAACTGCATCGTCTCCGGCCAGCCGCAGCGCTGGCACTTAAGCGTTAGCTGGCTCTAATCAGGTCCTGCCATAAGGCAAGCCGGCGTCGTTGGCCCGGATGGTCGCTGGCTGCATCACACACTGTGCAGCCTGGTTCATTGATGTGATGACAGTTGGCAAACCGGCACCTGCCCCGCACGTCCTGGGCTGCCCGCCACTCCGGAAAGCCCAAGGCGATTTGTTGCTCGGATAAGTGATGCAGTCCAAAGAGCTGAAAGCCCGGCGTATCGATCAGCCACCCTTCTCGATAGGCCATCATGCGGGCTGCGGTGGTGGTGTGTTTTCCCGTCTGGAGGGCAGAAGAGATCTCATTGGTCCTGGCCTGAAACTCGGGGATGAGACGATTCAATAAGCTGCTTTTTCCCATGCCGGATTGGCCCATGACCAAGGACGTCTTGCTGGCCAGCATCGCGGAGAGCTGATCTAACATGCCGGTGTTGGCATCGGGCAGCGACGCCTGAGCCGCAATCTCGATGACTGGCACCTCTAAAAGTGCGAGACAGCCTGTAAACGGCGCCAGCTGTGCTCTTGCACGTGTGGTGTCATCGGCAAGATCGATTTTGTTCAGCGCGATGATCACATCGATATCTTCGGCACAGCAGGCGCAGATCATCCGCGCGAGGAGCTCATCGGAAAAAAGGGGGCTGCCCGAGATCACAATCACCGCCTGATCAATATTGGCCGCTAAGACCTTCGTTCGGTGTGCCTCGCTGCGCATGACGGCATTCTGGCGGGGCAGAATCTCAGTGATCACCGCGGGGGAAGGCCCCGGGTCCATCTCCACCTGGTCATTGGTGGCCGGTTGATGGTCGCGGCCTTTGAACACGCACAGCCGCTCGGCGCCTTGGGCATCCACTACCCAGGCCTGCCGGCCGTGGTGGCTTAGGATTCGCGCCCGCATGTGGCGCGCGCCGGAACGTGGAAGCGATGCATAGCCGGGATCTTAGCCTGTGCGATCATTGCAGGCTATGTCAGGTCAAAATGAACTCAATATGATCTGGGTCGACATGGAAATGAGCGGCCTGGAACCGGAAAAGGATCGGATTCTCGAGATCGCCATGATCGTGACCGATCCGGAGTTAAATGTGTTGGCCGTTGCGCCGGTAATGGTTATTCATCAGTCCGATAGCCTGCTCGATGGCATGGATGCCTGGAACAAAAGTACCCACGGCAAGTCGGGCCTGATCGACAAGGTGCGGGCATCGACCTCCGATGAGGCCCAGGCCTGTGAGATTTTTCTGGATTTTCTGCGTGGCTATGTGCCGGCGGGAAAATCCCCCATGTGTGGCAACACCGTGCATCAGGATCGCCGGTTCATGCAGCGTTATATGCCCAAGCTAGAGGCATTTTTTCACTATCGCAATATCGATGTCAGTACGATCAAAGAACTCTGTCGTCGTTGGAATCCGCAGATCATGAAGGGCTTTGAGAAGCGCGGCGCGCATACTGCACTTGCGGATATCCAGGAATCAATCGACGAGCTAAAGTTTTACCGTCAGAACTGGATTGAGAAATCGTCGGCGTAGCAGCAGCCCCAGCCCCACGCAGGCAATGGCCAGGCCCAGAAAATTGCCCATCCAGAAACCTTGGGTCGCATCGGGCCCCGGAGTAAATAGGGCATGTGCGAACCACCATCCGCCGCCCACGCCAAAGCCCCATAGGCTCACGCCGTAGACCAGCATCGGGGTAAACGTAATTCGCCAGGCCCGCAGCGACGAGTAGAGCAGGCATTGCAGAGCATCTAAGACATGACAGACCGCTGCACCGATGATGAGGGTGCGCGCGAATTGCTGCACGGTGGCATCTTCTGCATACAGCGCTGCCAGGGGCTCGCGCAGCACCAGCATCACGATCGTGATCGCAACGGCAATTCCCATAACGAGCCGCATGCCCGCCAGTACCCATGACCGGGCCTTCGGCTCGTCCCCCGCTCCAAGTGCCTGCGCGGCCAGAATACTGGTCGCGTTGGATAGCGCAAGCGGCATCATAAAAACCAAGGTGGCCAGGTTTGCAGCCACCTGATGGCTTGCACTGGCGATGGTGCCAAAGCGGCCAATCAGCAGGGCCATCAGGGTGAATGATGTCACCTCGATCAGATAGCCTGCCCCGATGGGCAGGCCAATTTTAAAAAGCTGGGAAATTTTTCCGGCCTGTGGCCTGCGCAGACGGACATGAAACTCGCGATACCGACGGTCGATGAGCAGCACCAGTAACGCGACCGCAAGCGAACTCCACGACAGAATCGCTGTCGCAACGGCGCAGCCGACAGCACCCATGGGCGCGATGACGCCATCAATGCCGTCCATAAAAATCCCATTTAATGGCCACTTGATTGTGAGCATCACGAGATTGATGGTCATTGTGACGGCAGGCCGCGATGTGGCGCTATTGAGTGTGAAAAACACGCTGTAGAGCAGGGTAGACGGCATGGCCAACGCAATGATCTGCAGATAACCCGTCAGGGGTGCATGCAGGCTGGGATCGGGCCGGGTCAGACCGAGCCACGGATCACTCCACCACAGAAGTGGAATACCAATTGCAGCCAGCAGCAACGCTACCCAGGCTGCCTGACCGACATCATCACCAATCTCAGAGAGACGTCCGGCGCCAAAATGGCCTGCCGCAATCGGTGTGAGTCCCATCAATACACCGCGAAAGGCAACAAACACGCTGATATAAATCGCCGCACCCAGGCCGATTACCGCGAGATCCTCTGCGGAGCGTTGGCCGGCCATGATGGTGTCGATCACGCCATTACCCAGGACCGCAATCTGGCCCACCAGAATCGGCCAGCCGAGCACGAATACATCACGTGCCCGCGTCATGGGGTGCGTTCGAGCAGTAGGTATTGCTGACGACCGCGACGTTCCTCGTTGCCACTTTGCCAGACGATTCGCCAGCCGCTTTCAGCGGGCAGTCGGCCCTGTGCGTTGGGCTCTGCCAGGCCAAGTTTCCAGTCACATGGAGATTGATGAGAAATGGGTAGACGTGTGATCGCCACTGCCATCGTGTCTAACACTGTAGACTGACCCGAGAGCTGCACGCAGGCGCGCGCCGGCAGCGTCTTGGTGTGCTTTTGCTCGAGTGCAAGTATCAGTTGGTCCGCAGGAACTCCGAGTCGCTGTGATGCCGTTTTTAGCCAGCCGGATTCAAGCGAATAGGCCAGGGCCTGTTGTCCTTGAATACGGTTAATCGCTGGAAGCCAAAGTGTCGTGAGTAACACCCAGAGTAGTGTTACACCGCCCGTGCTGAGTGCCACCGGCCTCCAGAGGCGTGGCGCACCCCGCGACACCCGCCACACCACGAGTGATATCCAGGCGATCGTGGCGAGTAGCCCAATGGCGACTTCATAGATATTGGCATTTCCAGCCACGCCCGGTGCAAGTAATGGCACCCGCGTTGCGAGCGTCTGCGGTATACCGAAATTAAGTGCGCTCCAATACAGCCAGACAAAAATTCCGACGGCGGTAAAAAGCACCACGGCAAACCAGTCAATGAGATTAATGATTGGCCTTGGCAGTGAGAGCAGGCCAAAGGCTGCGATCAGTGCGAGTGATCCGACTGGGGCGATCTGATGCACGCGCCAGTCTTCAGGGCCGATGAGTCCCGCAGCGACGGCTGTAGCGGTGACAATGACCGGTACTGCCCAGTGGGGCGCCCGGGAAAATGATGTCTGCCGCAGCGTGCGGATGCCAAAAATAGCGATCGGCCAGAGCGGCCACCAGCGCCACAGAGATTCTTTAATCCAGGGCCCAAGGGTGTGGAGCGCCGGCGACTCTCCGGTGATCCAACGCAGGATGGACCAGTCAGAAAATCCCTCTTGCCACCAGGCGAGCACGCGATCCGTAGACAGCAACATCATTGCGACAACAGACCAGAGCAGCATGAGCCCAATGGTCTGCAGTAGCCAGCGGCCAAGAAATTCTTTTGCAGCGAGCCGATACGGCGCAACCCAGGCAAAGATACAGAGCACAGCGATCATTTGCGTGACTGCGAGCCCAATGCCATAGGTGAGCAAACTCGCAAAGACAATCAGCGCCATCTGATACGCAGCACGGCGCGGGGTTTCGGGGGCGGTTGCCAGCGCCCATAGCAACAGTCCTTGCATCAGCAGTGCGATGGCCGTTATCCCCAGCTGGTGCCATGGATAGACCACACCCAAGGCAGCGATGGTCAGCAGCAAGGCGCAATCACCCAGTGTCTTGCCAAAACTCGATGATCGCGGCCCCATGCCTAAGGGATCGACCGGCTGGGCCTCGCGACGTCGGGCGAACCGATCGCTCGCCTTCCATACTGCGGTCAGGCCCATTGCTACGGTCAGGGCCAGCGGAATACGCGCGACGTCATCCAGGAGATGTAATGGAATGGGAGCCTGGTTAAGTGCGGCCCATAGATAGACCGGCAGCATGAAGATTGCAACGATGGCTGACCACAACGCACCCTGTTGATTCCATGCGATATCAGCAAGCTGCGGCAGCAACAGCAGTGATAAATCACCCCGCAGCAATGCCTCGGCTGCAGTCCGTGCAAGGGCAAGGCCCAGCATGTCTTCGCCACGCCATGGATCGCGGTGAAATAGGCCGTGGCCGATATACAGCACCACGATCAGCACCAGCAGCCAGCGGGGAATCCGGTTTGCTGCACTGGCGGCCAACCCCGGAAGCGGGGCATTGGCCTGCACATCCAAAAACGAAAAGGCAGCCTTTCGGCTGCCTTTCTCGGAATTCGCCATGAGAAGCGGGTCTGGGTTCAGGCCTTGGCGGCGCCTTTAGTAGCGCTCTTTCCAGTTTTTGTGCCGAACTTCTGACGGAATTTCTCGACGCGGCCGGCCGTATCCACCAGCTTTTGTTTACCGGTGTAAAACGGATGGGACTCTGAGCTGGTATCCAGTTTGTAGAGCGGATATTCCTTGCCGTCGGTCCACTTAACGGTCTCTCGTGTCTGTACGGTGGAGCGCGTGATGAATTTGAAGTCGTTGGACAGATCCACGAAGACGACTTCGCGATACTCGGGGTGAATGCCTTGTTTCATGTCAGTTCCTTGAGGGAGTGGGGTCGCCGGCACCGCCGAGAAATGGGTGCTACGTGCCTAAGGGATTGAATAATAAGGAAAAATTGGAACTTTTGCAACCTTGGGGGGCGCTGCGGTGGCCGCAACGCCCTTTACGCCGGTAGTTCTTAGCCGCCCCGCTTCATCATGTCAAAGAATTCGCCATTGTTCTTGGTCTGGCGAATCTTATCGAGCAGAAATTCCATAGCCTGAAGCTCATCCATATCGTGCAGCAGCTTGCGCAGAATCCAGATCTTTTGCAGCACGTCTGGTTTGATCAGCAGTTCCTCGCGACGTGTACCGGACGGATTGATGTTGATAGCCGGATAGACCCGCTTCTCGGCCAGTCGGCGGGCCAGGTGGACTTCCATATTGCCGGTGCCTTTGAATTCCTCGTAAATCACCTCGTCCATGCGGGAGCCGGTGTCAATCAGTGCCGTGGCGATAATGGTGAGCGAGCCACCTTCTTCGATATTTCTCGCGGCACCAAAGAAACGCTTGGGCCGATGCAGTGCATTTGCATCCACACCACCGGTGAGCACCTTGCCTGAGGTGGGCACCACGGTGTTGTATGCCCGCGCGAGTCGGGTGATGGAGTCCAGCAGAATCACCACATCTTTTTTGTGCTCGACCAGGCGCTTTGCTTTTTCGATCACCATCTCGGCGACCTGTACATGTCGCGTTGCGGGCTCATCAAAGGTAGATGCCACCACTTCGCCGCGGACACTGCGCTGCATTTCGGTGACTTCCTCGGGCCGCTCATCGATCAGCAGCACAATCAGCGTGACTTCTGGGTAGTTGGTGGTAATGGCGTGTGCGATGTGCTGCATCATCACCGTCTTACCGCTTTTGGGCGAGGCGACCAGCAGACCGCGTTGGCCCTTACCAATGGGTGCGATCATGTCAATGACACGCCCAGTGATGTTTTCTTCGCCTTTCATGTCCCGCTCCAGAACGATCGGCTCGTCCGGGAAGAGCGGGGTGAGGTTTTCAAACAGAATTTTGTTCTTGGATGCCTCGGGCGGCTGGCCATTGATCTTGTCAACCTTGACCAGGGCGAAATAGCGTTCGCCTTCTTTTGGTGTGCGGACCTCGCCTTCTACGGAGTCACCGGTGTGCAGATTAAAGCGTCGGATCTGTGAGGGGGAGAGGTAGATGTCGTCGGTGCTGGCCAGATAGCTGGACTCAGGTGAGCGCAGAAAACCAAAGCCATCGGGGAGTACTTCCAGCACGCCGTCGCCAAAAATCTGTTCGCCCAGCTTGGCCTTCTTTTTCAGGATGGCGAACATCAGTTCCTGTTTGCGCAGACGGCTGGCATTGTCGATTTCTAGGCTCATCGCCAGATCGACCAGTTGGGTTACGTGAAGGGCTTTTAATTCGGAGAGGTGCATAAGCGTTTAGCGGGTGATCGCCGAGACTCGGCGTTGGTTAAAAAACTTAAATGGATAATCTGGGAGTGTTGATCAGGGCGTTGGCCCCGATGCCCGGAGTCGGGAGGACAGAAATCGGGCCGCGGACTGTGGCGGCCCGAAGTGAAATCATAAGCTGCTATCGATCCATGCGGTGAGTTGCGATTTTGCTGCCGCCCCGACTTTCTGGGAGACCACAGCACCGTTTTTAAACAGAATCAGAGTGGGGATGCCACGGATCGAGTGCTTCGAAGGCACCTCGGCGTTTTCATCGACATTCAATTTGGTTACTTTTAGCCGGCCCTGGTATTCCTTGGCGATCTCTTCCACGATGGGGCCGATCATTTTGCAGGGGCCACACCACTCCGCCCAAAAGTCGACCAGCACGGGAAGGTCGGATTTCAATACATCAGCCTCAAACGAGGCATCGCTCACGGCGAGAACATGTTGGCTCATAGGTAAATGGTTAAAAGTGAAAACGAACGACGGCGTTCCGGGAAAATTAAGCGAGGTCTTTGGGTCTCATGGGCAGGGAGGGCGGGGAATTCGCCGCAAAGGTCACTTGCTGAGCCTGCCGGTCTGTTTACTATGGGTTATTTGCTCGGAACGATAGCATAAATCCTCCCTATGCCTAAAGTGTTTTCCCTGCCTTTTACGGAGTCGCTCGCCGGCCATGTGGCCCAGGCCATCGCCCGGCATGCCGGGCCGCGCCCGCCGATGCTCATTGTCGAGTCGCCTGCGGCTGCGATTGCCTTAAAAAGCGCTCTTGCTGATGCAGACTGGCCCGGCCGGTCAGAGGGTGCCCCGCTGCCGTGGTGCGGAAGTCTGGACCAGGCCGCAGAGCGGACCGTGCTTGCGCTCGCAGTCCGGTCAGGCAGAGATGATGTGTCACTTCCGCGCGCTTCCTGCTCTCGACGTGTGGAACTGGCCCAGCAGCTTTTGGATCACCGCACGCTCAGAAAATCACTCGGGGGCTCGGCACGGGCGGCGTTGGTGTTGGCAGGGCAGTGGGTCGAATTATTTGAAGGATGGGAATGGCTTCAGGCTGCTGGCCGAGACCCTTTTGAGCAGGCAACTGGAATCTCGCATCTAAACGCAGATCTGAAGGTCTTGCGAGATCTGCATCAGGCCAATCAATCGACCGAGGATCGGGCCCGATGGATTCTGGCCCACCGCAACTTTGCAGCAGCCGATTGGATCTGGCCCGATCAGGAGGTGTGGTTCTGCACCGGCAGCACACCATCGCCGCGAGACCTCTCTATGGCGGAGGTTTTATTTAAGGCGGGTGATGATCGGACCGTGGTGTTCCGATTTGATCCAATCGATTTCAGCGCGATCGGTGCATCGTCACAACCTGGAGAGCCAAGAGCGCTGCTGACTGCAACGACTGTTGAGGAAACCGCCTGGGCGGCGATGCACACGATTGTGAAGTGGCGCGAGCAGGGTATCGAGGATATTGGAATTGTTGCCTTGGATCGTAAGTCGGTGCGAAGGCTGCGCGCTTTATTGGAGCGTGCCGGTGAAGTGTTAAGCGATCGGTCGGGGTGGGCCCTGGATACGACAGTTGCGGCGAGTGCGGTCGTGGGCTTAAGCGGCCTGCTCAGTGGCCAGGCCAGCACACAATCATTGCTCGAGTGGATACATTCGCCGTTTGTGACCCAGGGGCTGCAGCAGTCACGGGGGTTTAACGCAGAGCAGCGTCGGCAGTTAGACACAGTCTTGCGTGACTATGGCCGTATTGCGGCAATTGATGTGTCTGACTTTATTCGCCGCGGCCTGCTCGCCCTACCGGAATCTCTTTTTGTAGCTGCAGGGCGTGAGGGCCGCAGGCCGTTGAACCAATGGGTGGAGCAGTTGTTATCGGCAGCCACAGCATGCGGGCTCGATCAGTCGCTTGCAACAGATCCTGCAGGCGCTGCCGTGATCGCAGCACTACAAACGTTACATGCTGAATCATCCGGGGACCCGATCGGAATTTCCTCGGCGTTGTGGAGTGCAGTCCTTGCAGAAGAACTCAATGCCGCACGTTTTGTGGATGCGACGGCCGGGGCTGCAGTCAGGGTGGTATCACTTGGCGCATTGCTGTGGCAGCAGCCCCAGGCGGTTCTGGTGGTGGGTGCGGATGCGGCGCGCCTGCCGTCGCGCGCGATCCCAAGATTTTTTGAACCCTCTCGGCTGGCAGAGATGGGCCTGGCGCTCGATCCTGCACTTTCTGAGGCAGAGCGGTTTACCCAGTTTGCAGCGCTTTGGCAGTTGAAACTGCCCATCACCCTGATTGCCACCAGCGAGCAGCCCGATAGCGAGGCGGAATTTTCACCCTGGATAGAGCTGTTATCCGATCAGCCCGCTGTGAAGGCTGCAGCAGTCATTCCCCGGTATCCGCTCAACATGTCATCGATCCCGGCGATTGCCGATCAATTTGAGCCGCAGGTGGGAATGCATTGGCCGTACGGCATGCCGCAGGAGATCTCCGTGTCTCAGGCCCAGAGGCTTTTGGATTGTCCATACCAATTTGTTCTCTCATCATTGATGGGGCTATCCGATGCTGCTGAATTGGAAGACGATGCCAGCCCATCCGATCTCGGATCTTTGATTCATCATGTCTTAAGTGCCGCAACGCATTCATTTGAATCCCATGCGCAGTGCATGGACTGGCTTATCGCGCAGATTGATCGGGCATTAAACAACACAACGCAATGGGCGTGGCAGTCCGCATCGTTGGGGCTGGGTCTGCCGTCAGATATCCGTGTGCAGCTTCGCGCTGAGGCCCTCGCGTTGGTGCCGCCGCTTAGCCGCTGGCTGATGGAGCAGCAGTCGCATGGAGAGGCCGAGGTACGCACTGAACTCCCCTTACAACGCACACTTGCGGACCCGCCGATCACCATTAAAGGCCGGATCGACCGCTTAGATGTTGCGCAGGGGGTATTGATCGACTTTAAGACCAGTGACCCAAGCAGTCTGAAAAAACGTATCCGCCCAGAAGGGGGAGATATCCAACTGCCCTTATATGCATGGCTTACGGAACAGCCGGATTCCGCGTCTGCGGGACAGGGGGATCGGCCCGCGTTAGCGCAGATGATGGATGCGCGCTTTGTTGCGATTCGGCGCGAAGGCGTCGTGAGCCTTGGCCTTCAGGCCGATGGCCTGCCACTTTCTGAGCGGGCATGCGATGCGATTGAGAATGTTCGTTCGGTGCTTAAGACTATTTCCAGTGGTGGCGATGTGCTCGCCCTTGGACCTAGTCGTGAAGCGCGCGTGTGCCAGTACTGCCCGGTAAGGGGAGTCTGTCGACGAGATGACTATGCAGTTATTCTTGGCCATGTCGGCGATGAAGTCGACGCCGTCGGTGCAGCGGATGCGGTCGATCATCGGGAAGGGCAATCCGATGGGGCTTGATGCAAAGCGCGCGCTCGATACCCGTCGCAGCATCGTTGTAGAGGCCTGTGCGGGCAGTGGTAAAACCTGGCTGCTTTCTTCGCGCATCACACGCGCACTGCTCGAGGGAGTTGCCCCGGCATCCATTCTTGCGTTGACATTTACGACCAAGGCTGCCGCAGAGATGCGCAACCGTGTGATTCGCCAGCTTCGCGATCTCGCCCATGGCGATGCAGCAGCCCGACGCGAGATGCTGTTGGCCTGGGGCTTTGAACATGAGGCCCTCGAGTCGGCAATGCAGGCTGCTCCGGGAGCCTTGGCGCGATTGCTTGCCGATCCCCGGCCACCGATCATCGGCACCTTCCATAGCTGGTATCTGCGTTTGGTGGCAATGGCACCGATGCGCGCGGCGGGCTGGGCAACGCTGTCGTTATCCCAGCGCTCCTGGGATTTATTGCGGCAGGCATGGCAGATGTTTTACGCCGAACATGCGGAGCGGCTTCCCTATGCCGCACTTGTTGCGCAGATGGGCACGACTCGCGTACGTCAGGCCATGGAGTCTTGGCTGTCATCGCGTGTTGAATGGCAGGCCTTTAGCGCAGACAGTATCGGCAGGGC
>VERI01000031.1 GCA_018882785.1 Burkholderiaceae bacterium | reverse complement strand
ATGGAGCTTCGCCGCATTTCATTCTCACGCGATCAAACGCCTGTATTTCAGGGGTTATCTCTTACGCTCAATGAGCCACGTATTGGTTTGATTGGTGCCAATGGTTCCGGCAAGAGTTCGCTGCTGAGACTGATCAAAGGGCTGCATGCGCCAGATACTGGCGAGATTGTGGGCGCAACGTCTACTGGCATGGTGTTTCAGAACCCTGAGCACCAATTGCTTTTCCCTACGGTGATGGAAGAGCTCTGTTTCGGCCTTATTGAACAAGGAATGCCCGAGCCATCGGCGCGCACCCAGGCCATGTCGATCTTGGGCCGCTACGGTGCGCAGGATCTGGCCGATAAAGCCACCCATGAACTAAGCGATGGCCAAAAGCAGCTGGTCTGTATCTTGGAAGTATTAATTGATGGCGCCCAATGTCTTTTATTAGACGAACCCTGTGCCAGTCTGGATCATGCAGCCCGCCGCGCCGTCATGGCCTTGATTCGCGCGTTGCCGCAGCAGGTGATTATGGCCAGCCATGACCTGGCCATGCTGGAGTCTTTTGATCGCGTGATCTGGCTGGAATCTGGCGCAGTTCGACAGGATGGCCCGCCGCAGACGGTGATCAATGCCTATTTAAATAGAGTTAATGCCGCATGATTTCGCTATACATCTCTGAGCGCACCTGGCTGCATCGCCTGCCTGCGTCTTTTAAGCTCGGCATGCTGGTCATTATTTCGATTGGCATTCTGTTTGTAGATGGCTGGCGCAATCTTCTGCCTGCGCTTCTCGCGGCGCTCTGCATGGTGCTCTCACTTGGACGTCCTGGCCTGCAGCGCCTACAAAACCTGCGTGGCCTTTTACTGCTCGTGCTCACCCTGGGCATATTTCAGGGGCTTGTGATGTCCTGGGAGTTGGCGGTAAGTGCGGTGATCCGAATTCTGCTGATGGTGATACTGGCCGACCTGGTGACCGTGACAACACCCATGCAAAAGATGCTGGCGGTAATCACACCATTGCTGACTCCTTTGAAACCTTTCGGAGTCGCGCCGCATCGTCTTGCCCTTGCGGTTGCCCTCGTCATTCGCTTTGTGCCGCTTCTGATGGCGCAATGGCAGGCCCAGCGTCTTGCCTATCGCGCCCGATCCGCGAGAAGGCCACGGCCCGTGCTCTTGGTGTCGTTTCTCGCGCAGGCACTGCGCCGCACGGATCAGATTGCGGACTCGCTTGCGGCGCGTCAGGCTCGATCCCGTTAATCGCCTAAACTTGCCTCCATGCTGTCCACTCGAGACCTTGTCCAGATTGCTCTATTTGCAGCATTAATTGCGGTAATGGGGCTCATTCCCAAATTTGATCTGCCCTTTACTGCAGGCGTGCCGATCACTGCCCAGACCCTGGGCGTCATGCTCGCCGGTCTGATCCTGGGCCCAAAGCGTGGTGCACTGGCCGTGCTGCTCTTTTTGTTTGTTGTGGCCATGGGAGCGCCTGTTTTATCGGGCGGCCGGGGCGGGCTAGGCGTATTTTTTGGTCCGACGATCGGATTTCTGATCGGATGGATTGCGGGCGCCTGGGCCTGTGGCGCCATTTTTCAGTGGCTTATCGGCCGTATGCCCGAGAGAAGGTTTTTATCCGTATTACTTGCGTGCTGGGTTGGTGGAATCCTGGTGATCTATTGCTTTGGTGTGCCGGGAATTAGTCTGCGCACCGAGCTCACCCTATCCAAAGCCATGATGGCCAGTAGCGTTTTTATTCCCGGTGATATTTTGAAATCTCTGCTGGCGGCCTGGCTGGTGACACGATTAAGACTGCGCACCTAGACCATGGCGGTAGATATCAAGGCGCTCGATCGGACCCGTGACCTGCGGCTATCGGATTTTGATTTTGATCTGCCCGAAGCACTAATTGCCCAGCATCCTGCTGCCCATCGCACGGACAGTCGTCTCTTGGTCGTGGGTGATTCCCTCACAGATCGTCGCTTTATTGATTTTATTGATCTCCTTCATCCGGGCGATCTCTTAGTCTTTAATAATTCGAAAGTAATTCCTGCCCGGCTTCATGGTGTCAAGCCAACTGGTGGCAAGGTGGAGATTCTGATCGAGCGCATTCTGCCGCAGCATCAGGCCTTAGCCATGATGCGCGCCAGTAAGGCAATTACCCCAGACACAGATATTCTGATTGATCCTGCCCGCAACCTGCATGTAAAAGTCTTGGGGCGTGATCCCTATGCCCAGGATCGCTTCTTGCTGCAGTTCGATCGGCCTGTGCTGCCGCTGCTGCACGATTGCGGAGAAATTCCCTTGCCACCGTATATCGCGCATCGGCCGGATGCCCAAGATGCAGAGCGCTACCAGACCGTCTATGCACAGGTGCCGGGCTCGGTGGCAGCGCCCACGGCGGGCCTGCATTTCGATACAACCATTCTCGATGCGCTTTCTAAAAAAGGAATTCGTCGTGCCGAAGTCACGCTCCATGTCGGCACTGGCACCTTTGCACCGGTTAGAACCGAGAACATTGATGAACATCAGATGCACACTGAGTGGTGTGAGATTTCTGCGGCCACCGCTGAGTTGGTTCGGGACACCAAGGCCCATGGCGGGCGGGTGATCGCCGTGGGCACGACCAGTCTGCGCACCCTTGAGTCGGGCGCCCATCCGCCAGCGGTGCGCTCGGGCAGCTGGGAGACCAATCTGTTTATTCGTCCTGGTTATGCGTTCAAAGTGGTCGATGCCTTGCTCACCAATTTTCATCTGCCGCGTTCGACACTGCTCATGCTCGTATCTGCATTTATCGGGTATGACAAAATGCGCCAGGTCTATCAACACGCCATAGATGAGCAGTACCGATTTTTTAGCTATGGCGATGCCATGTTCTGTCCAGACCACACATGAACTTTGAACTGCTCTCCACCGATGGCGCAGCCCGCAGGGGCCGCATCACGCTGCGCCATGGTGTAGTCGAAACACCGATTTTCATGCCTGTGGGAACCTACGGCGCAGTGAAGGCCATGTCACCTGCGGATCTACAGGCCGTACAGGCCCAGATCGTGCTGGGCAATACCTTTCATCTCTGGCTTCGTCCCGGATGTGAGGTCATGCAGCAGCATGGCGGTCTGCATCAGTTTATGAATTGGTCTCGACCGATTCTCACCGACTCCGGCGGCTTTCAGGTCTGGAGCCTGGGTGACTTAAGAAAGATATCCGAACAGGGTGTGGCCTTTCAGTCGCCCGTCAATGGTGACAAACTGTTTCTTACACCCGAAGAGTCGATGAGAATTCAAACGGTTTTGAATTCAGACATCGTGATGGTGTTTGATGAGTGCACCCCCTATCCGGCAACACGCGATGAAACCGCAGACTCCATGCAGTTATCGCTGCGCTGGGCCCGTCGCTCCCATCAGGCCTTTCATGATCTTGCCAACCCGAATGCCCTCTTTGGCATTGTTCAAGGCGGCATGATGGAAGACCTGCGCGCCGAGTCATTGCGGGGGCTCTTGGAGATCGGATTTCATGGCTATGCGATTGGTGGCCTGTCGGTGGGTGAGCCCAAAGAGGACATGCAGCGCATTCTCGCCGCCACGGCGCCGCAGCTGCCGCAGGATAAGCCCCGCTACCTCATGGGTGTGGGTACGCCCGAAGACCTCGTAGACGGTGTGGCGCAGGGCATCGATATGTTTGACTGCGTCATGCCCACGCGCAACGCCCGTAACGGCTGGCTCTTTACACGTTACGGAGATCTCAAGATTCGCAATGCCCGCTATCGCGATGACATGGGCCCGATCGATGAGCGCTGTCACTGCCCGGCCTGTGATCCCCAGGCCCATGGGGACAGCCGGCCGCATTACAGCCGCAGCTATCTCTACCACCTGCAGAAGGTCCAGGAAATCCTGGGCGCCCACTTGGCCACGGTCCATAACCTGTACTTCTATCTGGATTTAATGCGCCAGATGCGCGAGGCGATTGCCCGGGGGGCATTTGCGGCCTGGCGCAAGCAGTTTCACCAAGACCGCGCCCGCGGCGTCTAACCGCCCCAGGCCTGGTTTGGGGCCTGAAAAACGGGGCCGCGCCGGTATACTGTGCGGCTTTCAAGAAGGAGCATTTCCGTGCTGATTTCCCCCGCATTTGCACAGGCTGCCGGTGGCACGCCCGAGTCCTCGCTGATGAGCTTTCTGCCGCTCATCCTGATGTTTGTGGTGCTGTACTTCCTGATGATTCGTCCTCAGATGAAGCGGGCCAAGGAACATAAAGCCATGTTGGGTGGTTTGAATAAGGGCGATGAAGTCGTCACCGCCGGTGGCGTGGTGGGCAAGATCACTGCGATCGATGAGGCCTATGTCACCCTGGATGTGGGCAGTGAGTCGTCGGTGAACATTCATATCCAAAAGCAGGCCATTCAGACCCTGCTGCCCAAGGGCACGATTAAGAGCATTTAAGTAGTGAACAAGCTTCCGATCTGGCGCGCCATCGTGATGGTGGTCGCCTTGGCATTTGGCCTGCTCTACACCCTGCCGAATTTCTTTGGCGAGGCGCCCGCAGTCCAGGTCTCCAGTGCCAAGTCCACGGTGAAAGTCGATCAGGAGATCGCCCAGCGCGTGGACCGCGCCCTGCAGGTGGCGGGACTTTCAGCGGAGCCTTCTTCTTTTGAAGGCACAAGCGTTCGTGTGCGTCTGCCCGATACCGACACCCAGCTCAAAGCCCGCGATGCCATTGAAAAGGCATTAAACAGCAATCCCCAGGATCCGCGATTCATCGTTGCCTTAAATCTGGTGTCCAGTTCACCGAACTGGCTTTCTGCGATGCGCGCCCTGCCCATGTACCTGGGCTTAGATCTGCGTGGTGGCGTGCATTTTCTGTTGCAGGTCGATATGCCTGCAGCGATTTCAAAGCGGATGGATGTGCTGGTGACCGATACCCGCACCCTGCTGCGGGATAAAAATCTGCGCCATGCGGGTATTACCCGCGGCAGCCAAGGCATTGAGATTCGTTTCCGCGAGCAGGAGACCCGGCAGAAATCCCGCGATGTTCTTAGCACCCAGATTCCCGATCTCAACTGGGTTGAAGTATCCATCGGTGGTGAACTTGCCTTGGTGGGCGGCATGCGGCCGGAGACAGAAAAACGGGTCCGGGATTACGCGCTTAAACAAAACATCACCACACTATCGAATCGTGTGAATGAGCTCGGTGTTGCCGAGCCGGTGATTCAGCAGCAGGGCCCCGAGCGCATTGTGGTCCAGCTGCCCGGTGTACAAGACACCGCCAAAGCAAAAGACATTCTTGGCCGCACTGCCACCCTTGAGATACGCATGGTGGAAGACAGTCTCGAGGCCTTGAATAGCCTGGCCTCTGGCCGCGTGCCTGCGGGCCTGGAGGTCTTCACCGAGCGAGGTGGCGGCCCGCTATTACTGCGGCGTGAGGTGATTCTGACCGGCGACAGCCTGACCGATGCGCAGGCCGGTTTTGATTCTCAGAATCCGGGTGAGCCAGCAGTGCATCTCACCTTAGATGCCAAGGGTGCGCGGGTCTTTCGCGATGTCACCCGCGAGAGTATCGGGCGCCGGATGGCCATCCTGCTGGTGGAAAAAGGCAAAGGCGAAGTGGTGACTGCGCCCGTGATTCGCAGCGAAATTCCTGGTGGCCGGGTGCAGATCTCGGGCCGCATGAGCACCACAGAAGCAGCAGATGTTGCGCTGCTGCTGCGCGCCGGATCGCTTGCTGCACCCATGGAGATTATTGAAGAGCGCACCATCGGACCAAGCCTGGGCGCAGACAATATTGCCAAGGGCTTTAACTCCACACTCTATGGCTTTATCGCTGTGGCGTTATTCATGATCGCCTACTACATGCTCTTTGGTGTGTTCTCGGTGGCGGCGCTTTCAGTCAACCTGCTCTTGCTCTTTGCGATGCTGTCGTTGCTGCAGGCCACGCTGACACTGCCCGGAATCGCGGCGATTGCACTGACCCTTGGTATGGCGGTAGATGCCAACGTGCTGATCAATGAGCGTGTGCGTGAAGAGCTGCGCAGCGGGGCCAGTCCCCAGACCGCGATTCAGCAGGGCTACGATCGTGCCTGGGCCACGATTCTTGATTCAAACGTCACCACACTGATTGCGGGTGTTGCCCTCTTGGTGTTTGGCTCGGGCCCGGTCCGCGGCTTTGCGGTGGTCCACTGCCTGGGCATTCTGACCTCAATCTTTTCGGCGGTGTTTTTCTCGCGCGGCCTGGTGAATCTCTGGTACGGCGGTAAAAAGAAACTGGCCAAGCTCTCGGTGGGCCAGATCTGGATTCCGCCCACAGCAGGCAAGTAAGGGGAAGCGATATGGAATTTTTCCGAATCAAAAAAGACATCCCCTTCATGCGGCACGCGTTGATTTTTAATGCGATCTCGTTGATTACTTTTATTGCCGCAGTCACCTTTATTGCCATTCGTGGCCTGCACTTTTCAATCGAATTTACCGGCGGCACAGTCATGGAGGTCTCGTATCCTCAGTCCGCTCCGCTCACCCAGGTCAGAAAAATTGTTGAAGATCTGGGCTATGCCGATGCCCAGGTGCAGAACTTTGGCACCTCGCGGGATCTGCTGATCCGGCTGCCGCTGCGGGCCAATCAGTCCGGCGGGGATGAAAAAGCAGCCGCCAAGGCCACCAGCGAACAAAGCGATAAGGTGATGTCGGCGCTAAAAGCCGCAACACCCGGAGTCGAGCTGCGACGTGTTGAATTTGTTGGCCCCCAGGTGGGTGAAGAGCTCGCCACCGATGGTGCCCTTGCCCTGCTGTTTGTGGTGGTGGGCATCATGATCTACCTGGCGATTCGCTTTGAGTGGAAATTTGCGGTCGCCGCCATCATCGCTAACCTGCACGATGTGGTGATCATTATTGGATTTTTTGCTGCCTTCCAGTGGGAGTTTTCGTTATCTGTGCTGGCGGCGATCCTGGCGGTATTGGGCTACTCGGTAAACGAGTCGGTGGTGGTGGCCGATCGAATCCGCGAGAACTTTCGCAAGATGCGCAAGGCCACCGTAGCCGAGGTCATTGATAACGCAATCACCAACACCATGAGCCGCACCATCATTACCCACGGCACCACCGAGACCATGGTCTTGGCGATGTTGATTTTCGGTGGTGCGGTGCTCTTTTATTTCGCCTTGGCACTCACGATTGGTATTGTGTTCGGCATTTATTCGTCGGTGCTGGTGATGGCCCCCATCACCATGTGGCTGGGGATTAAGCGTGAAGATTTGGTAAAGCCAGCCAAGAAAAAAGACGACGAGCCCGAGGTCTATACGCCCTGATTTGCCGCGGGAGATTTACAGCTTCATATGGGGCGACGGATATCTGTCCGTCGCCCTTTTTGTTTTATACGACCGGATTTTCGATCGCACCGATGCCGTCAATTTCGACCCGCACGCGATCGCCAGACTTCAGATATTTCGGGGGCTTAAAGCCAATGCCTACCCCAACCGGTGTGCCGGTGGCGATGATGTCGCCTGGATACAGGGTGATGCCTGCGGATACCGTAGCGATTAATTGCGGAATCTTGAAAATCAGATCGGTGGTGACCGCATTCTGTCGGCGCTCACCGTTTACAAAACAGCGCACAGCGGTGTTTTCACCTTGACAGGAGTCCTTGGTCACTGCCCAAGGCCCCATTGGGCAGAAGGTGTCAAAACTTTTTCCCATAAACCACTGTTTGTGGCGGTTTTGCCAGTCACGGGCAGTGACATCGTTGACGATGGTGTAGCCCCAGACATAGGACATCGCATCGGACTCGGAGATGCCCTTGCCTTTTTTGCCAATGATCACGGCAAGCTCCGCCTCGTAGTCGATGGCCTCGGACACCCCCTTGGGGATCACGATCGGATCGCCGGTGGCAATCACCGACTCGGGCACCTTGGTGAAAAATATTGGGTCAGTCGGGATGTCATCGCCTGGCTTGGCGCTGCTGTCAAAGCCGCTCTGGGCGAATTCCTTGGCATGGTCAAAATAATTCTTCCCTACACACAGGATGTTGCGCGCGGGACGGGGAAAGGGCGCGAGCAGTTTGACACTGGCCATGGCATGCCGGCTGCCGGGCGAGGGCAGGGGCCGGCCTTGGGCCTGGGCCTGGACAACGGCGGCAACGCCGGTGGCAGCCTGCGCTGAATCAAAGGCCAGTTCCTCGATGGATTGCCCATCCTCGGAGACAATGCCGACTAGAATTTCGTTAGAAGCAGCGTTGGTCTTAAATGCGGCAAATTTCATGATGGTGAGCCGTGTGATGGAAAGTCGCGATTTTAGGCCAAGCGCGGATTTATTTTTTTAGTTTGGTTTGGCCATGACTCAGGAGAACCCCCGATGTTAAAGCGCTTATCAATAACAACTTCACTCAAATCATTAGCCCTGGTAGCAGCAGCCGCCTTCTCATTTGGCAGTGTGGTGGCCCAAGATGCGTATCCGTCGCGCGCAATCACCATGGTTGTGCCCTTCCCGCCAGGTGGTGTGGCCGATACCGTAGGCCGCCCGATTGCAGACGCGATGAGCCGGGCCTTAAAGCAGAGTGTTGTGGTGGAAAACCGCGCTGGCGCTGGCGGCGGCATTGGTTTTTCGCATGTTGCTAAGGCCAAGCCCGATGGCTACACCGTGCTGATGGCCTTGTCATCCGTCTCGGTGATCCCCGAGGCCGATCGCATTCTGGGCAAGGCCCCCTCTTATGAACTCAATCAGTTAAAGCCCATTGCCCGGATTACTGCAGACCCCACCGTGCTGGTCGTTCGCAGCGAGACACCCTGGAAGACTTATAAAGATTTTGTGGCGGACATGCGCAAGAACCCCACCAAATTTAACTATGGATCTTCTGGCAACTACGGCACCATGCATGTGCCGATGGAGCAGCTCAAAGCTGCAGAGAAATTTTCTATCACCCATATCCCCTACACCGGTGCGGGCCCTGCAGTCATTGGCCTATTGGGCGGCCAGGTGGATGCACTGGCCACTGGCCCCGCGTCGATTGTGAGCCACATCAAATCCGGCAAGGTACGCGCTCTGGCCCACTGGGGCGAGGGCCGGCTTGCTGCCCTGCCCGATGTGCCGAGCTTTAAAGAGCTTGGTATTGCTGCCGAGTTTGCCCAGTGGTCTGGCATCTTCGTTCCTGCTGGAACACCCGATGACATCGTGGCCAAGCTGCGTGATGCCGCACGTCAGGCGGCCAATGATGAAAAAGTAAAACAGATCATCAGCAATAGCGGCAGCCCGATTCAGTTCTTGGATGCATCCGACTTTCAGCGCTATGTCGATACCGATGCAAAAAAACTTGCTGAAGTGGTCAAGCGCATCGGAAAGGTTCAGTAATGATCGGCACCCCGCTTGCACCGAATGCCACGCGGGTGATGCTGCTGGGCGCAGGTGAGCTTGGCAAAGAGGTCGTCATCGCCCTACAACGCATGGGCGTTGAAGTGATTGCTGTAGATCGCTATGCCGATGCCCCTGCCCAGCAGGTGGCGCATCGGGCTCATGTCATCGACATGACCGATCCCCGTGCACTGAAAGTCTTGATTGAGAAAGAGCGGCCAAGCCTGGTGGTGCCCGAGATCGAGGCGATTGCCACGCCTGCGCTTGTCGAACTGGAGCAGGCCGGCACCGTGACAGTGATTCCCACTGCACGTGCGGCATTTCTCACCATGAACCGCGAAGGCATTCGACGGCTTGCAGCAGAAGAACTCAAACTGCCCACATCGAACTATCGATTTGCATCTAACCTTGCTGAGCTTCAGCAAGCCTGCAATGAGCTGGGTTATCCGTGCTTCGTAAAGCCCGTTATGTCTTCTTCCGGCAAGGGCCAGTCTCGCCTAAAGGGCGCTGCCGATGTGCAGCCGGCATGGGACTATGCCCAGTCGGCTGGCCGCGTGGCCAATGCGCGGGTCATTGTTGAATCGTCGATTGATTTTGATTTTGAAATCACCCAGCTCACCGTGCGTGCGCTGGGACCAGATGGCCGCGTGGAGACCCATTTCTGCGCACCGATCGGACATATTCAGGTCGATGGCGACTATGTGGAATCCTGGCAGCCGCAGGCCATGTCGGATCAGGCGCTTGAGCGCGCCCGCGAGATTGCGCTGGCGGTGACATCGAATCTGGGCGGTCTGGGAATTTTTGGGGTTGAGCTTTTTGTCAAAGGCGATCAGGTCTGGTTCTCCGAGGTCAGCCCCAGGCCGCACGACACTGGCATGGTCACCATGGCCACCCAGGCCCAGAATGAATTCGAGCTGCATGCCCGGGCCATTCTTGGCCTGCCGGTGGATACCACCCTGCGTAATCCAGGCGCCTCGGCCGTGATCTATGGCGGCATGGATGCCAAGGGCATCGGGTTTGTCGGCGTCGACGAGGCCCTGCGGATTCATGGGACCGAGATCCGGCTTTTCGGTAAGCCGGAGTCATTTAAAAAACGGCGAATGGGTGTGGCCTTGGCCAGTGGCAAGGACGCCGATCAGGCCCGTGAGCGAGCGAAGGCGGCCGCTGCCTTGGTTAAAACTACTGCATAGAAATTCGACGTCTTGCTATCGATGTGGGCTGAATTGATTTAATTCTTTGGCCAGGGATTAAGCATCGACACTTCAAGTCCATGGAGATCCTTGGTATTTCTTGTAACCAGCGTCAGATTGTGGGCGCTTGCGGTTGCTGCAAGCAGTGAGTCAATAGCGGGAACTGGCCGTTTGGCTTTTGCGAGCAAAACTCCCCAACGGTCTGCCGCAATAGCGTCAATCGGCAAAATACGTTCCGCAAAGAAATTGCAGAGATCGATCTCGAGCCAATCAAGCAGCTGGGATTTTTTACGAACATCGGTAACTGATTCAACACCTTTGCGAATTTCTCCCAGGCTGATGACGCTCAGATAAAGTGATGTTGCAGGCCGCTCTGAGATCCAGTCGAGCACGCTGGGCTCAGGCCGCTTGCGTTTGAGCTCTGAGATGACGTTGGTATCGACAAGATAGTTCAGAGGTTCACCTCGCGAACGGGGCTTTTGTCTCTCGAGAAATCCATATCCTCAAGACCATACAAGGGTGAATGTCGAATGAATTCCGCGAGCGATTGATCCTGGCGCGATAGGCGTTCGTACTCCAATCGCGAGAGCACCACGACGACCGCCTTGCCGTGCAAGGTGATTTCCTGGGGCTGGCGTTGGGCTTTTTTGACCAGTTCAGACATACGGGCTTTTGCGGTCTGTAGTTGCCATTGATTCATGCCTGTCTCCAATCTGACTAGATTAGTCAGATTTTAGGCGCAGCCGTGCCCCGGGGCAATTCCTCGGGCTACCTAGGCCAGAAGGTCCGGCAAGGCCAACACCACAGCCATCGCCGGCCGCACTACTTCGCCGCCAGCTCCTCTTTCGCCAGCCGCTCCGCCAGGCCCACATAGGTGGCAGGCGTCAGGGCCAGGAGACGCTCCTGATCGGCCTTAGGCAGGGCCAGAGACCCGATAAATTGGCGCATGGTGGCCTCGGTCATGCCCTGGCCACGGGTCAGGGCCTTGAGCTGCTCATAGGGCTGTGGAAGCCCATATCGGCGCATTACAGTCTGGATCGGTTCGGCCAGGACCTCCCAGGCGCTGTCCAGGTCGGCGGCAAGCCGTCCGTGGTTAATTTCCAGCTTGCCCAGGCCCTTAAGTGCCGAGTCATAGGCCAGCAGGCTGTGGCCCAGGGCCACCCCCAGATTACGCAGCACGGTGGAGTCGGTCAGGTCCCGCTGCCAGCGCGATACGGGCAGCTTGTCGCTTAAGTGCCGCAGCAGGGCATTGGCAATCCCGAGATTGCCTTCAGCATTTTCAAAATCAATCGGATTGACCTTGTGCGGCATGGTGGAAGAGCCCACCTCGCCTGCCTTGAGCTTCTGGCTGAAGTATCCCAGCGAGATATAGCCCCAGAGATCGCGAGACAGATCCAGCACGATCGCATTAAATCGTGCGATTGCATCCAGATACTGGCCCATCCAGTCATGGGGTTCGATCTGAATCGTGTGGCTTGCAAATTCAAGTCCAAGGCCTTCGACGACGCGCTGCGAAAACCCGGGCCAGTCAATATTCGGGGCGGCTGCGATATGGGCGTTGTAGTTGCCCACTGCGCCATTCATTTTTGCCCGCGGCTGAATGGTGATAAATACATCACGTGCAATGCGTAGACGCTGACGCACATTGGCAAGTTCTTTACCCAGCGTTGTGGGCGATGCCGTCTGGCCATGGGTACGCGAGAGCATGGGTGTCGCGGCACTCAGTTCAATTAATGCAGCGAGCCGATCAATCAATGCCTGCATGGCAGGCAGCAACACCTGGCGGCGTGACTCACGCAGCATCAACGCATGCGAGGTGTTATTGATATCTTCGGATGTGCAGGCAAAGTGAATAAACTCGGTCGCCTTGGCAAGCTCGGGCAGTGCAGTCGCAGCGACTGCTTTTTCTTTTAGCCAATACTCCACCGCTTTGACATCGTGATTGGTGGTGGCCTCAATTGCCTTGATGCGCTCTGCATCCGATTCAGAAAACCCATCTACCCACTGCAGCAACTGTGTGCGGGCCTGAGCGCTAAAAGGCGCGAGCTCGGCAAGGCCCAAATCAGATAACCCCACTAGCCATGCGACTTCCACCTGGACCCGGTGTTTCATAAAGCCGAATTCAGACAGCAGGGGCCGCAGCGCATCAAGCTTGCTGCTGTAGCGTCCGTCAAGTGGGGAGAGCGCGGTTAGAGGTTTCACGATAGTCATTCTATACTTTGCACCCCACATCGGCCGAAGCTCAGACATGAAACTTATTGGTTCCCACTCCAGCCCCTACGTTCGTAAGGTGCGCATTGTCCTTGCCGAAAAAAAGATGGAGTGCGAATTTGTGCTCAATGATGTCTGGTCGCCAGCCACCGATATCGAACTGTTGAATCCTTTGGGCAAGGTGCCCGTCCTGGTGCTTGATGATGAGACCTGCATCTACGACTCACGCGTGATTGTGGAGTACCTGGATTCACGGGCGCCGATTCAGCGCCTGATTCCAGAAACCGGCCGTGAGCGCACCGAAGTCAAGGTCTGGGAGACCTTGGCCGATGGCATGCAGGATGCCGCTATTGCCATGCTGCTCGAGGGCCGGCGTCCGGAGGGCGAGAAATCCCAGAACTGGATTGCCCGTCAGGCCCGCAAGGTCGATGCGGTGCTGGCCTCGATGTCGCGCAGCCTGGGCAAAAATCCCTGGTGTTATGGCCGCAGCTTTTCGCTTGCGGATATCGCTGTGGGCTCAGCCCTGGGCTATCTGGCCTTCCGTTTCCCTGAGAACAACTGGCAGAAGACCTATCCCAATCTGCGTGGCCACTACGAAAAACTAATGCAGCGCGACTCGTTTAAGTCGACCGAGCCGAAATAATTCCTCCGCCAAGGCAGATCGGCCCGCGATAAAGCACTGCCGACTGTCCTGGTGTCACGGCCCACTGGGCCTCATCAAACGCAAGATCAAACTCAGCATCCTTCGATTGGATGTGGCAGGTCCCATCGGACTGCCGATAGCGGGTCTTTGCAGAAAGATCCGACGCATCTGTGGGTGGACTGCCGGATACCCAGCTTGCATCAATCGCATGCAGACCATGAGACATCAGTGTGGGATGGTCATGGCCCTGTGCCACCACCAATGTGTTGTGCGCAAGATCTTTATCCAGCACATACCAGGGGCTGCCATCACCGCTCCGATCTCCCCCAATGCCCAGCCCTTTGCGCTGGCCCAGGGTGTAGAAGGCAAGGCCCATGTGCTTACCCAGCATGCGGCCCTCGGGTGTTTTGATTGGACCCGGCTGACTAGGCAGATAACGATTAAGAAACTCACGAAATGGCCGCTCGCCAATAAAACATATGCCCGTGGAGTCGCGCTTTGCGGCATTCGGCAGACCAATGCGCTGTGCAATCTCGCGCACCTCGCTTTTTTTCAGATCACCAATCGGAAATATGGTTCGTGAGAGCTGATCTTGGTTTAGCCGATGCAGAAAATAAGTCTGGTCTTTGCTGGTATCAGCCGCCCGAACCAGCTGCGTGAGGCCGTGTTCATCAATCTGAATCTGTGCATAGTGTCCGGTGGCGATGCAC
>VERI01000030.1 GCA_018882785.1 Burkholderiaceae bacterium | reverse complement strand
GTGCTGGCAGCCATCATGTTGAAGCTCGGTGCTTATGGATTTTTAAGATTCTCGCTTCCGATTGCACCCGATGCGTCCCGCGAGCTCGATACCTTGATGATCAGCCTGTCGCTGATTGCGGTGGTGTACATCGGCCTGGTGGCGTTAGTCCAGGCGGATATGAAAAAGCTGGTCGCCTATTCGTCAATCGCCCACATGGGGTTCGTTACGCTCGGCTTTTTCCTCTTCAACAGCCTGGGCGTACAGGGGGGCATCGTGCAGATGATTTCCCACGGATTTATCTCAGGCGCGATGTTTCTGTGTATTGGTGTTCTGTATGACCGTCTGCATTCGCGTCAGATTGCCGATTACGGTGGTGTGGTCAATCGGATGCCGAAATTTGCCGCGTTGTTTGTATTGTTTGCGATGGCCAATAGTGGACTGCCCGCGACGAGCGGGTTTGTAGGGGAGTTCATGGTCATTCTTGGTGCGGTCGATGTGAATTTCTGGATTGCCCTGCTGGCAGCAACAACACTTATCTTCGGCGCTGCGTACTCGCTTTGGATGATCAAGCGGGTGGTTTTTGGCGAGGTCGCGAACGATCATGTGGCCGAGCTGAAAGATGTCAGTCCTCGAGAGTTCTGGATGTTGATGGGCTTGGCATTCTTTGTGCTCTTGATGGGCCTGTGGCCCGCTCCATTCATCGATGTAATGCAGGTATCGGTGGAGGGGTTGCTACAGCACGTCGCCACCCCCAAGCTGCCCGTCCCCTAAGCCCAAGGAACCGGCTATATGACCCTCGAAACAATAAAAATCGCCGCCGCGCTGCCTGAGATCCTTTTGCTGTGCCTTCTCAGCGTTGTGTTGCTGGTGGATCTATTCTCAAAACGGGCAGATATTCTTGTTCATGGCCTCTCCGTAGGCGGCCTGGCGGTCATTGGGCTGTGGCAGTTGATCGAGACCGGGCACACCGAAACGATCTATGCCATGAACAATCTCATCGTGGCGGACTCGATGACAGCATTTTTAAAGGGATCGGCCGCCGTCGCTGCTGCGATCAGTCTGGTCTATGCCCGCCATTACATTGTCGATCGACAGATCGCGGCAGGTGAGTTTCATGTGCTGGCGCTCTTTGCGGTGCTGGGGCAGTTTGTGATGATTTCCGCAAACAACTTTTTAACCATCTACCTTGGTATTGAGCTGCTCTCTTTATCGCTTTATGCACTTGTCGCCCTGCGGCGAAACCATGCGGTATCGACCGAGGCCGCGATGAAGTATTTTGTCCTGGGCGCACTGGCCTCAGGCTTTCTGCTGTATGGCATGTCGATGATTTATGGGGCGACCGGTACGTTGGACCTTCCTCTGGTGGCGGATAAGCTCGCCTCGGGACAGGCCGATCGGCTGATTATGGTGTTTGGCACAGTGTTTCTGGTGGCTGGCCTTGCCTTTAAACTGGGTGCGGTGCCCTTTCATATGTGGGTGCCGGATGTCTATCAGGGCGCGCCAACGGCAATGACGCTGCTGATCGGTGCGGCGCCCAAATTCGCTGCCTTTGCTATCACCATACGGCTATTGGTGTCGGGCCTGCTCGGAGTCGCTGCCGACTGGCAGCAGATGCTGCTGATTCTTGCCGTTTTATCTCTGGCTGTAGGTAATCTGATCGCCATCATGCAGACCAATGTAAAGCGTCTGCTTGCGTACTCGACGATTGCGCATATGGGATTTATGTTGCTCGGATTTGGGTCGGGCGTGATCGGCAGCGACACGGTGGGTGCGGTCGATGCCTATGCTGCCTCATTGTTTTACATCGTGACCTATGTCATTACAACGCTGGGTAGTTTTGGCGTACTGATGCTGGCGTCCTCCCGGGGATTTGAGTGCGAAACGCTTGATGACATCAAGGGACTCAGCCGCAGATATCCATGGCTGGCCGCAGTGTTTCTTGTGCTCGTCTTCTCCCTTGCGGGCATTCCTCCGACGGTCGGTTTTTACGCCAAGCTCGCGGTGCTTGAGGCGGTGGTTAGCGCGGGCCATATCGGATTGGCCGTCTTTGCAGTGATGGTCTCGTTGATTGGCGCCTTCTACTATCTGCGCCTGATAAAAGTAATGTATTTTGACGATTCCAAGATTGATGCGCCTCTGGATTGTGGCCGCTTTGCGCAGTCCTTGCTGACGGTCAATGGCGCTGCGGTACTGCTGCTCGGTATTTTGCCCGGCCCGCTCATGGCAGCCTGTCTGTACACCGTGCGCATGTCCCTATCGGCATGAACACGGGTGCTGCGGCACTGCTGCTTCTCCTGCTTGCGGTATGTCTTGCCAACCTGCCTTTTTTAACTGAACGCCTGTTTGTTCTGATTGTCTTGGGCAGGGGCAAGACCCTTGCATGGCGTCTACTTGAGTTACTGGTGTACTACGGCATCTTCCTGGCCTGTGGGCGCGGTCTGGAGGCCTATGTCGGCAGGCTGCATGCCCAGGCGTGGCAGTTCTATGCGATCACCCTGTTAATTTTTCTGGTGCTTGCCTATCCTGGATTTGTGTTTCGGTATCTGCGTCGGTCTCAACGGGCGCAAAAGCGGGAGCCTTCCTGATGGGCCCGCCCGATCCAAGGCCGGAACGGCTCGACGCTGAGTCTGCCCCAGCGCTTGCAGAGGAGCGACTTAAAGGCGAGTCGGTCTATGAAGGTCGTCTGCTTCATGTCCATCGCGACTGGGTCCGGGCACCGGATGGCCATGAGCAGGCCTTCGAATACACCCTGCATCCGGGCGCGGCGGCCGTGATCCCTATTCTCGATGATGGTCGACTGGTCATGGAGCGACAGTGGCGTTATGCGATGAACCGAAGTTTTCTTGAGTTTCCTGCGGGAAAGCTTCATCCAGGAGAGGATCCCCTGCGAGCGATTCAGCGCGAGCTCATTGAAGAGACGGGCTATCGTGCCCGCCAGTGGGCCCGTCTGGGCGAGATGCATCCGGTGATCGCCTACTCGACGGAGGTGATCCACCTTTTTGCAGCACGTGACTTACAGCTGGGCGAGGCAGCCCGGGAGGAGGGCGAGTGCCTCGAGATCGTTTTAGTAACCCTTGAAGAGTTTTTTGATAAGGTCTATCGCGGAGAGATCACAGACAGCAAAACCCTGGCATGTGGGCTCTGGCTGGATCGTATCCATCGTCAGCAATGGAGCGTGAAATGGATTTCGGACTAAAAGGAAAGACCGCCTTGGTGATCGGCGGGGGTAGCGGACTTGGGGCTGCGTCGGCACGCGCGTTATCAGCGGAGGGAGCCCATGTCGTGCTCGCAGGCAGACGGCCGGATGTACTGGCGGCATCCGCTGCCCAAATGGCCAACCCGACCACTCAGATTGTCTGGGATGTATCTGACCCTGCTGCGGCCGGACAGCGAATTGCAGAGATTCGGGCAAAGGTGGGGCCGATCCATATCCTTGTGAACAATACGGGCGGACCACCTCCGTCCCCGGCGGCAGGCCAGCCGTTGGAGCTCTGGACGACACATTTTCAAGGGCTGGTGCTGAGTCTTATTGCGATTACGGATGCGGTACTGTCCGATATGGTGGCCGCCGGCTGGGGCCGAATTGTGACCATTGCCTCATCTGGCGTCATCGCACCGATTCCCAATCTTGCCCTCTCCAATGCGCTGCGGTCGTCGCTGGTGGGCTGGTCCAAGACCCTGTCTCGAGAACTCGCCCCGAAGGGCATCACTGTGAATATGGCGTTGCCAGGCCGTATCGCGACGGATCGACTGCGAAGCCTAGACGAGGGTAAGGCAGGTCGCGAATCTCGGACGCTGGAAGACGTCGTGAAAGAAAATCTTGCGGCGATCCCGATGGGACGTTATGGTGAACCGGATGAATTTGGAGCGGCAGTGGCATTTCTTGCGAGCCGTCAGGCTTCATATATCACCGGGAGCATGATTCGAATTGATGGCGGTGTGATCGCCAGCGTCTAATCGAAGGAGCAAATTGATGTTGAAAAAAGCCAGTCCAACATTCTCTTGGGAGGATCCCTTCCTTCTGTCCGAGCAGCTCAGTACAGATGAGACCATGATCATGGATGCCGCCCGAGCCTTCTGCCAGGAGAAGCTGCAGCCACGGGTGATTGAGATGTTTCGAAAGGAATCGGCTGATCCAGCGATCTTTCGTGAAATGGGTGAGATGGGATTTCTCGGACCGTACTTGCCGAGCGAATACGGCTGCTCCGGGGTGAACTACGTATCCTATGGACTCATTGCCCGAGAGATCGAGCGCGTTGATAGCGGATTTCGCTCGATGATGAGCGTGCAAAGTTCACTCGTGATGCTGCCCATTTATGAATTTGGGACCGAGGAGCAGCGACAGAAATACCTGCCTCGTTTGGCAAAGGGCGAATGGATCGGATGCTTTGGATTGACCGAGCCCGATCATGGGTCAGATCCCTCGAGTATGGTGACCCGGGCGAAAAAAGTGCCCGGTGGTTACTCGATCTCAGGCTCTAAGACCTGGATATCGAATAGTCCGATTGCTGATGTCTTTGTCGTCTGGGCGAAAGACGATAGTGATCAGATCCGTGGATTTGTGCTCGATAAGGGAATGAAGGGATTGAGCGCGCCGCCTATCCATGGCAAGGTCGGTCTGCGGGCATCCATTACGGGCATGATCATGATGGATAACGTATTCGTGCCGGAAGAAAACGCATTTCCAGACGTTCGCGGGCTGAAGGGCCCCTTTACTTGTCTGAATTCGGCACGCTATGGCATCTCATGGGGTGTTCTGGGCGCGGCCGAATCCTGCTGGCACACGGCGCGGCAGTATGTATTAGACCGAAAACAGTTCGGCCGTCCGCTGGCATCGAACCAGTTGATTCAGAAAAAATTGGCGGATATGCAAACCGAGATCGCGTTGGCTACACAGGCGGTGCTGCGTCTTGGCCGTATGAAAGATGCGCATATTGCTGCAGTCGAGGTCACCTCAGTGGTGAAACGCAATAACTGTGGCAAGGCACTTGATATTGCCCGAACGGCACGTGACATGCTGGGTGGTAACGGCATTAACGATGAGTATGGTGTGATACGTCATATGGTCAACCTAGAGGTGGTAAACACCTATGAGGGCACGCACGATATTCATGCCCTCATACTCGGAAGGGCCCAGACCGGTATTCAGGCGTTTTTCTGATCTGACGCGCAGTGGATCGGGTTGACGTTCTGGTCGTTGGGGCCGGCGTAATCGGCCTGGCGATCGCCCGTGAATTCGCCATGGCGGGCAAAGAGGTCGTGATTCTCGAGGCGCAGTCCTCTCACGGGACGGGCACCAGCGCACGCAACTCCGGCGTTATCCACGCCGGCATCTACTATCCAACCGGATCTCTCAAGGCGCAATGGTGCGTCCGTGGCCGACATTTGCTCTACGAGTACCTGGTATCCCATCATATTTCTCATCGTCGAACCGAGAAGCTTATTGTTGCTGGCGGTGCAGAGTCGTCCCGTCTGGAGCAGATCTATGCAACAGGACATGCAAATGGCGTTACCGATCTCAGGATGATCAGTGGCCAAGAGGCGCGTGGCCTAGAGCCAGGACTTGTCTGTGATATTGCAATTCACTCGCCATCGACCGGCATTGTCGATGTCCATGAGCTGATGAATGCATTACTCGGAGATGCTGAGTCTCACGGCGCCATGCTGGCTGTGGATAGCGGGTTTGAGGCTGCGATGTATGCCAATGGCCGTTGGGAGTCGCAGATCCTTGGCCAACGGGTTGCCTCTGATGTGCTGGTCAACGCTGCAGGGCTTGATGCTGCGGCGGTAGCCAAGCGCATTAGTGGATTCCCCAGCGAGCATATTCCCCGCATGTTTTTTGCGAAGGGTAACTATGCCCGGTTAAATGGACGCTCCCCGTTTTCGCGGCTGATTTATCCGGTTCCCGTGCCAGGTGGTCTGGGCACCCATCTCACGCTGGACCTTGGGGGCCAGGCCCAGTTTGGTCCGGATGTCGAATGGCTGCCTACGCCAGACTCAGAACAGTCGAACCGCGGGCTGCATCGTGTGTTCGATTATGCAGTGACCGAGTCAAGGCTGAAGCATTTTGAGTCTGATGTGCGAACCTGGTGGCCTGGTCTTCCCGATGGGGCACTCAGTCCCGGCTACGCGGGAATCCGCCCGAAACTTGCGGGCCCCGGCGAGCCTGCCGCAGACTTTCTTCTGCAGGGGCCGCAGGAACACGGACTTCCCGGGCTTGTGAATCTGTTTGGCTTTGAGTCGCCGGGCCTTACGTCATGCCTGGCGATTGCCCAGGCCGTTCGCGCGACTGTCTAAGCAGTTGGCTGACGATCACCACGCCAAAGCCTACAAAGCCTGCAATATCCGTGAGCGCTGCGGGATAGGTGAGTGCAAGACCCGCTCCAATCAGTAGCCAACGCTCGATGATGTGCGTTTTAAGAATGAACCAGTTTTGTAGTCCACCCGCAAGGGCGACAATGCCCGCGGAGGCGGTAAATGTTATCCAGGCGATGTCAGTCCAGTTCGCCTTTGCAAGCGCCTTGGTGGAGCCCATCAGCAGCAGGGCAACCCCGGCTGGATCCAGCACAAATATGAAAGGCACAAGAATTGCGGGAGCGACATATTTCCAACTCTGGAAAGTCGTTTTGTAAGGATTGCCTTTGCAGATCGCGGCGGCAGCGAACGGAGAGAGCGCTGTAGGTGGAGATACCTCGGAGAGCACCGCATAGTAAAAGATAAACATATGGGCAGCGAATTCAGGCACGCCAAGCTTGATCAAGGCAGGCGCAGCCACCACGGCACAGATGATGTAAGAGGCCGTGACAGGCACCGCCAGGCCGACAATCCAGACGATCATTGCGGTGAAGAGCGCGGTCAGAAATAACGACCCACCTGCATACTCAATCACGATCGAGCTGAACTTTAAGCCAAGTCCAGTGAGCACGACAACGCCCACGATCAGTCCTGCGCCGGCGCATGTTGCCGCAATCGAGAGGACCTGGGTAAAGCCGTTGGACAGCGCCTCTGTCAGGCGAGAGTTGTAAAGTCCCTTCCAGACATTTGTCTTTCCGGTGAAGACCTCATAGGGGATCATGGCGCAGTCGCGCCGCAGAAAACTTGTCACGAGGGAAGCAATCGTGGCCCAGAAGACAGACATTACTGGCGAGAAGCCCATCATCATGAATATGACAATGGAAACAAGAGAAAAGAAGTGGAACCAATATTTCTTTGTTAGAGACCAGGCACTTTCAATGCCGGTAATACGCTGGTCGGTCATGTTGTATTTTCGTGCATCGATCTGCACCATCACGAACAATCCTAGATAAAAAAGGAATGTCGGAATAGTGGCCATGAGCAGCACATCAAGATATGAAATCTTGAGAAACTCTGCGATCAAAAATGCAGCTGCACCAAGCACTGGGGGCGAGATGATTGCCCCGAGCCCGCCAGCGGCAAGAAGACCACCGGCAGCATTTTTCTCATAGCCCGCCTTGGTGAGCATGCTGTGGGCAACTGATCCGACCGTCACGGTCGTGGCGACTCCGGAGCCCGATGGGCCGCCCATCAGGAAAGACGACAGCACAACGGTTCGGCCCACGCTGGATGTCTTTCCACCCATGGCCGCAAAAGAGAAGTCAATAAAAAATTTTCCAGCGCCACTGAACTGCAAGAATGCACCGAATATGGTGAACAGAATGATGAGCGTTGAAGATACATCGACGGCGACGCCAAATATGCCCTCTAGGGTCATATACATAAATCCAACCAGGCGAGACAGGTCGTAGCCCTTGTGGGTCCAGGGGGCCGGTAAAAGATCACCAAAGAGTGCGTATAGCAGAAACGCGACTGTGACCGACAGCAGCACCAGGCCATTGGTCCGGCGAACCGCCTCTAGGATCAGCAGAATGAGCACGCCGCCAAAGGCGATATCCATCGGAAGGGGAAAGGTATTCCTATCCGTGAAATTATCTCCACCGCGTATGGCGTAGACCAGTGCAGCGATCGCCAGACCGGCAAAAATAATGTCCCACCACATAAGCCGATTTTTGTAGCGGGCTGCAATCGGGAAGGTAATGAAAATAAACGCCAACACCATGACCACATGGGTCATTCGGAGCAGCTGTGCCGGCACGATTGCATAGGCGGCATACAGGTGAAACAGTGACATCCCGACTGCCACAAGGGTGAGAACAACGGCCAGAATGCCCTGATAGCTACTGGCGTCGCCTTCCTCTTCCTTAATTAGGCTTTCTACCCGCTGTCGGGTCTCTTCGTCCAGATCGCCCTCGGGCAATCCCATTTTTTGGAGCGTGTCACTCATGGTGGGTCTCGATGCTGTCTAGCCCTGATGGTAATTCTTTTTAAACGAAAAGCCCGCATACCGCGGGCTTTTCTTGCATATCAACGAATACCTGCTCACAGGACTTAGTCGATCTTGCCGCCTTTTTCCTTAATGAACTTTACGGCGCCGTTGTGAAACGGAATCGGTGAGGACGCCTGTTTCTGTGTGGGGATCGTCACGTTTGAATACTCCTTGTGCACGGCGATCAGATCCTTCTGGTGGTCAAAAACTGCCTTGACGATCTTGTAGGCCTGGTCATCGGGCATGCTCGCGCTCACCACCAGCACGTTGGCAACAGAGGCGATCTTGTTGTCAGCATCCATGCCGGCATAGGTTGCCTTGGGGATGGTGTCCGCGTAGTAGAGATTGCCGTATTTCTTGTTCATGTTTGCGACTGCGTCGGCATGATCGATCATGCGGATCTTTGTGCCAGGTGTGCTTGCCAGATCGGTCACTGCAGCAGTTGGCAGACCACCTACCCAGAAGAATGCTTCAATCTTTTTATCCTTCAGGGCGTTGACCGACTCAGCGACGCCGAGCCGCTCGCGGGTCATGTCTTTGTTGGGATCAAGGCCGGCGGCTTCAATCAGACGCAGGGCCATTACCTCGGTCGCACTGCCTGGGCTGCCGGTAGATACGCGTTTGCCTTTCAGGTCCTTCATGCTCTTCACACCGGTCGCTTCGGTGGAGACCACGTGCATTCTGTTGGGGTAGAGCACCAGGAGTGTACGAAGCTCGACCTTACGGCCCGAAAACTTACCTTCTCCTTTGGCGGCATCGAGTGCTGCGTCTACCATTGAGAACCCGACATAGGGCTTGCCGCTGGCGATCAGGTTCAGATTATCGACCGATCCGCCCGTCACTTCGGCTGTGGCTTGCATGCCGCTGACATGCTTGGAAAGTACAGCCGCCAGGCCTCCACCCATGGGGTAATAAACGCCGCCAGTACCACCAGTGGCGATCGAAATATTCTGTGCGAACACACTGCCCGAGACAGCGAAGGCGAGCGTGGCAAGTAGTTGGGAAAAGCGCATGTATAGTCCTTTACGAGCAAGGGTCGGAAAGATCCTAGGGTCTCAGGTGAAGCCTATTTTTTCAAGTCGATTCAATGCTGCAAGACCTAGGAAAAGTACTAGTAAACCCTAGGAATTTATGTTTTTTCGGGAGGCATGCTGTGCGTGAATCACGTCATCTCTTGGTAGTGGGCGGTGGAACGATGGGGGTGGATATTGCCGCCTCTTTTGCCGCATTCGGCTGGAGGACCTCTATTGTCAATCCTCGTGACGGCCGCTTTGATTCCATAGGGTCACGGTTTGACGCTGCAATGAAGAGAATTGGTGCCCAGTCCGCAGGTGGTCCAGGCATTTTTCAGCAGCTTTCGGATGCACCCTGGGGCGAAATCAGTCTGGTTATCGAGGCGGTTCCCGAGCAGCTTGAACTCAAGCAGCAGATCTTTGCCGCGCTGGAGGCCCTTGCGGGGCCCGACACACCCTTATGCAGCAATTCTTCGGCACTGCCGATTAGCCGAATAGGTCAGGGACTTAAAACCCAGCACCGGATGCTGGGAACCCACTATTTCATGCCTGCCCATCTGGTTCCGGGGGTAGAAGTTGTCTGCTCGGAGCACACGGATTCGGCCATCGCTGACCAGGTCGCATCTGTTTTGGAGGAGGTCGGGAAGGTTGCGATTCGAGTCCGCAAGGATCTCCCCGGCTTTTTGGTCAACCGGCTCCAGCATGCGGTCTCACGTGAGGCCTTCAGCCTGATGGAGCAGGGCATTGTCAGTCCAGAGGATATTGATGCCGCGGTACGTTTTGGGTTTGGCTTTCGATATCTTGCGGCTGGCCCATGTCTGCAGCGTGACCATGCGGGACTGGATGTACATCACGCAGCCGCCCAGTCGATTTATCCCGACTTGTGTAATGCCTCCACTCCCAGCAAGGCACTCGCGCAACGGGTCCAGGAGGGCGCCATTGGCATGAAGGCTGGCAGGGGGTTCTATCACTGGACTACAGACAGCATGGCCCAGGAACGCGAGCGTTACGAGGCCTTGCTTGCGACGGCGAGCCATCTGCTCGCAAGCGAAATCTCAAAGGCCCGGCATCGAAAAACCGACTGAGTTCAGCTCCTGTATGAGGCCTTCTCGCTGGGCTGCATCGAGGGCCACCAAGGGGGGGCGGAGTGCGGCCCACTGGGCATCGCCTGAAAAATGTGCTGCGGCCGCCTTCATGGCGGCAATCATGGGCCGTCGTTGGAATATGCCCCGGATCTGGTCCAACGCTGCCTGGCGGGCATCTGCGTCTGGCTCCTGCCAATGCGCGGCAAGGCTCGAGATCGCCTTGGGGTTAACGTTCGCAGTGGCAGAGATGCATCCGACACCGCCCGCCCGCAGTGTGCGTAGCAGAAATGTTTCACTGCCCGCATACATTCGAAAGCCGGTCTCTTTGAAAGCCTTAATTACGGATTCGGTGTAGGCCCAGTCACCGGAGCTATCCTTCATGCCGACAACGGTCTTTGGATAGGCTTTGATCAGACGTTCGATAAGCGGTAATGAGAATCCGACTTTTGAGACAGGCGGAATGTTGTAGAGATAGACCTGTAACTTGGAGCTGCCGACCTTTTCGATAATGGCCGCAAAGTAGGCAAAGAGCCCATCATCTGGCACGTCTTTGTAATAAAAAGGCGGCAGGGTGAGTGTGCCGGCGCAGCCTGCATCAACTGCAGCGCGCGTCAATTCGATTGCATCTGTGACTGAACATGCACCTGCGCCGGGCATCATTTGATCGGCGGGAAGCCCCGCCTTGATGAGCGCATGAAGTGCATCGATACGTTCCCCGACCGACATGGAGTTCGCTTCGGAGTTGGTGCCGAAAATAGCCAGGCCCACTTGATTGGCCAACAGCCAGGCGCATTGGCGGGCAAGACGCTGGGCGTCTGGCTGGCCGTCCTGACTAAACGGCGTAATAACAGGGGAGAGTACTGCGGGAAGGGTCGATGGATGAGGGGTCATGATTGGCGTGGAATGACAGTTTGTGAGGATTGTGCCCGAAGAAAATTAAAGTCGGCGCCATCTTCTGCACCCAGCACCGAATCCAGGAATAATTTTTTGTAGCCTCGGTCGGCTGTAGGTGGTCGCTGGGGCTGAGATGCGCTGCGTGCGGTCAGCTCATCCTCGCTTATGAGCAGCTCCAACGAGCGCTGCGTCACATTTAAGCGGATGCGGTCGCCCGTTTTCACAACACCAAGAGGGCCGCCGATCGCAGATTCTGGGCTGACATGCAGCACGATAGTGCCACCTGCCGTGCCGCTCATTCGGCCATCGGAAATTCGAATCATGTCCTTTACGCCAGCGCGTGCGAGCTTTTTGGGGATGGGAATGTAGCCTGCCTCTGGCATGCCGGGAGCGCCCTTGGGGCCGATATTCTTGAGTACCAAGATATCCTGCGGGCCGACATCGAGATCATCGCGATCAATCTGATTGGCCATATCTTCCAGATTTTCAAAGACAACAGCCCGACCTTCGTGCTGCATGAGATCTGGGCTCGCAGCCGATTGTTTAATGATCGCGCCATGGGGGGCAAGATTCCCGAACAGAACAGCGAGTCCCCCCTGGGGATAGATAGGCGCTGACAGTGGCCGGATCACCGACTGGTCAAAGGATGCCTCGGCACGGTCGATCTGCTCACCAAGGGACCAGCCCGATACGGTAAGGCAGTCCAGGTGCAGCAAGGGCTTGAGCTCACGCAAGAGCCGAGGTACCCCACCTGCGTGATGGAAGTCTTCCATGTAGTGCTGTCCAGAGGGTTTTAAATCGACCAGCACCGGGGTCTCTCGGGCGAAAGTATCCAGTCGTTTTAAATCAATACGAACACCCATACGTCCCGCGATTGCAGTTAGATGAATCAGTCCGTTGGTGGAGCCGCCGATCGCGAGCAGCACACGGAGGGCATTTTCAAAGGCCTCCGATGTGAGAATCTTATCGGGCGAGCGTTGCGCCTTGATCATTGAGACCGCTGTCGCCCCAGTGCTTTCCGCGATCCGTATGCGATCAGCGCTAACCGCAGGAGGCGAGGCACCATTGGGTACGGTGAGGCCAAGGGCCTCCGCAATACAGGCCATGGTGCTGGCGGTGCCCATCACAGAGCAGGTACCGACACTGGCAACTAACTGGTTGTTTACGGAATTAATTTCTTTCTGGTCGATCTCCTCTGCACGGAACTGACCCCAGTAGCGACGGCAGTCGGTGCAGGCACCTACCCGTACCCCCTGATGGGATCCAGTCAGCATCGAGCCTGTGATGAGTTGAATCGCTGGAACACCGGCAGAGGCTGCTGCCATGAGCTGCGCAGGCACCGTTTTGTCGCAGCCACCGATCAGCACGACTGCATCCATGGGCTGGGCCCGGATCATCTCCTCGGTATCCATCGACATCAGATTGCGCAGAAACATGCTAGTGGGTCGCGCAAAACTCTCATGTAATGAGATAGTGGGAAACTCGATCGGCAGTCCGCCGGCGAGCATGACCCCCCGCTTGACGGCTTCGATTAACTGCGGCGCATTGCCGTGGCAGGGATTAAAGCCGCTCGCAGTGTTCGCCACGCCAACAATCGGCCGGTCAAGCGCCTCATCGGTAAATCCGGCGCCTTTAATGAATGCCTTGCGTAAAAACAGGGAAAAGTCCTGGTCGCCGTAGCTCACCAGACCCTTTTGAAGCCCTGACTTGGATCCTGTCATCCCTTAGTCCTGAACGATTCTGAACCGAGACGATAGCAATTTTTTAGACCGCCCCCTGCCGGGGGCGCCCGGCAATACCCTGATAAAATCCGGTCCTATTGGAAGCGTGGCAGAGCGGTTGAATGCACCGGTCTTGAAAACCGGCGAGGGGGCAACCCCTCCGTGAGTTCGAATCTCACCGCTTCCGCCATGCAGGGTATGTCATGAGACTAGATTCTGGGGCGAGCATGCGAAGTTTTTTACCGGTCTTTCTCTGGATTTTGATCAGTGTTAATCGTCCAGGTTTCGCGCAATCCGTACCAGCACATGCGGAAGGCCTATTTGAAGAGCTGTACTCTGTAGCGCTAGACGGTAATCGCAGGCAGTCAGGAGTTTTTTCGATACGAATTGGCACTCGGGATCACTCGAAAATGGCAGTATTGCTCCCCGGATATCCCTCGGTAGTTAGGCCTGTGGTGAGTAGTGGCGTCATGCAAAGCTCAAGACTTACAGGAAATTTTTTGATTAGATCCAGAAGGCATCTTGCCGACGAAAGTATTGCACTGTTACTAGTTGACTGTCATTCAGATAGTGGGGATTACTGCTCGGCGCACTATCAGGCGTCCGCAGATCGACAGCGAGATATTCAGAAGTTGATTGATCTCATAAAACAAAAGTTCACCACCATTCAAGAGGTCTGGCTTGTTGGCACGAGCATGGGAACAATCTCTTCTTCCTACATGCCGATTCATGGGGGTGGCGCATATGCAGGAGCGATACACACCGCCTCGATTACCGAACCTTATGCCGATAATTCTTATCGAGAGCTGAGAGAGTTTGACTACTTGAAATCCGGTATTCCGCAGTTTTTCGTACATCACAAAGCGGATCCCTGTGGACTGACGACGTATTCAGGAGCGAAGAAAATCTCCGAGAAATATTCGATACCGTTGGTGACCGTGATCGGAGGTAGTGGGTTTCAAGGCCTGCCTTGTATGGCGATGACCGAACATGGGTTCAAGGGCATGGAGAGGGAGACGATGGGGGCAATCGGTCGGATTATCAGGACTGGGTCCCCTGGGCCGCTTGAGGTCCGTTAAGGGAATTCCCCGGCTCTTTCATTGCCCCAGCTGGTCTGACCCTTATTTCACGATGTGGAATTATGTGGCATTGCACCAGAAATATTTGATTTTGGGGGTTGCAGCGCAGCAATTGTTTAGGTTCAATACGGTTTGTGCGCTGCACAAGGATTGAAGAGAT
>VERI01000056.1 GCA_018882785.1 Burkholderiaceae bacterium | reverse complement strand
TGTACAGGCTGCAAGACCTCGAAGCCCGTCCCGACGATCCGGTGCTGGTCGTCGAGGGCGAGAAAGCCGCAGACGCTGCGGCAGGGCTGACCGGCTCGCCTTACGTCGCGTGCACTTGGCCCGGTGGTGCGCAGGCTCTGACGCGGGCGAACTGGCGGCCGCTGCGGGGCCGGAAAATCCTCCTCTGGCCCGACGCTGACGAGGCCGGCACCGAGGCGATGCAACGCCTGGCGGCGATCCTGGCGCCGCTGGCAGCAGAGATCAAGGTCATCAACCCCGCAGGGCAGCAGGACGGCTGGGATTGCGCAGATAGTGGCTGGACCCGGTGGACTGAGGCGCGGGCGTGGATCGCGCCACGGGCGACACTGTGGCGACCAGAGCCGCCGCCGGGGCCGCCGGGGCCGAAGCCTGAGCCGGCAGCAGATCCCGAGCCGCCAGAGTCTGAGGAAATCGGCGCGCTGGAGCCTGGGGACTGGTATCGGCGCTTTGCCTTCCTGCTGGCCGGTGCGGATTTCTTTGATCTGCACAAGCGCAGGTTCATCGAGCGCAAATCCTTTGACGCGGCATTCCGGCACCACAAACTCTACTCAATTCACGCCAACGCCAACGGCCTGCACTCGCGCGTGACGGCTAGCACCAGCTATGACGAAAACCGCCTTGCGATGGGCGCCAAAACCCTAGCCGGCCTGATCTACGCCCCCGGGAACGGCCTGTTCGTCGGCCACGACGGCGACCAGTATGGGAATACCTGGCGCGACGGCAGGCCGGTAGGCGTGCCCGGGGACGTCAGTCTGTGGCTGGAACACGCTGAACGCATGATCCCGGACCCTGCAGAGCGGCAGCACTGTTTCGATTGGATGGCGTTCAAAGTACAGAACCCCGGCCAGAAAATCAATCACGGAATATTGCACGGTGGCAGGCAAGGCAGCGGGAAAGACACTCTCTGGATGCCTTTTCTCTACGCAGTCGGCGGGCCGACAGGGCAAAATGTCAAGACCGTAACGACCGAGGAAATCCAATCAGCATTTAATTACTTCTGCCTGTCAGAGGTAATCGTTCTAAATGAACTTCGCGAGCCGCAGCTGGCCGACAGGCGGGCACTGGAAAACAAACTCAAGCCCCTACTCGCGGCCCCTCCGGAAACATTCTCGATTAACGAAAAAGGCCGACACCCGTATCCGGCGGTCAACAGGCTGTCAGTGCTGGGTTTCAGCAACGAGCGAATATCGCTGTCGTTATCGGCAGATGACCGCCGATGGATGGTTTTGTGGTCCGAGGCCGGAATCCTGCCGCAGTCCGAGGCGCGCGCGCTGTGGCAGTGGTATCAGGCTGGCGGTCTGGACAACGTGGCGCACTGGCTGCGGCAGCGTGACGTCGGCAACTTTGCGCCAGGCGACAGGCCGATGACCACGGATGCAAAAACCGTGATGCTCGAAGGCGGGCTATCAGCGGGCGAAGCGCTGCTAGCCGAGGCCATGCGCAACCGGGTCGGTGTGTTCCGGGCCGGGGCGATTATGGGGCCGTGGCAGCCTATCGTGGACGAGCTGCAGCAGGGCATGCAACAGCACAAAATCGGCATTCAGTCTCTGTACGTGGCTGCAGGGCACGCCGGGTGGCTGGATCTCGGGCGATTGAAGACGCCCGATCTCACGCACAAAAAGCACGTTCTCTGCTCTTTGGAAACGCTGGAGCGTTACCAGCACAATCGCAGCGAGATTCGCCGCATGCTGGAGTCACTGGAGCCCGTCCGGGTCTATCCGATCCGTGCCGCGTGATCGGGGTCAGGCCGCCACTCCAGCGCCACGGCGGCCGGTGCGTGCCGCCAACGGCCATATGTCGCCAGCACTGCGGCGTCCTCAGCCAGATACCAGGCGCGCAGGGCATCGCGGTCATACACGGCACCGCGTCCAACAGCCTCGGCAGCGCGCCAGCATTTCAGAGGATCGGCGCCAGTTTCGGCGAAAAACCGCTCAGCAGCAGCGATGCCTGCAGCCTGCAGGGCGGCAGGTGCGTCGCAGTAGGTCAGGATCAGCATAACGTCAGGCTCCGAAAAAAAGCCCCGGGCGGATATGTTCGACGCCCGGGGCGAAGGCCCGAAGGCCAGGAGGAGACGACCCCGTGAGGGGCCGGGCGATTATAGGTCCAGCAGGACTGCGAGCACCAGGGCTAGCAGCAGGGCCAGGGCGGCCCAGATCACTCCGGATCCCTGTATGTCCAACCGTTCGCCTGCAATTGCTCGAAGACAACCGGGTTGACATCGGCTTTTTCATCGCGTCCAAGTGAGACACGAACCAGCTTCAGGCCGGTGGGCGTGACGTATGTGTACGCCTCGCCACCTTGGCGCATCATGCTACAGACATGCATGGCAGCTTCTTTGTCCCAGCGCGCGAGCGTATCGCGCACCATGCGGCTGAAAGTGTGCATTTTCGTTCTCCTAAAAACCATCAGGACTGCTCAGATCGTGGCGCACCCGTGGCCGTCCTGATGACTTTCAGTGCATAGGCTAAGTCATCGTCTGATGGCCCGCGACCATCGTCGGCAGATAAATCGGTCAGACGCTGCAGGGCGCGGAGCATTTCGGGAGCGGCGGCGATGAGGCGGGCATTGGCGATTTCTGTTGCATCGTCTTTTCCGCACGGCCACGCAACCGCGCCAGCGTGTGGGCCAATCGCGGCAGACGCAACCCCTATTGTCATTTCTCCGTTCGCGCATCGGAAATCGTGGCGCACGGTCCACGGTCCAGGTGTGTGCATCTTCGTTCTCCTCAAAACAACGCCGGCTCATCCGGCAGGGGGGCGGCAGGCACCCGCATCGGGCCTACAGGCTTCGATCCAGGGGGCATGCTGGGATAGTCCAGCAACTGGGCCGGGAACGGCCATAGCGGGCCGCGCTGCGGCTCAGCGGGGGTCTGGGCGGGGGTCATTCTTCGTACAGAATGACAGCATCGGTTACCGCAAACGCTGACGGCAGGTCATCAGCGTAGACCGTTCCATCTTGGCGCTGCAGTTTCCAGCCGCGCACGCCGGCCGGCAGCAGCGTCAGCACCGCGCCGTTGCGCATGCGTATCGTGGTGCCTTTTTCCACGTGGCCGCGCATCGGGTGGAATCCGTCTTGTGTCGTCGTTGCCATCTTCGCTCTCCTCAGTTACAGGCTAAAACCAATCAGCGCCCCCAGCGCCAGGCCGATCAAGCATTCCAGAACGACCACGGCCCAGCGGGGGATCGGGGCGGGCTTCGGGGTGTAGTGCTGGCGCATTACAGCTTCCGAGCCGGGGCGATCCCCATGCGTCGCGCCATGACCCACACTGCCGCAGTGCGCGATCCGTAAGACA
>VERI01000011.1 GCA_018882785.1 Burkholderiaceae bacterium | reverse complement strand
GTGTAAAGCTAAATTCAACGCCAACTTCTCGTAATTCTTTGGCCAGCAAAAATCCAAGCTGACGGGCACGCGCGATTGCCGCCAGACGCGATTCCGGATCGCCCTCCTTACACATTGCACCGATCGTGCACATGGCCAGAATCTCGGTGAAACCCTCTCGAAAACGCTGCACCCGGCCGCCCTCATGATCGACGCATATTAGTAACGGTGCGCATCCGGCAGACCGTGGCACCGCCTGAATCTCACGTGACAAAGCGGTAATCTGGGCCTTGCTCTCAAAATTACGCGTGAAATAAATCAGACCGCCTACCCAGGGGTGGGCTAGCAATTCCCGATCCCGCGCGGTGAGGCTGCACCCTTCGACGTCAATAATGAACGGACCGAGTCTGCTCATGAACTGGCCGTCTGGACAATTGCGAGGGCCTGGGCATGGCCAATCTCGTCAGAGATTGAGACATGAATCTGGTATTGACGCTCGGCCAAGTAAGCGGCAAGCGCCTTACGCGCAACCGCCACTGGCGCCCCCCGCGGATCATTGAGAATCTCGACTGAATGCAGTGACATCGGATGATGTAGTCCGACACCCAACGCCTTACCGATTGCCTCTTTGGCAGCAAAACGTTTGGCTACATAACGAACAGCCCGATCGGGCCCTGCTACTCCCCGGGATTTTCTGCGCTGATACTCCTGATACTCCTGGGGGCCAAGCACACGCTGAGCAAACCGTTCCCCCCAGCGGGCCACCATCTGGGAGACCCGCTCGATCAACACGGTGTCCGTGCCTATTCCCACGACCATCAGCGCACCCCAAAGGCCTGTGCTTCACGCATCAGCCGTTTCATGTCACGGACCGCCTCCCGTAACCCCACCAGAACCGCACGGGAGACGATCGCATGCCCGATATGCAATTCGCGCACCCCTGAAAGAGCGGCTATGGGCTGTACATTAAAGTAGTTCAGCGCATGACCAGCGTTAAACCGCATGCCATGCCGCACGATGATCTCTCCCGCACCGGCAATCTTCTTGATCTCACCGACCACTGCTGGCGCCTGCGCATCACGGCCTTGTGACTGAAATATCGCCGCATAGGGTCCGGTATGAATCTCGCAGACCTGAACACCCAGATCGGCAGCGGCCCGAATCTGTTCGGGCTCAGCATCCACAAAGGCACTCACTGTGATTCCCGCATCCCGAAGCCGCTGGATAGGTGCGGCAAGAGATGAACGTAGCCCGACCACATCCAGTCCGCCCTCTGTGGTGATTTCCTGGCGACCCTCAGGTACAAGCATCGCCATCTCTGGATTGACCTCACATGCAAAAGCAACCATTTCGGAGGTGGCAGCCATCTCAAGATTCAGCTTGATCTGAGTGTGGGTCCGTAGGCGCCGGACATCGTCGTCTTGTATGTGCCGTCGGTCCTCGCGCAGGTGCACTGTGATCCCGTCCGCCCCGCCCAGGTGGGCTTCGACAGCCGCCCAGATCGGATCCGGATCAATCCCCCGTCGGGCCTGCCGAAGCGTCGCCACATGGTCAATGTTTACGCCGAGTTCAATCATGGGTACTCATCCTCTCTGGGACCCCTATCTTAAATCCGAACCAGATCTCGCATGACCTGGCGCGACTGGAGCTCGTCATCCCCGAGCTGCTGCCCCAATAACGCACGCAGCAGGCGCTTTGACTCAGCAGCGATCTCCGGATCCTCTAGGGCATGCACCGCGTCCTCAATTGACTGTTGACTTCGGGCCAGGGCAAGTAGCGTACGGCCATGAATGTAGTCTGAGCCGACTGCAGAGGACCCCACCGAGTCGGCAGCCATCGGTGCTGCACGCACGACACCCGAGTGCGCGGTGACCTGATAGGACTGATCCGCCATGACCGGCTGACCCCCTTCCGTCTCCCGATCGAAATGCGGTGCATAGCCGAGCTCTCGGAGCAGATTGCACTCGAATCTTCGCAAAATCGGCTCGGTGAGCTCCCGGCCACGGCCTTCCATTTCCTGACGCGCCAGAAGCCCGAGGGTTGCAAGTACATCGTCAAATACAACAGGGTGGGCATCTTCCCGTGGCAGCAGTCTGACCATGAGCTCGTTAAGATAAAAGCCGGGCATGATGGCTGAGCCACTCAGCATCGCCAGACCCCCCACCCATTCAGCAGAGATCAAAGTTCGTAGCTCTGCCTTGCCCGTCCACCGCAGATCAAGCAACTGAAATGGCTGCAGTAAACCGCGTAACGCGGAACGCGGTCGACGCGCCCCCTTTGCGATCATGCCGATACGTCCATGGTCACGGGTGAAGGCTTCAACAATGAGGCTGGTCTCACGCCATGGCATGACATGTAGCACCAAGGCCCGATCCGAAAGCGCATTCATTCGACACCAAAAGCGCGGACGGCAGCGGCATCGTCTGCCCATCCACTTTTGACCTTTACCCAGAGTTCAAGTCGTACCGTACCGTCGATTAAACGGGCAATGTCCGCCCGCGCCTCGGTACCGATACGACGAATTCGACTTCCATGCTCGCCGATAACGACTGCCTTTTGAGACGCCTTCGCCACGATAATGCTTGCACTAATATCGGCGTGGATATGCCCCGGAGAACGCTGTGATGGCTGTTCATCAAAACGATCAATCACGACCGTCGTCTCATAGGGCAGCTCATCCCCAAGAAGACGAAAAAGCTTTTCCCGAATGAGCTCACCGGCGAGAAATCGAACACTGCGGTCGGATACTTCATCTTCTGCAAATCTAGGCTCCCCCTCTGGCGCGAGCTTCTCGATCTCATGGACCACAATCTCACACTGACTGCCGCGCTCAGCGGATACGGGCACCAAGGCGGAAAATCGATGCATGGCCGCGAGCCGGTCTCCAAGGGCAAACGCAGCCTCCCGATCTCGCCCCGATCGGATTCGATCTGATTTATTGAGTACAGCGATCACTGGCAAAGACGATGGAATCATGGCGAGAATTGCCTCGTCCTGGGGGGTCAGTCCAGTCGCCTCAATGACCCACAGAGCGAGATCGACATCGGAGAGGGATTGCACAGCAGTTTTATTGAGCTGGCGATTCAAGGCCGTATTGTGACGCTGCTGAATTCCAGGTGTATCCACGAATACGATCTGTAGTCCTGGGCGGGTGAAGACACCCGTAACGCGGTGACGCGTGGTCTGTGCTTTTCGGGATGTAATGCTCACCTTCTGACCGACCCACTGATTCAGCAAGGTCGACTTGCCGACATTGGGGCGTCCAACGATGGCAACAACGGCGCAACGATGTGTCATGTTCGAATGCCGTTAGGCTTTACGCTCTTTATCTTCAAACATCAGTGCTGCCTGTGGCGGGGGGCCAGACTTCTTCGCGCGACGCGTCTTCTTTGGAACACTCGCGGTAGCCTCGCGGACTGCGGCCAAGGCCTGGGTTGCGGCCATCTGCTCGGCAGCACGCCGGCTCGCGCCCGAGCCGAGCACCGTAATCGAGAGCTTGGCTATGGCACATTCCACTTCAAACATCTGGCTGTGGGCAGCACCATGGGTGGCCACTACCGAATAGACAGGCAAAGGAAGGCCGAGACCCTGAAGGGATTCCTGCAGCAGTGTCTTGGCGTCTTTGCCCAGTGTCTTAGGATCGACCTGCTTGAGGATCGGTGTATACAAGCTGTCGATCACCCGGGCGGCCTCGGTAAATCCACCATCGAGAAAGATGGCGCCGAGCAACGCCTCCAGGGCATCGGCCAGAATGGATGGCCGTCGGAGCCCTCCGCTTTTAAGTTCACCCTCGCCAAGAAATAAAAACTGATGCAAGGACAGCGTCTGCGCAATGTCGTGCAATGCCTGCTGGCGAACCAGGTTTGAGCGCACTCGTGAGAGGTCGCCCTCGTCGAACTGTTTTAACTGCCGATAAAGCAGGTGGCCGACAGCGCAATTCAACACACTATCGCCGAGAAACTCCAGCCGTTCGTTATGCGATGCGCTGTGGCTACGGTGGGTTAAGGCGAGCTTTAACAGCGCAGGATCCTTAAAGCTATACCCCAGACGCTTTTCAAGTTCCGCAGTGACGTTACTCAAAGCCGCCCAATCGATCGAACTTGCCGTTCATGACATCGCCCGCGTTAAACCAGATAAAAAACGCACGCCCCACCAAGAGCCGCTCCTCGACAAAGCCAAAAAAGCGGCTATCACTGCTGTTATCGCGGTTGTCTCCCATCATGAAATACTGGCCGGCCGGCACCTGGCAACGCAGGCCCCTGTCCGAGACCTGGCAGCCCCTTGCGCCAGAATTCGGGATAAATCCGATGGCCATCCGATCGTCATCGTTAAGCGTGCGATAGGTTTTTCCGCCATATTGCTCCTCGAACTGAAGAGAGATTCGTCCCGCGTCAAAAAATGGATCCATTGCCTTGACCGCAATCGGCTGATCGTTGACATAAATCCGTTTATTTTCATATCGGATCACATCGCCCGGCAGGCCAATCACCCGCTTGATGTAATCGACAGTTTCATCCTCGGGGAAACGAAACACCACGACATCTCCCCGCTGGGGCAGGCCCGTTGCGACGACCTTGGTGTGAATAATCGGAAGGCGGATGCCATAGGAAAATTTATTGACCAGAATGAGATCGCCCACGCGCAACGTTGGGATCATTGATCCTGATGGAATGCTAAACGGCTCAACGATAAAGCTACGCAGGATAAAGACCACGAATATCACCGGAAAAAATCCAGCGGTGTATTCCAGCCAGATCGGCCGGGGGGCACCCTCCGGGCGCCGCTTTCGCCACACCCAACGATCGCCCGCCCAGAGCACGCCGGTGGCCAGACACAAAAGAAAAATAATCAACGCAAAGTTCACGATCAGCCCTCAACCTGCAAGACTGCAAGAAAGGCTTCTTGGGGAATTTCAACAGTGCCCACCTGCTTCATGCGTTTCTTTCCGGCCTTCTGCTTCTCTAGAAGCTTGCGCTTGCGAGAGATATCCCCACCGTAGCACTTCGCCAACACGTTTTTACGCAATGCCTTGATATTTTCACGGGCGATGATGTTTGATCCAATTGCCGCCTGAATAGCAACGTCGTACATCTGACGCGGAATAAGCTCACGCAGCTTCGAGGCAAGCTCTCTGCCCTTACTCTGGGAATTCGCACGGTGCACAATCACCGATAGCGTATCTACGCGGTCTCCGTTAATCAACACATCAAGCTTCACGACATCAGAAGCCCGATACTCTTTAAATTCATAATCCATCGAGGCATAGCCACGTGAGACTGACTTTAGCTTGTCAAAGAAATCCAGAACGATCTCGTTCATCGGAATCTCGTAGGTCAGGTTCACCTGCCGGCCGTGATAGTTCATGGCCGTCTGCACACCACGCTTACCGGTACAAAGGGTAATGACCGCGCCCACATACTCTTGCGGCATGAACAGGGTCACCGTGACAATCGGCTCGCGGATCTCCTCAATCCGGGATGGATCCGGCATTTTGGATGGATTATCAACATCGATAAGCGTCCCATCGCGCATCAAAACCTGATAAACCACCGTGGGGGCGGTCGTGATCAGATCCATGTCGTACTCTCGCTCGAGACGCTCTTGGACGATATCCATATGCAGCAGGCCAAGGAATCCACACCGAAAGCCAAAACCAAGCGCCTGCGAGACCTCGGGCTCATACTGCAATGAGGAGTCATTGAGCTTGAGCTTATCAAGGGCATCCCGAAGGGCCTCGTATTGGTTGGCCTCCACCGGATACAGTCCCGCAAATACCTGGGGCTTAATTTCCTTAAATCCGGGCAGCGGCTGACGGGCCGCCTGATGGCCTGCGTGGGTCACGGTATCGCCCACCTTGGCGGCCTTCAGCTCTTTAATCCCGGAGATTACAAACCCCACCTCTCCCGCGGAGAGGGCCTCCAGGTTCTTCGACTTCGGGGTAAAGACGCCCACATGTTCGACCGAATAGTTCGCCCCGGTGGACATCAACAAAATCTTATCTTTAGGCCTGAGAGTTCCATTAATTACGCGGACAAGCATGACCACGCCTACATAGTTATCGAACCAGGAATCAATAATCAGCGCCTGTAATGCCGCCTGGGGATCTCCCTTGGGCGGCGGCACACGACGAATCAACATTTCAAGAATGTCGGGCACGCCTTCGCCAGTCTTCGCACTTGCCCGGACCGCATCCTGTGCATCAATGCCGATCACATCTTCGATCTCTTGGATCGCCTGCTCGGGGTTTGCAGCAGGAAGATCAATCTTGTTGAGCACCGGAACTACCTCAACACCAAGCTCGATGGCGGTGTAACAGTTCGCTACCGTCTGCGCCTCGACCCCCTGAGATGCATCCACAACAAGCAATGCGCCCTCACATGCGGACAACGATCGACTGACTTCGTAGGAAAAATCCACATGGCCCGGCGTATCGATCAGATTGAGGGCATAAACCTTGCCGTCACGCGCCTTGTAACTTAACGCAGCGGTCTGAGCCTTAATCGTGATGCCGCGCTCGCGCTCAAGCGCCATGGAGTCGAGCACCTGCGACTCCATCTCCCGCTCCGAAAGGCCGCCACAGAGCTGAATGATGCGGTCTGCGAGTGTACTCTTGCCATGATCGATGTGGGCAATGATTGAAAAGTTACGGATGTTCTCCAAGGCGCACCGGCGATCGTTGTTTTTGTTGTGATATTTTCATTTCGTCGCAGTTGGCCGAACGGGAATGAAGAGGGCACCATCACCGCGGCGCACCAGCGCCACGAGCGGTTTCGTTTTATCTAATTTGTTGACAACATCACCGAATTGCTTTGCAGAAGTAATGTCGGTGTTGTTCACGCTGATCAGAACATCTCCCTGTCGGATGCCTGCGCGTGCAGCAGCCCCATCGGCCACCTCGACCAGCACGCCCGCTTTGATCTTGAGTTCTGTGCGCCGCGCCTCGGTGAGATCAACCACGGCAAGGCCTATCCAGTTGGCAGCCACCGAGGGTGTCGTCGGGGCTGGCTTACCGGCTGCTTTTGCGACCCGATCCGGCTCCATCTCTCCAACCGAAACTGTGAGCTCTTTCATTCCGCCTTTACGCCATACCTGCGCAGTCACTCGCGCGCCAGGTTTTGTGTTACCCACGATTCGCGGCAGGTCTGAAGACTTATCGATTACTTTGCCATCGAAACGCAGCAGAATGTCGCCGGGCTCAAGGCCGGCTTTCTCAGCAGGGCCGCCCGACTCCACACTTCGAACCAGCGCGCCAGAGGTTTTAGACAGGCCCAACGCCTCGGCGACTTCCTTGGTGACCTCACCAATTCCAACGCCAATACGTCCGCGGGTCACCCGGCCCTGTGTGCGTAACTGCTCGGCGACACGATTTGCTTCATCAATCGGAATCGCAAACGAAATGCCCATGAATCCGCCTGTACGGCTGTAGATCTGGGAGTTGATACCCACCACTTCGCCACGCATATTGAGCAGCGGCCCGCCTGAGTTACCGGGGTTTACCGCGACGTCGGTCTGAATAAAGGGAAGGTAATCGCCGGTATCACGCCCCTTGGCGCTCACAATACCTGCAGTGACGGTGTTCTCTAGACCAAATGGCGATCCGATCGCCAAGACCCACTCACCGACGCGAAGCTTATTTGGATCCCCAAATCGCAATGAGGGCAGGCCCGTCACATTAATCTTCACTAATGCCACATCAGTGCGGCGATCTGAGCCAATCAGTCTTGCCTTAAATTCACGCTTATCCGCAAGGGTGACCAGGATTTCATCAGCGCCATCGACCACATGATGATTGGTCAGGATGAAGCCGTCCTGCGAAATGATGAATCCGCTACCAACGCCACGTGGCACCTCTTCGGGCTGCGGCGCTCCGCGGGGTCCGCGCGGCGCATTGGGGCGTGGCGGAAAAAATCTTCTGAAGAACTCATAAAACGGATCGTTCTCGTCTAACTCCGGAATCTGCGGGCCCGACTGGGACTGCTGAACGCGAACTTTCTCAACCGTTCGAATATTGACGACCGCAGGACCAGCGCTTTCAACAAGGTCAGCAAAATCAGGCAGGCCACGGCTGGCCGTTGCTGCCGGCTGGGCCTTGACCGGATGGACCAGGGCCACGGGCAACACAAACAACATCAATGCGGCAAGCAGAGATGCGCTCCATCGGCCCGAGTGATGGCCTGAAAAATATCGATGCAAACCGATCAACGTTGCGTGCTGCCTCATAGGGTGTTTTTCCATTCAATACTTTGCACAAACTGTCTAAGCGCCTCGGGGGGTACATCACCAAACACGATTAACCGAACATCCTGAAATTCCTTCGACAACATACTCACTGCCCCGGTCCGATGCGGCCGATCGCCCAGGGGGCTCTCTTTGGACTTGGGCCCAACAAACACGGTGACAGTTGCCACGCCATCGGACAGCACATACCGCCGCATTTCCAGGCCTTGTGAGCCGTGGCGCTCGTAGACGCCCACCAAATCAAACCCCCGGAGCGCCTCAGGCCTGAATTTTAAAGGGGGTGCCGAGACTGCGGGCGCAAAGGATGCGTTATGCACCGCCCAGTCCTTGGCACCAGCATAGCTGGGGCTGCCACTGGCAGGACCGGGCTTGACAGAAAAATTCAGGGAGGTGAAGGCGGCCTGCTCGACGGTGCGGCCCTCCCGGTCAAGCTTTTGGCATTTCACGATCAGCCCAGTCCGCTTGTCCTGCCAGAGCCTCACCGACCACCGCTGGTCGTGCCGGGGCCGAAGCAGGATCTCCTGAGCGTCGACCTCCGCAATCCGCAGGGAGCCGCCAGGGATGACCTCGTAGCTCCCCAGCACCGTCGCGGGAGAGCCTACGATCATGGCCGGAAAGGCGGGCCGGGGCTGGCCCGTCTGGTCGATCTTTACCCGCTGCTCATCCGGCATATACACCCTGATCTCCCCAGGGACCTTGATGATTTCCTGTCGATGCCCCTCCAGGGTCTGCAGCCGCGTAACGGATTGGCGGGAATCTCGAATCTGAGTGATCCGGGAGGACTGAAGCAGGGCATCCTGCTGATGGACATAGGTTCCAGTAAAGCTCAGGGTCTGGCCGGCTGCCCGCATACGCTCAATCAACGCAATGACGGGGGACTCCTGGGATGCGATTGCGCCCGCAGCCCCCACCGACTGGGCATGGGCCAAGTTGGTGACAAATACGCCCTGAAAGACGGCGGGCAGGCAGAGTCTGGACAGCCTCGAGCGCATTAACGCACCTCGGTGGAGACGGGTCGGATCGACATCGACCCATGGGCATCGAAGAGCTCCCGCAGTCGGGCATCCTGCAGGACCGCGGCGTTTTCGGGTAGCGAACCTGCCACTGTTGTGGCGGGGGCCTGGGCGGCCAACTGTCCGGCTCCGCCCTCTTCCTGCATCTGTGGAGAAACCGCCATAAAAACCACAAACATCAAAGCGGCAGCAACGGCCACGCCAGACATGGCTCGGGTCATCCGACGACGGGCCAACACCCGAGCCGGCACCGTCCTGTGTTGGGCTAACGGAATGTGATTGGGTTCATGCTCCAGCGCTCTGGAAACCGCATCGGCAACACCGGAGGGCTTGGACAATACCGAGCTTCGCATGACATCCCCAATCAAATGCCACTCGCTCCAGCGCGCCCTGCTCTCCGGAGTCTGAAGCACCATTTTGGTCATCGCCTCTGTACGGCCATCGCCCGCCTCTCCATCCATCCAGGCAGATAGTTCCTCGTGCGGATTCATGCGCCCCCTCCCCGGACTCGTTTGCTCTGAGTTCTTTTCATGTTTTCTTCCTTGATCATCCGCTACCAGCGCTTGCCCTCGACCGTTCCCAGTAGTGGCCGAAGCTGCTCAGCCACCGCCTCCCGCGCCCGAAATATCCGGGATCGGACTGTGCCTATTGGACAGTCCATCGCCTGGGCAATTTCCTCGTAGCTCAGTCCCTCAATCTCCCGTAACGTAATCGCCGTGCGCAGATCCAAGGGCAACGATTCGATGGCGGCGTTCACCACCTCGGCCACCTGGCGGCTATGCAGCACCGCGTCCGGCGTATTGATGTCCTCTACGACATCGGCAGCGTCAAAAGATTCCCCATCCTCGTCGGTCTGGGTATCCGCAAATGGTTTTGGCCGCCTGCCCTGGCTGACCAAATAGTTCTTGGCGGTGTTGACCGCAATCCGATAGAGCCAGGTGTAAAAAGCACTGTCGCCCCTAAATTGCGGCAGCGCTCGATAGGCCTTGATGAAGGCCTCTTGGGCAACATCCTCAATCTCAGAGGGGTCTCGAATCAAACGGGAAAGCAGACGTTCCACGCGGCGCTGGTACTTCGCAACAAGCAGCTCAAACGCCCGTTTGTCGCCCTGCTGAACCCGTTCGACCAGCTCGGCGTCAGTCTCACGCTGATCGCTCACCCCAGGACCGCCTTCAGAATCGCTCAAACAGCGCGAAAGACCAGCGTGCCGTTGGTGCCGCCAAATCCAAAGTTGTTTTTCAGCGCTACCCGAATCGGAAGATCACGCGCAGCGTTGGCGCAGTAATCCAGATCACACTCAGGGTCCTGATTAAAAATGTTGATCGTTGGTGGACTCACACGGTGATGCAAAGCCAGCACGGTAAATACCGACTCGAGACCACCTGCGCCGCCCAACAGGTGGCCGGTCATCGACTTGGTCGACCCCACGACCACTTGTCTGGCGTGATCTCCAAGGGCAGCCTTTATCGCCTCCGTCTCGTTCTTATCTCCCAAAGGGGTAGACGTGCCATGGGCATTGACGTAGTCGACCTGATCCACCGAAACCTGTGCATCTTTCAATGCATTGGCCATACAACGACGCGGTCCATCCATGTTCGGTGCGGTCATGTGAAAGGCATCGCCCGACATTCCAAACCCCGCGAGCTCGCAATAGATTCTTGCGCCGCGAGCCTTGGCGTGTTCGTATTCCTCGAGCATCAGCACACCCGCTCCCTCGCCCAATACAAAACCATCACGGTCTTTATCCCATGGGCGTGATGCAGTCGACGGATCATCGTTACGCGTTGACAATGCACGTGCTGCCGCGAAACCGCCAATGCCCAAGGGCGAGATGGTGGACTCGGCGCCCCCTGCAAGCATGGCATCGGCGTCGCCGTATTGAATCAACCGCATCGCAAGCCCGATGCTATGCAGACCAGTCGTGCAGGCAGTGACCGCAGCGACGTTCGGGCCTTTTAGGTTGTGAAGGATGCTGAGGTGGCCAGAGATCATATTGATGATCGATCCGGGCACGAAAAATGGCGAGATACGACGGGCGCCACGATTCGTGTACTCCGCATGCGTCTCTTCGATGAGGGGAAGACCGCCAATGCCCGAACCCACAAACGCACCAATGCGCTCCGAGTTCGCCTCTGTGACCTGAAGGCCGGAGTCCTTTAGGGCCTGAATCCCAGCGGCAATTCCGTAATGAATGAAGACATCCATGTGCCGCGCTTCTTTAGCGGGCAGGAAGTCCTCAACGGAGAATCCTTTTACTTCGCCAGCAAAATGTACAGGCAGACCACTGTGGTCAAACTTGGTGACGGTGGCAATGCCCGACTGACCGGCGACAAGCCCCGCCCAGGATGATGAGACATCGTTTCCCAGGGGGGAAATACAGCCTAAACCGGTGACGACAACGCGGCGCCGACCTGCGGCACCCGATGCTATAGGACCGCTCATCGACAGAAGGTCCGCTTATTTTTTCAGATGGGTCGTGACGTAGTCGATGGCCTGCTGGACCGTGGTGATCTTCTCAGCTTCCTCGTCAGGGATCTCGCAGCCGAAGGCATCTTCCAGGGCCATCACGAGCTCCACGGTATCAAGGGAGTCAGCGCCGAGATCATCGACAAACTTGGACTCTTTCTTGACGTCTTCGATTTTGACGCCAAGCTGCTCCGAAACGATGCCAATGACGCGCTTTTCAATGTCTTCCATGAACCTTTTCCTTAGGGGTCAAACTAGGACGAATTGTATCAGGACATCACCATTCCACCGTTCACAGACAGGGTGACGCCGGTGATATAGCCGGCCCCCTCAGAGGCCAAAAAGACGACAGATGCCGCAATATCCTGGGGAGTTCCAAGACGTTGGGCGGGAATCTGGCTGGTGAGGCCCTTGATCTGCTCCTCGGACAGGGCCTTTGTCATATCGGTATCGATAAATCCCGGGGCGACACAGTTCACGGTGATCCCGCGGCTTGCGACCTCGCGGGCGAGCGCCCGTGACATTCCTGCCACGCCCGCCTTAGCGGCCGCGTAGTTCATCTGGCCAGGGTTACCGGAGAGTCCCACCACCGAGGTGATGTTGATGATCCGTCCCCAACGGGCCTTCATCATGGCGCGCAACACCCCACGCGACAGCCGAAACACCGCAGTCAGATTGGTCTGAATCACCGCATCCCAATCCTCGTCCTTCATCCGCATCGACAGGTTGTCGCGGGTGATCCCCGCGTTGTTGACCAGGATGCCAATCGGGCCAAATTTCTGCGCAATCTCATCGATCAACGCATCGCAGCTTGTCCCATCGTTGACCTGTAGCACCCGTCCCTCGCCCGAGATGCCATGGGCTGAGAGCGACGCCGAAATGCTCTCGGCACCTTGCACGGTAGTAGCAGTCCCAATCACCACATGGCCAGCCGTGCCCAGGCCGATGGCAATCGCCTGGCCAATACCGCGTGTAGCGCCTGTCACCAAGGCAACTCGGGGAGACTCACTCATGACGGCCACTCCTTAGATGATTGAAGCGATGAAACCACTCAGCACGCCTACGACGCCTTGAGCCCAGCAATCGCCGCATCAAGGCTCGATTGATCATTGATGGCATAGGTCGCTACCTCGGGCGCAATTCTTTTCACGAGTCCTGTGAGCACCTTGCCAGGTCCGCACTCGATCATGGTGCCTACGCCGTTTTCCACAAGACGCTGAATAAGCTCGACCCATCGCACAGGACTCATGGCCTGACGGGAGAGCGCATCCCGAATCCGATCCGGATCACTTTCAACCTGAACATCCACGTTGTTGATCACCTTGATTTCTGGTGGAGACAACGGGATCTGCGCAAGATGCGCGCGAAGTGCATCGGCTGCGGGTTTGAGCATGGTTGAATGAAATGGCGCCGACACAGCCAGCGGCAATGCCCGTTTTGCACCGCGTTCTTTCACTAGAATGCAGGCACGATCAACGGCTTCCTTGTGGCCTGCAATCACCGTCTGATCAGGCGCATTGAAATTGACCGCCTCGACGATCTGCCCCTGGGCGGCATCGGCACAGGCTGCAATCACCGCTGCAGACTCAAGCCCCAGAATGGCCGCCATACTGCCCACCCCCACAGGTACAGCCGACTGCATCTGCTCGGCACGAAAGCGCACAAGACGTGTCGCCTCGGTAAGCGGAAAAACACCGGCGGCGGTAAGCGCCGAATATTCGCCAAGGCTATGGCCTGCCGCCCAAGCCGGCGCAGGCCCACCCGCCGCGCACCAGGCACGATAAAACGCCACCGATGTGGCCAGCATCACCGGCTGGGTATTTACAGTGAGACTGAGTGACTCTGCCGGACCATCTGCGATTAACGCTGAGAGATCCTGCCCCAGCGCCTCGGACGCCTCCGAGAGCGCATCGCTGACTGCGGTATTACCCGCAAATCCAGCAAGCATGCCCACCGTCTGTGACCCCTGCCCAGGAAATACGAACGCAAGAGAATTCATGATGACCGCACCACCTCCATCGCAGGGTTTGAGACTCGCACTCTAAAACTGAAGATAAACCGCACCCCAGGTAAAGCCACCACCCACCCCCTGAAGCATCAATCGCTGGCCGGATCGGATCCGGCCATCACGAACCGCAACATCAAGTGCCAGCGGAACCGATGCCGCCGACGTATTGGCATGCTGATCGACCGTAACAACTACTTTGGCCTCATCTATTCCAAGACGCTTGGCCGTGGCCGAAAGAATCCGGACATTGGCCTGATGCGGAATCAGCCAATCAATATCACTGACCTGATGGCCAACATCGGCCAGCACCTCTCGGGCAACACTATCGAGCACCTGTACCGCAAGCTTGAAAACAGACTGGCCATCCATGGTGAGAAACGGATGGCCCACTGCTTTTCCGTGGCTGACTGTTCCGGGTGTACGAAGAATCGACTCAAACTCACCGCGCGCATGCAGTCGGTGTCCCAGAATTCCCGGCGTTGAATCGGCCTTCAGCACAACAGCACCAGCACCATCGCCAAACAGCACACATGTCGCGCGATCACTCCAATCCAGAATTCCCGAAAAAACCTCCGCACCGACAACGAGGGCGGTCTTGGCCTTGCCGGCCTTGATAAACAGATCCGCGGTTGCCATCGCGTAGGCAAAACCACTGCATACCGCCTGAACATCAAAAGCAGCGCCACCAGATGCGCCAAGCTTTTTCTGCAACAGGCAGGCAGTCGAGGGAAAGATCATGTCGGGCGTCGAAGTCGCCAGAATGATCAGATCAATATCTTTCGCAGAGACACCTGCTGACTGCAGTGCATGGCCGGAGGCCTCGAAAGCGAGATCACTGGTGTGCACACCGTCGGCCGCAATGTAGCGCTGCGAGATACCCGTGCGCTCACGGATCCAGTCATCCGAGGTATCGACGCCCGACTGCGCAAGCCGAGTCGCCAACTCTGCATTGGTCACGGGTTTGCCCGGCAAAGCCCGGCCCGTACCAACAATGCGCGAGAAGATCTCCATCAGCTGATGTCCTCTGGGGGTTCCGACGATAACGATTTTAGGTCAGGATGCGGAATGGCCTCCGGCCGATCCAGAGCGATCGCCTGAGCGATTTTTTCGTTTAGCCCGTGGGCAGCGGCATCTGCGGCGCGCTGTAGCGCGTGCTCATAGGCAACCGCGTCGGCAGAGCCATGGCTCTTGAACACGATCCCACGCAGCCCCAGCAGCGCGGCACCGTTGTAGCGGCGATGATCCACGCGACGCGAGAATTTCTTGAGCACAGGCATCGCTAACAATCCCATCAGACGCGTGCCTGCATTGCGTGTAAATTCTTCTTTAATAAAACTGCGCAGCATCTGGGCCAGACCCTCAGAGGTCTTCAATGCCACATTTCCAACAAAGCCATCACAGACCACGACATCTGTGGTGCCCTTAAAAATATCATCACCCTCGACGTTGCCGTAGAAGTTTAGGTGGCTCGCGCGCAATAACTCCCCGGCCATCTTGACCGTGTCATTGCCCTTAATCACCTCTTCACCAATATTCAGCAGCCCCACGCTGGGCTGAGCTTTCCCGTGAATTACCGAAACCAGCGCCGCACCCATAGAGGCGAATTGCAATAGATGGTCCGCGTTGCAATCGACATTTGCGCCGAGGTCTAACATGGTTGTGACACCACCACGCTGATTGGGCATGGCAGTAGCGATTGCGGGGCGATCGATGCCCTCCATTGTTTTAAGCACGTAACGGGCGATCGCCATGAGGGCACCGGTATTACCGGCACTGACTGCGGCATGGGCGCGGCCGTCCTTGACGGCCTCAATCGCGAGCCGCATCGATGACCTGCGCTTATTGCGTAACGCGACTGCAGGCGGGTCGTCCATCAGCACGACCTCTTCGGCAGCCAAGAGCTCAATCCGGGCGCTCAGCCCCGCGCTCGGGGCGCGGGCCGACACCGCACTAGAGAGCTCAGGCTCCTTGCCCACGAGCAGCACCCGATTGCCTGGGCTGTGGCCCAGGAAATTCAACGCTGCGGGAATGGTGACGGTAAGGCCATGATCGCCACCCATGCAATCGATGGCGATGCAGACTGACTGCGACGAAGTCACAGCAGGAAAGCGAAGAGTTTATGCAGCCTTGGTCTTGACGACTTTCTTGCCACGGTAGTAGCCCGAGGGGCTGATGTGGTGGCGAAGATGAATCTCGCCCGTGGTCGGCTCGACCGCGGTGGACGGATTGCTCAGAAAATCGTGCGAACGATGCATGCCGCGCTTCGACGGCGATTTCTTGTTCTGCTGGACAGCCATGTTCAGACTCCGGAAAACCTTGAATTATAAGGTATTTTTACCTTTTGATGGTCCGCCGACCAGGCCCTTCAGCCCGGCAAACGGATTGGCCTTCTCGGGTACCGGCGGGGCCTGTGTCAGGGGCGCCTGACAATTCTCGTGCTTGGGGGCCAGCGGCAGCTCAAGCAACAGCTCATCTTCCAGGAGCGCCATCAACGAGGCCGAATCCTCTGGGGCAAGAAAATCCACCATCGCCGCATCCGGGTCACGCTCCTCCTCTTCGGTCGCCTGCTCGGTGCGGGCATCCGCGAGCGCGGCCGACTCAAAAAACTCAAATCCCCGCCGAACCGACAGGTTCACGATCACAGGCTCAAGACACCGTTCACAGCGACATGCAAGCGTCGCCCTGGCCTTGAGCCACCAACGTCTGCGCGGATGGCCAGGCCCCGGCGGTTGATCGTCCGGAAAAAACTCCCAGGCAATAGGCGCGTCAATCCGCTGACAAGACGCCGACAGCCGAGTCATCTGATCCGACGCAATCTCGCCGGAGGCAGGCAGCGCCTGACTGGCGAGCGCGCGTTCAAGGGCCAGACCAGACAGCGGGACGCTCAGATCAAATTTGGCATTCATAATGCGCGAACCTTATCTGCCTTCAATGGACGTTTCAACCCGGCATGCACGCACCCTTAATTCTCGCCTCGAGTAGCCCATACCGAAAGGAGTTGCTGTCTCGACTCGGACTTGATTTCGCGACGCAAACGCCCAACGTCGATGAGACCCCGCTGGGGGGCGAGTCTTTTGTAAATACCGCAATACGACTCGCCAGGGAGAAAGCCCTCTGGATCGCCAAACGACATCCTGAAGCAATTGTCATTGGTGCCGATCAGGTTGCCGTCTGTAACGATCAGCGACTGGATAAGCCGGGCACCAATGCCCACGCCCTTGAGCAGCTTCAGCTTCAGCGCGGACAGACCTCTGTCTTTTACACCGCAGTCTGCGTTGCTGGCCTTGGCGGCGATCGCACTGAGGAGGCCATGGTTCCGACACAGGTAAGGTTTCGAGGGGTTGAAGAGCTTCCCGATACGCTTTTGCAACGCTACATTGAGATTGAGCAGCCTCTCGACTGCGCAGGCAGCGCCAAGTCTGAAGGGCTCGGCATTACGCTCATATCTGCAATTGAAGGCTCCGATCCCACTGCGCTGATCGGACTTCCTCTGATCGCACTGACCGAGATACTCAATCGATTCGGCGTTTCTGCACTTAAGCACTACCCTTGATTGCGGGCGGCAGGCCCCACTCACACCGAATCGATTTAATTCAATAGACCGACCAGCGCATCATCGCGCTGAACATGGCGTCTCCGGCAGCAGCGCCAAAGCGCTTGGCCAGGCGCTCTGCAAAATTGGGCTGGAGGGTGTAATCGATAACCTCTTCGGCCTTGATGACATCTCGGGCAACCGAATCCACGGTCCCAAGTCCGTCGGCAAGACCCAGTTCAATACTTTTGGCGCCCGTCCAGACCATCCCCGAAAAGAGCTCAGGGATGGGTTTTAGCCGATCACCGCGGCCCTGTTTGACCGCAGCGATAAATTGGCCATGGACATCGTTGATCATCGACTGAACCGCGGCCCGCTGTTTGGGGTCCATCGGTAAAAATGGATCCAGCATCGCCTTGTTTTCTCCCGCGGTCAGCACCCGGCGCTCAACGCCAAGCTTCTTTAACGCCTCGGTAAACCCGAAGCTGTCCATTCGTACCCCGATCGAGCCAACCAGACTGGCCTGGTTCACGTAAATAAAATCAGCCGCTGAGGCAATGTAATAGCCGCCCGAGGCAGCGACGTCCTCAACAACGGCGATGACCGGCTTGTCCTTGTGCTCAGCCTTTAGCCTGCGGATCTCATCAAAAACAATGCCCGACTGGACGGGGCTGCCACCAGGGCTATTGATTCGAAGAATGATCCCCGCCGCATGGCTATTTTTAAAAGCTTCTCGCAAAGAATCGGACACCAGTTCAGCACTTGCTGGAGATCCAAAATCAATGACGCCATGCAGATCGATCATGGCGGTATGTCGCATCGTCGGGCTGGCCACCATGTGGGTGCCACCGCCCATGCTCGAGAACCAAAACGCCCCCAGCACAAATGCGAAAGTGATAAAGCGCCAGAAATTTCCCCAGCGTCGCGCACGTCGCTGCTCCTGCACATGCGCAAGCAGCACCTTTTCCACTACTTCTTGATCCATCGTGCAATCCAATCGTTTAATTCTTCAACGCTGAGCATACAGCCCAGCGGATCAGCGGCCAGAAGTTCTTCTGTCGCATGGGCCCCATAGCCCACCGCCAACGCCTCAGCCCCAGCGGATTTGGCCATGAAAATATCATGGGTCGTATCCCCAATTACCAGCGTGGAGCTTGGAGAAATACGAAGCTCGGCACAGATTTCCAGCACCATCCGAGGCGCTGGCTTGGGCTCCGATTCATCCGCGCAGCGCGAGCTCGCAAACAAATGCCGAGTGCCGGTCAGGTCAAAAGAACGCTCAAGACCTACCCGGGTCTTTCCCGTGGCCACCGCAAGCGGCATTCCCGATCCGTGCAGTTCCGTCAACACCTGCATCATTCCCGGGAACATCTGCAATTGCTCGTAACGGGATAGGTAGTGGTGCCGGAATCGATCTGTCAGCGCACCCTGCCGCTCAGGACTGAGATTCGGAGCAACCCGGGACAACGCATCTTGAAGCCCCAGCCCAATCACCCATCGGGCATCGTCGACACTGGGAATCGCTAAACCCAGATCCTCGCAAGACTGCTGAATGGCACTCGCGATACTCGGGGTGGAGTCCACCACAGTCCCATCCCAGTCAAAAACCACAAGCTCCACAGAGTCCATCACAGCGCCTTTGCCCCCAGCTCATTTAATAGTGTCTGAAACGCGTCCTCGACAGGTGCGGTCAGGTGAATCGTCTCTCCTGAACCTGGATGTACACATCGCAACGTCCAGGCGTGGAGCGCCATGCGTTGGATCATCTCGGATCCCTTCGGACCATGCGCCTCATCCTGCGCGATCAGACCATATTTCGGATCACCCACGATTGGATGACCCCGACTGGCCAGATGGACCCGGAGTTGATGTGTTCTGCCTGTCAGCGGCTCGCACTGCAAAAGGGTGACTCGGCCAAGCAAACGATGTTCAAGCCGCTGGAGCACTCTGACTTTTGTGATCGCGGACTGCCCATCCTCTTGAACCCTTACCCAACGCTCTCCGCGCGCATTCACCCATTTATGTAGGGGCGCCTCGATGCGATCGCAGTCTTGCGGCCAGTCCCCCCAGACCAGCGCCAAATAGCGCTTGCGCATCTGACCCTCGCGCAGTTGACGATGAAACTCAGTAAGGCTTGAGCGTCGCTTGGCCAGCAGCATCAGGCCTGAAGTCTCTCGGTCCAGTCGATGGACAAGTTCGAGAAAAAATTCTCGGCCCGCTCCGTCATCCCGCGCCTGACGGAGCGCCTCGATGACTCCGAGCCGAATTCCGCTCCCGCCGTGAACCGCGAGGCCAAACGGCTTATTAATCGCGAGCATGAAGTCGTCTTCGAGAATGATGGCGATACGGGCTGCAACGGATCGGGCAAGTCCCGGCTGAACGACACCGCGGCTCTGCCCCGACTCCCTTGCGCCTGCAGACTCGGGCAGCCGAAGCGGCGGGATCCTGAGCTGGTCCCCCTCCTCAATCCGGTAATCACTGGAAACTCTGCCCCCGTTGACCCGCACCTCCCCGGTCCGCAGCATCCGATAGATCCGGGTCTTGGGCACGCCCTTCAGACGGGTGAGCAAAAAGTTATCAATTCGCTGGCCTGCCTGCTCCGGGCCCACCCGCCACTGCTGGACCCCCGTGGTCGGCCCCCGCCCTGCCGGCCCATGGCCTGCGGCGGTACTTGCCAAATCAAAGGGATTTGATGTCATGTTGAAGTTCAAGGTTATACTCGACCGGTCGGAGATGATTTACCGACCGATTGTTGCGTCCCTCCGGGTCAGCCCCAAGGCGGCCGTTTCAGCCCCAGGCTGGACCCTCAGGAAAAAACGCAGAGACGGTTGATGCCTCCGGCCCGAGTGCAGTGTGCACCGGATTGTATTTGACCGAGGAGCGCAATGGCTGCGCGGCCCGGCTGACGAACAGATAGATTGAGTACAACGGATTTGTAGTGTTGGTTTACCCAAAAAACATCCCATCTCGACCATCGATCCCCGGCGATCGCATCACCATGCGCCCGCCGGCGGAGCCTTATCGTCTGCTGATTCCGCACACCCTGCCCGCTCCATTTGACCGCTGACGCGGTAGCCAGGGCCGATGTACCCCGCATCGCTGCGGCCGGCCCGATAAAGGAGTAGTGCATGAAACGCATGTTGTTTAACGCGACCCACGCCGAGGAGCTGCGGGTCGCCATTGTCGATGGCCAACGGCTCGTCGACCTGGATATTGAGACCGCAGGCCGGGAGCAGCGCAAAAGCAATATCTACAAGGGTGTCGTAACCCGTATTGAACCCAGCCTGGAGGCCTGCTTTGTCAATTACGGCGAAGAGCGCCACGGCTTTCTCCCCTTTAAGGAGATCGCCCGGGAATACTTCAAACCCGGAGTCGATGTCGGCCGCGCGACCATCAAAGAGGCCATCGCTGAGGGTACCGAACTGCTGGTTCAGGTTGAAAAGGAAGAGCGCGGTAATAAAGGTGCGGCACTGACCACCTTTATTTCCCTGGCTGGTCGCTATCTGGTCTTGATGCCCAACAACCCCCGCGGTGGTGGCGTCTCCCGTCGCATCGAGGGCGAAGACCGCCAGGAGCTGCGCGAAACGATGGACCAGTTGGATGTCCCGACGGGCATGAGCCTGATCGCCCGCACTGCGGGGATCGGACGGACCGCCGAAGAACTCCAATGGGATCTGAACTATCTGCTGCAGCTCTGGCGAGCCGTAGATGACGCCCGCAAGCTTCAGCCCGGTGCCTATCTGATTTACCAGGAATCCAGCCTGGTCATCCGCGCGATCCGAGATTATTTCCATCCCGATATCGGTGAGATCCTGATCGATACCGATGACATTTATGAACAGGCCCGCCAGTTCATGCTGCATGTGATGCCGGATATGGGCAATCGGGTTAAGCGCTACAACGACGATGTACCGCTTTTTTCCCGATTTCAGATCGAGCATCAAATCGAAACAGCCTACTCACGTGTCGTTCCTCTGCCCTCCGGTGGCGCGATCGTGATTGACCATACCGAGGCATTGGTGGCCGTCGATGTGAACTCGGCCCGCGCCACGCGTGGATCGGATATCGAAGAGACTGCCTTCAGGACCAACCTGGAAGCGGCCGAAGAGGTCGGCCGTCAGCTGCGCCTGCGCGACCTAGGCGGCCTGATCGTGATCGATTTCATCGACATGGAATCCGCCAAAAACCAGCGTGAGGTCGAACAGCGACTGCGGGACTCCCTGCACGTGGATCGCGCCCGAGTGCAAATGGGGAAGATCTCGCGTTTCGGCCTTATGGAGCTCTCACGCCAGCGCCTTCGTCCAGCCCTCAACGAGGGCTCCCACATCACCTGTCCGCGATGCAATGGCACCGGCGTGATCCGTGACGTTGATTCCAGCGCACTGCATATTCTTCGGATTTTGCAAGAAGAAGCCATGAAGGAAGGCACCGCAGCACTCCATGTTCAGGTACCCGTGGAGGTTGCCACCTTTTTGCTCAATGAAAAGCGCACCGATATTGCCAAGCTTGAATTCAGGCTCAAGGTCACTGTGGTCTTGATTCCCAACAAGTTTCTCGAGACCCCGAACTACAAAATTGAGCGCCTGCGGCATGATGATCCGCGGCTCGAAGACTCACGGGCCAGCTATGCGATGGCCGATGAGCCCGCAACCGAGACAGCCTATCAGCAGCAAAAGACCGACCAGTCGACCGCCAAGCCTCGGCAAGAGGCCGTCGTTAAGGGCATCACGCCATCACAGCCGGCACCCATCACGCCACGAGCGGCAGAGAGCACGCCCGCTGAGAAAGGGCTTTTTTCCAGAATCATGGGATGGTTCTCAAGTGGTCCGAGCAAGAGCACCGCAGAGGAAAAACCAGCCGCCCGCAGCGAGCGATCAGACCGTGGCGGCCGTGGACGCGGCCGCAACGAGCGATCCGGCCGCAACGATCAGCGTGACCGTCGCGGTGGCGAGCGCGAGCCTCGTACCGACCGGCCTGATGCACGCCAAGAACAGCGTGAAGGCCGCGAGCCACGTCAGCAAAAGCAAGACGCTCACCGTGGCCGCGATCAACGCCGTGAGGATCGTGAGAGCGTAGCCGAATCAAAAACCGAGAACACCGGCGAACAGCGCGGCGATGGCCGCAAGGAACGTCCAGATCGTCGTAGCCGGCAGGATCGCGGAGACCGGAGCGGTGGTAATGCGCAAGCAGCTGAGGCAAATCCGGAATCGGCGCTCACTGCTGCCGCAGAATCATCTAACCCTTCGGAATCTGATCAAGAGCGTTCAGGCCGTCGACGTCGACGTCGTGGCCGTGGCGGTCGAGATGGAAGACGAGAGGAAGACTCTGCAATGCCGGAAAATAGTGCGGATGCTGAGCAGGCGGCAACGGCGATCGAAGGCGCACCCTTAGCGGCGCCTGCCCCGACGACCGTAGAGCCCACCACAATAGTTTCAATGCCGGTTTCCGAAGCGCCCGTCGCAGTCCAGCGCGAGGGCTCTGCGCCGATCGTCGAAACAGCAGTGTCGGTCGCAGCGGTCGCACCTGAGCCAATTGCCCAGCCGATAGCGCCGATAACCGACGCACCGGCACCCGTTGCGTCGGCGCCCGTTGCAACGACAGCGGTGGAGGCCCAGCCAGTCGTTAGCCCACCACCACCTGCCCCTGCCATTCAGGTCTCCGAGGAAAGCCTGCGTCAAAGCCTGGATGCAGTTGGCCTTCAGTGGGTGCAGACTGATCCGAACAAAAGCAGCGTGGAGGCGATGCCCGAGCCCCCCCAGAAGCTCGGACGTGCCCCCCGTAGAACTACTGATACGGCCCCACAGGAACCGTTGGTAATGGTGGAGACGCGACAAAACAATCCATAACCGATCGATAATTGCGCCCATGTCTTATGGCCAGCGCATTTTTTCGATCGTTCCGGATTCCACGGCAACCCCTCGGGTAGAGGCGGCCAGGGTTAAACCCATTGGCCCCGCCCCCGAGGTGCCACTTCAGGATCAGCATCAACGGATCCTGAAAGACCTGCGCATCTCGGTCATCGATCAGTGCAATTTCCGTTGCACCTATTGCATGCCAAAAGAGGTCTTCGATAAGAACTACACGTTTTTGTCCAAAGATTCTCTGCTGTCATTCGACGAAATCGAGCGACTGGCGCGAACCTTTGTGCGGCTCGGTGTCGAGAAGCTGCGCATCACGGGTGGCGAACCGCTACTAAGAAAAAACATCGAAGAACTTATCGCCCGCCTGTCGTCCATTCATATGCCCGACGGACGCCCGGTGGAGGTCGCCATGACCACCAATGGGGCCCTGCTCGCCCAGAAGGCCCAGGCGCTGAAATCGGCCGGGCTACGGCGAATTACGGTAAGCCTCGATGCGCTCAGCGACAAGACCTTTCGTGCGATGAACGATGTGGACTTCCCCGTCACCGATGTGCTCAGCGGGATTGACGCCGCCGCAAATGCGGGGCTCAGCGTCAAAGTCAACATGGTGGTGCAACGTGGTGTGAACGACCACGAGATCCTGCCCATGGCCGACGCTTTTCGCCAGCGTGGACACACGCTGAGGTTTATCGAATTTATGGATGTCGGCTCCTCCAATGCCTGGCAGTGGGATCATGTGGTGCCGTCTCGAGAGATCATTGACACGATTTCGTTGGTCCACCCCCTGTTGCCGATTGGCCGGGATACGCCCAGCGAAGTCTCCGAGCGCTGGCGCTATGCCGATGGCAGAGGGCAAGTGGGGGTGATCTCGTCGGTTTCCAACCCCTTCTGCGGAAACTGCAGCCGCGCAAGAATCTCTGCCGAGGGAGTGCTCTACACCTGCCTGTTCGCACACGCTGGAACCGACCTGCGGGGACTTCTCCGCGGGCAACAGACGCCGAGTGACTCTGAACTCATCCAGGTTGTCGCAGATATCTGGCAAAACCGCACCGACCGCTACTCCGAGCAGCGCGCAGAACTCCGCAAACAGGGAATCAGAAAAGTCGAGATGAGTTATATCGGTGGCTGACCCCACCACTGGGCGACATTGACGTCACTGAACGCCTGCCGGGGCATCCCGAGGCCCGATACGGGCCAAGGGACATCGAACTATTTTTTGTTATGTAGCGGCGACGGCAAGCTCGCGTAAAACGCAGCGATATTCGCGATATCTTCTTTGCTTAACGCAGCAGCCATGCCCGCCATGATGGCGTTTTTCCGCGCTCCGGATTTGTAATCGGAAAGGGCACGGGCCAGATAATCGGGGTACTGTCCTGCCAGCCGTGGATAGCTGGGATCGACAGCAGTGATGCCGTCCGCTCCATGGCAGGCCGCGCACATTGCGGTCGCCTTCTCCTTGCCTGCGGCCACATTACCGGCCATCAAGACAGGGGCGGATATCCCAAGCGCCACAACCACTGCGGCACGAATAAGTGTTCGATGCGATGTCATCTCGGACTCCTTATTTCTTGTTGGCGTAATAAGCAGCCAGATCGGCCATGTCCTGGTCGGATAGGCCTCTTGAGATGCCGACCATGCTCGGATGGTTACGCTCACCGGTCTTATAGGCGTTCAAGGCGGAAGCGATGTACTTCTCGCTCTGGCCACTGATCTTCGGCACCCGGTAGACCGTAGGAAATGCCGTCTTGTAATCGGGAATGCCATGGCAGCCGATACACATTGAGTTTTTCTTGGCGCCTGCATCGGCATTGCCCACGACCGCTGCAGGCGCAGGAGTCGGCGCACTGGCCTTAGCGGCCCCTTGGGCTTGCACGGACACTGCAGCGGCAACACCCGCTGCTGCCACTGCTGCACGCAGCAGCAACTTTGACGAAACGTTCAGCATGTCTCCCCCCGTGATGAACGTCGCGAAGTTTAACACGGCATTTGCCCCATCCCGACCCCCGACATGCCCGTGGCCGAGCGGCCATCAGGCGGGCCGACCCGCGGGAACCACATGCATTTAGGCCATCAAGCCACGCAGCATAAATGTATTGAGACGGCGTACGAATGCAGCGGGGTCCTGAGGCTGGCCTCCCTCTGATAGCAGGGCCTGATCAAAGAGCACCCAGACCAGGTCATCAAAGTGAGCGCCCTGATCCGCAAGCAACGCCTTTACCAATGGATGCTCAGGATTCAGCTCGAGGATCGGCTTGCGATCAGGCGCCTTCTGCCCCGCCTGCTTCAGCAACCGCTCTAAATGCCCGCTCATATCATGCTCGTCTGACACCAGACAACATGCCGACTCGGTAAGACGACGGGTCACACGGACCTCTTTAACCTTCTCGCCCAGAACCTTCTGGGCCCGCTCGACGATCGGCTTGAATTGTTTCTCAGCCTCTTTGGTTGGCTTAGTGTCCTCATCCTGAAGTTTGCCCAGATCAAGGGCGCCCTTGGCCACCGACTGAATCTGCTTGCCCTCGAATTCGGTGAGGAAATTCAGCATCCACTCATCGATCCGATCGACCAATAGGAGCACCTCAATGCCCTTTTTCTTAAAGACCTCAAGGTGTGGACTTGCCTTTGCGGCCGCTAATGAGTCTGCCGTCACAACGTAGATCTTGTCCTGGCCATCCTTCAGACGGCCGAGATAGTCCTTCAACGATACTTTTGGCGTCTCATCGTCTGATGCGGTCGACAGAAATCTCATCAGCCCCGCCAGCCGATCACGATTCGAAAAATCTTCGCCAAAGCCTTCTTTAAGGCACTGACCAAATTCTTTCCAAAAGTTCTGATACTCATCTGGCCGGTCAGCGGCAAGCTCTTCGAGCAGCGACAGAATGCGCTTGGTGCATCCTTCGCGAATCGACTTCACATCGCGACTCTCCTGCAGAATCTCCCGTGATACGTTTAACGGCAGATCGGCAGAATCGACAACCCCCCGAACAAAGCGCAGATACGCGGGCAAAAGCTGCTCGGCATCGTCCATAATGAATACGCGCTTGACGTAGAGTTTTAAGCCGTGACGCTGCTGCCGATCCCAGAGGTCAAACGGAGCCTTGCTCGGGACAAACAACAGCTGTGTGTACTCCGTTCTGCCCTCGACCCGATTATGGGTCCAGGCCAATGGCTCTCCCATTCCCGGCCCCAGTCCTTCGAAAAACGCTTTGTATTGCTCATCCGTGATCTCGCTTTTCGAGCGGGTCCAGAGCGCGGAGGCCTGATTAATGGTCTCCCATTCATCCTGCTCGACATATTCATTGCGCTTGTCGTCCCACTCACGTTTTTTCATCTGAATAGGAATACCGATGTGATCCGAGTAGCGCTTCAGAATCTCCTTGATCGTCCAGTGTTCAAGCAGATCATCGTGGCCCTTGGCCTCGGGATCCTCACCCTCTTTTTCCCGGAGATGCAAAATCACATCGGTACCGCGTTCGGTCCTCTCAACGGGCTGGACACTGAATTCACCGGTGCCGTCGGACTCCCAGCGCACCGCATCAGAGGCAGGTAAGCCCGCGCGGCGGCTGATCACAGTCACCTGGTCTGCCACGATGAACGCGGAGTAAAAGCCAACGCCAAACTGGCCAATCAGATTGCTGTCTTTGGAGTCATCGCCACTGAGATTTCTCATGAACTCCTTCGTGCCCGACTTCGCGATGGTTCCCAGGTGGTCAATCACCTCTTCCCGGCTCATGCCAATCCCGTTATCCGAAATGGTGATGGTCCGCGCCGACTTATCGATGCCGATCCGAATTCTTAACTCACCATCACCCTCAAACAGTTCGGGCTTTTGAAGTGCCTCGACCCGAAGCTTGTCACAGGCGTCCGATGCGTTTGAGACCAGCTCGCGCAGAAAAATGTCGCGGTTGCTGTACAACGAGTGAATCATGAGGTGAAGCAGCTGCTTGACCTCGGTCTGAAAGGCTAAAGTTTCCTTGGACATCGATTGACCCTTTTCTGAGTGCGCAAAGAGATAGCCGCTAGATGGGGGCTATCCAGGGCTTTTCAAGGCCCCTGACCCAGCGCGGTGGACCTAGGCCTGCGGCAAGAGCCTGCTGGGCTTGAATTTCAGTTCGAGTAGTTTGCCCCTGCGGGCCCGATTACCGACGAAGGGTCTGAGCTCCTTGGGCTCCATGACCGCCTCTGCGGGTTTGCCACCCCGGCCGACGCCGAGCACCAGCAGGGACCCTTTCGGGACCAGGCCGGCCGCATCGATCAAACCATCGCCCTTGGTCTCGGGATCCATCAGCAGGACGCCCCGGCCCCCTGTGGGCAGAACCTTGACATCGACCAGATCAACAATGAGCATGCGTCCCTTCGCCGACAGCAAGGCCAGTGAGCCGGCCTGCTCCGATACAACACGCATCAGTGAGGGCGTATCTGAGCGTTCAACGGTCATAAACTGTTTGCCCGAACGCTGGCGCGTAGTCATCGCTTCGATTGTGGTTAAAAACCCAAGACCAAACTGAGACCCAATGACCAGCCGTGTCGAAGGCGCACCCGCCGCGAACTGGGTCAGTACCGCGCCAGGTTCCAGCTCCACCATGGAGGTCAGCGGAACACCATCGCCACGGGCACCCGGTAACTGGGCAACCGACACGGAATAGCTCCGCCCGGTGCTCGATAAGGCAACCAGGATATCCACCGTTCTGCACTCAAAGCAGGCATACAGGGCATCGCCAGTCTTAAAGGAGAATTGGGCGGGATCATGGCCATGTCCCTGACGCGCCCGGACCCAGCCATTAAGCGAGACGATCACCGTGACCGGCTCATCGACCACCGGCACCTCTACCGTCGTGCGTTCGGCAGCTTTCAATAGTGTTCTGCGCTTGTCGCCAAAAGTCTTGGCGTCCTGCTCAATCTCTTTCGCGACACTTTTTCGCAGCGACTTTTCGTTTTCCAAAAGATGTGTCAGTCGTCCTTCTTCCTCGCGCAGCTGCGTGAGCTCTTTTTCAATCTTGATCGCCTCGAGACGGGCCAGCTGCCGCAACCGGATCTCAAGAATGTCCTCCGCCTGAATCTCGGTGAGCCCAAACTTGGCGACCAAGGCAGGCTTAGGCTCATCGCTCTCGCGAATCACTTTGATCACCTTGTCAATATTCAAGAGCGCAATCGACCGACCCTCCAGAATATGGATACGCCGACGGGCCTGCTCAAGCCGATAAACGGTTCTGCGTCGTACGGTCTGTATCCGATAGGTGACCCATTGGGCGAGCATCTCGCGCAGCGACAGGGTCCGAGGCCGACCGTCAATATCCACGGCGACAAGGTTCATGGCCACAGAGCTCTCAAGTGGCGTATGGGCGAGCAGCACTTTGATAAATTCATCGCGATCCTGACGCGAAGATTTAGGCTCAAAGACCAGTCGCACATCAGCATCCTTGCCAGACTCATCCCGCACCGTATCGAGCATGCCGAGCATCACGGACTTCAGCTGCTGCTGATCAGCGGAAAGCGATTTCTTGCCCGCTTTGACCTTTGGATTGGTGATCTCCTCGATATCCTCAAGCACGCGTTGGGCCGAAACACCGGGGGGCAGTTCATGGACCACCACCTGCCACTGCCCGCGGGCCATCTCCTCAATCGTCCAACGGGCACGTGTCTTGAGCGATCCTCGGCCGGATGCGTAGGCGGCGGCGATCTCCTCGGCACTCGAGATGATCTGTCCGCCCCCAGGAAAATCGGGGCCCGGAATAAACCGCATCAGCTCCTTTTCAGAGAGATCTGGTTTGTCGATAAGTGCCACGGCTGCAGTCGCAACCTCTTGGGCATTGTGGGGCGGAATTTCTGTGGCCATCCCAACTGCGATGCCCGATGCCCCGTTGAGCAATACCACCGGCAGACGCGCGGGAAGCCGAAGAGGCTCGGTGAAAGAGCCATCGTAATTCGGACCGAAGTCAGCCGTACCTTCATCGATCTCATCAAGCAGCAATGAGGCAAATGCAGTCAACCTTGCCTCGGTGTACCGCATGGCTGCAGCGCCATCGCCATCGCGAGATCCAAAGTTGCCCTGACCATCAATCAAGGGATAACGGACCGAGAAGCCTTGGGCCAGACGAACCAGCGCGTCATAGGCTGACTGGTCCCCGTGGGGATGGTATTTGCCGAGTACATCACCCACGACCCGCGCTGACTTCACCGGCTTAGCGGTCACCGCAAGAGACATACGATGCATGGCGTACAAGATCCGCCGCTGCACCGGTTTTAATCCATCACAAAGATCCGGTAGCGCACGTCCCTTAACCACAGAGACTGCGTAATCGAGATAGGCACGCTCTGCAAAATCGGCAAGCGTGATCATCTCGCCATCAAAGGATATGCCCAAGGGTGTCGAGGAACTATTCGACACCGACGCAAACAAATCAGGTGTTGTATCCGAGGACTCTTTTCTGCGTGTCATATCAGAGATCGGCCTCCGCCTCGTGACCTTTTTCCTCGAGCCAAGCCCGCCGAGACGCGGCCTCTGTGCGGCCCATGAGCAAGTGGAATCGCTGTGCGGTGCCCATAGCATCGACCGACCCAAGTCCGACCAAGGATAGCCGTCGGGTATCGGGATTCAGGGTGGTCTCCCAGAGTTGATCAGCACTCATCTCGCCAAGGCCTTTGAATCGCGAGATGCTCCAGGCGCTCTCACGAAGCCCCTCCTGACGTAGCTTATCCAGCACATGGGTGAGCTCACCATCATCTAAGGCATACATCTTTCGGGCAGCACGCTTGCCGCTGGGGCTGACATCGACACGAAAGAGCGGTGGCCGGGCAACGAACACATGGCCACGTTCAACAAGCTGAGGAAAGTGTTTGAAAAACAATGTGAGTAACAGCACCTGAATATGGGCACCGTCGACATCCGCGTCTGACAGGATGCAGACCTTGCCATATCGCAGATTGTCCCAGTTCACGCTATCACTGATGCCGTGCGGATCGATGCCCAGGGCCACCGCAATATCGTGTACCTCGGCATTCGCAAACAGACGCTCCGGCTCCGTCTCCCAGGTGTTAAGCACCTTGCCACGCAGCGGCAAAATGGCCTGAAACTCCTTATCGCGGCCCATCTTTGCTGAGCCGCCCGCAGAATCTCCCTCGACCAGAAAAACCTCGTTGCGCTTGATATCCGTCGACTCACAGTCTGTGAGCTTTCCGGGGAGCACCGCCACGCCCGACCCCTTCCGCTTCTCTACCTTTTGGGCCGATCGGGCACGATGTTGTGCTGCCCGGATCGCCAGGTCTGAAATTTTTCTTGCAGATTCAATGTCCCGATTCAGCCAAAGCTCAAGCGGTGCCTTCACCTGAGAAGAGACCAGACGAAGGGCATCGCGACTGGTGAGTTTTTCCTTGGTCTGGCCCTGAAACTGTGGATCCAGCACCTTCGCAGACAGGACGAAGCTGACCCGAGAAAATACGTCCTCGGGCAGCAGCTTGACCCCCTTGGGCATGAGATTGTGCTGCTCAATAAAGCCCTTGACTGCGGCAAACAGTCCCTCGCGCAGACCTGCCTCATGGGTGCCGCCCGCAGTGGTCGGAATCAGATTCACAAACGACTCGCGCGGCGTTGGGCCCTCTGCCGTCCAGGCCACTGCCCACTGCGCACCCTCACCGATCGCGAATGTCTCATCGCCTGCACCCACATAGCCTTCTCCAAGCCAGGGCTCGACCACCAACGGCTGGGCATCAACCAGCTCAAGCAAATAATCTTTCAGCCCACCCTGATAACGCCAGGACTCAGACTTTCCAGTCTTCTCACTCATGAGATGCGTGGTCACACCGGGCAGTAGCACGGCGCGGGCTTTCAGACTCCGACCAATCTCGGCGGGCGGTGTCGCGGCATCATCAAAATATTTTGGATCTGGCCAGACGCGGACAGCAGTACCGACACGGCCCGCAGCCGCGCCAATCCGCTTCAGCGGCTCGGTCACATCTCCATCGGAAAACACAATCCGGAACTCACCCCCATCGCGCCAGACCGTGACCTCCAGACGCTGGGATAAGGCATTGGTCACTGACACGCCAACGCCATGCAATCCACCACTAAATGCGTAGGCACCACCGGATCCCTTGTCAAATTTTCCGCCCGCGTGCAGACGTGTGAACACGATCTCTACAACTGAAACATTCTCATCGGGATGCTTTCCTACAGGAATGCCACGTCCGTCATCCACGATGCTGACACTGCCATCCGCATGCTGTGTCACGTGAATATTTTTTGCATGGCCCGCGAGCGCTTCGTCAGCCGCGTTGTCAATCACCTCCTGCAGAATGTGCAATGGATTCTCAGTGCGCGTGTACATGCCCGGACGTTGCCGGACAGGTTCAAGGCCCTTTAACACACGAATCGAAGATTCGTTGTAGCTACTTTTTTTTAAATCAGCCATTGCAGAGGAAATATTTTTCTACGTGTCAAATTCATCGCGTCATGCACACATCCGGAGCATCCGCTCACCAAAAGTTGTCCACAGTTTTTGTGGAAAACTTGGTCATAAAAACGTCACAGGATTGTCACAACAAGGATGCTCTCGGGCTGGTAATTTTTTGACCAGCTAGGCCAGCTTGTTGTCACTGACAAGTATTCCGTCAGCATCGGCGTAGCACCAGTCGCCCGGTCTGACGACCACGCCAGCCATATCGATTGGCATATCTCGCTGTCCGATCCCCTGGCGATCGCTACGGCGAGGGTGGGTGGCAATCGCCCAGATCCCCACCGCGCAGTCCAGGAGCTCCACAGCGTCTCGGACACAGCCGTTCACTACGAGCCCTGCCCAGCCGTTCTTGACCGCCAGGAGGCCCAGATTGCCGCCCACCAGGGCGCAACGGTCGCTTCCCCCACCGTCGACCATCAGTACCCTGCCCTGCCCTGGGGTCTCCAGTATCTGGCGCACGTGGCTGTTGTCCTCAAAACACTTCAGCGTCACGACCGGCCCCGACATCGAGGGCTCACCGCCGTAGTTTTGGAAGACCGGGGGCAACACCCGAAGGCTGCCAGCCGCCAGGCGATCCTCGTGCGCATCACACAGATCCGCGGTCGGAGGGCACGGAACCGGTACCGCCTGCGGCCCCTGCGGCCTTGAATGCATCGTTTTTGGTTTGTTCATGATGGCCGTAAGACTACCAGCGCGGGCGGCTCATGCAAAAATCCGTCCATGTTGACCGTTTTATCGATTTTCATGTCGGCGCTGGTACTTGCCTATGTGCTTGAGCCAGTCGTTGAGCGTTTGTGCGCGATCGGCGTTAATCGCCGGCTGGCGGCCATGGCCGCAGTACTGCTCGGCATCGGCGCAGTCGCTGGACTCGCCGTCTTGCTGATCAATATCCTGCAGCGTGACATCCCGATGATTCGCGAGCAGGCTCCCGGCTGGATACAAAAGACCCAGATCTGGCTTGCCCCGCAGCTGGAGCGGCTCGAGATCAACCTGAACTGGGACACATTGAAATCTGCGCTGATCGACCGCGTGAGCCGCCAGTTCTCCGATAACGCGGAGATCATGATCACGCGGCTGCTGGATACGGTCATGGCCTCGATTCAAAGCTTTATTGCGGTAGTCGCCTCGGCGGTGCTGATATTTTTTGTTATGTTTTACATTCTTCTGGACTGGGCAGGCCTGTTCCGTCGTGCCGCTGGTTTCCTGCCACCACGTCTTCGGCCAACTGCCGCGTCTCTGGCCAGTGAGTGCGACAGCCTGCTGTCGCAATATCTGCGCGGCCAGCTGACTGTCATGCTGATTCTTGCGGCCTACTATGCGATTTCTTTATCGCTCACCGGCATGGCAGGGGGTGTGGGCATCGGCATCCTGACCGGATTAGCGATTTTTATTCCCTACATTGGTTTTGCCATCGGATTCACCCTGGCACTGCTGTCCGGGCTCTTACAGTTCGGGCCCGGCAGTGAAATGATGATCATTGCAATCATTTATGGAGCCGGCCAGCTCTTGGAGAGCTTCTTTCTTACCCCGTTACTGGTCGGTAAACAGATCGGCCTTCACCCGGTCGCCGTGGTGTTTGCATTGATGTTTTTCGGCAGCCTGTTTGGATTCTTCGGAGTGCTACTGGCACTTCCCGCAGCCGCCATCACGCTGGTTGGCCTGCGTTTTGTACGTCGCCACATCGAAGACAGCCGTTGGTTTAACGGCTAGTGCTTTGCCTTGGGGCTCCCCACGTGGCTAAGGAGCCGATCAATCCATGCAATGCTCACCGCCGACACAATGAACGCGACATGAATGATGGTCTGCCAGAGCATGGTCTTATCGGATATTGCCTCTGCAGAAATAAATGTCTTCAGCAGATGGATGGATGAAATCCCGATGATGGCAGTGGCAAGTTTCACTTTCAAAATGTTGGCGTTGACATGCGAAAGCCACTCCGGCTGATCCGGATGACCCTGCAGGTCGAGCCGAGACACGAATGTCTCGTATCCGCCAATAATCACCATGATGAGCAAATTGGAGATCATGACCACATCGATCAGGGAGAGCACCAGCAGCATGACCACCGTCTCCTTGCTGACAGACTGCATCCCCATGGCCTGAGCCGTATGGGTCAAGGCATTCGGATCCCACAGAATTGGCACCAGGTGCAGCAGCTCCTGGATAAACAACACCACATAGACACCCTGGGCGACGATCAGTCCAAGGTAGAGGGGAAGCTGTAACCAGCGGCTTGCAAAAATCAAGGCGGGCATGGGACGAAGCGGCCGAGATGCGGCCTGCTCAAGGGGCGTTAACGGTTCGTGATCACTCATAGCCGCAGAGTTTAGCCTATGCGATTACGCTCCATTGGCCGCCGTAGCGGCGAACGGCCTGCTCATCAAAGTCAAAGCCCAGGCCGGGCGACTGGCGAAGGAGAACCCTGCCCTGATCAAGTTCCAACTGGTTGCTGATGAGCCGACGAAAATTCAAGACCTGATCATCGGTAAAGAACTCGACAAATCGTGCATTTGGTGTAGCGGCCACAAGCGGTGCGTGTAGATCGTGAAACCAGTGCGGGCTTACCGTCAGGCCTCGACAGTCTGCATAGGCCGCGATCTTTCGCCACTCCGATATGCCGCCGCATACCGCCGCATCGGTCTGCAGAATCTCAGCACCACCCGAATCGACCAGTTCCCGAAACCGCCAACGGCCTGCCTCGATCTCGCCCGTCGCAACCGTTACTGGCGTCATCGCCGCAAGCCGTGCATGTAAATCAATCGCATCCGGTGAGAATGGCTCCTCGATCCAATAGGGGCTATAGGCCTCAAATCGCCGCATATACTCGAGTGCTGTTGGCAGATCTGACCATGCGTTGTTGGCATCGAGCATGAGCAAAACATCCGGGCCGATCGCATCTCGGGCTGCTGCGATTCGCGCCTCTTCATCTGCAGGTGACAGTCGGCCTGTCTTCATTTTCACGGCACGAAAACCCTGGGCGACATAGGCAGCAAGTTCTGCTCCCAGATCAGCCGGCGACTTTCCATCAAGGTAATACCCGCCACTGGCATAGGCCGCTACACTCGTGCGCTCTACGCTGCCCAGATAATCGTGCAACGGCAACCCCGCCGAACGGGCATTTAAATCCCATAGCGCCGTGTCCAGAATCGAGATGCCGCGCATCACCACTCCGGCCCGACCCTGCAGCAACGCCTCCTGATAGAGGGTCTGCCACAGACCCTCCGTGCGATGACTCTCTTGGCCAATCAGTAACGGGCCGAGCAGCGTCTCTACCGCTGCCTTTAAGAGCCCGCCTGCCCGACTGCCCACATAGCAAAACCCGATGCCTTCATGGCCATCCCGACTGCGAACCTTCACAAGCCCATAGTGGCGCGAGGAAACCGACCGCGTGGAAAATGAAGTCACCCGATCCAGTGGGACTTCGCATGCGGCAACTGAAACCGAATCGATAACGGGCATAGCCCCTCCTGTTAACACCCTGGGCTGGGCCAGGGTACCCGTCGCGAATACTGCCGTTAATTACGGCCGAGATCGCTGCGGCGATACTCCAGACTGTAGACAAACCGCCCTTCGGGATGGTGGGTGACCGAGATTTCAAAGAGCTCGCCCTGACGATCGTAGTATCGACGGATCACGACCAGACAAGGCGTATCACGGCCAACCTGCAACGACTTGGTAAGCCGGGCGGGAAGCGCCGCGGCATAAAGATCCACGGTCGCACGATCGATTTGAACACCATAGCGACGCTCGATCTGCTCAAACACCATCACCTGACTGTGGTCCGACTCCTTCACCACACCGGAGAATCTCGGATGAATGTAGATATCGCTATAGGACACGACCTGGTTTGTGTCTCGTTCACGGCGCGCGCCTCCGATGTGATACCACTGGGAGCCGACTGCCACGCCAAGAAGCTCTGCTGTCTCTGCGTCACAGACCAGGCTTTCTTCAACCTCATTGGTTCGATAGGTATCCCTCGAGTAACGCAATAGCTCCGAAGGCGTCGCCACACTTTGGACATACCGCACAGCCCGATCACGAGAAATCACCCGAGTGGGGGCGCCCTGCCGGCGCAGAATCAGGCCCTGCGCTTCGAGCGTTGCAAGCGCATGCCTCAGCGTGTGCCGACTCACATCGTAGTATTTACAAAAGGTGCTCTCCGAGGGAAGGTTTCCACCTATCCCCCACTCACCTGCCTTGATTCGGTCCGCCAGCGCATCCGCCACATACTCATGCAGCGTCACACCACTGGCCAACAACTCTTCTTTGCGTTCGTTTGTCATGGTTTATGCAAAGACCCCCTGATCAGCCGGCCCAGCCGCGAACGACTGCGCCGCGCGAAATGATACTCCAGCTAGCCTCCGGGAAGCTCAAGCCGAGGACCGCCATTGGCAGAGATCGCAGCGAGATCTTCAGCAGTATCACTGTCGCGAAAATAGGCGGACTGCTCGGTCAGCATATCGAACCGGCGGATATCCATTGCCGCAATCAGTTCTCGCAGCCTGAAATCAGGATCTTGAATCGCTGCTCCCGCAAGGATCGAACCCTTCAGCAGGATCGGATGTCCAGGCGTGCCCGCCCCATTTCTGGGCACCGTAATATCCGCTTTCGCATCATGGGCATAGTCCCAAAGCGCCTGATAGTGCTCCGGCCGCAGCAGCGGCAGATCGACCAAAGTAATAAACACATGGCTCGGGGCGCCGCCCAGGGCGGTCCAATCGGCGGTCGCCCGCAGCCCCTCCGCCACCGATCGTTGGGGGTCGTCGGTAATCTGCCCTTCCGAGAGCACGACAGTCTTCAGTTGAATCGAAGAAAGCATCCCAGCATATCGGTCCAGAATCGATGCGATCAATTCAGCCTGGGCACCCATCACGACCACCACCCGATGTAACCCGGCTGCTGCCATCGTCATCAACTGCTGTACCACCAGCGGAAGGCCATCTGACAGGATCCGGCCCTTGCATATCCCGCCCATCCGGCTGCCGCGGCCGGCCGTCAGCAAGATTCCAATGGCAGATCCCGCAATGGGCTGCGTCATTTGAGCTGAGTATTTTTGGCATGCGCTACGTCCAGATCGCGCGGCAGAGGCACTGCATTTTTTACTGCGAGCACCTCGGCCATGACACTGACGGCAATCTCCGCGGGCGTCTTGCTGCCGATGTAAATACCAATCGGACCGCGCAGTCGGGCTAGGGTCTCCTCGGACTGGCCAAAGTGCTCAATCAGCCGGAGATGCCGGGCCTGATTGTTAGAGCGTGACCCAATCGCACCGACATAAAAAGCATCGGTCTGCAAGGCCTCCAGCAGCGCAATGTCATCGAGCTTGGGATCATGGGTAAGCGCAAGCACGCAGGTCCGACGATCTGGCTTAAACCCTCGTACCGCATCATCCGGCCAGTCCGACAACAGTTTCACGCTGGGCACCGACCACGACGATGAGTACTCCCCGCGTGGATCGCAGACCGTGACCATGAACCCAGTAAAAAGCGCCATCGTCGCCAGATATTCTGTCATTTGGCCTGCGCCGATCAGCAGCATGCGGTACTCCGGCCCGTAGATGTTGACCAACCGATCGGCATCAATACTGAGCTCTTCGCTTCGATTCGCCATCTCCAACGACACCGCACCGCTCGCCAGATCAGTGATGCGTCGAACCAGGCCGCCCGACTCGAGCCGCTGCACCAGGTCAGCGAGCAACCGGTACTCCGGATTGAACTCCAGCATGAGCTCGAGCGTGCCACCACAGGGCAGCCCAAAACGATGGGCCTCATCTGCGGTGATGCCATAGCGCAGCAGCTGCGGCGGGCCATCGTCTAGCGCCTCATTCGCACCCGCCGTGCGCGCAGAGGTGTAACGATAGATGAGGTCATCCTCAATACAGCCGCCAGAGACCGAGCCCACTACCGCTCCGGTCTCACAAAGCGCCATGATCGATCCCAGCGGCCGCGGAGAAGAGCCCCAGGTGCGCACCACCGTCGCCAGCAGGGCGCGCTTGCCCTGTTGGCGCCAATCCCGCAGGTGCCTCAGCACAATGACATCAAGATTTTCCATTTATGGTGTTTTCATCAAAACGGCCAGCTCTCTGGCCAAAGACTCCACATGAGATAAATTGTGAATCGCTAACGATCGATCCGCATAACGATGAAGGACAGTCGCTCCACTGGCCAGCGGCCGATATCCCTCAAACCGAAGCAGTGGATTAAGCCAGAACAGGCGGCGGCTCTGACGCGATAACCACGATAACTCGCGATCCAACTGTTGCGTATCTCCCGTATCTAATCCATCGGTAATCAATAACACAATACTACGCCGTCCGATCAAGGCGCCACGATGATGGCTATGTAGCTCCGCAAGCGAGTCGCCTAATCGGGTGCCGCCCGCAAAGTCCGGAATCAGCGTAGTCGACAGCGCGAGCATTCGGTCAGTGTCACGCTCCCGAAACGCCCGACCAAGATCGGTGAGGCTCACACCAAATGAAAATACAGATCGCCGAACTCCTCGGGTCGCCTGGTGTAAAAAAGCGAGCAACAAACGCGCGTAACGCTCCATTGAGCCAGAGACATCGACGAGGATTAATATCGGCAGCGGTCGATACTGATGCCGCAGGAAGCCCATCTGAGGAGCCTCGCCCGCATATCGGGCAGTCTCTCGGACCAGACGAGACCAATCCGGCCGCAGCCCACGCGATGCCGAGCGATAACGCCGAGACCGCATCTCGGGTATCGGCAATGGCACCTCTCGAACCAGTCGCTCCATCAGTACGAACTCACTCGCACTTAAAGACTGAAAATCAGCATGCCGCAGGCGCTCGATATCGCTTGCGCTCATGGCGGCGTCAAGCGACACCTCATCCTCACGGGAGGTTTTGGGGGGCGTTGACGAACGCGGTGGGGTCAGCGCCTCGGCCGCCCGCGGTCCGCGCTTGGGCGGATGGGCCGCCGCCTTTGCTGACGGCAGCAACTGGGCCATCAGCTGTCGTGCAATCTCGGGATCCCGAAAAAATGCCTCAAACAGCTCGCCAAAAACCTGGCGATCCTCCTCTCTGCTGACCAACACCGACTCTAACCCCGCATAGAGATCCTGCCGGCGGGATACGCCCACCAAAGCAGCGGCCTGCTGCGCAAGACCGATACGCGCGCTATCGATTGGAAGTCCGGCACGGCGCAGCGCCCGAGAGAATCCGACGATGTTTTCCGCGAGTTTTCCCGACCGCGCATCACCCAGTAACATCACTGGACTTTCAGCAGGTCTTCCACCACGGTCTGAAGTGCGGCTACATCTTCCCGCTGCTTGAATAACACCCCTGCGGTCTGCTCAATTACTTCCGGGTCAAGATGAAGAGTATCTAAGGCCACCAAGGCCTTCGCCCACTCTACGCTCTCGGCAATACCCGGTGTCCGTTGAAATGCATTAGAGAAAGGCTGCTGTCGTAGTCTGCCGACAAACTCCGCGACTTGTGTACTCAACGCATCGCTAACGCCGGGCACTTTAGAGCGCACAATCTCGAGCTCGCGATCCTGCTCCGGATAATCCACCCACTGATACAAGCAACGACGCTTCACCGCATCATTGAGCTCACGGGTACGGTTACTGGTCAGAATCGTCAGGGGAGTCGATCTGGCGCGGACAACCCCAAGCTCCGGGATGCTGACCTGATACTCACCAAGATACTCCAGCAGAAACGCCTCGAAGGGTTCATCTGCCCGATCAACCTCGTCAATCAGCAAGACCGCACCGGGCTCCGGCGCCTCGAGCGCCTGAAGTAGCGGACGCCGAATCAGGTAGCGGTCCTGATAGACCTCCTGCTCAATATCCTGGGCGTTCGCCTGATGCTCGCGCACCCGCATATGAATGAGCTGGGCAGAAAAATTCCATTCGTACAGGGCCTCGCGCTGCTCCATTCCGTCGTAACACTGCAGCCGAACCAGGATCCTGCCCAATGCCTCGGCAAGAGATTTCGCCAGCTCTGTCTTGCCCACACCCGGCGCCCCCTCCAGCAGCAACGGCCGCCCAAGCCGCATGGACAGAAAGACCGCCGTCGCGAGACGGCGGTCGGGGTAGTAACCAACCTGCTGAAGTAGGCCAATGAGTCCATCCACGGACTCAAGGGCCTTATGAAGAAGTTGCACGCGTTAAGCGTTTCCGAGTGCCTGATGCACCGCTCGTTTGGTCTGCACCTTCAACAGCTGCGCACGATATTCAGCAGAGGCATGGAGGTCGGAGGTGAACTCTGATGCACTCACGGTAACACCATCGACAGCAGATGGAGAAAAGCTCTTGGACAGCGCAGCCTCCAGTCCGGCATGTCGAACCACACCGTTGCCACCACCTGTTACCGCAACGCGCACCCCGGAATCCGTCTGGGCAACAAAGACGCCCAGCAGCGCATAGCGTGAGGCTGGCTGCTTAAATTTGGCATAGGCGCTTGCCTTGGGAATCGGAAAGCGGATCGACAAGATCATCTCGCCTGGCTCTAAGGCAGTGGTGAATAAGCCCTGAAAAAATTTATCCGCAGCGATCTCGCGTTTGTTCGTCTTAATCGTTGCACCTAGCCCAAGCACAGCGCTCGGGTAACAGGCTGCCGGATCATTATTGGCGACCGATCCGCCAATCGTGCCCATCGCGCGCACCTGACGATCCCCAATCCCACCCGCGAGCCGGGCGAGCCCCGCAATGGTCGCGATCAGTTCTTTGTTGGTCGCAACTTCTTGATGACGGGTCATCGCACCAACTACCATCGCATTGCCATCTTTACAGATCCCCTTCAGATCCGCGATACCCGACAGATCCACAAGGGTCTCTGGGCTTGCAAGCCGCTGCTTCATCGATGCCAGCAGGGTCTGCCCACCCGCCAGCAGCTGGCCCCCATTGGCGGCCTTGGCAGCTGCATCCTGAACGGAAGATGCCCGATCAAATGAAAATCCATACATTTTGTTTTCTCCTTAAGCTTTCGCTGCTTGAATAGCCTGCCAGACACGGTGAGATGTCGCAGGCATATCGAGTTCTTTCACACCCAAAGGCGCCAACGCATCCAATACCGCATTGATCACCGCGGGAGGCGATCCAATAGCGCCTGCCTCGCCACAGCCTTTGGTGCCCAAAGGATTGGTGGTGCACGGCGTGCAGACATGGCCGATTCTGAATGTGGGTACGTCATCGGCGCGCGGCATCGCATAATCCATATAGGAACCGGACAGCAGCTGACCCGACTCGGGGTCATAGACACAATTCTCCATTAGGGCCTGGCCAATTCCCTGCGCCAGCCCGCCGTGGACCTGGCCTTCGACGATCATCGGATTGATGATGGTGCCAAAATCGTCGACTGCCGTGAATCGATCGACACGAACCTCTCCGGACTCAGGATTCACCTCAACTTCGCAGATGTAGGTACCCGCTGGAAAAGTGAAATTAGTCGGATCGTAGAATGCCGTTTCGTTTAATCCCGGCTCAAGCTTATCGAGCGGATAGTTGTGCGGCACATAGGCCGTCAACGCGATCTGGGCGAACGGAATCTTCTTGTCCGTGCCCTTCACGGTGAATTCACCATTGGCAAACTCAATATCAGCGTCACCCGCTTCCATGAGATGCGCAGCGATCTTCTTCGCCTTTGCCTCAATTTTGTCGAGGGCTCGCATGATGGCAGCGCCACCCACTGATATCGATCGTGAGCCATAGGTCCCCATACCAAATGGCACACGGCCAGTGTCTCCATGCACGATATCAACATTCTCAACCGGGATGCCAAGCCGTGCCGCCACCACCTGGGCGAAGGTTGTTTCATGGCCCTGTCCATGGCTATGGGAGCCGGTAAATACAGTCACGCTGCCGGTCGGATGCACACGGACCTCACCACACTCGAACAGACCAGCCCGCGCACCAAGAGCACCAGCAATGTTCGATGGGGCGAGGCCACAGGCCTCAATGTAACTAGAGTAGCCAATACCCCGACGCAGACCTTTCTTCTCACTCTCTGCCTTTCGGGCGGCAAATCCACTGACCTCAGCCAATTGCTGCGCTTTATTCAGACACTGATGGTAGTCACCCGTGTCGTATTGCAATGCGACCGGAGTCTGATAAGGGAATTGAGTAATAAAGTTGCGTTTTCGAATTTCATCCTGGCTCAGACCCAGCTCCCAGCCCGCCCGGCTCACAATACGCTCAAGCAGATAGGTGGCCTCGGGCCGACCCGCACCGCGATAAGCATCGACCGGCGCAGTCGTGGTGAACCAGGCATCCACTTCGACATAGATCTGCGGCGTGGTGTACTGGCCCGCCAGCAGCGTTGCATAAAGGATCGTCGGAATCGCTGTGGAGAAAGTCGAGAGATAGGCGCCAAGGTTGGCGTCAGTATGGACGCGAAATGCCAGGAACTTTCCGTCTTTGTCCATCGCCAATTCTGCATGGGTCACATGATCACGGCCATGGGCATCGCTGAGAAATGCTTCGTTACGGTCAGCAGTCCACTTAATCGGACGATTAATCTTTTTCGCTGCCCATGTCACACAGACATCTTCTGCATACAGATAAATCTTCGAACCGAAACCACCGCCGACATCAGGAGCAATGACACGGACCTTATGTTCAGGCAGTCCCATAACAAACGCAGTCATCAGCAGCCGCTCGACGTGGGGATTCTGATTGGCGACATATAGGGTGTACTCGTCCGAAGCACGGTTGTATGCCCCGATGGCTGCCCGGGGCTCCATGGCGTTGGGAATCAGACGATTATTGGTGATATCGATTTTGGTGACATGGGCTGCCGCTGAAAACGCAGCATCGGTCGCCGCCTTATCGCCTAGGGCCCACTTGTAGCAATGGTTATCCGGCGCGGCGTCGTGCAGAGCAGGTGCCCCCGACTTTTTGGCATCAAGAACAGACACCACTGCGGGCAGTGCCTCATAGTCGACTTGCACGAGCTCGGCCGCATTGCGAGCCTGCTCCATGGTTTCCGCGATTACCATCACAACGTGGTCACCCACATAACGGACCTTGCCCTGCGCGAGAATCGGATGGGGCGGCTCTTTCATCGGCTGGCCGTCGGTGCTGGTGATCAGCCACCCACAGGGCAGACCGCCCACCTTGTCATTGGCAACATCCTGCCCGTCGAAGACAGCAAGCACGCCGGGTGCTGCTGATGCAGCTTTTTTGTTGATGGATTTGATCTTGGCATGTGCATGCGGTGAACGCACAAACACTGTGTAGGTCATATTGGCCAACTGGACGTCGTCGGTGTACTGGCCAGCGCCTGTTAGAAAGCGGACATCCTCCTTGCGAAGGACAGATTCGCCAATGTGAGGAAGAGAAGCGAAATCGGAAGAACCCATAGTGTTATCTCCTTATGCCTTCATGGTGGCGGCGCCTTGCTGTATGGCGCGAACGATATTGTGATAGCCGGTGCAACGGCAGATATTTCCCTCGAGCAGTTCCCGTATCTCTTGTTCGCTGGCGTTAGGATGTTTCTTGCAGAGATCAACCGCACTCATCACCATGCCCGGAGTGCAGAAACCGCACTGCAGTCCATGACACTCTTTAAAGGCAGCCTGCATGGGATGCAAGGTGCCATCGGCCTGGGCAAGCCCCTCGATCGTGGTTACATTCTTGCCTTCGGCCTGCGCCAAAAGAATGTTGCAGGACTTGACCGAATTGCCGTCCATGATGACCGTGCAGGCACCGCACTGGGCGGTATCGCATCCGACATGGGTGCCCGTCAGTCGGAGATGCTCTCGAATCGCCTGGACCAAGAGCGTATTCTCGGGGGCCTCGATCGTGACGGCCTTACCGTTCACAGTAAGCTGGGTTTTCATGCCGGAGTCTCCTTCTGGGGGGCAGCTTTTTTAGGGCCCTCAATCATAGGGACTGGCGACCGTCGATGCCAATAAGGACATATGCGAAGATGGAAAATGTCGCACCGCAAAAACTCAGGCTAACGGACCAGGGAAATATTGCCGTAACCCCGGTATCCGATAAAGTAGTTGCTGATCGACGCTGCGGGCCCAGAACGGCCCCTGGCCAGGCCCACAGGACACGCTATGTACTTTGAATCCATCCTGATCTCCCCAACGGAGCGACGCTTCGCGGTCTTCAATGAGCGCGGCCAGATGGTTTTTTACACCTCAAGCGTGCTTGCCGCCCGGATGTTCATGGCCGGCAAAAATACCAATATGTGGAGTGGCAGTGGAGAAGCCAAGGCGGCCGCGGCCGCCTAAGGCTTGGCCCCCTGCTGGAAAATCCCCAGCCGCGACCTTACAGGCCTTGGATTTGCGGCAATTGGGATTTCAGATCCCGGGCATAGGCTGCACAGGATGTTCTCACCGTATACCACTCTGAGTTCTGGACAAGTCGACGGGCCGACTCGCAGGCCTGCAATGTGTCGTACGGCACCCCAAAATGATGAATCAACTGATTGTTTGAGCTCAGATTGATAAACACCACTAATAAAAACTTCATGGTTCACTCCTGTTATGAGAATCAGCCCCATGCCGCCCTCTCGGACACCGCCTAAAAGCCCAAGCGCGCTGGAGTTCCAGGAACGAGACCGGTTCGATATGGACTACGGCACAAACACCACCACCCCTTTAGCCATGTCCGCCTTCCCGGACATCCCGAACGTGGCCCACGGCAAGCCCTATATGGCCTCCTGGACCAGCGAAATCGAGCGATCCTTTGAACTGCTCCACGCCAGCCTAGGGCCAAGAATGCCGCTGTACAGCTTTGTTGATATCGGGTGCGGCAAAGGCAAGGTCCCCATTGTCTGGCGGCTCTGCGGGAAAAAAGCCGGCATTCACCAGCGCATTGTCGGACTGGACTACCACAGGCCATTTATCGACATCGCTCGGCATAACCACCAGAAGGTCTTTGGCAACGAGGGGGAGTTTGTCGACACAGACGCCTGCGCCTTCGACTATAGCCGCCTCGGTAACGGCCTGATCGCCTATCTCTACAACCCCTTTGATAACGTGATTCTTGACAAGACATTGACGCGACTGCGCCGCATTCCTTGCATCATCGTCTACAACATTCCCGTTCATGCAGAGGTGCTGCCTGCGCACGGATTCGAGTTAATCCACGAGCGACGGGGGGTGAATCAAAATCAGGAAACCAAGATTTACTCCAACCACCGCCGCCCCGCATAAATCATTCGACGCGCACGGCTTTCCTTCACCCCGAGTTACATCCCGCGAAGTGCAAGCGTTCCCATGCCAGCGATGATCAGAAATAATGTGATACCACCGATGGCGTTTGTAGAAATTCTTGCTGACAGACAATCGGTATCTCCCGAGAGACGACTTTTTCGGGCCAACGCACTAAATCCCATCACAATGACCAGCAGGAAGAAAATCACACCCAGCAGCACGGGGACATTGCTGTTGGCGACACCACTGGTGGAGCGAACTGCAAAAAATCCCGCTATCACCGTGATCAGGGCGAAGACAATCGGAACGAGTTTTGAGAACAGGCTATTTCGCTTCATAAGGACTCCTTGAGGGTTGGAGAGCGATGACCCGACGCCACACGGCGGCACAGATCTTTTTGAGGTGGCGTTAATCTACCCCCTTCTGCAGCCCGGAATCAAGGGGAAATCCGCAGGCCCCAGGGGGCGACGTGAGGGCCGACCAATCCTAGAATGAGCCCTATGAATAAACTGAGCCATGACGCCGTGCGACAGGCCCTCGCCCTGCTCGAGGGTTGGGAGTATCGCGATGATCGGGGCGGCCTGATCCAACGGGAGTTTCGTTTCCCGGACTTTGCCACCGCCTTCGGATTTATGACCAAGATGGCGGACTACTCCGAGACCATCAACCACCATCCCGAGTGGTTTAACGTCTACAACCGTGTCACGGTCACCCTCACGACCCATGATGCGGGCGGACTCACACAAAAGGATCTCGACTGGGCCCGCGAGTCTGACCGGCATACCCAATGAATCTGGCCCACCAGCTGATCCGCTGGGCGCGCCGCACACCAGATCGGACCGCGATCTTCTACGGAGCAACGCCCTGGGCGACGTTTCGAGAATGGGCCGATCGAAGCGCGGCACTTGCAACGGCATTTCGAGAAAGAGGGCTCGCGCCCGGCGATCGGGTCCTTCTTTTCGCCCAAAACCATCCGCGTTACCTAGAGATACTGCTCGGGTGCTGGTGGGCGGGACTTATCGCAATACCTGTTAACGCCCGACTCCATCCCAAAGAAGTCCAGTGGATCATTGGTGATGCCCGACCCCGGATTGCGTTTGTTCACCACACCGCATCCGCTGACGCCCTATGCGGTCTGGATGCGCTTATCGAGCTTGAGTCTTCTGACTACGAACTGCTGATCTCCCCACCCGGGAATATACAAATACCCCTGCATGATACATCAGCGGCGGATACCGTCTGGCTTTTTTACACCAGCGGCACGACCGGCAGGCCCAAAGGCGTAAAAATCACTGCGCGCAACCTCATGACCATGGGACTATGTTACTTCCATGACGTCGACCAAATCCATGCGACGGATTTGATGGTGTATGCCGCACCAATGTCTCATGGTGCAGGCCTCTACAGTGTTCCACACCTGATTGCGGGAGCCCGTCATGTTGTGCCCGCATCAGGAGGCGTTGATCCTGCCGAGCTTTTTTCACTTGGCCAATCCCTGGGGCCGCTCTCCACATTTGCCGCGCCCACAATTGTCAACCGCCTGGTGGACTATGCCGCATCAGCAGGACTTACACCGGAAGATTGCAAGGCATCCTTTAAGACAATTGTCTATGGAGGTGCGCCTATGTATGTCGCCGATATCCAGCGGGCGCTCCAGGTGATGGGTCCGCGCTTTGTTCAGATCTATGGGCAAGGTGAAACACCCATGGTGGCCACTGCATTATCCCGGTCGCAACATACAGCCTCAGAACACCCCGATTACATTAAACGGCTAGGGTCGGTGGGCGTAGCCCAGTCACCTGTTCAGATTCGGATCGCAACTTCAGAAGGCCTGAACTTGCCCGCTGACGAGATCGGTGAGGTGCTGGTAAAGGGCGACACGGTCATGCAAGGCTACTGGGATAACGAAGAAGCAACCCACCATGCAATTCGAGATGGGTGGCTTTTTACCGGCGATGTCGGAAGCCTAGACAGCAACGGATTTCTTACGCTGAAAGACCGCAGCAAAGATCTCATCATCAGTGGTGGCGCCAATATCTATCCGCGCGAGGTAGAGGAGGTACTCATGAACGCTCCGGGTGTGGCAGAGGCTGCGGTTGTCGGTCTGCCGGATGCGCAGTGGGGAGAGTCTGTGGTGGCCTTTATCGTACCGATGCAGGGTGCCACCATCGATGGTGACGCGCTAGACCAACACTGCAAGGACAATATCGCCCGATTTAAACGCCCCAAACGTTACATTTTTATCGAAGAACTACCAAAAAATAACAACGGTAAGGTGCTTAAAACAGCGCTCCGCGATCGCCTGAAACACCGAAACTAGGCCTGTTTTTCGCGTGCACGCAGCACATTGCGCTGAATCTTGCCAGTAGTGGTCATCGGCAAGGCATCTATAAATTCGATCTCCTTCGGATACTGATAAGGGGCAAGCCTCTCGCGAACAAACGCCTGGAGCGTATCCACTAAAGCGGCCGATGGCGCATGACCTGGCGCAACCACCACAAACGCCTTGACCACCGCACCGCGCTCGGCATCGGGCTTAGGAACGACCGCTGCGTTGGCGACCGCAGGATGTTTCACCAAACAGTTTTCAATCTCCCCCGGCCCGACCCGATAGCCGGATGTTTTAAAAACATCATCGGTTCTACCTTGATAGAACAAATACCCATCCGGATCCATCATCGCCATATCACCGGTACGGCACCAGGATTGAGTATCGTTACCAACAAACTTTGACGCAGTCGCCTGCCGATTATTCCAGTAGCCCAGAAAGAAAATCGGATCAGGAGCACCATGGCGATCGAATCGATGGATCGCGACCTCGCCGACTTCACCCCGCGGCAGTATGCGGCCTTGCTCGTCGATCACCTCTACGCGATGCCCGGGATAGGGCCTTCCCATACTGCCGCGCCTGGCGGGCCATCCAACAGCGGCCGTTGGACGATGATTCATCGCGCCATTGCCGACGATGTAGTTCACTTCGGTCTGGCCAAACATCTCGTTGACCACCACACCAAGCTCTGACTCGCAGTAGTCATAAACGGCCTCGCCTACTGACTCTCCTGCACTCATGATGGCGCGCAGGCCAAGCTGATAGTGCGCCCGAGGATTCGGAGTTGACTTCATCATTGCCTTCAAGGCGGTGGGAAATAAAAACGTGTGGCTTACCCCATGGCCCTGCATCAATTCAAACGCCCGCTGGGGATTAAACCGTCCCATAAACGCGAGAATTGGCTTGCCAAAGTAGAGGGTAGGCAGCAAGGCGTCCATTAGCCCACCCGTCCAGGCCCAGTCCGCAGGCGACCAAAACACCGACGCGTCATTCGGAAACCAGTTCTGACTCGCCACGAATCCCGGTAGATTTCCAATGAGCGCCCGATGCGGAATAAGCGCGCCCTTCGGCGGGCCGGTCGTACCACTTGTGTAGAGAAAAAACGCGGGATCATCCGCGCGCGTTGCCCGCCCGCGAAAGACTGACGATGCGGATGACAGTAACGTTTGATAGCCATGGTCTCCATCCGGCTCCGCAGCGCCCACGCCGATCACAGTGATATCTGGCTGCGACATACGGGCCGCTTGAATATTTAGAATCGCATGCTCATCGGCAATCACAACACATGTACCACTGTCCTTAAGACGAAACTCGAGCGCCTCGACACCGAATAACATGGAAAGCGGCATCGCAACTGCCGCCATCTGAGTAATGGCGATATGCGCCACTGCCGTCTCGAAGCGCTGCGGCATCACAATTGCGACCCGATCACCCGGCCTGACGCCAAGGGCACGCAAGGCGTTACTGAGTCGATTGGCATCGGACTGAAGCTTGGCATAACTGAATCGAGAGACGACACCCGACTCCTGCTCTACGATCACCGCTGGATTTGAGGCCGTCCGAGGATCTGCCGCCCAACGGCCACAACAGGCCTGGGCCACATTGAACCTGGCCGGAACCTTCCAACTAAATTCTCTGTGTAGAGACGCGTAGTAATCCATGGTTACAGAGCCAGAGTTATTTTGTCGCCCCTTGCGCGCGAGCAACAGGCCATCATCCGACGATTTTCCGCACGCTCGGATTTACTCAATACTTTATCCCGGTGATCGATATCCCCGTCGATGACTGCCACCTCGCAGGTGCCGCACAGCCCCTCACCGCAGTCACAGGGAATATCAATACCGGCTGTCTGAAGTGTCTCAAGCAGACTTTGATCTGCTGCAACAGTGAGCTCTATCCCCGAATCAGCAAGACGAACTGAAAAACGATGCTCTTTCGAAGGGTCAAGCGCACCTCCAGCGGAACTGAAATGCTCGTAACGAAGCCGGCCCTCCGGCCACTCTGCGGCTATATTCTCCAAAGCCTCAATTAATCTTCCAGGTCCACAGGCATAGACTTGAACATCGACCCCGAGGGCGCCAAGAATAGACTTTAGATCCATTCTGCGATCCTCATCTGAAACGTAGAGCTCACAGGCGTGCATGTGGTCACGCTCTAGTCGCGACAGCAGGCCCATCGCGCTACGCGATCGGCCGGCGTAATGAATCACATAAGACCTACCAAGTCGCCGCAAGCGATCTGCCATCGCAAGAATTGGTGTAATACCGATACCACCCGCGATAAGACAGTAGTGGGGTGCTGTTTCATCGAGTTTAAAAAGATTCTTCGGGCCCGCAATATGTACTGTGTCACCGGGCTGAACCTCATCACAGAAGTAACGCGAGCCACCCCTTCCATCAGCCTCCCGCAGAATCGTCACCTGAAGTGTCTCGCGATCTTCTGGATCGCCACACAAGGAATATTTCCTGCGAAATCCCCCTCCGACAAGATCAATATGCGATCCCGCTGACCAGACAGGAAATCTACGGCCGCGTGGCTCAGCAAGTATGAGTCGGACCAGACCGTCACCCTCTGAATGGCGCTCTTTGACCACCACTGGACGAACGATGTCATCTCGAATCGGAGCCCCGATATGAAATGAAAGCTGACGATCAAGAATATGCCGATCACGGCGCTCGGGATTGGCCGCCGGATCCCATTCGACCCACAGCTGCGCAGGACCTCGGAACGATGTATTGGGCAGAAACTCAAATGTCTGATTCTTCACCAGTCGAAGATGCGGAAGACGGCGGGTGAATTCCTCTAGAAATACGCGCATTTCCATCCGGCCGATATTTTTTCCCATGCACTGATGGGCGCCATATCCAAAGGTCAGATGCTCGACGGCATTTTCACGATATAGATCCACCTCATCAGGATTTTCAAAGTGCTCGGGATCCGCATTCGCGGAGGCCTGGACAATCAAGAGCTTGGCACCTTTGGGGATAGAAACACCCCCCACCGTGGTGTCCGCCATCGCCAAACGACGCCACGCAATAATCGACCCCGCCAGACGCAGACATTCCTCAACCGCATTGGGAATCAATGAGGGGTTCTCGCAGATGGCCTCCCAGGCCGATCGGTGCTGCAACAGTGTCATAAAGGCATTTGCTGTCGCGTTCGAGGTGGTCTCATGGGCTGCCGCCAGAATCGCCATCATCATGGAGCGAAGATACGACTCGGTCACAATTTCCGGGTGCTTCAGATGCTGACGGATCGTGTCATACATCCAGCCCTCACCGCTTGGATCTGCACGCATTCCATCCAGAATGCGCTGGGCCGTCTGCCAGAAGCGTCCGACATTCACTGCCACCTCAATCTGCTGCTCGGGTGTGGGCCGGCCCCAGGTGTTCAGGGTATGAGCTACAGCAAATTTTCTCAGCTGATCTGCACCCTCGTCTGGGACTCCGAGAAAGTGCAATGCCACAGTCAGCGGAATCTCGTGAAACATCTCTTTCACCAGATCCGCTCGACCATGATCAATAAAGCGATCCATGTACTGACGGGCAAGCGATCTCACCATCGGTTCGTGCTGAGCGAGCGCCTCTGGTAAAAATGCATCCATCAGCAGGCGCCGCCGCTCCATATGATCCGGCTCATCCTCGTTGACCATCGTGCGATTCATTGCATAGCCATAACGCTGAAGAATTTCCGCGGCCTCCGGGGGCGGTGGCGTGATCTTTTCGAGCGCAATCGATGGAGAGAAGGTAATGTTGTCCCGGAAGACGGCCTTCACGTCCTGGTAACGCGTCACGATCCAGTAGCCAAGCTTTGGACTGAAGAATACGGGCTCATCCTCTCGTGCCCATTTCAAAAACTGCGCCGGATTCTCCTGATAGGCGCCGGTAAATGGATCGAAATCAGCCGCCCGCTGCGACACTGGGCAACCCTGTACCGGGCCAGATGGCGATGAACCAACAGGACAGCTCATTTAACCCCCCCTTAAAACCTCTGCTCGCTTCATATTTTGCACGTATCGTTGCACTTCGGGTGTGGCCCATCATGCATGACCGCGTTGGAGGATACGAAGCCCTGCCTGACGAGAGTTTGGATGCGCACAACCCGACCATTTGCTGAAGCGGCCGTCATTGGCGGTGCGACCCTTTCAAGTCTGCACCTCTGCTGGATCGTGTTGGTGGCCTCTGGCTGGGCTCAGCCATTTATGGATTTTATTTTTCGACTGCATATGCTGAGCTCCCCGTTTCAGGTCCAGCCCTTTTCGGCAGGGCTTGCGCTTGCGCTCGTCGCGATCACGTTTTTGTTCGGTGCGCTGTATGGCCTGATCTTCCAAGCGGCCCGGCAGTCCCTCGCATCGAAGGACTAAAAACAACAAAGCCCGCCGAGGCGGGCTTTGTGATTGGCCTGGTGGTTCAGGCCCCGACTGAGAGGCGAGTTAGGCAGCCTTCAGTGCGGTCGATGCAGCCTTCAGGCTGGCCTTGGTGGCCGACT
>VERI01000055.1 GCA_018882785.1 Burkholderiaceae bacterium | reverse complement strand
TGGTGGCGTCTTTCATATGATGCTGCTTGCCAAGGTTGCTGTTGCTTGGTGCTGTCCCGGATGGGGTGGTGCTGGGTGGTGGCGAACTCTCACCGAGTTTCTCAGTTGTCTTGAATGACGAAGTGCTTGGTTGTTGTGCCTGGCTATGTGTCTTTTAGCATGTAGTGGGCGCCGATCGCGCATCCTTCCCCGATTGGGCATCCCCGCGTTGCGGGGCCAGTAGCTCAGTTGGTTAGAGCACACGCTTGATAAGCGTGGGGTCGGAGGTTCAAGTCCTCCCTGGCCCATTTATTTTGCGCGAAGCGCAAAATAAATCCCCCGGAGGGATAGAGAAGCGACCCGCGATGCACTGCATCGCGGCGCGGTCTGTCACCGGCGATGTGTTTTTGGATCTTGGTTCAAGGGCGCATGGTGCAGGGGGTAAAGAGCCGGAGGGATAAAGAAGCGACCCGCGATGCACCGCATCGCGGCGCGGTCTGTCACGGGCGATGTGTTTTTGGATCTTGGTTCAAAGTCATATTGCCGGAGGGGTTTTAGCTGGGCGGATGTGACTGATGCCTGCGTTGTTTTTATCGTGACGGGTTGAGGCTGCGAGTTTCCCCTAAGGGGGCGTAGCTCAGTGGGAGAGCACCTGCTTTGCAAGCAGGGGGTCGTCGGTTCGAATCCGACCGTCTCCATGGGGGATGGTTGCGGTTTGCGGGCGATGAGCTTTCCTGGCTTCCAGAAAAACCGATCTGGCTTTGTGCTGTGGTCCTTATGTGGGGCGCGGTGCGGGCTTGAGGTGCTGTTCTTTCTCATGGTGAAGATGAATTGGTGTGTTGTGACGCATCACGAGTGTCAGCGTGTTTGTCTGCGCGCTGATGTGATGCGAGGCGCTGCTGCCTGACTGATTTGTATGGGGCGTGATTTGGCCCTGTGCGCGGGCGGTGGTGTGGATATGAAGTGAGATAAGGGCGTTCGGTGGATGCCTTGGCGCTAAGAGGCGATGAAGGACGTGGCACGCTGCGAAAAGCCGCGGGGAGATGCGAGCGATCGTTGATCCGCGGATGTCCGAATGGGGAAACCCACCCTTTCGAGGGTATCCAGTTCTGAATACATAGGAGCTGGAGGCGAACCCGGGGAACTGAAACATCTAAGTACCCGGAGGAAAAGACATCAACAGAGATTCCGCGAGTAGTGGCGAGCGAAAGCGGAGCAGGCCAGTGGTTTTTGAGAGAGAAGCTGAACGGTCTGGAAAGGCCGGCCGTAGTGGGTGATAGCCCCGTAGGCGTAGAGCTCTTGAAAATCCTTGAGTAGGGCGGGGCACGTGAAACCCTGTCTGAACATGGGGGGACCACCCTCCAAGCCTAAATACTCCTTAGCGACCGATAGTGTACAAGTACCGTGAGGGAAAGGTGAAAAGCACCCCGACGAGGGGAGTGAAAGAGACCTGAAACCGGACGCTTACAAGCAGTCGGAGCTCGCAAGAGTGACGGCGTACCTTTTGTATAATGGGTCCGCGAGTTCGTGTTGGCAGCAAGCTTAAGCCGAGAGGTGTAGGCGCAGCGAAAGCGAGTCTGAATAGGGCGCATAGTTGCCGGCATGAGACCCGAAACCTGGTGATCTAGCCATGGACAGGCTGAAGGTGGGGTAACACCCACTGGAGGGCCGAACCCACGCCTGTTGAAAAAGTCGGGGATGATCTGTGGCTAGGGGTGAAAGGCCAATCAAACCCGGAAATAGCTGGTTCTCCGCGAAATCTATTGAGGTAGATCGTTCGTTGATCACCCTCGGAGGTAGAGCACCGGAAGGGCTAGGGGGGCCCAAAGCCCTACCAAACCCTACCGAACTCCGAATGCCGAGGAGTGCAGACGGGCAGACAGACAGTGGGTGCTAAGGTCCATTGTCGAGAGGGAAACAACCCAGACCATCAGCTAAGGCCCCCAAATCGTGGCTAAGTGGGAAAGCATGTGAGACGGCCAAAACAACCAGGAGGTTGGCTTAGAAGCAGCCATCCTTTAAAGAAAGCGTAATAGCTCACTGGTCTAATAGCTATCTTGCGGCGAAAATGTACCGGGGCTCAAGCCACGTGCCGAAGCTATGGGTGTTTGAAAGAACGCGGTAGCGGAGCGTTCTCTAGGCCGTTGAAGCCGTACCTGTGAGGGGCGGTGGAGGTATGAGAAGTGCGAATGCGGACATGAGTAGCGACAAACAGGGTGAGAAACCCTGTCGCCGAAAGTCCAAGGGTTCCTGCGCAAGGTTAATCCGCGCAGGGTGAGCCGGCCCCTAAGGCGAGGGCGAGAGCCGTAGCCGATGGGAACCAGGTGAATATTCCTGGGCCCGCCAGAAGTGACGGCCATGAAACATTGTCATCCCTTATTGGATTGGGGTGGCAGTTGGATTGGTCCGGGAAATAGCTCTGGCATATGGACCGTACCCGAAACCGACACAGGTGGACTGGATGAGTATTCCAAGGCGCTTGAGAGAACCATATCGAAGGAACTAGGCAAATTACCCGCGTAAGTTAGCGATAAGCGGGACCCATCCTTGGGCAACCAGGGGTGGGTGGCACAGACCAGGGGGTGGCGACTGTTTAGTAAAAACACAGGGCTCTGCGAAGTCGAGAGACGACGTATAGGGTCTGACGCCTGCCCGGTGCCGGAAGGTCAAGGGGAGATGTGCAAGCATCGAACCGAAGCCCCGGTAAACGGCGGCCGTAACTATAACGGTCCTAAGGTAGCGAAATTCCTTGTCGGGTAAGTTCCGACCTGCACGAATGGCGTAACGACCTCCCCACTGTCTCCGGTATGGGCTCAGCGAAATTGAATTCCCCGTGAAGATGCGGGGTACCCGTGGTCAGACGGAAAGACCCTATGAACCTTTACTGCAGCTTGGCAGTGGCGCCAGAAGAGGGCTGTGTAGGATAGGTGGGAGCCATTGAAACCGGGGCGCCAGCTTCGGTGGAGGCAACCTTGAAATACCACCCTGCGCTCTTTTGGCGTCTAACCGAACCCGGTTATCCCGGGTCGGGACCCTGCCTGGTGGGCAGTTTGACTGGGGCGGTCGCCTCCCAAAAGGTAACGGAGGCGCGCGATGGTGGGCTCAAGCCGGTCGGACATCGGCTGTTGAGTGCAAAGGCACAAGCCCGCCTGACTGCGAGCGCGACAGCGCGAGCAGGGACGAAAGTCGGCCTTAGTGATCCGGTGGTCCCGCGTGGAAGGGCCATCGCTCAACGGATAAAAGGTACTCTAGGGATAACAGGCTGATCTCCCCCAAGAGTCCACATCGACGGGGAGGTTTGGCACCTCGATGTCGGCTCATCACATCCTGGGGCTGGAGCAGGTCCCAAGGGTTCGGCTGTTCGCCGATTAAAGTGGTACGTGAGCTGGGTTTAGAACGTCGTGAGACAGTTCGGTCCCTATC
>VERI01000029.1 GCA_018882785.1 Burkholderiaceae bacterium | reverse complement strand
TCTTGAGGGGGGAGCAACCTGACGGGTTGAGCATTTTGTGGTTCACGCGTAATCGGCTACCTGCGGAGTGGGGTCAGCAGCGCACATTAGTCATTAGGATTTAGAAAGCGTCGGGAATGATGAATTCATGTCCAGTAATTTCCGAGGCAATCCCAAAGATGAATTGACTGGGTGCGGTTTTAATGAACTCTGATAGAAGCCAGTTATGACTTACGCCGAAGTGCTTTGAAAAATTCATGGGGTCGTATCTACTAAGCTCACTTAAGCGATGCATAGCAGCAAATATCAGGGTGAGTTGGCTGTTATTGAACTGTTCGTGACCCGCAACGGATTTCTTCAGATACCAGCGATTCTCGGCGGCAAAAATTGGAACCACTTTTTTTCTTATCTCTTTGTGATACTGCTTCAGAGCGGGAATTCCTTCGGCTAAATCCCTGCCTGACCATGAAAATCTTTTTTTGCGTCTTATGATGAATTGCTTTCGTTGCGTTTCTGGAAGCTGAATAAGCTCATACCCAGAACCGATAGTCTTTTTTGTTTGAGCGTTTACATACTTTAGGTCGATATCAGCCTCGAACCATGCGTCCTTGCTCCCATCAATTCTCATAAATCGGTGGGTAGTGAGCGGAATGAAAAGCTCTGTGGAGCTCCTGTATGTGAGACGAAAAGCGCGATGTATGAATGGCATTTGCCAGAATATGTCTTTTAGGGAAATTTTCTTGCCTGCATTGTCTGGCTCATCGAGGTATGCGCAGAGCGCTGGAAGAATCCCCCCGCCTTTGAAGTCAATGAATTCGTTTGCCAGAGATTTATGACCCAAATCCGCCCCACCTTTTATCCCGTGAAGGTCGGAAAATTTTTGGCCTTTCGCTGTCAGCAGCGCTTTGGTTGCGTTAAGAAGCGAGTAGTAATTTGTTAAAGGGGCGGCCAGCGGCGGGAGCGTTGAGGATGCTGCAAAAAAATGCTTAGCTTGTTCCCAGAAAAACAAAGACTCATTTTTGTGGTGGCGCCTTAGCCACAACGAGACGTAATCCCATGGGTCGGTTGAGAGCACTCGCTGTGTTCGAAAATCTGGGTCGTTTATTGCCCCATGGAGCCTTATTGCTTTACCTGCCAAAAGAATCTGCCCAGCTGGCATTTTTTCCCTCTCTCGTGGGTTTAATTCAATTTTGGGGAGGATGGTTGGCTTCAAACTCTGGCCTCAAACCTCCCTGTGGGGGTAGACGCTACTAACTGATATCAGTAAGTCAAACAGAGAAAAGATACGTAGTCCAGCCCTGGCTGGGTTGATTTCGCGCTAGTTTGGGGATTCCGAATCCGCAACCCCGACGGGCCAGATCCGCGCCAGCATTGGGGTTTCGGGCAAACAAAAAGGGCCCAGAACCAGGTCTGAGCCCTTTGTAATGGTGGAGCCGGCGGGAATCGAACCCGCGTCCGCAAGTCTTCCAAAGACAGTTCTACATACGTAGTCGATTTATTTTATTTAACCAAGCTGCTTAGCCAACCGACAGGCCGGCAACTGGCGATCCGCTTGTTTTAGGCACTGGACTCACGGCTCGCCCAATGACGATCTGATGTGAATGACACTGCTGCGGGTTGCCCCGCCCGGCCCATCAGAGAACCGGTGCAGCGCTCGCTAGCCCTTAGGCTGCGAGAGCAAAACGTTCGTCGTTTGCGTTTGTTTTTTTCCGAATGGATTTACGAGGAAATCGGTCCTCGGTATGCCCTGCACTCCTTCACTACCCACGTCGAAACCGGGTCGGCCCCATGTTTCTTCATTTGCATAGACCTGTGACGAACTCAGATCTCTGCTTAGGACCGGGAGTATGGGCGGAAAGTTCCGCGGAATCAAGGTCTTTCGTGGATCCCTACCGGAAGTCCCGTGACATTTCTGTTCCCCGGTCGCGGGCAGCCCGTAATGCCTGGGCAATGATGCCCATGAATCCTGCCTCGTCTAAGCTCGCCAGAGCGGCCGCTGTCGTGCCACCTTTAGACGTGACCTTTTCGCGCAGCTGGGCGGGACCGTCTTCCGATGATTTCAGTAAGGCAAGCGCACCCTCCAGGGTCTGTATTGCCAGTACGCCAGATTGTTCACTCGATAGGCCAAGTTGCTCGCCAGCCTGGGTCAGGGCTTCGATAAAGCGAAACACATAGGCGGGCCCGGATCCGGATAAGGCCGTCACCGCATCCATTAAGGATTCCTGGTCAATCCAAACGGTCTGGCCCACTGCCTGCATGAGCTGGGCAGCCTCCTGTCTTGCCTGGGCGGAAACGCTGCCCGCGCCGAAGAGCCCCGTAACGCCTCGGCCGACAAGTGCTGGCGTATTGGGCATGGCCCGAACGATTTTGTTATTTCCACACCACGCGCTGAGTGCATCGACCGAGATGCCTGCTGCAATTGAGAGAACATGGCCTTGCGTTAACAATGCCTTCATGTGCGTGCTGGCCTGCGTGCAGGCTTCTTTGATCTGCTGGGGTTTTACAGCAAGAATTATCCAAACATGTTGTGCCTGGGCCGCAAGTGATGCGGGGCAGTCCTGTGCATCGGTAGAGAATTCAATGCCTTTGGTTTTTGCTTTTGCTAGAAAACGTTGGGTGAGTGCATCGCGTGTCTGTGCGGCAGGCTCCACCACATGAATCTGCGTGATCGGCATATGACTATCCAGAAAGCCACCGATCAAGGCTGAGGCCATATTTCCGCCGCCCAGAAAACAAAGATTCATGCCTTATCCTTTTTGAGAAATTGCATCCAGCGTACCCCAAGCAGTCTTAAGACAGAAAAATAAACGATTGCAGCTACAAATAAAATCACGGCCAGCCAGGTGATTCTTAGCCAGGGTGCTGCTGCAAGACCGGACCAATCAAGTTCCAGGGCAATCATGCCGATGGCCAGCCCCATGACCAATGCGCTGATCACAATCTTGATGGTGAAGCCAAGCCAGCCACGATCGGGTGTGTAGATCGCCTTTCGACGAAGCCCCATATAGAGCAGCAACGCGTTGGCGCATGCGGCAAGGCTAGTGGCTAAGGCAAGTCCTGCATGGGCAAAAAGTGGCACAAAGACAAGGTTGAGCGCCTGGGTCAGCACGAGCGCAAAGAGCGCAATCTTCACCGGTGTTTTGATTTCTTGTTTGGCATAAAACCCTGGCGCGAGCACCTTGATTGCGATGAGCCCAACCAGACCGACCGCATATCCCACCATCGCCTGGGCCGTCATGACCAGATCCTGATGATCAAACTGACCGTAGTGAAAAAGAACTGCAGTCAGTGGAATGGAGAGTACGGCAAGCCCCACCGCAGACGGAATCGCCAGTATCGCTACGAGTCGCAATCCCCAGTCAATGAGGCGGCTCACCTCTTGCGGATTATTTTCGCTATTTGCTTTTGTCAGGCTTGGCAGCAGCACTGTGCCTAAGGCCACACCGAGGAGTGCGGTAGGAAACTCCATCAGCCGGTCCGCAAAAGAGAGCCAGGAGACACTGCCTGCCTGAAGTCTTGCCGCAATATGCGTGTTGATGATGAGGCTGATCTGTGCCACGGAGACCGCCATCGTTGCGGGCAGCATGAGCACCATGATTCTGCGCACACTGGGGTCACGCCAGGCAGCACGAATAGACCATCGATGTTCTCGAGGGCCGGCGTTCGGATTCAGTGCGGATCCTGAGATTGAGCCGGAGCTCGTGTTATCGGACCGCTGCGCCGATAACGATCGTGACAACGCTTTTTTAAGGGCTATGCCCATCAGCGCGAGCTGTGCGATGCCACCGGCTACAACGGCAATTGCCAACGCCCAGATGGGCTCATCAAGATGGGGCGCAAGCAGTAAGGCTGCCGCGATAAATGACAGATTAAGCAGCACGGGCGCAAAGGCCGGCGCCTTGAATTCAGACCAGGTGTTCAGCACGCCCGAGGCCAGCGCCACCAGCGAGATCAGCAGGATGTAAGGAAACATCCAGCGTGTCAGCATTACCGAGAGTGCGAAGGTCTTGCTGTCGCCGTCAAAGCCGCCTGACATCATCCAGACCAAGACCGGGGCTCCCATGATGGCCAGCAGGCAGACCAGGGCCAAGACCGCAGTCATCACCAGGGCGCACTGACGCGCCAGCGCCAGCGCGGCCGACTCGCCCTGCTGGGCACGGATCTGGCCCAGCACAGGCACGAAGGCCTGGGAGAAGGCGCCCTCGGCAAAGAGCCTGCGCAGCAGATTCGGCAGCCGAAAGGCCACGAAAAAGGCGTCGGTCTGGCTTCCTGCCCCGAAGGTGGCGGCGGTGAGGGTCTCCCGGACCAATCCCGTAATACGGGAAAGGAGGGTCAGCCCGCTGATGGTGGCGGCGGTCTTGAGCAGATTCATGATCGGCGCTATAGTTTAGGGCTTTTCCCGAAAAACATAAGGATTTTCAAAGACATGGCCAATTCCGCCTCCGCCCGCAAAAGCGCCCGCCAAGCGGCCGCTCGCCGCCTTTTGAACGCCGGGCTTCGCTCGGAGTACCGTACCGCCGTGAAGTCGGTCCGCAAAGCGGTTGCCACCGGTGATGCCAAGGCTGCCTCAGAGGCGCTGCGCCTAGCGACCAGCACCATCGATCGTATTGCTGACAAGAAGATTGTTCACAAGAACAAGGCCTCGCGTCACAAGAGCCGCCTGGCAGCCGCCGTAAAGTCGATCGCCCTGCGCTAATCGGCTGAGATCAGCAACCGAAATACGGAACTGCATTCTCAAAACCGGCAAAGGCCGTCGGTTTACAAAAGCCCGCGATTGCGGGCTTTTTACTTTGTAGTCCGCCGCCCAAACAGGGCGGTGCCGATGCGGACCATTGTGGTGACCTGGGGCAGCGACTCGGCAATCGCGGATTCCAGATCGGCCGACATGCCCATCGAGAGGGTATTGAAGTTGGCCTGAGCATCCGGCGATAGTTGCTGCCGGATGGATGTAAACAGTTGGGCAAGCTCAGAGAAACTCTTCCGCTGGATCAACACATCCTCAGTTGGTTCGGGTATTGCCATGAGTCCACGCAGACAAAGCCCGGGTAACGGCGCAATCGCTGCAGCCAGTGCAGGGGCCTCGGATGGATTGATACCGCTTTTCGTCGACTCGCCACTGACATTAATCTGGAGACATACCTGAAGCGCTGGCATGCCTTTGGGCCGTTGTTCAGATAATCGTCGGGCAATCTTTTCCCGATCGACTGAATGCATCCAGTCAAAGTGTTCGGCTACGTCCTTGGTCTTGTTGCTCTGAAGTGGGCCGATAAAATGCCAGTTGATGTTCTGACGATGGGCCATCAGCTGCTGGATTTTTTCGATGCCCTCTTGGACATAGTTTTCTCCAAAGGCATGTAGCCCTGCCGCAAGGGCCTCTTTGACGGCACTCGCAGGAAAGGTCTTGCTTACCGCCAGGAGATGGATCGTTGCGGGATCTTTGCCATGCAGCTGGCATGCTGCATCAATACGCTGCTGCACATCGCGAAGCCGGGCGGGAAAGTCCATTGATGAGTCGGTCTCAGGCATGTTGGGCATTATCGCGATTTGATCCGACCACCATGTCAAAACGCATCCAGCGGCATTCGATATCGCCATTAAATACAGGGATACGGCGGCTCGCCTTCAGTCGCATGCCGGAGTCGAGCTTGAGGTTGTCGGTCAATAGCCAGGCCTGCCAGCCGGGGTATTGTTTTTTCAGGCACTCGCCAATGCTGCGTTCAAATGCGGCAGCCTCGCCGGGCTGCTCAAGCCGTTTACCGTAGGGCGGGTTTGCGACCAGCACTCCGGATGGGCCGATCGGCTGGGTATTTTCAAAGGCGGCAACACGCCACTGGATAAGTGCGCAGGCAGCCGGGGGCAGCGCCCGACGTGCATTGGCCTGGGCCACCTCGATCATGCGCGGATCGTTATCACTGCCCTGCATGATGGGCGCGGTCTGGCCGACGGCTGCTGGCCCAAGCTTGGCAAGTGTTGCGCTTACCCGGTCAATTACATCTTTAGCCTCGGCCCTGAGTGCACGCCAGTTCACCTGACCCATGGGCGACTGCGCGTGAAATTGTTCGGCCGCAAACTCCCGTGGGCTCGCCGCCAGATAGCCTGCGGGCAGCCGAAGTGCCTGCTGCATTGCCTCGATGATCAGGGTGCCGCTGCCACAAAATGGATCCATCAGCGGCGATGTGCCATCCCACTCGGTGAGTGCCATAAGCGCGGCCGCGAGATTTTCACGAAGCGGCGCCTCTCCTTTGGATTGCCGCCATCCACGTTTAAAGAGCGGCTCTCCGGATGTGTCGAGATAAAGCGTCAGATCGTTTTGATCGATGAACGCCCAGACACGGATATCGGGGTGTGTAGTGTCAATTGATGGCCGTTCACCGCGGGCAGTACGGAACCGATCGCAGATTCCATCCTTGACCAATAATGTGGCGAAATTTCTTGCAAGTGGCTGGTCCAGTTTGGGCTCGCGTCCAACTGCAAGGTCAATTCTCAAGGTCTGTCGGAATGTGAACCATTGCTCCCAGAGAATCTTGGTTGCGATTTTCCGGATATCTTCCGGGGTCCGAAAGCGGCCGTGGCCTGCGCAGACCAATAAACGGGTCGGAATACGGGCCCAGAGATTAGCCCTGGCAATAGACTGCGCCGGAGCAGTGAAGCTTGCACCACCGCGGCCTTTTGCAACTGATACAAAGCCCGGCATGGCCTGCAGCTCCTGCACCAAGGCCTCTTCAAGACCGCTGGGGCAGACCGCAAATCCGGTTAGAAGATCATGGGCCACTTAAAAGGGCTTGATTACCACGAGTGCAACAATGGCGAGCAGCATCAAAACTGGAATCTCGTTGTACCAGCGATACCAGACATGAGAATGTCGACGTTCACCGCGGTTAAATTCTTCCAGCCGATTTCGGCAGGACAGGTGATAACCAATCAGCACGAGCACAAGGGCGGCCTTGGCATGCATCCAGCCCATACCCGCACCGATGTCATAGCCAATCCACAGCCACACGCCCGAGATGACTGCCAGCACACCGAGTGGTGTCATGAACCGAAATAGCTTATTGGCCATGAGCAATAGCCGATCATTTTCTAGCTTGTGGGCGTCCTCGAGGGGCACCATGGCAAGATTCACAAAGATTCTGGGCAGATAAAACAGGCCTGCAAACCAGCTGATGACCATCACGATATGGAAAGTCTTTAACAGCAAAAAGCCCATATGCCTGTAACTCCTAGAAACGATATTGACTACTGACGGATCTGGCCCGAGCCGAGCACAATCCATTTGTATGTGGTGAGTCCCTCGAGCCCAACGGGTCCCCGGGCATGGATCTTATCGTTACTGATTCCAATTTCAGCACCTAGCCCGAATTCAAAACCATCGGCAAAGCGGGTAGAGGCATTCACCATCACAGACGCGGAGTCGACCTCTCGCAGAAACTGCAGTGCCTTGGAATAGTTCTCGGTCACGATCGCATCTGTATGTTTGGAGCCATGCTGATCAATATGGTCCATTGCCTCTTGAAGGCCCGCTACGGTTCGGATCGCCAGGATGGGGGCAAGGTACTCAGTGTCCCAGTCCTCAGCGCAGGCATTCTTCATGTCTGACCCATCTAATCCCAAGGCGGTTACGTGCTGACGGGTCTTTTCGCAGACCCGCAGCTCGACTTGTTTGCTGCGATAGGTTTTTACGAGCTCGGGCAGAACCTGATCGGCAATCGATTGGGCAATCAGCAGTGTCTCCATGGTGTTACACGTGCCATAGCGCTGGGTCTTGGCGTTATCGGCAATTCGAATTGCCTTGCTGATATCGGCATCGTCATCAATATAGACATGGCAGATGCCATCCAGATGTTTGATAACGGGCACCCTGGCCTCTTTGGAGACACGCTCAATCAGTGATTTTCCACCGCGGGGCACGATCACATCGATGTACTGCGGCATGGTGATCATGGCAGAGACTGCCTTCCGGTCTGTGGTCGGTATTACCTGGACGGCATCGGCGGGCAGGCCGGCTTCGGAAAGGGCCTGTTGGGTGAGTCTTGCTAGCATGCTGTTGCTCTCGATGGCCTCTGAGCCGCCGCGCAAGACAGTCGCGTTACCCGCCTTGATGCATAAGGCAGCCGCATCAATCGTGACATTCGGACGGGATTCATAAATGATGCCGATGACCCCCAGCGGCACGCGCATTTTTCCAACAGAAATGCCAGAGGGCTGGGTCCGCATCTCGCCGATCTCTCCGATTGGATCGGAAAGAGAGGCGATCTGTTTGAGGCCGTCCATCATGGTGTCAATGGCACGGTCCGATAGGGTGAGCCGATCGATAAATGCTGCGTCATTTCCGGCGCTCTTGGCCCGGGCAAGATCAGCGTTATTCGCGGCCTTTAGTTGCGTGCGTTGCTCGTCGATCAGATTGGCCAGCGTAATTAATGCCTGGTTCTTTTGACGCGTGCTGGCCTTGGCCATCTCTTTGCTGGCTTGTCTGGCCTTACGGCCGATATCAGTAACCTGCTGCTCGATCTGTTGATCTGTTGTGGACACGATTTAGGCAAACTCGATAGCCAGCCGTTCAAGGGCGACCCAAGGGTCGTCGTTTTTTAAACCCTTGGCGATTGTATCGACCTCGGCAGTCTGGCGCAGGGCCCGCCAGGTTTTATTCGCTGCACCCTTGCGCAGGCGGGCCACAATCAGACGCTCCTTGGGCCGCGGAATACGGGCCTCGCGAATGGCCGCATCAGCCGAGCGCCCTTGGCTGGTGAGCTGCTCGGTGCGCGCCAGCATGCGCAGGTCTTCGGCCAGAGACCAAAGCACCAGGGGAAGGGGTGCCGCTTCGGCCTGCAGGCCCCGCAGAATTCGGACTGCGCGGGCGGCATCGCCGGTGAGGACGGCCTCGCTGAATAGAAACGGACTAAACCGCGCAACATCCGTGACGAGCTGGCGAACATCATCAAGGTCTAGGGCCTGGTCTTTTTGTTTGTGATGCAGCGCCATTTTTAGTATCTCCTGATGGGCGGCCATCAGGTTGCCCTCGCACTGGTCGCAGAGCCAGGCGATTGCATCTGGGGTTGCGGATAGACCAGCGGATCGAAGCCGCTGGCTGATCCAATTGGGAAGGTCTGATCGATAAAGATCAGGCACCATAATCACGACGCCTGCCTCATCCAGTGCGCTAAACCACGAGGACCCAAGCATGGCTTTATCTGCGCGGGGCAGCGAGACCAGAAGCGTGACATCTGCAGGTGGCCGGGCGCACCAGGCCTGAATCGATTTACTGCCCTCGATGCCCGGTTTTCCGGTCGGCAGCCGCAGATCCATAAGCCGCTGCTCCGAAAATAGTGATCCTGTTCCGGATGCTGCCAGCCAGCCTTTCCAATCAAAGCTCCGATCGGGGACTTCGACCTGACGTTCAATGATCCCCTGGGACTTGAACTGCGCCCTTAGCGCATCGGCTGCTTCGCCGGCAAGCAATGGATCGTTGCCACTGATCGCCCAGATGCGGACGTCATGCCCAGAGGTCTGAATTATTTTCTTGATGGCCTCTGGACTGCGAAGCTCGAGCTTAAGCTGCATGGCTAGCTGGGAAGCCGAATCGCCTTCAGCCGACGGACTAGCTGCTGGGCAATATCCCTTTGCATATCCTCAATCATGAACGCCTCTGCATTGCCGCTGGCCAGTACCTCGGCCTCGTTGATACTGAGATCTCGTGTCTGCACGATATCCTGCAGGCTCACGAGTTCGGCCGCGTAGCCATCGTTGACTTTGTAGGTCACGCGCATCCTGAGCTGAATCTCGCGGGGCCGTCCAGCCGCACTAAAGGCCACAACAGTCCGCTCTACTGTCTGCGAGAGCACCGTGAGCACGACCTGTGCCTCGGTCGTTTTGTTGGCGAACTTTAAGCCGGGCTGTTGCCTTAAGAGCTGTCGTAACTCGTGGGCAGTGCCTTGATTACCCTCGATCATGACGGTCTTAAAGGGCACCACGGGCGTCTGCCCGCGAACATTAAAGCCACATCCGTGCATGAATACCGCGGCAACCAGCAGTATTGCGAGAAGTGGCAGACGATGAAGAAAGAGGGCCATCATTGTCTACACCACGATATTGACCAGTCGGCCAGCCACAACGATCACTTTCTTTGGGGCCTTGCCTTCGGAAAAGCGGCTAAAGGCATCCGTTGCCAGGGCAGCCTGTTGGATATCTTCCTGGCTTGCGGATGCGGAGACATCCACACTGCCACGGACTTTCCCGTTGATCTGTAGCACCAGTTCAATGGTGTCGCGTACCAGGGCCGTATCGTCGACTGTGGGCCAGGGAGCATCCAGCATGTCTCCATACCGAGATGCGTAGCCAAGATCTTTCCATAGCACCCAGCCAATATGCGGCACCACTGGATACAGTGTACGCAGCAGAATAGACAGGCCCTCCGTCAGGGCAAGGCTGAGGTCTTGACTGTCCGCAGCCCCATTTTTAGAGGCGTCTTCCAGAATATTGAGCATCTTCATCGCTGCTGATACAACCGTGTTGTATTGCTTGCGTTGCATATCAAAGTCAGCCTGCTTCAGCAGTCCGTGGATTTCGCGCCGAAGTGTTTTGGCCTGCTCGTCTGCGATTGATCCGAACCCATCGGATCGGGGTAGCAGACGCGGCTTGACTGCGGATGCGAATGCCCAGAGGCGCTTTAGGAAGCGAAATGCACCCTCTACCCCGGAATCTGACCATTCCAGTGTCTGCTCGGGCGGCGAGGCAAACATCGTAAAGAGTCGGGCTGTGTCGGCACCATAGCGATCGATCAAGGCCTGTGGGTCGATGCCGTTATTTTTAGATTTGGCCATCTTCTCAGTGCCGCCGACCAGCACGGGCTGTCCGTCGGCTGCAAGCCGTGCACTGATCGGACGGCCTTTATCGTCGTAGCTGACCTCGACCTCGGAGGGATTGAACCAGGTCTTACGTCCGGCGGCATCTTCCCGGTAGTAGGTCTCATTTAGGACCATTCCCTGGGTAAGCAGATTGCTGAATGGCTCGTTAAATTTCACAAGCCCAATATCGCGCATCACCTTGGTCCAGAATCGGGCATACAGTAGATGCAAAACGGCGTGTTCAATGCCGCCGATGTACTGATCCATCGGCATCCAGTAATCATTGCGGGCATCGACCATCGCGCCGTGCTGATCCGGAGAGCAGTAACGCATGTAATACCAGCTCGAATCGATGAAGGTATCCATGGTGTCGGTCTCCCGGCGTGCGGGTTTGCCGCAGCTCGGACAGTTCACTTTCAGAAAACGCTCATCTTTATTCAGTGGATTGCCACTGCCATCAGGCACCAGGTCCTCGGGCAGTACGACCGGAAGATCTTTCTCCGGCACGGGGACTTCACCGCAGTCTTTGCAGTGAATGATAGGAATCGGAGTGCCCCAATAACGTTGACGCGAAATGCCCCAGTCACGCAGGCGGAATTGGGTGCGTTTTTCGCCCAGGCCCAGTATGGCCAGGTCATCCGCAACCGCATTGACGGCCGCCTCGTATCCCAGGCCATCGTATTTGCCGGAGTTCACGCACGCGATCTTGTCTTTATCCGCATACCACTCCTGCCAGGCCTCTGTAGAGAAATTGGAGCTGCCTTTGCTGATGACTTGCTTAATTTCCAGGCCGTATTTTTTTGCAAATGCGAAGTCACGCTCGTCATGCGCAGGCACGCCCATCACGGCGCCATCGCCGTAGGTCATGAGCACATAGTTGCCCACCCAGACCGGTATCTGCTGCTGGGTTAAGGGATGCGTGACATAAAGGCCCGTGGGCATGCCTTCTTTTTCGCGGGTTGCGAGATCGGCCTCGGCCACGCCTCCGGCCTTACATTCATCGATGAATGCCGAGAGTTTTGGATTTTTACTGGCGGCTACCGTCGCGATTGGATGCTCGGGGGCGACGGCCACAAAGGTCACGCCCATAATGGTGTCGGCGCGGGTGGTGAAGACAAACATCTTGCCCTCGTTGATCAGGGCTCCTGAGGCATCGGCGTTTTCGTGCGGAAATGCAAACCGCACGCCGACAGATTTGCCGATCCAGTTTTCCTGCATGATCTTTACACGCTCAGGCCAGCCCAGACCATTGAGGTCACCGAGTAGCTCTTCGGCATACTTGGTAATACCAAGGTAGTACATCGGGATTTCGCGCTTCTCTACAACCGCTCCGCTGCGCCAGCCTTTTCCATCGACCACCTGTTCATTGGCCAGCACAGTCTGGTCAATTGGGTCCCAGTTCACAGTACCGGTTTTCAGATAGGCGATGCCCCGTTCACGCATTTTGAGAAATAGCCACTGATTCCATTTGTAGTACTCGGGAGAGCAGGTGGCGACCTCGCGGCTCCAGTCGATGGCCAGGCCCATCGACAACATCTGCTGCTTCATATAGGCAATGTTGTCGTAGGTCCATTTTGCCGGAGCGACCTTATTGGCCATCGCCGCATTTTCGGCAGGCAGTCCGAATGCATCCCAGCCCATCGGCATCAGAACGTTATAGCCCTGCATGCGCAGCGCGCGGGCCATGACATCGTTAATCGTGTAGTTGCGCACATGGCCCATATGCAGCTTGCCTGAGGGATAGGGCAGCATGGAGCAGGCGTAGTACTTTCCTTTCGGAAAGCGGGGATCGTTTTCTTTGGCGATATAGGCCTGTGCGGCCTGCCAGGCTGACTGGGCCTGCGACTCAACGGTCTTGGGATGGTAGGCCGGTGGCGAGGACTGGACTGCGTTTGAGGACATGGAGGGGCTGTTCTTTTTGGATCGGCGAAAGGACGGATTTTATCAAGGGGGTGGGCTGCGAAGTCCTTAGAATGCGGGTATGGCAGACCTTCTTTTGCGACTAAACCCAGAGCAGCGTGCAGCAGTCACGCTGCCCGCGGAGTCGGCCCTGATTCTGGCTGGAGCGGGTAGTGGCAAGACCCGGGTGCTGACCACCCGGATCGCCTGGCTGATCTCCACGGGTCAGGTGAGCCCCCAGGGCGTCTTGGCGGTGACCTTCACCAATAAGGCGGCCAAAGAGATGCTGGGCCGTGTGGGCGCCATGCTGCCAGTGAATGTGCGTGGCATGTGGATTGGCACCTTTCATGGACTGTGTAATCGCCTCTTGCGGGCCCATCATCGGGATGCCGGTCTGCCGGCCACCTTTCAGATCCTGGACTCTCAAGACCAGCTCTCGGCCGTCAAGCGGCTACTGAAAGCCTTGAATTGGGATGACGAAAAGTATCCTCCCCGCCAGCTGCAGTCATTTATCAATGGCGCCAAGGAGCAGGGCCTGCGGCCTGCGGATATTGATGAGTCGGATGGCTATAACCGTAAGTTCATCGAGTTTTATCAGGCCTACGATGAGCAGTGCCAGCGCGAGGGGGTTGTTGATTTTGGCGAGTTACTGCTGCGATCAGTCGAACTGCTGAAGCGCAATATCGCCTTACGCGATCACTATCGGAATCGATTTCGCCACATCCTGATCGATGAGTTTCAGGATACCAATCCGCTGCAGTATGAGTGGATTCGTCAGCTCTCAGGCCCCACGACCGCAGTGTTTGCAGTGGGCGACGATGACCAGTCCATTTATGCGTTTCGAGGCGCTGATGTTGCCAATATGCAGCGCTATGAGCGGGAGTTTGCAGTCCCGCACCTGATTAAGCTTGAGCAGAACTATCGCTCCTGTGGCCATATTCTGGATGCGGCCAACGCCATGATTCGCAACAACACCCAGCGGCTTGGCAAGAACCTCTGGACAGATGCCGGCGAGGGTGAGCAGCTCCGCGTGATGGAGGCAGCCAGTGATGGCCTTGAGGCCCAATGGCTTGTCGATGAGATTCGATCGCTAGTTGCAGAAGGGGCCTCTCGCAGCGAGATCGCCGTGCTTTATCGCAGCAACGCCCAGTCGCGGGTTATTGAGCACACATTATTTAATGCGGGCATTGCCTATCGTGTATTCGGTGGACTGCGATTTTTTGAACGCGCGGAAATCAAGCATGCCTTGGCCTACCTGCGGCTGATGGAAAATCTGCACGATGACACCTCTTTTCTGCGGGTCGTGAATTTTCCGGCCCGCGGTATTGGGGCGCGCAGCATCGAGGCCCTGCAGAATCAGGCGGCGGCCTTGCGTGTGAGCCTGTATGAGGCCGTCCCTCACCTGGAGGGAAAGGCGGGCAGCGCATTGTCGGCCTTCACACGGCTGATTGAATCGATGCGTTTTGAAGGCCAGGGCGCCAAGCTGAATGATCTGGTAGACCTGGTGATTGAGAAGTCAGGGCTGATCGCCCACTACCAGGCTGAGCGTGAGGGCCGTGATCGGGTCGAGAACCTGCGCGAGCTGGTCAATGCTGCCGCAGTGTTTATCGCTGAAGAGGGCGAGAGCGTGACCGATGATGGTGAGATTCGGATGCCGCCACTGGTGGGGTTTCTGTCACACGCCTCGCTGGAGGCGGGGGATCATCAGGCCGAGGAGGGGCAGGATGCGGTGCAGCTCATGACCGTTCACTCTGCGAAGGGTCTGGAGTTTGATTCAGTCTTTATCACCGGACTAGAGGAAGGGCTCTTTCCGCATGAGAACTCCATCATGGAGCCCAATGGCCTGGAAGAGGAACGGCGTCTGATGTATGTCGCCATTACGCGGGCACGGCAACGGCTCTATATCTCGTTGGCCCAGACCCGAATGTTGCACGGCCAGACGCGGTACAACATGCGCAGCCGTTTTTTGGATGAGCTCCCAGAGTCTCATGTCCGTTGGCTCACCCCACGCCTAAACGGCGCGGCTGCCGCGGGTGGCTTCGTGAACTACGAGGGCGGATCTTCTTATGGCTATAGCGGCCGATCCGCGGGATGGTCTTCGGGGCGCGGCGCGGCGGGGCGATCGTCTGCGGGTAACGCGAATGGATCTGGGTCAGGGCCTGGCGGTGCCGGTAAGGCGGTGAGCCTGGGGGCACATGACAGCGGGTTTCGTGTGGGGCAGAACGTGTCGCATGCCCGATTTGGTCAAGGCGTGATCGTGGCTCTTGAGGGTTCAGGCGAGGATGCCCGCGCGCAGATTCATTTTAAACGAGATGGTGTGAAGT
>VERI01000010.1 GCA_018882785.1 Burkholderiaceae bacterium | reverse complement strand
CCAAGCCGGAGCCCCTACTTCAGGCTCAAAAGGTCCCGGTCGAACCTGGCCGAGAACTCCTGACCGAAAAAATGCTCGCCGATCGCTGGGTGTGCTCCGTCGCCCGCCTTCAGCGGTGGCGCACCGTTGGCGAGGGGCCGCCGTACTTGAAGATCGTGGGGAAGGTTCTGTACCGGCTCAAGGACATTGAGGCCTACGAGGAAGCCAGCCTGGTCCGGAAGACGTTCTAAGAGCGCCTTGGGAGGCCCCGAACGGATTGGAAATTGTTCGAACGACTTGGAATCAATTCGAATGAATCTTGGCGGAGACGGAGGGATTCGAACCCTCGATGCGCTTTTGGCACATACTCCCTTAGCAGGGGAGCACCTTCGGCCTCTCGGTCACGTCTCCTGATACTGCAACTGCAAGCGGGGTGGCCAAACACCCCCGAACAACCTAGGATTCTAGCCCAAACGCTTTGTGCAGCGCCCGTACAGCCAGTTCCATGTATTTATCATCGATGACCACGGAGATTTTGATCTCGCTCGTGGAGATCATCTGAATATTTATCCCCTCTTTGGACAAGGTCTCAAACATCTGGCTGGCGATACCCACGTGACTGCGCATACCAATGCCAACCACCGATACCTTGCAGATTTCTTTTGCTCCGGTAATCGATTTCGCCTTGATTTCCGGCTGAACCTTGGCATTGAGTACCTCGATTGCCTTATCGAGTTCATTGCGATGGACGGTGAACGAGAAATCAGTCAACCCATCGTGACTGACATTCTGAATAATCATATCGACATCGATATTGGCGGCAGCCACGGGCCCAAGAATCTTATAAGCAATGCCAGGCCGATCAGGCACCCCAGCAACGGTGATCTTGGCCTCATCCCGATTGAAGGCAATGCCTGAGATAACGGCTTGTTCCATGCTTTCATCTTCCTCATAGGTGATCAATGTGCCCGAGCTCGCCTCTTCGGATAGCGGCATATCGGGATCAGTAAGACTCGACAGCACACGCGTCTTAACCTTGTATTTACCAGCAAACTCTACCGACCGTATCTGCAATACCTTCGACCCCAGACTGGCCATCTCGAGCATTTCCTCGAACGTGACCTTTTGAAGCCGCTTGGCCTCGGGCACGATCCGAGGGTCGGTGGTGTACACCCCATCCACATCGGTGTAGATAAGACATTCATCAGCGTTTAATGCAGCAGCAACCGCGACAGCCGATGTATCTGATCCACCACGTCCAAGCGTAGTGATGTTGTTACCCGAATCGATGCCTTGAAAACCGGTGATCACGACTACAGCGCCCTCGTTGAGATCTCGGCGCACCCGGGTATCGTCAATCGACTCGATCCTGGCCTTCGTGAATGCGGAGTCTGTCCTGACCGGTACCTGCCAGCCGGTGTAGCTCTTGGCCTTTACGCCAATGCTTTGTAAGGCAATGGCCAAGAGGCCAACGGATACCTGCTCTCCCGTTGATGCAATTTGGTCGAGCTCACGGGGATCAGCACGCTCCGAGATCTCTTTGGCAAGACCCAATAAACGGTTAGTCTCCCCCGACATGGCCGATGGAACCACGACCACCTGGTGGCCCGCCTTTTGCCACTTTGCGATGCGACGAGCGACGTTCTTGATGCGCTCAACCGAGCCCATCGATGTCCCGCCGTACTTATGAACAATGAGTGCCATTTTTGCAATGTTTTTTCGACGAATTGGTAATTATCGCGCAATCCGCAGATGCCCCCGCTCGCGGATCACCTGCCAGACCTCGCCCGACCCAGGCTCAGTCAGATCCATTTGGGCGTAGGGCTCACGGGAGGTACGCATCTGACGCAAAAACTCTGCCAGCCGTCGGGTCGGGGGCGTAGGTGCGCCGTGATGTTTCAACCAGCCCCGAACGATCCGCGCTGCCAAGGCCTCATCTTGCATAAACAAGATCTCGACGTTGAGCAGGCCGCCCGGCAGGCGACTCTCCTCCAGGGCCTGATCCGTCACCAGCTCCAGAAGCTCACGAGCGGTCTGTAAGTGGGTAATGCTGCGGCTCATCGCCGAGTCTGCGCCCTCCCGAAGGCTGCGAAGAATTGGCATCACTTCATATCGGATTCGATTACGCGCCAGACTCGTATCCGTGTTCGTCGGGTCTTCAACCCAAGAAAGGCCCTCTGCCCGAGCGTAGTCCATCAGGGCCTGACGCCCGTGATCCAAAAGCGGCCGCCAGCGAATAATCTGTCGCCCGCCAAACTCCGCAGTAGACAGTCGCGTCATTGCGGAGAGCCCCTCTAGCCCAGCGCCCCGTATCCACTGCAGCAGCGCAGTCTCAATCAGGTCATCCCGATGATGGGCAAGCACCAACACCGCTCCAGGTGCAAGACGGTCAGCGAACGCCTGATAACGATGCCGTCGGGCAGCCGCCTCCACGCCAAGCGTCGCTAAGTCGTGGTCAGGAATCGCGAGATGGATCACTTCAAGAGGAACGCCGAGCGCATGGGTAAGCTGTTCGGTCTGGGCCTTGAACGCATCAGCTGCAGGCTGCAAACCATGATGGACATGAATGGCAGACAACGAAAATAACTGGGGTAGTCGCTGCTGCAGTCGATGCATTAGATGCAGCAGAACCGTGGAATCAAGCCCGCCGGAGATCCCCACCACCAAGTTCAGCGGGGACAGCGGAGAAAACGACATCAGCCCGCCTTGAGTTCCTTGAATTTGCCAAGCTGCCGGATTCTTGCCTGACGTTTTTCAAGTAACTCATCGACCCCGATGTTATGAAAGCTCCTGAGCGCATCCGCTACTGCACGCTTTAATGCGTCAGCTGTCTGGTCAGGATCACGATGCGCACCGCCTAAAGGCTCAGTCACAATACGATCAACAAGCCCAAGAGACTTTAATCGCGGAGCGGTAATTCCAAGCGTCTCGGCCGCCTCGGGCGCTTTATCGGCGCTCTTCCACAAAATGGAGGCGCACCCCTCGGGGGAAATAACAGAGTATGTGGCGTACTGGAGCATCATCAGTACATCGCCGACTGCAATCGCCAAGGCACCACCAGAGCCGCCCTCGCCAATGATGACCGACACAATCGGCACCTTAAGACCAGCCATCACCATCAGATTTTTTCCGATCGCCTCGGACTGCCCGCGCTCCTCTGCGCCGATTCCCGGATAGGCGCCCGGGGTGTCGACAAACGTGATCACAGGGATATTGAACTTCTCCGCAAGCTCCATCAGTCGAAGCGCCTTTCGATATCCCTCAGGCCTGGGCATACCGAAATTTCTGTAAGTCCGCTCTTTCAGGTCCCGGCCCTTTTGATGACCGATCACCATGACACTCTGGCCCTGAAACCGGGCGATGCCCCCCACAATCGCAGGATCATCCGCAAACGAACGATCCCCGTGCAGTTCGTAGAAGTCGTTAAAAATCAGACCGATGTAATCAAGTGTATACGGCCGCTGCGGGTGGCGAGCCACCTGCGCAATCTGCCAAGGAGTGAGCTTGGCGTAAATATCTTTTAGCTGAGACTCCGTTTTGGAACGAAGACGATCGATCTCTTCAGAGATATCCACAGCGGAGTCGCTCTGGACAAATCGAAGCTCTTCGATCTTGGTCTCCAGTTCGGCCACCGACTGCTCGAAGTCCAGGAAAGTCTGTTTCACCGGCGCGTTCATACAGCCCCCATTGTCCTACAAAAGGCTGAAATCAGGCAGTCCGCCAGGTCGTACCGCCAGGACCGTCCTCCAGCACAACGCCCTGCGCCAGCAAATCCGCACGAATCGCATCGGCCCGGGCGTAGTTCTTGGATGCCTTAGCCGCCGCCCGTTCGGCGATCAGCCCCTCAATTCTGGACCGATCCAGCCCCTGAACACCCGACTGTTGAAACTCCTGGGGGGAGCGGCCCAATAATCCAAGCACCCCTGCGAGCTGGCGCATGAGTCCCGCAATATCGGGTTTCAGATCCGAGTCGGTTGCACGGTTAACCTCCGCTGCAAGATCGAACAAAGCCGCGATCGCCACCGGCGTATTGAAGTCATCATCCATCGCCTGGGCAAAGCCAATCACGCTGCGCGCTATCTCTGGACGCGATGCCCATTGAACCGCGAGCTGCTGAAATACTGGCGCAGATGCGGAATGATGGACTGCCGAATCCACACCCGCGCCCGACAGGGCCGTGTATAGCCGATCAAGGCCCTGACGTGCATCTTCCAGATGCGCATCCGAATAATTTAACGGGCTACGGTAATGTGCACGAAGAATAAAAAATCGAACGACCTCGGGATCAAACTTCTTTAATACCTCTCGAATCGTAAAAAAGTTGCCCAACGACTTGGACATCTTTTCATCATCAACACGCACGAATCCGTTATGCATCCATAAATTAACAAATGGTTTACCCGTTTCATGTCCAAAGGCGCCTTCGGACTGCGCAATCTCATTCTCGTGATGAGGAAACTGCAGGTCAGCCCCGCCGCCATGAATATCAAAATGCTTACCCAGCAAGGTACAGCTCATCGCCGAGCACTCGATGTGCCAGCCCGGACGGCCCTCCCCCCAGGGGGACGGCCACTTGACCTCGCGCGGTTCATCGGCCTTTGATCGCTTCCAGAGAACAAAATCCAGCGGATCTCTTTTCCCATCCCCCACCGCAACCCGCTCTCCCGCCCGCAGCTCATCGACAGACTTGCCCGAGAGCCTGCCGTAGCCGCGAAACCCACGGACCGAGAAATTGACATCGCCCTCTGTTCCGTCGGGCAGACCTGCCTGATAAGCAAGTCCGTTTCTCTCCAGATCTCCAATAAGAGACAACATTTGCGGCACGTATGCTGTTGCCCGGGGCTCATGATCGGGCGGCAATACACCCAATGCAGCAGCATCCTCATTCATTGCAGCAATAAACCGCTCGGTGAGTGCACCAACCGGTTCGTGATTCTCCACGGCACGCTTAATAATCTTGTCGTCTATGTCAGTGATGTTCCGGACATAGCGCACCTGAAAACCGCTTGCCCGAAACCACCGCGTCACCATATCGAAGACCACCATGACCCGGGCATGCCCGATATGGCAATAGTCATAAACCGTCATGCCACAGACGTACATCCGGACATGGCCTGGTTCAATCGGAACAAACTCCTCTTTGGAGCGGGTCAGGGTATTGAAAATCTTCAAGAATTCACCGTGCTAGACTGCCTGACTCGATTGATCAGGCGACTGTCGTGCATTTTATTGGAAACTCTTCCCCGCCCCTGAAAGCGCTGAGCGGAGCCTTTTTGCTAATGCTGGTCACTGCTGCCGCAGACGCGCCGTCTGCCCATGCACAGGCCATGATCAGCCCGCCCGACATCACAAGCCAGGTGACCCCGGGGCAACCACCCCGAACGGGGTTGATGCCGGGCCGGCCCATGGCCCCCCTTGTTTCCCCTGACATCACAGAGGCCAGAGAGCTCCTCTCCCAGCAAAAATGGAGCGAGGCGGGAATACTGATCGAATCTCGCCTGGCCAAAAAGCCACGGGATCCTCAATGGCGTTTTCTCCAAGGGGTGCTGTTTGCGGAAACCGGTCGACGTGCCGAGGCCATCTCGACATTTGAATTACTGACAGAGGACTTTCCGGAGCTGGCAGAGTCTTATAACAATTTGGCAGCACTTTATGTGGAGCAGCGGGAGCTTAACCGGGCCCGTCTGCTGCTCGAACGGGCCGTTCAGAACCGTCCCGATTACGCACTTGCCCACGAAAACCTCGGTGATATTTTTACCCAGCTTGCCATTCAGGCTTACGAACGTGCCGCCAAATCAAACCAGCCCGCGCCCAGCGTTCAATTAAAGCTCGACTATCTGCTCAAGACTCCCGCAATTCGTGGCGCCAGAATTACAACCAATCGATAACTTTTGAATAACTGGAGAACGTAAGATGAATGTCGTGCTGACCACCTCAATGGGCGCTTTCACACTAGAACTTGACGCAAAAAAAGCCCCAAAGACCGTCGAAAACTTTATCGCGTACGTCAAATCGGGCCACTACGATGGCACTATTTTTCATCGTGTGATGGATAACTTCATGATCCAAGGCGGTGGGTTCACCGACAAGATGGTCCAAAAGCCCACGAAGGCCGCCATCAAAAATGAGGCCGATAACGGACTAAAGAACGACAGGTACACTGTCGCTATGGCCCGCACGAGCGACCCCCACTCGGCGACCGCCCAGTTTTTTATTAATGTGGCTGACAATGAATTTCTAAATTTCAGCTCCCCGACGGAGCGCGGCTGGGGCTATACCGTATTCGGTAAAGTTACCGCAGGCACAGATGTCATCGACAAAATCAAAAAAGTAAAAACCGGTAATAGCGGTTTCCACCAAAACGTGCCCCAGGAGCCGATCACCATCCTGAAGGCCGAAGTCATCACAAAGTAACACCTCCTTCGGCTGCGCCATCATGGAGCGGGACGGCTTTCGAAATCATGGTGCAGCCGGGCCGTATCGTCTGCGCTCTATCTTGCTTTGCTCTGATGTCCATCTGACAGATGACCAGCCCGAACTCACCCGATACTTCTGTGACTGGCTTGAGCAACAAGCCCAGATGGAAAAGCCTGAAGCGATTCTGATTCTTGGGGATCTCTTTGATGCCTGGGTTGGCGATGACGTGCTCGATTTTGGCCAGCAATTTGCAGCTAATGCAGTCATAAACTGCCTGTCGCTAATAGGCCGTCAAGGTATAAAGATTGGCCTCATGCATGGCAATCGTGACTTCTTGCTGGGTGAGTCGTTTGCACAGAGATGTGGAGCGGATCTGCTGCCTGATCCGTTCACGATAACCGTTAAGCCCGATATGACGATCACCCTCACCCATGGCGATCAGCTGTGCACGCAAGATATTCACTATCTGGAATTCAGAGCCCAGGTGCGGTCTGACCTGTGGCAGCAACGATTTTTATCCCAGCCTCTTGAGCACCGACTTGCCTTGGCAAAAAATCTCCGCGCCCAAAGTGAGCAAGAAAAAAAAGGTAAGCCAATGGACATCATGGACATTACGCCAGCAGAGGCCGTCATGCTCACCGACCGGCATCAGTCGGCGGTGCTCATACATGGCCACACGCATCGGCCCGGCAGTAATGTGATGACAAACGGCAAGACGCGCTGGGTGCTGCCCGACTGGGAAACCAATGCATCGGGGGCCCTGATTCGTGGCGGTGGCATTCTGGCCGACCGTCATGGCGTTCGGCCAATTAACGCAGCAAGCCGCCTAACGCTGTGACTGCTTCAGCTGATCAAGCTCCTGCTGCACGCGTTTGAGCTCATCAACGAGCTGGTGGAGCACCACATCCACCGGATCCTGCTGACCTGGCATAAATCCATACGCAGCGAAACGGTCTCCGGCAGTCTGCCGCGCCATCGAGTCCGCGTATTGTTCATCGACAATCCGAGCGGGAATGCCGATCACCGTAGCGCCCGCGGGAACCGCCTTCACCACAACCGCATTCGAGCCGATTCGCGCTCCTTCACCCACGGTAAATGGCCCTAAAACCTTCGCCCCCGCCCCCACCACTACACGGGGCTCTAGCGTTGGATGGCGCTTGCTGCCTTTCACAAGCGACGTACCCCCAAGCGTTACACCCTGATAGATCGTGCAGTGGTCTCCCACCTCTGTGGTCTCTCCAATCACAACGCCCATCCCATGATCGATGAACACACCCCTGCCGAGTTGGGCCCCCGGATGAATCTCAATTCCTGTCAGCCAACGGGAGACCATAGCAATCAATCGGGCGAACCATTGCAACAGGCCAATCCGGCTGCGCCAGAACTGATGTGCCAGACGATGCAGCCACAGGGCATGCAGGCCAGGATAGGTGGTCAGAATCTCAAAGCGGCCGCGGGCCGCGGGATCTCGGTCCAAAATGGCCTGGATATCTTCTCTCAGTGTCGCAAACATGGTGCAAGGGTATCAGGACCGCCGTTCAATCTCTGTGCACAGGCCGCGAAGCATCTGGACTTCGTCTTCCCACATCTCTTTTCTGGCCAAAAGCCGCTTGAGCCGTTCATCAAATTTTCCCGGCACCTTGGGATCGAGATATCCGACCTGCTCGGCAACCCGCAGTAAATGGGCATGCAGGCCCATCATCGACTCGTGGTCAGCCGGCCGGGCAGTGGCGCGCTGATTGCCCAGGCCCGCGTTTGCAGCAAGGGGGTCCGGAATTCGGCTGCGTGCCGCCCGCCGCAGTGCGTAGGCGACAACCTGTACAGCCTGAGATAGGTTTAAGGAACTGAACTTATCCTCAACATCAAGGCTGCACACATGGCCGCACGACAGCACCTGGTCATTGGATAGCCCCGCCCGCTCCGGACCAAAAACAAAAGCCCCTTGTGACTGAGGGTTTGAATCGAGGTAATCCGCGAGTTCATCGCAGGCCTGCTCAAGCGTGATTCTCGGTGGCTCAAACTCGCGGGCCCGGGCACTCATGGCACAACTCCAGTGTGTCGGCCCGAGCGTCTCCGCTAAGGTGGCAACCCGCGCACCGCCAAGCACCCGGGCGGCGCCGGATGCCAGGGCCACCGCCTCTGACCGCTGCGCAATCTTGGCGTCCTCTGGGTCGACAATCCACAGGCCATCCAGGCCCATCGCCTGCATGGCACGGGCGGCGGCCCCGACATTGCCCGGATGCGTCGGTGAAACCAGTACGACGCGAATTCTGCGGAGCAGTCGATGAATGGGCCTAAAATCCTCCATGGGCGCAATCATGCCCTGTTTTCCTCCGCTCCTTAAAAGATCCGACCATGCATCCTCTGCTCAATACGGCAGTTAAAGCCGCCCGCCGCGCTGGCGCCATCATTAACCGGGCCAGCCTGGACTTAGACCTGCTCAGGATTGGCCGCAAAGCGCCCAATGACTTTGTCACCGAGGTCGACCAGGCAGCCGAGGCTGCCATCATCGAAGTCCTCTCCAAAGCCTATCCCGACCACGACTTTCTTGCAGAGGAAACAGGCACGGCAGGGGCATCCGGAAAACGGGGCACCGCATCGGACTACGTCTGGATCATTGATCCATTAGACGGCACTACCAATTTTATTCATGGATTCCCTCAGTACGCCGTATCGATTGGTCTTGCCCACCGCGGACAAATGTCTCAGGCCGTCATCTACGACCCGGTGCATAACGATCTGTTTATTGCATCAAAAGGCAAAGGTGCGATGCTCAACGATCGACGGATTCGGGTCTCTCAGCGCGACCGACTGGATGAATCTCTGATTGGGACTGGCTTCCCGTTTCGAAACTTCGAAAGCCTGGAACTCTATGTCTCAATGTTTAAGGAGCTCACACAGAAAACCGCCGGCATGCGCAGACCTGGGGCAGCCTCGCTGGACCTCGCCTATGTCGCATGCGGTCGGCTCGACGGTTTTTTTGAAATGGGACTCATGCCCTGGGATGCCGCCGCTGGAAGTCTGCTAATTACCGAGGCAGGCGGCCTGATCGGAAACTTCCAAGGTGAGTCTGACTACTTGTTTCATGAAAATATCATCGGCGGATCGCCAAAGATTTTCGGACAGCTGGTCAATATTCTGGGCAAATACACACTCCCGGAACCCACAAAGGGATTAGCTGCAAAGGCCATGCTCGACAGCCGCTGAGATGGAGTCCAAAGCCATCCCGCATACGCCCATGATGCGCCAGTATCTGGCGGTCAAGGCAGAGTATTCCGACATGCTGGTGTTTTACCGCATGGGAGATTTTTATGAGCTCTTCTACGAGGACGCTCAGGCCGCCTCCCGACTGCTGGGCATTACGCTCACCGCCCGCGGCCAAAGTGCGGGATCCCCTATTCCTATGGCCGGTGTGCCGTTTCATGCGGCGGAGGGTTATCTGGCGAAACTGGTGGCGAATGGCCACTCGGTAGCGATATGCGAGCAGATTGGAGATCCCGCGACCGCCAAGGGTCCGGTTGAGCGAAAAGTGGTGCGCGTCGTAACACCCGGCACCCTAAATGAAGCGGGCCTCATTCCTGATCGTGCCCAGGCGTTCTGCGCGGCAATTGAATCTGAAGGAAACCAGACAGCGATTGCGTGGTGCGATGTCGCCAGCGGAGAGCTCTACTGGAGTCAGGTTACGGGCGACTGCTCCGAGCACCTCGCACAAATCTCACCGGCAGAAATTCTCGTAAGCGAGACTTCTCCCCTTCGGGGGCAACTCACCGGCACCGTGAGCGTACGGCCCGCATGGGAATTTGATGCAGGGCGCGGCGCCGAACTGATCAAACAACGTTTAAAGGTCTTGTCTTTAACGGCCTTTGAGCTTGAGCATGAATCGCTTGTACTTCGTGCAATTGCTGCCCTAATTATTTATGCCGAGAAAAGCCAAGGCCGGGCACTCTCGCACCTGCAGGCGCCCCGTCATCAGCGCAGCGAAGATCAGCTGATTGTGGATCCAATCGCCCGGCGCACACTTGAGCTTATATCGCCGCTATTTTCGGATAGCCAGGCGACGACCCTGTTATCCACATTGGACCGATGTATCACCGCAGCCGGCAGTCGCATGCTGCGTCAATGGCTGACAACGCCGCTGCGGCACAACGCCGCTGTGGCACCACGCCAGCAGGCCATCAAATGGCTCAGCGCCCAGGAGGCTCAGTCACAGCGTGTCTCTCAGCTCCGGGGGGTGCTTGAACATATCGCCGATGTGGGCCGGATCGCAGGACGTATTAGCCTAAGAAATGCCCGCCCCCGGGAGTGCCTTGCACTGAAGCAGTCGTTATCGAAATTCAAAGAGCTGCATGCACTGCTTTCGGCAGCGCAGCCAGAGCCCAACTCAATGATTGGGCAGTGTATGCAGGCCTGCCAGCCTGACGCGCTCACTGACTGTCTTGCGTTACTGTCTCGGGCAATCGATGATCAATGCAGCCTACAGATCCGAGATGGCGGTGTTATCGCAACGGGCTATGACGCCGAGCTTGATGAGCTACGCAGCCTACAGCACGACAGTGGGGCATTTCTGCTCGCCATGGAGACACGAGAGCGGGAACGGACCGGTATCGGTAATTTGAAGGTTGGCTTTAATGCTGTCCATGGTTATTACATTGAGATCACTGCAGGCCAGCTCTCCAAAACCCCGGATGACTACCAGCGACGGCAGACCCTGAAAAATGCCGAGCGATTTATCACGCCTGAGCTCAAGACATTTGAGGAAAAAGCACTCTCGGCCAATGAACGTGCGCTGGCCCGTGAGCGCTATCTTTTTGACGAGCTCCTCAACTCACTTGAAAAAGACGTGCCCGCATTACAGGTCGCCGCAGATGCACTCGCACGCTTAGATGTGCTGGCGGGCCTCTCGAGCCTGGTCAGCCAAGATCGTTGGGTGATCCCCGAGTTATCGGCAACGCCCGAGATCATGATTTCAGAAGGCCGACACCCCATGCTCGCGCTTGAGATGCCGGATTTCACCCCGAATAACACTGAGCTCGGTGCCGCCCAGCGCATGCAGGTGATTACCGGGCCCAATATGGGCGGGAAATCGACCTATATGCGTCAGGTGGCACTCATTACCATTCTCGCGAGAATCGGAGCGCCTGTGCCCGCACGACATGCTCGCATTGGTGAGCTCGACCGAATCTTTACCCGTATCGGTGCGGCCGATGATTTGGCCGGAGGCCGCTCCACATTTATGGTGGAGATGACCGAGGCCGCCATGATCCTGCATCAGGCGAGCCCTCAGAGCCTGGTGCTGATGGACGAAATCGGCAGGGGTACTTCGACCACCGATGGCCTTGCGCTGGCCTGGGCAATTGCCCAGTCACTGGCAGAGAAAAATAAATGTCTAACACTTTTTGCTACCCATTACTTTGAGCTGACCGCACTCGAGAAATCAATGGAAGGCGTGGTGAACGTCCATGTGGGCGCTGTCGAGCACGAGCATAGTCTGGTGTTTCTGCATCGGGTCGAACCGGGACCTGCCAGCCGAAGCTTTGGCATACAGGTGGCGAAACTGGCAGGCCTGCCTGACACCGTGATGGCACTGGCCAGCCAAAAGCAGCAAGAGTTAAGTCAGCCCGCTGCGAGTAAGCCACAGCTCAGTCTGTTTTAATGAAGACGGTTTTCTCGCCGCCCACTCCAATGCCCCCCACCCTTCCCGCTCGGCCCGCGATCACACAGTCCGTGTCATGGCTTGCAGGCATGACACCCAAACAGTTCATGACGCGCTATTGGCAGAAAAAACCACTGCTCATCAGGCAGGCATTTCCGGATTTCAAACCTCCGATCACCATCGACGAGGTCTTAAGGCTGAGCACCAGTGATGCCGCCCAGTCACGACTGGTGCGCCGAGAGAACTCCTTGAACCGTCGACGTGCAGATGCGTGGACACTGAGCCACGGCCCCTTTAGAAAACGGGAACTTCCAAAACTCACCGATCCTAACTGGACAGTGCTGGTCCAACAGGTCAACACCCTGCTGCCTGCAGCAGACAAATTTATGGATGCCTTTCGCTTTATCCCAGAGGCACGTCTGGATGATCTGATGGTCAGCGTTGCTGGACCCGACGGTGGTATCGGTGCCCACACGGACTCGTATGACGTGTTTCTGATTCAAGCGGCGGGATGTCGTCGCTGGGAAATCTCACGTCAATTCAGCCCGGAATTCCAGGAGGACATGCCGCTAAAAATCCTGAAATCATTTCGCGCCCAAGAGCAGTGGGATCTCAATCCCGGAGATCTGCTTTATCTGCCCCCGCAGGTCGCCCATCGGGGCACGGCGATCGGTGCAGGCTGCATGACCTGGTCGATCGGATTTCGGGCACCAAGCCGAATCGCGCTGGCCGACCAGGCCTGGGCCCAGCACATGGACCAGCTCCTTGATGCCGACTGGCGTGACCCATGGCTTGGCGCGACTGACCACCCCGGCGAAATTCCCGAGCGACTGCTATCGGCCCTGGCAGAGCAGGTCCTGGGATCCTTTCCCAAGGCCGACACCCTGCGAAGGGCAATTGCCCGGGCCTTAAGCGAACCTGCACCTTCGGCCATCTTTATCCCAATCGCTCCACGGCCTTCGATGAAGGCCTTCGTCTCACAGGCATCCCGACGCGGTGTTGCATTGTCCCCCGCCAGCCGCCTGCTCTATGCGGACGGGCTTTTTTTCATGAACGGGGAGCAGCTACAGGCAATTCAGAAGACAGCCGGGCAGCGGGCACTCCAGCGTCTTGCCGACCACCGTCAGCTATCTCCAGCGGAATTCAAACGTGGAAGTGGTGATGCGGAATTCGTCAGCCTGCTGCACGACATGACTGCGGCAGGCTGGATCGTTTATCATTAAGGGGTTTTCCCGGGGGTTAATCCCCCGAGAGAGCGATTTCTCCTCAATATTTTTAGCTCAAGGAAATAAAAAAATGCAGAAGTCACTTCTCGCTGCCATGATTCTGGCGCTCGGTGTTGTTGCTTGTGGCAAGAAACAAGAAGCCGCTGCCCCCGCACCGGCACCTGCACCCGCTGCTGAGCAAAAGCCTGCTGATGCAGCGCCTGCTCCCGCAGCTGCTCCAGCAGCTGATCCCGCCAAGAAGTAATTCCTGGCGCATCAGATGATGCAGGAAAACGCCGGTCCTCGTGACCGGCGTTTTTATTTGAACTACACCAACGCGCTAGTCAACAGTGATCCAGTCCACACCATCTTCTTGTGAAGCGATGATGGTCTGAACGCCAGGAGCCACCACCGACCCGAGCGCATCCGCGACAAGGTCTGGCCGATTGTTCTGCAGACTCAAATGGGCCGCTACCAGATGCTGCAGGCAGGACTGATCGATTGCCGCTAATAGCGCAGCCGACTCCGCATTTGAGAGATGGCCATACGGCCCCGAGATACGCTGCTTTAACTGTTCAGGATAGCCGCCTGAACGCAGCAGTTCCGAATCGTGATTCGACTCGAGAAATAACGCATTCACACCGCTGAGCATCGTCTCGATGTGTGGCGTGGATCGCCCCACATCGGTGAGCACACCGAGACGACGAACGCCACTTGCAACCACAAGCTGCACTGGTTCTCTCGCATCATGCGGAACAGGAAAACAGTGCAGCCGAAGTTCCCCCACGGGCAATACCGCATGGCTGTCGATTTCAATTACCCGAACGCCCGCCCAGAAATCTTCTCGCTGAGAAATCACAGTACCGTGCGAGGCAAGCACAGGAATGTCACCGTGGCGGGCAAGCCGCGCGACGCCATCGATATGGTCCTGATGCTCGTGGGTGACAAAGATTGCGTCTAAATCAGTGGGGGCAAGCCCCCGCATCTCCAGACGCCGGCAGACATCTTTTAGGCCCAGGCCGCAGTCAACCATAATCCGAGTAGGGTCGGCCTGACCAGCCGAGCACTCCACCACCAGGGCGTTGCCCCCGCTGCCACTAGAAAGACTGGTGAATCGCAACTACTTCAGCTGCTCAAACAATACCGAGAGCATCCGCTGGGCAATGGTGTCAGAGACCGATTTACCAGTCTTGTCTTGCACCGAAATCCGAACGGCATCCTGACCGCTGGACGCCACCAGAATTCGATACTGCTCTACCGACTCGGACGGTGTGCTCGAGGAGAAAATGCGTGAGAAAAATCCAGGCTTATCGCGCTGCTGGTCAAGCGTCGGGTCCCGATAACGCACAAAGAAGATTCCTTTGTTGCGATCCCGATCCTCGACTGTAAATCCAAGCCGATCGATGGCCACGCCAACCCGACGCCAGGCCCGATCAAATGATTCTCCGATCTCGATGGCAGAGGCCTCTGCGTTCTTGACCAGCTGGACACGTGGGCCCGCCGTTGTGGTCTGGACCATCAAGGCCTGCGCACGGCCCTGATCTGCACCCAGCCGGAGCATTAATTTGCGCATGAATTCAGCCTCAAGATCACGATCCGCGGGCCGGTTGGTCCACGTGCTCTTGATATCAAGCCCCACTGTCGCCACGACCTCCATCACACCGCGATGGCTGATGACAATCTCCGTCTGATTGTCTGCAACGCGATCGAGCCGGGTACGAAATTTGTCGCGCTCACCAGTGTCATAGAGACGATCGAATACCCTGCCAATGGTGCGACGGATGACGTCCTCGGGAATTTTTTTACGATTCTCGGCCCACTCCGTTTCTAAAACACCGGTCTCGGGATTTTCTACAGAAAGAGCAAAACCACTGTCGAGCCAGAACTGCCGGACGACGGGCCAGAGTTTCTCCGCCGACTGCTCCACCACCAAAATACGTTGATCACCCTGCCGCTCAATGCGCATGCCGGTCACAGCCGGAAGCACGGTCTGCTCGGCCCGCTTGGGTTCGGCACGGCTACGCTCGAAATCAGCACGGCTTGCACTTCCCGATGCCGACACTGCAAACCGATCATCCCGGCTGGGGGTGACCAAGTCCGGCGGGACCTCGAGGGGCTTGACCCGACCGGCCGATTTGTAATCGACTTCGTTTTTCATAATGCCCGTGCAGCCTGCCAGGGCTGCGGCAAGCGTCATCGCAGCAATCACTACGATGGAACGACACTGCATCATGACAATGCTCCTACGGATTTAAGGGCTGCCTCAACGGCCGCCTGATGGGCCTGTGACAACGGTGACATCGGCAGCCGCATACCGGCTGGCGATCGGCCCATCCGGGCCAGGGCCCACTTTACCGGAATCGGATTGGCCTCCAGGAACATGGCCTTGTGTAGCGGGAGCAACTGACGCTGGAGGTCGGCCGCCTCGGCCACCTTGCCAGACATCGCGAGCGTACACAGCCGAGACATCATTGCAGGCACAACATTGGCCGTCACAGAAATATTGCCGTGCCCACCCAACAGCATGAGCGCTACCGCCGTACCGTCATCACCACTATAAATTGCAAAATCTTTTGGCGCTTCGCGAATCAGCCACTGGCCCCGCTCGATATTACCGGTTGCATCTTTAATCCCGACGATATTGGGAATCTCGGCGAGCCGCAGCGTCGTTTCATGCGCAAGATCAGCCACCGTGCGGCCCGGAACGTTGTACAACACAATGGGCAGATCGCAGGCCTCGGCGATCGCTCTGAAGTGTTGATACAGACCTTCCTGGGTGGGCTTGTTGTAGTAGGGAACCACCTGCAGTGATGCCCTCGCACCGACCGCTGCGGCAGCCTGTGTGAGCTCAATGGCCTCACGGGTGGAATTGGCGCCTGTGCCCGCAATTACCGGAATCCGACCACGCGTCTGTTCGACTGCAACACGAATCAGCTCGAGATGCTCATCCACATCCACAGTGGGTGATTCGCCAGTAGTGCCCACCGCCACAATAGCGTGGGTGCCCTGCTCGATATGCCAGTCAATCAGCGCCCGGTAGCTCTGTAAATCCAGACTCCCATCGGCATGCATGGGCGTGGTGATTGCAACAAGGCTTCCTGTAATCATGATGGTCTCGCTTTGCTGGTTCCGCTATGGACAGGGATCAACTGTAATCCAGGCCCATCGCCTCGCGTACATCACGCATGGTCTGGCGGGCCAATTCGCGGGCCTTCTCCGATCCATCGGCCACGATGCTGCGCAAAAGGTCGGGGTCTTCCTCGTAGGGGCGTGCACGCTCCAAAAATCCCTTTTGCTCTTCGAGTACGGCATCAATCAGTGGCTGCTTGCACTCCAGGCAGCCGATGCCGGCGCTGGTGCAGCCCGCCGATACCCATTTACGCCGTTCGTCATCCGAGTAGACCTCGTGGAGCTGCCAGACTGGACACCGCTCAGGGTTGCCAGGGTCGGAGCGGCGCACCCGGGCCGGATCTGTCGGCATCTTGCGCATCTTTTGCACGATGCTGTCTGTTGGCTCACGCAACGCAATCGTGTTGCCATAGCTCTTTGACATCTTCTGCCCATCCAAGCCCGGCATGCGCGAGGCCTCGGTCAGAAGCGCCTGCGGCTCGACAAGAATCAGTCGACGGGCGCCCTCCAGAAAACCAAACAGACGCTCGCGATCATCCATCGTGAGGTTCTGCGCTTCCTGAATGAGGGCCTTGGCCTGCTCGATAGCCGCCTCGTCACCCTGCTCCTGAAAACGGTCGCGTAGCTCTGCGTATAACCGCGCCCGCTTACCGCCAAGCTTTTTTACCGCCTCCTGGGCCTTTTCTTCAAATCCAGACTCACGGCCAAACACGTGATTAAAACGCCGGGCAATTTCGCGGGTAAGTTCAACATGGGGGACCTGGTCCTCGCCCACAGGAACGTGGCCTGCCCGATAGATCAGGATATCGGCCGCCTGGAGCAGTGGATAGCCAAGAAATCCGTAGGTCGCAAGATCGCGCTCGGTGAGTTTTTCCTGCTGATCCTTGTAAGTTGGAACCCGCTCTAACCAGCCCAGCGGTGTGCACATCGACAGCAGCAGATGCAGCTCGGCGTGTTCGGGCACACGAGACTGAATAAACAGCGTCGCCTGCGCGGGATCTACGCCGGAGGCTAGCCAATCAATCAGCATGCCCCATACGTTTTCCGAGATGATCTTTGGCTCGTCGTAATGGGTGGTCAGTGCATGCCAGTCGGCCACAAAAAACAGGCATTCATACTCGGACTGCAGCCGAACCCAGTTCTTCAGAACTCCGTGGTAGTGCCCCAGGTGCAGGGACCCGGTGGGCCGCATGCCCGATAAGACGCGTTGAGGGTACATTGGACCGGATTTTATCAGCCGACCCAGTTATGCCAGACAGGTCGAGTCGCATCCGGCAGCGGGGGCACCGCCCCCACATCAAACCTGCTCTCCCCCTCGGCATGAAAATCACTGCCACGAGAGGCATGCAGGCCGTGCTCAACGGCAATCCGCTGGAATTTTCGCGCCTCCTGATCGGAGTGGCTGCCCGTAACGACCTCGATGGCCTGGCCGCCAAGGGTCTTGAATTCATCAATAAGCGCCCAGTTTCCGATCGCGCTCAGCCGATACCGGGCGGGGTGTGCCAGCACGGCCACCCCACCTGCACCGCGAATCGCGCCAACTGCCTGGGTGAGCGTGGCCCACTGGTGGGCCTGGTAGCCAGGCTTTCCGGGGGTGAGAAAGCGCTGAAAGACATCGCCCATCGAGCTGCATACCCCTTTGGCCACAAGCGCTCGTGCGAAATGGGTTCGGCCGATCAATTCCGGATTGCGCGCATATGCCCGGGCATCCTCGAGCACATCGGGCAGCCCATGGCCCATCAAATCCCGCGCCATGGCCTCGGCCCGTGCCTGGCGACCCCCACGGATCTCAGACAGCGTCTGGTCGAGTTGCGGATGGTCAATGTCAATGTTGAGACCGACCACATGAACGGTCTCGCCACCCCAGGTCACGGATATTTCAACGCCCGGCAGGTAATGCAGGCCCAGGGCTTTTGATGTCTCGATTGCGGCCTGCTGACCCGACAGGGTGTCATGATCGGTCAGCGATAGGACCTGGACTCCGTTGGCTGCGGCCCGGCGGACGACCTCCTCGGGCGACAGCGCCCCGTCGGAGGCCGTCGAGTGCATATGCAGGTCCGCATTAATGTCGTGAGGAAAGCGATCAGTCATGACAAGGGTCGAATGGTCTTCAGATTGCACGATTTTCATGTAATTGGTCATGCCGTGACAAAATCAGTTCCCCAAACTAAATCAGGATTTTCCAATGCCCGTCTATGCCCTTGGACCCCATCGGCCCGTCGTTGATCCAACCGCAACCGTAACGGAGACAGCGGTTGTGATCGGAAAGGTCGAACTTCATGCCAACAGCAGCGTCTGGTTCGGTGCCACGCTTCGGGGAGATAACGAGCCGATCGTGATCGGCAAAGGATCTAATGTACAGGAAGGTGCTGTGCTGCATACCGACCCCGGCTCACCTTTGCATGTTGGCGAAAACGTCACTGTCGGCCATCAGGCGATGCTCCACGGATGCACCATCGGAGCAGGCAGTCTGATTGGCATCCAGGCCGTTGTGCTCAACGATGCCGTCATCGGACGGGATTGCCTGATCGGCGCCTGCGCCCTGGTCACAAGCGGCAGCAAGATTCCGGATCGTTCGATGGTCCTGGGGTCTCCTGCAAAAGTCGTGCGGACGCTGACCGACGAGGAGATTGCCAATATGCACAAAGGCATTCAGACCTATGTCGATCGCGCAGCAATGTTTCGACGGGAACTCAAGCGAATTGACTAAACGACAGTCGTCTTCAACACCAGCTTCGGCCGCAGATCAGCTGCTTCGGGTCATGTTCGAGGGCGTCTCGGCACGCGCGCATCTCGTGCGTATTGATCAGTCTTGGCTCGAGGTCGCCCACCGTCACGACGAAGCCCCTGAGGTGATCGGACTCTTAGGCGAGATGAGCTGCGCATCGATTCTGCTCTCCGCGAGTCTGAAGTACCAGGGCTCGGTCATCCTGCAGATTCACGGCGATGGCCCTGTACGGCTTGCAGTTGCTGAATGCAATGCCTCGCTGGACTTTCGCAGCACCATCAAAATGTCGGAGACCCTGACTGCAAAGCCAGGCGCTGGCTGGAAAGAGCTGGTGAACCAGAATAACCTCGGGCGGTTCTCGGTGGTACTGGACCCCCAGGTGAGTGCGCAAAGCCCTTATCAGGGCATCGTGCCGCTTCACGAAGAGGGTGTTGCCCAGGCGCTTGAGTCTTATATGACCCGCTCTGAGCAACTGCCGACCAGGCTATGGCTTGCATGTAACGGTGATCGCGCCGCTGGACTGCTGCTTCAGAGAATGCCGACAGAGGGAGGAATCTCCCTCTCCGATACCGATGTAGCGCAGGGCAAAACCAGTCCTGCCAATAGCGATGAGGCATGGCATGCGCTCGTTACGCTCGCCGACACGCTCACCCGAGAGGAACTTCTGGGCACTGATCCGCAGACACTATTACATCAATTGTTCTGGGAGAAACGGCCGCGTCTACTTGAACAAAAACCGGTTCAGTTCCACTGCCCATGCTCGCGGGAGAAGGTCGGCAAGATGCTGCGCACCCTCGGGCACTCAGAGGTTGACTCAATACTGTCGGAACAAGGCCAGGTCGAAGTGAACTGCGATTTCTGTAATACAAACTACGCCTTTGATGCAGTAGACTGCGCAGCGCTTTTTACGGACGCCCCGCCTTCGGGGTCGATGGGTCCGCAGACCCTGCAGTAGCGGCGGGCCGGGCCGGTTCGCCCCACTGTACAAAGCGTTCCCCCGGCATGATCATGCCCAGCTCGTAGCGGGCACGCTCCTCCGCGGCACGAGGGCTGCTTTTAAAATCGCGAACCTCGCCTTCAAGCTCGGCTACACGAAGGCGCTTGCCCTCGTTTTCAAGATGCTTGACCTCGACCTGGCGTTCCAGACGCCAGACCCGAATCCAGCCCCCCTGTCCAAACCACAAGGGAAATTGCAACAGAATCAGCGCGCCCAGCAGGATCTGCGTTAGGCCCGGCCGAGGAAGCCTGCTCACAATGCTCTCGAGCCGGGTAAGCGTATTCACAGATGGAAATGCAGTCGTTTATGCCTGCAGGTTGTAAAAGGCGTCCATGCCCGGATAGCCGGCCGCATCACCGAGATCTTCCTCGATACGGAGCAACTGGTTGTATTTCGCGGTTCGATCTGTACGAGACATCGATCCTGTTTTGATCTGTAAGGCATTGGTGGCCACTGAGAGGTCTGCAATCGTCGTGTCCTCTGTCTCGCCAGAGCGGTGGGAGACCACAGCAGTGTAGTTGCTGCGTTTGGCAAGTTCAATGGCTGCGAAGGTTTCTGTCAGCGTGCCAATCTGATTGATCTTAATCAGAATGGAATTAGCGACTTTTTTCTGAATACCCTCGCGCAGAATTTTAGTGTTGGTTACAAACAAATCATCCCCAACAAGCTGAACCTTTTTACCAAGCTGCTGGGTCAGATATGCCCAGCCATCCCAGTCGTTTTCGGCACAGCCATCCTCGATCGAGAGGATTGGATACTTATCACACCAACTGGCCAGTAAATGGGCGAAATCCTTCGACGACAAGCTGAGCCCCTCGCCCGCCAGCTCGTACTTGCCGTTTTTGAAAAACTCCGAGCTTGCGCAATCCAGGCCAAGGGCCACCTGCCGTCCCGGTTCATAACCAGCAGCCTCAATCGCCCGCAGAATCATCTGTATCGCAGCCTCGTGGTTGGCGACGTTTGGTGCAAAGCCGCCCTCATCGCCGACCGCCACCGACATGCCCTGATCATGGATCAGTTTCTTGAGACTATGGAACACCTCTGCGCCGTAGCGCAGGGCCTCTCGAAAAGTCGGCGCGCCCACCGGAATGATCATGAATTCCTGAAGGTCGAGGTTATTGTTGGCGTGTGCCCCACCATTGATCACATTCATCATCGGCACCGGCAACTGCATCGGACCGGAACCCCCGAAGTAACGATACAGCGGCAGCCCAGACTGCTCGGCCGATGCCTTGGCCACAGCCATGGAGACCGCCAACATCGCATTGGCCCCGAGGCGTGACTTATTCTCTGTGCCATCAAGATCAATCAAGGTTTTGTCGATAAATGCCTGTTCGCTGGCATCCAGGCCCATGAGCGCTTCCGAAATTTCGGTATTGATATGCTCGACCGCCTTCAGCACGCCCTTACCCAGGTAGCGGCTCTTATCGCCATCGCGGAGCTCGATCGCCTCGCGTGAGCCGGTCGATGCCCCCGAGGGCACGGCCGCGCGGCCCATCACGCCAGACTCGAGCAGCACATCACATTCCACCGTGGGATTGCCACGGCTATCGATAATCTCTCGTCCGATTAGGTCAACGATTGCGCTCATCTTGCTTTCCTTTGTTGATCAAGGCTGTGGCCGATCTGGCCCGCCCCGAATGGGGTTTTAGTCAAATTCTTCCTCAAGAAACGGCCTGGCCTTGACCGAGCGATCAATCTCAACCAGCTGCTCCAACAGATCTTTCATGCGACGTAGCGGCACAGCATTCGGCCCATCCGAGAGGGCCTTCGATGGATCAGGATGGGTCTCCATAAATAAACCCGCTACGCCTGCGGCAGTCGCTGCACGTGCCAGCACTGGAACAAACTCCCGCTGCCCACCCGACGAAGTCCCCTGACCGCCAGGCAGCTGCACGGAATGGGTTGCGTCAAACACAATCGGACAGCCAGTGGCCCGCATGATCGCCAGGCTACGCATATCGCTTACCAGATTGTTGTAACCGAAACTCACACCGCGCTCGCAGGCAAGAAACCGATCCTCTGAAAAGCCTGCCTCACGGGCGGCATCACGGGCCTTCTGGATGACATTGACCATATCGCCCGGCGCGAGAAACTGGCCTTTCTTGATATTGACTGGCCGACCGCTCTGGGCGACCGCACGGATGAAGTCCGTCTGCCTGCACAGAAACGCCGGCGTCTGCAGCACATCCACCACCTTGGCCACTGTCTCAATCTCATCTTCTGCATGAACATCCGTCAGCACCGGCACTCCCAGTGTTTTTCTGACCTTTGCAAGAATCTCCAGACCCGCCTGCATACCAGGACCGCGAAACGATGTGCCCGATGAGCGATTGGCCTTGTCGTAGCTCGATTTAAAAATAAATGGGATGCCAAGCCCCGCACAGATCTCTTTCAGGTGCCCGGCCGTATCCATCTGCAGCTGCTCTGATTCCACGACGCACGGCCCTGAAATCAAAAAAAAGGGCTCGTGTAAGCCCACCTCAAAGCCGCAGAGCTTCATGCAGCACGTTCCTGAAGTGCTGAAGCGGGCATCTGGGGCGCATCGCTCATTTTGCGAGCACCGCCTGCTCTGTCGGCTGGGCAGATCGGGCAATGGCGGCCTGGATAAAGCTCTTAAACAAAGGGTGGCCGTGGCGCGGAGTGGATGTGAACTCCGGGTGAAACTGCACCCCAACAAACCATGGATGCTCGGACTGCGGCAGCTCAACAATTTCTGCCAGCTGCTCATGCGGAGTCTCGGCAGACACGACCAGACCGGCTGCCTCGACTTTGGGCCGTAAGACGTTGTTTACCTCGTACCGATGACGATGGCGCTCGTTTACCGAATCACCATAAATGCTTTGGGCAAGTGTGCCTTTACGAATCGGACACTGCTGGGCACCTAGGCGCATCGTGCCACCAAGATCAGAAGACGAGCTGCGCTGCTCGAGCTGTCCATCTGCATTCTTCCATTCAGTGATCAGCGCAATCATGGGCTCTGCAGCCTTGGGATCAAACTCCGTGGAATTGGCATTGGTCAGCCCAGCGCAGTGACGGGCAAACTCGACCACGGCAAGCTGCATGCCCAGACAGATGCCCAGGTAAGGAATTCGACGCTCACGGGCAAACTGAATTGCGGAGATCTTCCCCTCTACACCGCGGCGGCCAAATCCCCCAGGCACCAGAATCGCATCAAACCCCTCCAGCACCCGGGTGCCTTGCTGCTCAATGCTCTCCGAGTCGATGTATTCAATCGCAACCTTAGAGCGGGTATGCATACCGGCATGAATTAATGCCTCAGTCAGGGATTTATAAGATTCCGTAAGGTCTACGTATTTGCCCACCATGGCAATTCGAACCTGTACAGAGGGGTGTTCAAGCCGATCGACCAGGTCATCCCAGACGCTCAGATCACACGGCCGTGTCTGCAGGCCCAGCTCGTCGCAGATCAACTGATCCAGCCCCTGCTCCGAAAGCATGCGCGGAATGCGATAGATCGACGGCACATCCCAGACGGAGATAACCGCCTCACGAGGGACATTTGAAAATAACGAAATCTTGTCTTTTTCTTCTTCGGGAATCGGCCGGTCAGCGCGGCACAACAGCGCGTTGGGCTGAATGCCGATCTCCCGAAGCTTTTGCACCGAATGCTGCGTGGGTTTGGTCTTCAGTTCCCCCGCCGTGGTGATAAAAGGCACCAGGGTCAGATGAACAAAACAGGTATTACGACGGCCAAGCTTCAGGCTCAGCTGTCGAATCGCCTCTAAAAAAGGCAGCGACTCAATATCACCAACGGTGCCACCGACCTCCACAATCGCCACCTCAGCCTCATCGGGCTGCCCGACCCGGGCGCCACGTTTGATGAAATCCTGAATCTCGTTGGTGATGTGCGGGATGACCTGAACGGTCTTGCCGAGATACTCGCCCCGGCGCTCTTTTCGCAGCACGGAATCATAAATCTGCCCGGTTGTGAAATTGTTGTGCTTGTGCATCCGGGCGTTGATGAACCGCTCATAGTGGCCCAGGTCGAGATCGGTCTCGGCCCCATCTTCGGTGACAAATACCTCGCCGTGCTGAAAGGGGCTCATGGTCCCCGGATCCACGTTCAGATAGGGATCCATCTTGATCATCGTGACCTTCAGGCCACGGGACTCCAACAACGCACCAAGAGACGCGGAGGCAATCCCCTTTCCAAGGGATGAGACGACACCTCCGGTCACGAATACGTACTTGGTCATGTCATGTCGCTGGCAGATCCCCTATTGTAAGAGACCTTACTCGATGATCGGGCAACCCGTCTTGGCCCGTACTTCCTCGACCGTCACCCCAGGGGCCAGCTCACGCAGCTCCAGGCCCTTGATGGTCACGGACAGGACACACAGGTCGGTCACGATTTCATTGACCACCCCCACCCCGGTCAGGGGCAGGTTGCACTCTGGCAGGATCTTGATTTCCTCGGAGCCGTCCTTTTTCTTCGCGGTGTGTTCCATGATGACCACCACCCGGTCTACACCGGCCACCAGATCCATCGCACCGCCCATTCCCTTGATCATCTTGCCCGGAATCATCCAGTTGGCGAGATCCCCTTTTTCAGAGACCTGCATCGCCCCGAGAATCGCCAGGTTGATATGCCCCCCACGGATCATGGCAAACGAATCCGCGCTGGAAAAAATCGAGGATCCGGGCAGTGTCGTGACTGTCTGCTTGCCGGCATTAATGAGATCAGCATCGACCTCTTCTTCGGTGGGAAACGGCCCAATACCCAGCAGACCATTTTCTGACTGCAGCCATACCGTCATGCCCTCGGGCACATAGTTGGCCACCAGGGTCGGCAGGCCAATGCCCAGGTTGACGTAAAAGCCATCACGCAGTTCCTTGGCAGCCCGCGCTGCCATCTCTTCTCTTGTCCAGGCCATCAGCGTGTTGTCCTTTTCTCAATGTGTTTACTCGGACTCTTATTGAGCACCACGCGCTTGACGAAAATTCCAGGGGTATGGATTTCATCGGGATGCAGATCACCGGTTTCAACGAGCTCCTCGACCTCGACGATTGTCATACGGCTGGCCATCGCCACGTTCGGATTGAAATTGCGCGCCGTGAGGTTGTAGACCAGATTGCCCGCACGATCCGCAGTCTTGGCCTTCACCAAGGAGATATCAGCAAACAGGGATTCCTCGAGGACATATTTTTTGCCATGAAACTCGCGGATCTCTTTACCGTCAGAGACCACGGTGCCCACACCTGTTCGCGTAAAAAACGCAGGGATGCCGGCGCCGCCCGCCCGAAGTTTCTCGGCAAGCGTGCCCTGGGGCGTGAAATCCAGTTCCAGCTCTCCGGCCAGGTACTGGCGCTCGAATTCTTTGTTTTCTCCGACATAGGAAGAGATCATCTTTTTCACCTGGCGGGACTCCAGCAGCACGCCCAGCCCGATGCCATCGACGCCGGCGTTATTGCTGATACAGGTCAGGTTTTTTGCACCCAGTTCGCGCACCGCAAGGATCAGTGACTCAGGAATACCGCACAGTCCAAAGCCACCCACGGCCAGCGTCTGCCCATCGCGCAGCACGTCGCGCAGGGCGTCAACGGCGGTCGGAAAGACCTTATTCATGGAACACTCCAAATCAAGGAAAAAACCCTGATAGTGTAACGGCATCAGCCTGCAACACCCGGAGGAAACCACATGGAGCAAGCCCGCGAATCAATGGAATACGACGTGGTCATTGTCGGTGCGGGGCCGGCCGGCCTGTCGGCCGCCATTCGACTCAAGCAGCTCAGCCCCGAGATCAGCGTCTGCGTCCTGGAAAAGGGCTCCGAGCCGGGGGCCCATATCCTGTCCGGCGCGGTAATGGATCCGATTGCGATCAATGAACTGCTGCCCAACTGGCAGGCCGAGGGCGCCCCCCTCACCACTCCAGTATCGGAGGACCGATTCCTCCTGCTCAGTGAAACCGGCGCGGTGCAATTTCCGCAATGGATGCTGCCCGCATGCTTTCATAACCATGGCAACTATGTTGTGAGCCTGTCGAACTTCACCCGCTGGCTTGCCCAGCAGGCCGAGGGACTCGGTGTAGAGATTTTTCCCGGCTTTGCGGCTGCAGAGGTGCTCTATCACGATGATGGGCGGGTCAAGGGTGTGGCCACCGGCAACATGGGCGTAGGCAAAGATGGACAGCCCACGGGAAATTTCCAAATGGGCATGGAGCTCTGGGGCAGATACACCCTGTTTGCAGAGGGCTCTCGCGGACATCTTGGACGCCAGCTCATTTCAAGATTCCGACTCGACGCGAACGCCGACCCACAGGCCTACGGGATTGGCATCAAAGAGATCTGGGAGATCGATCCCGCGCAGCACCGCCCGGGGCTGGTCATTCACACCGCCGGCTGGCCACTGGACAGCCATACCTATGGCGGCTCCTTCATGTACCACATGGAGAACAATCAGATCGCGATTGGCTACGTGGTGGGACTGAACTACAGCAATCCGTGGCTATCCCCGTTTGAGGAATTTCAACGCTATAAAACCCATCCAAAAATTCGTCCATTTCTTGAGGGCGGAAAACGAATCGGCTATGGCGCCCGGGCCATCACGGCCGGCGGCCTGAACTGCCTGCCACGATTTATATTTCCTGGCGGCGCACTGATTGGCTGCGATGCCGGTTTTCTCAACGCTTCCAGAATCAAAGGCAGCCACACTGCGATCAAAAGCGGGATGCTGGCCGCCGAAGCAATCACCGAGGAGCTCGCCAAGGCCTCACCCGGCGCAGAACTGTCGGGCTATGAGACCCGCTTTCGACAGTCATGGATGTACGACGAACTCTATCGCTCCAGGAACTTCAAACCTGCGATGGGCAAAGGACTCTGGATGGGCACCCTGCTGGTGGGTATCGATCAGAAACTTTTTGGCGGCAAGGCACCGTGGACAATGCACACCACTAAGCCCGACCACGCTTATCTCAAGCCTGCCGCTGCATGCAGCAGGATTCAGTACCCCAAGCCCGATGGGAAAATCACTTTTGATCGATTGTCATCGGTATTTTTATCCGGTACATCACACGAAGAAAATCAGCCCGCGCATCTGACGCTCAAAAATGCGTCTGTCCCTGTGGCGACCAATCTCACCCAATTCGCTGGCCCCGAAAGCCGATACTGCCCGGCAGGGGTATATGAGTACCTGGATGCATCGGGCAACAACATTGATCAGCCCGCAGAAGGTGCACGCCTTCAGATCAACGCCCAGAACTGCGTGCACTGCAAGACCTGCGACATCAAAGACCCCACACAAAATATTGTCTGGGTAACCCCGGAAGGCGGTGGCGGGCCCAACTACACGGGCATGTGATGGTGCTTCGCCGGCTGATGCGCGCCAATACCAAGGAGGCTCGCCTGCTGGGGCTGCAGCTGGGGCCTCCGCCGCCTGCGGCCGTAGGGCCAGAGCCATGCCCGCTGTGCGGTCGGCCACTCGTTGCAGGGCTGAGCATTGATGAGCATCATCTTGTCCCACGCTCTCAAGGCGGCAAAGAAAAGTTTTTGGTTCATCGAATCTGCCATCAGAAAATTCATCAGACAATTCCAGAAAAAGAACTTGCCCGTCGCTATCACACCTGGGAGGCGCTCTCCGAGCACCCCGAGATCCGTGCCTTTATCTCCTGGGTGAAAAAGCGTCCACCGGAATTCATGCCGTAAATCCATTCGTATCGCTAAAGGCCGACACCCCGAATGCCCACCGAACAAGAACAACGCCGAGACCTCGCGGCCGCCTATCGGCTCGCTGCCCAGCGTGGCTGGGATGACATTGTCTGGACCCACATCTCGGCAGCCGTGCCCGGCCAGCCCAACGCCTATCTGATCAATCGCTTTGGGCTGCGCTTTAACGAAATCACTGCATCCAACCTGGTCACCGTGGATGTAAACGGTAGCGTCATTGACGGCTCCAATGCACCTGTCAATCCCAGTGGCTTTGCCATTCATGGCTGCGTGCATCGGGCGCGGCCAGATGCAGTCTGCGTGCTGCATCTTCATAGCTTTTGGGCGCAGGCATTTGCCGCATCGGGGCAAGACCTGCTGCCCTGTTCACAGCCGGCCATGCGGCTGTATCAACGGCTTGGCCGACACGCCTACCGGGGCCTGGCCTTTCCACCCGATGAACAGGCCCAGCTTGTTGCGGCACTTGGCAGACGGGATGGCGTAATTCTGGAGCAGCATGGCATTTTGCTTGTCGGCCGCACCGTCGCCGAGGCATTTGTGCTGATGCATCTATTCGAGCGGGCTGCGCGCGTGCAGCTTACGGCAATGGCCTGCGGCAGCCCGGCACTGGCCAGCGATGCCATGGCCCGTGACACGTATGCCCAATGGATCGGCGACGGACAGACACCAGAGGGGATCGATGAATGGCCCGCATTATTGCGTGGCCTGGCACAATCCGACCCCGACTACGTGAATTGAATTACTGAACCTTAAGGAGCATTACCATGCCGACGATTCGTGTCGAGTTTTTTGAAGGCCGCACCGACGATCAGAAACGCCAATACGCCAAGGCATTAACCGACGCATCGGTTCAGGTGCTCGGCTGTAGCCCCCAGGCAGTGGATGTGATTTTCTATGACGTGAAGAAAACTGACTGGGCCACCGGCGGCGTCATGCACAGCGATAAATAGAATCATCCGATCACCGGCCATCACTTGATATCAGGACCGCATGGCCTACGGCATTACAGACCTTAGCACCTTTATTCTGGGCACGATCTTTATCGTGCTGCTGCCCGGCCCAAACTCACTGTATGTCATGACGCTGGCCTCGCGACGCGGCCTGCTGGAGGGCTATCGCGCGGCAGGCGGTATCTTTGTTGGCGATACCATTTTGATGCTATTGGCTGCAACGGGTGCCGCATCGGCACTGCATGCATCTCCAGCCACGTTTACATTACTGAAGTTTGCCGGAGCAGCCTATCTGGCGTGGCTTGGACTGGGCCTTATACGTGCCGCATTCTCCAGCGATCACCAGCAGCGTGCACATGCCACAGAGGATCTGCGGCGGCCGTTTCACACAGCCTTGATCATTAGCCTGCTTAATCCCAAGGCGATTATGTTTTTTATTTCTTTTTTTATTCAATTTGTTGATCCCGGCTACGGCCAGCCAGCGTTGTCATTTCTGATTCTCGGCATCATCGTGCAGGCCATCAGCGCCATTTATCTATCTGCGTTGATTTTTGGCGGCACACGCCTGGCAAAAAAATTTGGCCAGACCCGCTGGCTTGCCGCCACCGGCAAGGCCGGTGTGGGCGCGTTATTTATCGGCTTTGCGGTAAAGCTTGCGCTTTAATCAGTAAGCTGTGGCTCATTGCGTGCAACCGCAACCACCGTACGCAGCAGTAGCCAGACAATCAATAGCGTAGAAAAAATCACCATCGCGACGGCCATTGCATGGTTAAAGGCACCAGGTTCAAACTGGGCGTACACCAGCGCCGCATTGGTAAATGCCGCGCTTGGAAATGAAAAGGCCCACCAGGAGACATAAAACGACAGCCGCAGGAAACGATGGACCTGGGTAAATAAAAACAAGGCAAAAAATACGGCGATGCCAAACAATATATGGCCCATTGCATCCAACTGTACAGACCCGGGATGCTGGCCCGATAACTGCAGCCATGACAAAAATCCGACTGCAGGTGGCGCCAGCAAAATGCACAAGGTCGGCACCAGCCGCTCCGGCAAAGGGGGTTGCACAAACAGTAGCCGCTGTAAGACCACCGTCAACAGCACGAGCCAAAACAAAATGCCGACGGCAAAAAACCACCACGAAATTTCTACAAACCCAAGACGAACACCTGCCAGGGGCAGTATCACGTTGGCCACAGCAGGAATGAACCAGACGGGTGTGGCATGCGGAGGCTGCAGGCTCTCACGATGAATCCATGCATTGAGCACCATGGTCATGGCGATCACCTGCAGTACCGCGCCGATTACCCATAACGGCAAGGCCAAGGGCGCAAATGCCCCCAAGGCCACCGTGGCGAGCAGGGCAAATGAGACCGAGACCGCTGCAAAAAATGAAGACTTCACCGGGTGCTGCCACTCTTCATAGACCCGTTGGTGATTTCCCGCCCATTTCTTGATGTACAGAATCAGCAGCAGGACAAACACCAGTCCATCAATGACCGCAAAGGCCATGGCCAGTGGCTCGGCAAGTCCCGGTATCCAGCCCAGATTGGCGAGCTTTCCCCAGACCAGCGCCAGGCCCGACAGGCCCATGACCATGGCGAATGCGCCGATTGGCAAAGCATCGATAAAGGGATTGCCCACAGGGGCGTGATGGGGCGCAGAAGGGGAATGGGCAGAAGAAGACATCTTGTCCTTGGGTAAGTGTTCGATCAATTCCAAAAGGGCCGTGTGGCCAGGTGCTTGCAGTTTATCCATGAACCCAGTACTGTACGCATATCCAGTAACTGATAGCCATCACCCCATGAAGACCCTCACCCCTCGCCAGCAGGAAATCCTGGACCTGATCAGCTCCCATATCGCCAAGACCGGCTTCCCCCCGACCCGCATGGATATCTGCAACGCCCTGGGTTTTAAGTCGCCCAATGCCGCCGAAGAGCACCTACGGGCTTTGGAGCGCAAAGGCGCCATCAGCCTGAGCTCGGGCACCTCCCGCGGGATTCGACTGCTGCATCAGGCGCCCAAAAAATCCTTTGTCGATACCACCACCATCGGCATCCCGCTGATCGGCCGGGTTGCCGCCGGCCAGCCCATGCTCGCCCAGGAACACATCGAGGCCCACTACAGCGTCGATCCGGGGCTGTTTGTCCAGACGCCGGATTACTTCCTAAAGGTACGCGGCATGAGCATGCGGGATGCCGGCATCCTGGAAGACGATCTCCTTGCAGTGAAAAAAATCTCGGCTGCTACGCAGATTCGCAATGGCCAGATCGTCGTGGCCCGTCTTCACGATGAAGTCACTGTCAAACGCTTTAAGCATCAGGGCCATGAGATTCACCTGCTGCCCGAAAACCCCGCCTTTAAGCCGATCGTCGTGCAAGACAGTGATCCCGAGTTCGCCATCGAAGGCCTGGGCATTGGCATCATCCGCAACCCAAAGGTTCTGTCGTGATTCACCCTGCCGTCTGGAAAGGCCAGGCACTCCATCAGACCGACTGCAGCGGCATCAGCAGCAGCTTTCGTCTGCTGGACCGTGAACTGCCTGGCAACGGATGGCCGCGCGGCAGTCTTACCGAACTGTTGGTGCACAACCTGGGCATTGGTGAGCTCAGATTTCTTGCCCCCACGCTACGCAGCCTTACCCAATCCGGAAAACATGTGGTGCTGCTAACACCACCCCACACACCTTATGCGCCCGCATTCGAGGCAATGGGTATTGATCACCGCAGAATTCTGATTGTCCAGGCTGATCGACCGATTGATCGACTCTGGGCGGTTGAACAGTCCATTAAAAGCAATCAATTCGGTGCGCTTATTACTTGGCTTGATCACACTGGCCCGACACGCCCCGAGCTCATCAGAAGACTGCAGCTGGCCGCCAGTACAACCCAAGGGCTGGTCTTCGTATTTCGCCCCTTTGCCGCACAAGACCATCCATCACCCGCCCCGCTGCGTATGCTGCTGCTGCCACGACGCTATCCAGATCTAGCCGTGCAGGTCATCAAACGCCGCGGCCCTGTCATGTCAGCACCAATCGATATTGCTATTCCAATACCAGGCAGCGGTCTGCGCCCACTGCAAGACCACGAGGCCATCATCGCCGCCCCCACCGCAGCCCCGACACAACAGGCCGCCCATCACCATGCTGTGGATCGCATACATCATTCCCCGTCGCTACCTGACACCCTTTCATCAGCCCCTGCCGCCCACGGTTCGTCAGCACACCGCTGAAACTGCGCGTCAGGCTGCAGAAAGAATTGCCCAATGGGCTCTGCAGTTCACGCCCTGCGTCACCATCACCGGCTGGGCCCATGCAGTGCTGATGGAAGCGCAGGCCAGTCTTCGACTATGGGGCGGCCAAGAACGGCTCGTGTACCAAGTCATCCATGGCAGCCAAGGCCTGGGATGGCATGGGCCTGATGCCCTGACGATTGCCTGCGGGCCAACTGCCCGGGCGGCACTGTGGCAGGCGCTTGGATGGCAAGAGCAAGGATGGCATTACACCGCAGACCTACAGGCGAGTTCATTCGATGCTACCCGTCTAGATGCACTGCCGTTAACCGTCATCGAAGAGCTACATTGCCATCTGGACATTCTCGCCCGAATGGGTGTCCACACCATTGGCCAGTTCAAAAAACTTCCTCGTCCGGGCATTACACGGCGATTTGGAATGTCAGTGCTGGATGCACTAGATGCTGCCGAAGGCCGTCGGAATGAATCCCATGCATGGATTCAACAGCCTGCCGAATTTCACATTCAGCGTGAACTTCCAGCACGGGCTGACCATGTCGACATGATTGTCCAGGCAGTTCTTCCCTGCCTGCATGCATTATCCGCGTGGCTGCTGGCACGACAGTCCGCTGTGACAGCCATTGATCTGCAGCTCTTGCATGACGGACCACCGCATAGCCTATTAGAACTGCGCTGCGCAGGGCCCACACGCGATACACAACGATTGCTACGGATTCTGACCGAACGGCTGACACGGTTTCGTCTGCCACGGCCTGTTTATGATGTGGCCCTGCATGTGGCCGATGTCATTGCCCTGCCCCATCAGACAAAAGATTTTCTAGGCGGCAGCCACGAAGCCGAACAGGCCCTACAAGAACTCATCGAACGTCTGCAGGCACGACTCGGCACTGACAATGTATGCCGGCTGTGTATCGAGGATGAGCATCGCCCCGAAAAAGCGGTGTACTACAGTGCAATGGAGCCTGCCGCATTGCCCGGACCGCGGCACAGGCCACGGTCTGAGGCCGATCCGCAGCCCATTGGCCAGACGCCCCACCGCCCCGCCTGGCTATTAAATCAGCCCCTGCCGTTGGGCATTCAGCATCATCGGCCTGTCTATCACGGTCCGCTGCAGCTGCTCTGCGGTCCCGAACGCATTGAAGCGGGATGGTGGGATGAGACCCCTGACAGCGTTGTACAGCGGGACTACTTCATCGCCCGATCACCACAGCAATCATTGCTCTGGATTTTTCGTACACCGGCACACGACTGGTACCTGCATGGATTTTTTGCCTAGACGGGACTGCTGGCGTGGAATTTGCTGAACTCGTCTGCCGCAGCCATTACTCGTTTCTGCATGGTGCATCACACCCCGCAGAGCTTATCGAACGGGCCCATGCACTGGGCTATCGGGCCCTGGCCATTACCGATGAGGCCTCCGTGGCCGGCGTTGTGCAGGCCCATATGGCCGCCAAGCCGCTGGGTATTGAACTGCTGATTGGCGCACAATTTTTATGCGCTGAACTCGCAGGACGAATCGTTATCATCGCCACATCACGCAAAGGCTATGCGCAGCTCGGCCAGCTGATCACTCAGACACGACGCCGTGAAATCAAAGGGCAGTATCGTCTGCTGACAGAAGATCTCAGCAGCGGCCTGCCCGACTGCCTGGCGATCTGGCTGGGAGACCCGCGGCAAAGCCAGTCCCAGCACTATCAGGCCATACAGCGGCTTAAGGCATTGTTTGCAGACCGACTGTATATCGGCTGCGCACTGCTGCTGGGTGGGCATGATGCTGCCTGGCGAGATCACCTGCAGACCCTGGCGGCACTGTATCGGGTGGGCATTGTTGCAACCAGTGATGTCGTCATGCACCGCCGATCCCGCAAACCCTTGGCGGATACGCTCACAGCAATCCGCCACGGGCTGCCGATTGCCGCCTGCGGAAAACGATTTACGCCCAATGCTGAGCAGCATTTACGCAGCCGACTAAGACTGGCCCGTCTTTACCCTCCCGAGCTTATGGCCAGCAGCATCGCCATTGTCGAGCGCTGTAATTTTTCGCTTGATGAGCTGCGCTATGAATACCCCGAAGAAATCGTGCCACCGGGGCTTACGCCGACACAATGGCTGCGGCATCTGACCGAAGAAGGTTCGCGGCGACGATTTCCAAACGGCATCAGCCCCAAGGTACGGCAGCAGATTGAACATGAACTGCAACTGATTCATGAGCTGCACTATGAACCGTATTTCCTGACGGTCTATGACATTGTGGCTTTTGCCCGCAGCAAGGGAATTCTCTGCCAAGGACGGGGATCAGCCGCCAACTCGGCGGTCTGCTATTGCCTTGGCATCACCGAGGTCGATCCCGCCCGCATGAGCATGCTGTTTGAGCGCTTCATCTCCAAAGAGCGTAATGAACCCCCCGATATTGATGTCGACTTTGAACATCAACGGCGCGAAGAAATTATTCAATACATTTATCAGAAATATGGCCGCGAACGTGCCGCACTGGCGGCCTCGGTAACCACTTATAAACCCCGCTCCGCACTGCGTGATACCGGCAAGGCCTTGGGGTTGCACGCCCTGCTGGTGGATCACGTGGCCAAACATCACCAATGGTGGGATGGCCGCAAGGTAGATGCCAATGTGCTGGCGGACCACCTTAAAGAAGCCCTCGATAGCCCTGCACTGCTGCCCCATCGCCATGAAATGAGCCTCCCCTCGCCAGCCCAGTGCATACGATGGGCAGCACTATGCAATCAGCTGATTGGCGCACCCCGGCATCTATCTCAGCACGTGGGCGGATTTGTCATCGCACGGCATCGACTCTCGGACCTGGTGCCAGTGGAAAACGCCTCTATGCCGGAACGCAGCGTAATTCAATGGGATAAAGACGATCTCGAGGCCTTGGGTCTGCTGAAGGTCGATATCTTGGCGCTGGGCATGCTCTCGGCGATTCGCCGGGCACTGGAATTTATCGGCCAAAAACTTGGCCGAGATTTTCAGATGCAGGACATTCCAGCAGAAGATCCCGAGACCTACGACATGATCTGTGCCGCACAGACAGTCGGTGTGTTTCAGATTGAATCACGGGCGCAGATGTCGATGCTGCCGCGGTTAAAGCCCCGATGTTTTTATGACCTGGTCATCGAGGTGGCCATTGTTCGGCCTGGCCCGATCCAAGGGGGCATGGTCCATCCCTATCTACGCAGACGGCAGGGCCTTGAGCCCGTGGAGTATCCCAGCCCCGCCGTACGCGAGGCGCTCTCACGCACACTGGGGGTGCCAATCTTTCAAGAACAAGTGATGCAGCTTGCGATTCTCGCCGCTGGCTTTAGCGCGGGAGAGGCCGATCAGCTACGCCGTTCAATGGCCGCCTGGCGACGCAAAGGCGGACTAGGACAGTTCTATGATCGGATTGTCAATGGCATGCTCATCCGCGGCTATCCACGAGAGTTTGCAGACCGTGTATTTCGTCAGATCGAGGGCTTTGGCGAGTACGGCTTTCCTGAGTCCCATGCCGCAAGCTTTGCCCTGCTGGTCTATGTCAGCTGCTGGATTAAACGGCACCATCCCGATGCGTTTATGGCGGCCATGCTCAATGCGCAACCATTGGGGTTTTATTCACCCTCACAGCTGATTCAGGATGCGAGACGTAACGGTGTAACTGTTCTGGCAGTCGATGTGCAAAAAAGTCAGGCTGAAACCCGGCTTGAATCCGCAGGCGTACGGCTAGGACTCAATCGAGTTTCAGGACTATCTCATCAGGCAATCGAGGCAGTTGTACTGCATCAGCCATTTGCTTCGGTCGAAGACCTTGCACTACGCAGCCAGATTGACCGAACCGGTCTGAATGCACTGGCTGCAGCTGGCGCACTGCGTTCAATTGCCGGAAACCGACATCAGGCCGTCTGGGCCAGCAGCGGGCAACATCGCAGACCAGCATTACTTCGTCATGCTCAGATCCACGAACCTATTCCTGTACTGCATCAACCTTCGGAGGCCGAGGACCTGGTGGCCGACTATGCAAGTCTGGGGCTCACCCTGGGCCGACATCCCCTGGCGCTGCTGCGGCCGGCCTTGCAATGTCTTGGCGTACAGACTGCAGAGGCCTTAAACCAGATGCCCCATGGGCGACTGGCTCGGGCTGCCGGACTGGTGACCCATCGCCAGCGGCCCAGCACCGCGCAAGGCACGCTATTTGTTTCCCTGGAAGATGACACCGGCATGATCAATGTGATCATCTGGCCCAAGGTATTGGAACGCTTCTACAAGGCGGTGCTGTATTCGCAACTGATGCTGGTCTATGGCACCTGGCAGCGGGACCGCAATATAGATCCGGATGCGCCAGGCCAGGTGCGTAATCTCCTGGCCCAGCGTGTGGAAGACCGTTCAGATCTATTGGCCGAACTGGTCGGGGCGCTGGAAACTTCCTCCAGAGATTTTCATTAACGCATGACAAGCACCGGCTGTTTCCGGTGCGAAAAGAATCTATCCTTTGGGCCGCTGCAGCCCATAGGCGCTGACAAGATCCCATACATGATCCGGCACCATAGACTTGATACGGCGGGGCTCTTGCCGCTGCAGATGAATCACCGTCTCAACGGCCTTCATCTCTACCCTGGCACGGGCAAACTCCAGGCCGCGCGGACCAATCTTGGGCATAAGCCAGCCCACAATGGGCCGCAGCCAGCCCGGCATACTGCGCACCGGCAGGCCACCGGCCGCCTGCTCTGTGTTGCGCATAAATCCTTTGACTGGCCCCAGACGATTGCCCGCGCTGCCGGGGTCTGCCAGTGTGATCTCATCGCCTAAGAGACTGAGCAGTTCAGCACCCGTATCGTTGCGTACGATGAGCCACTGCTGGCCCTGACCCCCCATATACCCCACTGTGATATCCGACAGCACATTGGTGTAATCCACACAGGTACGACAGGTCAGCGGAAAAAAATCTGCCGGCAGCTTTGATAATGGCAGCATCAAAAAAGGGATCCGTTTTTTTCGTCCATCATTAAAACGAATCTCAACGTGATAGTCCGCACAAAATTCCAGATAAGTAATTGTCTCGGGCTTGGTCGACAGCAGCTTCAGAAACTCATGAAAACGCTCCGTGGTCGTGTTATCGGAGCAGGGTGTGCCAATCACATAGAGTTTTTTTAATCCGAGTTCCTGCTCTAAGGCACGCAGGGCATAGACCTGACAGGGAATTCCAATGACTGCGAGCCGCTCAATGCCCTTCGCGATCGCCGGCTCCAGCATCGCCAGCAATGGCGCATAGCCCATACGCATTCCTCGGCACTTAGCGAGATCCTCCGCCTTGGTGACCAGCACCGGAACGGGCCGCCAGGAATCCTGCTCATCGGGTGCCATGGTGAGTACCGCATCCACCAATCCCTGCTCCAGCAGCCGCTCTGCAATTCGCGTGGTAATTCCAGTCCACTGGGCTCCTGGGGAGGGCTGCTTCAGCGATGCCCGATACAGGATCTGATAGGGGCCAAAAAAACGTTCATCCCATTGATGTGGACGACGGGCTCGGCCATGGACCTGACGCTCCATCTTGGGATAGTCGGGCGCAATAAACTGGCAGGCGGTCGCGCAACGCTTCGGCTGGGAGGTCCGCGAGACACCACAGTCCGTGCACAGGTCGCGATGCGGCGGCGGATCTGAGGTCAACAGCCGATCCATCGCCGTTATGCTCAGGCCGCGAGGCCAGAGTCCAGATCCGCTTTGAGATCCTCGATGTCTTCCAGCCCCACCGCAATTCGGACCAGCCCCTCGCCGATGCCAGCCCGTTCACGGGCCTGCTGAGAGATACGTCCATGGGTGGTTGAGGCGGGATGGGTAATCGTGGTTCGTGTATCACCAAGATTGCCCGTCACTGACATGATCTGAACCGCATTAATTAAGGCAAACGCCCGACGGCGCTGCTCCTCTGGGCTTGCGCCTTTTAATTCGAACGATACGATCGCCCCGCCAGCAGACTGCTGCCGCATCGCCAGTCCGTGCTGAGGGTGTGACACAAGCCCCGGATACAACACACGATCAACAGCAGGATGCTGCTCCAGCCACTGGGCCAAGGCCAGGGCAGCGCCGCTATGCGCGCGCATTCTGAGCTCTAGGGTCTCCAATCCTTTATGCAACACCCAGGCGTTAAACGGAGACAGCGACGGGCCACAGCTTCGAATCATCTGAAAGACAGGCTCGATGAGCTCCTTACGGCCTGCAACAGCACCCCCAATCACACGGCCCTGGCCATCGAGGTATTTTGTTGCCGAGTGAATGACCAAGTCCGCGCCCAGCGCCAATGGCTGCTGCAAGGCAGGCGTACAGAAACAGTTATCGACCACCAGCACAATATTGTGCTTTTGTGCGACTGCTGAAATTGCTGCGATATCGGCAATCTCAGTCAACGGATTCGATGGTGTCTCCAGGTAAAAGAGACGGGTCGTGGGACGAACCGCTTTTGCCCATGCATTTGGATCGGTGAGCGAGACATAATCGACGCCCACACCAAACTTGACCATGTAGTTATCGAACAGCTGAATGGTGGCCCCAAACAGACTGGGCGTAGCAACGATATGATCGCCAGCCTTCAGTAGCCCCATGCAGGTGGCCAAAATGGCGGACATTCCAGAACTGGTGGCGACGGCGCGCTCCGCATTTTCAAGCGACGCCAGCCGTTCTTCGAACATCTGTACCGAAGGATTCGTGAACCGAGAATAGACCATGCCCGGCTCGCGATTCTGGAATCGCGCTGCGGCCTGCTCTGCATCATCGAATACAAAGCTCGACGTGAGATACATCGCTTCAGAGTGTTCCCCGAAATCAGATCGCGTGGTACCCGCACGAATCGCACGGGTCGCGAATCGAAGGTCTCTGCGGTCTGCTGACGGCGGGCGTTTTTTAGTCGTCATTGCTTAGATTTAAGGCCAGCTGTCGGCGCGTTGCCTCTGCATCGCCATGAATACGGGCATATTCAAGCGAATCAAGCACCCGTTCCGTGATATCTCCAGTAATGTACTGGCCATCAAAACAGGATGCCTCGAGCCCCTCGATGTTGGGGTTTAGGCTCATCACATCGGAACGCATGGATTCAATGTCCTGATAGATCAGCGCATCAGCACCAATCGCCCTGCAAATTTCCTCATCATCACGGCCAAAGGCAATCAACTCTCCACGCGTAGGCATATCAATACCGTAGACATTCGGAAACCTGACCGGGGGGGCCGCCGAGGCGAAGACCACCCGCTTGGCGCCCGAATCCCGCGCCATCTGCACAATCTCCTGGCTGGTCGTTCCCCGAACGATGGAGTCATCGACAATCAGCACGCTTTTATCTTTAAATTCATAGGGGATCGCATTAAGTTTCTGACGGACCGATTTTTTTCGGGCCGCCTGTCCCGGCATGATAAACGTCCGTCCGATGTAGCGGTTTTTGATAAACCCCTCACGGTATTCAATGCCTAGACGCATCGCGAGTTGAATGGCTGCCGGGCGGCTCGAATCGGGGATCGGCATCACCACATCAATATCACCCGAGGAACACTCGCGTCGGACCTTTTCCGCAAGAGACTCCCCCATCCGAAGACGGGCGTCATACACACTGACACCATCAATCACCGAGTCAGGCCGGGCAAAGTAAACGTATTCAAAGACACATGGATTCAAACGGGTGTGACGCGCACAGACCCGAGAGTGAATCTCGCCATCCAGAGTCACGACCACACATTCACCGGGGGCAACATCCCGAATCGGCGTGAACCCCAATCCCTGGATCGCGACAGTCTCTGAGGCAATCATCCACTCCTCGCCCTGGGCATCTACATTGCGACCGAGCGCAAGCGGACGAATGCCATGGGCATCCCGGAATGCAACGATGCCGTAGCCAGCAATCATTGCAACACAGGCGTACGCGCCGCGAACCCGGGCATGTACCGCGGAGACGGCAGTAAATATCGCCGATTCATCCAACGACAGGCCCGAGACCGCCTGCTGCAGCTCATGGGCAAACACATTGAGCAGCACCTCGGAATCCGATTCTGTGTTGATATGGCGCCGATCGCGCCGATACATATCCTGCTGCAGCTCTTCCGCATTGGTCAGATTGCCGTTGTGCCCCAGCACAATGCCAAACGGCGCGTTCACATAAAACGGCTGGGCTTCTTCAGAGTTTGACGCGCTACCTGCAGTTGGATATCGCACATGCCCAATGCCCATCTCGCCCTGCAGGTTACGCATATTGCGGGTACGAAATACATCGCGGACCAGGCCATTACCCCGATGGATATGGATACGCTTGCCCTGAGCGGTTGCGATACCCGCGGCATCCTGGCCACGATGCTGAAGCAGCAACAGGCCGTCATAGAGCAGCTGATTCACTGCAGAATGCCCAACCACGCCGATCACACCGCACATGCTGAACTCCCCAGGGATCCGGATCCGGATGACGAAGAAACCGGAAGTCTAAGCCGATCTCCCACCGGCGGGGGCAGCCAGGGGGCTGCGGTGCGAATTCCGAGCTCCAAAAATGGTCTTGTCTGGGCGGAGCGCCAGGCCGGCTGGGTGGGCAAAGCCGTCATCGCCGCCAGAATCGCCAAGACGGTCACAAGCAGCCCCCCCCGGGCCAGGCCAAAGCCCATTCCCAGCAGACGATCCAGACCACTGATGCCCGCGGCACTGACCATTTCTTTCAGCAGCATGGTCAACAGCCGGCCAAGCAACAAGATCACCAGCAGGATTACCACAAACGCAACGGTCTGCTGAAAGGCAGGCGCAATCCAATCGGGTACGAACTCGGCTGCAGGCGATGCAAGTCGACTTGCCCCTACAAATGCGAGTACCCAGACCGCTAAAGACGCGATCTCTTTAATCAGACCACGAAATAATGACAACAGTGTCGAGAGTAAAACCACCCCAATCACCACGAGGTCGATCCAGGTCAGGGCCTCGAACCACTGCATCAAGGACCCACCACCATCGCGTCATAGCCTTGGGATTTCGCACGATCGCGCACCTGATTGGCCAGCTCCCGCGTCTCAAAGGGGCCAATGCGTACCCGATGCCGATCAGACCCATCATCCAGCTTGATTGTCTCGATACTGACCCGGTGGCCGCCCGACGTGAGTTTTGCCTTCACGGAATTTGCCGATTCAATTTTTGCGTAGGCCCCCACCTGCACCATAAAGCCGGTCTCTGAAGCCGGCTTCGTCTCGGACTTTTTGTTGCCCGTTTCCGCAGCGGGTCGGGTATCGGATTTTTTAGCGTCAGGCTCTGCCGCCTGCCGGGCCTCCGCCTTTTTCGATGGTGATTTCTTCGGCTCAACAGCCGCCGGTTTTTCTTCAGCAGCTGGCGTAGCCGGTGCCGTCTGGGCCGTGTCCTGTGCGGCTGGCTCGGCAGCGGGCTTCAGGGAGTCGATCTTAGAGAACAGTGAATTACGCGATGGGATTTCGATCAGCAAATCCTGAGACAGCGGCCGGGCCTGATCCTCTAGCAGTAAGGGTGCCAGGGCAGCTACGGCCGCGGTGATGATGACCGCACCCAAAAGGCGCCAACGGGCACGCCGCTTGTGATCCGCCATAGGGTCCGATGCTTGATCATCACGCTGGTGTGGACGGGACTCGCGATCAGCGGACATGGCGCAATTGATAGAGTGCAGCGATAGTCAAAAAAGACCCGAAGGCCACAATTCTATCACTGGGCTGCACCATCGCGGCAGCGGCCTCATATGCCTGTGTCGGATCGGCATAGCAGCTATAGGCTGCATGGGGAATCTCTGCTGTCAGCACTTGCGCTAACTGCTGTGCTGTCCGAGCACGGCCGGCAGTTTCCACGCCGTCAAGGGAGCACAGACACCAGTGATCGATTCGATCACCCAATCGCTTGATAATCGAAGCTGCATCTTTGCCAGCGACAATCCCCGCGACCGCAACGGTCTTAGGGAAAAATCCCATCTGATCAAGGTTGGCGGCAAGTACAGCCGCTGCATGCGGGTTATGCGCAACATCAAGCACCACCGCAGGCTGGCCTGGAAGCACCTGAAACCGCGCAGCAAGCTCGACCATGGCAAATCCTTGACGTACCCCACCCTGCGATACGGGCAGAAGATGGCGGCACGCCGCTAAGGCGGCCAGCGCTGCTGATGCGTTAAGTAATTGATTTGCGCCGCGTAATGCGGGATAGGCCATTGCGTTACGTCGCTGCCCTCGTCCCGCCCAGCTCCATTGCTGACGATCTCCCTGGAAATTAAAGTCCATGCCAAATTGCCATAAGTCACCCCCACGCGCACTTACCACCTGTGCAACAGTCGCAGGCGGCTCAGGATCCGCACAGATAAAGGGGCGCCCTGGTTTTGCGATATGCGCCTTTTCCCAGCCAATCGCCTCTCGGGTATCGCCGAGAAACTCCTGATGATCAAGATCGACCGAGACAAGAACAGAGCAGTCCGCATCAACGATGTTGACCGCGTCAAGCCGGCCGCCTAAGCCTATCTCAAGAATTGCGGCATCTACACCCGAACGCGCAATTACATCAAAGATCGCCAACGTAGTGAATTCAAAATAGGTGAGAGAGACCTCACCCCGAGACTGCTCGACACGGGAAAATGCCGCCAGCAATACCTCATCTTCTACCGTCTGGCCATTAATCCGCAAACGCTCATTGAATCGATAGAGATGTGGCGAGGTATACAACGCAACCCGATAGCCCGATTGCAGCAAAATGGATTCCAACATGGCGCAGGTCGACCCCTTGCCATTGGTACCACCGACCAGAATCGAAACGCATCCAAGGCTAATACTGGCGCTGTCGCCCTCACGTCCTGCCGCGAACCCCATCGACTGGGCAACACGCACGACCCGATCCAGGCCCAGATCAATGGGCCGGGCGTGCTGAGAAGAGATCTTTTCTAGCCAGTCCTGAAGCGTCAATTGGATGTCACGGCGCGATAGGACATCACGGCACTGGCCATTAGCGTAACGCGTCGGCCGGCTGGCGCAACAGTATTGTCAGCAAATCGGCAAGTTCATCACGCATTTTGCGTCGATCCACGATCCGATCAATTGCGCCTTTTTCAAGCAGAAACTCAGCCCGCTGAAATCCCGCAGGCAGCTTCTCGCGCACGGTCTGCTCGATGACTCGCGGCCCAGCAAATCCGACCAGGGCCTTAGGCTCTGCCAAGACCACATCACCCAGAAACGCAAAGCTCGCGGAAACACCCCCCATCGTGGGGTCGGTGAGCACCGAGATATAAGGCAGTCTCGCTGCGCTTAACCGCTGCAACACGGCGGTAGTGCGGGCCATCTGCATCAGCGACAGCAGGCCCTCCTGCATCCGGGCCCCACCACTGGCCGCAATACTCACAAACGGCACTTTGCTCTCGATGGCCGCCTCCACAGCCCGAACGAAACGCTCGCCCACCACGGAGCCCATTGAGCCGCCCATAAACTCAAACTCGAAACATGCAACGACCACGGGCACCGACTTAATCGAACCACTGATCGCGATCAATGCATCGGTCTCGCCCGTCTGCTCCATCGCCTCGCTGAGTCGCTCCGGATATTTACGACTATCTTTAAATTTCAAAGAATCGATTGGCAACACTTCTTGTCCAATCTCGTATCGACCCTCTGGGTCCAGCAGCTTGTCCAGCCGATCTCGTGCGCGAATACGCAGATGATGATCACACTTGGGACAGACCTGCTGATTGCCCTCTAGGTCGGTTCGATACAGTACCGACTCACAGGCCGGGCATTTCAGCCAGAGGCCCTCTGGGACGCTTCGGCGCGGCCCCTCCGAGCGCTGAATCTTCGGCGGAAGTATCTTGTCAATCCAACTCATGCTGCCTCCGATCTGATTTTTTGCGGCATTCCATCTAAGGCAATACGTATCCCCGAAAGAAAATCTGCTGCAGCCTGCAGGACGTCCGCACCCACTCGGGATGCATCCTCCATGATGCGAATCAGCGCGCTCCCGATCACGACTGCGTCGGCGGAGGAGGCAACCGCCACCGCTGCCTGGGCATCGCTGATGCCAAAGCCCACACCGATCGGCATTGAAGTAAACCTGCGGATCTGATCGACACGCTCGGAGACTGCCGCAGGATCAAGATGGCCTGCGCCGGTCACACCCCGCAGCGAGACATAGTATAGATAGCCTGCCCCCAGGCGGGCGACATCGCGCATCCGAGATTCTGTAGAAGTTGGTGCAAGTAAAAAAATTGGATCAAGCCCCCGAGACTTCAGCGCAGCACTGAACTCTTCACATTCTTCAGGCGGATAGTCCACAACAATGGTTCCATCAACGCCCGCCTCTTTGGCCTCCACCACAAATCTTGCGACACCAAAACGCTCGACTGGATTCGCGTATCCCATCAACACCACTGGTGTTGCCGCATCGGATGTGCGAAATTCCCGCACCCAATCAAGGCAGTCCGATAGCGTGACATGCCGAGCAAGGGCCCGCTCGCTTGAGCGCTGAATCACGGGGCCATCGGCCATCGGATCAGAAAATGGAACGCCGAGTTCGATGACATCGGCGCCACTTTTCACCAAGGTATGCATCAGCCTGACCACGGACTCACGGCCAGGATCACCGGCCGTGACATACGGAATGAGTCCCGTTTTCCCTTGACGGGCAAGACGATCAAAAGTCTGCTGAATTCGCGACAAGGAGTTGTTCCTGATCAGAAGCGAAGACCGCTTCGCTCAGCCACGGTGTGCATATCTTTGTCTCCGCGGCCCGAGAGGTTGACCAGAATAATGTGGTCTTTCGGAAGGTCGGGAGCGATTTTCGCGGCATACGCCAATGCGTGACTGGATTCCAGCGCCGGAATGATGCCCTCGATTCTGCAGCAGGTGTGAAATGCGTCCAGGCTTTCCTGATCCGTTATCGCAACGTACTGCGCCCGAGAGGAATCCTTCAGCCATGAATGCTCCGGCCCTACGCCGGGGTAGTCCAGGCCTGCAGAAACAGAATGGGTTTCAATAATCTGGCCATCGCGATCCTGCATCAGATAGGTGCGATTTCCGTGCAGCACGCCCGGTGTTCCTGCTGATAACGGCGCTGCGTGTCGGCCCGAATCAATGCCCTCGCCTGCCGCCTCGACGCCGACCAGTCGGACACCAGGCACGTTTAAATAATCGTAAAAAATTCCCATCGCATTACTGCCCCCACCGACACAGGCCACAATCGTGTCGGGCTGGCGGCCCACCATCTCTGGCATCTGCCACAGGCACTCCTTGCCCACCACCGAGTTAAAGTCCCGAACCATCATCGGATAGGGATGCGGGCCGGCAACGGTACCAATGATGTAGTACGTGTTGTCAACATTGGTGACCCAATCCCGCATCGCCTCGTTTAGGGCATCTTTCAGAGTCTTGGAGCCACTCTCAACGGGAACAACCGTCGCCCCCAGGAGTTTCATGCGATAGACATTGGCAGCCTGTCGGGCCACATCGGTGGAACCCATATACACCACGCACTCCATACCAAACCGTGCCGCTACCGTGGCCGAGGCAACACCATGCTGGCCTGCGCCGGTCTCCGCAATCACACGTGGCTTACCCATCCGCCGGGCAAGCAGCGCCTGCCCGATTGTGTTGTTGACCTTATGCGCTCCGGTGTGATTCAGATCTTCGCGTTTGAAATAAATCTGCGCACCACCCAGCATGTCTGACCAACGCTTGGCGTGGTAGATCGGACTGGGCCTACCGACAAAATGCTTTAACTCCCGATGAAACTCTTCAAGAAAATCCGGATCCTGCCGATAACGATCGTAGGCATCACGAAGCTGCTCCAGCACATGGGTCAGGGTCTCAGAGACAAAACTCCCACCATAAGGCCCGAAATGTCCTCGCGGATCAGGGTAGGCATAGGGAACCTGCTCTGCACCAGAGGGGGATTGGGGTAGGTCGTTCGGTTTCATCAGAGTGTTTTATTTAGAAAGCGCATCCGCAGCCTGCACGGCAGCAACAAATTCACGGATCCTGCCGGCGTCTTTGATTCCTTTGAGCTGTTTTCCGTTGTCCCAGGCCTCCACCCCGCTGCTGACATCGACACAGGGAGGGTGAAGGCGTTCGATTGCCTGTCCGACAGACCCCGATTCTAGCCCCCCAGACAGCACCCAGGAAGCCCGGTGACGCGGAGCCCGATCAAAGGCCCCACTCAGCAAGGACCAGTCAAAGCGTTGGCCGCTTCCACCAAAGCCTGCACTATCAGCATCAAAAAGCAGGGCATGACAGTCGGAGTAATCCGCCACGCGATCCGCAACCGAGTGCCCGGAGAGGCCTTGGGGTGAAGACCTCCCCATGTCGGCAGCGCCCAGCCGCAGCGCCTTAATCACCGGCCGGCCAAGCCCGCGGCAGTCATCCGGAGATTCGTCGCCGTGCAACTGAAGATGTGACAGGCCCACCTCGTCGGAGACGGCCCGGATGATATCCCGCGGGGCATTCACAAAAAGCCCCACCAATGCGACCCAGGCCGGGACGCGTCTGACCAGCCGTTGGGCCTGCTGGACCGACACGGACCTGGGGCTTGGCTCGTAAAAGACAAAGCCGAGCGCATCCACCCCCGCATCCACCGCGGCCTCGATATCGCCCTCACGGGTCAGTCCACAAACTTTGATTCGGGTACGCATAGCAATTGAGAATCGTACTCGACCTTCTCCAGGCACAGCCCCTGGGCGGGAAAGGTCCGAGCCGCCCGGGTACGATCACGCCCTTCTAGCACGTCGTGGGCCCAACGCACAGACTGCGCGCCCCGGCCCACCTCCACTACCGTGCCCACCAGATTACGCACCATGTGGTGCAGAAATGCATTGGCCGTGAGATGGAACTCCAGCAGGCCGTCATTTTCGATGATCTCAAACTGGGTAAGTTCACGAACGGGAGACTTCGCCTGGCACTCCGAGGACCGAAATGCCGTGAAATCATGCTGCCCCACAAAAATGCTGGCCGCATTGCGCATCTCGTTGATATCTAACGGCCGATAACACCAGGTGGCAAATCGCTGCGCAAGAGGTGAACGTGTGGGCGAGCTTAAAAGGCGATAAATATAGTGGCGTGAGCGCGCAGAAAAACGGGCATGAAACTCTTCGGTGACCTCTGCCGCCCACTGCACACTGATTGTCTCTGGCAGCAGTGCGTTTAATCCACGCACCCAGCTCCAGGCCGGCCGATCGACGGCGGTATCAATATGCACCACCTGACCGCGGGCATGCACGCCCGCATCGGTTCGGCCTGCGCAGATTGTGGGATGCAGCGCGCCAGTAAATCTCAGCAGCGCTGACTCCAACTGGTCTTGAACCGTTCGGCCACCGGGCTGGGTCTGCCAGCCATTCCAATCGGTGCCATCGTATTCAAGTCCCAGGGCAAGACGCATTAGCGCTCAAGCAATATGCGCAGCATTCGGCGCAGCGGCTCGGCGGCACCCCAGAGCAGTTGATCGCCGACCGTGAACGCTGCCAGATACTGCGGACCCATGGCCATTTTGTGTAAACGGCCCACCGGAACAGTCATTGTGCCGCTGACTGCAGCAGGCGTAAGCTCACGCTCCGAGCGCTCGCGCTCATTCGGAATCACCCGCACCCAGTCATTGGCTTTAGAGAGAATATCTTCGACCTCACCCATGGGCACGTCCTTGGTCAGTTTGACCGTGAGCGCCTGCGAGTGACATCGCATTGCGCCGATACGAACACAGAGTCCGTCAATTGGAATAGATCCAGGTGAACGAAACGCCGGTCGGCCGAGAATCTTGTTCGCCTCCGCGCCGCCTTTCCACTCCTCTTTGCTTTGCCCGTGCTCCACTGGCACATCAATCCAAGGAATCAGGCTTCCCGCTAGAGGCACGCCGCGAAAATTCTCAACCGGCAGTCCTGCTGCCTGACCAGCGCGGAGGGTTTCACTAATCTTCCGATCAATATCCAGAATCGCCGAAGAAGGATCAGCGAGCTCCTGCTGCACAACGCTGTGCAGCCTGCCCATCTGCGATAACAACTCCCTCATGTTCTGAGCGCCAGCACCGGATGCGGCCTGATAGGTCATGGCACTGACCCACTCCACCAGGTTCTCGCGAAAAAGCCCTCCCATGGCCATCAGCATGAGACTTACGGTGCAGTTGCCACCAATCCAGTTTTTCCCGCCAGCCGCAAGCGCCTTGTCAATCACTGGGCGATTTACAGGATCCAGAATGATCACGCAGTCGTCCTGCATGCGAAGTGCAGAGGCTGCATCGATCCAATGGCCGGACCAGCCTGCCGCCCGAAGCTTGGGATAAATCTCCTTGGTGTAATCACCCCCCTGGCAGGTGATGATGACATCCATCTTGCGGAGTGCCTCAATGTCGGAAGCTGATTTCAATGACTCGTTAGATTTCGCTAACGCAGGCGCCTGGCCGCCTGCGTTAGACGTACTAAAAAACACGGGATCAATCAATGCAAAGTCGTTTTCCTGCTGCATTCGTTGCATCAGGACCGACCCCACCATGCCCCGCCATCCGACCAGACCGACTTTATTCATGTGCATGTCTCTTTTGATTCATTAATTCATTGCTGCCAGTACCGCATCACCCATCTCCACAGTGCCCACTCGCTGACAGCCATCGCGATAGATATCCGGCGTGGCCATTCCGCTCGAGAGTGTCTTACGAACCGCCGCCTCAACGGCATCTGCGGCCTGCGTCAGTCCAAATGTATAGCGCAGCATCATGGCGGCCGACAGAATGGTGGCCAATGGATTGGCCAGATTCTTGCCGGCAATATCTGGTGCGGACCCATGAATGGGCTCATAGAGCCCCTTATTTTTCGCGTCCAGTGACGCAGAGGGCAACATGCCAATCGAGCCCGTCAGCATCGACGCCTCATCCGAGAGAATGTCACCGAACATATTTCCCGTGACCACCACATCAAACTGCTTAGGTGCTTTCAGCAGCTGCATCGCTGCATTGTCGACATACATATGGGTGAGGGCCACATCCGGATAAGACTTGCCAAGTTCGGTCATCACTTCACGCCATAGCTGCGTGGTCTCAAGCACATTCGCTTTATCCACTGAGCAGACACGTTTGCCTCGCTTGCGGGCCGCCTGAAAAGCGACATGCCCGATCCTGACAATCTCGCTCTCACGATAGACCATCGTGTCAAAGCCCTCACGCTCACCATTCTCTAATACCCGAATGCCGCGCGGCTGACCAAAATAGATATCGCCCGTCAGCTCGCGAATGATCATGATGTCCAGACCCGAGACAACCTCTGGCTTTAACGTCGAGGCACCCGCAAGCTCCGGGTAGATCATCGCAGGCCGCAGATTCGCAAATAAGCCCAGCTCCTTACGCAGCCCCAGAATGGCCTGCTCCGGACGCAGCTCGCGAGGCAACGTATCCAGACTGAAATCTCCAACCGCGCCAAATAAAATCGCGTCGGCAGACTTTGCCAACGCGAGTGTGGCCTGGGGAAGCGGATGGCCGCTTGCCCGATAACCCACCCCGCCAACCGGGGCCTGCTCAAGAGTGAGCCCAAAGTGGCCCTGCGCAGATAACTGCTGCAACACACGAACCGCCTGGTCAGTAATTTCCGGGCCGATGCCATCACCGGCCAGAACCGCAATTTTCAGATGCTGTGTCATCGCGCGATCCCCTAGCGCCCGAGCGCAGCATGCGGATCCACTGCAAGCCAGGGCTGGGATGCCATTCGTTGCGACTCAAACGCCTTGATCTTATCGGCATGCTGCAGCGTCAGCCCAATATCATCCAGGCCATTGATCAGGCAATGCTTACGAAAGGGTTCGATATCAAAAGAACGCTTAAAGCTGCCATCAAGCGTTGCCACCGTCTGGGCTGCGAGATCGACATGAAGTGAGAATCCCTCCTGCTTGGCAACAAACTGAAACAGCGTTTCGACATCGGCCTCAGGCAACACAATCGGCAGAAGTCCATTTTTAAAACAGTTATTAAAAAAGATATCTGCATAAGACGGCGCAATCAGCACACGAAATCCAAAATCCTCCAGCGCCCAAGGCGCATGCTCGCGGCTTGAGCCACAGCCAAAATTGCGACGTGCCAGCAGAATACTTGCACCCTGATACCGACTCTGATTCAGCACAAAGTCTTTTTTAATCGGACGCCGGCTGCAGTCCATCCCCGGCTGGCCCTCATCCTCATAACGCCATGCATCGAAAAGATTCGGGCCGAAGCCACTGCGCTTAATGGACTTGAGAAACTGCTTCGGAATAATGGCATCCGTATCGACATTGGCCCGATCCATCGGCGCCACGAGACCCTGATGCTGATTAAGAGGTTTCATTGCATCTTTCCTTTTGACCTAAAACTGCCGCACGTCGACAAAGTGCCCTGCGAGCGCCGCCGCAGCGGCCATCGCCGGCGACACCAGATGGGTGCGGCCCCCTGCGCCCTGGCGTCCCTCGAAATTTCGATTGGATGTGGATGCACTGCGCTCACCGGGCTCAAGCCGATCTGCGTTCATCGCCAGGCACATCGAGCAGCCTGGCTCGCGCCATTCAAACCCCGCCTGAATAAAGACTTGATCCAAACCCTCTTGTTCGGCCTGCGCCTTCACCAGACCCGAGCCGGGTACGACAAGGGCGAGCTTTACATTGGTGGCCTTCTTGCGGCCCTTGATAACCGCTGCTGCTGCACGAAGATCTTCGATCCGCGAATTCGTACAAGAGCCGATGAATACCTTATCCACCGCAATCTCGGTTAACGGCGTATTCGGCGACAGCCCCATGTAGGCCAATGCCCGCTCCATGCCCTCGCGGCGCGAAGCATCCCGCTCCTGCTGCGGATCGGGCACTCGAGATCCGACTGGCAGCACCATCTCCGGAGAGGTCCCCCAGGTAATCTGTGGGGCGATCTCCTCCGCTTTCAATTCCACCACAGTATCGAATCTGGCATCAGAATCAGAATGCAAGGTTCTCCAATAGGCAACTGCACGATCCCAGTTCTCGCCGGTCGGTGCCATCGGCCGGCCTTTGACATAGGCAATAGTCTTCTCATCGACCGCCACCATTCCTGCGCGGGCACCTGCCTCAATGGCCATGTTGCAGACGGTCATCCGCCCTTCCATCGACATCTCTTGGAATACATTTCCGCCAAACTCAATTGCATAGCCCGTACCGCCTGCCGTGCCGATCCTGCCGATGACCGCCAAGACAACATCTTTCGGAGTAACCCCCGGCATCAGGCGGCCTTCGACCTTCACCAGCATGCGCTTGGCCTTTTTCATCAGTAGGCATTGGGTAGCCAATACATGCTCAACCTCTGAGGTGCCGATGCCCATGGCTAGACATGCGAAAGCACCGTGGGTGCTCGTATGCGAATCCCCGCAGACCACAGTCATGCCAGGAAGAGTCGCCCCCTGCTCTGGACCGATCACATGCACAATGCCCTGGCGGTGATCGTTGATGTTGAAATAACTGATATTAAATTTCTTGGCATTCGCATCAAGTGTCTCCACCTGAAGTCGAGACACAGGGTCGCTGATTCCTTGCGAGCGATCGGTGGTCGGCACGTTGTGATCGACAACTGCAAGATTGGCCGCATTCCGCCATGGCTTTCTCCCAGCAAGCTCGAGCCCCTCGAAGGCCTGGGGACTGGTCACCTCGTGCACCAGATGGCGGTCGATATAAATCAGACAGGTTCCGTCTGGCTCCTGATGAACCACATGTTCATCCCAGAGCTTGTCGAAAAGGGTGCGTCCTGACATGGGTAATCTCGCGAAAAAAGCTGAAAGAACCCTCAATTATGCCCGGGGTAACCCGAGCGCCCCGCTAGCGCGTGTCAGTCAGGCGCGCTAGCCCAGAGGCGGCAACTGCCGTGCCGACCAGGGCGGCCGTCGCAGAAACGATAAACACAAACTCCGGGGAGACGGCCTCCCAGAGCCATCCCGCCGTGATGCCGCCAATTGAGCCCCCCAGGCCATACGACGCCATTGTGTAAAACGCCTGCCCCCGCGCCTGGGCCTGCGCGGGGAACCACTGCCGAATCAGGGACATGGAGGCGCTGTGGTGGACCCCGAAGGTCACGGCATGCAGGACCTGCGCCAGAACGATCACCAGTAGCGACCCCCCGGAAAAAGCAATCATCAAAAAACGGATCACCGTCACCACATACGAGGCAACCCAGCACTGGCCTACCGTAAACCGATCAAACAGCCGATGCTGGAACTGAAACATCAGGATCTCTGCCACGACACCGAGCGCCCACAGCAGTCCGATCTCGGTACTGCTGTAGCCCTGCTGATGCAGCCAAAGTGAAAACAGCGTGTAAAGCGGCGCATGGGCAATCAACATCAGAAACGAGGCAATCAGAAAAGCCCGAATCCGCCTATCGCGCATGACCTGACCAAGCAGTCGGGCTCTTGGTAAAACGTCATGAACTTCTCGATGAGGCAATAATGCGCTAGCCAAAACCAGAAGCAGTAGCACCGCGATCAGCGATGCCGGCAGAGTGCCAATTCCCAGCCAATCAAACCAGGGGCCGGCAAGCATCACTGCAACGATAAAACCAACCGAGCCCCAGACCCGCATGCGCCCATAGCGCTTCAGACTACCGCCACCAGCCTGCATTGCCAGCGACTCGGCAATCGGGACCTGCCCACTGAGAAAAAAACTCAGCACACAAAACAGCATGAACAAGGACCAAAAATTCAAATCCGCTAAGAGTCCAAGGCTCACAACCAGCGCGGCGAGCGCCGCAGCCTGAATTAACCGTGCGACCCCGTGGGGGCTACGCACATGGTCGGCCATCCATCCCCATGCAGGCGGTCCGACAACACGGGCCCACTGCATGGGAGAGATCAGAACACCAATCTCAGCAGGACTGAATCCACGTGCGTTTAACCACAGCGGCAGGTATGGCGAGAAAAGCCCAACGTAGGCAAAGTAGGCGCCAAAAAACGCCCCAAGCCGCGCAGGCGCGTTCACCCGGCAATCGGCGGCGTGGGAACATGGACATCAGCGTTTTGAGCGCGATGCCGTAGGGCGTGATCCATTAGCACCAAGGCCAGCATGGCCTCGGCAATGGGTGTGGCCCGAATACCAACGCATGGATCATGTCGGCCATGGGTCTCCACCACCGTGGGCTGGCCCGCAAGATCAATGGACCGACGGGGTGTACGAATACTCGAGGTGGGCTTGACCGCAATCGATGCAGTAATCGGCTGCCCAGTCGAAATTCCGCCCAGCACGCCACCCGCATGGTTGGTGACAAACCCCTGCGGGGTGAGTTCGTCGCCATGCACTGAGCCACGCTGGGTCACGGCATCGAACCCAGCCCCGATCTCCACGCCTTTGACCGCATTGATACCCATTAATGCCGACGCAAGGTCAGCATCCAGTCGATTAAAAACTGGTTCGCCCCAGCCGACCGGCACATGTGAGGCCTCGATATTGATACGGGCGCCACATGAATCACCTGCTTTTCGTAACGCGTCCATATAGGCTTCAAGCTCACCAATCTGGCTTCGATTCGCGGCAAAAAATGGATTTTTTTCTACCTCTGCCCAGTCCTCGAATCGAATCTTGATCTCACCGAGCTGGGCCATATGGCCACGAATGCGGATATTGAACTTTTGCGCGAGCCATTTCTTCGCAATCGCGGCAGCCGCAACCCTGACTGCAGTCTCACGCGCAGAGGATCTACCCCCGCCCCGATAGTCGCGAATGCCATATTTGTGCCAGTAGGTGTAATCGGCATGGCCGGGTCTAAAAGTGTTTTTGATGTCGTTGTAGTCTTTGCTGCGCTGATCCTGATTTCGAATCAATAGCGCGATCGGGGCACCAGTGGTCACACCCTCGAAGACCCCAGACAAGATCTCAACCGTATCGGGCTCCTGCCGCTGAGTGACATGGCGTGACGTGCCGGGACGACGACGGTCCAGCTCAGGCTGAATATCGGCCTCCGCCAATGCCAACCCCGGCGGGCAGCCATCGACGACGCACCCAATGGCGGGCCCATGCGACTCGCCAAATGACGTTACCGAGAATAAATGGCCAAAGGTGTTTCCAGACATAACCGCAGTTTAAGCCATCGCCCAGCCAGAGTCGCTAAGGGGCGAGTCGCTCCCGGATTCGGCGAACCACGCAGTCCTTCCCAAGCACCGCCATCACCTTGTCGATCGATGGCGTATCCAGCCGGCCCATGAGCATCAGCCGCAGCGGCATTGCAAGCTGCGGCATCTTCAGGCCACTCTGGGCAAGCGCACCCTTTAACGACGTTGACAAGGCGCCTGCCGTCCACTCCGCTGGCAGCGATGACACAAACAAATCGATGGCCTCCCGAATACCGACCCCCAGATGCTGGGAGAGTTGCTCAGACTGATGCGGTGGTTCTACGTAAAACATGGCGACCTCTTCCGCTGTCGGATTTAGCGTATTGGCCCGATCGTGGAGC
>VERI01000028.1 GCA_018882785.1 Burkholderiaceae bacterium | reverse complement strand
CAATGCATCCAGGATCTGGGATGCGCGATCGCCATAATCCGCAATCACCCGATCGATCCACCACGATGGCGCGTTCCATCGGGCCGTGGGGTGCTTGAAATCCAAGGCTGCGGCAGCAGGATCGCTTAATGTTTTTCGCAAAAGCGCATTTACAAAGCCGGCTATTTTTTTCTCTACTTCGGGTGGCCCGCCCATCTCTTTGGCAATTTGCTTTGCCGCTGCAACCGCCTCATCGACGACGACGTAAGGGGCCCGCAGCCGTTGGTCAATGGCCGCCCAAGCGACCGCAAGAATGCCGAGCACCCGGGTGTCCGGCCGTCGCTTGGCCATCCGAAGACTGCGAATCTGGGCCAGCCCCCAATAGCGGGCACCGCGATACATCAGATCCATTACGGCAGAGGAATGGTGTCCGATACCGCCCTGCCCACCGGACATGCGATGGGCAATCGCCTGGGCGGCCGTAGCGATATCCGAAGAAAGCGGAGGGCTGCCTTTCCGACTAGGCATTCATCGCCCGAGCGAGTTCTCGCAGTCGGGCGATACGATCCTCGGTTGCAGGATGGGTGGAAAAGAGTCCCGCCACACCCCGGGCAGACAACGGATTCATGATCATCATCTGGGCGGTTTCAGGGTGGCGCTCTGCTGCCTCAAACGGAATGCCCCGGGCGTAGTGATCAATTTTTTCCAATGCACTGGCGAGCGCCAGGGGATCGCCAGACATTTCTGCACCACCGCGATCGGCCTCGAACTCTCTGGCACGTGAGATCGCCATCTGTATCAGGCTTGCCGCCAGCGGCGCCAGCAACATCACCGCGATACTCGCAATGGGATTCGAGGGCCTTCCCTCAGAATCACGGCCACCAAAAAACATTGCAAAATTGGCAAGCGCGGAGATCGCGCCGGCCATGGTTGCCGATATGGTCGATATCAAAATATCTCGATGGGCCACATGGGCGAGTTCATGGGCCATCACCCCGCGCATTTCACGCGCCGACAACAAACGCATGATGCCGGTGGTGGCTGCCACAGCGGCATGCTCTGGATTTCGACCCGTGGCAAAGGCATTGGGTGCCTGGTCATCGATGATGTACACGCGTGGCATCGGCAGTCCCGCCCGGTCTGCAAGCTCTTTGACCATATTGAAGAGCTCGGGCGCCGTAGATGCGTCCACCTGCTGGGCGTTGTACATACGCAGCACCAGCTTGTCGGAAAACCAGTAGGCCCCGAAATTCATCAGCAGCGCAAAGCCAAGTGCCAGAATCATGCCGCTCTGGCCGCCCAACGACGCGCCAATCATGCCAAATAGGGCAACGATAGCCGCCATCAGCAGGGCAGTCTTAAACCAGTTAAACATGGTCCTACTCCTTTAATTGATCAAAACGCTGGCCTGCTCTGACAGGCCAACCGTTTAAAAATTCCCTAAACGCAAGTGGACGGCCGCCAGGCCTCTGGGCGGCCCCAATCGACACCGCCCCCTGGCCACAGGCCACCAGAAAACCGCTCTCGTCTGCCTGAATAATTTGTCCGGGTGCCTCATTTTTCAACCCCATGTCATGGGCCTGGGCGTCAAAGCACTTGATCCTGGCCTCCTGCAAAACACCCACGGCCCCCGGCTGAGGATCAAACGCTCGAATCTGATCAGCCACCTCACGGCTGGTCTTAGACCAGTCAATCAACAGATCGGTTTTGGTTATTTTGTGCGCATAAACGACGCCCTCTGAAGGCTGCGGCACGGGTTTCTTCTGCGACGGTGGGAAATCGGCAAGCAAACGGACAAGACCATCGGCGCCCATTCTGGCGAGCCGATCATGCACCGTCTGAAAATTATCGCGCGGCCCAATCGGGCAGGAGTACGTTGACCAGACCGGGCCAGTGTCCAGGCCCTCCTCCATCTGCATCAATGCAACACCCGTTTCTATGTCGCCTGCAGCAATTGCTCTTTGAATGGGCGCTGCTCCTCGCCAGCGAGGCAGCAACGAGGCATGAATATTGAGACACCCATAGCGCGCAATCCCGAGCACCTCCAGCGGCAGGATAAGCCCATAGGCAGCCACCACCATCAGGTCTGGCCTCAGTTGTTCAAGCTGGCTGATTGCCTGCTCGGCGCCCGGCCTTGGTCGCCGCAACGATTCCGGCTGCAGCACGGTCAAACCATGTCGCAAGGCCTCTTCTTTCACCGGGCTTTGGGTGAGTCCTCGGCCTCGGCCGCTGGGCCGATCGGGCTGTGTAAGCACTGCCACAATCTGGTGCGTCGATCCAATAAGCGCGCTGAGCGCAACGCGGGCAAACTCAGGTGTGCCCGCAAAAACAATTTGCATCGGACTAAACTTTTTGTGCGGCTCGATCGTGCCGACGGGCGAATTCCTGATCCATATCAAAGGCACCGCTTTCCTTGGCCTTGATCATTTTCGTCTTGATACGGCCCTGTTTGAGGCGCGATAAATAGTCCACAAACACCTTTCCGTCCAGGTGATCAATCTCGTGCTGAATACAGACGGATAGAAGCCCATCGGCGTCAAACTCAATGGTCTGCCCATGCTCATTGATGGCTCGAACCCGAATTCGATCAGGCCGCTCGACGTCATCGAAAATTCCTGGAACAGAGAGACAGCCCTCTTGGAAAACCTTTTTCTCGTCACTGGCATCAACGACCTCAGGGTTGATCAGAACCTTGAGCTCAGACTGGTCCTCAGACACGTCAACCAAAATCATCCGCTCATGGATATTGACCTGGGTTGCCGCCAAGCCGATACCGGGGGCGGCGTACATGGTCTCTGCCATGTCTTTTGCAATCTGGCGAATCCGATCATCCACCACGGCAATCGGCCGGGCGACCGTCCGCAGCCGGTCGTCCGGGTAGTGCAAGAGTTCAAGAATTGCCATCCGTCTACCTTTCTAACTCGGGCGGTCGATTCTGATCTTAACGCCGACCCGATAGGGTGGGGGCATGACCGAACCCCGACCTGCCCCACCGCTTTCAGCCATCAGCACATTTGAAATCGACGCCACTGATTGCGATTTTCCCATGCTGCTTGGCCAGACGCACCCACCGGTGATCGCACTGTTTGGCCGAGGGTGCGAGTCTCTGGCCAGAGCGCTCTTCCAGAGACCCGGCATCGCCATCGTGGGCAGTCGTCAGGCAACACTTCAAGGCTGTTCGGACGCGCGGTGGTTTGGGCGGGAATTATCTCGGGCGGGTTTCACCATTATTAGTGGCCTGGCCCAAGGCATTGATGCCGCCGCCCATCGCGGCGGGCTCGAAGGGCCGGGAAAGACCGTGGCGGTTTTAGGGCACGGCAGGGATCTGGTCTATCCCTTGCAGCATCGCGGCCTTGCAGAAGATATTGCTGCACAGGGCGGATGCCTATTGACCGAGTATCCCGAGGGCATGCCCGCCAAGGCCCATCACTTCCCCCATCGCAACCGAATCATTGCGGGGCTGGCCAAGGCGCTGCTCATTGTTGAGGCATTGCCACAGAGCGGCTCTTTAATTACGGCCCGGCATGCCCTCGATCTAGGTATAGATGTATTTGTAATCCCAGGGTCAATTCACTTACCCCAGAGCCAGGGCTGCAACCAGTTAATTCGCCAGGGAGCCCAGCCGGTTGAGTCGCCGGAGCAACTTTTAGCCGATCTCGGTCTACATCGGCCACCGATTCAATCGACTCAACGCCTTGAACGCCGCGGCGATCAGCGCGGACATCCAGACGACATGCCCCTTTTCAAGCAAACGAGCAGCGCTTCCGTGGATGCCCAGGGGGCCCACGACCGACTGCTTTTTTCGCTTAGCCACCACCCGCAGGATATTGACTCCCTGGAAAAAGCCACTGGCCTGCCCAGGGAAAAGTTATATGGGGAATTGTTGCTTTTGGAACTCAGGCAATTGGCCAGCCGAACTCCCGATGGTAGATGGGGCAAAATAAGGCTTATATGATAAGTGTGTGCTCACAATTAAATTTCTTTTGACGTCCGAAGTGTAAAAAGTATTTGCTCCAGCCCAAAGAGCTCCCCTATGATCCGCGCCTCTATGGACAAAGCTCTTGTAATCGCCGAGAAGCCCAGCGTCGCCTCGGATATCGCCAAAGCCCTCGGGGGCTTTACAAAACATGACGACGTCTTTGAGCGCGACGACATGGTGATCGCCTCGGCCGTCGGGCACCTGCTCGAGCTCATCGCGCCGGAAAAGTACGACGTCAAACGCGGCAAGTGGTCCTTTGCCAATCTGCCTGTCGTTCCTCCGCACTTTGATCTTCAGCCAATTGCAAAAAGCGAGACCAAGCTCAAAACCTTGGCCAAGCTCATTAAGGCCAAGGACATTACCCGGTTGGTCAATGCCTGCGATGCCGGACGAGAGGGTGAGCTTATTTTTCGCTACATCGTCCAGCACACCAAAGCCCGCCAGCCAATTGATCGGCTCTGGCTCCAGTCAATGACACCAACCGCCATCCGGGACGCATTTACGCATCTACGATCGGATCAGGAACTTCAGCCTCTGGCCGATGCGGCCCGCTGCCGATCAGAGGCCGACTGGCTTGTCGGTATCAATGGCACCCGGGCCATGACTGCCTTTAACTCAAAAGAGGGCGGATTTTTCCTCACCACGGTGGGTCGGGTCCAGACACCCACCCTGGCGATTGTGGTGGAGCGGGAAGAAAACATTCGTAAATTTGTTGCACGAGACTATTTCGAAGTCATCGCAACATTTCAGGCCAAGGCTGGTGAATATCAGGGCCGCTGGTTTTCGCCAGACTTTAAGAAAAATGAATCCGATCCCGAACTGAAAGCCGAGCGGCTTTGGGATCATGCCGCTGCCAGGGCAATTGTTAACGCTTGTCAGGGAAAGACTGCGACGGTAAGAGAGGAAAGCAAGCCCTCATCCCAGGCGGCCCCCGCGCTCTTTGACTTAACCAGCCTACAACGTGAGGCCAATGCCCGATTTGGTTTTTCAGCAAAAAACACCCTCGGACTCGCCCAGGCGCTTTATGAACGGCATAAGGTACTGACCTACCCAAGAACCGACTCCAAGGCCTTGCCGGAGGACTACCTCGACACGGTGCAGACCACGATTGGCGCCCTGGGTGAGCAGAGCGCTTTTTCTGCCTTTTCGCAGGAGATCTTGCGACAGAAATGGGTCCGGCCGAATAAACGGGTGTTTGATAACAGCAAGGTTTCCGACCACTTCGCCATCATTCCGACAGGGGTGAATCCGAAATCACTCTCTGAACCAGAACAGAAGATTTTTGACCTCGTGGTTCGACGTTTTCTCGCGGTGTTTTACCCCTCGGCAGAGTTTCAGGTCACCACCCGGCTTAGTACGGTTGGGGCTCACTCATTTAAGACAGAAGGCAAAGTTCTGATCCATCCAGGCTGGATGGCTGTCTACGGAAAAGATGCTGCAGGCGATGAGGCTGTGCTCGTGCCTGTAAGCCCCTCCGAGCAGCCCACCGCCGGCGCAGTTGAGGCAAAGTCGCTGAAAACCAAACCGCCCGCCCGCTACAGCGAGGCCACGCTGCTCTCAGCAATGGAGGGTGCCGGAAAACTAGTCGATGATGACGAGTTACGGGAGGCAATGGCCGGCAAAGGGCTGGGTACGCCTGCAACCCGCGCTGCGATTATCGAAGGCCTGTTGGCCGAAAAATATCTTCTCCGCGACGGCCGAGAGATCATTCCGACTGCCAAGGCATTTCAATTAATGACCCTATTGCGGGGCTTAGATGTCAAGGAACTCTCTTTGCCGGAGTTAACGGGTGAATGGGAGCACAAGCTGCGCCAGATTGAAAACGGCACGCTCTCCCGGGAAGCATTTATGCATGAAATCGCCCGGATGACCGAACACATGGTGCATCAGGCAAAAAACTATAACAACGACACTATTCCCGGAGACTATGCCACGCTGACCACCCCGTGCCCGAAGTGTGGTGGCACCGTGAAAGAGAACTATCGGCGCTTTGCCTGCGCAGGCTGTGATTTTTCGATATCTAAGATTCCCGGTGGTCGGGCATTTGAAATCCCCGAGGTCGAACAGCTGCTAAAAGAAAAAACCTTCGGGCCGGTCGATGGTTTTCGTAGCAAGATGGGCCGGCCCTTTATGGCGAGCCTAAAAATCACCGCTGAGCACAAACTTGAATTCGACTTTGGAAATAGCTCGGATACGGATGAGAATGCCGAACCTGTTGACTTCACGGGTCAGTCCGTCCTTGGGGCCTGTCCAAAATGTAATGCCCATGTCTATGCCCATGGCACATCTTATGTCTGTGAGAAAAGTGTGGGTCCGGGCCCATCATGTGACTTTCGCACCGGCATGATGATTCTGCAGCAAGCCATTTCTCCTGAGCAGGTAAAAAAACTTCTGGAGTCGGGCAAAACAGATCTATTAGACGGGTTCGTATCGGCGAGAACGAGACGTAAATTCAAAGCCTATCTGGTCAAAACCCCAGAAGGTAAGATCGGTTTTGAGTTTGAAAGCCGGCCAGCAAAGGCAGCAAAGTCCCCAAAACCGGCGGTTAAGAAAGATTCAGAAGCCAAACCAGCAAAAGCCGTAAAACCACGCGCTAAAAAAGCAGCCTAATTCGGTGTCTGGTTAGTCACGCCGGAGCGGACATGGCCTGTGGGGCCGGCAGTTGCACCCGCATCACAATGGCGGGTCTGGTCATCAAAGAAAAAATCGGGCTCAAATTCTCTGAGGAAATCTCCTTTGTTTAGGCCGCCAAGGAACATGGCCTCATCAATTTCAATATTCCAATCCATTAGTGTTCGCACTGCCCGTTCATGGGCCGGCGCCGATCTGGCCGTTACCAAGGCGGTACGGATTCTCATCTCAGAGGAGTCCCTGGTCTCCTGCTGAAGGCGGTGTAAGGCCTCTAATAAAGGCTTAAATGGTCCGGGTGGCAAGGGCGTTTCAGCCCGCTGCATTTCGTGGGCCACAAATGCATCGAGGCCCTCCCGTTGATAGACCTGCTCGGCCTCATCACTAAACAACACCGCGTCACCGTCAAAAGCGATTCGAAGTTCATGCGGAAAATTCTCTGCCGCTTTTGTGGAATGGGGGTAGACGTGGGCAGCGGGATAGCCCGCCTGCAGGGCCTGCTCCACGTCTGACGCATTCGCCGACAGAAAAAGATGGGCGCCCAGTGACTTTAAATATCGGTAAGGTGACCGGCCTCTGGTGAACACACCGCGTTGTATGGGAAGGCCATGCTGCTGGGCGGAATGATAGACGCGCAGGCCAGATACCGGATCATTACGAGAAAGCACCACAATTTCTACACGATGACGGGGCGATGTATTAAAGGCGAGAAGTTTGCGTACCAAGGAGAATGCGACCCCTGGATTGGCGGGGATCTGCATTCGTTCGCTCTGCAGTCTCATATAGGCACGATCGTCAGCCTGTTCGAACAGACGATTTTCTTCTTCAAAGTCAAACAACGCCCGCGAAGATAGGGCAATGACCAGCTGATCAGATAGATCAGGGGGCATATCAATCGGTCCGTTAGACGTCTAAATTGGCTACACGCAAGGCGTTGTCCTCGATGAACTGGCGCCGTGGTTCTACTTCCTCTCCCATCAGGGTGGTAAAGATGCTGTCTGCCGCTATTGCATCTTCAATTTTTACCTGTAACAGGGTTCGCGTCTGAATATCCATGGTGGTCTCCCAGAGCTGCTCAGGATTCATTTCACCCAGACCTTTATAGCGTTGTTTGCTGAGCCCCCGCTCTGCCTCTGATAAAAGCCATTGCATTGCCTGTCCGAAGTCTTTGACCTCTGTGGTTTTAACCTGTTCGGTTTTTCCTCGGGATACGGTTGTTCCTGCGGGAGCGGCGCTTTTAAGAATCGACGCTGCCTGAACCAGTGTTTTGTAGTCGCCCGTATTAAGAAAATCCGCATCCAGACTTGATAGCCGTACATTTCCATGAAATGGCCGTTCGATTCTCAGCCTCCAGCGCTCATGCTGACTGTTAAATTCCGCCAACACCCTAATCTGCTGATCCTGCATAGCGGTCACTGATGCGGTCCGATCGTTCATCTTGGCTTGCAGCCGTTCCGCGGATTTCACTGCCTGATCATTGGAAGAAAGATCCAACTCACAGCCATCCAGAATTGCTTTTAGAACCTGTTCGTCGATAATTTTTGTTAGCCGCGATATCACTTCATGGGATGAGAGATACAGCTTGGCCAGCTCGGGCAGGTCGATATTTTTACTGCCGCCCTGCGGTGCGGAAAGCTGGGCATCTTGAAGGGCAAGGGTGAGCAGGTACTCTTGAAGGTGGCTGTCATCTTTGATGTATCGCTCCTCTTTACCATGTTTCACTTTATACAGGGGCGGCTGGGCGATATAGACATAGCCACGCTCAATTAATTCTGGCATCTGGCGGTAGAAAAATGTCAGCAACAGGGTACGAATGTGCGAACCATCCACATCGGCATCTGTCATGATGATGATCCGGTGGTAACGAATTCGGTCTGGGTTGTAGTCGTCTTTGCCAATACCGGTGCCCAGGGTTTGGATCAAGGTAATGATCTCTTGGGAGGACAAAAGCTTGTCGAACCGGGCTTTTTCAACATTAAGAATTTTGCCCTTGAGCGGCAAAATTGCTTGGAATTTCCGATCGCGACCTTGCTTGGCTGATCCGCCCGCAGAATCTCCCTCAACCAAATAAAGCTCTGCCTTGGCAGGATCACGTTCTTGGCAGTCTGCAAGCTTTCCCGACAGTCCAAATGAATCCAAGACACCTTTTCGACGGGTCATTTCGCGGGCCTTGCGGGCGGCCTCTCGTGCCCGGGCGGCTTCTACGATTTTTCCACAAATGATCTTTGCGTCATTTGGATGTTCAAGTAGAAACTCTTCTAGGGCCTTCCCAACCACGTCTTCTACGGGCTGCCGGACTTCGCTGGAGACTAATTTATCTTTAGTCTGCGATGAAAATTTGGGCTCAGGAACTTTTACAGACAGAACACATGTCAGGCCTTCGCGCATGTCATCACCGCTGGTCTCAACTTTTGCTTTTTTAGCTAGGTCCGATTCAGCAATGTATTTGTTTAATACACGGGTCATGGCTGCCCGTAGGCCGGTGAGGTGGGTGCCACCATCACGTTGTGGAATATTGTTAGTAAAACACAAAACGTTCTCGTTATAACTGTCATTCCACTGAAGGGCTGCCTCTACAACGACCTGATCTTTTTCTGCACAGACATAAAACACATTGGAATGAAGCGTGGTTTTCGCGCGATTAATGTACTGAACAAAGCCCTGAACTCCGCCAGAAAAAGCAAAATTTTCTTCTTTACCCTCTCGCTGATCAACAAGACGGATCTTCACGCCGTTATTGAGAAAACTCAGCTCTCTTAATCGTTTTGCGAGCACGTCAAAATGAAAATTGACCTGGCCGAAAATTTCAGTACTCGCTAGAAAATGGACCTCTGTGCCACGTCGATCGGTGGGCCCAGACACACTGAGTGGCTCTACCCGTTCACCCCTTCGAAATTCCATCGCATGGGTCTTACCCTCTCGGCGGATAGTTAAGCGTAACCAGTCTGATAAAGCGTTTACTACAGAAACACCCACGCCATGTAATCCGCCTGAAACCTTGTAACTGTTCTGGTCGAATTTTCCACCCGCATGCAGCTCGGTCATTACGATCTCTGCTGCCGACCGCCCAAACTCATCATCTTTATGGATGTCCGTTGGAATTCCGCGGCCGTTATCTGTAACCGAAATTGAGTTATCGGTATGGATCGTAACCACAATATCGTCGCAGTGACCGGCAAGGGCCTCGTCGATCGCATTGTCTACAACTTCAAAAACCATGTGGTGCAGTCCACTGCCATCATGGGTGTCACCAATATACATGCCAGGACGTTTACGGACTGCCTCTAACCCCTTTAGCATCTTGATGGATTCGGCACCATAGCCCTGTGCCTGATCCATATCTTGATGTTCTTGCGCCGCCGGTTGACGATTAATCATGTCTATTAAGTCCTTGGGTCTAAAGGTTAGATTCTCATGGGCATAACAACGTAACGAAACTCGTTGTCATCTGGCGATGTAATCAGAGCGCTTGCATTGGGATCATGCAGTGCGACCTGAACCGTTTTATTTTTCAAGTTGGACAACACGTCCAGTAGATATTGCACATTAAACCCAATATCGACTGGGTCACCCTGATAGGCTACTTCAAGCTCTTCAGAGGCATCTTCTTGCTCTGCATTGGTTGATGACACCCGAAGACAGCCGGGACTTAATGTCAGACGAACGCCCTTAAATTTATCTGTTGTCAGAATTGCAGCCCGCTGAAGCGAACCATAAAACGCCTCTCGATCGACCGCTACAATCTTTTGATGATTGCTGGGAATCACGCGCTGATAGTCAGGAAACTTTCCTTCGATTAGTTTTGATAAAAGTTCAATCTGATCAAATTTAAATCTGGCCTGATTTGGAGCAAGTTCGATCGATACCTGGTCATCAGTCTCGCCGAGTAGACGCTGACACTCAAGAATCGCTTTCCGGGGAATGATGACTTCCTGTCGATCTCCCTGAAGCTGAATCTGAACGTTTTTATCATTCGTGGTGACTGCACTGTAGGCAAGTCGATGTCCGTCCGTAGCGACTGCCTTTAGGCTTGTCTGATCGATCACCAGCAGGAGACCATTTAAGTAATAGCGGATGTCTTGTTGGGCCATCGCAAAATGCACCGAATGAAAGAGCTGTTTGAGCGCCTTTTGCGAGAGCGTTACTTTGGCCGGATATTGTTCAGCAGCTAAAACGGTTGGAAATTCCTCTGAAGGTAACGTCTGGAGATTAAACTTCGATTTTCCTTGGCTGAGATTTAATTTTTTATTGGTGTAAGAAAGTGTAATTTCCGGCTGCTCTGGTAATGCTCTCAAGATGTCTAAGAGTTTTCTGGCAGCAACAGTAGTCGACAACTGTTCTGATCCTGAACCCATATTGGATTCCGTCCGGATCTGCATCTCGATATCTGTCGAACAAAAAGAGATGCGATCGGCGTCTTTGCTTACGAGAACATTCGACAGTATAGGCAAAGTGTGACGTCTTTCCACGATCCCCGTGACGGTTTGTAGTGGCTTAAGTAGCGCGTCGCGTTGGGCTTTTATAAGAATCATGATTTATAAAATTAAAAGTAATAGTTAAGGGGCTCGAAAACTGTGGATACGTGGGGCAAAGGTCCTGACCATATGGTGCGCAAGGTTTTGCAATGCTGTGGGTAGGCTGTGGATAAATGGTTGTAACTGTGAACAAGGTTCTGCTCGCCAGTGATATGGTGAAGGCTATTAGGTGTTGTCAGACGTTTGTTCACAGCTTATCCACGAAGTTGTTGTTCTAAAACATGTAGCTGATGGTTTAGCTCTGAATTTCTAGAACGGAGCTCGGAGATCTTTTTGACGGCATGTAAGACAGTGGTATGGTCTCGACCCCCGAAAAGATCGCCGATTTCAGGGAAACTTTTCTGAGTCAGTTCTTTGGCCAAGTACATCGCGATTTGTCTAGGCGTCGCAATATTGGCGGGCCGACGTTTGCTGTACATATCGGCAACCTTGATGTTGTAAAAGTCTGCGACGGACTTCTGGATGTTCTCCACTGAAATTAAGGTTTTTTGAAGCGAGAGAATATCTTTTAATGCTTCTTTTACAGTCTCAAGTGAAGGGTGGGTCTGATGAAATCCGCAATAAGCGATAATTTTTTTTAGGGCGCCTTCGAGTTCCCGCACGTTTGAACGTAACTGCTTGGCGACAAAAAAAGCTTCTTCTTCACCCAGATGAAACCGTTCTAGATCCGCCTTTTTCATCAAGATGGCAACCCGCATTTCCAGTTCAGGTGGCTCAATTGCGACGGTAAGGCCTGAAGAGAAACGGGTCAAAAGCCGTGGATTTATCTCTCCGAGTTCGGTGGGATATGTATCGCTGGTAATAATGATTTGTTTTTGTGCTGCGATAAGTGCTTCAAACGCATAAAAGAACTCTTCCTGAGTTCGTTGCTTGCCGGCAAAGAACTGGATGTCATCAATTAACAGAAGGTCTAAGGAGTGGTAGTACCGTTTAAACTCATCAAACGACTTACGCTGATAGGCCTTGACGACATCGCTCACATAAGCCTCTGCATGGATGTATCTAGCCCGGGCTTGTTTGTTTCTTTGTAAAAGGGAGTTTCCAACCGCATGAATGAGATGGCTCTTGCCGAGGCCCACGCCGCCATAGATAAACAAAGGGTTATAGCCACGCCCGGGGTTGTCGGCGACCTGCAAGGCTGCTGCACGTGCCAACTGATTGGCTTTTCCTGGAACAAAGGTGTCAAACGTCCAGTCTGTGTTTAGCCGACTTTCCGAGTTTGCTGCGGAAGTACCAATGGGCTTGGTGAGGGCTGCCTGTGGCGCGATTTCTTCGCCAGGCGATGTATCGGGCTGGGTGTCCAGGGATTCTGGCGTTAAATGGGATGTGGTGGAGGGCCCGGCGATGGTTCCGGACATTTCAAATTCAAGTTCCACAGGTGTTCCCAGGTGTTTAGACCACCAGGATGTCAGGGCCGAGGAAAATTGATGTTTTGCCCAGTTTTGTTTGAACCGGGTAGGCGCTGCCAAGATGACTCGGCTATTGGCGCCGTGCTGATCGATTCGTAGTAGTTCAAGGGGTTTAAACCAGGTTTGAAACTGCTGACTAGGCAATTCCCGCTCAAAGTGTAAAAGGCAGTCTTGCCAGAGTGATTCCATGACTGGATTTTAGCGGATCTGGGGAGTTATCCACAGGGCATAGGGTGACGGTATTTGGTTCATTAGGCTGGTTTTTCGTATACTGTCGGGTTCTTTACCGGGCAAAACCCGGGACACATCAATAGCCGGGAATAACGCATCATGAAACGTACCTTTCAACCTTCCGTTGTCCGTCGGAAACGCACCCATGGGTTTTTAGTCAGAATGAAAACCCGTAGCGGTCGTGCTGTGATTCGGGCCCGTCGTGCCAAGGGCCGTAAGCGCCTTGCCGTTTAGGGCACAAGCGTTTTCTAATCCCGTATGGGCAAGCGCGAACACCGCTTGCAATCGCCAGAAGCGTTTCGCCGGGCGCTGCGATCGAAGCCAGTGGCCAGATCCGGACCGGTTGCTCTTTATCAGGTTAGGCTCTCAGAGCCAGGCCAACGCCTTGGGTTTGTTCTACCAAAACGACTTGTAAGAAGTGCAGTTCACCGGAATCAGATCAAACGGTGGTGCAGGATTTTCTTCCAGCAGGATGTACTCGGGAAAGACTCCAAAACGAACCTGGTGCGGTCTTTGGGATGGGTGATCCGAGTAACATCGACCGTGGATCGACGCTGGTCCAGGACAGACCTGAAAGCCGAGATAAGACAGCCGTTGGAAACGCTTTTTGCAACCTTAAAACCAGTGAATGAAAAATAAGCAAAAGAGTGTTCTGGCAGCCTTTGGGATTCTGTTCATTCGGATGTATCAATGGACGATTCGCCCCATTATCGGACCGCGTTGTCGATTCTTTCCCCATTGTTCTGACTATTCGATAGAGGCCATTACTGAACATGGCCTCTGGACAGGTGGCCGACTCACAGTGAAACGTCTGTGTAAATGTCATCCATGGCATGTCGGCGGGCTTGATCCTGTGCCGCCGAGACACGAGAAATTTATACGCCCCTCACGGGCAGAACTTTAAGAGAATTCGCACTATGGATACGCGCCGCGCGATTTTATGGATTATTTTTTCGATGTCGTTGTTGATGCTGTGGGACGCCTATATGCGACACACAGGGCAGGGTTCTTTGCTGGGCGGAACCAGTCCCACACCAACCGCTCCCGCCGAAAAGGCCGCAACATCGGCCGTGCCATCCGCCGGGGCCCCATTACCAGCGGCACCAGTGCCAGCCAAGGCGGGCTCGTCGGCCATCCCTGCAGCGTCACAATCTTTGGCGAGCGCATCTGCTCCAGCACCAACATCAGCAGCACCGACAAAAGGCGCAGAACGCCTCACGCTGTCGAACAATGAAATTGAAATCGAGATCGATGTTCAAGGTGCGCGAATCGTGCGCGCGGTGCTGCGTGACCAGGTTTCGGATGCCTATGATGGTCAGCGGGTCGTACTGTTTGACCAGACCGCCACCCGTCGTTACGAGGCACAGTCCGGCCTGGTGGGCCAGTCCGCTGCCCAGGTCGCCTTCCCAAATCACACCTCCAGTTTCAAGAAAGCGCCGATTCGCGATGATCTTGACGCAGGCCGTCATCTGGCGCTGGTGGCTGAATCCGGCGGTGTGAAACTGACGAAGACCTTCTCTCTTGAGGAGAAAGGACATGCAATTAAGGTCTCCCACACGGTACAAAATACCGGCGCTGATCCGCTATCGCCCATGGTCTACCTTCAGCTGATGCGTGGCGGAGACCGCCCGCCAGGAGAGAGTCAGTTCTATCAGACTTTTATGGGCCCGGCGTTTTATACCCAAGAGGGTAAGTTTCAGAAAATTGATTTTTCTGACATCGAAAAAAATAAAGCATCCCATGTAAAAAACGCGAGTGATGGCTGGTTTGGAATCATTCAGCATTACTTTGTGGGCGCATGGATTCCAAAAAATGATGCTCCTCGAGAGTTTTACACCCGAAAAATAGAAGCCAATCTGTATAGCATCGGCCTATTACAGGCACTCCCAACACTATCTCCAGGCGCCCAGCAGACACATGAGGCAACGCTTTATGCAGGTCCGCAAATTCAAAGCGTTTTAGAAAAGCTTGCCCCGGGCTTAGACCTTGTGGTGGATTATGGATGGCTCACGTTTCTGGCCAAGCCAATCTATTGGCTACTCGAGCAGCTGCATGGCATGGTCTCGAATTGGGGGTGGGCGATTGTGCTGCTGACGATCATCATCAAGCTGATCTTCTATCCACTGTCTGCCGCCAGTTACAAGTCCATGGCCAAAATGAAGGCGGTAACCCCGCGCCTGATGAAGCTTCGCGAGGCATATGCCAACGACAAGGCCAAACTCAATCAGGCCATGATGGAGCTCTACAAAACAGAGAAGATCAATCCTTTGGGCGGCTGTCTCCCAATCCTTGTACAGATACCGGTCTTCATCGCTTTATATTGGGTGTTGTTGGCAAGTGTCGAGATGCGGAATGCACCATGGATTGGCTGGGTAACGGATCTTTCCGTTCCGGACCCGTACTTTATTCTTCCTGTGGTTATGGCCATTACGATGTTTATTCAGACCAAGCTGAATCCACCACCTCCGGATCCGATTCAGGCCAAGGTCATGATGTTCATGCCCATTGTGTTTTCTGTATTTTTCTTCTTCTTCCCAGCCGGACTGGTGTTGTATTGGCTGGTGAATAACGTGCTGTCGATTGCACAGCAGTGGGCCGTGACCCGGCAGATTGAACGGGCGGCAGCGGCACATCGCTAAAATTCGATGACTGTCTGGCGGGTGGAGCGGTTTGACTAGTGT
>VERI01000027.1 GCA_018882785.1 Burkholderiaceae bacterium | reverse complement strand
GCTCCGGTGCGCCAGCACCGCCAATGAGCGTGGTGTTGTCCTTGGTGATCTCCGCGCGTTTGACCCGGCCAAGCTGCTCGATCGAGATTTTTGAAAGGGGTGTGCCCGCCTCGCGGCTGGCCACGGTAGCGCCGGTCAGTATCGCAATGTCATGGAGCATCTCTCGTCGACGATCGCCGAATCCGGGGGCCCTCACCGCACAGGCCTTAAGCGACCCCCGAATCGAGTTGATGACTAAGGCTGCCAGCGTGTCCGGATCCAGGTCTTCTGCGATCACCAGCAGTGGGGCTCCTGACTTGGCCAGTTCCTCCAGTAACGGCAGCAGCTCATTCAGTGAGGAGAGTTTTCCATCCACAAGCAAAAGATTCGCCTGTTCAAGAATCACGCATTGCCGATCCGGGGTATTGATGAAGTAGGGGGATAAAAATCCGCGGTCAAATTGCAGGCCTTCGACCAGCTCCAATACGCTGGTGAGACCGGAGCCCTCTTCGATGGAGATTGCGCCGGTGCGGCCAACTTTGTCGATAGCCTCCGCCAATAAATTTCCGATCGAACGGTCATTATTCGCTGAGATCGTTGCGACATGTGCAATCTCGCGAGATTCGGTGCACGGCCGCGCAAGCTGCTTTAGCTCCTCGACGACGCGCTCGATGGCCTGCGTAATGCCCTGTCGCAGGTCCATCGGGTTAAGACCGCCTGCGAGACAGCGAAGTCCTTCGTGAATCATGCTTTGTGCCAATACTGTGGCCGTGGTGGTTCCATCGCCCGCCATTTCACTGGTCCGTGCTGCGACCTCACGTAAAAGCTGGGCGCCAAGATTCTCGACTCGGTCATCGAGTTCAATGGACCGGGCCACTACGACCCCAGAATTTACGATCTGTGGACTGCCGTATGGACGCTCCAGAATGACAGTGCGTCCGCGAGGGCCGAGGGTGATTCGAACAGCTTCGGCCAGCGCATCGACGCCTCGGCGTAGTCCTTCGCGCGCTTCCTCGTGGAAAACAATCTGCTTTACGGTCATGCTGACGGTCCGCTGGCCCATTGGGCAAGACGAGCAGCATAGGCCAGCGATCCGCCTGCGATTGCAAGCGGATCGTGTCAAACAGGATGCGCCCTAAAGTGCCTCGGTTGCGAAATCCGCGAGCCGCGACCGCTCACCACGCTGCAGGGTGACATGGCCGCCGTGCGTCCAGCCTTTGAAGCGATCAACGACATAGGTCAGCCCAGAGGAGCCCTCGGTGAGGTAGGGCGAGTCGATCTGGGCGATGTTGCCCATGCAGACGACTTTTGTCCCGGGTCCTGCACGGGTAATGAGGGCTTTCATCTGTTTAGGCGTCAGATTTTGCGCCTCGTCGATGATCAAAAACTTGTTGATAAAGGTTCGGCCGCGCATGAAATTCAGGGATTTAATTTTGATGCGGGTACGAATAAGGTCTGCTGCAGCAGAGCGGCCCCAATCTCCACCGCCGTCAATACCGCGGTTGAGCACCTCCAGATTATCCTCGAGCGCGCCCATCCAGGGCTGCATTTTTTCTTCTTCGGTTCCTGGGAGAAAGCCAATGTCATCCCCGAGTGGAACGGTGGCCCGGGTCACAATGATCTCGTTATAGATCTTCGTTTCTAGAATCTGGGCGAGTCCGGATGCCAGTGCCAGCAGGGTCTTGCCCGTTCCCGCCTGGCCCAGCAGGCTCACAAAATCGATATCCGGATTCATGAGCAGATTCAGAGCAAAGTTCTGTTCGCGATTCCGCGCGGTAATCCCCCAAATCGAATTCTTGGCGTGGGTGAAGTCGCGAAGCGTGCGCAGTACGGCGGTGCGGCCTTGGACCTCTTGGACCATGGCATACAACGGGTTCGGCCCCTCTTCGAACACAAATTGATTGACATGAAATGCAGAACACAGGGGGCCCGTCACGCGGTAAAAGGTGTAGCCCCCTTGCTGCCAGGACTCCAATTTTTTTCCGTGGCTATCCCAGAACCCCTCGGGCAGCCGCATCGAGCCGGAGTACAACAGATCGGCGTCGTCGATTACCTGGTCATTGAAATAGTCTTCGGCGGGAAGCCCGAGCGCGTGGGCCTTGATTCGAATATTGATGTCTTTCGAGACCAGGACAATCCGCCTCTCAGGCTGTTTCGCCTGCAGGCCGCGAACCACTCCGAGAATCTGGTTATCCGCCTTACCCAACGAAAGGCCTTCAATCACACTACTTGGCCCGACATCGAGTGGCACGGTCTGGAAAAACAGCTTGCCGGTGGCCTCTTTATTTCCGAGGACCGATAGTGGAATGCCATCCCCAATATGGAAACGACCCGGCTGGGCGTCTGAAATCGCCTCGATCATTGCGTCAAGAGATCGGGTGACCTGACGGACATTTCGGGCAACCTCGGAGACCCCTTTTTTGTGATTGTCGAGTTCCTCGAGCGTCATCATGGGTAAAAAGATGTCGTGCTCTTCAAACCTAAAGAGGCAGCTCGGATCGTGCATCAGGACATTGGTGTCGAGCACGAAGGTCTTGGCCACATCGGAATCGATCCGCCGCCGCGGCTCCCGCACGACCCGAGGCTCCGTCCGCTGAGGAGGGAGGAACTGAACGGCTGCCGGTGGAGCGATCGGGGCGGGACCAGCCGATATGGAGGGGACGGGCTCCTCCTGGGGTGCCTGTCCGCGGCCTGCGGATTTTTTGTTGCGGTTGGGCCGGGCGATAAGGTCATCGGTCGGCTGGAGCAGGGTCGCGGGCTTGGTGGGGGCCTTGGGAAGCGGCATGCGTCGATAGGTCCTTTCAGACAGGGGGAGAAGCGGCAGACAATCCTGCGGCGGTGACCGCAGGCGGGGGATCGAAAAGCAGCAGGGCAGCGGTCTTGCGCCCCTCGGCAGCCAATAGGTTGAAGGTCCGACAGGCGGCCGCCAGGCTCATGCATTCCACGCCGATACGACGATTGAGCAGCGGGGCGATCACGGCGGGGGAGACAAACTTCTGGCGGCTTCCTGTGCCCAGAAGGACAACCTCTGGTGTCTGGGCTGCAACCAATTCCAGGTGGGAGGCCAGTAGCCCATCTACCGATAAGCCATCGAAGGCCGTGGGGCCCGAGTCAGAGTGCAGGAGCAGGGAGGTGTGGAACCGCGTTCCGTTCACTTCGATGAAATCAGGGCCGTAGGCATTGATTCCGAAGGCGCCGCCATCGGGCTGCGCTGTAAAACTCGTGGACATTGGAGACAAGGCCATCGAGGAGCAAGCCTAACAGGTTTTACGCGGTTTTTTGCAAGTCTTGGGCTCGGTTAAAGTTAAGGTTTTCCCAACCGTGGGCCCTCCCATCCTGACTGCCATGAAGCCATTTCCCCGCATCCAGCGACTTCCCCCCTATGTGTTCAACATTACCGGGGAATTGAAGATGGCCGCCCGTCGACGCGGTGAGGACATCATTGATATGAGCATGGGCAATCCCGATGGCCCCACGCCGCGTCATATTGTCGAGAAACTCGTAGAGACGGCCGAAAAAGAGCATACCCATGGCTACTCGGTGTCCAAGGGCATTCCGCGTCTGCGCCGGGCGATTTGTAATTGGTACCAGAGCAGATACGACGTCAGCCTGGATCCGGAATCGGAGGCGATTGTCACGATCGGTTCGAAGGAGGGGCTCGCCCACCTGATGCTGGCCACGCTCGATGCTGGCGATACGGTCTTGGTACCCAATCCCAGCTATCCAATTCATATCTATGGCGCCATCATCGCCGGAGCCAGCATTCAGTCGTTTCGGATGGGCAGCGGGATTGATTTCTTCCAGGAACTTGAGCGCAACATCCGTGAGTCGATTCCAAAGCCTAAGATGATTATTCTGGGCTTCCCGAGTAATCCCACGGCGCAGTGTGTCGAGCTGGATTTTTTTGAGCGGATTGTGGCACTCGCAAAGCAGCACGACATCCTGGTGGTGCATGACCTGGCCTATGCAGATATTTGCTTCGATGGATTCAAGCCGCCGTCGATCATGCAGGTGGCCGGTGCCCGGGATGTTGCCGTTGAGTTCTTCACGATGAGCAAGAGCTACAACATGGCGGGCTGGCGGGTAGGTTTCATGGTGGGCAACAAAGAGCTTGTGAACGCACTGGCCCGGATCAAGAGTTATCACGACTACGGAACCTTCACCCCGATTCAGGTGGCCTCGGTCATTGCTCTGGAGGGGCCGCAGGACTGTGTCGAGGAGGTCCGTCAGAAATATCAGCATCGACGCGATGTGTTGTGCAAGGGGCTGCATGAGGCCGGCTGGATGGTGGAGGTACCCCGGGCATCGATGTACGTGTGGGCGGAGATTCCGCCGGCATACAAATCGATGGGCTCATTGGAATTTTCTAAAAAACTTCTCGCCGAGGCGAAGGTGGCTGTCTCCCCCGGCGTGGGCTTTGGGGAATACGGGGATGATCATGTTCGTTTTGCGCTCATTGAGAATGAGCAGCGGACCCGTCAGGCAGTTCGGGGCATTAAGGAGATGTTTCGCAAAGACGGCCTGGTGAATCCGGCAGCATCCGCCCACGGAGAGGCGGCATGAGCGAGACGGTGTTAAGGGTTGGCCTGGCCGGTATTGGCACTGTTGGCGGTGGCACCTGGACGGTGCTCAATCGCAACGCTGAGGAAATCCGTCGCAGGGCCGGGCGACCGATTCAAATTACTGCAGTCGCCGATCTTGATGCGTCCAGGGTTGCTGCCATCACCGGGGGCAAGGCCCGGGCGGTCGCGGATGCCATGCTGCTGGCCCGCGATCCGGAGATTGATGTGGTCGTGGAGCTGATCGGTGGCTATGGATTTGCGAAAGACTTCGTGCTTGCAGCGATTGAGCATGGCAAACATGTCGTCACTGCCAACAAGGCGTTGCTGGCTACCCATGGCAATGAGATTTTTGCCGCCGCCCAGAGGCGGGGTGTCACGGTGGCCTTCGAGGCTGCAGTCGCCGGCGGAATCCCCATCATTAAAGCCCTTCGCGAAGGACTGACCGCCAATCGAATTGAGTGGATTGCAGGGATTATCAACGGCACGACCAATTTCATTTTGTCCGAGATGCGCGATAAAGGGCTGCCGTTTAATGATGTGCTCAAAGAAGCCCAGCGGCTCGGCTATGCAGAGGCTGATCCCACATTTGATGTGGAAGGGGTCGATGCGGCGCATAAGGCCACGATCATGTCGGCAATTGCGTTTGGCACACCGATGCAGTTTGAGCACGCCCACATTGAGGGCATCAGCACGCTGCAGGCCAAGGACATCGCGTATGCCGAGCAGCTCGGCTATCGCATCAAACTGTTAGGCATTACCAAGCGTCACCCGGAGGGGGTTGAGCTGCGGGTGCATCCGACGCTGATTTCATCAAAGAAGCTGATTGCCAATGTCGAGGGTGCGATGAATGCGGTCTGGGTCAAAGGTGATGCAGTAGGCCACACCATGTATTACGGCAAGGGGGCGGGCGCAGAGCCCACCGCCAGTGCGGTAATCGCGGATCTTGTTGATGTGGCCCGTACACTTACTGCAGACCCCCATAATCGGGTGCCGCACCTTGCCTTTCAGCCGGACCAGATGGCAGCGCTGCCGGTGGTGCCAATCGAGAAGATTCAGTCAAGCTATTACCTTCGGTTACGTGTGAAGGATCAGCCCGGAGTGCTCGCGGATATTACTCGGGCGCTGGCCGAGAGCCAGATCTCGATTGAGGCGTTTTTCCAGCGCGAGCCGGACGAAGGCGTTGAAGAGACCGATGTGGTCTTGATTACCCACCTGTGCCAAGAGCAGAAGATGCGCAATGCGATATCGCGCATTGAGGCGCTCGCAACGGTGCTCACGCAGGCCGTGATGCTCAGAATGGAAACCTTTGCCTGATGGCGTTGCGTTATGTGTCTACTCGTGGCTCGGGCGCTGCCGCCGATATGGGGTCATTTCAGGCGATTCTGCTGGAGGGTCTGGCCCAGGATGGTGGGCTGGCCATGCCGGTATCACTTCCTCAGGTCAGCCTGACGGAGCTACAGCGGTTCGCCGGTCTTGGCTATTCTGAACTTGCCACAGAAATCATTTCGCGTTTTGCGGATGACCTTGATGTGGACCTGGTCGGACGTCTGTGCGGGCAGGCATACACAGCAGAAAAGTTTGGCTCGACGGAGATTGCCCCGCTAACGCCACTGGGGCAGGAGCAGGATGCGCCACTGGCTATTCTTGAGCTCTCCAATGGCCCCACACTGGCCTTTAAAGACATGGCCATGCAGATGCTGGGCCAGTTGTTTGAATATGTGCTCACGCAGCGAGGTGAGACGCTCAATATCCTTGGGGCGACGTCGGGTGATACGGGCAGTGCGGCCGAATATGCCATGAGAGATAAACATGCAGTGTCGGTCTTTATGCTGTCACCGCAGGGTCGGATGAGCGCATTTCAGCGGGCCCAAATGTATTCGTTACAAGAGCCCAATATTCATAATCTCGCAGTCGATGGTGTCTTTGACGACTGCCAGGATATGGTCAAGGCGGTATCGGCCGATCTCGCGTTTAAGGCGAAGTGGCGCATAGGGACTGTCAACTCGATCAACTGGGCGCGGATCATGTCCCAGGTCGTCTATTACTTCAAAGGCTACCTCAGCGCGGTCAAGACCTATGGCCTTCGGGTGGGCGACCGTGTCTCGTTTAGTGTGCCTTCTGGAAATTTTGGCAATGTGTTTTCGGGCTTTATCGCCAAATCGATGGGCCTGCCTACAGGAAAGTTAATTGTTGCAACCAATGAAAATGACGTCTTGGATGAGTTTTTTCGCACGGGCGTTTATCGGGTGCGGGCGGCGAAAGAAACCTATCAGACATCCAGTCCGTCAATGGATATCTCTAAGGCATCGAATTTCGAGCGCTTTATTTTTTTCATGACAGGCTGTGATGGTGCGGCGACCGCATCGTTGTGGCGCGAACTCGCCCATACCGGCCAGTTTGATCTAAAGTTGGCGCACCCCCAGGCATGGCAGCGCGTGCAGGCCAGCGGCATGGTTTCGGGCAAAAGCATGCATGCCAATCGGCTTGAGACCATTCGCGATCTCGATCAGCGTTACGGCCGGGTCGTCGATACGCATACAGCCGATGGCGTCTTCGTCGGCAGACGTTATCTTGAGCCGGGCGTACCCATGGTCTGCTTAGAAACTGCTCTGCCTGCCAAATTTGAAGAAAGCATTCTCGAGGCGCTTGGCCGACCGGCCCCCCGTCCTGCGGGGCTAGAGCAGTTGGAATCTTTACCGCAGCGTGTCGAGCACATCGGCCAGGATGTTGCTGAGTTAAAGCGGCTCATCGCGCAACGGGCACTTCGATGAAGTCGCTCGATCAGGCGCTTGAGGTGTTGCTCTCCTCTGTGAGCGCAGCGCCGGAGAAGGAATCATTGCCAGTGATCGACACACTGGGAAGAATTCTTTCCGATGATGTCACCTCGCCCATTGATGTGCCGTCGTATGACAACAGTCAGATGGACGGTTATGCCGGCGTTGCCGCCGAGATCAACGATTCGCGACAGCCAATGCCGGTCTCTCAGCGGATACCGGCCGGCCATCCGGGTGAGCCTCTTGTGCCGGGCACGGTGGCGCGAATCTTTACCGGGGCACCGATTCCTGCTGGGGCCGATACGGTCATCATGCAGGAGGCCGCAACAGTCGATGGTCAGGGCCGGGTAACGTTTCTGCAGAAGGCTCTTGCGGGCCAAAACATTCGGCCGCGGGCGGGCGACTTGCGTACAGGCCAGATGATTTTGAGTCGAGGCCGGAGGTTATCCGCGGCTGACATTGGCCTTGCTGCCTCTGTCGGTCTTGAGCGGCTGTCGGTATTTCGTCGGCTGAAGGTTGCGGTATTTTCCTCGGGCGATGAATTGCGTCAGCCCGGCGAGGCGCTGGGGTTTGGCCAGTTGTATGACAGCAACCGTCGAATGATTCTTGCGCTGGTCCAGGGTCTGGGCTGCGAGCCCATGGATATGGGCTGTATACCGGATCGGTTTGAGGAGACCCGTGATCGGCTGCGTGAGGCCTCGGCCCATGCTGATGCATTGGTGACCTGCGGCGGCGTCTCTGTGGGCGAGGAAGACCATATCAAGTCTGCGATCGCTGCACTCGGCACCTTGGATATGTGGAAGGTCGCGATTAAGCCCGGCAAGCCTTTCGCATTTGGCCGCATTGGCAAGTCGATGTTTCTTGGAATGCCGGGAAACCCGGTAGCCGCATGGGTGACCTTTTGTCTAATGATTCGGCCAGCGCTCATGGCGGCCTCTGGGGCCACGGTATCGCGTCCTATCGTCATGCATCTGCCCGCGGCATTCGATTGGCCCACGCCGGATGTGCGTCAGGAGTATCTCCGGGGATGGATTGATGATGGCGGCTGCGTCCGGATTCATGATCGGCAGAATTCCTCGGTTTTATCCTCTGTGACCGAATGCAGTGGACTGGTGGAAATACCGCCATCAACCCCGGTGAAAATGGGTGAAAGCGTCCGCTTTATTCCCTACACTCATCTGCTTCACTAGTATTTTGCGGATCTGATCATGAGAATTCGGCTGCGTTTATTTGCTGCGCTTCGGGAGCAGATCGGGGCCGAGGAGCAATGGCTCGATCTTCCCGATGGTGTGGCGAATCTTTCAGAGGTTCGGGCTTTTCTCCGCGCCCAAGGGGGTGCATGGGCAGAGGCGTTAGATCCGAAACGCGCTGTCCGTGGTGCCGTTAACCAGCGCATGGCCCAGGATTCTGATCCGGTAGCAGATGGCGATGAGATCGCGTTTTTTCCTCCCGTGACCGGAGGCTAGACGCTGGCCATGCATTCGTCCGATTCGTGCGCGATTACAGTAAGGATCCAGCAAGAGGCTTTTGACCTGGGTGCTGAAACGCGGCTGCTGCGGGCAATGCCTTCCGGCGAGATCGATCGGCGCGTAGGAGCGGTGGCGTCGTTTGTCGGCACCGTGCGGGACATGAACGAAGGTGATGCGATTACGACTCTTACGCTTGAGCACTATCCGGGCATGACAGAGGCGAGCATTCGGGACATCATCAGCCAGGCGGCCCAACGGTGGCCCCTGTTTGCCGCTACCGTGATTCATCGCATTGGCCCGATGCGGCCTGCAGATGAAATTGTCTGGGTTGGGGTGACCAGTGCCCATCGTGAGGCTGCGCTGTCGGCCTGTGCATTCATCATGGATTTTTTGAAATCCCGTGCGCCATTTTGGAAAAAAGAGGTCCATGCCCAGGGGGAGCGTTGGGTCGCTGCCCGTGACTCCGATGAGGAAGCGCTCAAGCGTTGGTAGACCGTGCGGTGAGCCACGACTTTAGGCTGTGCGGCAGTTATCACGAGGTTGACGGCCAGCAGTGGAATGCGCTGCTTGGCGCCCAGGGCGCGCCCACGCCTTTTTTAAGATGGGAGTTTCTGGCGGGGCTCGAAGATACGTCATGCACGGTTGCCAAGACTGGCTGGCAGCCTCTGCCCCTGGTGTTGTGCGATGGGGATGGTCACCTGGTCGCGGGCGCCCCCGCTTATCTCAAGGGGCACTCGTACGGCGAGTATGTATTTGACTGGGCATGGGCCGATGCCTACGGCCGCGCCGGTCTCGAATACTTCCCCAAGCTCTTGGTTGCGAGTCCTTTCTCACCGATCGCGGGATCTCGCCTACTGGCTCCACAGGGCTCACCTGAAATTCGGCGGGCGCTGCTGGCGGCACTGCGACATCATGCCGAATCATCGGGACTGTCATCGGTCCACGTCCTTTATCCCGATGATGCAGACTTAGCGGCGTTGCGGGCAGAGGGCTGGCTGATTCGTGAAGGGGTTCAGTTCCACTGGCAGAACCCTGGGTTTGAAACATTCGAGGACTATCTCGCTGCACTCACCCAGCCGAAGCGAAAGAAAATTAAGGCCGAGCGACGAAAAGTCCAGCAGCATGGTGTGGCCACACGGATGGTGCGGGGGGCAGAGATCACACCAGAGGCGCTCGCTTTTTTCTACCGCTGCTATGAATGTACCTATCGTGAGCACCACGCGACGCCATATCTATCGTTTGAATTCTTCGCTGGGCTGTTGGCTGCGATGCCCGAGCAAGTGGCGCTTTGTCTGGCAGAGCGCGATGGCCGTCCGATCGCGACGTCCTTTTTTCTGCTCGACGGTGATGTGCTCTACGGGCGGTATTGGGGTGCTCTGGAGCGGGTGGATTGCCTGCATTTTGAAGTCGCGTATTACACACCCATTGAGTGGGCCATTGGTCAACGCATTCGTCGGTTTGAGGGAGGCGCCCAGGGCGAGCATAAGCTGGCGCGAGGGTTCACCCCAGTGAAAACCTACTCCGGCCACTGGCTTCGAGAGCCGAGCTTTTACGATGCGGTGGCCCGATTTCTCGAGCGTGAATCTCGGGGGATGGAGGCCTATGTGGACGAACTCGAATCCCGAAATCCCTTTCGGATGTCTTGAATCCCGCCCCGTTCGTCCCCATCTCCTTGTCATCCGTGGCCAATGCCGCATTCGAATTGGATGAAATGACGCGATGAGAACCGACAAACTCACGACCGCTTTTCAGCAGGCTTTGGCCGATGCGCAGAGTCTTGCTGTGGGCTATGACAGCCCGACGCTAGAACCTCTCCATGTGCTTTCCGCGCTGCTCTCCCAGGAGGAGGGTGCAGCCCGTTCCTTGTTGGCCCGCGCGGGGGTGAATATCCAGAGGCTTGTCCAGTCCGTCAACACTGCCTTAGAGGGACTGCCGAAAGTCGCAAAACCTGAGGGCCAGGTCACGGTGGGATCGGAACTGGTGAAGCTCTTTAACCTGACGGATCGCGAGGCTCAGCAGCGTGGGGATCAGTTTATTGCGGGCGAGTTGTTTCTGCTGCCTCTTGCGGATGACAAAGGAATTGCGGGCCGGCTGCTGCGCGAGAGTGGGCTTACCCGAAAGAATCTCGAACTTGCCGTTCAGGCGGTAAGGGGTGGCCAATCAGTCGATTCGGCAGAGGCCGAGAGCAAGCGAGAGTCACTCAAGAAATACTGCATTGACCTGACCGAGCGCGCATCCCAGGGAAAGCTTGACCCGGTCATTGGCAGGGATGACGAGATTCGCCGGTGTATTCAGATTCTGCAGCGCCGGACGAAAAACAATCCTGTGCTCATTGGTGAGCCTGGTGTTGGCAAGACAGCCATTGTGGAAGGGCTGGCACAGCGTATCGTGAATGGTGAGGTGCCCGAGGGACTCAAAGGCAAATCAGTCCTGACGTTAGATATGGCCGCTCTCCTTGCGGGCGCAAAGTATCGCGGCGAGTTTGAAGAGCGGCTCAAGGCTGTGCTCAAAGACATCGCCCAGATGGCCGACAGCCATCCCAGTGGCCATCCGGTTGTATTTATCGATGAGATTCACACCATGGTGGGGGCGGGTAAGGCCGAGGGCGCCATGGATGCGGGCAATATGCTAAAGCCAGCATTGTCCCGTGGTGAGCTGCACTGTATTGGCGCCACCACGCTGGATGAGTATCGCAAGTACATTGAGAAAGATGCCGCCCTGGAGCGGCGGTTCCAAAAAGTGCTGGTGGGAGAGCCGACAGTAGAGGCCACGATCGCGATCCTGCGCGGACTCCAGGAGCGCTATGAGCTGCACCACGGCGTGGATATTACTGATCCTGCCATCGTGGCTGCAGCGGAGTTGTCCAACCGATACATTACCGACCGCTTTCTTCCGGACAAGGCAATTGACCTGATTGACGAGGCTGCTTCTCGGATCAAGATGGAAATCGACTCCAAGCCGGAGTCCATGGATCGGCTCGATCGGCGATTGATTCAATTAAAGATTGAGCGGGAGGCGGTCCGCAAGGAAAAAGACGATGCCTCACGAAAACGTTTTGATCTGATTGAGCAGGAGATTGCGCGGCTAGAGCGTGAGTTGGCTGATCTGGAGGAGGTGTGGAAGTCAGAGAAGGCGGCCGTGCAAGGATCCCAGTCGATCAAGGAAGAGATTGATCAGGTGCGCCATGAGATTGAGACCTTTACACGCAAGGGTGATTGGCAGAAGGTCTCCGAGCTGCAGTACGGAAAACTTCCAGAACTTGAGGCACGGCTGAAGGCTGCCGATGCCCGTGCCGATAGTCCTGCGGGCAAGCCACGTCTGTTGCGGACGCAGGTCGGCGCAGAAGAGATCGCCGAGGTGGTGTCACGGGCGACCGGTATACCCGTGTCCAAGATGATGACCGGGGAGCGAGAAAAACTTCTCTCAATGGAACGACAGCTCCACCAGCGGGTGGTCGGCCAGGACGAGGCGGTGACCTTGGTTTCTGATGCGATCCGTCGCTCGCGTGCCGGGCTCTCAGACCCCAATCGACCTTATGGCTCCTTTTTGTTTCTTGGGCCGACCGGCGTGGGCAAGACGGAGCTCTGCAAGGCACTCGCACAATTTCTATTTGACTCAGAAGAGCAGATGGTGCGCATCGATATGAGTGAGTTCATGGAGAAGCACTCCGTGTCGCGTCTGATTGGTGCCCCTCCGGGTTATGTGGGTTACGAGGAGGGCGGTACGCTCACCGAGGCGGTGCGTCGCAAGCCCTATAGCGTGATTCTGCTCGACGAGGTCGAGAAAGCCCACCCTGATGTCTTCAATGTGCTCCTCCAGGTCTTGGATGACGGGCGGCTTACCGATGGCCAGGGACGAACCGTCGATTTTCGTAACACTGTTGTGGTCATGACATCTAACCTGGGCTCGAATGAGATTCAGCGGATGAGCGGCTCGCCTGTTGCGGAGATCAAAGAGGCCGTCATGGGTGAGGTGAAGGTGCATTTCCGGCCCGAGTTCATCAATCGAATCGATGAAATCGTGGTGTTTCATGCCTTGGATTCACGGCATATTCGCGATATTGCGAAGATCCAACTCCGTTATCTTGAATCTCGTGTGGCCGCGCGTGAGATGCGGCTCGAGGTCTCTGATGCGGCCTTAGATGAGATTGCCAAGGCGGGATTTGATCCACTCTTTGGTGCCCGCCCCCTGAAGCGTGCGATTCAGAGCCGAATTGAAAACCCGGTGGCACGTCTTATTCTTGAAGGAAAGTTTGGCCCGAATGATGTGATTCCGGTCGACTTTAAAAACGGCGACTTTGCCTTCGATCGGGTCGTGCACTGAAAGACCCTGGCGCTCGGCCCTGAGCTGAGAAGTCGTTTTAGAGGATCTTTCCGACGGGAACGTAGACGAGACGCGTCCGCGCGAGTCGATCGTGAAGTGCCTGTCGGTCGCGATCAAAAAGTGCCCACAGCAGTCCGACGCCGGTCAGGGCGCTGGGTGCCGCAATCAGTGCCCGTTGCAGGGCACGTCCGCGGCTGAGTGGCTCCCCGGCGTCTGTTTCAAGCCGCAGGCCAAGCGTCTGCATAGGCAGGGTGCAACGTCCGTGACTCCAGCTCCACACGAAGTACATCAGCATCGCGCCGCCGATCGCGAGCTGAAGGCCCGCCCGTTTGATGGTGTTGAGGCCCGGATCTGCCCGGTCGCTAAAGTCGACAAGCACCGAGTAGATAAAGGCCAGCACGAGCAGCGGACCAAATAGCAATAAGGCCTCGTAGACCATTCCCATAAAGCGCCTCCAGATCGAGGCTGGCTGAGCGGTCACGCGTTACTGGGCGAGAGGTTTTTCGGGGCGCGAGGCGAGTGCCGAGCGCGGGCTGGCCGGGCCTTGCGCTTGACGGGAGGGCTCTGCTGCAACATTTGATGCAGCAACTTTTTGCTGGGCGAGTTCAATCAGCCGTTGCTTTTCCTGGGGGGCCAGCCTTTGGTACTCGTTCCATTTCATGACGCGCACTTCTTCTGGAACGACATCGGTCACCCCGCCAAATGCGGCCCGCGCCTGTCGACGGTCTGAGGCGGGCAGTGCGGCCCACTCTTGCATTTTTTCCTGTGCGGTGGCCTGCTGCTCGGGGCTTAACTGATGGAACCGATCGGCAATCTTGATCCATTTGCGTCGACGGTGTTCTTCAAGCTCTGACCAGAAAGACTCCAGCGGAGCGAGTGCCTCGCGCTGAGAGGCGTTGAGCCTGCTCCAGGCGAGTCCTTGTGTGGACTGGCCGCGAAAGAGTGAATTCGGGGTCCAGAAACGGCGGAGCGCCGCGCCTGCTTCGTTGGTGACAGAGCTGACTGTGATGCCAGAGGCTGACTCGTTCAAGGTTTCTTCTTGAAAGGCGAGAAAGCCGACATCGAGATAGGCCTGCACGGGAAGCCGATCAAGCATGACGCGTTGGTCGATCTCGGCGATTCTGCCGATATCGCGATCAAAGGAGTGTTCCTCGGCAAATCCGAGCGCCACCACCACGGCGATGACGCTGGCGGCGGTCGCCGCCATCCCCCACCGTTGGCTGGGGGCCAGGAAGCGGGCGGCGCGGCCAAATCGAGATCCGTGCTGGGCGTGTCTGGACTCAGCCCGTTGGACGGCCGCGTGCCGGGCCTTCGCGAGGCTGTGGGTGACGCGAGGGGAGAGCGTTGACTCTTTCTCCCGAAGCGTTTGACGGATGAGATATATCAGCTGATTCATGCCTAATCTTCTAACTCTGACCTGAGGAATGCTAACGACTCGCTTAACGCTTTGACTGCTCGAAAGCAGTGGGTTTTGACGCTGCCTTCGGAGCAGTTCATGGCCTGGGCGGTCTGCGCAATATCCAGTCCCTCCCAATAACGCAGCAGGAAGGCTTGTTGTTGACGGATCGGCAGGGCGGAAATCGCCCCCTCGAGGTGCCTCCGCAGGTTCTGGCGGGCCACCTGGTCCTCGGGGCCCTCAGCGGCCTCGTCCGGGACAAGATCGGAACCGTCCTCTTGTCCCTCGTCTTCATCATGACTCGGAGGCCGGAGGTCGCCAAAGAGGGACACCCATGCCCTTCTGACCTTTTGCCGCCGGTGGTGGTCCAGAATGGCGTTTTGAAGGATGCGCTGAAACAGCATGGGCCACTCATCGGGGCTGTGGTCCGCGTATTTTTCCGCCAGCCGCATCATGGCCTCTTGGACCATCTCCAGGGCGATGTCCTCGTTCTGCACGCTGAGCATGGCGATCTTGAATGCCCGGCGCTCCACCTCGGCGAGAAAGCGATCCAGGGCCTTTGGTTCCATATGGGTATGTTAAATTAGAGGGCTTGACCTTGCCGGTACTGGCTCCAAAAGAGCCAGCAACGGCGATCCGTCAACTCAAAGCCCTTGCTCAAGGCCTGTGTCGCCGGCTCCGGATATCTTCGGGGTGCGGGTGGTGCCGGCGGGTAAGGATCACTGGATCTTGATAGGACCTACAACCTATGGAAATTACCGGCGCAGAAATCGTCGTGCGCTGCCTGCATGAAGAGCAGGTAGACCACATCTTCGGATACCCCGGCGGGGCCGTCCTCTACATCTACGACGAAATTTACAAGCAAGACAAATTCAAGCACATCCTGGTGCGCCATGAGCAGGCGGCCGTACATGCTGCGGATGCCTACGCCCGCGCGACCGAGAGTGTCGGCGTTGCCCTGGTGACCAG
>VERI01000054.1 GCA_018882785.1 Burkholderiaceae bacterium | reverse complement strand
CGTATAAAGTCGGGATGCAGAAACACCGGATTGAGACTTAATGTCGGTGTCTGGGCCATTTTCAGATTACGCTGACGCTGTAATCGGACCGAGGCGACATTGGGCTGGGCAAGTACGCCCAACACTTTATGAACGGGCACTGACCGATTCAGGATCCAGTCATCTTCCAAGTGCAAAAAACACTGGTTCATGGTTATCGCCTGCTGCCAGAGCCACTGCACAGCACCAGGAAAGCTTGCCTCGCTCGGGAACCGAGTGATGACGTGATCGAAGTGCTGATGGGCAAGCGCCAGGATTTGATTTTTTTTGTCTTCTAAAGAATCGGGCGCAACACCCAGCGGATCGACATTCAGAATCAGGGTCCGCCTGGAGAACTGGCGAAAAAGACCGCGCTCAAAACTCCACAGGGTCGTGGCTAAGACCTCGGGCCGATAGAGCGCCGGCATGGTCACCACGATCTTTTCACGTGTGTTCACGGGATTGCTCAAGAGAGAGATCCACCGAGAGATCGCGCCCGCATCAGCTCGGTGGCCACGCGGTCGGCAGTCACCGGGCCATCGACCACATCGACTGCAAACTGGTGCTTTAAATCGGGATGCGCATAGCGCACGGCATGGGTTTTCAGAAAGAGCATGACGGTAGGTGTGCCGAGCGCAACCGCGAAGTGGGCCAGGCCCGTATCGCCCCCAACCAGCGCCTGGGCGGACAGAAACTTTGATCTCAACTCGGCTACCGCATAGGTCTGCGGCGCGACAACCACTCTGGAATCTGCAGTTTTTTCAGAAATGGTGATCGCAATCTGTCGCTCTGCCTCGGAGCCCCAGAGCAGTTCGATCTTGGGATCATTCTCGCTTGAGTGTGCGGCCTTATTCAGAACGCGTTTGCAAAGCGCTACCCACTGCTCGGCAGGCCACATCTTTTCGGGTCGTGATGCGCCCACCATCATCAGGATCTGGGGTCTACCCGTGGGCGGTCGCCAATTTTGTATCCCCGAATCAATCGAATAGGAAAGCGCGTCGTAGCCAAGTGCAGCGCCCGCCAGATAACGGGCGCGCATGGCAAGGCCTTCGACCTTACTGCCTTTGACTTCTCGGTGATACAGCCGATGCACGCCGCGCTCAGATTCAGCAAATGCCTCTGGGCCCAGGCGCAGCTGTGCGCGGCTTAACCACCCGACGAGCGCACTTTTATATAAGCCCTGGAGATCCAACGAGACATCGATATCTTTTTTCTTAAGGTCGCGTATCCAACGTATCACTTCTAACCAGCGGCCTGGGCTGGTGAAGAGATGTTTCCAACGCCTTGTCGGCAGAGAAATTATTTCGGTGACAGCGGGATGCAGTCGGGCAAGCTCCGCAAACCGCTCATCTACACACCAGTCGATACGGGTATGCGGCAAGGCCCTGCGCAGATCCGAGAGGACATAGAAAGTCTGGACCACATCCCCAAATGCAGAGGTTCTGATCAGCAGGAGATGCTGCGGTGTCATCGGGGGGTCAACTACGTTCGGAAAAGACAAGCGATATCAACGAATGCTAGGACTGCGAGGAGGAATCTTCATCAATTCGGTCATGGCCTGCGCTCGATGCCCGCGCATAGAGACTCGCATATAGCCCCCCACGATCCAGAAGCTCTTGATGGGTTCCTTGCTCTACGATCTGGCCGGCATCAATCACCACAATCCGATCGGCATCCACGATGGTCGACAGCCGATGGGCAACGACGAGCGTTGTACGGCCTTTGCGCAGGCGATCGATCGCAGACTTCACACTAGCTTCTGCTGTAGTGTCGAGTGCAGAAGTCGCTTCATCCAAAATCAGAATAGGCGCATTTTTCAAAACCGCCCGGGCAATCGCAATGCGCTGGCGCTGGCCGCCCGATAGGCGTACACCACGATCGCCAATGACGGTCTCTGCACCCTCGGATAGCGACGCCACAAACTTCGCAAGGTCCGCCGCTTCTATCGCGGCATGCAGATCCTGATCGGTAACTGACGCCGCGCCATAGGCGATGTTGTTGCGAATCGAGTCGTTAAAGAGAACCACATCCTGGGAGACCAGAGCGATCTGGGCGCGCAGGCTCGCCAGGGTGAGATCTGCAATTGGAATGCCGTCGATGAGCACCTTGCCTTCGGTTGGCTCATAAAGCCGCGGCACCAGATTCACGAGCGAAGTCTTACCCCCACCCGATGGGCCCACAAAGGCAACCGTTTCGCCAGGCCGAACATTGACCGATAAACCCGCCAAGACCTTGCGGTCGCTGCTGGGATAGGCAAGCGTGATGCCCTGAAACTCAAGCGCACCCTGCACACGCGCGACAGTGCGCGTGCCTGTATCGCGCTCCGATTTTTCATCGATTAATTCAAACACAGCCTCTGCAGATGCAAGCCCGCGCTGCAGCTGGGCGTTGATATCGGCCAGATGCCGCAAAGGCCCAAACATCATGAGCATGGCAGTCACAAAAGAGATGAAGTCACCGACAGTCGCCTCGCCTGCGCGCGACTGCATCAGGGCAATCGTGAGCACCACGGCAACACCAATTGCAGCAATAAACTGACTGATCGGTGACTGCAGCGCCTGTGCCACTGCAAGCCGCATGGACTGGCCACGAAACTCTGCGTTTACTTTTTTGAATCGGCCCGACTCAAACTCATCGCCTTGAAATACTTTGATCACGCGATTGCCGAAGATCGCCTCTTCAACAGACCGGGTCATCTCAGCAGTGGCTTTGAGCGCATCGCGGCTTACCCGTCGCATGCGTTTAGAAAAGGCGAGCGTTAGGCCGGCCAACAAGGGCAGCAGGGCCAGTACAACCAAGGTGAGCTTCCAGTTCAGCCAAAAGAGCCAGCCAAGCAGGCCAATCAGAATCAGGCTGTCGCGGACCAGGGTGTTGACCACATTGGTGGCAGCGCTGGTCACACCATTGACCTCGGCAATGACCCGCGATATCAGTTGACCAGAAGAGCGCGCATCAAACGTGGAAGCTGGCATGGTCAGCAGTTTGTTAAACATCGCCTGTCGAAGATCCCGTAAAACACTATTGGCGATCCAGTTCATGGCATAGACCGACAGAAAGGTCGACACGCCCCGCAACAGGAAGATCAGCAGGACCGCGGTCGGGACCCACCAGACCTGAAATGCGCTCGCACCCGCAAAGCCGTTATCCAGGAGCGGCTTGAGCAAAGCCGGAAACGCCGTCTCGGTGGCGGCCGTGACCAGCATCGCCAGGGCCGCAAAGGCAAAGCCTGGCCAGTAGGGCTTGGCGTAGGAAAGAAGACGCCCGTAAAGGCGGGTCGAGGTCATGGTCGGATTATTGTTTAGATAATCTGTCCCTATTTTTATTGCCTTCCAAAGACTGTTGCTTTCAGACGACACGGAGATCAGGAAAACCTGTGAATCAAGGACTTACAGGGGCTTGTGCCTTGAGGGGGGCGAGCCCCCCGGGAGAAAATCCGTCAGACGGCTGATTTCAGCAGTCGCCCGGGAGGCCGTATGGCTGGCCGGGTGGTGATTTAACTAACTAGGAGAACATTTAATGAAGAAGCATCTGATTGCTGCCGCTGTGGCTGCTGCTGTTGCAGCTCCCGCTATGGCTCAGAACGTGACCATCTCCGGCGCACTCGACGCCTCCGTGGTTGCGATCCAGAAGGCAAATGCCGCTGGTAACAACGTTTCCGGTTTTGCTGACAGCGCGATCGTTTCCTCTGTTTGGGGCCTGAAGGGTTCTGAGGATCTGGGCGGCGGTCTGAGAGCCATCTTCGATCTGCAGGGCGACATCCAGACCAACAACGGCGGTATGAACCAGAACGGTATCTTCCGTCGCCAGGCGAACG
>VERI01000009.1 GCA_018882785.1 Burkholderiaceae bacterium | reverse complement strand
CCTCTCTATTCGTCGTCAGCGTCAGATGTGTATTATAGACAGGTCTGACATGGTGCGTATCCGTCGCGTCGAAAATCCTGAGGCAGTGTTTTTAACACCAGAGCAGGGTGCGCTTGTCACCGAGCGGCTGCGGCTGAGGCTCTTATCGGCGAAGATCGCACTGGTATCGCGACAGGACAAGATTTTTGCGCAAGATATCGCCCAGGCTGAAAAGATTCTTGGCGATGTATTTGATCCTCAGAGCCCCAAGGTTGCGAGCCATCGAAAAACGTTGTCAGCGTTAAATCTCTTGGCGGAAAAAATACCGCTGCCATCTCGGCTCGCGTTGACGGAGGCGCTTGAGGCCATCAGGCCGACGCCAGACCAATGAGGGGGCTTTTCTTTTTCATCTTGGTCGTCGGGCTAGTCCTGGCGTCGATTGTCATGTTCGATATCAACTGGGGCAATGTCACGCTCTGGGTCCCACCGGTTCGCATTGACATGTCGCTGCAGGTAGCACTGATCGCGGTATTGGCGTTGTTCGTGGTGCTGGTGATTCTTGCCCGAATCGTGATCGAGCTGGCGAGCATCCCTTCGCGTGTGCGTCGCTATCGGATGCGACGTTTGCAAGACCAGCGACTGCAGCGGCTCGCGGGAATGATGGTGGATTTTTTTGAGGGGCGTTTCGCCCGCGTTGTAAAGGCTGCCCGCGGCATGCGGGATGATCGGGCCCTTATTCAGGAGGTCCCATCGGCCTTGGTCGCAGCCCAGGCCCTTGCGGCAACTGCTGCGCATCGAATGAGAGATGCAGCATTAAGACACGCACTTTTGACTGAACTGCGAGGGGGGGATGCTGCCGATCGAACCTCAGACCCTAGGCTTGCAGGATTACTCGAGGCAGAGTTCGCGGTGGATGACTACCGAGGCCATCAGGCGTTGGCAGCGCTTGCACCCTTGACAGAGGGTGACCGCCGGCAGCTACATACCCTGCGGCTTGCCCTGCGTGCCAATCGGCAGCAGGGCCGGTGGGACGAGGTGCTGCGCATCGGACGTCTGCTTGAGAATCGAAAGGCGATCTCGCGGGTTGTCGCGACCGAATACAAGCGGGAGGTTGCGGACGCATGGATTGCACAGGGCAGGCATGCCCAGGCGATCGAGCTTATTGAGAACGCATTAAAACGGGAATGGGATTCCGGGCTGGCGATGCTCTATGGCCGCTGCGAGGGCAACAGCCGAGAACAGTTGCTCAGACTCGAGACCTGGCTTCAGCAGCAGCCACGCGATGCAGAACTGAACTGGTCGTTGGGCCGCATCTGTCAGCGTCAGGCGCTCTGGGGCAAGGCCCGAATGCATCTGGAGGCATCACTGCGGTTTAAGCCCATGGCGCAGACACATGTCGCCCTTGCGGAGATCGCGGAGAGTCTTTCGGAAAAAGAAACCGCCGCCTCCCACTGGAAGGCGGCGGCGCGATTGACCACCTAGCTTATTTCGGAACGACCGGAAGGATCGGCACGATTAATAAGGCCACAATATTGATGATTTTAATCAGCGGATTCACGGCAGGACCCGCAGTGTCCTTGTAGGGATCACCGACGGTATCGCCCGTCACGGCGGCCTTGTGGGCGTCTGAACCCTTCCCACCATGATTGCCGTCTTCGATGTATTTCTTGGCGTTATCCCAGGCCCCACCGCCAGTACACATGGAGATTGCGACAAAGAGGCCCGTCACGATCGTGCCCATGAGCATGCCGCCCAGCGCCTTCGGCCCAAGTGCGAGGCCCACAATAATGGGCACCACTACCGGCAGAAGCGAGGGGATGATCATTTCCTTGATTGCGGCTTTGGTCAGCAGATCCACCGCAGTGTGGTACTCCGGCTTTCCTGTGCCTTCCATGATGCCCTTGATTTCGCGGAACTGACGACGTACTTCAGTGACCACCGCACCTGCGCAGCGCCCAACCGCCTCCATCGCCATCGCACCGAAGAGGTAAGGAATCATGCCGCCGATAAAGAGGCCAATGATGACCTCGTGATCCGAAAGATCGAACTTGATTGCCTGGCCCATGCCTTCAAGGGCGTGCGTGTAATCAGCAAAGAGCACAAGCGCTGCCAGGCCTGCCGATCCGATCGCGTAGCCCTTGGTGACTGCCTTTGTGGTGTTGCCCACTGCATCGAGCGGGTCGGTCACGTTACGCACTTCTTTGGGCAGTTCCGCCATTTCGGCAATACCGCCTGCGTTATCGGTGATTGGCCCGTAGGCGTCGAGCGCCACAATGATGCCTGCCATCGATAGCATTGACGTTGCAGCGATTGCGATGCCATACAGTCCGGCAAGTGCATATGCTGCGTAGATTGCGACGCAGACAGACAGCACGGGCAGGGCAGTGGACCGCATGGAGACCGCGATGCCCGCAATAATGTTGGTGGCATGGCCGGTCTCTGACGCCGAGGCAACGTGACGCACCGGGGCGTACTCTGTCGCGGTGTAGTACTCCGTGATCACCACCATCGCGGCCGTCAGTGCAATTCCGACTATTGATGAGAGCCAGAGATTCATGACGGTCATGCCGGGAACCGCAGCGGCAGCTGCGCCCATGATCCACTCGGTCACGAAATAAAAGGCGCCTATTGACAGCAAAGCTGCGACGATAAGCCCCTTGTAGAGGGCAGTCATGATCTTGCCTGATCCCGAATATTTCACAAAGAAGCAGCCGATGATGGAGGCTACGACGGAGACGCCGCCCAGGGCGAGCGGGTAGATCGCCGCCTCTGCTGCGATGCCCTTCATCAGCAAGGCGCCGAGCAGCATCGTGGCAATCACAGTCACCGCGTACGTCTCAAATAGGTCTGCTGCCATGCCCGCGCAGTCGCCTACGTTATCGCCCACGTTGTCGGCGATCACTGCTGGATTACGCGGATCGTCCTCGGGAATGCCTGCCTCTACCTTTCCGACTAAGTCGGCCCCAACGTCAGCGCCCTTGGTAAAAATGCCGCCGCCAAGCCGCGCGAAAATGGAGATCAGCGAGGAGCCAAAGGCCAGTCCTACGAGTGGGTGCAGTGCCTTGAGCACATCGCCCGTGCGTGCAAGCTCAAAGGCATAAAAGCCTGTGACACCGACCAGACCGAGGCCGATCACGAACATGCCGGTGATCGCGCCGCCTTGAAAGGCAATCGAGAGTGCAGGATTAATACCGCCGCGGGCGGCCTCAGCCGTTCTCACGTTGGCACGAACGTTGATGTTCATACCGATAAATCCCGCCGCACCCGAGAGGACCGCACCAATGGCAAAGCCAATTGCTGTGTCCATGCCCAGCACCAGTGCGATCAGAATAAAGATCACGACGCCCACAATCCCAATGGTTCGGTACTGTCGGCCCAGGTAGGCAGACGCTCCCGCCTGAATGGCAGCAGCAATTTCCTGCATTCTTGGGTTCCCGGCAGGCTGGGCCAGGATCCATCGGCTCGAAATGACGCCGTATAAAATGGCCAGCAGGCCGCACACCAAAGCCAGATTCAATCCCATCGACATGGGGTTCTCCTTTTTATAAAAATTTCTCGTCCCATTAGCCTGCGAACGATCCCAGAACGTCCATCCACACGGGTGACCGTGGGGATGGGGGAATCCCTTAGAATGCGCAGGACAGACCGCTATTTTTACACAGGGGAGGCACTCGAGATGGCCCTAATGAATGTGACCGCCGGGAAAAACGTTCCCGAGGAGTTCAATGTCATCATTGAAATCCCCGCCCATTCGGAACCTGTGAAGTACGAGGTGGACAAAGAGACAGGGGCGTTGTTCGTTGATCGGTTCATGACCACGGCAATGCACTACCCCTGTAACTACGGCTATGTACCCCAGACCATCTCGGACGATGGGGACCCGGTGGATGTGCTCGTGATCACGCCCTTTGCGGTGGCGCCGGGGGCGGTTGTCCGTTGCCGCGCCCTGGGCGTTTTGATGATGGACGACGAGGCCGGGGGCGATGCCAAGGTGCTTGCGGTGCCTGTGGACAAGATTCTGGGCATGTACAGCCACTGGAAAAAAATTGAGGACGTCAATCCCCAGCGTTTGGCCACGATTCAGCACTTTTTCGAGCACTACAAGGATCTCGAGAAGGGCAAATGGGTCAAGGTACGCGGCTGGGCTGGCCCCGATGAGGCCAAGCAGGAAATTATTCAGAGCACGGAACGATACAAAAAGGGCAGCAGCGCCTAAATGCTGAAGGTTGCGCTCGCCCAGATCAACAGTCGGGTAGGCGACCTGACCGGGAATACCCAAAAAATTGTCGATGCCGCCACCAGGGCCCAAGCCCAAGGGGCTTCGGTATTGGTGACGCCCGAGCTGGCCTTAACCGGATACCCCCCCGAGGATTTATTGCTGCGGCCAGCCTTTCGCGCCGCGTGTGATCAGGCCCTGGCCGACCTGGCGGAGGCGCTCAAGGAAATTCCGGATCTTACGGTGGTGGTGGGCCATCCCAGGGCACGCGATCAACACATGTTCAACGCGGCCACGGTGCTGCGATATGGCAAGGTGATGGGCAGTTACGGGAAACTGGAACTGCCGAATTACGCGGTCTTTGATGAGCAACGCTACTTTGTACCCGATGGCGCGCCATGCCTTTTTGAGGCCAACGGCTTGAGAATCGCAGTCAACATCTGCGAAGACATTTGGGCAGCACGCGCGCCTGCAATGGCCAAGGCCGCGGGTGCCAATCTGCTGGTTGTGCTCAATGCCTCGCCATTTCATCTGGATAAGCAGCGTGAGCGCATCGATGTGGTTCGCAGCAATGCCTCTCGTATCGGGCTGCCGGTGGCCTTCTGTAATCTGGTCGGAGGCCAGGACGAGCTCGTGTTTGATGGTGGGTCGTTTGTGCTTGACGCCAATGGGAGCCTGATCGCTCGGGCACCTCAGTTTCAGGAGGACCTCCTGGTGGTGGATTTTTTCGAGGGTGCAACCCTGGCTGGAGAAAGCATCGATACGATTGCCCCCGATCTTTCGGTTGAACAGCAGGCGTACCAGGCCCTGGTATTGGGTACCCGCGACTATGTCACTAAAAATGGATTCCAAGGCGCGGTGATCGGCCTATCAGGCGGTGTGGATTCAGCGCTTGTGCTGGCCATTGCCGCAGACGCCCTGGGACCCGAGCATGTTCGCGCTGTGATCATGCCATCCCCGTTTACGGCGGCCATGAGCGTGGAAGACGCAAAAGCCTGTGCCCAGGCGCTGGGCGTGAAGGCCGATGTGATCGACATCACGGCCTTGTATGAGCAATTTAAATTGTCGTTGTCCGAGGTATTTACGGGAAGGCCCGAGGATGTCACCGAAGAAAATATCCAGGCGCGAATTCGTGGCACGTTGTTGATGGCGATTTCCAATAAGACAAGTGCGCTTGTATTGGTGACAGGGAATAAATCGGAGACCGCAGTGGGTTACTGCACGTTGTATGGTGACATGGCGGGAGGCTTCGCCGTGATTAAGGACCTGTTTAAGGGCATGGTCTATCGGCTGTGCCATGAACGGAATCGGATTGCCGTGGAAACGGCCGGCCTGCCGGTGATTCCGCAGCGGATTTTGAGCCGGGCGCCCAGCGCTGAGCTTCGTCCGGACCAGACCGACCAGGACAGCCTGCCACCTTATGACGCCCTAGATGACATGCTGTCTCGTTTTATAGAACATGGAGAGACACGGGCAGATCTGATTGCAGCCGGTTATGCTTCTGCTGAGGTCGATCGTGTCCTGCGCATGGTCAGACACAGCGAGTACAAGCGTCGGCAGTCTGCACCCGGGGTGCGTATCAGCAAACGGGCATTTGGCCGGGATTGGCGCTACCCATTGACCAATCGTTTTGAAGAATCGTCGCAAAGAACAACTCTTTCAAGAAAAGGTGAACCAACGTGAAACTGATCACTGCGATTGTCAAACCATTCAAGCTTGATCAGGTGCGCGAGTCGCTTGCGGATATCGGCGTGAGTGGCCTGACGGTGACGGATGTCAAAGGATTCGGGCGCCAGAAGGGCCACACCGAGGTCTATCGCGGAGCGGAATACGTTGTTGATTTTCTTCCGAAGATCAAAATAGAAGCGGTGGTCTCTGATGACATGTGTGACCGCGCCATTGATGCGATTGTCTCGGCGGCCCGCACCGGGCGAATCGGAGACGGTAAGATTTTCGTGCGATCGATTGATCAGGTGATCCGCATCAGGACCGGTGAGACGGGCGACGCGGCTGTCTAAGCAGAACACGAACTGCGCCACTGCCGCCATCGGTGGCGGGAGCCTGGCAGTATGCGAGTACCTCATCGCGCTGCTGTAGCCAGGCCAGGACTTTTCCTTTGAGCACAGGCTGTCGGTTGGCAGATCCGAGGCCTTTGCCGTGGATGATCCGAATACAGCGAATCGATCGCTGGCCGCACTGGCGAAGGAATTCTGCAAACACTTCGCGGGCCTCATCCGTACGCAGGCCATGCAGGTCTAGACTGTCTTGAATCACCCAGTGGCCTCGCCTGAGCTTACGCAGCGTATCGCTGGAGATGCCCACCCGCGCAAAAGACAGCGCCTCATCGCTGTCCAGCAGGCTCTCGGGCGTCATGTCAGATAAACGAGATTCGGCCAGCGCCATGGCCTCATCCTCCCAGCGCTTGGTCGGAATGGGTTTTGGCTTGGGCCTGGCCACGACGGACGGCGGCCGGGCCGTCTCCGGCAGCCGCGTTGCGTCCGAGACGGCCGCCAGAAAGAGTTCCCGGTCTGGGTTCACGATCCCTTGAGTGCTTCCAGGTATCGCTGCGCATCGAGTGCGGCCATGCAGCCGGTTCCCGCACTGGTCACCGCCTGGCGGTAGATGTGATCCTGGACATCGCCTGCCGCAAATACGCCATCAATATTGGTTGCCGTCGCATTCCCGTCCAGTCCGCTTCGGGTCTTGATGTAGCCGTTGGCCATTTCGAGCTGACCCGCAAAGATCTCGGTGTTCGGTTTGTGACCGATCGCAATAAATACGCCATGGAGGGCGAGCTCCTGGGTGGCACCGGATTGGGCGTGCCGAATGCGTACGCCGGTCACACCGCTGTCATCTCCGATGACTTCATCGAGCACATGGTTCCACTGGATCTGGATATTTCCTTCTTTGGTCTTGGCCATCAGACGATCGATCAGGATGGGCTCGGCACGAAATTTGTCACGTCGATGGATAACAGTGACCTTGCGCGCGATGTTGGATAGATAGAGGGCTTCTTCGACAGCGGCGTTGCCGCCGCCAACCACGCAGACTTCTTGATTTTTATAGAAAAATCCGTCGCAGGTTGCACAGCCGGACACGCCTTTGCCCATGAATGACTGTTCGGATGGCAGGCCGAGATACTGTGCCGATGCCCCTGTCGCGATGATCAGTGCATCGCAGCTGTAATGACCCGCATCTCCCTCCAGTACAAACGGCCGCTCTTTTAAACGGGCCGTATGGATATGGTCGAAAACAATCCGGGTATCGAATTCCTCGGCATGCTCAAGAAATCTTTGCATGAGGTCCGGACCCTGCACACCCTTTGGGTCTGCGGGCCAGTTCTCCACATCGGTGGTCGTCATCAGCTGGCCGCCTTGGGCGAGACCGGTGATCAGCACCGGCCTGAGATTGGCCCTGGCCGCATAGATGGCCGCGGTGTAGCCCGCGGGTCCGGAGCCCAGGATGATTAGCGGGTGATGTTCGGGTGTGTGATTGGCCATGGGAGGCAACGCCTTTCAAGCGAATTTCGTCTAGGAAAAACAGGGGTCGGGCGAGAAACGCCACAAAACGGCACAATTATAGGAATTGCCCAGAGCGAACCCGGTTTTATTAAAGAAAGCGCAGGACATTTCCAAGGATTTCATGGCAGGCCGCTTTACCCGATCCGCTTCCCGCGCCGCATCTCGGCGCGCTGACCGCAGGGAAACCTTGGCGGAGGGTGGCGGCACCGCCGCTGAAATCTCCGGCCTCGGGGCAGAGTTGCGTTGGCTGGGCTACGGCCTGTTTTCCTTGTGGATCTTTTTGTCCTTGATCTCCTGGTCTCCGGAGGATGCAGGCTGGTTCCAGCAGGGGTCACGTCAGACACCGACAAATTTACTTGGAAGATTTGGCGCCTGGACTGCGGATTCGCTGCTGTTTGGGTTTGGATTTTCTGCCGCCTGGTTCGTGGTGCTGTCGGCAGCCCTTGCCTACGCGAGCTGGCGCCTCGCCCGTCATCTCCGTGAGCAGCAGCGGCTTGGGGTCGGGGGCTCGATTGATCTGGCCGCATTTGTGCCCATGGGGACCATGCGATGGGTTGGTTTTGGCCTTTTGCTTGCCGGCAGCTGCACGCTGGAGGCCCAAAGAATCAGCTGGGGCTCGAGTCCTATTTCTTTTATGCCGGGTGGTGTGTTGGGAAGTCTGGTCGGCAGTTTTGGCGATTGGGCGCTCGGCCCAATCGGCCTGAGTCTTCTCGCCTTGGTCATGATTGTGTCCGGCCTAAGCCTTTTCTTTGCCTTCTCCTGGCTCGATGTCACCGAGTGGGTGGGGCGCCAGGCAGAGTCCTTGCTCGGTCTGGCCCGGGATCGGCTCGCGGCCCGTCAGGATCGCCGGCTTGGTGAATCTGCAGCGATTGTTCGGGCGGATGCATTAGAGGAGAAACGTCGCCAGCGCGAGGTGGATATCGCTTTGGAGATCAGACCGGTGGCGGCGCCTGAGCCCTCGAAAAAAGTAATTCAGGCCCGTCAGCGTGAGAAGCAGCGTTCGCTGTTCTCGGAGGCAGTGCCGGTTTCGGGCGGTTTGCCTGCCATCTCATTGCTCGATGAGGTGGCCGTTCAAGAGGACACCATTTCGCCGGAGACGCTTGAATTTACCTCCCGTGTCATCGAAAGCCGACTCGCCGATTTTGGGGTGCAGGTCAAAGTGGTGAGTGCGCAGCCGGGCCCCGTAATTACGCGTTACGAAATTGAGCCTGCGCTTGGTGTCAAAGGTTCGCAGATCGTCAATCTTGCCAAAGACCTCGCCCGTGCACTGTCGCTGGTATCGATTCGTGTGGTGGAGACCATTCCCGGCAAGAGCCTGATGGGGCTGGAGCTGCCCAATCCGCGACGTCAGGTGGTCAGATTGTCTGAAATTATCGGCTCGACAACCTTTCATGAAAGCCATGGTGTGCTTCCCCTTGCGCTCGGAAAGGATATCGCGGGTGCGCCCGTGGTGGTGGACCTTGCCCGAATGCCCCATCTGCTCGTAGCGGGAACCACTGGATCCGGAAAGTCAGTGGGCGTGAATGCGATGCTGCTCTCGCTTCTCTACCGGTCGTCACCCGCGCAGGTCCGGCTGATCATGATTGACCCGAAGATGCTTGAGCTCTCCATCTACGAGGGCATTCCGCACCTGCTCACCCCGGTGGTGACCGATATGAAGCTTGCAGCGAATGCGTTGCATTGGTGTGTGGGCGAGATGGAGCGTCGCTATCGCGTGATGAGCAAATTAAACACACGTAATCTCGCAGGCTTTAATCAGAAGATCGAAGAGGCGATCAAAAAGGGCAGCCCCATCAAAGATCCGCTTGCCAATCCCGAGGATCCGGATGCTCCCACCCTGGTGCCGCTGCCGCAGATTGTGGTGGTGATTGACGAACTCGCAGATCTGATGATGGTGGCAGGCAAAAAGATTGAAGAGCTGATAGCGCGACTTGCACAAAAGGCCCGGGCAGCAGGCATACATCTGATTCTTGCCACCCAGCGGCCCTCGGTCGATGTGATCACGGGTCTGATCAAGGCCAATATACCGGCGCGTATTTCATTTCAGGTATCCAGCAAGGTAGATTCAAGAACCGTGCTGGATCAGATGGGTGCCGAGGCGTTGCTCGGGCAGGGCGATATGTTGTTCCTTGCGGCGGGAACGGGCTTACCGATTCGAGTGCATGGTGCCTTTGTCGCCGATGACGAGGTGGTTCGGGTGGTCAATTCCGTGAAGCAGTCCGGAGAGGCGCAATACGACGATCGCATTCTCGAGGGCGCTGATCCCGCAGCCGGTGGCGGGACCTTTACGGCGGGCCTGCCGATTGAGGGCGCGGATGGCGAATCGGATCCCCTCTACGACGAGGCTGTTGCGATTGTTCTGAAGCATCGCCGCGCTTCTATTTCGCTGGTACAACGTCACTTGCGAATTGGCTATAACCGTGCAGCGCGACTGCTGGAGACCATGGAGCAGGCGGGTGTCGTGTCGCCGATGCAGAGTAACGGTAATCGCGATATCTTGGTGCCACAGTCCCAATGAAGGGTGCGATCGCCATCCTGATGATGGTCCTTGCCGCCTCCGCTCGGGCCGATCCGATTGAGCGGATGATCGAAAGCCTGGCCTCTACCCAATCCCTGTCGGCGGAGTTTCGTCAGGTCACATCGGCAAAAACCGCTCGTATCAGAACCGCGTCTGGGGTGTTCTACATTTCCAAACCCGGCCTGTTGCGATGGGAAGTGCGCAAGCCGTATCCTCAGTTGCAGATTTTGAATACCCGAGAGTTCTGGCTGGTGGATCTTGATCTGGCCCAGGCCTCCATGCGATCTGTGGAGTCGGCCAATCTCTCCGGCATTGCGGCGTTGTTGCTCAATACCAGCGTGTTGTCGCGGGACCAGCTGATGGGCCGTTATCGTTTCACTGCAGCGGGAGATCGTGATGGTGTGGCCTGGATCGCGGTAGAGCCCAGGCAGCCTGAACCGGGGATTGCATGGCTGATGGTCGGGCTCGATGCCGATGCGATGATCAGTCGGTTTGAAATCCACGATAGTCTGGGCCAGGTCACGCGCGTGGAGCTCACCAAGATTTTGAAAAATATCGCCGTCGACCCCGGGCTGTTCCAATACACACCACCCCGTGGCATGGCTGTGATTCGGCAGTGATCCAGCCGCCGCTCGCGGAGCGCATGCGTCCGCTGTCGATCGATAGCGTCGTTGGCCAGTCACATTTGCTCGGCCCGGGGGCGCCCCTGAGGGCAGCAATTGACTCGGGCCAGCTCCACTCCATGATCCTCTGGGGGCCGCCGGGGGTGGGTAAGACCACGATTGCCCGGCTGCTGGCACAGGCCTGCGATGCAGATCTATTGTCGATTTCTGCGGTGTTGGGAGGAGTGAAAGAGATTCGCGAGGCAGTCGTTCAGGCGGAGGCATTGCGCGGCCGTGGACAGTCCTGTGTGGTCTTCGTCGACGAAGTTCACCGGTTCAATAAAGCGCAACAGGATGCATTTCTCCCACATGTCGAAAGCGGTCTGTTCGTATTCATCGGGGCGACGACTGAAAATCCGGGATTCGAGGTCAATGGCGCGTTGTTATCGCGCGCTGCCGTATACATACTGAAACCCCTGCAGGAGGACGCCCTTCGCAGTCTCGCACAGCGCGCATTGGGACTCGTTGGATTCTCCGCGCAGGCAATTTCGGAGCAGGCCTGGGTAAGGCTTGTGGCGAGTGCAGATGGAGACGCCCGTCGTCTACTGGGCGCGCTCGAGCTTTTGATCCCTCAGGCACAGAAGATCAGTGGGCTTATTGATGATGCACTGCTGGATCGAATGCTGCCGCAGATGATGCGCCAGTTCGATAAAGGCGGTGATGCCTTCTATGATCAGATCTCTGCCTTACATAAGTCGGTGCGTGGCAGCGATCCGGATGCATCACTTTATTGGTTCGCACGCATGCTCGACGGTGGTTGCGACCCGCGCATCATTGCACGTCGCATGGTCCGTATGGCGGTAGAGGATATCGGGCTAGCGGATCCACGCGCGCTGACGATGGCGTTAGAGTCCGCAGATGCCTATGATCGGCTTGGATCGCCGGAGGGTGAACTCGCCCTTGCCCAGGCGGTGGTGTTTCTGGCCTGTGCAGCCAAGTCCAACGCGGTTTATGTTGCCTTTAACGCTGCAAGAAAATTCGTTCAGGAACGGGGATCCTTGCCTGTTCCTGATCATTTGCGTAACGCCCCGACACAGCTTGCAAAGTCCATGGGTCACGGAAAGGAATATCGCTACAGCCATGATGAGCCAGATGCATTTTCGTCAGGACAGCGTTATTTTCCCGATGCACTGACCAGGCCACCGGTGTTCTATGAGCCCGTGGATCGTGGCATGGAGTCCAAAATTGCAGAGAAACTGGCCTATTTGCGTGGAAAGAACGCAAACTGACGAATCCCGGATCACACCGGGTCGGACACCGTAAAATCCAGAGGCCTATGAACTTCCTGAAAGAGCAGCATGATTGATCCTCAACTCTTGCGTAAGGACCTTGATGGCGCGGCCACTGCGCTTGCCCGTCGCGGCTATGTCCTGGATACGGCCGCTTTTTCGGCACTCGAGGCCGAACGAAAGAATCTCCAGGTGGAGACCGAGCAGCTTCAGGCGCAGCGCAATGCCCTGTCGAAACAGATTGGAATCGCCAAGGGCCGGGGTGAGAATGCCGATGGCCAGATGGCGCAGGTGGCTCAAATCGCCCAGCAGCTGGAATCGGGCGCAAAGCGCCTCGAGGAAATCCAGGTTCGGCTTACCGATTGGCTGATGACGATTCCGAATCTGCCGCATGTATCAGTTCCCGAGGGCAGAGATGCCGATGCCAACGTCGAGGTTCGCCGTTGGGGCGTGCCCAAGAATCATGGGTTTGAGGTGAAGGATCATGTCGATGTGGGTGGTCCGCTTGGCCTAGACTTTGAAACCGCTACCAAAATTACCGGTAGCCGATTTGCGCTGATGCGAGGAGATATCGCGCGCCTGCATCGTGCACTTGCCCAGCTCATGCTCGATACGCATACGCAGCAGCATGGCTATCAGGAGTGTTACACCCCGTATATCGTCAATGCCGACAGTATGCGCGGCACTGGACAGCTTCCAAAATTCGCGGAAGATTTGTTTGCTGTAAAAAAAGGCGGTGCCGAGGCAGAAGGCGAGGCGCTCTACCTCATTCCGACTTCTGAGGTGTCGCTCACCAATATCGTTCGGGATGCGATTCTAGAGCCTGATCAACTGCCTATTCGTCTGACTGCCCATACGCCGTGTTTCCGTTCCGAGGCAGGTAGTTACGGCCGCGATACCCGCGGCATGATTCGTCAGCACCAGTTCGATAAAGTGGAGATGGTCCAGATTGCTGATCCCGAATTGAGTTATCAGGCGCTTGAAGAGATGGTGGGCCATGCAGAAACAATCCTGAAGGCCCTGGATCTGCCGTATCGGGTGATGGCCTTGTGCAGTGGTGATATGGGATTTGGTGCTGCCAAGACCTACGATCTGGAGGTCTGGCTGCCATCCCAGAAGACGTATCGAGAGATTTCCTCGGTCAGTAACTGCGAGGCCTTTCAGGCCCGGCGCATGCAGGCCCGTGTGCGCAAGAGCGGCGAGGGCGGCAAGGCCCGTATGGAGCTCATCCACACCCTTAACGGTTCGGGGGTTGCCGTTGGCCGTGCCCTCGTGGCTGTGCTGGAGAATCACCAGCAGGCCGATGGCAGCGTGGCCTTGCCCGAGGCGTTGGCGCCCTATATGGCGGGCAAGATGGTGCTCAGGCCCCTCTGATGGCGAGCGTGCCCCAGGCATCAGGGCACGAATCGCGTGTTACATGCCCAGATAGGCCGCGCGCACCTGTTCGTTACTGATCAGCTCCTGGCCAGTGCCGGTCAGCGTGACATTTCCGGTTTCGAGCACATAGCCACGATCGGCAATGCCAAGCGCTGCAAAGGCGTTTTGTTCGACCAGCAAAATCGTCATGCCCTGTGATTTCAGGGTCTTGACCACGTTAAAGACTTCTTCCACCAGCAGTGGGGCAAGTCCCATTGAAGGCTCATCGAGCAGCAGCATCTTTGGACGCCCCATGAGGGCACGTCCGATCGCCAGCATCTGCTGCTGTCCGCCCGACAGGGTCCCTGCGGGCAGCCTTCGCTTCTCTTTGAGTACGGGAAACATGGTGTAAATCTTTTCCAGATCGCCCTCGACCTGAGTTCTGGGCTGTGTGTAGGCGCCGAGACGAAGGTTGTCCTCAATCGTGAGGGGTCCGAACACTTGGCGCCCCTCCGGGCTTTGGCAGATCCCGCGCCTTACCCGGAGGTCAGGACCGGTTTGGCTGATATCTTCACCTTCGAAAAGTATGGTCCCTGCACTCATGGGCTGCACGCCGGAAAGGGTGCGTAAAAAAGTGGTTTTGCCTGCTCCGTTGGCACCCACCAAGGCAACCAGCTCGCCACGACGCACCTCGAGGTCAATGCCCTTCAGCGCCTTGATCTTGCCGTAGCAGCTCTCCATGGCGGAGACGTTGAGCAATAGACTTGTTGCTGTGTTCATAAGTGAATGTCCTTCAGGCGTGGGCGCCGAGGTAGGCAGCGATCACATCCGGATTACGACGAATCTCCGCACCGGTGCCCTCGGCCAGTTTCTTGCCGTAATCCAGCACAAGAATCCGCTCCGATAAATTCATCACCATTTTCATGTCGTGCTCCACAAGCACCACGGTGACACCGGAGTCGGCCACCTTACGTACCAGCTGATCCACCTCGATGGTCTCTTTCGGATTGAGTCCGGCTGCTGGCTCATCAAGAAAAATAATTCTCGGTTTCATGGCCAGCGCACGCGCGATTTCCATGCGTTTGAGGGCTCCATACGGCATGCTGTCGGCCCGCGCATCGATAAAGCGCTCAAGACCCACAAATCGCATCAGTTCAGCGGCCTCTTGGCGCAACGCCGTATCCCGCGTTCGGAGGCTGCCGAATCGCAGGGCTGCTTTGAGGACATTTCGGTCGAGTCTGAGATGGGCGCCCACCATGACGTTTTCAATGGCCGTCATGTTCATGCATACCTGAAGGTTCTGAAACGTGCGGGCCATGCCACGTTCTGCCAGCTGATTGGGGCTTTTGCCTTGGATTGATTCACCATCAAGTCGGATCTCTCCGCTGGTGGGCGTATAGACCCCGGTGATCAGGTTAAATAGGGTCGTCTTGCCAGCGCCATTCGGGCCGATCACCGAATAAATGATGCCGGGATCGATCGAGAAACTGACGCTCTGTACCGCCTTCACGCCACCAAAGTGGATCGACAGGTTAGTGACATCGAGCAGGGCCATGGTCAGTCTCCCTTCCCAAATTTCGACGCCAGAGTCGGCACGAGTCCCTTGGGCATAAAGATCATGCACAGCATCAGAATCACGCCAAACACGACTGTCTCCCAGCCCTCAAAAGTAGCCAATGCCTGAGGCAGTGCGGTGAGCAGCACGGCGCCGACCAGTGAGCCATAGATGGAGGCCATACCGCCCACGACCACCATCGTGACCAGCTCAATCGAATGGAAAAAGTCGGCAAATGTCGGTGTCACAAAGCCGACATAGTGGGCTGTGATGCTGCCCATGATGCTGGCGAACGCGGCTGAGAGCACAAAGATGGCAACCTTGTAGCGCACGATGTCTACGCCCACGACCTGTGAGGCTACTTCCGAGCCGTGAAGTGCCCGAAGGGCTCGGCCAAATGGTGAGTCAATCATGTTCAGGGATGCCCAGAGGCTAAAAACGAGGAGCAGGGCGATCACCCAGTACCACTGCTTGTCATTGGAGAGATCGAAGCCCATGAGTCCCATGACCGGCACGGGCATCCCATCGGGGCCCCCGGTGAAGTTGGTCTCGTTACGGATTGCGATGCTGATGATGATGCCCAGTCCGAGCGTGGCCATCGCCAGGTAGTTGCCTTTGAGCTTGAAAATTGGGCGGGCAACAAGGGCGGCGAGACCAGCCGCCAAGGCTGCCCCTGCCGCCATCGCGGGCAGAGGGTGCCAGCCAAAGTGTGTGGGTAAGACCGCTGAGGCGTAGGCGCCAATGCCGAGAAATCCCGCATGGCCGAGACTGATCTGGCCGGCAAATCCGATCAGCAGGTTTAATCCCAGAACAATGATGGCATTGATCGCCATGCGGATTGCGAGATCAAGATAAAAGTTATTGGGTGCGATAAAGGGGATGATCAGCAGCAGTGCGATCACAACGTACAGCCCGAAGAAAGGACTCTTTCGCATGCTTAGACCCGATCGGTTGATTTGCCGCCGAAAATCCCGCGCGGCATGAAAAATAGGATCAGCAGAATCAGGACAAAGGGAATCGCGTCCTTATAGGCAGAGGAGATATAACCAGCGCCCATGGATTCCAAAATGCCAACAATCAGTCCACCGATCACAGCCCCCAGGCCATTGCCCAGGCCGCCCAGTACAGCGGCTACGAAGCCTTTCAGGCCGAGCATGATGCCCACGTCGTAAGACGTCAGCGTAATTGGGGTGATCAGAATCCCGCCGAGTGCGCCCAGCGCTGCAGACAAGGCAAAGCTTAAAAATAAGACAAATCCGGTGTTAATTCCCACCAGTTCAGCTGCCACTCGATTGACCGAGGTCGCCAGCATGGCTTTGCCCAGCAGGGTCTTGCTGAAGAAGTACCACAGGGCTGCCACGACGATTGCCGTGACCCCCAAGACCCAGAGGCTCTGGGGAAGCAGGGTGGCGCCCAGCACCATGATGGGGGTGTCGCCGGAGAAGGGGGGCAGGCTAAAAGTGTTCTTGCCTAGCGTGACCTGGACAAGCCCGCGGATCACCAGCGAGGCGCCGATCGTGATGATGATGAGGGTGACGGTCTCCGCACCTTTGAGCGGCTCAATCGCGAACTTCTCGAGGGCAATGCCGACGACTGCCGGCACCAGGATCGCCAGCGCGATGGCGGCGGGCATCGGAAGCCCGGCTGCTGAGAAGAAGACCGCCAGCATTCCGCCCAGCATGATGAATTCGCCTTGGGCGAAATTAATCACATTGCTAGCGTTATAAATCAGGGTGAAACCAAGGGCCGCGAGGGCATAGGTGGCACCGACCGTGATGCCCGAGAACAAAAATTGCAGAAACTCTGCCAGCATCGCCGTGTCTCCCCCTTTGCAGCTAACGTTATGAAGTTCTGTTTTTATGGGCCTTGGGTCCAGCCCAGGGCAGCGGCGTATTGTCGGGCCCCGGCGGCGGGTCTGTCAATTTATTTGATACAAAATTTTGGATTCTGATATCTTTTTTGTAGTGAATCTATCTGCCCAGGACGAAAAGGAGTTCTTGTGATGTCCCTTGTAAAAGTCTTTGAGATTGACGGCATTGTTCCGGTGGTGGATCCCAGTGCCTACGTTCACCCAAGCGCTGTGCTGATCGGCGACGTGATCATCGGCCCGGACTGTTATGTCGGCCCCTGTGCCTGCCTGCGCGGGGACTTTGGCCGGCTGATTCTGGAAAGGGGGGCCAATCTCCAAGACACCTGTGTCATGCACGGGTTTCCCGGATCGGACACCGTCGTTGAAGAGGACGGGCATATCGGCCACGGTGCTGTTCTGCATGGATGCCGAATTGGCCGCAACGCCTTGGTGGGGATGAACGCGGTGGTGATGGATAACGCTGTTATCGGCGAGTCCGCGATCGTTGCGGCGGGTGCCTTTGTGAAGGCGGGTGCCGAAATTGCGGCGCGCATGCTTGCAGTGGGCTCACCGGCCAAGGTGCTCAGGCCGTTGACGGACGAGGAGCTCGCCTGGAAAGCCGATGGTACGCGCACCTATCAGGAGCTTGCGGTGAGAAGCGCCCAGACCATGCGCGAAACGGTTGCGCTCAAGGCAGTGGAACCTGGCCGTCGAAGGATTGCCGTCGAGGGCGTTGTACCGTTGATGGAACTAAAAAAACGGGGTGGCGACAGCAGCCCGGATGCCGCATGACAGGACAATCGGAAACATCGCGGTAATGGAGCCGCCTCTAGGCGGGCTCAATCAGTAATTCATCCGCTTTGAATCGCGTTGCGAGCATTGGCATCGCGGCTGGAATACTACGGTCTGCAAGCTGCATAGTGCGATCAAGATAGGCCTCTGATAATGGCATAAGCCGCAGGTAAAGCTCTCGACACAGGGCCCTCGCACGCTGACCGGGCCAGTCTTGTGGGGAGAGCTCAGCGGGCAGCTCCGGATCTCTTAATAAAAGTCTTCGGTAGTCATGGATCAGCAGAATTCGCAGCAACAACGCGTCGGCCCCTTCGATGCGGGCATGCATATCGCCACGTACAGACTCAAGTATCGGCTGATAGAGCTTGCAAAAGCCGATATAGGCCTTGGCCAATCCCTCGAGATTCCATGCTTCGCGCACCATATCGCGATCGTTTGCCGAGGGCCCGAGCTGAGAGGCGGCGGCAATCATCGGCATGAGTTTTTCAAGTGTGTCTGCTAGCCCCTCGACAACCAGAGCATCAAATGCTGAAGCTAGATCGGCGCTGGGATGCACATAACAGCCCGAGCTGGTCTGGCCAAAGCCTTGCCAAAACAGTGCTTTGCGCACCCGATCGCGCTCGCGCGGTGTTATTTTTCCAACCGTGAGAACAAGCCGCCAGCGCCGATCCCAGATCGGAGCATTGGCGGAGTAGATGTGCCGAGAAGCCTCTTCAAAGCGCCGCATGCCAGCGGGGGTGAGGGCGTAATTTGCCCGTCGCCCATGGGCCTCGGAATTCAGCCATTGATCGTCCGCGAGCCGAGAGACGGTGGTACGAATCAGTCGCTCATTGATGCCCAGTGGTTCAAGCAGCTCGATGAGACTTCCAAGCCATATGCTGCCGCCCCGAGGCATCACCACATCGCCAAATGCTGTGATGATCAGCGAGCTGGCATGTACGCGCTGCTGCCTGCGAAAGGCGTTGAGACGGTCAAGAATTTTTGAGTGTCTGGCCATTTGAACGGGAGGCGTTTTGGGCTGCCCCTTTTTTATGGTCGAAAAAATGTATCACAGTCTTCGGGAATCTGATACAAATTGTTGACACAAATCGAATTCGTTTGTATCGTTTTGCGCTGACTCGAACCCGGCCAGTCTGACGGCAATAGAACCGAATCCCAAGTCGCCGGGTCACCCGCTCAAGGAGGAGCTCTGGATGTCTCACCCCCTGTTCGATAAGCATCGGGCAACGTTGGAGGCTGCGCTTTCTGCAATCGCCACCCGTGGCTACTGGTCACCTTTTAACGAAATGCCAAGCCCGAAGGCCTATGGCGAGACCGCGGCTGATGACGGCAAGCGCGCGTTCGATGCCCGTCTGGGCAAGAAGTTTGAGCTTGGCCAGCCCGGCCAGACTGGCTGGCACAGCGGAGAGCGCTCCCCCTACGGCATTGCACTCAACGTCGAGTACCCGGTATGCGATGTGCAGACCCTAATCGATAGCGCCCAGAAGGCAATGGCCCCCTGGCAGGCGATCGGCGCGGATGGGCGTGCCGGCGTCTGCATCGAAATGCTCGATCGTCTCAACAGGAATAGTTTCGAGCTTGCCCACTCCGTCATGATGACCACGGGCCAGGGCTGGATGATGGCATTTCAGGCGGGTGCCCCTCATGCCCAGGACCGTGGCCTGGAGTCGGTCGCATATGCTTGGCGAGAGCAGAGTTTCGTGCCTAAAGAGGCCGTGTGGGAAAAGCCGCAGGGTAAAAATCCCCCGCTGGTCATGAAAAAGAATTTTCAGATCGTTGGCCGGGGCATTGGCGTCGTCGTTGGCTGCGGCACCTTCCCTACATGGAACACCTATCCTGGGTTATTTGCTGCCTTGGCAACTGGCAATGCGGTGATTGTGAAACCGCATAGCAATGCAATTCTTCCCGCGGCGATCACGGTACGCATTCTCCGCGCCGTACTCTCGGAAAACGGCCTGGATCCCAATCTCGTCACGCTGTGTGTGGCGCCCTCCCGCGAGGCGACCAAGGCCTTGGTAACCCATAGCGCGGTGAAGTCAGTAGACTTTACTGGGGGTAATGTCTTTGGGCAGTGGCTGATCGATAACTGTCGGCAGGCACAGGTCTATGCAGAACTGGCGGGAGTCAATAACATCGTCATTGATTCGACGGATGCCTATAAAGCCATGATGCGCAACCTGGCATTCACCTTATCGCTGTATTCCGGTCAGATGTGCACAACCTCGCAGGCGCTATTTGTGCCCGCCGGCGGTATTGAGACCGACGAGGGCCATAAGTCATTCGATGACGTCTGTAATGACTTGTCCGCTGCGATCACCGGATTTCTCTCGAAGCCTGAGGTCGCCTGTGCAGTGCTCGGTGCCATGCAGTCAGCTGATACTGTTAAGCGTATCGAGCAGGCTGAATCGGGTGCTCTGGGCCGGGTCGTACTGAGATCTAAAAAATTAGAACACCCTGAATTCCCCCAGGCGGATGTGCGCACGCCGGTACTGCTGGCCTGTGATGCTGCAGATGAATCTGCCTACATGGAGGAACGGTTTGGTCCGATTAGCTTTATCGTGAGGGTTGCCGATACCAAGGCTGCAATTGCGCTGTCCGAACGTGTAACCAGTACCCATGGCGCACTAACAGCCGGCGTCTATTCAACCCAGCAAGATGTGATTGAGGCAATGACCGCTGCGACATGGCGCTCTAAGGTAGCCCTGTCGATCAATCTCACTGGTGGCGTGTTTGTTAATCAGTCAGCCGCATTCTCGGATTACCACGGTACGGGCGGTAATCCGGCCGCGAATGCGTCTTATGCGGACTCCGCGTTTGTTGCAAACCGTTTCCGCGTTGTTCAGCGTCGGGTTCACATCTGAGGAAGGTGGTATGGACTATAAACACATTATTTTTTCAGTTGAAGCCGCTGTTGCGCGGCTGACCTTTAATCGACCCGACAAGCTCAATAGCTTTACTGACGACATGCACGCGGAGATTCGCGATGCCTTGGACCAGATCCAGTCCGGCACGACCGCGCGTGTACTGGTCATCACCGGTGCTGGCAGAAGTTTTAGCGCCGGACAGGATCTGGCGGACCCACCCATGGCGATCATGAACGGTAAGGTGCCGGATATCGGAAATGTTGTCGAGCGCAATTACAAACCGCTGATCATGCGGCTCGCGAACCTGCGAATGCCGACCATCGCGGCAGTCAACGGAATCGCTGCAGGTGCGGGTGCGAGCATCGCGCTCGCCTGTGACCTTGTGATTGCTGGAAAATCTGCCGCGTTTATGCAGGCGTTTTCAAAAATTGGATTGATTCCTGATACGGGTGGTACATGGGTTTTGCCCCAGCGCGTGGGGATGGCCCGCGCCATGGGGCTCGCATTTTTGGCCGATAAACTTCCGGCCGAAAAGGCAGAGGCGTGGGGGTTGATCTGGCGCTGCGTCGAAGACGCTGAGCTTGCCTCTGCGGTGGACGGACTTGCTGCCCAGCTCTCTGAGATGCCCACGAAGGCATTGGTACGTATCCGACAGGCCATGCAGGCGGCGCCCACCCACTCGTTGGAGCAGCAGCTCTCCATGGAGGCTGGCTTTATGCGCGAACTCGGCTGGAGCCCTGACTACGCAGAGGGCGTGGCAGCCTTCATGGAAAAACGTGCGCCACAGTTCTCCGGTAAATAGCGCCATGTCGAAAGCCCTTCCGTTATCCGCAGTGGTCTCCGTAGTGGGGACGGGTGCTATGGGGGCCGGCATTGCACAGATTGCAGCTGCTGCGGGCCATACCGTCAGGCTTTTGGATAATCGGCCGGGTGCCGCAGAGAAGGCAGCTGACGGTATTCGTGCGCAGTTTGTTCGGCTGGCGGAGAAGGGCAAGCTGTCGCGATCGGATGCGGACGCGGCGGGTCTGCGGCTCAAGCCCGTGACCGAGATCAGGGACCTTGCGGACAGTGCGCTTGTGGTGGAAGCCATTGTCGAAAACCTTCAGACCAAGCAACAGCTCTTTCGAGAACTCGAGTCGATTGTGTCGCGGGAATGCATTCTTGCAACCAACACATCAGCAATTTCCGTAACGGCAATCGGATCGGCCTTGGCTTCTCCGGAGCGGCTGGGCGGACTTCATTTTTTCAACCCAGCTCCATTGATGGCTCTCGTCGAGGTCGTCTCCGGCCTCTCTACCGATAAGTCGGTGGCCGAGACCCTCTATGCCACGGCAGCTGCGTGGGGGAAATCCCCCGTCCATACCCGATCCACGCCTGGCTTTATTGTAAATCGCGTCGCCCGGCCGTATTACGCGGAGTCACTCAGGGTCATGCAGGAGGGTGGGGCAGACCCAGCCACCATCGATGCCTGTGCGCGAGAGGCTGGGGGGTTTCGCATGGGTCCGTTTGAGTTGATGGATCTCATTGGTCATGACGTGAACCTTGCGGTAACAAAGACGGTCTGGAATGCGTTCTATAACGACCAGCGCTTTCTGCCCTCTCTGATCCAGCAGGAGCTGGTCGATGCAGGATTTTTTGGAAAAAAGACGGGCCGCGGTTTTTACGATTATCGAGAGGGTGCTATTGGTCCTCAGCCCCAGACCGAACCTGCTGTTGCCGCCGGTCGCGAACTGGTCAACATGCTGGGCACGGTAAACATTTACGGTACATCGGCCCCCGCGCAGGCGTTGGCCGCTCGGCTCCAGTCGGCTGGAGTTGTGATGGAGCAGGCATTGGCCGCGGATGACCGGATTGCCCAGGTCGGTGAGGTGGTCATCTATGTCACCGATGGACGGACGGCTACCTGCCGTGCCGCTGAGCAGGCCTTGGCGAATGTTGTGTTGATGGATCTTGCACTGGATTACTCCAAAACATCTCGTCTGGCGATAAGTGTCGCGGACCAGTGCAGCGCATCGGCTGCCCGGAACGCGATCGCGCTATTACAGGCGGCAGGGTTAAACATTTCGCGAGTTGCCGACGTCCCCGGTCTGGTGGTGATGCGCACCGTTGCAATGCTTGCCAATGAGGCAGCCGATGCTGTGAATCAGGGGGTCTGCGATGCAAAGTCTGCTGATTCTGCAATGTGCCTCGGAGTCAACTATCCGAAGGGACCACTGGCCTGGGCGGATCAGATTGGTCTGGCGGTGGTCCGTCAGGTGCTCTCCAATCTGGGCCGCAGCTATGGCGAGGATCGTTATCGCATCTCCCCCTTAATTCACCAAAAAGTATTTTCGCAAAAGGGCTTTTATGACTGAGCATCACAAACCCTCACTCGCAGAGGCCCAGGCGCTTGCAGAAGCCACGCGTGATGCAATGTATTCCCGCGATCGTGCAGCCCAGGCGATGGGCATCAAGGTTGTGGCGATCCGTCCGGGGTATGCGCTGCTCACGATGGTCGTACGATCGGATATGGTGAATGGCCATCACATCTGCCACGGCGGCATGATTTTCACGTTGGCGGATACGGCATTCGCCTACTCATGTAACAGCTATAACAAGACCACCGTCGCGTCGGCCTGTCATATCGATTTTCTTGCTCCAGGCAAGGAGGGTGCGACGCTCTCAGCCGAGTCGGTGGAGCAGTCCCTTTCCGGCCGGACGGGTGTCTATGACGTGACGGTCAAGGACGAGACGGGCAAGACGGTCGCGCTTTTTCGCGGAAAGAGCTATCGCATTAGTGGCGAGGTCATCGCTGGGCTGGAGCAGGCAGCCCAGCCCTAGCCAAGGATTATTTAAATTTCATAAAAATAGATCGGAAGACTTCAGGAGACGAACAAGATGTCTAGCAAAAAAGCAAAAAGCGGCGGGCTACACCCAATTGAAACCGCTAGTCGTGACGAGATTTCAGCGCTTCAGCTCAAACGGCTGAAGTGGTCGGTCAGGCATACCTATGACAACGTTGCGCCGTATCGCACAAAGTGTAAGAAAAAGGGTGTCCATCCGGATGACCTGAAACGGCTATCGGATCTCTCTCAGTTCCCGTTCATGACCAAGTCGGATCTGCGCGATCACTATCCGTTTGGACTTTTCGCGGTCCCTCGCAAGCAAATCCTTCGCCTGCATGCATCCAGCGGCACGACCGGCAAGCCGATTGTTGTGGGCTACACCATGAATGATCTAGATAACTGGGCCAATATGGTGGCGCGATCCATATATGCAGCGGGTGGGCGTCCAGGCGATATGGTGCATGTCGCCTATGGCTATGGAATGTTCACGGGCGGCCTCGGTGCCCACTATGGCGCTGAGCGACTTGGCTGCACAGTGGTGCCGATGTCGGGCGGGCAGACCGAGAAACAGGTCTCCCAGATTGTCGATTTCAAGCCCGATATCATCATGGTCACCCCCTCTTATTCTCTGGTGGTTGCTGAGGCATTTGAGAAGATGGGCATTGGTCCTAACGAGATCTCTCTGCGTGTTGGAATCTTCGGTGCAGAGCCCTGGGGTGATGGTATGCGGACTGAAATTGAGCGCAAGCTGGGTATTGACGCGGTAGATATCTACGGCCTGACGGAGGTCATGGGGCCGGGCGTTGCGAGTGAGTGTATTGAGTCTAAGGATGGTCCTGTGATCTGGGAAGATCATTTCTACCCTGAGGTCATCAACCCCGAGACGGAAGAGGTGCTTCCCGATGGCGAGGAGGGTGAACTGGTCTTTACCTCGCTCACAAAGGAGGCCTTTCCTGTAATCCGTTATCGCACGCGTGATCTGACGCGGCTCCTGCCGCCGACTTCTCGCGCCTTCCGACGGTTTGCCAAGATCACGGGCCGCTCAGATGACATGCTGATCATTCGCGGCGTCAACGTGTTCCCCAGTCAGATCGAAGAGCAGATTCTTCGCGATCCCAAGCTGTCGGGCAACTATCAGATTGTGGTCACCCGCGATGGCCACTTGGATAATGTCGAAGTGAAATGCGAACTACAGTCGGGCGTCTCCGGAAGACTGAGCGCCCCTGAGGTTCAGTCGGTTGCGAAAGAACTTCAGCACCACATCAAGACCATTATAGGCATTACCACTAAGATCTCCGTGCTTGAGACCGGCTCGATTCCTCGGATCGAGGTTGGTAAGGCTAAGCGTGTGATTGATCTGCGGCCAAAGCAGAGCTAAAGGAATATTCGAATGACAGAAGCATTTATCTGCGACGCGATCCGTACTCCCATCGGCCGATACGGCGGAACACTGGCGGCGGTCCGTGCCGATGACTTAGGGGCAGTCCCGCTGAAGGCATTGATGGAGCGTAATCCCAGTGTGGATTGGACGTCGGTGGAGGACATCATTTACGGCTGCGCGAATCAGGCTGGCGAAGACAACCGCAACGTTGCGCGCATGTCGGGCCTACTGGCCGGTCTGCCGATTGATGTCCCCGGTACCACGGTAAATCGACTGTGTGGATCAGGCATGGATGCCATCGGCCTGGCGGCGCGTTCGATCAAATCGGGAGAGACTGAGTTGATGATCGCTGGCGGCGTAGAGAGCATGTCGCGCGCCCCATTTGTGATGGGGAAGGCGGAAACCGCCTGGTCTCGGAGTGCTGCAATTTACGACACTACCATTGGCTGGCGTTTCCCCAACCCATTGATGAAAAAACTCTATGATACGCACTCAATGCCCCAGACTGCGGATAACGTAGCGGAGGAGTTTCATATCTCCAGGGCCGATCAGGATGCGTTTGCCTTGCGCTCCCAGCAGCGTTGGGCTTCAGCCAATGCAGCGGGCCGGTTCAACGATGAGATTGTGCCCGTCATGATTCCCTCCAAAAAAGGTGATCCCAAGCGTTTTGATACGGACGAACATCCGCGTCCAGACACCACGGCAGAGATGCTCGCCAAATTAAAAGGTGTAAACGGCCCTGAGCTCACGGTCACTGCAGGCAATGCCTCGGGTGTCAATGATGGCGCCTGTGCAGTGCTCTTGGCATCTGAGACAGCGGCGGCGAGGCATGGATTGAAGCCCCGGGCGCGCGTTGTGGCCATGGCCAGTGCCGGCGTTTTGCCGCGCATCATGGGGGTGGGCCCAGCGCCGGCGGTCCGGAGAATCCTCTCCAAGACTGGGATGTCCTTGGCGCAGATGGATGTCATTGAATTGAACGAGGCTTTTGCCGCCCAGGCACTGGCGGTCCTGCGAGATCTGGGGCTTGGCGATGCCGAGTCCCACGTAAATCCCAATGGTGGCGCGATCGCCATGGGCCATCCTCTGGGAATGAGTGGCGCACGTCTGGTCACGACAGCCTTAGTGGAGTTGGAGCGTCGCAAGGCACGTTACGCCTTGTGCACGATGTGCATCGGCGTTGGTCAGGGCATTGCCATGATCATTGAGCGGGTGTAATGCAGGGGGGTTAGGTCGTTGTGTTGTTTTTATCTTGAATAGGAGACAGGTTCGTGAAAACTATGTTTAAGAAGTTGGTAGTAGGCTCTGCGCTGGTGTTCAGTAGCGTAGTAGCGATGGCCCAGCAGCAGCCGATCAAGATTGGCTCGGTCTTATCAGTGACGGGCCCGGCCGCATTTCTGGGTGATCCGCAGCTCAAGACTTTTCAGCTCTATATCGATGACATCAACGCCAAGGGCGGTGTCCTGGGTCGGAAGCTCCAGTTCATTCATTACGACGACGGCAGCGATGCCAACAAGGCAAATGCATTCGCTAAGCGTCTGATTGAAGACGACAAAGTCGATATCATCCTTGGGGGCAGCAACACCGGAAGCACTATGTCAATGGTTCCGCTCGTCGAGAAGGCCCAGATCCCATTCATCTCATTTGCTGGTGCAGTAGTGGTAATCGAGCCTGTAAAGAAGTGGGTGTTCAAGACTCCGCAGACCGATCGCATGGCCGCCGAGAAGGTATTCGAGGACATGAAGAGAAAGGGCATCAGTCGCGTGGCGCTGCTGTCAGAGACATCGGGCTTTGGCCAGTCTGGCAAGAAGGAATCTGAGGCAATCGCAGGCAAGTACGGCATTACCTTCGTTGCCAACGAGACCTATGGCCCGAAGGACACCGATATCAGCCCACAACTGACGAAGATTCGTAACACAGCAGGTGTGCAGGCGGTTTTTGTCTTTGGCTTTGGCCAGGGTCCCGCGATCGTGACGAAGAACTATCGTCAGCTGGGAATCACGCTGCCGATGTACCACGCCCACGGCGTTGCCTCAGATGATTTCCTAAAGCTTGCGGGCCCTGCCGCAGAAGGAATTCGTCTTCCCTCGCCTGCGCAGTTGGTACCCGAGCTGCTCGCGGCAAACGATCCACAGAAGCCTGTCGTGATGGCCTATGAAAAAGCCTACAAGGCCAAGTACAACACCGACGTCTCCACATTCGGTGGCTACGCTTATGACGGCCTAATGATTGCTGTTGATGCCATCAAACGCGCTGGTGGTACGGATAAGGCAAAAGTTCGCGATGCGATCGAGGCAACCAAAGGATTTGTGGGTACGAGTGGCACATTCAACATGTCTCCCACGGATCACATGGGCCTGGATCTCTCTGCCTTCCGCATGCTGGAGGTAAAGAACGGCAAGTGGGTTTTCGCTCAGTAAGGCATTAGAAATATTTAAACGAATTGCGGCGGCCCTCTGTGGCCGCCGCTGGGAGCAACTGAAATGGCAGATGTAGTGATCACCGAGGTCCATGGCAAGGTTGGGCTGATCCGTATTAATCGCCCAGAGGCGATGAATGCGTTAAACAACGAAGTGGTGGACGGAATTACTGCGGCGGTTGATCGTTTTGAGGCCGATGAAAATATTGGGTGCATGGTGCTTACTGGCAGCGAGAAGGCTTTTGCTGCGGGTGCCGATATCGGATTCATGAAAGAGTTCGATTACATGCATGCCTATAAAATTGATTTTATTACCCGCAACTGGGAACGATTACGGACAGCGCGAAAGCCAGTAATCGCAGCGGTTGCGGGATTTGCATTGGGCGGTGGTTGTGAAATCGCCATGATGTGCGACATGATTTTTGCTGCCGACACTGCCAAGTTTGGCCAACCGGAAATTAAGCTCGGAATCATTCCGGGTGCTGGCGGAACCCAGCGGCTTCCCCGCGCCGTTGGTAAAGCGAAGGCCATGGATCTCTGTCTTACCGCACGTATGATGGATGCGACAGAGGCAGAGCGGGCCGGTCTCGTGGCCCGGGTGGTGCCCGCCGACCAGCTATTAGAAGAGGCGCTCAAGGCTGCTGCCACGATCGCATCATATTCGTTGCCCGTCGCCATGATGGTTAAGGAATCCGTCAATCGTGCATTTGAGAGCTCGCTAAACGAGGGGCTTCTTTTCGAACGTCGCGTATTTCATTCCACTTTCGCGGTTCAAGACTCCAAAGAGGGCATGTCGGCGTTTGTTGAGAAGCGCAAGCCTGCCTTTAAGAATCGATAGGGTGGACCAAAGCCATGCCTTCTTATCAAACCCTAGAGATTGAGCGCGCAGGCCGCGTCGCGACCATCTGGATGAATCGGCCTGAGGTCTTCAATGCGTTTAATGAGCAGCTGATCGAAGATCTTCATGGTGCCTGTCATGAGTTAGACAAGGATAGGTCCGTACGCGTCGTGATTCTTGCTGGGCGTGGCAAGCATTTTTCCGCGGGCGCAGATTTGAATTGGATGAAACGGGCCTCGGGCTATACCGAGGCAGAAAATATCGCCGACGCACGACGGTTCTCTGGCATGCTTCGGGCGCTTTCCGATCTGTCCAAGCCAACAATCGCCCGTGTGCAGGGTGCGGCCTTGGGCGGGGGAACTGGCCTAACCGCAGCCTGCGATATGGCGGTAGCCGCCTCTGATGCCAGCTTTGCAACCTCTGAGGTGAAGTTTGGAATCATCCCCTCGGTGATCAGCCCATATGTGCTGCGCGCTATTGGCCCGCGGCAGTCATTGCGTTATTTTCAGACTGCCGAGCGGATCAGCGCTGACCGGGCCATGGCAATTGGTCTGGTCAACGAGGTTGCACCAGCCGAGGAGCTTGATGCGGCAATCGCCAGAATTGTCGAGCCGTTGATCATCGGTGCACCGGACGCACAAAAGGCTGCCAAAGACTTAATCGCGGCTGTCAACGGCCGTCCAATTGATGATGCGGTGACAGATGAAACCGCGCATCGGATTGCGAAGCGACGCGCAACCGATGAGGCAAAAGATGGAATCTCAGCATTTCTTGAGAAACGTCAACCCGCTTGGATTTCATCGACCTAGAATCATTTGCAGTCGTTGTTTGGTGTTGAATCTTTTGGAGTAGACGCATTACACATTTGTCGTATCACAGGAGGAAATTTTATGTATACCCAATCATTTAGCGTGCAGGATGGTGCCGGCCTAAAGGCGGTCGATTCGGCGACGGCAGAGGATCCGCAGCTCGCGGCCCAGTTCCAGGCTCGAATCGATGCGGATGGCCGAATTGAACCCCAGGAATGGATGCCGGAGGCCTATCGAAAGACCCTGGTGCGCCAGATTAGTCAGCATGCCCATAGCGAGATTGTCGGCATGCTCCCGGAGGGTAATTGGATACTGCGGGCTCCGAGTTTAAAGCGTAAGTGCATTCTGATTGCCAAGGTCCAGGACGAAGGCGGCCACGGCCTCTATCTCTACTCTGCGGCGGAGACGCTGGGCACAAGCCGGGCAGAGCTTCTTGATGCGCTGCATTCCGGCAAGGCGAAGTACAGTTCAATTTTCAATTATCCGACCTTAACTTGGGCAGACATTGGTGTAATCGGCTGGCTTGTGGATGGCGCCGCGATCATGAACCAAATTCCTCTCTGCCGCTGTTCTTATGGCCCTTATGCCCGTGCCATGGTTCGAGTCTGTAAGGAGGAGTCTTTCCATCAGCGCCAGGGTTATGAGGCATTGTTGGTCATGATGAAGGGCAGTCAAGAGCAGCGCGACATGGTTCAGGATGCGGTCAATCGCTGGTGGTGGAAGTGCCTTGCTATGTTTGGCCCGAATGACAGTGAGAGCCTGCATAGCGGGCAGGGCATGAAGTGGGGTATCAAGCGGATTAGTAATGATGAGCTTCGTCAGAAGTTTGTCGATGCAACTGTTCCGCAGGCGAAGGTTCTTGGGGTGTCATTACCTGACCCGAAGCTTAAGTGGAACGAAGCGCGTGGACAGCATGACTTTGGCGAGATTGACTGGGATGAGTTCTGGGAGACGGTCAATGGCAATGGCCCCTGCAATAAGGAGCGGCTGGCCACTCGTGTGAAAGCCCACAACGATGGCCAGTGGGTGCGCGACGCCGCCCTGGCATATGCAGAGAAACAGAAAAAACGCAGCATGAAGGAGGCAGCATGAGTACGACCCCTGCACTAAAAGATTGGCCCCTCTGGGAGGTCTTTATCCGCAGTAAGCAAGGACTTGAGCATAAGCATTGCGGCAGTCTGCACGCGGCAGATGCCGGGCAGGCGTTAGACATGGCGCGCGATGTCTATACCCGTCGACAGGAAGGCGTTTCCATCTGGGTTGTGCCTTCAGCCATGATTACCGCAAACAATCCTGACGACAAAGGTGAGCTGTTTGATCCGGCCGCCGACAAGATCTATCGGCATCCGACCTTTTATGAAATCCCTGAAGAAGTGGGGCACATGTAATGAAAGCACCTCTCGATTATGTACTGCATCTAGCAGACAACTCACTGATCCTGGGCCAGCGTAACGCAGAATGGTGTGGCCATGGTCCAATTCTCGAGGAAGATATCGCGCTTGCGAATATCAGCCTGGATCTGATTGGGCAGGCCCGATTACTGTACCAATATGCTGCAGAGTTAAAGGGCGGTGGAGCGACCGAAGATAAGCTTGCCTATCTGCGCGGATCGCGGGAATTTCGTAATTACACCCTTCTCGAGCTGCCGCATAGCGGCCCCCTCTCGGGTTATGCCCGGACGGATCGTGACTACGCCACAACGATTGTGCGTAACTTTCTCTTTAGTGCATTGATGGTGCTCTATTGGGAGGCGTTACTTCAGTCCAAGGATGAGCAGCTTGCTGCGATTGCAGAGAAGTCCATCAAAGAGGTCCGGTATCACCTCCGTCACGCGCGTGACTGGTTAGTGAAGCTAGGCGATGGCACGGAAGCCTCCAATACCCGCATGCGCTCGGCTCTCGAGCATCTCATGCCATATACCAAGGAGTTCTGGGTGAGCAGCCCAGCCGAGTCTCAGGCGGCTGCGAACGGAACCGGCGTGGATGTGGCCTCCCTCAGGTCTCAGTGGGATGCGATTGTGAATGATGGACTCAACGAAGCGACCCTGATTCGACCGCAGGATACGTCTGGCTATGTCACCCAGGGCAAAGAGGGTGTCCACTCTGAGCATCTTGATTATGTACTTGCTGAGATGCAGAGCCTGGCGCGCCAGCATCCCAATGCAACCTGGTAACTGCGCATGACGGCGACCACATCTGTCGATGAGGCCTGGGCGATTCTGGAGGGTCTGAGCGACCCGGAAATTCCCGTGATTTCGCTTCGCGAGCTCGGAATTTTGCGTGAGATCCGAGAGGCAGATGACGGACTAGAGGTCATCATCACACCCACCTACAGTGGATGTCCCGCCATGGAGCAGATCCATGACGATATTGGTGCGCTACTTGCCAAGCACGGCGTGAAGGCCCGGGTAAGTACCCGGCTTTCACCCGCGTGGACGACCGACTGGATGACGGAGGAGGGAAAAGAAAAACTCCGTCAGTACGGTATCGCGCCGCCGACACATAAGGTCAGCGATATCGCAGTCGTGAAATTTATGCCTAGGCCTCCGGCAGCAAAGACAGAGACAGTGCCTTGCCCCAAGTGTGGTTCGGCAAACACGCTTGAGTCGTCCCATTTTGGGTCAACCGCCTGCAAAGCACTGTACCGCTGCCAGGAGTGCCAAGAGACGTTCGATTACTTCAAGCCATATTAAGCGGTGCCGCCGCGGGGGGCGGACACCGCACACAGGGAGACCATATGTCAATGCAGTTTCATTCGCTCAGGGTTAAACGCGTCACGCCAGAGGCGGGCGACTCGGTGGCCATTACTTTTGCGATTCCGCCTGAAAAAAAAGATATCTTTTCTTTCGATCCGGGGCAATTTCTAACGCTCCGAGCACAGCTCAACGGCCAGGATGTTCGTCGGAATTATTCCATTAGCTCTCCGAGGAGCCGTCTATCGAAGCATCATGAGCTTGAGATTGGCATTCGCCCTGTCGAGGACGGTCTGTTTTCAAACTGGGCGGTCAACAATGTCAAGGCGGGCGACACGATGGAGGTCATGCCTCCCGATGGCAGATTTACTGTAAAAAAGCAGAGGGCAATACATCGCGTCGGCTTCGCAAGTGGATCTGGCATTACGCCGATTCTGTCGATCGCGGCCACTACGCTCGAAGAGCAGCCGGAGTCGAAATTTACCTTGATATACGGCAATCGTAGGATGTCTTCGGTGATGTTTAACGAGGCACTCCAGGACCTGAAGGACAAGTTTGCCGGCCGTTTCACCATGATCCACACCCTGTCGCGCCAGGCGCAGGAGGTCGAGCTCCAAGAGGGGCGGATTGACGGCGATAAGGTGCGTCAGGTGATCGCTGCCTTGTTGCCCGTCGCCAGTATGGATGAGGTCTTTATCTGTGGTCCGGAGGCCATGATTGAGGCGACCGAGAAGGCTCTGATCGAGGCGGGCGTTCCAGATAACCGTGTCTATAGTGAGCGTTTCACGACAAGTCGTGAGCAGGCCGTCAAGGTTCAGGCAGACACTGACTCCGCGCCAATTCGCGTCGCTGCTAAGAAAGATATTCTCTTGCAGGTCATCGTTGATGGCCATGAGCACGAGTTGCGTATCGGCAAGGATGAGAAACTTCTCGATGCAGCTATGAATGCGGGATTGGATGTGCCCTTTTCATGCAAGGCGGGCGTCTGCTGTACATGCCGGGGTAGGATCCTAGAGGGCACCGCCACCATGCATAAAAATTACACCTTAGAAAAAGACGAAGTTGATAAGGGGTACGTGCTGACCTGTCAGGCGACTGCCACCAGCCAGAAAGTTGTGCTCACCTTCGACGACCGTTGATGCTTGGCCCGGCTGGTCCCGGGCGTCGATCGTTCGGGTCGGTTAGAATACGGCGCTCGGAGAGGTGGCAGAGTGGTCGAATGTACCTGACTCGAAATCAGGCGTGTCCGTTAGGGCACCGTGGGTTCGAATCCCACCCTCTCCGCCAATCGCCTGGGGGCCCTTATTCTTTTGTCAGCGATAAGTTCGTTGCCGCACGATCAGGAGGGAAGCGATGGGGATTTGGATTGAGTTGGGCGTATTTCTGCTTGTCTTTGTCTTTGGGCTACATCAGTTATATGACCTAAAGAAGGAAAAGCTAAAGCGGGAACAGTCCAAGGATCTCGCCGAGAAAGCGAAGCGTTAGTTCAAACGATGGATCGTTCGCAAAAAAGTTCGAGATAGCAACCGATGCTAAAACTCCACAGCTACTGGAGGTCGTCTGCCTCCTATCGTGTTCGAATTGCACTCGGGCTAAAGGGTCTGGACTATCAGCAGATCCCAGTAAACCTTCTTAAAAATGAACAAGGTGAGTCCGCGTATTCTGCTGTCAACCCTGAGCAGCTTGTTCCGCTCTTAAATGATGATGGCCTGTTGCTCGGTCAATCGGCTGCAATCATTGAGTATCTCGAGGAAAAATTTCCCCAGCCAGCCCTTCTGCCCTTAGATCTCAGCGGTCGGGCGCGTGTGCGCGGGATATGTCAAATGATTGCCTGCGATATTCATCCTCTCAACAACCTCCGTGTACTGAGGTATCTAACTGGTGAAATGGCGATATCCGCAGATAAAAAAGATGTTTGGTATGGCCATTGGGTTCTTCTGGGATTGGCGGCGGTCGAGCAACGGCTTATTGAATCAGCGACTGGCCGCTTTTGCCATGGTGACTCACCAGGAATGGCGGATTGTTTCTTAATCCCGCAGGTTGCAAATGCGCATCGAATGAATGTGGATATTTCAAAGCTTCAGCGAGTCCTTGAAATAAATGCACGATGTATGGAGCTCTCGGCATTTCAGCAGGCCCAGCCGTCCGCCTGTCCTGATGCGGTGTGAAACCAGCTCAGATAGCGGTTTAAACCCGGCCTGATGGCATGTAGATCGTATGTTCTGTGGTGTAAAAGTTAATCGCTGAATCGCCTACGGAGTAAGCACCGACGCCAGAGTCATTAATTCCGCCAAAGGGCATGTGGCTATCCGGAGCAGTGCCATGATTGATATGAATCATTCCGGTATTGAGACGTTCCATAAACAATCGAGCGACCGAAAAATCATTCGTGAATACCGCAGAGGTTAGCCCAAAGGGCAATGCATTCGCAATTTGGAGCGCTTCGAACTGATCTGTGTAAGGAATTACACAGATCACAGGCCCAAAAATCTCCTGTGTAATCGCCTCGTCATCTGGCTTCAATCCGCGAATAACGGTGGGTTCATAGAAGAGGCCGTTCGGTCTGCTGGGAACGTCTGCGCGACGGCCTCCACAGATGATCTCTGCATGCCTTAACCGATGCGTTCGCTCTACGATCCCCTGAATCTTCTCAAGCTGCTGGGCATTTGTGATGGGTCCGATCTCGGTTCCGGCAGTCATGCCGTCGCCGACCTGTAGCGCTGAGGCGATTTCCCGCAGGTGTGCGGTCGTCTGATCATATAAAGACTGCTGAACGATAATCCGACTGATTGCAGTGCATCGTTGTCCTGCGCATTGAAGGGCAGCTCCCATGACCATCTTACAGACATCCTTCAAGTGATCTGCATCGTGAATGATGGCAGCATTTTTTCCCCCCAGTTCAAGGGAGAGTGCTGCGAGCGTATCGCTCGCAGCGGAGAAGATACGCCTCCCCGTGGCGACTGATCCGGTGAACGTAATTCCCTTCACGGCGGACGACCGGCACAGTGCAGAGGCGACGTCTCCGGCGCCATTGAGAATCTGGATAACGCCGGGGGGGAGGGTATCCCTGGCGGCCTGGCCAATAATGTGTACAGCAGCAGGCGTGTATTCGGAAGGCTTGATCACGATTGTGTTGCCGTGGGCAAGCCCGGGTGAAATCTTCCGCATGGGGGTGAGCACCGGGAAGTTCCATGGCGTGATCGCCGCAATCACCCCTCTTGGCCGACGGGTCACCAGATTTCTAAATCCCGGCCTCGCACCTGCCGGAGCAGCGCCTGTGTTTTGTAAGGCCTGAGAGAAGGAAAACTCGGCCTCTTGAAGGGCCTTGTTTACCTCAGCGCGTGACTCTGAAATAGGCTTACCCTGTTCGCGTGTGATTGCCTCGGCAAGTGGTTCCCGCTGCGCAGCAATGGCCTGATGAAATGCCCGCAGGGCGGCGTACCGCTCAAAGACAGGTAGATCACGCCATGCACCGAAGGCCGCTGTCGCTCCGATGAGAGCGTCATCGATATCTTGCTGAGTCGCTGAGCTGTATGTTCCGACAACCTCGGCCTGATCGGCAGGATTTAAGGTGGTGAATATTGACTCTCCGCGGGCCTGATACTGATTGTTCAACAATTGTTGTGTTACGTTCATCATGGTGTCTTCTTTAAAAGCAGGGGAGCATTCTCGGGATCATGAACTGACCCTCTCCCCAACGCTCAGTGAGGGTAATCATGCCGGATGCTGTTTGAATGACCTTGTCATGAATCTGATCAGCTGCCTGGTCAAGTGAGGTATTCCCCCGAATGAGTTGACTTAGATCGACGTCAATTCCGTCCGGCCAGTCCCGGACGGTCTGCGGATTGCCACAGATTTTTAAGGTTGGCGCCAGAGGGTTTCCCGAGGGGTTGAAGACCCCCATTGAAAAGAGGGTGATCTGGGCGCCCGCTGCGACCATACCGGTAATTGAGCAGGGGCTAAAAAATGGCGTATCCATGAAGAACAGCCCGGGAGTTTTGGGCTGCTGACCAAAATTAAGGCAGCCAGTGAATTTTGAGTCTCCAATCTTGCACACAGCCCCCATCGACTTCTCAACAAGCGTGGTTAATCCTGCGTCAAGATTCTCAGCGGTAGGATTCACGCCCCGATAGTGATCACCATCTGCTGCCATACGACCCTCAGTCAACCTGATTCGATCAATGATCTGATCTGCAATCTCTTGGTGTGCGGACTGGCGGGCCACTACCTCTTCGGCACCAATGAATTCCGCAGTCTCAGAGACAATTGCGGTGCCGCCCGCTGTCAGATGTCGGTCAATGAACCGGCCGATCGCGGGGTTTGCGCAGACGGCGCTGGATGCATCGGAACCCCCACATTCGAGGGCAAACAAAAGTTTATTGATCGGCAGGGCCTGCCGATGATCCTGGCTTAGCTGCAGGTTAAGTTGCGACAAATGGTCTCTGGCGATGTCGATTGCATTCTGTACGCCGTTACTCTCCATCACTGCCATCACACGATGGCGCTGTCCGGTATGCTCGAGAAGCGATCGCCATTTCTGCGCAGATCGCCGGTCATGGCAGAGCACCAATACTGCGCCCAGATTGGGGTGGCAGGCGAGTTGCAGCAAAACCTGATCCTGTAGCGCTGCGTCTTGCGCCTGTAGCCCGCGGGGAAAGTCGCCTGCGATCAGGCAGCTATTGGCATAACCCGACGCAGCAATCGCTGCAATTCGATTCGATAGCGCCACGGTAGATAGCACACCAAGATAATTACGCACGCCTGCCTGACCGCTGGAGCGAAGATATCCTTGAAATGTCATTTGAATAGACTCTGTAAGTTTCGCTACTTGCAGTTATGTGTATGTACATGCTCTCCAGGTTGGATATCCTGTGTAGCAATTCCTATCGGAATTCCATACTTGATGATGGATTCACCGCTTTGAATCGCCCTGAGCGCTACCTTATGGCCAAACTTTATATTTCCCAATAGTGGTAGACCGGTCTGGGTTTTTCTCTGGTCAATATCTGTATCGAGTATGGTCGTGACATTATCGTCGGCATGAACAGTGAGCGTGATTCTTCCCATGGCGCTTGCTAGTCGATCTCTGGGCGGATTTGATACTGCTGAATTGTTTCGAGACGGGGAGTAAATCCAAGCCCTGGCGCATCTGTAAGCGTCAGCGCCCCATCGGCGAGTGTAAAGTCATTTTCGAGTAAGTTTGAACGCAGTGGATTGTTATTCACATCGACTTCCAGCAGGCCGTCTGGATTGGCCGATGCGAGCAGGTGGGCTGATGTGATGAGTCCGACTGCTGCACCCAGGTAATGTGGGTAGTAGGGCAATCCGTGCGCTGCCGCTGTTTGGGCGACCCTGCGACAGCCCGTGATTCCGCCCCATTTCGCCAGATCCGGCTGGATGATCCCAAGTCCCGATGCGGTCATCATGCTAAGAAAACCAGCGGTTGTATTTAGATTTTCTCCCGCCGCAATTCGAATGTCCGTGTGCTCAGCGATGGATCTCCATTCCTCAACGGGCCGATCAGCGGCGATGGGCTCCTCGATCCAGCTTAGACCGAAGGGTTTGAACAAATCTGCATGATGTATCGCCTGACTCAGTTCCCAGGCCTGATTCGCATCGCAGGCAAGTTCCATATCTCTTACGGACTCTCTCGCAAGGGATAGCGTCTCGAGATCAGTTTTTTCGCCAAAACCGACCTTGACCTTGAATCGCCGATGGCCTTGGTCATGAGCCTGGCGTATCGTGATGGCAACGTCTTTGGGATTAATACCGCTTGCGTATGTTTTTATGATTTTGCTTGATCCTCCAAGCAACTGATAGAGGGGGATCTTGTGGTGGCGGGCAGCGAGATCCCAGATGGCACAGTCGAGCCCAGCGATGCACTGATCGATCGGCCCGGTTTCTGCAGTCTGAATCTTCAGAATTCGCGTTTTGTTGTTGAGTAATGCGTAGATCTCTTCAGGATCATCAAACGCAATACCTTCAAGTAAAGGGCGGAATATCTGATGCAATAGCCGGTAACGGTGGAGGGCGCCGCAGTCCGGGAAGTTACACCAGATCTCTCCCCAGCCTTTACACCCATTTTTATCCTCTACGCTGACCAACAACGCCCATCTTGCGTCCATTCGTCCAAAAGACAGCACTACTGGTGTCGTAAGCGCAACCCGGTATAGATAAACGTCGATCCGGCAAATACTGACCATAGATTAGACTCTCAGATCCATCTCGAAATCGATGAAATCTGCACGATAAGTGATCTCACCGAGATAAATCACTTGATTTGTTGGGTTGAGAAAGATTCTTCGGACTTCTGCCACGGGTGCATTAAGCGGAATTTCCATGAGCTCGGATGTCTCAATGTCTGCTGAGCTGATTCGAAGCGTTTGCTTTGCACGATGTATCGGTATCGTTTTCAGATCAAGCATTACTGGAATGATCGTCTCTTTGCGGAAACGGTCTGGGGCTAGATTAAAAATCTCCTGGTCGAGGTAAATCGAAATGACGCAGTAGGGTCGATTCTCCCTGGAGTGAACACGGCGCAAATGTCTGTACTGCCCCACCAGCTCTCCATCCTCGGCCGCAACCTGGGGCGGCCTCTGAAGTGATTCGTCGATCAGAGTCAGAGACGGCGTGTCATTGCGATAGGCCTTGGCCATCTCCGCCAGCGAGGTCTCGACCCGCAGCCGCATTGACTTTGGATGAACGGCCTTCACGACCGTGCCTTTGCCGCGTGCCGATTCGACCAGTCCATCCTGCGCCAGGAGGCTGATGGCCTGACGGGCTGTGACCCGGGCGATGTCAAACTCTTGCATGAGCGATTCGAGGCTAGGGAGTCGGTCGTCCGGCCGCCAGACGCCTTTCTCAATGCGCTGGCGCAGGAGTTGCGCGACGCGCAGATAGCGGGGAATCGGACTGCTGGCGGCCAGGACAGACACTAGGGTAAACCTCAAGATTCTAAAGTTCTATTTATAGTACTTTACGCGGAAAGGTGAGGGAGAACAATATTTTTACGTCGTCGCGGCGCCTGCTGCTGCTGATTAGTCCTTGGGTCATTCTTGTCGCGCTCTGGGCTGGGATTGCCCAGTCGGGGCTGGTCAACCCTTCCTTAATGCCGACCCCCGCTCAGGTGGCGCTGAAGTTTAAAGAACTTCTTTTTTCTGGACGGTTACTTCTGGACATGTTGATGTCGACCCAGCGGGTTTTTTTCGGCGTGATTTGTGGCATTGCGCTCGCTGTTCCTGTGGGATTTCTGATTGGCTGGTACAAGGATGCGCGAACGTTTCTGGATCCACTGATTAATTTTTTCCGGGCTTTGCCGCCGATTGCGCTCATTCCGTTGGTGATTGTTTATTTTGGAATTGATGAGCCGGCGAAAATCATTATTTTGTTTTATGCATCCTTTTTTGCTGGTGTGATTGTCATGTACGAAGGGGTCGCCCAGATTAGCCCGATTTTCATTAAGGTGGCGCGCACCCTGGGGGCGACAGAGTGGGAGATTTTCGTGAAGGTGATCGTGCCTCTGACCACGCCCCATATTCTTACCGCGCTGCGTGTGGCCCTGGGTGTCGCGTGGGCAACTCTAGTGGCCTCTGAGCTTGTTGCCGCCCAGCAGGGACTTGGAGCGTTGATCCAAAGCGCTGGATCTTTTTTCCAGATTGATGTGATTTATGTTGGAATTATCTCGATCGGCGCTATTGCCCTGACGATGGATCTCGCGTTACGTGCCTTAACCCGTCGACTGATTCGTTGGCAAGAGCGAGTGGAGTCGCAATGATGCGTGAGCGAATCATATTTGATCGAGCCGTCGTTGATTTTCAGACCGATCAGGGGCCTCTCCGTGTAGTTGACGATGTCTCTTTCACAATCCATGAGGGAGAGTTCGTCTCTATTGTGGGCCCCTCTGGCTGTGGCAAAACGACCATGATGAACATGGTGGCCGGATTTGTCCGTCCGACATCGGGTCAGGTGCTGCTCGATGGCGCGCCTATTGCGGGCCCTGGACAGGATCGTGGTGTCATCTTCCAGGAGTATGGCGTTTTTCCTTGGCTGACTGTCGAACAGAATATTTTATTCGGCATGAAGCTTCGGAAAAGTAGGGTTCCACAGGCCGAGCGAGAGTCTCTCAAGGATCGGTATCTTCAGTTGATGGGGCTCGGTGATTTCGCAAAGGCATTTCCGAGAACACTCTCGGGGGGCATGCGTCAGCGCCTTGCGATCGCCCGCGCCTATGCCACTCGTCCAGATTTCCTTCTGATGGATGAACCCTTTGGCGCGCTGGACTCACAGACCCGTTCCAATATGCAGAACCTTTTACTCGATGTGCTGCAGCGCGAGGGGAAAACGGTAATGTTAATTACACATTCTGTAGATGAGGCGATCTATCTCTCCTCTAAGATTTTTGTTGTGACAGCGCGACCGGCCCGAATTAAGGAGATTATCGAGGTTCCATTTGGCTATCCACGCCATGAGGAGCTTCATGACGACTCCCGGTTTGTATCGTTAAAGGCTCGGCTGCGGGGTCTTGTAATGGAAGAATATGAAGCGCAGCAAAGACTTTCAATCAAAGAGGTTTGACCTCATAAGGAGACGAAGATGACAGCGAGATTCCAATCAAAACGCCGGCAGCTTGTGATGGGCGCTGCCGCGGCATCGGCCTTGGGTTCAGTGGGTTTTCCCGCGATCGGACAACAGCGCACGAAACTGAAGATCGGCTATGTCGACACGCTGGCCGTTACAGGCCAGCTTTGGACTGGCGTTCACCGTGGCCATTGGGCAAAGCAGGGGATTGAGTTTGAGTCTGTCAAATTCAATACCGGGCTTGAGTTATTTAACGCCATGATCGGAGGCAGTCTGGATATGCTGACGACAGGGGCGGTGATTTCTAACTTTCCGGCACGTGGTCAAGGAAAGGCATTCCTGATCAATAACATTGAGTTCGCCACTGCACAGTTATGGATTCGTCAGGATCAAGGGCTCAAGGGCTGGGCTGATCTCAAAGGAAAGAAGATAGCGACCACGATCGGCACAACTGCCCACGTGTTTTTGGACACGGCGCTGCGGGCAAATGGACTGGATCCCGCAAAGGATGTGGAGCTCGTTAATCAGGGTATGGCAGCCGCCGTAACCTCGTTTATTTCGGGGGCCGTACCAGCCGTCGCGCTCTGGGTGCCTTTCAATATTCTGGTCCGCGACAAAGTACCCACTGCAAAGATGCTTGTTGATGCCTCCGCCTACTTTCCAAAGTCGGCAATTGTCGGAGGCTGGGCGGTTCGATCAGACTTCTATGACAAGAATAAGGCGATCTGTGCTGCTGTTGTTCGTGGATGGGCGCTTGCGAACGATGACTTATTAAAGAACTCGGGTGAGCTACTACCGATAATTCAAAAGAACAATTACGCCCAGGTTCCGTTGTCTGATTTACAGGAGCAGTTCAAGGCCTCGAAGTACCACACCTCCGCAGAGTGGCGGAAGTTGTACCAAGATGGAACCGCCCTGGGCTGGCTGCAGCAGGTAACCGATTTTTACACCCGAACAGGGGGGATCCAAAATCCTGTACCTGCTAAACAATACTTTGATACCAGTCTTTATCTCGATAACGTCAAGGCGTGATTGTTAATGACCCAGGCCTGGGACTATATCGTCGTCGGGGCGGGCTCGGCGGGGTGTCTTTTGGCAAACCGGCTAACGGGGGCGGGTTTTCGCGTTCTGTTGGTCGAGGCGGGCGGACCGGATCGGGGTTTCTGGCTTCGCCTGCCTGTGGGTTACTTCAGAACAATCTTCGATGATCGCTATGCAAGACAATTTAAGACTGTTCCGCAGCCGGAGACCGGAGATCGCGAGATCGTCTGGCCGCGTGGACGAGTTATTGGCGGTTCGAGTTCAATTAATGGTCTGATCTACATCCGTGGCCAGCATCAGGACTATGACGATTGGGTGTCCGCTGGTGCGACGGGTTGGGGCTACAGAGACGTCCTGCCGTACTTTAAAAAGTCAGAACATTATTCGGGAGCTGATAGCCCCTACCATGGCAAAGAAGGTGAGTTGGGTGTTTCGGATCTCCGTAACCGAGACCCATCGTGCATGGCCTGGCTACAGGCAGCTCAGGAGTATGGCCTGCCGTTTAACGCCGATTTCAATGGCGTAACGGACTATGGAGTCGGGAGTTACCAACTGTCGATTAAAGGCCATTGGAGATCGAGCGCATCTGCCGCGTTTTTACGGCCTGCCCTGGATAGACCTCAGCTGACAGTACGGTCCGAGACTCTGGTGAGTCGGGTTCTTTTTGAGTCTCGCCGAGCCATTGGAATTGAATGTGTAGCGAACGGCCAAGTGCACCGTTTTTATGCCGACAGAGAGGTTATTCTGAGCGCAGGTGCACTACAAAGCCCGCAGGTCTTGCAGCTGTCCGGAATCGGTCCGGCGGACCTACTGTCTCGCCATGGCATTCAAATTCTGCATGACTCACCAGAGGTCGGCAAAAACCTTCAAGATCATTATCAGGCGCGTACGATCGTGCGCCTTAAGGATCCGATATCGCTGAATGATCAGGTACGAGATCCGATTAGTCTGGCCAAGATGGGACTGCAATGGCTGTTTGGGCAGCGAGGGCCTTTGACTGTTGGAGCCGGGCAGGTAGGGGGTTTTGCAAAAACGTCGTTAGCAACAGAAGATCGGGCTGACATTCAGTTCAACGTAATGCCCTTATCGGTCGATAAGCCCGGTGATCCTCTGCATAGATACTCTGGGTTTACTGTATCGGCGTGCCAATGCCGTCCCGAGTCGCGCGGTCAGTTAGAGATTATTTCCCCTGATCCAACGCACGCCCCTCGTATACAGACAAATTATTTGCGCGAGAGCAGAGATCTACAGACCCTTGTCGAAGGTTTAAAAATTTGCCGTGAGATCTATCGTCAGCCAGGTTTTAAGTCACGCTGGTCTGAAGAGGTCTTGCCCGGTGATGCCACCTTGGAGCAGTTTGCAAGAACAAAGGGTGGCACTGTGTTTCATCCCACCAGTACCTGCCGAATGGGCGGAGACGATCTTTCCGTAGTGGATCCGCAGCTCCGGGTGCGGGGGGTGGAGGGATTACGGGTAGTGGATGCATCGGTGATGCCAAGCGTTGTTTCAGCCAACACCAACGCGGCAACAATCATGATTGCGGAGAAGGCATCCGAAATGATTCTTGTGTAAAATTGGAAAGAACATTCCCAACTTTTCTTCTCGATAAGGCTTGATGCTAAATACGATTACCGGCCGCATACGTGACACGCGTTATGGGGGCCTTGTTTACCTCACCGGCCTCTTTGTTCTGCTCTCCTTCCTGACCCGTCTAGGGCTTGTGGTGCTCTCTGGAGAGCTTCTTCATCAGCCTTTTCTAAACACGTTCAGCGTCTTCGCGATTGGTCTGCTCTACGATCTGGGTGCGGTAGCGTATGTGATTGCTATCGCCGGCTTGATCGCGGCCTTGGTTCCTGACGGTTTATTTTGGCGTCGCTTTCATGGGATGTTGCTGTTGATTGGCTGGCCGGCGCTGGTGTTTGGGGCTTTATTTGTTGCTACTGCGGAGTTTTTCTTCTGGAACGAGTTCTCATCCCGCTTCAACTTTATAGCGGTTGATTACCTGGTTTACACCCGTGAGGTCATTGGAAACATTCGCGAGTCATACTCTGCCGGGTGGATTCTTACGGCGCTAGGCTGTCTAACTGTGATTATCAGTGTGTTCACTGTGAAGCCGGTCTGGTGGGCCGCCCGTGCGGTCGCGGGAAATTGGAGGCATCGGTGCGGAGTCGGACTACTTTGCCTCTTGGCTCCGATGGGCTCTTTCTATGTGTTGAGCGATAGCCCAAGGCTTCTAATTGAGAATTCTGTTGCGCGTGAGCTCGCGGGAAATGGTTATTACGATTTTATGCGGGCGTTTCGCAATAACGATCTTGACTTCAAGACCTTCTACGCGACACTCCTCGATCACGAGGTCGAAAGTGCTCACTTAGCCGAGTTCGAAAAGGCTCAGACATCTGCGGTTTTTTCTAGCCAAACTGGCGTGATCAATCGTCGATACATCGGCCGCGAGAATTCTTCTCGTCTGAATGTGGTGCTCGTGACTATGGAGAGCATGGGGGCTGAGTATGTGGGGACGCTGGGGGGTAAAAGTGGGCTTACACCGGTCCTGGATGGCCTTTCGGAAAAGAGCCTTTTCTTCACTGCAACTTACGCAACTGGGCTCCGAACGGTCCGGGGGCTTGAGGCGGTCACCTTGTCGGTTCCGCCGTTACCGGGGCATGCGATTCCCGCCCGTCGGGACAACAAAAATTTCCAGACCCTGGGCAGTGTTCTTCGGTCAAAAGGCTATGACACGATCTATCTGTATGGGGGCTACGCGCACTTCGACAATATGAAGGACTTCTTTGGCGGCAATGGCTACGAAGTCATCGACCGGACTGATATCCCCAGAGAGAATATCTCCCACGAGACCATATGGGGGGTTGCCGACGAAGACCTTCTAGGCCATGCAATCAAGACCTTTGATGCGCGTTATGCGATGGGAAAGAGATTTTTTGGACATGTGATGACCACCTCAAACCATCGTCCGTTCACGTTTCCTCCGGGACGGGTTGATGTCGCATCCGGGACGGGGCGCGAGGGAGCGGTGAAGTATGCGGATTGGGCGATCGGCGATTTTCTGCAGAAGGCTGCGACGCGTCCTTGGTTTAATGACACAGTTTTTGTGTTTATTGCGGACCATACTTCTCTCGGCCGAGGGCGTGTGGACTTAGATCCTCGGAATTTTCATATTCCATTTCTGATCTATTCGCCACAACATGTGACTCCGAAAAAAATTCACTATGTAAATTCTCAGATTGACCTCGCCCCAACTGTCCTGGCGCTTCTTGGAGTGGGCTATGACTCTCAATTCTTCGGTCAGGATATCCTGACCGAGGGGGCGCACCACCAGCGCGCTTTTATGGCCAATTACCTCACAGTTGGCTATCTCGAAGGCGGGAAGCTGGTTCAGTTGATGCCCAATCGCAGAAAAACCGTAGTGGATGCCACTTCGTTTTCTGTCCTTGAATCTGGGACGATTGGTGTTGAACCATTGGTCCGAGAGGCTATTTCCCATTACCAGTTTGCTGCAAGCTGGCTAAAAATCCGCCCCCAGATGCAGCAATAAATCCGCCCCCAGATGCAGCACAGAGCTGTGGTCGACAATCTAGGGCGTGGATAGTTTAAATACCAATACCTCTGCAGCATCTCCATCGCTTAATTCGACAGCGCGCTCATCTGTCATAAAGACCGCATCACCTGGAGTGAGGGCGATTCCATTTACGGTCAGCGTCCCCTGAACCACATGAACATAGGACTTTGGTGTAGCTGCCAGGGAGAGTGTGAAGGATTGTCCCTTGTTAAACTTTCCTGCATAAATCCATGCATTTGCATTCATTGAGAGTGAATTCTCAGCGCCGTCGGGCGACACAATGACCTGCAGATGCCCCTCTTTCTCTGAGCCACGAAAGCTGCGTTGGTCGTAGGAGGGCGTTAATCCCTGGGTGTGGGGCTCTATCCAAATTTGCAAAAAGTGTGTCTGCTCCGTTTTTGAGTGGTTAAACTCGCTATGGGTGACCCCGGACCCCGCTGACATTCGTTGGACATCACCCGCGGGTATTGTCTTCACATTTCCCATGCTGTCTTGGTGGGCAAGTTCTCCAGATAGCACATAGCTGACAATCTCCATATCACGATGTCCATGGGTTCCAAAGCCCATCCCTGGCGCGACGCGATCTTCGTTGATAACGCGGAGATTGCCCCAGCCCATAAAACGTGGATCGTAGTAGCTCGCGAAAGAAAATGAGTGATAGCTATCGAGCCATCCGTGATTTGCGTGTCCGCGCTCGGAAGATTTTCTAATTTGTAACATGTGAAGACCTTGTCTTGATCAGGTTGTAAGGATCTTGCATTTCATATTAACAAGTTTGCTGCCTCAGTTTCGGCCTCGCTCTGTTGGGGTATTGGTACTCGGATCAGATAATCAAAGGCGCTTAGCGCGGCCTTCGCACCGTCTCCAGCGGCAATGATGATCTGTTTATATGGGGTGGTGGTGGCATCCCCAGCTGCGAATACGCCTGGTACATTTGTCTGGCCACCTGCGTCAACAATGATCTCCCCAAACCGATTAAGTTCTATTGTTGGACTTAGCCATTCTGTATTTGGTACCAGACCGATCTGAACAAATACCCCCTCGACTTGGCAACTCGTCTCAATCCCCGTGGATCGATCACGCACCCGCAAACCATTTACCGTTTTTCCGTTACCCATGATCTCCAGCGTCTGGGTATTTGTCATGACCGACACATTAGGAAGGCTGCGGAGTTTCGACACCAGAACGGCATCGGCCTTTAACCTATCCGAAAATTCAATCAGCGTCACATGGGAGACGACTCCGGCAAGATCGATTGCAGCCTCCACCCCGGAATTTCCTCCTCCTATGACAGCGGTGCGCTTGCCTTTAAACAGCGGGCCATCACAATGCGGGCAGTAGGCAACACCTCTGTTGCGATATTCCTGTTCGCCGGGGACATCGACGGTTCGCCAGCGCGCCCCCGTTGCCAGAACAACACTTCTTGCGGATAAATGTGCTCCATTTGCGAGTTTTACGCCAATCATTCCTCCTGGCCCCTCCGGCGGTACCAGCTGGTGGGCACGTTGATGATTCATGATGTCAACGTCATAAGTGTGGGCATGTGCCTCCAGCGCGGCGGAGAATTTCGGTCCATTTGTTTCGATAATCGAGATGTAGTTCTCAATGCCCAATGTATCGTTGGTCTGACCGCCGAAGCGCTCGGCGGCAATACCAGTCTTCAGTCCTTTCCGCGCAGCATAGATGGCCGCAGCTGCGCCGGCTGGTCCGCCGCCAATGACGAGCAGGTCAAATGTATCTCGTGCATTGAGCGCAGCGGCGGAGCGGGCATCAGCACCTTCGTCTAGTTTATTGACAATCTGCTCAAGAGACATCCGGCCGGATCCAAGAACTTTGTCATTCAGATACACCATAGGTACTGCCAAGATATTACGGTCGCTTATCTCTTGTTGGTAGAGCCCGCCGTCGATGATGGTGGTCCTGATTCTTGGGTTTGTGATCGCCATCAGGCTCAGTGCCTGCACGACTTCGGGACAGTTATGGCAAGACAGCGACATGAACACCTCAAACTCGTAGCTTCCCTTCAGTAACCGGATCTGTTCCAGGATGGCTGGATCCACTTTCGGGGGATGGCCACCTGCCCAGACCAAGGCCAGTACGAGCGAGGTGAACTCATGGCCGAGGGGAATAGCGGCGAAGCGAAGGCCCATGTCTGTTCCCGCCCGACGGATGCTAAACGACGGTGTTCTTTGATCCTCTCCATCAAATTTAACTTGGATTTGTTCGGACAGGGTTCCGATGGTATCGAGTAGGTTGCGCATCTCGATCGAAGCTTTTGATTCGTCTAAAGATGCCTGCACCTCAATCGGTACTGTAATTTTTTGAAGGGCACTTGCAAGTTGTGCCTTGAGGCTTTCGTTTAACATGCCACTGTTTCCTTTTGGCCGAGTAAATTAGAGTTTTCCGACGAGATCTAATGACGGTGCGAGTGTCTCCGCTCCGGGTGTCCATCGGGCGGGACAGACTTCGCCCGGATGTGCGGCAACATACTGGGCTGCCTGCACCTTACGGAGGAGCTCCTTGGCGTCTCGCCCGATTCCGTTGTCGTGCACCTCAGAGAGTTTGATTACGCCCTCCGGATTCACAACGAATGTCCCCCGTAATGCCAGACCTTCTTCCTCGATCATGACCCCGAAGTTTCTTGTCAGGGTTCCACTAGGATCCCCAATCATTGGATAGCGAATCTGATTGATGGTCTCCGAGGAGTCATGCCAGGCCTTGTGCGTGAAGTGTGTATCCGTTGAAACGCTGTAAATCTCCACCCCCAGGGACTTAAAGGTGTCGTAGTGCTCCGCCAGGTCGCCAAGTTCGGTAGGGCAGACAAAGGTGAAATCGGCGGGATAGAAAAATATGACCGACCACTTTCCTTTCATATTTTCATGGGATACCGGAATAAATTTTCCGTTGTGAAAGGCAGTCGCATAAAAGGGCTTGATTTGGGTGTTGATGAGGGACATGTCTGTTTCCTTTTTAAAGATGTCGTAGGTAGTTGGCGCTGAGGCAGGATGCTTCGGGCGACAGGCGCAAGTCTGCGGAGAAGCGCGTAATCTGTCGAATGAATAATTAAGATAATTAATATCGAAAAAAACGATCATTAGATCGATGCTGCGATCGGTCTCCGATGCGATGGATCGCGGATCTGCGCACCGTCGTGGCCTGCGGCTACAATCCCAGGCCATGCCGAAGACCCCGAAGGGATCCGTCCGCCTCGTTGATCCGCACCCATCGCGTGTGCAGCGGGCGCCACTCACGGTGGGCCGCTCAGAGCTGCTCGTCGATGGGTCGGATCGGGACTTTCGTCGGCTGGTTCACAACCTGTTTGCGCTTGCCGCCCGCCATGAGGCCATTCGGGATGGCCATGCCGCCCGCATCGGCCTCACCGGAATCGAGTACGCGTTTGTGGTTTCGATCCACCATCTGGAAGACGAGGGGTCGGTGAGTGTGAAGCGTCTGGCCGAATTCCTTCGTGTGAGCGGTGCGTTTGCAACCACGATGGTGGGGAAGCTGATTCGTCGGGGACTTGTCACCAAGGATGAAGATCCGTTGGACCGGCGCCGACTTCGGCTTCATGTCACCGCGCGGACGCATGCACTGCTCACGACGCTCGGCCCCAGTCAGCGTCGGGTTAACGATATTCAATTTTCGGGCCTGACCCGACGGGAGTTTCTTATCTTTCAGAGGCTTATCGAGGGTCTGATCGAGACCAGCGAGCAGGCCTTGTCCCTTCAGGCTCAGCTGGGCGGCGGGCGGGGTCGGGAATCCGTTGGCCGATAACGCTTGCCAGACCGGCTGAAATTAGCTAACTTACGAAGCTAATCGGCACGTCCCGATCGGGGGGCAACGAGACCGAGACCATGCCTCGCGGTGGGGGCCCACGTGGAACTAAGGAGACAGTCATGGCTAAGGTAAGTATCAAGAATGGAACGCAGCATATCGCTGGCATCCGAGATGACCGGACCGTGTACATCGATGGTGTGCTGGCTGGAGATGTCACCACACACCCAGCCTTTCGTAATGCAGTGAAATCTATTGGCAAGTTGTACGACTTTCAGGCGGATCCTGAGCATCAGGAGCTGATGACCTTCGAGAGCAAGCCCGGTCGCAGGGTGAATCGGGCTTGGCAAATGGCCAAGAGTCACGCCGAGCTTGTCGAACGCCGCAAGGCCATTGTGGCCTGGGCTGGTGTTCATCATGGTTTCATGGGGCGATCACCCGACCATGTGGCCTCTGCGCTTACTGGCCAATTGATGGGCATTGATGTGTTTCGAAAATACTCACCCGAGCGTGCCGATGCGTTCCAGGAGTACATGAATTATGCGATTGATAATGATATCTATCTGACTTACGTGATTATTAATCCGCAGGCCGATCGTTCGAAGGATTGGGGCCAGCAGGCAGGTGCCGATCTTGTTGCGGCGATTGTTGATGAGGACCACGAGGGGATCACCATTCGGGGCGCCAAGATGCTGGGGACCGGTGCCATCATGGCCAACGAGGTCTTCGTCGCAAATCTTCAGCCGCTGAAGCCGGGTGAGGAGAGTCTAGCGTTCAGCTGCGCAATTCCCATGGCTGCGAAGGGACTGAAGATTTTGTCGCGCAAGTCCTATGAGCAGTCTGCGGTATCCGAATTTGATAATCCGTTGGCAGCACACTTTGATGAGAACGATGCGCTGATCTATTTTGATGATGTGAAGGTACCCTGGGAGCGTGTGTTTACCTATCGCAGCACCGACGCCTGTCGCGCCCAGTTCCACGATACGCCGGGCCATATCATGCAGAACTATCAGGCCCAGATGCGGCTAACTGTCAAGCTGCGTTTTTTACTGGGGCTCGCATGTCGGATCACCGAAACAATCGGGACCCACAAAATGCCGCAGATTCAGGAAAAGCTCGGATGGCTCGCCGCCAAGGCATCTATGGTTGAGGGCATGCTGTATGGCATGGAGGCCGCTGGCCGCATGGTGAATGGCTACTACGTGGTGAATTCAAGCCTGCTGTACGCTGCCCAGGTCCTGACGCAGGAGCTTTATCCATTATTTCTTGGAACAATCCGGGAGCTTGCGGGAGGGTCAATGATTATGCTGCCGTCCTCGAGTCGCGATCTTGAGAATCCGGAACTGTTGTCGATCATCCGCAAGACACAGATCTCTGCGGCCATGCCTCCGGAGGAGCGCGTTAAGTTTTTTAAACTTGCTTGGGACGCGGTCGGTAGTGAGTTTGCATCTCGACATCATCAATACGAGATGTTTTACGCCGGCGCCCAGTTTATTACCTGTGGCCATAGCTTCCGCACCTTTAACTGGCCTGGCGTAACGGGGTTGGTGGATGAGATGATGTCAAGCTATGGCACGACACCTGAAATTGCTTCGGCCGCCGGCTGACAGAGAGGGACACGATGCGCACAGCCGTTGTTAACCTAGCCCGTATCGTCTCCGGTGATTGGCGTGCTCCTTTTGTAGATGGAGACAGTCTGCTCTGTGACTCAGGCAGGATTGCCAAGGTCGGGCGGGTATCCGATGCCGAACTCAAGGATTGCGATGTCGTCATTGATGCCGGAGGTGCGATCGCCACCCCGGGATTGATTGATTCTCAGGTCCACAACACGTTCGGGGATTACACACCCCGTCAGAAGACTGTCGGATTTCTTGAGAGTTATCTCCACGGCGGGGTGACCACGGCGATTAGTGCGTCAGAGGTTCACGTGCCGGGGCGGCCGAAAGATCCCCAGGGGGTAAAAGCGCTTGCTGTTGCTGCCATGAAATGTTTTGAGCACTACCGCCCCGGAGGGATGCGGGTGTGGGCGGGCGCTATTATTTTAGAGCCTGGGCTAGTCGAGGCTGATTTTGCAGACATCGCAGCACAGGGTGTCTGGCTTGCAAAGGCTGGATTCGGTGCCGTTGCGACCCCGTATGACTACGCTCCCATGATTGCGCATGCTCGTAAACATGGGATGACCACCCTGGTGCATACGGGTGGGTCGTCCATTCCGGGTTCCTCTGGTATTTGGGCAGATCATCTCATTAGGATGAATCCTGACGTGTCGTTCCACACCAATGGCGGACCGGTTGCGATGCCAGATGATGACTACCCTCGGCTGGTGAATGAGTCCTCGATGGCGTTACAGGTGTGTACTGCCGGAAATCTACGGACAACACTTCTGCTGGCTAAGCTGATTGTGGAAGCGAATCAATTCGACCGCTTTCTGATCGCGACCGATACGCCCACAGGCTCGGGCATTATGCCCCTGGGTATGCTCTACACCATTACCCATTTGGCCAGCCTCGGCGGCATGGATCCTGCCGTGGCGATTGCTGCGGCAACTGGAAATAATGCACGGTCATACAATAGGAATTCCGGATTTTTAAAATCGGGTGCAGATGCGGATGTCTTGATCCTGGATGCATGTGTAGGCGGATCAAAAAATGACGCTCTTTCGGCAATTTCAAACGGCGACATTCCGGCAGTGGCAGCTGTGATCACTGATGGCGTTCCCCGATTTGTCGGGCGGAGCAGAAATACGCCTGCACCGATGAAGACTGTTCGAGTGGTACACAATCGTGTGCCCTATGATTTCGCCGGGGCGGCGCATTAAGGAGGGTCCGATATGGCCGCAGCACGCCTAGATTTTTTCCAGATTCGTCGCTGGATTGTCCACGATGAGGAGACGCTCTGTTCGGAGAGTGGAAGACCTGCGGACGGGCCGGGGCTTCGGAAGATTGTGGTGGGCGCTTTGATTCGTAATCCTTATTCAGGCAAAGGCCATGTTGACTCTTTGGCAGAGGTTATCGGCCACTCGGCAGCCCTTGGCGCTGAGTTTGGCCGTCGATTAACCCGGGCGCTTGCAGGCGATCAGGCAGCGAGTTACGGCAAGGCCTGTATTGTGGGAATGGCGGGAGAGTATGAGCATGGCAATGCTTTTTTAACCACTGAGTTTGCAGATCCGTTACGGCACGCGCTTGGGGGTGGAAAAGCCTGGATCTCATCTACCGGAAAGCGCGGGGGTCCGGGATGTGGCATTGATATTCCGCTTGCCCACAAAGATGCCTTGTATGTTCGTTCTCATTACGACACGGTCACCGTAAATTTCTCGGATGGGCCAGCAGCGGACGAGGTTCTGGTGCTGTTTGCGGTGGCCACGCGTGGCCGGCTGCATGCGCGGCTAGGGGGATTAAGCGCCCACGAGATTAAAGGTACGGACGGCCTCAGGTAGGCGCCTCGTTGTGAACCGGAAGTCGTTGATGCGCCGAGGGATCCGGTCAAGAATACGTACCTATGCGTTCATTGCGCTACTCGCGTTCTGCGTTGGCGTATCCGCTCAGTCGGCCGAGGTCTATCGAGGCCAGGGCTTGTTCGGTGAAATCCTTGTCTACGATGATCAGGATGGCTTCCGTGTCATGGAATTCGCCCGCGGCGCTGCCCGCCAGTCGCTGGTCAGGCTGAACGATCCCCTGCACATTGAATTTGAATATGCCCGTATTGCACTGGTCTCAGTGGCGTTTTCTCGGCAGCCTCCCCGGCGGGTGCTGGTAATGGGTCTCGGAGGCGGAACGTTGCCCGTATTTTTTCATCGAACCTATCCTGATGTACTAATTGATGTAGTGGAAATAGATCCTGAGGTCGTCAGAATTTCAAAGCGATATTTCAACGTTGAGGAGGATCAACGTTTGCGAATTCATGTCGGTGACGGCCGAAATTTTCTCGAAAAAGTTAGGGCTGAGACTTACGACATCATTATTCTGGATGCCTTCGGTGCAAGTGAAGTACCGATACATCTGAGAACCCAGGAATTCTTGCGTGCGGTCCGCCGGGCATTACGACCGGATGGCGTTTCGGTCAGCAATATCTGGGGCCCGACCGCGAACGCAAGTTACTTTGACATGATGGCGACCCATCATTCGGTGTTTGATGAGATTTATGCAGTGCAGGCAGTCAAAAATGTGAACGTACTTGTCTTTGGCCTTGCCCAACAGCAGCGGCTGACGCGAACAGATGTTGCGTTTCGCGTGGCCTCGATCCCGGAGCGCAGTCTGGCCCGTTACCGGCTTGAAGAGGCGGTCAGAAGTGGATGGTCCGAAGCCGGTCTGGCAGCCCATCAGGGAAGAATCTTGCGGGACGCTACGCTGCGATAGTTGTGAAACACCAAGAATAGCGCTTGGCTGTCTGATGTGGCCTGACAGGGTGGGTTTGGTGTTGCCTGAAGGCCGCTCATGTTTTCGGACTCTGTTGGGTAACGAGCGCCGGGATTTGGATTAAACTTCTTAGCCAAAATCACGCGAATCCAATGCAGAAGGAGTGATGCTAGGCCATGACAGTTTCCTCCCCCACGTTTCAAACTGGCGCAGAAGTGCGCATTGCGGTCAGAAAAGGTGCCTTTACGGGTCACACAGTTGGCGTTGCACCCTCATTCGTACAGGGAAATGTTGTCATTCTCCCTAAGGCTCATGCCTACGACTTCCTTTTATTTTGTCAGCGCAACCCGAAGCCATGCCCCTTGCTGGCGGTAAGTGACGAGGGCAGTCCTCGGCTGCCCGTACTTGGTATGGATCTGGATATTCGGACAGATATTCCACGCTATTGCGTCTGGCGAGACGGTGAACTGGTGGGTGAGCCTGCCCAAATCCAGGATCTCTGGCGTGATGACATGGTTACATTTGTCCTGGGCTGCAGTTTCTCGTTTGAGCAGGCGCTTATTTCATCAGGACTATCGCTCAGGCACGTGGAGTGCGGTGACAACGTGTCCATGTTTAAGACGAATATTCCGACGGTATCGGCTGGACCTTTTAGCGGGCCTTTGGTGGTCACGATGCGGCCATTTATGCCGGCAGATGTCATTCGGGCGGTACAGATCACGTCGCGTTTCCCGAATGTCCATGGGGCGCCCGTTCATGTCGGCGATCCTGCTGCAATTGGAATTAGGGATGCAGGTCGGCCTGACTACGGCGATCCGGTTGAGGTACGTCCGGGTGAGATTCCCGTATTCTGGGCCTGCGGTGTAACCCCCCAGGCGGCCCTGGCGGCAGCAAGGCTTCCCCTGGTGATTACGCACGCACCTGGGTATATGCTGGTGACTGATTTGTTAAATGAACGGTTAGCAGTATTTTGAAGTGGGTGTTCGGAAAACTAGAATCAAACACGTTTAACTATGGAGACAAAAATGAAAACACTTTTAAGTGCTCTGGTAATGGCCTGTTTCGCGGCGGGTGCGGTTCCGGCGGCAGCCCAAGCGCTGCCCAAGACCCATCTGCGCGTCGTGGGCTCAATCTCTAACTTGCCCCAGTACAAAGACTACGAGGTTCCGTTTTGGACGAAGCAGATTCCGGAGCGTTCTGGCGGGTCAATTACGACCGAGGTGAAGGGTTTCAATGAGATGGGCCTGAAAGGGCCAGAGGTACTTCGTTTGATGGGTCAGGGGGTAGTGGAGATCGGCGCAACGGTGATCTCTTATCTTGCCGCGGATGATCCTGCAAACGAAATGGTCGATTTAGCTGGGCTTTTGCCTGACGTGAATACGGCCCGCCGAGTAACGGATGCAACTAAGCCAATGTATACCAAGCTTTATCGTGAGAAATTCAACGTTGAGCTGCTTGGGTTCGGAACCTACCCGGGGCAAGTGCTCTTTTGCAATGGAGAAATCAAGGGGCTGGCCGATGTAAAGGGGAAAAAGGTTCGGGTTGCAGGCCGGTCATTGTCGGAGCTCATTGAGGCCCTCGGTGGAACACCTGTCACGCTTTCCTTTGGAGAGGTAGTGCCTGCGCTGCAGAACAAGACAGTTGATTGCGCGATCACCGGATCGCTGTCTGGAAATCTCGCAAAGTGGCATGAGGTCACCACCCATCTGCTCGTCCTCCCGCTGTCATGGAACCAGATTGTGTATGCCGTGAACGGAAAAACCTGGGCTGGCTATAAGCCAGAGGTGCGGGCGTTCCTGACCAAAGAGATTCAGCGGCTTGAGAAGGATGTCTGGGATGCGGCCGATAATTTCACCGAGCAGGGATATGAGTGCAATGCAGGCACCGATAAATGCAAACTGGGCCAGAAGGGCAAGATGCGTTTAGTGCAGCCGAGTGCGGCCGACCGCGAATTATTGAAAAAGGTGATCAATGACATCACGCTCCCCAAATGGGCGGCGCGGTGTTCGGCGCAGTGCGTCTCTGATTTCAATTCCACGATTGGCAAGGCAACGGGTGTGGTTGCAAAGAAATAAAGACACGCCTTTCGCTGTTTAATTTGATGTCCAGCCCAATCGACTCGGCCCTCCGCGTTGCTCAGCGTGGGGCCGAGTTCGCGGCTCTGGCTGGCGGTGTGCTGATTCTTTCGGCAGCGGGCGTGGTTTCAATCGACGTCCTGCTGCGGAAGTTTGTCTCGGTTACCCTCGGCGGCGCTGATGAGCTCTCTGGCTACGCCCTGGCGATCGGCTCCACCTGGTCCTTTGCGTTCGTGATGCTCAGCCGCTCGAATGTGCGGATTGATGCCTTGTATCAGATGATGTCGCGTCGTTGGGCGGTGGTCTGCGACCTGATCGCCTTAACGGCGCTGCTGGTGTTTGCGTCGGTGGTCGCCTGGTACGGATTTACGGTGATGTCCTATGCCTGGGAGATTGGTTCGCGCTCGAATTCGTCTCTCGCAGTACCGCTTGCCGTACCGCTCACCTTGTGGTGGATTGGCTATGCCTGGTTTGTGCTGTGTGGCCTCGTGCTGATGCTGCGATCTGTCTCTGCGATGTTTTCCCGGGATTTCCATCTTGTAAACCGGTTGATCGGTGCCCGCTCCATTCAGGAGGAAGCTGCAGAGGAATTGCAAACGGCGACAGAAATTCTAAAGGCGAAGTCGTGATTTCGACGGCCCTGATCACTTTACTGATTCTGATGGGGTTAGCTATTCCAGTAGCGGCTTCGATGGGTGTGCTCGGGATGGTGCTGGCTGAGCTCTTTGCATTTCTGCCGGTCTCAAAAGCGGCTGGCGAGATTGCCTGGAGCTCGAGTAATGAGTTCCTGCTGGTAGCGCTGCCGATGTTTATCCTCTTGGGTGAGTTATTACTGAGATCGGGCCTTGCAGAGCGGATGTATGGCGCGCTAGCGAACTGGCTGTCTTGGCTGCCCGGCGGGCTCATGCACTCCAATATTGCAGCATGTGCGCTTTTTGCTGCGACCTCAGGGTCGAGCGTAGCGACTGCAGCGACCGTTGGGACGGTCGCATTGCCGCAGGCCCGACGATTTGGGTATAACGAGCGGCTTTTCCTCGGCACCTTAGCCGCTGGGGGCACGCTCGGAATCCTGATACCGCCCTCAATCAATATGATTATTTACGCTGTGTTGACCAATACATCCGTTCCGAAGCTCTATCTTGCTGGGATTATTCCCGGATTGCTGCTTGCTTTGGGTTTCATGCTGGTGGTTGCAATCGCATGCGTGTGGAAGCCGGCATATGGTGGTGAACGCCTTCGTGCATCCCTGGCGGTGTGTATTTCCGGTCTCGTGCATTTGGTACCGCCGCTTGGCATTTTTCTCGTGGTTGTGGGATCCATTTATGCGGGGCTGGCCACGCCGACCGAGGCCGCGGCACTTGGCGTGATGGCTGGCATCGGACTGGCCTGGTGGACTGGCGCGTTGAGCTGGTCGATGCTGCGGACGGCATTGATGGGAACCATGCGGTCGACTGGGATGATTATGCTCATTATCGTTGCCGCTTACTTTCTTAACTTTGTCATGTCTTCCATTGGGCTGACGACCCGGCTGACCGATGCAGTCCAGGGGCTTGGTCTCTCCAAATGGGAGATGTTTTTTGCTGTAATTGTTTTTTATGTGATTCTTGGCTGCTTTATGGAGACCCTCTCTCTAATGATCACAACGATTCCGGTAATTGCGCCGGTAATGGCCGCCATGGGTTTCGATATGATCTGGTTCGGAATCGTCATTATCGTGCTGGTGGAGACCGCCCTCATTACACCACCCGTCGGTCTGAATTTATTTGTCGTTCATAACCTTCGTGAGCGGGGCTCAATGAACGATGTCATTATTGGTGCAGCGCCTTTTGTACTTGCGCTATTTGCTTTACTTGGACTGCTCGCGGTTTTCCCCGGCCTGGCGCTCTGGCTGCCATCCGCGCTGTCCTAGGGCTGCTCCGGATGCGATTGGGCATCTTCCTGTATCGCGCACATACTGACACTCCGTGATCGTTCTGCCCCGCGGCCCCCGGCGTATTGTTTGCCTGACTGAGGAGACCACCGAGACCCTTTACCTGCTCGGTGAGCAGGACCGAATCGTTGGCATTTCAGGGTTTACGGTCCGACCGCCAGAGGCAAGGCGCGACAAACCGAAGGTAAGCGCATTTACCTCGGCCAAAATCGGCCAGATTCTCGCGCTTAAACCCGATCTTGTTTTTGCATTTTCGGATCTGCAGGCCGATATCGCCGCCGAGTTAGCACGCAACGGCGTCGCAGTGCATATCCTGAATCACCGCAGTGTTCAGGAGATCCTAGAGATGATTGGGCTCGTTGGTCGGGTTGTGGGCGCCACGGGCCGCGCGGAGGCGTTGCTCGGCCAATTGATGGCGAGACTCGAGGCGGCGCGGATTGAGGGTGAGTCCGGTCCAAGGCCAAAGGTTTATTTTGAAGAGTGGGATACCCCCATGATCTCTGCGATTCGATGGGTCTCTGAGCTCATCGGGATTGCTGGTGGCGATGATGTCTTTCAGGAACTATCGATCCAGAGCCTGGGCAAGGATCGTATTATCGCTAACGATCAGCAGGTGATCGCCCGAGCGCCCGACATGATTATTGGTTCATGGTGCGGTAAGAAATTTCGATCAGATCGGGTTGCTCAGCGGCCTGGCTGGGATCAGATTCCAGCCGTGGCCAATAAGATGCTGTTTGAGGTCAAGAGTCCTCTGATCTTGCAGCCCGGGCCGGCAGCATTGACCGATGGATTAGACGCATTGGTTGCCATCGTGCGCCACTGGCGCCAAAGCAACGCGTAGGGGATGGCTGATCAGCCGTGGATATAGGCTTCCAGCTGAGCGATTAACTGCTTCTGTTCCTCGATCATTTCTCGGACTACATCTCCGATTGAGATCATGCCGATGACACGATCATTTGCGACCACAGGCAGGTGCCGGATCCGACGATCGGTCATGATCTGCATACATTCCTCGAGTGTGGTCTCCGGATTGATGGCGATGACCGGCGAGGTCATGATCTGTCGCACGATGGTGTTTTCGCAGGTTCTGCCCTTGAGCTCACCTTGGCGCGCATAGTCTCGCTCCGAGAAGATGCCCACCAGCTGATCATTGTCGATGACCGGTAGGGCACCGATATGCTGGCCAGCCATGATCTCAAGCGCGAAGCGCACCGTCGCATCAGTGGTCACGGAGATGATGGGACGGTTATTGAGTGCCAGAATCTGGCGAATTGTTTTGGCCATCGCGAAAGCCTCCCCCGATAGATCACTGCGTTGACGTGGCTACGAACTCGAATCTAAAAGGGTCGCGCTCGGTGCGGCAACGGGGGTTATCCAACACCTCGTCTGACCCTTATTTCACGATGTGGAATTATGTGGCATTGCACCAGAAATATTTGATTTTGGGGGTTGCAGCGCAGCAATTGTTTAGGTTCAATACGGTTTGTGCGCTGCACAAGGATTGAAGAGATCGGTCAGCGTGGAAAGTTTCAAGCAGTGCAACCCTAAACAAGTTCAGGAGATGAAGAGATGAAAAACGTAAA
>VERI01000026.1 GCA_018882785.1 Burkholderiaceae bacterium | reverse complement strand
CTGGCGGTGATTGCGGCGCTTTTGCATATGCCCATCCGTGAGCAGCTCTGGGCCGCCAAGCCCCAGCCTGCTTAAGCGTTTCAGGCGTTCGGTATCGGCCCGTCGTTTTGAATTCTGTAGGGGTGGTGCATGGTTCGGCTTAACTCTCATCTCGGCGGTGCACTGTTGCTGATCGGTAGTGCCATCGTGGTGATTGGGATTTGGATTGGGGTTCAAGCCTCGCGTACGGATCCTTTGCCAACCCTGGTCTGGGCGGGTGAGGTCTCCGACGCAGCGGTGATGACCGCAAGTCCCTTGGTGTTGGATCAGCTCGGCAATGGCTGGTGGTGGGTCTATGCCGCGCCTAAGGATCGTGAGCGGCTAAAGCAGACGGGCGTAAGGCTTGCTTTGGCAATGCCCACGCCACTGGCGCAGATGGCGGGCTGCTCGATGCCGCCATTAAATTACAAGCTGAGCCCTTAACGAGCGGTCACTTAGAAGGCCTCTTTCTCTGCCTCGAGAAACGCAAGGCTGGTGTACTTCCCGATGTTTGCATCAAACCCGGCGGTTCGCTGAGCACGTGATGCCACACGTGGATCTTTGAGCACGAGCGATTTGGCCGCAGATAGATCTTTGCCATCTTTCACCGCCTGAAGGCAGGGCTCCCAGATGCCCGCCATCAGCTCGCGGTAATCGGCGATCAGGCCCTTGCTGGGGTTGCCGTGGCCCGGCAGCCATGTCTGGTTGCCTGCGGTTTTCTGAATGGCATCGTAGTACTTGAAGGTGCCGGGATAGGAGCCATCATCAATATTGGCAATGCGATTTTCCATTGCAATATCGCCGATATGGGTGACCTGATCTTCGACGACCTCCACCGATAGATCGCAAGGTGTGTGCGCTGTGCCATAAAAATGCATCTTTAACCGCGTATCGCCAAAGTCGAGCACCTGACCGTTTTTCACTTCGGTGTTGGGCGCAACGATCTTGGTGCCTGCAGTGGCCTGGTTGGTCCAACGCTCCATAAGCCCACGCCAGAGGTTGCCCTCGGCCCCCTTGATCTGTTTGATGTTCTCTGCCAGCGCATAGATGGGAAGATTGGGATAGGCTGCCGCAAAGGCGTGATTGCCCAGCCAATGATCGCCGTGATAGTGGGAATTAAAGACGCCGATCACGGGCTTATCGGTTACGGTCTTAATCATGCGAATGGCCATCTCGCCAATCTGCACCGATGCGCCAGAGTCCAGAATCAGCACACCCTTTTGGGTCACCACGAAGGTGATATTGGCCATCATGCCGCGGTTTTCTGGGGTGGGAAAACTATCCGGTGAATAGATCAGCCAGACACGCTTTGAGATCTGTTTGGGCGCGATGTCTTTGACGGGTGGGCCGCGCAGAAAGTCATCGACGGCCTGCGCAAAGAGCCTTACCTCGGGTATCAGCCCCAGCGACGTGGCGCCCAAGCCCAGGCTGGTCTTCCATGAACGCTTCAGAAAGCCGCGACGGTCCATTACGCCTCCCATATGCTTTTATGCGTATAAACACGAATGCTACACTTCTCTGATCGTGCGCGGTTTGATGAACATCAGTTTTCGCTTTCGCCCCAGGCTTCTCGATCACTTATCGAGCTATCGCCAGCAGGACCTCGGCCACGATATCTCCGCAGGCATTACGGTGGGCATTGTTGCGCTGCCACTAGCGATGGCATTTGCGATTGCCTCTGGCCTGCCGCCCCAGGCCGGCCTGATCACTGCCATCGTGGCAGGCTTTCTGATCTCTGCCCTGGGGGGGTCGTCGGTACAAATCGGCGGCCCTGCCGGCGCATTCATCGTGGTGGTTTACAGCATTGTCGAGCGTTACGGTATTGCCAATCTAATGATTGCCACGATCTGTGCGGGCGTGCTGATGATTGCGATCGGTCTGTTGCGCTGGGGTGGCCTGGTGCGATTGATTCCGGTGTCGATTCTGATTGGGTTTACCAATGGCATTGCGGTGCTCATTGGGCTGTCGCAGATTAAAGATTTTCTGGGCCTGCAGGTCCAGAGCATGCCGGCAGAGTTTTTTGCCAAGATGGCCACGATTGTGGGCGCACTGCCCACTGCCAATCCGGCCGCGATTGCACTCTCTTTAGTGGCACTTGCAACTGTGGTGCTGTGGCCCAAGAGCTATAGCGCCCACAGTTCATTGTTTGGACGGCTGATCGCCCGACTGCCCGGAACGTTGGTGGCCTTGGTGTTAGGTACGCTTGCAGTCAGCGTGCTGGAGCTTCCCGTGGCCACCATTGGCACGGCATTTGGAGAGATTCCGCAGGGGCTACCTGCATTCAGTCTGCCGGAGTTTGACTGGGATACGGTGCGCTATTTATTTGCGCCGATTCTGACCATTGCATTTCTGGGTGCGGTGGAGTCCTTACTCTGTGCCCGTGTTGCAGATTCGATGACACGATCAAAGCATGACCCCAATCAGGAACTGATGGGCCAGGGCATTGCGAATATTGTCTCCCCCTTGTTTGGTGGATTCTGCGCAACGGGAACGGTGGCCCGAACGGTGACCAATATCCGCGCAGGCGGCCGCAGCCCAATTGCAGGCATCATCCATGCGCTGACGCTATTGGTGATCATGCTGGGCGCAGCCCCACTTGCGGAGAACGTGCCGCTGGCCACCTTGGCGGGGATTCTGATGTTTGTGGCCTGGAATATGGGCGAGTGGAAGGAATTTTCCCGGCTGCAGAATTTTTCTTATGCCTATCGAATCATTCTGCTATCGACCTTTGTGCTGACCGTGGTAACCGATGTCACGGTCGCCGTTGAGGTGGGACTCTTTCTTGCCTGTATGTTCTATATCACCCGCATGTCGGCGCTCACCCGCGTGGAGCCGCTAACCGCCCAGGAACGCAGTGCATTGGGTGTGACGCGCGGCGATATTGAAGTTGTCCGGGTGGTGGGAAGTTTATTTTTTGGGGCTATCACCAAGCTTGAAGGTCTCACGCATGGCCATGGATCCACCAAGGCCATGGTGATGGATCTCTCGGCGATGATTCAGCTCGACGCCACAGGCCTTGAGGCCTTATCCGACCTGCAGCGTCGGCTCGCTGATCACGGTGCAGAGCTGCGTATCGCTGGCGTAACCGGCCAGCCTTTATCTCTGATGGAGCGCTCTGGTTTTATAGAACGGGTGGGTAAGGATCGGTTTTATTCGAGCCTGACAGAGGCCTGCGCCAAAGGATTTGCTGACTAGCCTGTGTTGCGCAGGGCTGCGGCAATGCCGTTAATCGAGAGATGAATGCCGATCTGGGTGCGTTCATCCTGCTGACCGTCGCGCCAGCGGCGGATGAGTTCGATCTGTAAATGATTAAGTGGATCGAGATACGGAATTCGGTGGGTGATCAGCGATGCCAGGGCCGGGTTTGTGGTGAGCCGGGTCTTATTGCCCGTAATGGTCTCCAGGGCCTTGACGGTTTTGGACCACTCTTTTTCGATACTGGTCATGATCGATTTGGCCAGGGCGCGGTTCTGAACCAATTCCGCGTAGCGTCTGGCCACACCCAGATTGGCCTTTGCAATCACCATGTCCATATTCGATAGCAGGGTCGAGAAAAACGGCCAGTCCTGAAACATCTGCTTTAAAAGCGCAGTGTGTTTCTTAGGAGATGCCTTAATGAATGTCTCCACCGCCGAGCCAAAGCCATACCATCCGGGCAGATTGACGCGGCTCTGGCCCCACGAGAACCCCCAGGGAATAGCGCGCAGATCCGCGATGGCGCGAGATGCCTTGCGCGATGCAGGCCGCGAGCCGATATTGAGCTGGGCGATTTCGCTAATCGGTGTGGCTTCAAAAAAATAATCCTCAAAGCCATCGGTCTCGTAAACGAGTTCCCGATAGGCCTGCATGCTGAGCGCTGAGCACTCCTCGGCCGCCTTTAAAAACTCCTGGGGCACGGTGCTGTGTTTGCCGGAAAGCAGGGTGGCCTCGAGCACGGCAGAGACCAGCGTCTCGAGATTTTTCGCACCGATCGTGGGATGGGCGTATTTGTTGGCGATAATCTCGCCCTGCTCGGTAAGCCGCAGCTGGCCATTCACACTGCCGGCGGGCTGGGCAAGAATCGCCTGATAGCTCGGCCCACCACCACGTCCGACGGTGCCACCGCGGCCATGGAAAAGCCGCAGGGTGATGCCAGGAAGGCTTTTAAATAATTCGGTCAGTTCGGTGGAAGCCTTATAGAGCTCCCAGTTACTTGTAAAAAATCCGCCATCTTTATTGCTGTCCGAGTAGCCCAGCATGATTTCCTGCTCGCCACCCGAGCGCCGCACGAGATCGGCAATGCCAGGAAGATTGAAAAACGCCTCCATGATCGGTGCGGCATAGCGCAGGTCTTCAATAGTTTCAAACAGCGGCACCACGATCAGGCTGACAAAGCCATCGCGATTTAAGGTGCCGGCCATCAGCCCGCATTCCTTTTGAATCAGCAGTACCTCCAGCAGGTCGCTCACGCTTTCGGTATGGCTAATGATGGCGTGCCGAATGGTCTCGCTGCCAAAGCGCTGGTTCATCTCGAAGGCAGCCTCAAAGATCGCCAGCTCCTGTTCGGCAATTTCGGTATAGCTCACATGCCGGGAGCGCAGACTGCGCGCATCGTCCAATAAAATCAGCAGCAGCTCAATCTTGCTGTTTTCTTCCAGATGCTCGTAGCCGCTTTCAATATTGGCGCCGCGCAACAGCTCTGCAACGACATGCTCATGGACACTGGAGTTCTGCCGCAGATCGGTGGTGGCCATATGAAAGCCAAACACCTGGGTGGCCCGAATTAAGGGCAGAAGCCGAGCGCGGGTCAGTGCCTGGCCGTGATGGGCGATGAGCGAGTCATAAATAATCGCCAAGTCTTGCTGAAACTCTTCGCTGCGTGAATAGGCGTCCGCTGGCTCAACGGCATGACGGAGTGCCTGGGTGCCGGTGAGTGTCTCAAGTGTTGCAGCAAGCCGGGCGTATATTCCAATGAGCGCACGACGATAGGGTTCATCCTGGCGATGTGAGTTCTGGTCACCTGAGCGCTCAGACAGAGCCCGCAGTTCCGCGGAGCATCCCGCTAAGGACTCACAGATCGAAAGCTCACTGCCTAGCTCATGGACCTGGGTTAGATAGTGGCGCAGTACCACCTCGCTGTGCCGGCTCACGGTCTGCCGCAGTGTCTCTTGCACGACATTGGGATTGCCATCCCGATCACCGCCAATCCAATTGCCCATGCGGAAAATCGGCGCGATCCAGTCGTCTTTGGCCTCGTGCTCAATGCGTTGATAGAGCCTTGGGATTTCCTGCAAAAAGGTGCTCTGATAGTAAGAAACCGCGTTTTCGATTTCGTCTTCGACCGAGAGCTTAGATAAACGAATCAGTCGGGTCTGCCAGAGCTGCGCCACGCGCGCCCGCAATAAAGATTCGATCTCATCTTGTTGTGCTGGGGAGTGATCCTGGCGGTAACGGGCAAGCAGCTCACTGATGGCCCGCTTGGCATCCAGAATACTTCTGCGCTGGACCTCGGTCGGGTGGGCAGTCAGCACCGGTGAAATCAATGCCGAGCGCAGTGTCTCCTGAAGTTTCTTGGGTGGTGTCTTGGCGAGCTTAAGTTTGCGAAAGGTATTCGCAAGGCTTCCGTCGGTAGTGCTGGGATCTTCAGCAGCGAGTGCCCGCAGTGCGAACTGGTCTTCGGCAATATTGGCAAGATGTGAAAAATAGGTAAAGCCTCGAATGACGCTTACAGCCTTATCGGGGGTGAGGCCCTTCAGAATCTTCGCCAGTGATTTTCCGGCCTGCGCATCCGCATTGCGGTGATATTGAACACTCAGACGGCGGATGTTTTCAATCAGATCAAAGGTATCCGTACCTTCCTGCTCGCGGATAGTGTCGCCAAGAATCGCGCCAAGAAATCGAATGTCATCCCGAAGGATCTGCTCAGAGGGCTGGCCCATAGGTGTCCAGTTAGGTTCGGGGATGGCTGGAGAGCCGGGGATCGAGCGCTTCGCGCTCATCAAAGACAAAGCAGTCACCATGAAAGTGCCGTGCATCGGTCTCTTCGAAGTATTTCAGGATGCCGCCATCTAACTGATAGGTGTGCTCCAGTCCGATCTCGCGCATGTAAATCGCTGCCTTTTCGCAGCGGATGCCGCCGGTGCAAAAACTCACAATGGTTTTGTCTTTTAGTGTCTCTTTGTGGGCGGCAATTGCCTGCGGGAATTCAGTGAACTTGCTGATTCGATAGTCGATGGCGTGATCAAAGCTGCCATAGTCCACCTCAAAGGCATTACGGGTGTCTAAGACCACCACGGGGCGGCCGTTGTCATCGTGGCCCTGGTCCAGCCAGCGGTTGAGCACCTCCGGCGTGACTGCGGGCGCACGGCCCGTATGGGGCCGGATCGTGGGGTGGTTCATTCGAATAATCTCGGACTTGATCTTCACCAGCATCTTTTTAAAAGGCTGATGGTCCGACCAGCTCTCCTTGGGCGCGAGATCGGCAAAGCGGGCGTCTTGTCTTAGCCAGTCAATAAAACTGTGAATGGCGTCTTTCGACGCAGCCAAAAATAGATTGATGCCCTCTTCAGCAATCAGAATCGTGCCTTTGATCTGCCGCGACTGGGTCTGGCTGCGCAGCTGCTCCTGTAGTACCGCGAGATCATGCAAGGGTACGAACTTATAGGCAGAGATATTAAGAATGTCGTTCATGCAAAAAAGAGTGCTGGCTCTAAGGGTGCTAGCTTCGAGGGTGGTGGTTCTAAGAGTGCTCGCTGTGATAGTGCTTTAGATTGCATTCACATCGACCACAAGCCGGCCACGGACCTGGCCCGCGAGAATCTCAGGCGCAATGCTGATGGCGCGCGATAGGCTGATCTCTTGGGTCATGGCATCGAGTTTTTCTAGGCTCAGATCAGTGGCGAGCCGCTGCCAGACGGCTTCGCGCTTTGGCCGCGGTGTGGACACACTGTTAATGCCATAAAGCGTTACGCCGCGCAGAATAAAGGGCGCCACGGTTGCAGGAAAATCCATGCCTTGTGCCAGACCGCATGCGGCAACGGCACCATCCCAGCGGGTTGTTGCGCAGGCATTGGCAAGGGTGTGGCTGCCCACGGTATCCACCACAGCAGCCCAGCGCTCTTTGCCCAGTGGCTTGCCGGGGGCCGCAAGCTCTTTGCGATCCATGATCTCTTTGGCGCCAATCGATTTCAGGTAATCCGATTCATTAACACGGCCTGTGGATGCAACCACCGTATAGCCAAGCTTCGCCAGCACGGCAACGGCAATTGATCCCACGCCGCCTGCGGCACCGGTGACGAGCACTTCACCATCGCTCGGCTTAGTGCCATGCTTTTCAATTGCCAATACACAGAGCATGGCCGTGTAGCCTGCCGTGCCAACGGCCATGGTTTGTTTCATGGTGAGCCCTGCGGGCTTTGCCACCAGCCAATCGCCTTTGACCTTTGCATATTGCGCAAGCCCCCCGGGATGGGTCTCACCCACGCCCCAGCCGGTGAGCACAACAGGATCTCCTTTTTTAAACAGTGGATCCTGGCTTTCTTCAACCGTTCCGACAAAGTCGATGCCCGGTGCCATGGGAAACTTTCGAATAATCGGTGAGCGTCCGGTGATGGCAAGACCATCTTTAAAGTTAATGGTCGAGTAGGCCACCTTCACAAGCACATCTTTATCTCCGGTGGTCACCAGTGACTGGTCATCCACGGTCTGGATTTCTGCGGTGTAGGCAGACTCGGTCTTATTGCAGATGATGGCTTTAAATGTGGGCATGTCGGCCTCCTGATCGGGCCGACAATCGTATCAAGAGCGCCCGGAAATGCCCAACTCGGAAGCGGTTTTGCGGATCTCTGCGCGATTTTCTGGGCTAAGTCGGCTCAGGTTGCGGACCTGCATGACCATGCGGGGATTTTTTGCCAGCATCGACTCATGCCGGATCAGAAAATCCCAGTACAAGGTGGTGAAGGGACAGGCATCTGCACCGGTCGATTTTGCGGGGTTAAACCGGCACTGTGCACAGTAGTTACTCATGCGGTCGATGTATTTGCCGCTCGCCGCATAGGGCTTGCTGGCCATCAGCCCACCATCTGCATGCTGGCTCATGCCCAAGGTGTTGGGAAGCTCCACCCACTCGACCGCATCGACATAGACACTCAGATACCACGCATGCACCGCTTTGGGGTTAATGCCCGCAAGCAGTGCATAAAGTCCGGTGACCATCAGCCGCTGAATATGGTGGGCATAGCCGGTCTGAAGGGTCTGGCCGATGACTTCACGCATGCAGGCCATCTCGGTGTCTGCGGTCCAGAAAAATTCAGGCAAGGGGTTTTTGGCATCTAAGGCATTGCGCTCCAGATAGCTCGGCATATTCAGCCAGTAAATGCCACGCACATACTCACGCCAGCCCAGGATCTGCCGAATAAAGCCCTCGACTGATGCAATCGGCGCCTGGCCGGCCTGATAGGCGGACTCGGCGGCCTGGACCACTTCGCGGGCGGTGAGCAGTTTGAGATTTAAGGCGCTTGCGAGATGGGCGTGATAAAGCCATGGCTCGGACACCCACATGGCATCCTGGTAGCGGCCAAAGTTGGGCAGTCGATGATCGATAAAGTCTTTCAGCACTTTGAGAGCCTGCGCACGGGTCACTGGCCAGCCAAACCCTTCTTTGGATGCCGATACAACACCCGGGTGTCTGGCAAACTCTTGATTGACTAACCTGATGACATCCTGGGTGATGGCATCGGGCGCAAAGCGTGTGGGTGCGGGCACCTCGCCTGGCCCCTCTTTGCCAAAGGCAGCCCGATTATCTTCATCAAAGTTCCATTGGCCGCCAATCGGTTTATCGCCCTGCATCAGGATGCCGTGTTGTTGCCGAAGCTCGCGATACCAGTATTCAAGTCGCAGCTGTTTGCGTCCCTTGGCATGGGCTGCAAAGTCACGAATCGTAGAAAAAAAGTGGCGGTCTTCGCGGATATCAAGCGCAAGCGAATGCGATGCTGCAGTGGCCTTAATTGCTTCCAGCACTCGCCAGTCACCCGGTGCGGTCATGACCAGACGTTGGGGATTGGTTTGACTAATGGCGCGCGCGAGTTCTTTGGCTAGGCTGCCGGTGTTGTCTGGATCATCAAGCCGCGTGTAGGAAAGCGGCAGTGATTTTTTCTCTAGCTCTAAGGCGAAGTGCCGCATCGCCGAAAGAAAAAGGGTGATGCGCTGCTTTGATGATGGGATGTGGGTGGATTCTTCGCGGACCTCGGCCATCCAGATCCGGTCTTGCTGGGGATCAAAGCCATCCAGCCCCGATGCGTGGAGATCCAGCTGATCGCCCAGCACCAGGACAAGGTTGCGGGTCTTAGCCTGTCCAGCCATCGTTATCCACAATCGTTCGGATCGCAGTGAGCTTAATCACACCGGGGCCAAAGCCGCCACCGACAGGATTGAGGATATCGAGATAAAACGTTTCGTTGGGCTCAGCGACATTGTCGCCAATGATCTCCACCGGAATTACCGCCTGTGTCTCTGAGGCATAAAGATTAAGCCTGCCACCTGCTGCGATGTAGTCTTCGCCTGCTTTCGCGGTGCCATCCCGTGTGGTGTAGTCCACACTCAGAATCTGACTGGGGTTATCGCGGCTGCCGGTGAACTGCACCATGAAATACGCAATGCTGGTGCCGCTATTGCCTTCGGTGACCTGCTGCTGGACCTGATCAGGGCGCTGGGGTGCATTGGAATAGTTGGCCCGCAGTGTCTGATCAATCCATTGCTGATAAAAACTCACCCGCTGCCATGCTCCGATTTCGCCAAAGCTGCTGTTCATGAGCACGGTATCAATGTCGGGCCGAACGGTGCCCTTACTTAGGCTCGTGGTGTAGCTCGCAACACCGGCAATCTGGCCACTGATAAATGCGGGCCCACCGCTATCGCCTTGGGCAACCAGGCCTTCGTTGGCGCCAAGGCCAAAGTCATAGGCCCCAATCAGTCTTCCGAGCGCATCGTTGGCAACAATGCCGTTATCAAAGTCGGCAACCAACTGACGGCCCGCCAGAGGGGTCCAGCCCATGCTGGCACCAAGCGCATCTTTCAGTGCGGTGGCATCTGCATCAAATTGATTCTCAGCCTTCAGCCGAATCGGCATCGCGCTATCGGGGCTGGTCACGCCGGTGTTTCCTGTGCCGGTTTTTCCAAAGCCCACCATAGTGAATGACTTACCAATTTCATTACTGTCGCGATAAAGCGAATAGCGGTTTGCAGTGACAGGCGCTGGAGTCTCAAGCCAGACCAAGGCGATATCGTTATTGCTCTGGGTGTCGTAACCTGGATGCCGCGTGATCTTTGCCGATGAGATGCTCTGGCTTCCGCTGCGGGTCTCAAAATGAATCGTTGCTTTGCCGGTCTGGCCTTCAAACAGATGGGCGACTGTCAGTACTGCCCGGCCATCGAAGAGCAGGGCGCCGGTGCCGTACTGGTTATTAAAGCCCACCCGCACGACGCCATCGTAGCCATCGCCTGGATTGGTGCGATAACGGGAATCGATGGTGTAGGCGTTTGTCGTGACCATAAGCTGTCTTGGGTAGTCTTTTGCCGCGTGTTTTTTGAGTTCACGCTAAGTGTACGCAATAAGCCCTTGAGGGATTTTCTGGGCGCTGCAGCCATGTTGTACTGTAGAGCCCATCTGACCAAAAAGATGGGGATAAAAATGGCCAATTCAAGTCTGGGCATCCGGGGCATGGCGGTAGCGCCGCATAACCTTGCAGCCGAGTCGGCAATCGATGTGCTGCGCGAAGGGGGCAATGCCCTGGAGGCGATGATTGCAGCCGCTGCCACTATTGCGGTGGTCTATCCGCATATGAACTCAATCGGTGGCGATGGGTTCTGGGTGATTCGTGGCCCCAAGGGCATTCCGGGTGGGATTGATGCCAGCGGGCCGAGCGCTGCCCGCGCCACACGCAGCTGGTATGCCGATCAGGGCATCACCGACAAAATTCCTTTTCGTGGTGGCGTGGCTGCACTCACGGTCGCCGGAACTGTGGCGGGCTGGGGCAGGGCATTTGAACTCTCACGGCGCAACTTGGGCGGACGCATGTCCATGTCGCGGCTTTTGTCGGATGCAGTTCATTTCGCAGAACATGGCATTCCCGTGACAGCATCTCAGCATCACAGCACTGCACAGAAACTTGCCGAGCTAAAAGAACGCCCTGGATTTGCAGAGACATTTCTAGTGAAGGGTGCCGCGCCAGAAATTGGTAGTCTATTTAAGCAGCCAAGGCTCGCAAAGACGATCAAGCGAATCGGTAAAGAGGGCAGCAATACCTTTTATCGCGGCGGGCTATCGAAACTGCTGTCGAAAGAACTCGCTGCAGTGGGCAGCCCGCTTATGCACGCAGATTTAAAGCGCTTTGATGCAAGCCTGGTGGATCCGCTGCACATTACGGTTCGCCCGGTCTGCCGGGGCCAAACCCTTGGCGCTGATTTATTTAATATGGTGCCGCCCTCGCAGGGGATTATCTCGCTCATGATTCTTGGGATCATGAATCGGCTGAAGTCGATGGGCCTGGATCCCGAAGGGCCGGATTTTCTGCATGCACAGGTCGAAGCCACCAAGCTTGCCTTTGCGATTCGTGATCGCAGCATTACCGATCGTGACTTCATGAAGGTCAAGCCCTCGGCGCTACTGGAGTCTCGCCACTTAGATGAACTCGCAGCGCGTATTGATATGCGCAAGGCCGCCCCGTGGGGCCAGAAGCTCACACCGGGTGACACGATCTGGATGGGCGTGGTGGATTCAAACGGACTTGCCGTGTCGTTTATTCAGAGCATCTATCACGAGTTTGGCTCTGGCGTGGTACTGCCAGAGTCGGGTGTGAACTGGCAAAATCGCGGCTGCAGTTTCTCTCTAGATCCCGCGCATATCAATTGCCTAGAGCCGGGTAAGAAACCCTTTCACACGCTCAACGCAGGGCTTGCGCAGATCAGTGACGGCCGCAGCATGGTCTACGGCACCATGGGCGGTGATGGCCAGCCCCAGACCCAGGCCACGATCTTCACGCGGGCGGTGAATTTTGCAGACCATCCTCAGCGTGCTATCGAGCGGCCGCGCTGGCTCTTAGGCCGTACATGGGGAGTGCCGTCTGACACCCTCAAGCTTGAATCTCGCTTTACTGCGGCAGTGGTTGCTGAATTGAAAGGCCGTGGCCACGAGATCGAGATGCTCGCTGACTGGGATGAATCGGTGGGCCACGCAGGCATGATCATTCGGCACGCCAATGGCGTGCTTGAAGGCGGCTACGACCCGAGATCCAATGGGGCTGCGATTGGCTATTAAGCGCTAGCCTAGTGAAAATCCGGTCTTGACTCGAATTGACGGAAGCGTCAATTTGAGGGTCGCTCACCAAGATGCGCACAGAGAACCCTCCCCATGAGCCAAGACAACCTCATCGACACGATTACCGAGAATCGCCTTCCGCATTACGAACCCTATGGCTGGCATCACTGGCCTGAGCATCCGTGGCTGGCGTACCAGTTTCGTCGCGGCCTGGGCGAGACCCAAGAGGGCGGCGGCGCAGTAAGCGAGGTCTTTCAGGCCGCTAGCCGCATGATCCCCGGTGACAAGGAGAGCTGGCACACCGAGTGGAAGCGGATCGGAGATCGCAACTGGCAGCGGGGTCTGGCCGAAGAAAAGGCCGGCCATATTCGTACCGCGATGAATTGTTTTCTTCGGGCTGCCGACTATTACCGTCAGGCCGAGTTTTTTCTTGCTCCCAATGACCCCCGTCGACTGCCGACCTTTGAGCAGATGGAGGCCTGCAGTAAGAAATTCATCTCCTATCTGCATCCGGCAGGCCAGGCAGTCGAGATTCCTTATGAAAACGGTGTGTCGCTCTGCGCCTATTACGTGCGTGCACCGTATCCACAGAAAAAACTCCCCGTGCTGATCTGCATGGGCGGACTGGATTCCATTAAAGATGAGATGTGGTTTATGCAGGCCCACGGGGCATTGCAGCGGGGCATTTCGGTATTGATGATCGATGGTCCGGGCCAGGGCGGAACGCTGCGTCGGCATGGCGTGGTCAATCGTGTGGATACAGAAGTGCCGATCGGAAAATGTATCGACTGGCTGGCTGCCCGCGATGATGTGGATGCCTCGCGCATTGCGGTCTGTGGTTCAAGCCTGGGGGGCTACTACGCTGCGCGGGCAGGCTGTTATGAGCATCGGCTTGCCGCCTGCATCGCCCATGGCGCAATCTGGGCAATCACGGATCTCTGGGGCAATGCCGATGACAACCATGGCCTTGCCGAGCACATTCGCTGGGTGTTTGGAAAGCCCAGCATGAAGGCCGCCATGGAAAAGGCCAAAGACTTCACGCTTGATGGCCATCTGGATCACATGAAATGCCCGTTCCTGGTCATGCATGGTGGCCATGATGTGCTGACCGTATCCCAGGCCCAGAAGGTCTATGACTATGCAAAGTCCAAAGGCGTCGATGTCACCCTGCGGCTGTTGTCAGAAGAAGAGACAGGCGCCGAACATTGTCAGCATGACAACCCCACCATTGGCCAAGAGATTCTTGCCGACTGGCTTGCCGATCGTTTTGGCATCAATCAGCGCGAGCTCTTAAAGACCTCGGTTAATCCTCTGCTATAGGCTTTGCATCCATGAAGCGTTTTGGTGTTGATCAAGTCCGCGCCGCGGCCATCGCGATTGACTTTCATCGTGGCCATATGGATCTGTCGGTGGCCACCATGCCGGTGAAAAGCCAGGCCCAGGCCGACCGTGTGCTGGGCCATGCGGCAGGGCTATTTTCATGGTGCCGCAGCCACCATGTGCCTGTCGTGCATCTGGTGACCACCTATCGCGATGTCGCTGAAATCCGATCCAACCCGTTCTGGCGCACGCGGGCAGATGACCCCAATGCCACACGTAAAAATGTCGAGCGTCATAACCTGCAGGGATCTCCGGGCTGCACCATCATGCCCCAGGTCTATGCCGAGGGCGACTGGATTGTGAACACTAAGAAGCGCTATGACTGTTTTATCGGCACCGATCTGGATTTCACGCTGCGTGGACATGGCATCAACACCCTGATCATCACCGGTGTGAATACCAATAGCTGTGTGTTGTCCACGGTGGCGGCAGCCTGCTCGCGTGACTATGCGGTGATTGTGCCCAGCGACTGCGTGGACACCATGGATGATCCGGGTCTGCACGATGCGGCACTGCTGTGTATTCGCACGGCATTGGGATTTGTGATGACGTCAGCCGATGTCATGGCCCTGCCCGAGCTCGTGCAGGCATGATCCGGCGTAATCAGACTTCACCAGGCATAACCAGGCATAACCGTTAACCGAATCGAGACAGCTCCATGCGCACCAAGGCCAAAGATAAGATCGTCGCCCGCGAGCCAGTGATTGCGATGAACCCTGGCGGCGTTGCGCTCGATATGGCTGAGCTGCTGGGTGTGTTGAATTTAGATATTTTATTTATCGATTGTGAGCGCACCGGGATTGGGCTTGAGTCGGTCGGGCCGATGGCGCGTGCCGCACAGATGCATGGCACCGCAGCGATTGTGCGCAGCCATTCTGCGCAGCAGGAAGACCTGATCCGTTATCTGGACCGCAAAATCGATGGTATTGTTTTGCCCAAGGTTGAGTCTGCAGCGCAGGCGATGATGCTGGTTGAGACAGTCCGCTATGTCTGCGGCAAGCAGGCAGACGACAAAATTGTGATTGCCCAGATTGAGTCCACCGAGGGCGTGCGTCAGATGGACGCAATCTCCTCGGTTGCTGGCATTGATTTATTTTTAATTGGCCCCAACGATCTTTCGCACAGTATGGGATTTGCAGGTGATTTGAATCGGCCTGAACTAAAGGCCACCCTTGATGATGTCGCCGCCCGTCTGCGGGCCAAGGGCTGTGCATTCGGTCTTCCTGTGCGCTCAGAGCATCTCGCTGAGTGGATCGGCAAGGGCGCAACATTTATCTACCATCCCCTCGAGTGGCTCATTCGGCCTGCCTTTGGCAAGCTTGTGAGTGATCTCGCCGCATTGACCCGCTAAAAAAAGGACTTTCATCATGGCAATGATTCCCCGCGAACGTGTGCCCTATAGTGCAATTGTCGATCGGCCGGTGCTGAAGCTTCCGAACGACGGCCGCATCATTGTCTGGACCATCGTTAACCTGGAAGTCTGGGATATCGCCAAGCCGATGGCCCGCCAGGTGATTCCTGCGCCTACCGGTGCAAGCCTTCTGCCCGATGTGCCCAACTGGAGCTGGCACGAGTACGGCATGCGGGTTGGATTCTGGCGTTTTCATGCACTCTACGAGCGTCTGGGCATTCGGCCCACGCTGTCGATTAATGCGCGCGTCTGCGAAGACTATCCGCGTGTGGCCAAGGCATGCCTTGATTCAGGCTGGGAGTTTATGGGCCACAGCTATCAGCAAGGGCCGATCCATCTTGAAGAGGATCAGCCGGCGATGATCAAGCGCACCATGGATGTGATTGAAAAGTTCACTGGCAAGCGGCCCGTTGGCTGGCTCGGGCCTGGCCTGACCCAGACCTATGACACGCCCGACTATCTTGCCCAGGCAGGCGTGAAATACATTGGCGACTGGGTCTATGACGATGAGCCCACCGAAATTAAAACCACCAACGGTCCGCTGATCACGATTCCCTACACCGTTGAGAACAACGATATTCCTGTCATGGCGGTTCAGCACCACGAGGGCTCTTACTGGACACAGAAATGCACGGATTATTTTGATCGGCTCTACCAAGAGGGCGCTGAGCGTCCGCGTGTGATGGCCATTGCGATTCACCCGTATATCTCTGGCCAGCCGTTCCGGATTAAGTATCTGGAAGCAATCTATGACCACATCGCCAAGTTTCCGGGTGTGATGCACTGGAATGGCGAGCAGATCATGGACTGGTATCTCAAAGCCCGAAAGGCCGCCTGATGCAGATGCTGATTGCGCCACCCGAGATCATCTCGGTGGCTGTCGTGGGGGGTGGCCGTTTTCCAGTGCGCCGTATTTACTGCGTGGGCCGCAACTATGTCGAGCATATTCGCGAGATGAAAGAGTCGGATGAACGTGATCCGCCTTTCTTTTTTCAAAAGCCGCGCGATGCGATTGTGGAAAACGGCGGCACCGTGCCCTATCCACCGGTGACGGAGGATCTCCAATACGAGGCCGAACTCGTGGTCGCCATTGGCGAAGGCGGTGCAGCGATTGCCCAAGAGCAGGCCCCGCGCCATATTTTTGGCTATGGCGTGGGCCTGGATATGACACGGCGTGAACGTCAAAAAGAATGCATTAAGCGCGGCATTCCCTGGGAGGTCGGCAAGGCCTTTGATCATTCGGCGCCCTGCTCGGAAATCGTGCCGGTTGCCCAGTGTGGCCATATCGCAAGCGGAAGAATCAGCCTTTCAGTCAATGGCGAGATCCGTCAGGACTCTGATGTTGATCGTCTGATCTGGAAGGTGCCCGAGATCATCAGCAATCTTTCTCACCAATACCGATTAATGCCCGGTGATCTGATTTACACGGGCACGCCTGCAGGCGTCTCGGCGGTTTCGCCGGGCGACACGCTGGTGGCCGAGGTCGCGGGACTGCCCCGTCTGACCATTCGGATCGGTTGATCGCAACCAAAGGACAGACCGATGAAGCCTCTTGAGCGAATTTCGTTTTCTCCCATTTCACAGCGGCCCCCACTGCGTCTGCCCAATGG
>VERI01000008.1 GCA_018882785.1 Burkholderiaceae bacterium | reverse complement strand
ACCACCAAACTTCGTCGACAACACCGTCGTGATCGCCGCCGTTAACGTCGTCTTACCATGGTCCACGTGACCAATCGTCCCTACGTTTACGTGCGGTTTGGTGCGCTCAAACTTACCCTTGGCCATGGCCGACTCCTCAACAATGATTCAGACAACAACAATTCTGGTGCCCATGACGCGGATCGAACGCGTGACCTCTCCCTTACCAAGGGAGTGCTCTACCACTGAGCCACATGGGCGCTAACTTTTTTACTGCTCAACCAACATCTCGAACGGAGAAGCACCTGCGCACTTCCATCGCTTGCCCCAGTTAACCTGGAGCGGGTGAAGGGAATCGAACCCTCGTCGTAAGCTTGGAAGGCTTCTGCTCTACCATTGAGCTACACCCGCCCTGCGCTGACTCTTCACATCGCGCCCGCGCCATCTACAAACCATATCCTGGGCCGGACACAGCACCCTCGACACATGGGCACGGGTGGAGGAGGTTGGATTCGAACCAACGTAGGCGTAAGCCAACAGATTTACAGTCTGCCCCCTTTAGCCACTCGGGCACCCCTCCGCGAGGAACCCGCAATTATCGAATTTGCTGAATAGAGCGTCAAGTTAGGGCTCGCGCACGGCGAGCAGGTCCAGGACCTGGCCTCGGGACTCCTCAAAACGAATCCGAACCGGCATCAGCCGATCCGTTCGATCCAGCCAGACATCGATCTGGCCCTTTAAGCGCTCGCCGGACCCATAGGTCGACAGATGCACCGCGGGCACCAAGACACCCCCCGGCAGAACAATGTCGGCATCCGACATCACCGTGAAGTTGACGTTTTCCACCTTGTTTCTGCCCGCCATCGGAATCAGAACGGACTCGCCAACCGTAAATCGGTCGGGCTCAATCTTCATCATCCAGGCGAGCTGAATCATGAAACTTAAGCGATCTTGAATACCATTTGGGAGAGGAAGAGGATCTTTTAACGACGAATAAAAGATCTTCTTTTTATCGTAGTCAAACACCGAGACCTCCTCACGGCCCCGAGGGGAGCGGTGGGTATAGCGCTCGGGCTGAAAGCCACCGGGCCCGAGTCTTCCCACCGTTTCGGCATAAAGTGGGTTGGGTGCAAACACTGCGGCCCAGCCCAGGGCCTTGGTCATGAGCCGGATCTGATACCGGCCCTCGGACGGAAAGCTGAGTTCAATCGCCCCCTTGGCGATCGGACTATTTCCAGAGTGATCTCCCCAGAACACGCTGAGTGACACGCCACCAACCCCGGGTAGCTCATCAGGCTGAGGGGTCCGTTGGGCCAGCGCTGAGGCGGGGGGCGACTCGTCTGCGCCCGCTGAGGCAGCCTCTGGCCTTACGGGCGCTGGAGCAGCATCCATGGCCTGCTGGGCGACCGAAGAAATACCGGGAAATGGCTCGGGAGGCGCCACCGTAGATGGTTTTGGCAGCTGCGCCGGCAGCATCTGGATGCGAAACGGCCCGGTCTGAAACGCGTCTGCGTCCGGGTCAGCAAAAAACAGACGGCTGATCAGATCTAGTCCGAACAGCACAACGAGATGGGCCAAAAGTACGCCCAAAGCAATCCGTTTCCACGCGGGCAAAGCAGTGACAGCCATCTGACGTGCGCCCAAACCCTCTCTGTAATCCTTAAGCTATGCTAAATCTAAGTCCACATCCCAAAGCGAAAGCTCCCCATGGAATCTCAAAAACCGTTTAATCCCTTCGACATGCTGAGCAGCCCCTGGGGAAAACTCCCCCTCGGCAATGCAATTCCTGGCCTTGGCAGCCTGGACTTCACCGACCTCAGCGAGATGGACAAACGTATCGCGGAGCTCAAAGCAGTGGAGCAGTGGCTTGGCCTGAATCTGTCCATGTTGAAAACAACCATTCAGGGCCTGGAAGTCCAGCGTGGGACACTCGCAGCCATCCAATCGTTCACCAGTGCGATGGGGACGTCAGCCCAAAGCGGTGCAAAAAAATCCACGTCGGCCCAGAGCAATGCTCAGTCCAATCCTTTTGGCGTGCCCATTTCATTTGCGGGAGACCAGGCTGCCCCAACCAGCGAGCAGGCCAATGTCTGGTGGGATGCCATTAACCAGCAATTTGGCCAGATGATGGCCGCTGCTCAGGCCGGCGCTCAGAGCATGATGGAGCCAAAGCCCAAGCCACCCCGCCGCAGCAGTACCTCAAAAAAATCGGAGCAGTCTGACTAGATAAAGCCTCTAGGCGGCGCGGTGGCGCCACTCGGCCAGGCTTTTGGTCAGGTCGCCAAGCTCAGACACCACACGGATATCCGGCGGCGGCCGTCGTTGCAGCACAGGGCAGCGTCCACCCGCCCAGATCTCCACCCTGCGGGGCAATTTCGCCCGTAGCTCCGTCAGGCCGTCGAGCACCTGATTAGGGTTCATCACCGGGGAGAAGGAGAGGGCAACAATGTCGATCTCCTGGGCGGTGGCGGCAAGCACGATATCCCAGACCGGGGTCTGTGTGCCCAGGGAGATGCACCGGCAGCCCTCCAGAGCGAGGAGGGCCTCGACCATCAGGAGGCCGACGCCGTGCGATTCAGACGGGAAGGTAGTCAGAAGCACCCGCGGACGATCGCCGGGCTGGGGAATCGTGCTGATCGCATTGCGAAGCACCACCTGAATGGATTCGGTGTAGAGATGTTCCTCATAGATTTCCAGCTGGCCACGCGACCACGCGTCCCCGACCCGCTGGGTCAGCGGGGCTACCACTTCAGTCACGAAGCGGGCAAGACCAAGTCTTAAGAGCCGCTGGCCAAGCTGACGGCGGAGCTCTTCGATATCGTGGGATTTGGTGATATCGACCAAATGAAGCAGGTCCGGGTTGGAGTCCTGCTCCATATCCGAGCGAATCGAGCTGCCGGTCCCGGTCGAGGTATCGGCCAAGGCCTGAAGCTCGGCAATGTCTAGGCCAATAATCTTTCCGGGCCGGTGGCCAATATCCATGAGCCTACGGATCGCCCGCAGCCGGTCGACCTGCTCTAGCGGGTAAATCCGCTCGCCAAACGCATCGCGCATTGGGCTGGGAAAGCCATATCGCCTCTCCCAGACACGCAAGGTATCCTTTGACAGGCCTGTATCCCGCTCCACTGCCGATATGCTCAGCGTGACAGCTGCCGCACCCGGGTGTTCCATTTAGCCCTCTTTTGTCATGGACAAAACATTGACGTCCTCTGCCCCTGCACATAGTATAAGGCTGGAACCTGTAATGACCAAGACAATTCCCCTATGACCTCGAAAATTTCGGCCCAAACCCAGCTATCGTTTTTACTGAGCCTGTCTCCTGCCTGGCGTCGCCGCTTCTGGATACTTGCAGCGCTGATGCTGCTTGTTGTGGCCCCACAGGCCTGGGCCAATGCCAGCTGCTCGAGCCTGCTGAGCCACACCTTCCCACGCCTACAAGATGATGCGCCCCAGGCGCTCTGCCAGTACCAGGGTCAGGTGGTACTGATTGTCAACACCGCCAGCTACTGTGGCTTCACCCGCCAATACGAGGGACTCGAGAAACTGTATTCAAAATACAAAGATCGGGGGCTGGTCGTGCTGGGGTTTCCCTCCAACGATTTTGGCAACCAGGAGCCCGGCAGCAACAAAGAAATCGCTGAATTCTGCTCCAACACATTTGGCGTGAAATTCCCGATGCTGGCGAAGACCTCTGTCAAAGGCAGCAACGCGAACCCCTTATTCAAACAGCTCGCGCAGCAGGCAGAGTCACCCGGATGGAATTTCCACAAGTACATTATCGGAAGAGACGGAACGCTCATTCGAAGCTTCTCGAGCCTCGTGAGCCCCTCTGACCGACGACTCGTCACCGAAATCGAACGGGCGCTCGCAGCTCCCCGTTCATAATCCTTCTCCCCAAATAGGAGTGCCGTCATGAACGCGCCAGAGAACATTTTCTCTTCAAGAAATCCATTGCCGGATGTGCAGTCCCATGCAGATCATCGTCAACTCGCGATCCAACGCGTTGGTGTGAAGTCATTGGTGCATCCGGTTACAGTGCAGACCGCGAAGGGACCTCAGCCGTCGGTGGCCACCGTTGACATGACGGTCGCGCTTCCGCCTGAAGTGAAGGGCACCCACATGTCGCGCTTTCTCGAGGTCTTTCAGGCCCATGACGAGCCGCTCAGTTTTCATTCGGTGCAGGCACTCATGGATACCATGCTCGCCCGTCTCGAGTCCGACCAGGGATACATCAAAATCGCACTGCCTTATTTCGTAAGAAAAGCGGCGCCCGTATCCGGCGTCGAGAGCCTGATGGACTACCAGGCCACGCTCGAATGCGAAGTACGCCAGCATCAGCGTCTCACAACAATCACGGTAGTGGTTCCTGTAACAAGCCTTTGTCCCTGTTCAAAAAAGATCTCGGAATATGGCGCGCACAATCAGCGGTCCCATGTCACGATCGCCGCACAGGTCAATGGACCCATCGAAATCGAAGAACTGATTCGAATCGCTGAACAGGCTGCGTCTTGTGAACTCTGGGGTTTACTCAAGCGTCCCGATGAAAAATATGTCACCGAGCGGGCCTATGACAATCCCAAATTCGTTGAGGACCTGGTGCGCGACATCGCACTTGCCCTCGCCCAGGATCGCCGTATCCGAGGCTACAGCGTCGAATCAGAAAACTTTGAGTCGATTCACAATCACTCTGCCTACGCAATGATCGATCATCTCCAGCGCTCATGAGGATCGCCGTCATCGGAAGCGGTATTTCCGGCTGCGCTGCCGCATGGGAGCTCTCCGCCTGGGCACAGGTCTCTGTCTTCGAGGCCGATGAACGGCTTGGGGGCCACACCCATACCCAACAGGTGCGTGTAGAGAATCGCAATTTTCCAGTCGACACTGGGTTTATCGTCTTCAACCATCGTACCTATCCAGGCCTAACCGCCTGGTTTGAGGAACTTGGCGTGGATACAGCGGCCAGCGATATGTCATTTTCGGCAAGCATGAACCACGGGGAACTTGAGTGGTGTGGCACAAACCTCAACAGCGTATTTGCACAACGCCAAAACCTGCTATCCCCCCGCTTTTGGGCAATGCTGGCGGATATCGTGCGCTTTAACCGTCAGGCGCCGCGCCATGCAGCACAATTTCGGCAGATGGTCGGGTCGGGACCAAGCCTTGGGGAGTACTTGGATCGCGGGCGTTATAGCAAATTGTTTCTCGATGCGTATCTGCTTCCGATGGCTGGCGCCATCTGGTCTTGCCCGCCCGAGCAGATGCGTGCCTTTCCCATGGCGACCTTTACCCAGTTTTGCGAAAACCATGGCCTACTTCAGATTGCCAATCGGCCGCAGTGGTACACCGTTCGTAATGGATCAGCTACTTACATCCAGAAACTCCAGGCACGCCTTGCTGAATATGGCAGAAAGGTGATCTGGCGAACGCAGTCAACCGTCGACCGGGTGCGGCCCATGATTTCAATGGACGGTAGCCCTCGGGTCAGGATACAAGGTATTCAGACTGCCCAGGGCAGCACACAGACATTTGAGGATCACTACGATGCGGTCGTAATGGCCTGCCATTCAGACCAGTCTGCCTCAATGCTGCATGAATCCAGTCCGGCCCGAGAACTTCTGGCCAAGATTCGTTATCAGAAAAATCTGGCTGTCTTACATACCGATCAGGCGCTGATGCCAAAACGCAAGACGGCCTGGGCCTCGTGGAACTATCTGCATGAGCAACAGGCCAGTTCGAGCAATGTCAGCGTCACCTATTGGATGAACCGGCTGCAGCCACTGCCGGTGAGCACACCTGTTCTGGTGAGCCTCAATCCCGTACGTCCACCCCGCCCGGAGCATATCCTGCAGTCGATGCAGTATGCCCATCCCATTTTTGATGGTCCTGCCATCCAGGCGCAGACGCGGCTGCCAAATGTGCAAGGCCAGGATGGCATTTGGCTGGCAGGCGCCTGGACGCGTTACGGTTTTCACGAAGATGGTTTTCAATCGGGGCTCCAGGCCGCCCATGGCATCCGCCAACGATTCGCACAGACGGGCCATGCCCCAGCGCTTCCCAACGCCGCATGAGCCGAGGCTCGTCACAGGACATGTCTGGCACTGTCGCGTCCGGCCATTTCGGCACGCATTTCGTTATCGTGCCTTTTATCTCCAGCTTCCCTTAAAGTCTCTACAAGCCGCCGTTACGAAGCCCAAACGGGTGTCGCTCGGCTGGGGGCTCAATCAATGGGCCCTGCTCAGTGTCCGTGATCAGGATCACGGGGATGGAAGGCCCTTGCTGCAATGGGCGGAGCACACGCTCAAGCAGGCCGGGGTAGAGGACGTGGATGGTGAGATCTGGCTACAGACCTTTCCGCGTATGCTGGGCTATGCATTTAAGCCTGTGAGCTTTTGGTTCTGCGAGCGACGCGACGGCAGCATCCGGGCCATCATCGCCGAGGTCAACAACACCTTCGGCCAGCGTCATGTCTATGTTCTGCTGCCCGGCGATGGGCTGGGCATCCGAAATGGGCAGACCCATTATTCGGACAAGGCCTTCTATGTCTCCCCGTTTTTCGAGGTGCTCGGCCACTATCAATTTAGATTCTTCAAATCCGATATCGGTGGACGGGACCTGGCCAGAATCGAATACGGCGATCAGGACGGTGCTCTACTCTTTACCTCGATGGGCGGGATGGTAGGGCCACTGACACAACTCTCCGCCATTCGCACCTGGGTACTGTTTCCATTATTCTCTTTAGGCGTGATTGCCCGAATCCACTGGCAGGCACTCCTGCTGTGGATCAAGGGCGCAAAGCTCGTCCCCCGGCCGGGAACCGGCACCTGAATCTCCGCTCTAATAACCTGGACAAAATTAAGTTGCGCATGAACCCTTCGATTAACCCATCCACCCCCATCCCCGCCGAGCCCAACCGGACCTGGACTCCAAATGCGCGCACGCGCCTGGTGTTTCGTCTGCTTGAATCATTACGGATCGGCGAGCTACGGATGCACCTTCCCGATGGTAGTCAGAGAATTTTCTGCGGCCAGGCGCAGCCCTCGGGCCAACAGCTCATGGGTGAGATCATGGTCCATGACGATCAGGCATTTTCTTTTGCCTTTTCTCGTGGCGATATTGGTTTTGGAGAAGCCTATATGCAGGGCATGTGGTCCAGCCCCGATCCAGCAGCCCTTTTAAAACTGCTGCTCGTGAATCGTGAGGCCATCGCGGAAGTCATCTATGGCCGTTGGTGGGCCATCGTCCTCGATCAGCTGCGACATCTTCTCCGCTTTAATCGTAAGGCCCAGGCCAGAAAAAATATTGCGGCCCACTACGATCTGGGTAATGATTTCTATAAGCTCTGGCTAGATCCCAGCATGTGCTATTCCAGCGCGCTCTTCGATGGAACCGGCCTTTGGCACCAGCCCGTAGATCTTCAGGAAGGGCAGCGCCGTAAGATTCGCCGGGCAATTAATGAAGTCGCGCCGCAACGGCTGAATTCGAATAGCGCCGTGCTTGAGATCGGCTGTGGATGGGGCGCAATTGCCCGAGAGGTTCTAGACAATACACAGGCCCGTTATGTTGGGCTCACCTTGTCAGAAGAACAAAAACGCTGGGCCGATTCGATACTGGGTGACATTACTTCCTCGCGCCATGACATCCGACTGCAGGACTACCGTGATGAACGCGGCCAGTACGATGCAATCATTTCAATTGAAATGTTCGAAGCGGTCGGCGAACAATACTGGGATACCTATTTCGCCATGCTGGCGCGTTGCCTCAAGTCGGATGGCCTCGCCGTCATTCAAACCATCACCATCGAAGACCGTTTGTTTGAACGCTATCGGCGAGGCACAGATTTTATTCAGCAATATATCTTTCCAGGCGGCATGCTTCCATCGTCCACCGAATTCGAGCATCGGGCGAAAAAACAGGGGCTGCGAGTCGAAAAATCACTATCGTTCGGACAGGACTATGCCCGAACCCTTGCCGAATGGGCCAAAGAATTCGATCGTCAGCGCACCCGGATCACCGCACTCGGCTTTGATGAACGCTTCATCCGTATGTGGAAGTTCTATCTGGCTTACTGCGAGGCGGGATTCAGCGAGGGAGATATCAATGTCGTGCAGTACACACTGCGCCACGGATCATGATCGGTAAAAAATCTTCACCGCCCGCTGGCCAGAGGCTCCTCGTGGGCCTGGCCGCAGCCTCTGTGGTCATGACCGCTGCGATGAAGCCACTGCAGGCCAATATCGAAGGTTTTCAGCTTCAAGGCACCGGCACCCTGCGTTGGATGGGGCTCAAGATCTACGATGCCCGACTCTTTACCCCGCATCGACTCGATCCGCAGCAGCTCGCAAAACAGCCTTTTGCCCTTGAGCTGACCTATGCCCGGGATTTCAGCGGCAACAGCATTGCAGAGCGCAGCATGGATGAAATCAAGCGGCTGGGAATGGGTTCGGCTAGCCAACGTCAGGCCTGGTATCTTCGCATGCAGGCCCTTTTCCCGGATGTCAAAGCCGGTGACCGAATCCGTGGCGTCTACCGCCCCGGAGAGGGAGCATTGTTCTTTCACAATGACAGCCCGATTGGCAGCATCAATGACATTGATTTCGCGCGCGCTTTTTTTGCGATCTGGCTTGATCCAAAAACCGCCAAACCATCGCTGCGAAAAGAGCTCCTCGGCCTGAGTCCCTCGGCACAGCCCTGATGCCCCCCAGTCTCGGTCAATCCCTGCGATATGGGCTGCCGGGCTTTACCTTGGCCTTTGCTGCGCTTCCGCTTTATTTGCTCACGCCAGCACTCTACGCACAGCAATTTGGCCTGCATCTGGGGCTGATTGGCCTGCTGTTGATGCTGACCCGACTGACCGATGCCATCGCCGATCCGTTTATTGGCAAATGGATTGATGCAAGCACGCGTCCGCTCTGGATCTGGCTATCTGCCGGATTACTCACGATGTCGATGGGGCTAGCCCTATTGACCAACCCCGGACTGGTATTTTCGTCTGATTCAACAATGCACGAGTTAACCATTGCCGCCTGGCTAGTGGTCTGCACCCTCGTTGTCTCTTTATCAAATAGCGTTGCGACACTTGCCCACCAAGGCTGGGCGGTTACCTGGACTGCGGATGTTTCTGGACAGGCACGACTGATTGGTGCGCGCGAGGCCTGCGGGCTCATCGGTGTAATCACGGCTGCCGCCATTGCAGGCCAACAGTCGGGAGCCCTTCTCGGAGCCGTTGCCATTGCGAGTGGCCTGACAGCGGCAGTGCTCACATTCGGGATTCGTGCCTCTGGCGCGAGGCCAAATCCATCTGCTGGACAGAACACAGAATGGTCGCGGCTTTTTAGGCAGCCAAAACTTCGCGCGCTGCTCCTGGTTCTTGGCACCAATGCCCTGGCCAATGCCATTCCGCCCACGCTCATTCTGTTCTTTCTTCAAGACCTGCTGGGTGCGACAGCCCTGCAGGCCAGTAGCCTGCTGGTGACCTATTTCATCGCGGCAGCGATCGGTGTGCCCGCCTGGTCCTGGGCAGTCCACCGCTTTAATCCACAACGGGTATGGGTCATGGCCATGGCGATTGCAGTGGCCGCATTCGCCTGGACGCTATCGCTTGAGCACGGCGAGATCACTGCATTTGCAGTGATCTGCGTGGTGACTGGACTTGCCTTGGGGGCCGAGCTGGTCTGTCCGGCCATCCTGCTCGGCCGACGTATCGATCTTGAGCAGCACCGAGGCGTACTCGAGGCAAGTTATTTCGGCATCTGGAATCTGGTGCTCAAACTTGCCCTCGCCCTTGCGGCAGGACTGTCCCTGCCCATTCTGGCAGCGCTTGATTTCACACCTGGCGAGAATCGTTTAGGCAACAACACGGTCGCACTGCAGTGGGCATACGCCGGCATCCCCTGCCTGTTGAAGTGTCTTGCGATCGGAATGCTCTGGCGTTATCGCGATAATTCAACACAACGCATCATTGACGAAAAGGAATAAGACATGCCGCTTCTGCCAACTCTGTCACGCCGAGCCATGGGCATGGCCTCGGGCCGCTGGTTCATGCTGCCACTTGTACTCGCAGCTTTCCTTTTAAGCGGCTGCGCCGGACCTGATCCCAAGCAGTATGCAGCCCAGAAACCCACGCTGGATCTCAAAGCGTATTTCAATGGAGAGATCAAGGGCTGGGGCATGGTGCAAAACCGCATCGGCCAGGTCGATCGACGATTTGTAGTAACGATCAAGGCAAGCTGGAGTGGGAATGAAGGCGTGCTCGATGAATCTTTCGTTTGGTCGGATGGTGAACAACAACGTCGTATCTGGAAGCTGAAAGCCATCGGACCTAACCGTTACATCGGCACGGCAGAAGATGTCGAGGGGCAGGCCATTGGGGAAATCAGCGGTAATGCATTGCGCTGGCGTTATACGCTGCGTGTGCCATTCCGAGGCAGCACCATCAACCTAGATTTCGATGACTGGATGTTCCTTATTGATGACCAGGTCATGTTGAATCGTGCCACCTTCAGCAAATGGGGAATTCGTGCAGGTGAAGTGATCCTCTCGTTTAGCAAATAAACCAATCCACAAAAACGTGTCACTTAATCCGAAGATTAAAGACTGGAGCGGCCTAAAAGTCTGGGTGGTTGGGGCCTCCTCGGGGATTGGCCGGGCGCTTGCAGAATCGCTTACCCGAAGGGGAGCCCGTGTAATCGTAAGTGCCCGACGTGCTCAGACACTCGCCGAGATCGCGCCACCGCCAGAGATCGTACTGGCCTGTGATATCCAAGATGACGCATCCATCGCCGCCGTCATTGCCCAGATGCGCTCTCGAGATATGCTGCCCGATGTTGTGTTCTGGGTCGCGGGGGTCTATCACCCAATGGCCTGTGATGCGCTTGAACTAGACGGTGTTCGCGAAACATTTCAGATCAATACGCTGGCGGCCTACTCAGGCCTTCAACAGATGCTACAGGCCTGGGCGTCGGCGCCACAGGCCGCCCGTCACTGGAGCTGGGTATCAAGCGTAGCGGGCTACCGCGGTCTGCCCCAGGCAGCGGCCTACGGCGCCAGTAAGGCGGCGTTGACCTATCTTGCCGAAGTCAGTCACCTAGAATTAAAGCCGCGCGGAATTGCAGTCTCAGTAATTCAGCCTGGCTTTGTAGAAACCCGACTCACTGCAAAAAATAACTTTCAAATGCCGGCAATCCTCACACCTGAACAGGCGGCCAAGGCGAGTCTTGATGGACTGGCGAAAGGGGATTTTGAAATCCACTACCCAAAACGATTTACCCTATGGCTTAAATGTCTGCGGCTATTGCCATACAGCCTATATTTCCGTCTCATGAAAAAAGCCCTACCAGACCGGTCATAGCAGCGCCTCAATGAATGTCGCCGCTTTTATTACAGCAGCCGAATCTCTTGGTCCAGACTCACTGGAGCCCTTGCTCGAGTTCTATGCCGAAGACTGTCGGTTCACCGATCCGTTTCAGACCGTGTACGGCCGGTCCAATATTCGACGGGTTTATCAGGATATGTTTTCCCATCTGCACCAGCCCCAGTTTAAAAACGTCGAACTCATGGCGCAGCCCGATTATGCAAAGTCAGAACTTGTGATCTCATGGTGCTTTGAATTCTCAATAGGGCATCAAAAACCTCGCCAGCAGGTCTTGGGCTGCAGCCGGCTGCGGCTTGATGGGCAGGGCAAGATCCTTGATCACCAGGATTTCTGGGACGGCTCCCAACTGATGCAGGCCTTTCCGATTGTCGGCCCGATCATTCGTTGGCTTAGACAAAAAATCGGCCACCCCAAAGATCATTAACCTTACAATCAGGCGTCTCGATTTTTATACCATCATCATGCGTACACCCCATGCCTCTGAAATGCTTTATCCGGAACTGTTCCGGGCGTTCGAGCGGGTCCGTTGGGATCTCGAAAAAGACATCGACTGGAATGCCTTTGATCCCCAGCGGCTCTCGGATGAGCAGGCCCAGACCATCAAAATGAATGCGATCACCGAGTGGGCCGCCCTGCCGGCAACGGAGATGTTTCTGCGGGATAACCGCCATGACAGCGATTTCTCGGCCTTTATGTCGATCTGGTTTTACGAAGAGCAGAAACATTCGCTCGTACTGATGGAATATCTGCGGAGATTTCGGCCCGACATGCTGCCCTCTGAGCAAGAACTGCATGCGGTTCGATTTGAATTTGATCCAGCACCTGCTCTTGAGACTTTAATGCTGCACTTCTGTGGTGAAATTCGTCTGAATCATTGGTATCGTTGTGCAGCCGAGTGGCACACCGAGCCTGTGATCCGTCAGATTTATGAAACCATCGCCAAGGATGAGGCACGGCACGGAGGAGCCTATCTGCGTTACATGAAAAAAGCGTTGGTCACCACGGGCGATGCAGCCCGCTCGGCTTTTGCAAAAATCGGCGTGCTCATGGCCAGTGCCCGAAGAACATCCCAGGCGCTTCACCCGACCAACCTGCATGTCAACCAGTCACTTTTCCCAAATGACACGGTCCAGAGCCGTACACCTGAGCCGGGCTGGTTAGAGCGTTGGCTGGATCAACAGATTCGTTTCGACTCGGTCTGGGAGAGCAAGGTCGCGGAACGGATTCTGCACAATTTGTCCCTGCTCTTTGAGCAGACTTTTGCCTCTGTTCAAGAACTCAATCGTTACCGGAAATCTTTAGCAGTCTGAGTCCTGTGTCTGCGGCTCCTGTCTTCGAAGCAAAACTCACGCCGCCCCAGGAGATCGTGCGCAAGGCAGCGGTCCTTGCACGTCCAATGGTCTTTACCAACGGCGTATTTGACCTGCTACATCGGGGGCATGTCACCTACCTTGCCCAGGCCCGGGCGCTTGGCCAGTCTCTGATCGTTGCGCTCAACGATGATGACTCCACCCGACGACTGGGCAAGGCTCCCGACCGGCCCATTAACTCCCTTGCCGACCGTGCAGCCGTAATTGCCGCACTTGAATCCGTCAGTCTGGTCACCTGGTTTACAGAAGACACTCCCTTGTCACTGATACAGGCGTTATCACCAGAGATCCTGGTGAAAGGGGGAGACTGGCCGATCCAGAATATTGTCGGAGCCGACTGGGTGCTGGACCGTGGTGGACAGGTGATTTCGATTGCATTTGAACACCAGCAATCGACCAGCAATATTCTGCAAAAAATCCGACAGTCCTCGATTTAAAAAACTTTCGTGAATTTATTAGCGACCTAAGCCGCGGCCGCAAGCAGGCCGATAAACGCCAGATCCTGACGTTGGGAAAGCGCAATAACGCTCTGTCCGGAGTGCTGATAAAACCTTGTCCACTGCCCTGCACACCCCCCATGCAGCCAAAGCCGTGTCAGCACGTGTGTGCCATGTATCCGATCAATCAGCGCGGTCTGCGCCAGCGCGATACCCTGTTCAATCGCGGTCTGGGAGTCCCGTGGGATGCTGACTCCCCAACTCCCGGCTTCCGATAGACCGTAATCGAGCTGACGCGTTCCTTGGCGTAGACCTTCGTGCATGAGACGAATTCCCGGAATGATCCAGCCTCCCATGAACATACTGGTTTCGCTGTCGCGCTGATAGAGCAGATCAAACGTTGTCGCTGTACCCGCACTGACGACTAAGTGAAACTCGCCCGGCTGCATCACTCCGAGCGCTGCAAGGCCAAGCCCAGACACCCAACGATCAGCGCCGAGCTGCGCGGGATCATGATATGCATTTTCAAAATACTGTTGACGCCAGGGCAGCATCTGCCTAAGACGGCCAGTCCACGGCTGGGCAGGATCCCTGTCCGTCAATGTGCGATAGGCCTGAGCAATCAGATCACGGGCACGGACCGGTCCCACGGATACCCAGACAAGTTCGATCTGGACCTGCTTCGGATCCAGAGTATTCAAGTTATCCTGAAGCTGTGCCCGCCAGGCCGAAACCAGTCTGTCGACGCTTAGCTCCGCGTTATCGATCCGCTCAATAGGGCCCGATAGCGACGGGGCTGACTCCTCGCGAAAAAACCTCTGGGCTCCGCCAGGGTATCTCCAGAACTGAGCCTTGACTGCAGAGTTTCCTGCGTCAACGAGTAGAAAAATCCGTTCGTCCATTAACGGCCCTCCCGGTGAACGATCGATGCCGGCCGCAACGAAAGTTCCCCAACAGAAATACGTCGCACCACACCGTCTACCTCGAGCTGCAGTGATCCATTGGCAGAGCATCCCCGGTTAATCCCCTGGGCAAGCGCCTCACCGGAAACCGGATGTACCACCACGACCAACTGATCTGCATAAATATCCCGACGACTAAATTCCTCAGTCAAGCCGTCGACATAAGTCGTCTGCGCTGAGACACTGCAGACCTGGGCGACTGCTGTACTCAGTCCCGCGACAATATCTTCAGGCATTAGATCGCGTACGCCCAGATCTGTCAGCGCGGTCACAGGCCGATCCACTTCGGGCACTGCCGGCCAAGACAGATTCATACCAATGCCCGCAACCAGCCACCATGCGCCATTGACATGGTGACGCGACACCAACACGCCGCCTAGTTTTTTATCCCCGACCATAATGTCATTTGGCCATTTGACGCCGATCCGCCCCCGCAAGCCAGCAAAGCAATGCTCAAGCACCTGTATTGTGATCAGACTGAGACGAACCGGCCAGGCAGATTCAATACCAAGAGGACACAACGCCTCGGGCCATCCCAATGAACATGCAAGTCCGTCAGGACTATCCACCCACCGACGGCCATGACTGGCGATTCCCTGGGTTTGTGCGGTTGTCCATAGCCCAAACGGGCCGCCGGGCTGCGCCCCAGGGCCGCTCAGACGCCGGAGTACTTCCCGTTGAGTCGAATCAATGGTCGAAAGCCTCTCGCATGGCCACATTCTTGGCATCATAGCCGGATGGTCAGGTGCCTCCCATGCGCGTAAACCGCGCCGCCTCCTTCGTGATTGCCGCCCTGCTGTATGCAGGTGGCCTGGCACTCATCACGCTATCCCCCCTGACAGACTGGCAATTTATCCCGGAGGCGCCTTGGCGTTTTTTAGGACAGCCTTGGCCAAAATACTGGACTGGCTTTGATGTACTGGTGAATACACTGGCCTATATTCCCCTTGGCCTTTTGGTCAGCCGGGCCGCTCTATTCAAGCTGCGCGATCTGACCTGGGGTCCACTCATCTCATTTGGTGTATCGATTGCAATCTGTCTGCTTTGGTCGATCGTTCTAGAGGGGCTTCAGACGTATTTGCCAAGCCGACGGCCCTCGGTGTTGGACGTCTTTTCGAATACAGCGGGGGCCATGATCGGTGCATTTATCACCACCGCCTACGCCCAAAGCGCCTCCCGATTACAGATTACCGAGGCCCGTCCGATTGAGGTCGGCGGAGTCATGCTGCTGGGTGTGTGGCTCATCGCCCAGGCCGCCCCACAGCAGATCTGGCTTGCACTCGGGGACATTGGGCTGCGCGATGAACTACGACTTGGCGCCGCATGGCTAATGGGAGCAGCTGCGGCAACCCCCTCCGTTGTTCAGGAGGTTTTTGCAGCCCAGCGCATTCTCGCCGAAGCGCTCTGTGTTGGCGCTGCCATCACGAGCTGTGCACTCATTTTGCATCTCACCATGCTCGAGTCATCACGCTGGTTTTCACGATATCGACCCGAACATTGGCCCCGAACACTGGTGACAATTGTTGCAATCACCCTGGCCATTCGCGCCATATGGATATCACTGCTATCGCCTTCCACCCTAACCGCCTGGCTTACTGCCGGCACCCAGGCGGGCGTGATTCTCGCTCTACTCAGCGCCTATGGGCTTGCTGGTGCGCGACTCAGTCATCAGCGTCTGGCTGCGATCTGCGGGCTGGCAGTAACGCTCATGCTGGCCAATACTTTGCCCGATAATAATTACCTGACCGATGGGCTTGCTGACTGGTCCCGTGGCCGCTGGCTTAATCTGCAGCTGCTGGCCAATCTATCGGCTGTGGTCTGGCCATTTCTTGCCATGGGCTGGCTCTATCAGGTGCTATCACGCCGCGCGGTGCGTGCCCTTGAACGGGCCTATGAACGGCAGGGCCGACCGTCGGGGATCCCCCGTCAGCCCATATAAAATCTGGCTATGTCTTACTTTGAAAAGCATGTTTTTTTCTGCATTAATCAGCGCGATGACGGCTCAGCCTGTTGCGCCCAATGCGGCGCGTCCGATATTCAGGCATACGCCAAAGAGCGTATCAAGTCTCTGAAAAAAAATGGGCCTGGAAAAATTCGCATTAACCGCGCTGGCTGCCTGGATCGCTGCGATGAGGGCCCGGTGATGGTGGTCTATCCTGAAGGAGTCTGGTATCGCTATGTCGATCGCCAAGACATCGATGAGATCATCGAGGAGCATCTGCTTCACGATCGCCCTGTAGAGCGACTGAAAATTTGAACTCTGCAACCGAGCGATTTGTAATTCCAGGGCCGGCTGGACATCTGGAAGTGGCCCTGGATCGGCCTGCATCCCACCAGCCGCCAAAGGGTCTCGCAGTTGTTGCGCACCCCCATCCACTGTTTGGCGGGACGCTGGACAATAAAGTAGCCCAGACCATTGCACGGGCCTTTGTCAGTCAATCGATGATTGTGCTGCGGCCAAACTTTCGCGGTGTCGGCAAAAGCGAATCTGAACACGACCATGGTCAGGGTGAGGTCGAAGACCTCTGGGCTGCCTGGCGCTGGCTGATCGCACATCATCCTGAGGTCGCAGGCCATCGATGGATTGGCGGGTTTTCGTTTGGGGCCGTCATGGCCACCCATCTCGCCCAGCAATGGCCCGAGCATCCAGTCGCCCAGGGCCAACCGCCGCTTGATCGAATTATTCTGGTGGGTCTTGGGATCGCTGAAGATCGCCGTCCCGCTGCCGCATTAACCCCAAACGCACGTCTCATTCACGGAGAGCTCGACGAGGTCGTATCTCTAAAAACCGTGATGGACTGGACCGCACCACAGCAGCATCCGGTACTGGTGATGCCTGCAGCAGGGCACTTTTTTCACGGACAACTTCCGCTGCTAAAAGACTGCATTATTCGCTGTCTGAACGACTAATCTGCATGCATCGAACTATAAATTTCAGTCGGCATCTTGCACAGTGTGTGGTCGTGGTTGCCATAATCCTTATGTCCTGCTCGTCAGCCTTTGCCCAGTCCTGGCCTGTCACACCAAAAATCGCCGCACCGAACTGGATGCTGATGGATGCAACCACGGGGCAGATTCTCGCGTCTTCTAACGCCGACAGCAGAATCAGTCCAGCGTCACTTTCTAAAATGATGACGGCCTATCTCACTTTTACCGCACTACGCGAGCGCAAAATCCGTCTGGATCAGAGTGTCGCCTCGCCAACCGAGGCGGAAGTACCCCAAGGGTCGCGAATGTTCCTGCTGCCGGGAAAAAATGTATCGGTCAGTGAACTTATGCAGGGGCTCATTACCCTGGGCGCCCATGATGCGGCGATCGCCCTGGCGAAGGCGGTCGCAGGGTCCGAGACCGCTTTCGTGGAGTCGATGAACAAAACCGCCCAGCGACTGGGCATGACCAGCACCAGCTTTGCCAACTCAACCGGCGTGCCCCATCCGGAAAATATCAGTACGGTTGCCGACATAATGAAGCTGGCCAATTACCTTATCCAGGAATTTCCCGAGCATCTGCGGGAGTTTAGCCGTCGTGAGTTCACCTACAACGGCATACGTCAGGTCAATCGCAACCGGCTCCTTTGGCTGGACAACTCTGTTGATGGCCTGATGACAGGACGAAGCGAGTCCGAAGGATTTGCGCTCGCAGTCACCGCACATCGGCCGCAGCCGCTCGGAACTCGTGATCGGATGCAACGGCGTCTGATCGCCGTGATTGCCGGCGCGCCCACCGAAGAGGCACGGGCACAGGAAGGACTTAAGCTGCTGAATTTCGGGTTTCAACAGTTCGATATCCTGCGGCTCTTTAAGGCAGATGAGGGCAGTGAAATGATCCCGGTATTTAAGGGCACCGCGGGTGCAGCACGGCTGCACTTTCCTCGTGATGTTCTCGTTGCAGTACCGCGCGGCAAGGCCGAGGGAATTCGAACCCAGATTGAGCGGCCCAGTGCGCTGCTTGCCCCCGTATCGCTTGGCCAATCTGTTGGACGACTGCGGATCTGGTGGGGACACACCGAGATCCATCAGGTGCCCATCAGCGCAGCTGAATCCATCAAATCCGCAGGCCTTCTGGGCAGGGCCATCGATGCAATGCGACTCTGGTGGCGGGCACTATCGTCTTCCGGGCAGCAGCCAGCATGATTCAAGGCGTTCAAGGAAATCCCACGGTCTATCTCAACGGTGACTGGCTCCCGCTATCGGAGGCCAAGATCTCCGTATTAGATCGTGGATTTATTTTTGGAGACGGGATCTACGAAGTCGTACCGGTGTACTCAAAACGAACATTTCGTCTCGAGTCCCATCTGGCACGACTACAGCGCAGTCTCGCTGCGATTCAGATTCACTGCTCCATGCAACTTCAAGACTGGAATGCAATTTTTACCGAACTGATTCAACGTAACAAAGGGGATGATCAGTTTCTGTATCTGCAGGTTACACGTGGGGTCGCAAAACGCGATCATGCCTTCCCCGATCCTGCGGTAGCACCCACAATCTTCGCGATGTCATCGCCATTCCATCCCCCGTCACAGGAACTTCGAGAAACAGGAATTTCTGTGGTTTCTCAGCCTGATGAGCGGTGGCTTCACTGCGATATCAAGTCCACCGCGCTGCTGGGCAATGTCCTGGCCCGGCAGGCGGCGATTGATCGGGGCGCTGCAGAGTCTGTGCTATTTCGAGATGGATTTCTCACCGAGGGTGCAGCAAGCAATATCTGGATAGTAAAGGATGGCATCCTGCATGCCCCCATTAAGAATCATCTGATCCTGGAAGGTATCCGCTACGGCTTAATGCAAGAAATTGCAGAATCCCTGCATATCCCGGTCCAAATTCGGCGTATTCGTCAGCAAGAAATTCCACAGGCAGACGAGCTGCTGTTGACCTCGGCAACCAAAGAGGTCTTGCCAATTGTCCGGATCGATCAGCGGCCGGTCGGCCCTGAGGGGCACGCGGGAAAGCCCGGACCCATCTATCAAAAGATACGGCAGGCCTATGACAGGCTGATTCAGAAATTACGCTCCGCCGATCAATAACGATGCGCATCCTATGGCCGATCCTGGCAATTCATTAATAAAGTATCCCTGTAGCTTTCCGATCAAAATCATGGGATCCCGCGTGGATGGATTTGCAGAGTCTGTCTGTCGGATTGTGCGTGCCCATGCGCCAGATTTTGATCCGGCCTCGGTGGAGATGCGCCCAAGTCGCAACGGGAACTATCTCGGACTCACGGTCACGATCAACGCCCAGTCACGTCAGCAGCTCGATAATTTATACCTTGCCTTGACCCAGCATCCAATGGTCAAGGTGGTGCTCTAGGCCGGCATGCAGCCACCCCCTGTTCGACAATGCTTTCGCGGGGCTGATTACCAAGCCGTACTGAACGATATGCGGCGCTTTACGGAGCTTCGGTCAGAACAGACTCCTGATGAACTCTGGCAGGTGGAGCATCTGCCGGTCTTCACGCTGGGACAGGCAGGAAAACAAGAACACCTGCTTAATCCCGGAAATATCCCCGTAGTCGTGACTGAGCGGGGAGGCCAGGTGACCTATCACGGGCCCGGGCAGGTGGTGATCTACACCCTGGTTGATCTCCGCCGGCAGAATATTTTCGTTCGTGAATGGGTATGTCATCTTGAGCAGGCAATGATCAACACCCTGGCACGATTTTCGATACAAGGCGCCTGTCGCAAACCGACTGCCCCCGGCGTCTATGTTCCCGAATCAGGCGGGCTTTCCAAAATCGGTGCGGTGGGCCTTAAGGTATCTCGGGGGCGGGCCTATCACGGGATTGCACTCAATGTTGAAATGGATCTTTCACCATTCCAACGCATCAATCCATGTGGTTATCCGGGGCTCCGAACCGTCGACATGGCTACAATGGGGTCACACCCGACCTGGCAAGATGTGGCGAACTACCTCTGTGATCAGATCGAGATTCAACCTTCACCTTAACCACTTGTCTTACCGTGAGTACTTACGATCCAACCAAAAAACAAAAAGGCGCAGAGAAAACCGCCCGTATTCCGATCAAGGTGGTAGCGGCTGATCCGCTGCCAAAGCCTGACTGGATTCGGGTGAAGGCCGCCAGCGCCGGAACACGTTTTTTAGAGATCAAAAAGATTCTTCGCCAGCATAATCTTTATACCGTGTGCGAAGAGGCCTCGTGTCCAAACATCGGGGAATGCTTCGGTAAGGGTACTGCCACGTTCATGATCATGGGAGATAAATGTACCCGACGCTGCCCATTCTGCGATGTCGGCCATGGCCGGCCTGACCCGTTAGATAAAGATGAGCCCGTAAATCTCGCAAAAACGATCGCCGATCTTAAGCTGCGTTATGTGGTGATCACAAGTGTTGATCGTGATGATCTGCGCGACGGTGGCGCACAGCATTTCATTGACTGTATCCGCGAAGTCCGACATCGCTCGCCACAGACCCAGATTGAGGTGCTTGTTCCAGATTTTCGTGGCAGGCTTGAACGTGCGTTAGAAATTCTGAAAGCGGCCCCACCCGATGTCATGAACCATAACCTGGAGACGGTGCCACGTCTGTATCGCGAGGCCAGGCCAGGATCAGACTATCAACACTCGCTCACTCTGCTTCAGCGTTTTAAACAAGAGGTTCCGAACGTTCCGACCAAAAGTGGACTGATGGTCGGGCTGGGCGAGACAGACGAGGAGATCCTGGAGGTCATGCGCGACATGCGCACCCATGAGATTGATATGCTGACGATTGGCCAATATCTAGCGCCATCGACCAGCCATCTGCCGGTGCGGCGTTATGTGCATCCCGATACCTTCAAAATGTATGAGCAACAGGCCCGTGAGATGGGATTTACCCATGCGGCAGTCGGCGCGCTTGTGAGAAGCTCCTACCACGCGGACCAGCAGGCCCATCAGGCTGGGATTTTTCAGCCTGCGTAGTTGTCTTTTTGCAGGCAGTGCTTCCGGTGTCGACTAGCCCAGCTCACGCGACAGAATTTTTCTGAGCTCGGAAAAGTTTGGCTCACCCACATATCGTTTGATAATTTTTCCATCCCGGTCGACCAAAAATGTAGTGGGCGTAACGGCCACGTCGCCATACGCCTTGGCCCAGGCACCATTCTGATCATGGACCACCATAAACGGCAATGCACGATCCCGGACAAAGGCGGCAATATAGTCGGAGCGGTCATAGCTCATCGCGACCGCGATGGTCTGATAGCCACGCGCCTGAAACTCTTGATGAACCGCCACCAGATCCGGCATCTCCTTGACGCAGGTGACACAGCTCGTTGCCCAGAAATTCACCAGATAAGGCCTGCCTTTCAACGTGGCGGAATCAATCGCCACTCCCGAAATCGTCTGGCCAGACAGGACGGGCGCCGGCTGGGCCCGCAGCATCAAGGCTGCGCCTATCGCGATCGCGGCAAGGATGAGCAAAACGGCCAGCAACGGAAGTCTGGACTTGCTCGTCTGCTGGGGTGATGGGGTTTGGGAATGTGATTTCATGAGTGGCATTATAAAAACATGAAACCGATAGATCTCCACATTGATGGTATGACCTGCAGCGCCTGCTCCAGCAGAATCGAGCGGGTACTGTCACGTATTCCGGGAGTCAGCGCGGAGGTCAGTCTGCTGGAGCACCGGGCGAGAATCACGGGGTTATCGATCGATGATGCGATCGCCGCAGTGCGTCGGGCTGGCTATGATGCCCAGCCCCTTGAGCCACGGCAGCGGGCCTCTGGGCATTTAGCCTCCACGACCGCATCGACACATCCGACCGGGCTTCTGCACCGGGTGGACTTCCGTCTCTGGATCTCAGTGATCTGTCTTCCCATCATGTTGATTGAAATGGTGGCGATGGCCGTTGGTGAACATGGATGGATTCATCCGCTATTGCAATTCGCCCTGGCCACGCTGATGCAGACCTTCGTCGCCTGGCCTTTTTACAAAAGTGCCCTACGCGCAATCACCTCGGCAAGCCCAAACATGGAGACCCTGGTAAGCATCGGCACGCTCACCGCCTATGTCTGGTCCGTATTGGCTGTTCTTGGCGTTTTTTCACAGGCCGAGCTGCACTCAGGGCTGTACTTTGAGACTTCTGTCATCGTGATTGCCATGGTGCGCATCGGTCAAAGCCTGGAGCGGCACGCCAGGGGTCAGGCCCTGTCGGCGATCGCCCAGCTCACCCAGCTTGATGCCTCCCCGGTTGAACACCTAGACGAAAATACAGGGCAATGGTCAGAGCAACACCCTGCTCAGATTGCAATTGGAGCACTGATCAGAATCAATCCGAATCAGGCAATCAGTCTGGATGCCGTTATTACTGAAGGCCAGACTGAGGTGGATGAAAGCAGTATGACCGGGGAAAGCATGCCCGCCGTGCGGCACGTCGGAGATACGATTTACGCTGGCTGCGTGAATCTGAGCGGAATCATCACAGCCAAGGTGATCGCAGGATTTCAGGAGTCGCGGCGGGCACAGATCGGAGAAAAGATGCTCTCTGCCCTTTCCTCGCGTGCGCCCATCGGAGCCCTAGCCGATAGAGTTGCTGCGATATTTGTACCGACAGTCTTACTCATCGCTATCGTTACTGCAGCAGTGCATCTTGCGATTGGCAATCCAACTGCGCAGTCGATCTCGTATGCAGTAGCCGTTTTAGTCGTGGCCTGCCCATGTGCACTGGGCCTTGCAACGCCTGCGGCGATCGCAGCTGGCCTTGCCCGAAGCGCTCAACTGGGCTGGTTTTTTCGAAGTGCTGATGCGCTCCAGCGGGCTGCCGAAATCGATCATGTCGTTTTTGATAAGACAGGTACCCTGACCTCTGGCCGCCCAAGCCTGATTGCCATTGCCGATGCCGATTCTCGATCAGACAAGGGATCCAACGGTTTCCAGCATTATTCCCTTGATCTCACCGCGCCTGCCTCAGGCCCTTGGCCTAATTGGCTCGCTGCAGCATGCGCGGCCGAACAAGGCATTGAACATCCCCTTGCAGGCGCAATGCTGTCGTATGCCGCGGGTCGCTTTATGCCCAAATGCACTGCGATCCGCCATCAGCCCGGTCAGGGTGTGATGGGCGAAATTACACAAGGACCACTACAGGGAAATATCATTCGCATTGGTAAGCCGCAATGGCTACTTCCAGCACAGCCCCCTCAGGAACTTGAGCAGCTCTACGCTGATGCCAGTGCGGTTGATATCTCCATTGATGACCGCTGGGCTGGCCGTGTATGGGTGAGTGACAGTCTAAGAACCGATGCAGCCACTGCAATTAACCGACTGCATCAGCTTGGGCTGCAGGCCACCATCATCAGCGGCGACCGAACGCTCGCGGTAAAAAGAGTCTCCGAGGCGCTGGGCGGTGTCCACTTTCTGGCCCAGCAAAGCCCAGAAGATAAAGCCCGGCAATGTGATCAATGGCAGCGTGAAGGGCAGCATGTGGCCATGGTCGGCGATGGCATCAATGATGCCTCTGCCCTCGCCCACGCCCATCTCGGCGTGGGCATGGCATCGGGCGCCACACTCACCGTGGAGAGTGCCGATCTGACGATCTCCGCCGGATCACCAATCCTGGATACCATCTACAGCCTTGAAATTGCGAAAGCCGTAATCCGCCGTGTAAAAGAAAATCTAGCCTTTGCCTTTGTCTTTAATATTGCTGCCATTCCCTTGGCAGCTTCCGGTCTGCTTGCCCCAGCAGTGGCAGGCGGCGCAATGGCACTAAGTTCAGTAGCCGTAGTCAGCAATGCGGTGCGGCTACTGAAATGGAAAAAACCATCGCCGATCGTTTAATAAGGAGATCCGAGATGACTTCAGCCGAATTTCAGATCACAGGGATGACCTGTGGTGGCTGCGAACAGTCTGTAATGCGAATAATTTCAGGCATCGCTGGCGTCGACAGCGTACAGGTCGACCGCCCGCACAATCGGGCAACCGTCCGCTGGCGAGAGGACATGACACCTGAACAAGAACGTATCGCCCGCAGTCTAATCTGTGATGCAGTCAATGCCTCGGGCTTTGACTGCACGCAAGGCAATAGCGCCTCTTAGCGAATCGGTGTAACCACCGCACCGCCATCGCCCGAGGACCCTGCCGCAGGCCGGGGTGCCGCAGAAGGCATAGACGACTGGGCTGCAGGCGATCCAGTTACTGGTGCCACGTTAGCACCACCGCCGGTCTGTAGCTGAATCCGGGCAAGTTCTTCTTCAGAGATGACTTCGAATGCCCGGATCACACGACGCACACCGGTCACACGAGAGGCAATGTCTGTAGCACGTTTGGCCTCCCGCTCAGTCACTACCCCCATCAGATATACCGTGCTGGCATCGGTATAGACCTTAATCACATTGGCCTGAATATCCTTAGCATCCAGTAGCGAGGCCTTCACGCGGGCCGTCAATACAGTATCCACACCAAAGGCCCGGATCGATGGCGCTGGTCCAATCACCACCTCATTGATTACTGAGCGCACGTTATCGATCGAAGCGAGGATTTTCGCTGCTTCGGACCGCATTGCCTCGTTGGGCACATAGCCGGTAAGCAAGGCAATCCGGTTAAAGCTGGTCACGCTCAACGATGCCTGATCCGATTTGAGCTGTTCGCGAAAACGGTTAAACGCTTTGAGTTCGATCGCCTGATCCTCGGCCTGAGCACCTGTGGTGCGACGGTCTGCTACCGATAGGGCACCCGCAAACATACCGGTCGCCACCACTGGGAAGCAGCCTGACAAGGTGGTCGCCATCGCCCCGAGGGCAGCAGCGATCATCGCGGTTCGAAAGAACGCTGACGGTGCGGTTTTGAACATCGAGAACCCTCCTTGCTGAGACGCTTCGATTATAGAGGTCCGGCGAGACCGAAGGCGTTTTTAATCCATTCGATTCGAGGCCCATCAATCGCCACAATATCAAAGCGGCATGATGGTATTGCGCCATCCGAGTACTGCCTCATCCAACAGTACGCCGCCCGAATCAGTCGACGCTGCTTTGCCCCATTCACGGAGGTGGCCGCTGACCCGAATCGGGACGGCCGCCGAAAGCGGACCTCGATAAATACCAGCATGTCCTGGTCAAGCATGATCAGATCCAACTCACCAATCCGATAGCGCACATTTCGGGCAATTAGCCTCATGCCCTGTCGGCGCATGGCCTCAAGTGCCGCCGTCTCGGCCGCCTGGCCCTGACGTTGACGCTCGGTTAGGCGAGAATGCGGGGATGCGTCAGTCTTCATTTGCGCCCGGATTGTATGTGGCTGCCACGCCTCTCGGCCATCTGTCCGATATCACCGAGCGTGTTCGGCAGGCTTTGGCCGACTGCGATTTTCTCTATGCAGAAGATACGCGCCGCGCCCAGGCACTGCTCTCAGCGCTCGGTATTCACCGGCATCGACAGTCCATACGGGCGATGCATGGCCATAACGAGAAAGAGGTTCTGGCGAAACTGCTCGACGAGCTCGGGACTTCCAGGTCTGCGATCCTCATCTCCGATGCGGGGACGCCCGCGATATCAGACCCTGGAAGCTTTCTGGTTCAGGCAGCCTGGCAAGCCGGTATCGCCGTCATCCCACTGCCGGGGCCGAGCGCCGTCATTACCGCCTTGAGCGTTTCAGGATTTGTTGGCTGGCCCATGAGCTTTTGGGGATTTGCACCCACTAAATCCGGCCCGCGTCGGCAATGGCTGACAGAGATTCTTGCCACACGGGGTATTGCAGTGATTTTCGAAGCCCCCCATCGCAGCCATGATTGTTTAAAAGACTGCGCCGAAGTATTCGGTGGCAACACACTCATGCTGCATGCCCGAGAAATCAGCAAGCAGCATGAAACACTCATTCGCGGAACGATTACAGAAATTCGACAGCGGCTTGATGAGCTGCAGCAGGAAGACCCGGGCTCAACTAAGGGCGAGATGGTCTGGGTGTTTCAGCTGGGGGAGAAAAGCCGCAAATCTGAAGGCCAAGCCCAGGCAGAGCAGTGGGCACGGGTCTTGATCCAGGAGCTTCCAGCCGCGAGCGCAGCCAAATGTCTAATGAAAATCGCCGGGCTATCCCGCGAAGAAGCCTATCAGGCAATTCTTCACGCTCAGAAAAATTAACGTTTCGCCTTGCGCTCTTGCGCAATCAGAAAATCAACCACCTGCAATGCCCGAACATGACTGCCACCAACCATGGCAGGCGAGGTGACATAACGGCCGTTGATACCGAATGTCGGAACACCATCCACACGATATCCGGCGACCAATGCATTGGCACGTTTTTGTTGAGTCTGGACGCCAAATGAGTTCCAGGCAGCCTCAAACTTCGCCACGTCCAATCCCTGCTTACGGGCCCATTCTGCCGCATCAGGCAGGCCAGCAAGCGGATTGTTGCGCTGGTGGATTTCATCAAAGACTTTGGCGTTTAGCGCCTCTGCACGGCCCATCGCCTCAAGTGTGTAAAAAATCTTTTGGTGCGTATCGCCCCGAAATGCAACATGCACACGACGAAACACAACATCGGCGCCAAGGCTCGCCTTCCATTTTGCGAGGTGGGGCTCTAGGTGATAGCAATGCGGACAGGCGTACCAGAAAAACTCAAGAACCTCGATTTTTCCAGGGCTCGATGTCGGAACAATCTCGCGTAGTGTCCGGTAATCAATTCCCTCATCGGGCGTGGCCGGCTGGGCCCAAGAACGCACCGCGCCACTGGCTGCCAGAAGCGCTCCACAGATGAGCTGATATGAAAAATTTCTCCGATTCATCGTGACATTCCTATCGCATATTGACCCGAATTACTGTGGAATCAATCCCGTTTTCCAGGACCCGGACCCGGGCTTTGTTGAGCTCCTCAATCGACCCATAGGGGCCAAGACGAACCCGATGAAGGGTCTGGCCGTCCTTTTCGGTATTGCTTACACGGGCTTCAAACCCAAGAATCGCCATTCGGGCGCGCATCTGCTCGGCGTCTTCTATCGCCTTAAAGGCGCCCACCTGGATCAAATAACTCAGCCCAGTGGGCGAGACCATCTTGGGTTCAATGCCCGCCTCGGCGGCAGACTCAACCTCGCCAGAATCTTTGGCGTTCAGACCCTTATTCGGGTCGACAAGTTCCTCAGATTCAGGCCGCTGAACAGTGACCTTGCCTTTCTCAGTCGGACGGGTACCCACCCGGTCGACAAACGGCAGCGGTGACTGCGTGATGTACAAGGCAATCAACGCCGAGGCTAACAAGCCCGCAGCCAGCCCGGTCATGAAGGGACTCAGGCGGAATCCGCTCGGCTTTTGATGCCGTAATCGTGAATTGGGGACCGCACTCGGGCGCATGGGAACTGACTCTACCACTTACATCCGGGCAGGTGCAGAGACCCCCAAGAGCCCCAGGCCGAGTCGAAGTACCTGCCCTGTCGCAGCGACCAACAGTAACCGCGCTGAACGCAATTGCTGATCATCGACCAGCACACGCTCGCTGTTGTAAAAGCCGTGGAAATCAGCGGCAAGGTCACGAAGATAAAACGCCATCAGATGTGGCGAAAGCTCCTGGGCGCTATTTCTGATCACCTCCGGAAATTCTGCAAGACGATTCAATAACGCCTGCTCCTTTGGCGCCTGAAGCTGGCCAAGAAACCTGCCCCAATCATCATCGGCCAGACCATGGACTGCCTGAAGTACCTCAGCAGCCTGAACATTGGCCTGGGCAAGCACACTGCAGCTTCTGGCGTGGGCATACTGAACGTAATAGACGGGGTTGTCCTCAGAGCGTGATAAGGCAAGATCCACATCGAAGATAAATTCACTATCCGCTTTTCGAGAGACCAGGAAAAATCTCACCGCATCCCGGCCGCGCTGTTCATCCACTGCAACGAGATGATCGGAAGGGTCATCAATTTCTCCTGACCAGGTGATTAAGTCTCTGAGCGTGACATAGCTGCCCGCCCGCTTCGAGATCTTCACCTCTTCACCGCCCCGCATGACGGTCACCATCTTGTGCAGCACATAGTCTGGAAAGCCCTTGGTGATACCGATGTCGAGGGCCTGAAGTCCAGCACGGACGCGAGCAATGGTGCCGTGATGGTCGGAGCCCTGGATGTTGATCGCTTTGGTAAATCCCCGCTCCCACTTGGTCACATGGTAGGCGACATCTGGCACGAAATAGGTATAGCTGCCATCGGACTTACGCATGACCCGGTCTTTATCGTCACCAAACTCGGTCGACCGCAGCCATAGCGCTCCTTCATGTTCATAGGTGTGGCCACTGTCAACCAGGGCGTTCACCGTGGATGTCACCCGGCCGTCTTTATAAAGAGAAGACTCCAGGTAATACCGGTCAAAAGACACACCAAAGGCGCGCAGATCAAGATCCTGCTCATGGCGCAGATAGGTCACCGCAAAGCGGCGAATCTCCTCAAGATCCTCAACGTCACCATTAGAGGTCATCGGCTCGCCATCGAAGGCACGAACAGTCTCTTTATTCAGGTAGGCAGCGGCAATTTCCGCAATGTAGTCGCCCCGATATCCATCAGCAGGGAAGGCAGCGTCATCGATTGCAATTCCCTTGGCGCGGGCCTGAACCGAAATAGCAAGGTTATGAATCTGCGCACCGGCATCGTTGTAATAAAACTCGCGGAATACACGCAGTCCGCTGGCCGACAGCATCGCGGCCAGCGTATCGCCAAGGGCCGCCTGCCGGCCGTGGCCGACATGCAGTGGGCCCGTCGGATTGGCGGAAACAAATTCGATCAACACATGTGTGGCCCGATCATCTGGCCGACAAATTCCAAACCCGGACGGATCCCGTGCGATGTCCTTAAGCACTTCGGCTCGGGCCGCAGAGGTGAGACGAAAATTAATGAAGCCCGGGCCGGCCACCTCGATATCTTGAATAAGCTGTGGCACCCGTGGATCGGCCTTTAATGCTGCTGCCAATGCCTGTCCAATTTTGGGCGGCGGCAACCCCAGGGGCTTGGCCAGTCGCATGGCAAGGTTACTGGCGATATCGCCATGTTCGGGCTGACGAGGCTTTTCAAGGCTGGCCGCAGCCAGCCCCTGGTCCACCATCTCTAGCGACTTGCCATGCTCAGCCGCAAGAGCGGCAAGGCCATCAGATAAAAAAGCGGCGAGCTGTTGTCGTTGTGATTCGAGCATGAGGATTCAAATTGGCGCGTCTGGCAGGAATTGAACCTGCGACCCCTGGCTTCGGAGGCCAGTACTCTATCCACTGAGCTACAGACGCATGGACCGAGACCTAGTCCGGCAGCGCAACAAAAGAACCGCCAGAGTGGGTAACAAGGCATGAGATTCTACCCGTTGGCCCTGAAAACCATGATTTCGAGCCCAGTTTGACCCATCGCAAGCAGCCCATTAGATCGTTTTTTGTGCGGTGCAGTATGATCGCAAGACCAGATTTGTGATCCAAACGTCACCTCGGCTGATGAGAATCAGTCCAGACTCACGATCGACAACCTATTGAAGCCATCACCAGATCATGTCCGTCTCGCATAGCCAAGAAATTATCGAAAACAAAACCTTTGATGAAATTCATGTCGGGGACTCTGCCCGTCTGGTCCGAACCCTGACCCGGGCCGATGTCGACGGCTTTGCGGCGGTCTCGGGGGATACCAACCCTACCCATCTTGATAACGCGTATGCGGCAGGCAATACACCCGTGCATGAAATCGTCGGCCACAGTATGTGGACTGCATCATTGATTTCCAGCGTGCTGGGCAACTCACTGCCAGGCATGGGAACAATCTACCTCGATCAGAAACTGCATTTCGATCTTCCCGTACGGGTCGGCGACACCGTTACGGTCATGATTAAGGCGATCGGTAAACATGCGGATAATAAATCCGTGACCTTTGAGTGCCAGGTTCAGAACCAGCATCAGCAGACAGTAGCCAGCGGCGAGGCGATTGTCCTGCCACCGGTCAACAAAATACGTCGGGAAAAAATTAGCGCGCCACAGATTCAGCTATTTGATCCAGATACACGGCTTAAAGCACTGCTTGAACTCGGCGCCCACCTCGAGCCCATCAGCTGCGGCATCGTGCATCCCTGCGAGGCAGGTGCACTCCAGGGGGCGATCGAAGCTGCGGAGCAGTCGTTGATTCGTCCAGTCTTGATTGGTCCCAAATCAAGGATTCTTGCAATAGCAGAGCAGGCCCAGCTGGATATTCGGCAATTTGATATTGTCGACACGCCTCACAGCCACGCATCGGCAGAAATCGCTGCACAGATGGCTGCAGAAGGAAAGCTCGAGGCACTGATGAAGGGCAGTCTTCACACAGATGAATTCATGGGCGCTGTGGTGTCTAACCCCAAGCTAAGAACCAAGCGGCGTATTTCCCATGTCTGGAGATTTGAAGTACCGCTGTACAGCAAGCCCTTGCTCATCTCAGATGCGGCCATCAACATTGCGCCTCATCTGATGGAGAAAATGGATATCGTGCAAAACGCGATTACGCTGGCCCATGTGCTGGGCAATCCAATGCCAAAGGTGGCCATTCTGTCGGCAGTCGAAACCATTACTGCCAGCATCGGTTCCACATTAGATGCAGCCGCACTGTGCAAAATGGCGGATCGACAGCAGATTACCGGCGCCATCCTGGACGGTCCGCTTGCATTCGACAACGCGATCTCGGCCAAGGCCGCCCAGATCAAAAATATCAGCTCTCCTGTTGCCGGGCAGGCCGATATTCTGATCGCACCCGATCTTGAGTCGGCCAATATGATTGGCAAACAGCTTGAGTATCTGGCGGGCGCAACATCCAGCGGTATTGTGCTGGGCGCAAGAATTCCCCTGGCCCTGACGAGCCGAGCAGACGGGCCGATCTCGCGAATATCCAGTGCGCTTCTCGCAAAACTGGTTGCCCACTACTATCGCAGCAATAAGCCATGAGCCCTCAGGCAGCCGCCGACGGTGCACCCCCCAAAGTAATTTTGGCGGTCAATATCGGTTCATCCTCGCTGAAATTCTCAACCCATCCAATCCAGCGTGGGCCCTCGGACGACAGCGTGGGCCCATCGATTTTTGGCGGAAATATCCAGGGTCTCGAACCCGGGGGGCGGCCGTCTGTTCATTGGTCCGTTAACGGCGATCGGCATGAGGCGGCCCTGCATGCAGAAGCCCATGAAGACAACCTGCAGGCTGCGCTTCGGGTCCTCAAGACACTGCTCAGCCAGCAACATGCCCAGCAGATCGCCGCGATCGCCCATCGGGTCGTTCATGGTGGAGACCATTTTTCTGATGCGGTTGTGGTTACGCCAGAAATACTGACCGAGCTCCACCGGCTTGATCCGCTGGCCCCACTGCACCAGCCACACAATCTGCGCGGGATTTCAGCCTTCGCGCAAAGCTTTGCCGATGTGCCCCAGGTGGCCTGTTTTGATACCGCGTTTCACAGCCAGATCCCGCGGGCGGAAAAAACTTTTCCCCTCACGCGCGAGCTCTACAGTCAAGGCGTCCGGCGCTATGGCTTCCATGGCCTGTCCTATCAATATGTCTCTTCCCGACTCTTAAAGAAAACCGCGGCGGCCGGAAAACGTCTTCTCATGGCCCACCTAGGAAATGGTTCTAGCCTCTGCGCCTGTGTTAACGGAAAAAGCTTTTCCACCACCATGGGTTTTTCTGCTGTCGGCGGTCTCATGATGGGCACACGCTGCGGGGATCTCGATCCCGGGGTTGTCCTTTATCTCGTGCAGCAAGGTATGGACGCCAAGGCCTTGGAGAATTTGTTTTATCGGCAATCTGGGCTTAAAGGCCTTTCAGGCCTTTCTGCCGATATGCGGACACTGCGCGACAGTACCTCCGATGAGGCCCGATTCGCAATTGAGGTGTATGAACACCGGGTCATCCGCGAGGCAGGTGGGCTCATTGCCGCCATGGGCGGTGTTGATGCAATTGCCTTTGCTGGTGGCATCGGAGAAAACGATCGCTTGCTGCGTAACGACGTCTGTCTCGGTCTCGGTTTTTTGGGCGTTGCGCTCGATGATCAGGCCAATCAGACTGCGTCCAATGATGAGATTACGCCACTTCATGCAAACCACAGCAAAGTGGAGGTCTGGATTGTTCCCACCGATGAAGGTGTGATCGCCGCCGAACAGGCCTTAGCGCTCCTTTAATCTGCATGGCGCTACTTGTTTTATCGGATGCCTGCCTCGCATTCGGTCATGTAGACCTACTGTCTCATGCCGATTTCTCGCTATCGGCCAATGAACGCATCGGACTGATTGGACGAAACGGAACGGGAAAATCCTCGCTGCTAAAGATTCTTGCGGGAACCCAGAAGGCGGATGCTGGCACGCTACAGCAACAGCAGGGGCTCCAGATTGCCTCAGTGGCACAAGAGCCCGAGCTGACCGCTGCCCATACTGTGTTTGATCAGGTTGCCCTCGGCCTGTCGGAGGCAGTCGCACTCAGAGCAGAGTTTGAACAGCTCGATCATGAACGCGATGCAGAACGAGTTGACAGGATTTCCGCGCGGCTAGATGCAATCGAGGGCTGGACCTGGGAGCAACGGGTCGATGAAGTCCTGCAACGCCTACGGCTTGAGCCCACGTCCCTGATCTCCAGCCTCTCTGGAGGGAATAAAAAACGTGTTGCGCTCGCCCAGGCACTGGTGGCAATGCCGGATGTGCTGCTGCTGGATGAGCCCACCAACCACCTGGATATCGATTCAATACTTTGGCTAGAAGAACTACTGCTCACCTTTCGTGGGGCAGTAGTGTTTGTCACCCATGATCGAACGTTTCTTAATCATGTCTGCACCGCCATTATTGAACTTGATCGTGGTGTCCTCAGGCGCTATCCAGGAAATTTCACCGCCTATCAGATGCATAAGGATGAAGAGCTTTCTGCCCAGGCTAAGGCATTTGCGCGGGCCGATAAGCTGCTCGCACAAGAAGAAGTCTGGATCCGAAAGGGGGTCGAGGCGCGACGTACAAGGAGTGTGGGCCGGATCGCCCGCCTAGAAAAACTTCGGGCGGAACGTGCGCAACGCCGGGAGGTGATGGGAAATATCCGTCTGGAAATCGCCAGCGGAGAACGTAGCGGCAAGCTCGTGGCCGAGCTTACGGACGTCTGTAAATCTTTTGACCGTCCCATCATCCGAGATTTTTCGGCAACGATTCTGCGGGGCGACAAGATAGGGCTGATCGGACCCAATGGCGCGGGTAAAAGCACCCTATTGAAAACAATCCTGGGCGACCTTACCCCCGATAGCGGCACAGTGAGGCTGGGCACAAAACTTGAAATTGCCTACTTTGATCAAATGCGCGAAGCCCTAGATCTCAACGCTACGCTGGAGGACTTTATTAGCCCCGGCAGTGAGTGGGTCGAAATCAATGGTGAGCGTAAACATGTGAAAAGTTATCTTGGAGATTTTCTATTTGCGCCAGAGCGTGCCGCATCGCCTGTGAGAAGCCTGTCGGGCGGGGAGCGCAACCGGCTGTTATTGGCGAGGCTATTTGCACGGCCTGCAAATGTCTTGGTGCTGGACGAGCCCACCAATGATCTCGATGTTGAGACCTTAGACTTGTTAGAGGAATTGCTGCAGAACTATTCCGGTACCGTGTTTCTGGTCAGTCACGATCGTTCATTTCTAGATCAGGTAGTGACCGGCGTAATCGGCTATGAAGGCGACGCCATCTGGCGGCCATCTGTGGGTGGCTATGAAGACTGGCTCAGGCAGCGGCAGCACAAAGCGCCAAGCGCAGGCCCGACCGGCCCGAACCGAAAGTCAGACCAAGCAGCAAAGCCTTTGTCCAAGGGCAGCCAGGCAATCCCTTCCGAAAAGGATGCTGCGCCGTCTGCGGCAGTCCCCGCAAAAGCAGCCCGACCGCTCCGACTCAACTCCAAAGAAAAGCAGGAGCTCGTTGCGATTCCTGATCGCATTACTGCGCTTGAGCATGAGCAGGCCCAGATCAGCGCACTGCTTGCCGACCCGGAGACCTATAAGACAGACGGTTCGCGTGTGGCCCAGCTCCAGGCTCGGTTTCAGGAAATCGAACTGCTCAATGAGGCGCTTTTGCTGCGCTGGGAAGATTTGCTCAGTCGGGAAGAAACAAGCCGCTAGACCTCCACAGGGTCGACATCAATGTGGCAGTCAAGTTCTCGGTGCTCGGCCATCCAGACCTCCGCGGTCGCCAGTAATTGATGGAGCGCTGGCCTTGAGTCAGACTCCAGAATGATCTGACCGCGCCATTTGCCCGCCTGCATTTCGGGATAGCGTGCGACCGGTCCATAGGCGCTAACGGGCCAGGAATTTTGCGCAGCAAATTGCTGCAGATGATCGCGCAACAACCGCAGTAAATGTCGGGTCTTGGCCTCGTCGCGATATGCGGCGCGAATCGCTGCCATATGAGAAAACGGCGGCAGCCCAGCCGTCTGCCGATCTGCAAGCTCAGCCTCAGCAAAGCCTGAAACGTCTTGTGCCAAGAGATAGCGATAAAGCTGATGCTGGGGATAGCGGGTCTGGACCAGGACGCGCGCCGCTGCGCCCGACTGCTCGTGACGGCCTGCCCTGCCAGCAACCTGAATCAACGTAGAAAATAGCCGCTCCGGTGCACGGAAATCGGGATTAATCAGCTGAGTATCCGCGTCAGCGACCACCACCAGGCGCATTCGGGCAAAGTCGTGGCCTTTGGCAAGCATCTGAGTGCCCACGACGATGTCCACTTCATGCCGCTGAATTTTCTCGATCTCAGCTGCCAGCGCCTTACCCTGGCGGACCGTATCTCGATCGATTCGAAGGATGCGTGCGCCAGGGAACTCTGCAGCAAGCGTGTCTTCTAGGCGCTGTACCCCGCGGCCAATCGGCGAAAGATCCGCATCACCGCAGTCTGGGCAGCTCCGCGGCACCGTAGACTCGAGGCCACAGTGGTGACACTGCAGACGCCACTTATTGATCGACCGATTGGGCGTATGCCCTGCGTCGGTCGGTGTCGATGTCGCTGGCCCCTGACGATGCAATACCGTTGCCACGCCACACTCCAAACAGCGCGACGACCAGCCACAGCTTGAACACGACAGCACCGGTGCGTATCCGCGCCGATTTAAAAAGACCAGCACCTGGCCGTCATCGGCCAATACTCGGGCAATGGCCTGCCGGCTCTGCGTGCAGAGACCCTCTTTCGCAGGATCTTTCAGGGTATCGATGAGTTGAATGGGCGCAGGCGGCTCACCAGTGGCCCGCTTCGATAGCGACAGCACCTGATACTTCTTGCGCCGTATCTGGGCCCAGGTCTCCATGGATGGCGTTGCACTGCCCAATACCAACGTCGCACCGACATTCTGGGTCCGCCAGACTGCCAGATCACGGGCCGAATAACGCATGCCTTCCTGCTGCTTGTAGGAGTGGTCATGCTCTTCGTCAACAATGATCAATGCCAAATGGGGCATTGGCGTCATGACCGAGAGCCGTGTTCCGATCACCAGCCTTGCGAGGCCCGTGGCCGCAGAAAGCCAGAGCCTCGCCCGCTCGCGTTCGGACACCTCACTGTGCAGCACGGCGATCTCGACTCCGGGTAATGCTGCAGCAAATCGCGCGACAAGCTGCGGGGTGAGACCGATTTCGGGCACCATGACCAGTACCTGATCTTGCGGTTTCGATGCGATACAGCGCCGGGCTGCCTCGGTATAGATTCGAGTTTTTCCGGAGCCGGTCACACCGTGTAGGACATAAACACCCGGTGCACGAATTGCATCCAGGGCTGCTGACTGGTCAGAATTCAAAGGAGGTTCGGATCGGCCGTATGGCTCACCCTGCTCACCCGCTGAGGCCTGATCTGCGGCCTGGCCTGTTTCAAAACCGTCCCTGTCTGTCCTGTTCCCCAGTGCCTCCATTAAGCGGTCAAAGTTGGTTTTTTTACCCGCTGTTTTCTCAGCGTAATTTTTCAAATCCCTCAGCCACTTGGGCATCAGGCCGACCGCGATAGTCCCGAAGGGCCGCCGGTAGTAACGTGCAGCAAAGGCCATCAGATCGAGCCACTTCGGATCTGCCACCGGGAGCAGCGTCAGGGGCCGGGTGACCTGCCTGATCCGATCTGCGGCGACCTCCCGAACAGGCTCAGCGCCGTCAACGAGCCCCTCGAGTCGGTCAGGCGCGATGACCAGGCCAAGCACCTGACGACGGCCCAATGGCACTTCAACCCATTGCCCATTTGTAAGTGATAGCTCACCTTTGTCATAGTCCAATAGGCCCGCAAAGGGGGCATCAACGGCGACAGAGACGAGAGATGGGCGGGCTGTGAACAACTCTGTGGGCAATTCTTGGTCGGCGAAGGCTAAATGGCTGGGGATTGACGATAAATCTCTTGACGGAATATTTATTTAATAAAAAATTTATTCAAAATCAACTACTTAGATCAGTAATTTAACTAAAGGGCCGAAAACAGATCTACAAACATGGATTGTTTCGATCTGTGCATAAATCAGCACGTAAAGCCGGTTTAACCCGGGACAGAGGGTCCGGCTATCGCAGCTTTGGGGAGTAGTTGGCGACCGCTTCCACCAGGCAGGCCACGTTATCGGGGGGAGTGAACTGCGAAATCCCATGCCCCAAATTAAAGATATGGCCGACACCGGACGAAACAGGTCCAAAGCTCTCGAGGGTCCGGGCGACCTCTGCCCGGATATGCTGCTCCGTGCCCAGTAATGCTGCGGGGTCCAGATTGCCCTGCAGGGCACAACGGCTTCCCACCCGACCCCGTGCCTGACCGAGATGAGTGGACCAGTCTATGCCCACACCCTCGGCACCAGTCGCGGCAATTGACTCAAGCCACTGGCCTCCGCCCTTCACAAAAACAATCACTGGTGTCGGCTGGCCATCCGTAAATCCCTGCCGACGACGCAGCGGAATACTTGCGGCATGGACCCGTTCCACAATCGCCTTGATATGTTTTTGCGAAAAACGCTCGAAATGGGCCTCGGGGAGAAAACCACCCCAGCTATCGAAGACCATCACCGCATCCGCACCCGCCTCAATCTGCATGATCAGATAGTCACTGACAGCCACGACGAGCTTTTCAAGTAATTGCTGCAGGGCGTCTGGCCGGCTATACAGCCATTTACGAACGCCAAGAAAATCGTCGCCACTCCCACCGCCGTTGATCATGTAACAGGCCAATGTCCATGGACTGCCCGAAAAACCAATCAGAGGTACACGCTGACTGAGCGCTTTTTTAATGGTTGAGACGGCGTCGGCGACATAACGCAGCTCAGCCGATGGATCGAGTCGGCCCAGGGCCGCAATATCGGCCTCAGCCTCGATACGTTTATTGAATTTTGGGCCTTCACCCTGCTCGAAAAAAAGGCCCAGTCCCATAGCATCCGGAATGGTCAGGATGTCAGAGAAAAGAATCGCAGCATCGAGTCCAAAACGGTCGATTGGCTGAAGCGTGACCTCGCAGGCGAGCTCAGGATTTTTACAAAGCGACATGAAGTCGCCTGCTTGTTTACGTGTAGCGTTGTACTCGGGCAGATAACGGCCCGCCTGACGCATCAGCCAAACCGGCGTACGCTCCGTGGGCTGGCGATGAAGCGCGCGAAGAAACAGGTCGTTCTGAAAGGCCAATTACTTTTTCTTGCGCAGACGCTCGATGGCGCGAATCTCGGCAATGGCCTCCATGAGCTCTGCCTGTGCCTTGGCGTAATCCATCTCCGCGGCCTTGCTTGCGAGCGCCTCTTCTGCCTTACGCTTGGCCTCTATTGCCTTTGCCTCGTCGAGGTCTTTACCGCGAATCGCGGTGTCAGCCAGCACTGTCACTCCCTTGGGCTGAACTTCAAGAATTCCACCCGCAACAAACACCAGCTCTTCGGTTTCTGGGCCGCCATTCTGAATGCGCACCGTGCCAGGCTTGATCCGCGTAATCAAGGAGATATGGCCAGGCAAAATGCCCAGCTCGCCCGATTCGCCGGGCAGCGCCACGAACGTTGCCACTCCGGAAAAAATACTTTCCCGGGCGCTGACAACATCGACCTGAAACTGTTTAGACATGGTGATTCCTGGCGATAGGTTGAGGAGAGCTTATCGAGCTGCCTGCCGCTTACTGCAGCGTCTTGGCCTTCTCGAAGACCTCGTCAATTCCGCCCACCATATAAAAGGCCTGCTCGGGAAGGGCATCGCACTCGCCATCCACAATCATCTTGAATCCACGGATGGTCTCTTTTAGCGGCACATACTTTCCAGGCGAGCCGGTGAACACCTCGGCTACGTGGAACGGCTGGGAGAGGAAACGTTGAATCTTACGCGCGCGGGCAACGGCCTGCTTGTCTTCCGGCGAGAGCTCGTCCATTCCCAGAATCGCGATGATGTCGCGCAGCTCTTTATACCGCTGCAATGTGGCCTGCACCCGGCGGGTCGTCGTGTAGTGATCATCGCCCACAACGTTGGGGTCCACCTGGCGCGATGTCGAGTCGAGCGGATCCACGGCGGGATAAATACCGAGCGAGGCAATATCACGCGACAGCACCACGGTTGCATCAAGGTGGGCAAATGTCGTCGCAGGAGAAGGATCGGTAAGGTCGTCTGCAGGCACATATACCGCCTGAATCGAGGTGATCGAACCCACCTTGGTCGAAACGATCCGTTCCTGCAACACGCCCATCTCTTCTGCAAGGGTCGGCTGATAGCCCACCGCAGACGGCATACGTCCCAGCAGGGCGGACACTTCCGTTCCGGCCAGTGTGTAGCGATAAATGTTGTCGACGAAGAACAAGATGTCACGGCCATCGTCGCGGAAACGCTCCGCCATGGTCAGGCCGGTAAGTGCCACGCGCAGACGGTTGCCTGGAGGCTCGTTCATCTGACCGAACACCATGCCCACCTTGTCCAACACATTGGACTCTTTCATCTCATGATAGAAATCGTTCCCCTCACGGGTACGCTCACCCACACCGGCGAACACCGAGAGTCCGGAATGCTGCTTGGCGATGTTATTGATCAGCTCCATCATGTTCACGGTCTTGCCCACACCGGCACCGCCGAACAGCCCGATCTTGCCGCCCTTTGCAAACGGGCAGATCAAATCAATCACCTTGATGCCCGTTTCGAGCAGCTCCACTGAGGGCGAGAGATCAGCAAATTTCGGCGCGGGCTGGTGAATCTCACGGTATTCATCAGTTTTAACTGGGCCCGCCTCGTCAATCGGCCGTCCGAGGACGTCCATGATCCGGCCCAGGGTACCCTCGCCAACCGGCACGGAAATTCCCTTGCCGGTATTGTTGACGAGCATGCCGCGGCGCAGGCCATCGGAAGATCCCATCGCAATCGTACGCACCACACCGTCACCGATCTGTTGCTGCACCTCAAATGTCAGGCCTTTTTCAACCAGCGGGTGCTCCGCCGACGCATCGAGCATGAGGGCGTCATAGACCTTAGGCATCGCACTGGCAGGAAATTGGATATCCACCACAGCGCCGATAGTCTGAACGATTTTGCCTTGTGCAGTACTCATAGTCTGTTCCTTAAATAAATCTGTTCATCTCTCACTTCGTTTGGTGCCCTGGCATGCGTTAGACAGCCGCGGCACCGCCAACAATCTCCGACAACTCTTTGGTAATACCGGCCTGCCGCGCCTTGTTATAGGTCAGCTGCAGGTCATCAATCACTTTCTTGGCGTTATCCGATGCCGCCTTCATGGCCACCATGCGAGCGCTCTGCTCGCAGGACATATTTTCGGCTACCGCCTGGTAGATCACAGATTCCACGTACCGCAGAAGAAGATCATCCAGCACGGTTGCAGCATCCGGCTCGTAGACATAGTCCCAGTCATGACTGGGGTCAGTCCGCTCAAGCCGATCATCCGTGAGGGGCAGCAGCTGCAACAGCTGTGGCTCCTGCTTCATGGTGTTGACGAATTTGTTATAGCAGAGGTAGACCGCGTCAATCTCGCCCTTGGTAAATGCATCAAGCTGCACCTTTAGCGGACCAATTAGCTGCTCAAGGTGGGGCGAGTCGCCCAGATGGGTCACGTGGGAAACAATCTTTGCCCCAGCACGCGAAAAAAATCCAAGGCCCTTATTGCCAATCGCCACCACCTGGGATTCGATCTTCTGATCCGACCATTCCCGCATCTTCATCAGCACCATCCGCAGCAGATTGGTATTCAACCCACCACACAGCCCTTTATCGGTGGTCACGATCACCACGCCAACCCGCTTCAGTTCTCCATGCGGCACCAGAAACGGATGGCGATACTCCGGATGGGCATGGCTGAGGTTTGCACAAATGGTACGAATCTTCTCCCCATAGGGACGGCCCGCACGCATACGCTCCTGTGCCTTACGCATCTTGGAGGCGGCGACCATCTCCATGGCCTTGGTGATCTTTCGCGTGTTCTGCACGCTTTTGATCTTGTTGCGAATCTCTTTCGAGCCGGGCATGGGTCTTCCTTAGGCGTTGGTGCGAGTGCGTTCGGTTGAGGCCTTAGAAGGCGCCCGTTTTCTTGAACTGCTCGATTACGGTCCGCAGCTCGGCCTCGTCCTCTTTGGACATGTCCTTGTTCTTCTCCAGCCGCTCCATCAATGCCGCATGCTTGGTACGAATGTGATCACGTAGAGATTTCTCAAAGCTCGCCAGCTGTTTGATGTCAACGCCCTCCATGTAGCCGTTATTCACCGCAAACAATGTGAGCGCCATCTCCCAGACCGCCATCGGCTGATACTGGGGCTGTTTCATGACCTCGGTCACAATCCGGCCATGCTCGAGCTGTTTACGGGTGGCCTCATCCAGATCGGAGGCAAACTGGGCAAACGCCGCCAGCTCACGATACTGGGCCAGCGCCAGACGCACACCAGCACCAGTGTCTTTACGCTTCATGATCTTGGTCTGCGCAGCACCACCGACCCGAGACACGGAAATACCCGCGTTAATCGCCGGGCGAATACCCGCGTTAAAGAGATCCGTCTCTAAGAAGATCTGTCCGTCTGTAATGGAAATCACGTTGGTCGGGACGAAGGCGGAAACGTCACCGGCCTGGGTCTCAATAATCGGCAGCGCGGTGAGAGATCCTGTCTTTCCTTTGACGGCGCCCTTGGTGTAACGCTCGACCCAGCCATCGTTCACGCGGGCTGCGCGCTCCAACAGACGTGAGTGGAGATAGAACACATCGCCAGGAAACGCCTCGCGGCCCGGCGGGCGGCGCAACAGCAATGAGACCTGACGATAGGCGACGGCCTGTTTTGAAAGATCGTCATAAATGATCAGGGCGTCCTCGCCCCGGTCACGGAAATACTCACCCATGGTGCAGCCGGCATAGGCGGAGATGTATTGCATCGCTGCAGACTCAGAGGCAGAGGCGGCCACCACAATGGTGTAGGCCATTGCCCCCGTTTCTTCGAGTTTGCGCACCACGTTGGCAATCGTGGACGCCTTCTGTCCGATCGCCACGTAGATACAGAACATGTTCTGACCTTTTTGATTGATGATCGCGTCTACCGCCACCGCCGTTTTTCCGGTCTGACGATCACCAATGATCAGCTCACGCTGTCCACGGCCCACCGGAACCATCGAATCAATCGCCTTCAGTCCCGTCTGAACCGGCTGTGACACGGACTGTCGCCAGATCACGCCTGGTGCTACCTTTTCAATCACATCTGTTTCTTTGGCATTGATCGGGCCTTTGCCGTCGATCGGCTGACCAAGTGCGTTCACCACACGGCCAATGAGTTCTTTGCCAACCGGCACATCCAGAATGCGGCCCGTGGTCTTGACCACATCGCCCTCCGAGATGCCCTCATAGTCCCCCAGAATCACCGCACCGACCGAGTCCCGCTCCAGGTTGAGCGCAAGGCCAACAACATTATTCGGGAATTCAAGCATCTCGCCCTGCATAACGTTGGAAAGGCCGTGGACCCGACAGATGCCGTCGGTCACGGTCACGACCGTTCCCTGGTTACGGGAATCTGTCGCGAGATTGAGTCCCTGAATTTTGCTTTTCAGCAGTTCGCTGATTTCAGAAGGGTTGAGCTGCATTGATTAACTCCTAGTTCGTCAGGGCGGACTGCATACGGGCGAGCTTTCCACGCACCGATGCATCCATTACTTCATCGCCGATGGCAATTGATACGCCACCGATCAAATCGGGATCGACAACAACGGACACCTTGACCTTCTTGCCATGCTTTTTCTCAAGCAGGCCGGTCACATCAGCAATCTGTGCGTCGGTCATGGGGTAGGCAGAAGAGACCGTGGCCGACAGCACACGCTCTGCCTCGTTGCGCAGGCTTTCATACATCGCACTGATTTCAGTCAAGGCCACAAGCCGCTCATTCTCAGCAAGGACATTCAGCATGTCTTTTTGGCTCTTGGACAACGCCGGGATGGCTGAGGCAATCAGCTCCGCAAGCCGAGCGGGGGCCAATGCAGGGTTGCCGATGAGCATCTTCATCTCAGGTGCAGCCACCACAGCGGCCATTGCAGAGAGCGCATCAGACCACGGGCCAAAGGCGTTTTCGTCTTTGGCAAGCCCGAAGGCGGCCTCTGCGTAGGGTCTGGCAATCGTGCGAAGCTCAGCCATACATCACAACTCTTTTTTCAAGTTAGCCAGAAGGTCGGCATGCACCTGGGCATTGACCTCACGCGACAGGATCTGCTGGGCGCCTTTCACCGCAAGCGCAGCGACTTCCTCGCGCAGGGCGTCACGGGCCCGCTGCATAGCGGCACCGGCCTCCGCCTCGGCAGCCTCTCGGGCCTGGGCAATCAGTTTGGCGGCCTCGGCCCGCGCCTCGTCAATCAGTGATGAGGCCTGCTTTTCGGCAGAGCCCCGCACATCAGAGGCGACATCTTTTGCCTTGGATAGCTCATCCTGGACCCGGCGCTCAACGGCCACCAGGTCCGCCTTGGCCTTATCGGCCGCGGCGAGGCCGTCGGCGATCTTTTTTGCCCGGTCATCGAGGGCCTTCATCACTGGCGGCCATACAAACTTCATGGTGAACCAGGCCAGGATAAAGAACACCACCAACTGGGCGATGAGTGTTGCGTTCAGATTCACTTGGGAACCCTTTTCATGTGTTGGTCAAACGATCGGCAAGATCAATGGGTGCGCCCCGAGACTGCCGGGACAAACCCGTCGTTCGATCAGAGAACGTTGTCCTTAGCCTGCGAACGGGTTTGCAAACGCAAACATCATCGCGATACCAACACCAATCAGGAAGGCCGCATCAATCAGACCTGCCAGCAGGAACATCTTGGTCTGCAATGCATTCATCAGCTCAGGCTGACGGGCCGAAGCCTCAATGAATTTGCCTCCCATGATTCCAATGCCGATACAGGCGCCAATAGCACCCAGACCGATGATCAGACCGCAGGCAAGAGCAACAAAAGCAACGTTCGTCATAACAACTCCTCAGTGGGAATAAACAATAAAAACTTCTTCTTCAAAAAACCAGGCTCTGATGTTTTTCAGTGCCCCTCATGAGCCTGGCCGATGTACACCAGGGTCAGCATCATAAAGATGAAGCCCTGCAGTAACACGATCAGGATGTGAAAGATTGCCCAGACCGATCCCGCCAGCACATGTCCAATGAAGCCGAACGCCGTGGCGGTGCCGCCCAAGAGGGCAATCAATAAAAACACCAGTTCACCTGCATACATATTTCCAAACAGCCGCATGCCCAATGAAACGGTCTTCGCAACAAACTCGATGATATTTAGGCCAAGGTTCGGGAGCCAAAGCGCAGGATGGGATCCAAATGGCGCACAGAACAACTCATGAATAAACCCGCCTATGCCTTTAATTTTTACGTTGTAGTAAAGCATCAAAGCCAGCACGCCGAGGGCCATGCCCATCGTGCCATTCAGATCGGCCGTGGGAACAATGCGGTGGTAATGAATTACGCTATCTAATCCGAGTAGCGCGAAAATCGTATGGGGCAGATCCACCGGAAGAAAATCCAGGGCGTTCATCATAATCACCCAGAGGAACACGGTGAGCGCGAGCGGGGCAATAAACTCCCGATTGCCATGGACGATGGATTTCGATTGCTCTTCCACCATTTCAACCACGAATTCAACTGCTGCCTGAAGGCGCCCAGGAACGCCTGATGTGGCGCGACGTGCGACGGAGGCAAGTACAAATACCACCAGCAGGCCCATTGCCAGTGACCAGAACAACGTATCAAGATTGATCACCGAAAAATCGATGATCTGCTCCTGCGGCTTACCGGTTGTGGTGAGATGCCCCAGGTGGTGAATGATGTATTCGGAGGCGGTAGGGGCGGTGTTGGATGCCATGCGTTCTTGCTCTTTTTGGGTATGCCTGTGTTGTGATGTGTCTCGGTGTTCTTTAACGCGACCCGTATTCTAAATTCTTTTACCGCTTTACTCGCCGAGCAGCCGAATATCTGAAGCCCGATGCTGATCCCACCACCGCTGACACCAAGGCGTCAACAGCAGGGCCTTCAGCGCAAGGATGATGCCAACAATCATTGCTCCCCATGACAGGCCCACAATCCAACGGCTACTCAGCCACAACAACAACACCGTCAGACCAATCTTCACAAACTCACCCACCAGCAGCACGATAGGCGCAAAACGGGGCGGACTGGTCTTGATCCTGAGCGCCAGTAAGGCATTCGGAATAACAATGGAGCCTCCCCCCGCAGCCAGCGACAGGGCATGAATCGGACCCCACACCAGCCAAACCACACACCCCGCCAGCAGCGTGATCACAGCCTGTAAGACGACTGCAATCAACATGTTGTTATCTTTCTTGGCAAATCCAAATTACACGGATCGCGACCACCAGCAAAGGGCCACAAAGGATAGCCGTGCCCCGGATGACATGTCAATTTCAGAGGGTCCAAAAATTCACCCGACACATGCTGTCCTGACAGCTGTGTCAGGCCTCGGGAAGACCCTCGGGGACCAGCAGGCCAATCACCCCATCGAGCTCGTCCATGTTCGAAAACCGAATCGTCAGTTCTCCCCTGCTGCCTCTGCCCTGCTTGAGCTGCACGGGCAGGCCGAGCGCATCTGAGATTTGGTCCTGCACGCGCATCCAATCACGCGACGATGCCGCCGGTTTACCCGACACCGCTTTTCGACCGGCCGGGCTGCCCGACTGAATCTTGGCAGCAAGCCGCTCTGCCTCCCGAACCGACAGACCCTCGGCCACGATTCGTTGGGCCAACGCCCGCTGTTGAGCACCGGAGAGCGGCAGGAGGGCCCGGGCGTGTCCGGCATCAATACTCTGTTCGCGCAACAAGGATTGAACCGGGCCGGGCAGCTGGAGCAGACGAAGTAAATTGGTGGTGGCACTTCTCGATCGTCCAACCGCTTTGGCCGCCTGCTCATGGGTAAGGCCAAACTCCCGAATCAGCCGGTCAATGCCCTGCGCCTCTTCTAAGACAGTAAGATCCTCGCGCTGCAGGTTCTCGATCAAGGCCATCGCTAAGGCGGCCTGGTCATCAACCTCTCGAACAATAACGGGGACCTCTTTCAGGCCCGCAATTTGTGCAGCCCTGAAACGCCGCTCGCCGGCAATGATCTCGTATTGCGCGGCCCCGGATGATGTTGATCCAATCGGTCGCACCAGCAAGGGCTGCATGATGCCCTGGGCGCGGATCGAGTCGGCCAGTTCTTCAAGACTCTGTCCATCCATCGCCTGACGCGGCTGATACTTGCCTGGCTTTAGTGCCGAGATACCGAGGCTTTTCTGTGCTGCAGGCGTTTTATCTACGGCAGCGGCACCGCCCAAAAGGGCGTCCAGGCCGCGGCCAAGTCCTTTTTTCTTGGTTGCGTTCACGCTTCCTCCGTTACAACGAGCCCATGGCTGAGCCGCCCGATTAATTCTTCGCCAAACTCAAGATAGGCCTTCGAGCCGCGAGATCCTGGGTCGTACACGATGCCGGGCTGCCCAAAGCTGGGGGCCTCCGCAAGACGGACATTGCGCGGAATGACGGCATTGAACACCTTGTCGCCAAAATGCCGAACGAGCTGATCCGATACCTGCTGCGACAGCGTCATCCGAGGATCGAACATCACCCGAAGCAGGCCCACCAGCTCGATCTCTGGATTTAGGTTGGCGTGGACTCGCTTAATCGAGTTCACGAGGTCGGACAGGCCCTCTAAGGCAAAGTACTCGCACTGCATCGGAATGATCACCCCATGGGCCGCGCACAGGCCGTTTAATGTCAGCAGTGACAGCGATGGGGGGCAGTCCAAGATAATGAAGTCGTACTGCTGGGCCACTACGGCAAGCGCCTTCGCGAGCTGGTGCTCCCGACCCTCGAGGCCCACCAGCTCGATTTCGGCACCAGCAAGATCCCGGTTAGCGGCCAGCACGTCATAACCGCCATCTGGAGATGCGACCCTGGCCTCCGCTATGCCCGTTAGGCCTAAAAGGACGGGATATACCGTCTGAGAAACGGCCTGCTTATCGATCCCACTTCCCATGGTGGCATTACCCTGGGGGTCAAGATCCACCAAAAGCACCTTTCGCCCAAGCCTTGCCAAAGCCGCGGAAAGGTTTACTGCCGTGGTGGTTTTGCCCACGCCGCCTTTCTGATTGGCGATGGCGTAAATTCGGGCGCTCACGTTACTCGCCTCGCGATCAACAAATGACGTTCGGCCGAAAGCCCTGGGACATGCAGAGGAATCAGATTCTGCAAATGAATTTCGACGGTTTGACTGTTCATTTTTAATAGTAATTGTTCACTTACATCTTTTTTTAGGCGTCCAATCATTGCCGCCCAGAGGGTGCCTGGTTCAGAGATATTCACCGTGAGACGAAGAAACTCCTCCAGGCCGGCAAATGCCCGCGAGGTAATCAGTCCATAGCATCGACGACCCCAGAGCTGCCTTACATCTCCCTCTGCCACCTGCACCCGTCCACCCCAGCCCAACTGGCCGACTACATGACGAAGAAAGGCCGCTTTTTTCTGCTGCCTTTCAATCAAGTCAAACTTGGATTCTGGCATGACTGCGGCCCATACGATCCCTGGCGATCCCATGCCACTACCAACATCGGCCACATGAACGCCAACCAGGCTGCCCACCGCGCCAGTGAGCGCCTGCTCCGCAATAAGACTGTCCAAAAGATGGCGAATCAATTGTTCGCGAGGTTCATCTATCGCGGTCAGACTATGGACCCGATTCCAGCGATTCAAAAGCTCAAGGTATCGGCCGAGAAGGTCTACCTGATCCCCACTCAGCGCAACGCCCGCCTCCGCGCAGGCGAGTCCGACCGATTCCCGATCCAGCTCGCCCTGCCCCGGGGGCGCGGTGGACCGAGCCAAGATCTAGGCAGCCTTCTGAGAGGAGTCGATCTGCTGGCCAGCCCGAAGCCGCTTGAGGTGAATCCATAACAACGAGATCGCGGCTGGCGTCACCCCGGAAATTCGTGCTGCCTGGCCAAGGGTGGAGGGCCTGACCGCCTCGAGCTTCTGACGAACCTCGATTGAGAGCCCGCGAACCGCAACATAGTCGATGTCCTGAGGAATCGCAGCCCGCTCCTGAGCCTGATGGCGGGCAACTTCGTCCTGCTGCCTAGAAATATACCCGGCATACTTCGCCTGAATCTCTACCTGCTCTTGCACCTCGGGCGGTAGCTCAGTCACCGGGGCGATAGCTGCCTGCCCTTCATGGCTCACGAGCTTCATCAGTCCACCATAGCGAACCTCTGGTCGTTTGAGCAGCTCGATGGCGCTTACCTCTTTATCGATCGGAGCAGACACGATCTCTGCCAGGGACTCGGCGGTAAATCGACGTGGGCCCACCCGAATCTGTGAAAGCCTCTGGGTCTCTCTCTCGATCTGCTCACGCTTCTCGCAATAGCGCCGCCAGCGTTCATCACTGATCAGCCCAAGGCCTCGCCCGGCCTCTGTGAGCCTCAGGTCGGCGTTATCCTCGCGCAGACTAAGCCGGTATTCCGCCCTGCTGGTGAACATACGATACGGCTCGGTCACGCCTCGGGTCACGAGGTCATCGGCGAGAACCCCGATGTAGGCCTCGTGGCGGCCAGGCACCCAAGGATCCCGCTGCTGAGTCCTTAGGGCAGCATTCACCCCAGCAAGCAGCCCCTGGGCCGCAGCCTCCTCATAGCCTGTAGTGCCGTTAATCTGCCCAGCAAAAAATAGCCCTGAGATGGCCTTTGTCTCTAGCCAGGGATGAAGCGCCCGAGGATCAAAGTAATCGTACTCAATAGCGTAGCCGGGCCTCAGAATGTGAACATTCTCTAAGCCCCGCATTGAGCGGACCAGGTCCATTTGTACGTCAAACGGCAGGCTTGTCGAAATTCCATTTGGGTAGATCTCGTGAGTGCTCAGCCCCTCAGGCTCAAGGTATATCTGATGGGCATCTTTATCCGCGAATCGATGGACCTTATCCTCGATCGACGGACAGTATCGGGGCCCAATGCCCTCAATCACTCCCGTAAACATCGGCGATCGGTCAAGTCCCGCCCGAATAATCTCGTGGGTTCGGGCATTGGTGTGCGTCACCCAGCAGGCAACCTGTTGGGGGTGCATCGCTGCAGTGCCAAGAAAGGAGAACACCGGGACCGGATCAAGGTCCCCAGGCTGCTCGGACAGAACAGACGTATCGATTGTTCTGCCGTCTAGCCGGGGGGGCGTACCGGTTTTGAGCCGGCCCTGCGGCAGCTGAAGCTCCTTCAATCTTGACGACAGCCTTACCGAGGGCGGATCCCCTGCCCGACCGCCTGGATGGTTTTCCAGGCCGATATGGATCTTGCCATCAAGAAATGTTCCGGCAGTCAGGATTACTCGTCCAGCGTGAAATTCAATTCCCGCCTGGGTTCTAACGCCGTTGACCCGATCCCCCTGGACCAAGATATCGTCCACCCCCTGCTGAAACAGCCAGAGGCTCTCCTGAGTCTCAAGCCGGGTTCGAATCGCCCGTCGGTAGAGGACACGATCGGCCTGGGCGCGGGTCGCCCTCACGGCGGGCCCCTTCGAGCTATTTAGGATTCGGAATTGGATCCCAGCCTCATCGGTCGCGATCGCCATTGCCCCCCCAAGGGCGTCAATCTCTTTCACAAGATGCCCTTTTCCGATTCCCCCTATCGAGGGATTACATGACATCTGGCCCAAAGTCTCCAGACTATGCGTCAGCAAAAGCGTGGCACAACCCATCCGGGCGGCCGCCAAGGCGGCCTCCGTTCCGGCATGACCACCACCGACAACAATTACATCGAAGGTCTTTGGAAAAATCATTGTTTCACGTGAAACATCTCAGCCGCGAATACGGCCATTCAGAACGTAAATTCTAAAGCCTGGGCGCCCTTTCCAAGGGGGCCGGGCCCCCTTGGGCAGTCATTTTCAGATTCCCGCCAGGGTAACGAACTTGATCTCCATATACTCATCCAGGCCGTACTTAGAGCCCTCACGGCCAAGACCAGACTGCTTTACGCCACCGAAAGGCCCAACCTCATTGGAGAAATTGCCTGTGTTTACCGCGACCATGCCTGACTCGAGGGCTTCGGCAACGCGGAAAATCCGGCCCATATCCCGGGAATAAAAATATGCCGCAAGGCCGAACTCCGTGTCGTTGGCCAGGCCAATCACCTCCTCCTCGGTCTTAAATCGGAACAAAGGGGCAACCGGGCCAAAGGTTTCCTCACGGGAAATCAACATCGCAGGGGTGACGTCGGTCAATACGGTCGGCTCGAAGAATAGGCCACCGAGCGCATGGGATTTTCCGCCCACGGCCACCTTTGCGCCGCCAGCAACGGCGTCGGAAACATGGGCACGCACCTTATCCAAGGCGGCAGTCTCGATCAGCGGCCCGACCTGAACACCCGCCTGGGTGCCTGGCCCAACCCGAAGCTGGGCGACTTTTTCGGTGAGTTTTTTGGCGAAAGCATCATAGACGCCATCTTGAACATAAATACGGTTTGCACAGACACAGGTCTGCCCGGCATTTCGATACTTGGAAGCAATCGCTCCTTCAACCGCAGCATCGATATCGGCATCGTCAAACACGATAAAAGGCGCGTTACCGCCGAGCTCTAACGAGAGTTTCTTCACTGTCTCAGCGGATTGGCGAAGAAGGATTCGCCCCACCTCGGTAGAGCCAGTAAACGAGACCTTTTTCACACGCGTGTCCTGACACAGGGCAAGCCCGATTTCAGGAGCAGCAGGCCCATCTCCAATCACCACATTGAATACGCCGGCCGGAATACCCGCCTGCTCTGCCAAATCGGCAAGAGCAAGCGCCGTAAGAGGCGTAGCCTCTGCAGGTTTAGCAACAACAGTGCACCCCGCAGCGATAGCAGGCGCACACTTTCTAGTGATCATCGCGAGAGGAAAATTCCAGGGTGTGATTGCCGCGGCCACACCAATCGGCTCCTTGAAGACCAGCAGCTTTCGGCCCGCCATCGGCGCTGGAATCACATCGCCGTAGGCGCGCTTCACCTCTTCTGCAAACCATTCAACAAAAGACGCGCCATACAACACCTCGCCCTTTGCCTCAGCAAGCGGTTTGCCCTGCTCCGCAGTCATCAGCGTAGCGAGCCCATCGGCGTTCTTTATGATCAGGTCATACCAAGCCCGCACGCGCAAGCTGCGCTCCTTGGCGGTCTTGGACTTCCATGGACCAAACGCCGCATGTGCTGCAGCAATCGCATCGAGCGTGTCCTCCCGGCCCATATTGGCGACCATCGCAATGGTCTCACCGGTGGCCGGATTAATGACTGCAAACTCACGGCCTGATTTCGCCGCAACCCACTTTCCGTTGATATAGCCTTGTGTTTTCATCGTTATCTCATCGTTGGCATGACGAATTCAGCGCCAGACCGAATGCCGGTCGGCCAGCGCTGGGTAATTGCTTTGTACCGCGTATAAAACCGAACTCCCTCAGGGCCGTGAATATGGTGGTCGCCGAACAAGGAGTCTTTCCATCCACCAAACGAATGAAACGCCATCGGAACCGGAATCGGCACATTAATGCCCACCATCCCAACCTGAATACGTGAGGCAAACTCCCGCGCACTATCACCATCACGGGTAAACAATGCCACACCATTTGCGAATCCATGGCCATGGATCAACGACAGGGCCTGCTCAAAATTCTCTACACGAACAACGCCCAGTACAGGACCAAATATTTCCTCGCGGTAAATCTTCATCGCCGGTGTCACGTGGTCAAACAGGCAGGGGCCAATATAAAAACCCTTCTCGTTGCCCTGCACCTTGAGCCCTCGGCCATCAACAACCAGGCGTGCGCCTTCGGCCACGCCCGTATCGACATAGCCCCGAACCTTCTCAAGATGTGCCCCAGTCACCAAGGGCCCCATCTCCGCCCCGGGTGCATCGCCGGCGGCCACACGAATGGCCCTGGCCTTTTGCGCAACCTTCTCGACCAAGGCATCTGCAACCGGACCCACCGCTACCGCCACTGAAATCGCCATACAACGCTCACCCGCAGAACCGTAGGCGGCACCAATCAGCGCATCAACCGCCTGATCCAAATCAGCATCGGGCATTACCACCAAGTGATTCTTCGCTCCGCCCAAGGCCTGTACACGCTTGCCATGCATGGAAGCGATCTGATGAATGCTCTTGGCAATCGGTGTCGATCCCACAAAGCTCACCGCAGCAACTGCAGGATGCGTCAAGAGCGCCTCAACCGCCTCCTTATCGCCCTGAACCACATTAAATACGCCATCGGGAAGGCCGCACTCCTTTAGCCCCTGGGCCATCATCAGCGATGGAGAGGGATCCCGCTCTGAGGGTTTAAGCACAAATGTATTGCCGCAGGCAATTGCAACCGGAAACATCCAGCACGGCACCATGACCGGAAAATTAAACGGCGTGATGCCCACACAGACACCAATCGGCTGCCGAATACTCCACGCATCAATCCCCGATCCCACCTGCTCAGTAAATTCTCCTTTCATGAGATGCGGAATGCCACAGGCAAATTCCACCACCTCAAGTCCACGCTGTACCTCTCCGCGTGCATCATCAAATGTCTTGCCATGCTCCAGCGTGATCGCCATGGCAAGCGCATCCATGTTTTTTTCCATCCACGCTTTAAACGCAAACAACACTCGGGCGCGTTTCACACTCGGCGTAGCTGACCAATCTGCGAAAGCGGCCGCGGCCGCCTGTACCGCATCGCCCGCATCCCCGGCGGTAGAAAGCAACACCTCGCGGGCCGCCTCTCCCGTTGCAGGATTAAAGACCGGGCTGGTTCGGCCCGCAGCGCCCGACGGCCGCCCATTGATCCAGTTGCCTACCATCGCCTGCCCCAAACGGTGATGCGGTGAATTCATGTCAACATCTCCAAAGTGCCCCACGCCATCTTGACGATCAGGGCGATTAATAAGATCAGAAAAAATCGTCGCACAAATGCACTGCCGCGACGGATCGCCAGATGCGACCCCAGCCATGCACCGGCCACATTACAGACTGCCATCACGACTGCCGCCAGCAGAAAAAACTCCCCCGCCGGAATAAAAAAAGCCAGCGCAGCAAAATTGGTGGTGAGATTAATCAGCTTGCTCGAAGCAGATGCGTGAAGGAAATCATAACCAAAGAATCGAACAAAAATGAAAATTAAAAAAGCGCCCGTTCCGGGCCCAAAAAAACCATCATAAAAACCGAGCAGCACCCCCGTAAGCAGGCCCATCAGGCGCTGCTGCACCACCGAATGTCGCGGCACATGATGGGCCCCCAATTCCCGATGCCGAAACGTCAAAATCGCCACCGGAATCAAAAGCGCCAGCACGACCGGCTGAACCAGGGCCCGGGGCAAATAGCTCACCGCAGCCGCGCCCAGCCAAGAAAAAATTAGCGCTCCAATAATCGCTGGAACCAAAGGATTCCAGTCAAGCCGAACACCGCGCGCATAGCGCAACGCCGCAACAAAAGTCCCCGAAATCGAAGAGATCTTGTTGGTGCCAAAAAGACTACCCGCCGAGCCGTTCGGCACAAACGCAAACAAGGCAGGCACCTGAATAAGGCCGCCGCCGCCCACCACTGCATCGATAAATCCCGCGGCAAGGGCTGCTGCCCCTAAAACAAGAAGCAATACGCCCTCGGGCCCAGCCGGCGCCCCTAAATCAAGCAACATGTCGAAGAAAGATGATCAATTAAGGCCGAACTGCAGCCTGTAGGCGAAACCTTCTTGTTAGGATCGCAGCATGAAACCGCTCATTGTGACATCCGGTGACCCGGCGGGCATTGGCCCCGAGATTGTTCTCAAGGCCGTCAGCCACTGGCAATCCCAGGCCATGGCGCAACGGCCGTTGCTCATCGCCGGTGACCCCGAGTGGTTTGATCGACTTGCAAAAGAGTTAAAAATTTCCACCAAAAATATGAATTTCATCCCTATAAAATGGGATAAAGACAATATATTTCTAGGAAAAGTGGGAAAAGAGCCTGCTCAGGCAGCTTTTGAAGCGATCCGGGCGGGCGTCAGCCGATGCATGTTCCAGGAGGCCGCCGGCCTGATCACAGCCCCCATTCATAAAGAGTCCCTGGCCCAGGCAGGCCATCAATGGCCGGGCCACACAGAAATGCTTGCTGAACTTGCAAGCCCCTCGGCTCCGCCCGCCGTGCGCATGATGCTGGTCAACCCCGAGCTGAAGGTCGTGTTGAACTCCGTCCACCTGTCCTTAAAAGACATGATCGATAGCCTGAGCGTCGACGGCCTGGTCCAGACCATTTTGCTGGCCGAACAGGCCTGCCGACAGCTTGGGGTAGGCGCGCCCCGGATCGCGGTGGCAGGCCTTAATCCCCACGCCGGTGAGTCCGGTCTGTTCGGCCGGGAGGACATTGACATCATCACTCCAGCCATCGCACGGGCCAGGAGCCTAGGCATCAACGCGTCCGGCCCCTGGCCCGGAGACACCGTATTTATGCGTGCACGCCATGCAAAAGAGTTTGACCTTGTGGTCGCCCAATACCATGACCAGGGACTCATCCCGATTAAATACCTCGGCCTCGATCAGGGCATCAATATGACCCTCGGACTCCCCTTTATCCGAACGAGCGTCGATCACGGCACCGCATTCGATATTGCTGCTAAACGGACGGCAGACCCCGGCTCAATGCTGGCCGCGATCGCCCTGGCGGATCGCCTGGCCAGCCAGCTAGAACAGGCCCAGCCATCATTACTTAACCACTAATTCGCATTCGGATTGCACGCATGACCCACCCACCAATTCTTCGAGCTGCGTGCGCAGGTCGCGTACGGCCCATGCTCATTCGAGGCGACGGACAGTCAACAGAGACTCATCAAATTGTGTCGGGCATACACAAAACCGCCATCACCAGTCCGGATCATCCCCACTCCGTGATGTGCGCAACGCTAGGGCTCCAAGGCGATGAGCAGGCCGATCTCAGTGTGCACGGTGGAATAGACAAAGCCGTGTATTGCTATCCAGTGGAGCACTATGCATTCTGGAAGTCATCATTTTCCTGGCTCTGCGAACGGCCAGATGACTTCGGCATGGTGGGCGAGAATCTCTGCATTGAGGGGATTCTTGAGTCGGAGATTTGGATTGGTGACACGCTTCTTATCGGAAAGACCGTAAAGCTTAAGGTCACCAAGCCGCGCGAGCCCTGCTACAAATTCAATGCAAAGATGCGCTCTAAACACGCATCAAAACTGATGGCGCAAAATGGTCTCTGCGGCTGGTATGCCCAGGTCATCGAAGAGGGCCTGATCCAGGCGGGCGACACAATCACCGTTGTGCCAGGCCCGCGCGATACGACGGTCGCCGACGAATACCGCCGGCTGCTAAAAGACTAGGCCGCCAGCCGCTGTTCGAGCCGAGACTCAAGAACCGATTTGGTTTTTAAAAGCGTCTGGGGCAGTCCATGCTGTAGCTTTTCAAAAAGCTCTGCATGAAGCCCAAACTCATCCTGCCAAGACTTGGGGTCAATGGCAGTGATCCTTAAAAACTGGTCCTGAGAAAACGGAAGGCCCGTCCAGTCAATATCCTCGTACCGAGGTGTAATTCCAAACACATGCTCTTCGCCCTGGGCCTTGCCTTCAATACGCTGAAGCATCCATTTCAGAACACGGGCGTTTTCGCCAAATCCTGGCCATACAAATCGACCCTGATCATCTGTTCTAAACCAGTTCACACAAAAGATCTTCGGTAGTTTGACTCCCTGCCGGCCAAGTTTGTCACCCAGCTCAAGCCAATGAGAAAAATATTCAGCCATGTTGTAGCCACAAAACGGCAGCATGGCAAAAGGATCTCGACGAACCACTCCCTGCTGGCCCGCGGCCGCAGCGGTCGTCTCCGAGCCCATCGTGGCAGCCATGTAGACCCCTTCTTCCCAGTTGCGGGCCTCCGTCACAAGGGGGACGGTTGTTGAACGACGGCCACCGAAAATAAAGGCATCAATCGCAACACCTTGAGGATTGTCCCACTCAGCATCAATAACCGGATTTTGAATGGATGCCACAGTAAACCGCGCATTCGGATGGGCTGCCTTGCGGCCTTCGGATGCAGCAATCTGAGGCGTCCAATCCCGGCCCTGCCAATCCAGACAATGTGCCGGCGGCGTTCCCATGCCCTCCCACCATACGTCGCCATCATCTGTTAGCGCGACATTGGTAAAAATCACATTCTCTTTCAGAGATGCCATGCAGTTGTAGTTGGTTTTTTCATTGGTTCCCGGCGCAACGCCAAAGTAACCATTCTCGGGATTGATCGCCCGAAGACGTCCCTCTGCATCCGGTTTAATCCAGGCAATGTCGTCGCCAATTGTCGTGATCTTCCAGCCGCCCTGATCAAGTCCCTGCGGAGGAATGAGCATCGCAAAGTTGGTTTTGCCGCATGCCGAAGGAAACGCTGCGGCCACGTGATACTTCTTTCCCCAAGGCGCCTGAACGCCCAGAATCAACATATGCTCGGCCAGCCAGCCCGTTGAACCAGACTGGGCTTCTTTTCGGCCCATTGCTGAGGCGATGCGAAGGGCAAAACACTTTTTACCCAGCAACGCATTTCCGCCATAGCCGGAACCAAACGACCAGATCTCTCGGGTTTTTGGAAAGTGAACAATGTATTTAGTGGGATTACACGGCCATGAGATGTCTTTTTGCCCTGCCTTGAGTGGATGGCCCACCGAGTGCACGCAGGGCACGTACTCACCGTTGCTGCCCAACACGTCATACACCGCGCGCCCCATACGGGTCATCATTCTCATATTCACCACAACATAGGGGGAGTCAGATATTTCGACCCCGATATGGGCGATTGGCGAACCCAAAGGTCCCATCGAAAAAGGAATAACATACATCGTGCGGCCCTGCATACAGCCCTCGAAGAGACCGGCCAGCGTCTGCCGCATCTCCTGCGGATCCGTCCAGTTGTTGGTCGGTCCAGCATCCTCCTGACGGTCGGTGCAAATAAATGTCCGATCTTCAACACGGGCCACATCTGATGGGTCCGACCAGGCAAGGTATGAATTCGGGCGTTTGGCCGAATTCAATCGCTTCAGGGTGCCCGAATCCACCATCTCTTGGCAGAGTCGCTCATATTCCTGTTGAGAGCCGTCGCACCAGACCACACGCTCCGGCCGAGTCTTTTCTGCGATTGTTGATACCCACTGAATCAAGCCCTTGTGCTGAACGTAATCGGGAATAGCGTTATGCATCATGTTGACTGTCTTATTGTTAGACCAGGCTGGGCCCGGCGTTAGGATTGAGTATTGGCGAGAGCGTTGCCCTGACATGGGCCAACGGTGTAATTAGTGCCATCATTGCGCATCGTCCACATTTTAACATTCGACCCCACGTGACATGACCACCCCAGAAGCCTTGGTTTTCCTGAGTTGCGGCGGAACCATTGAAAAGGTGTATTGCCCGATCACAGGCCAGCTCGGATTCGATCACTCTCGACTCGCGCAGTGGGCAGCACAATCCAGAGTTTCTGTACCGTGGCGCACAGAAACCGTGATGCTGATTGACAGCCTGGACATGACAGACCAACACCGGATTGCCCTGGCCGAGGCAATTGCACAGCTGCCTGAATCGAGGGTCGTTGTCTTGCACGGGACAGATACCATGGTCGATAGCGCTAAAAAGATCATGCTGCACCGCAAAGAAACTCAAGTCATTGTCTTTACGGGTGCGATGATTCCGGCAAGCCTTGAACAATCGGATGCGCTATTTAATTTTGGCTTCGCATGCGCGGCAGCCCAGACCCTACCCCCGGGGACCTACATTGCCATGAGCGGTCGCGTATTTCCTGCCGACCAGACCAGAAAAAATCGCTCAACAGGATGTTTTGAACCGCTGTCACCCGTTGCAGCGTCCGCAGCAACTGAAGATGCTCAGAATGGCACGTTGCGAATTACCAAAAGAAGAATTACTGGGGCTTACCGCTGATGATTGGCCTTACTTGCCAATACAAAAGCTTCCGAATATTTCTCCCAACAGATCATCTGCAGAAAACTCACCCGTAATCGCCGTCAGGGCCTGCTGCGCCTGTCGAAGGCCCTCGGCGAGAAGCTCCAGCTCACGCTGACGAAGATGCTCCGCCGCCTGATGCAACGCCAACCGCGCAGCCACAAGCGCCTGCAGATGTCGTGTGCGTGCTGAGAATATCCCCACCGAAGACTCCCCGACCAGCCCCGCCACCGTCAAAAGCTGCTGCCGTAATTCAGTAAGACCAAACCCTGTCTTGGCTGAAATCAAGATGCGGCTCGCGACCACCCGCTCATTGCCTTCCAGGGCAGGCAGAACATCTTGCGACACCAAAAGATCTGACTTATTGACAACCTCAATCACACAGCAGCCCGACGGCGCCCGAGCCAACACCTCATTTTCAAAGATCCGATCGATCGCCACTCGGGCTGTCGCATCCCGAAGCAGCAACACCACCTGGGCCCGCTCAATCTCAGCCCATGTTCGGGCAATCCCCAGACGTTCTACCTCATCCTGTGTCTCGCGAAGTCCTGCCGTATCAATCATATGAACAGACAGCCCCTCTAACAAAACCTCTTGAACGATACGATCCCGGGTTGTACCGGCGATATCGGTCACGAGGGCAACCTCCTCACCTGCCAATGCATTAAGCAATGATGACTTCCCCACATTTGGGGCGCCCACCAACACCACTCTTAGCCCATCTCGCAGCACAGCACCCTGCTGCGCGCCGTGCAAAATATCCTGATGCAATGCCAGGATCTCGGCAAGGCGCTTTGAAACTTCTTCACGCTCAATGAACTCAAGATCCTCCTCAGGAAAATCAAGACAGGCCTCTACCCGGACTCGAAGGTCGGTTAGTTTCGCCACCAGGGAATGCACAAGATCGCTAAACCGGCCCTGCAACGATGCGAGGGCGCTGCGTGCGGCACGCTCCGATCCGGCATTGATTAAATCCGCGACGGCCTCCGCCTGGGCGAGATCAAGCTTGTCGTTAAGAAACGCCCGCTGGGTAAACTCTCCCGGCTCCGCCAGCCGAATGCGAGATCCCTGGCCATCATCTTCGCTCGGCTGAACCCCTAGACAGCGTTTTAGTAACGCTGACATGACCCCGGTTCCGCCGTGGCCCTGAAGCTCAAGCACATCCTCACCGGTATAGGAGTGTGGCCCCGGGAAAAAAATTGCGATCCCATCATCAATGGACTGGCCCTGGCCATCTAAAAAAGACAATCGAGTTGCCACACGTGGCGATAGACGACGGCCACAGACGGCCATCATGATCAGGCCGGTCGCAGGGCCCGAAACCCGCACTATTCCGACCGCGCCCCGACCTGCGGCGGTTGCGATTGCAACGATCGTGTCAGTCGACACTAGCC
>VERI01000025.1 GCA_018882785.1 Burkholderiaceae bacterium | reverse complement strand
AGCAATAGTTAATTCGTTGGTTTTGACTACACCCCCGAAAGATAACGACCAAAATCTATCGATTAAAAGCCTCTTCTCGCGATAGTTCAGCTATAAATATTAACTAAGCCATGCGAGAAGTAGTTTTGGCAAATGTACCTAAGGGCTCGAAAAACGTTTTCCTTGGACACGCAGGATTGGGAAATATAAGTCTAGCTAGCAAAGCTTTGTACCGTTAAACGAGGTAGCAGATGGCGAGAATTGTTCAATTATGGGATGGAAAGGAAAAGACTCCTGGCGAGTCCTCTACTGACTACACCCGAAACTCCTCTTACGGTTATATAAACTTCCCGAATTCGACCGAGTCGTGGACTGGAAAGAGTTTGGTCTATGATACCTCTCCATTTTCAAGTTTTGCTTATCCAATTTCCGGGGTTCTATATTCCTGGCGATTCGAAAAGAAGAACGGTCTCTATACCATCGATATATCTAATGCTAATTACACAGTACCTCAAAATGCCAACTTCGAAATCCTAATCGGAGGACTGACTAACGGCGCAGACGACTGGTATGGCAATGAGTCTAATAACTTTTTCCCAATCAACGTCGGGGTAGATACTTACCACGGAGGCGCAGGTATTGACACGTTAGAAGCGTTCTTCACAAAAAGTTTTTGGATTGGATCGCCGACGACGATTAGAAAGACAGGCGATTTAATAAACATTAACAATTTCGGAACCATATCTATTCAGCTGGATTCTGTTGAGCGAATTCGATTTTCAGATGTAAGTCTAGCTTTCGATTTCGAAGGTAATGCGGGTAAGGCCTACCGAGTCTACAAGGCCGCATTCAATCGCGATCCTATGAGTGGTGACACTAAAGGGCTAGGCTACTGGATCGCGCAGATCGACAGAGGGATGGACCTGATTGAGGTCTCGGCCCGGTTTGTGGACTCCAATGAGTTTAGAAGCCTCTACGGCACCAACCCCACCAATGAGCAGTTCTTAACCAAGCTCTACACCAACGTTCTGGGCAGACAGCCGGAGGCCTCGGGATTTAACTGGTGGCTCAATGAATTGAACACCAATCCAGAGAAGACCAAGGCCAAGGTACTGGCCGACTTTGCAGAATCCGCGGAAAACCAAACAGGCGTCATCAACCTTATTGGCAACGGCATCACTTATGATCCCTGGAATGGGTAGGCCGCTTCGGAGCTCGCTTGACTGACCCTCTAGGCCGCCACGGCGAGTCGTGGCGTGGGTGGATTCTTGAAAATATTGATCGTGGGTGCGCTCCCCGCGATATGTTGTTGCGCATGTTATCTGACGGTGTGTGGACAGAATCGGATGCTCAGGCAGCCCTAAATCAAGGACTGGAGCAAAAGGGGCGTGCGGCACCTCCCGTGCAGCTTCTGCCGGCGCTGTCGCCAGATCGCCATATTTCGGTGGATGGTCACGTTGTAGAGGTGTTTGGGAGATCCCGCACGCCGTGTGCTGCGATGCTTGGCCAAGTCCTCTCTGCAGACGAGTGCGATGCGCTTCTCGACTACGCGTTTTCTCGCGGATTAAAGCAGTCCGGGGTGGTGGATCAGCAGTCGGGAGATTCTGTTCAGCATCGGGAACGGACGAGTACGGGAGTTTTTTTCACCCGTGCCGAGACTCCTTTGATAGCGGCAATCGAGCAGCGACTATCTAAGCTCACTAATTGGCCGATAACGCATGCCGAGGGCCTGCAGGTTTTGCACTACCAGATTGGCCAGGAATATAAACCTCACAACGACTGGTTCGACACTCGTCACCACGGCTCTGCGTTACATCTTGCCCGCGGTGGGCAACGTGTTGCTACGACTGTGATGTATCTGCTCGCCCCTGAGCAGGGTGGTGCGACCACGTTTCCTCAGGCGGGCTTGGAGTTTTCCCCACCCCGGGGCGGGGCGGTATTTTTTCGTAACCTCACAGTAAATGGTCAGCCAGACCCTTTGACTTTGCATGCGGGCGCTCCTGTAGAGCGGGGGCGTAAGGTGGTGATGACCTACTGGCAGCGCGAGCAAGAGTTTCGTTAGGCCTGCTCGCGGGTATTTAGCGGACTAGTTGGGTCGAATGCCTCGGCACAGGAACACCAGCACGGCACCCTCATGTGAACTCGGAGTTGCGAAGCGTGGCTGGCCAGACCGGTGAAATGTGCTTTCAAAAACCGATTTTCCTTTGCCCTCTGCCTGGGGGAACATTTGGGTCGCGAGCTCGGTATAAAGGTTGTGACGGCAGTCCACCTGGACATAGTCTTTCCGGGAGCGATAGCTCACCGCGGCCTTCGGGTTCATCGGATCAGGGGAGACTTCGAAGTTCTGCGCTTCCTTAAAGTCGAGCAGAACCCATGTGCGCAGAAGTTGTGGGCCCGCGTTACTGAGGAAGTTTGGCTCGGTTGAGACGGAGACCGTCTCCAAGTCCGCAAGCTTCTCAAAGCGTGCCTGGGCCGCACTGGTAAACAGAGCGACGGCAGCGCCTGCCACCAGAAGCGTCATGGATCGAATCCCGAAGAATTTGGCGATCCTGCGTATGGGGGGTAAGTCATCCAGTTTCATAGACTGAATTACGGCCGTAGAACGGGATGGGTTTAAGGACCGTAGAAGACGAAAAAGGTTTAGAAAAATACGATAACCCATTGTTTTTTATGAAAAATCATGGCTAAATCCGGCAGGTGAACCCGCGCATCGCAATCGCCTTGGCGCCTTTCCTGTTGACGGGCTGCCTGAGCACGTCATCCCGAACCTTTGCGGATCTGGATCGAGAACACCCTGATTTTCACTCCCTTGCCTGTAAAGCTGCGGCCGACGATACCCGGGTTCACGATGAGCTCAAGCTGCTTCGAATGGTGGTGTCTCCCGTTGCAGTCGTGCTGTCTGGCGGGACCCTACTGCCAGCGGTAATTGCCACCAATGCTGGTCTTGATGCGGTTGATCGCGTGGATGCCTCAAGGATGGAGTTGCACTGCGGTGGGGCCGGAAAGAGCGCGGGAGAGATCGCGCAGGGCGTGGTCGGTGGCGCAGCCCTGGGGATTGTCACTGGTCCGGCCATGAATGCAGTGGCCCCCGGTAATCTGCCATCAGGATTCGGTTTCCCATCGTCAAGATAGGGCGAGTGTTGGCCGGGCAAGCGCAATGGGCTCGTCCTGATCGGGTGTCGTTGAACGCCACTGGCGCTGAAGATCTTGATAAGCGAGCGCAGGATCGGACGCGCTGACTATGGCTTGAATGACCGATGCGGATGCGCATCCGGTTTCTCGCACGGGATTAAGATTAGATACGTTAATGCCTCCAATCCCGATTACGGGATGAGGAATGAGTTTTACCCAGTAGCGCAGATTTTCAATGCCTTGTGGAATCCAGGGCATTGCCTTGGCGCGGGTGGGAAACAAAGGCCCACAGGCCACATAGCTGGGTCGAACACGTAGTGCTCTGGCCACCTCCCAAAACGAGTGGGATGAGACGCCAAGTCGAAGACCAGATCGCTGAATCGCCGAGAGATCCGCTGTCAGTAAGTCTTCTTGTCCTAAATGTACGCCCCAGGCATCTTCTTCGATTGCTGTCTGCCAGTAATCGTTAATAAATAACTGGCTCTGCGGAAATTCCCGAGCAATCGCCACAGCCTCCCGAATCTGGGCTTGGATTTCGGGTGATATTGACTCAGATTTGATACGCAACTGAATAATCTCCGCCCCCGCCTTCAGCAGCAGAAAGAGGTGATCAAGTCGGTCTACGATTGGATAGATACCAGGGTGTGGGTTACTCAGCCTCTGAAATGGAGACGGAGGCAGGGTTCCGATCTGATTTATATCCCTAAGGCTCGGAAGGTGGACAGATTCAAACTGCCAGTTTTGGCGGTCACCTTGGCTGCCCGATGTCGCAGAGATCTCGAAAAGGGCAAGTACACACGCATCCTCTAGCACATAGCCCGCGGTATTCCAGTGCCTGATTTTAGAGTCAAGAAGGTTACGATCCAGTTCTCTCTCGATCCCGAGTTCGGCATAAAGCCGCGGAGTCTGGATGATGAGCCCAGACTGTCCGTCGCGACTAAAGATCTCAACTCCTGCGGTCATAGCGTGAAAGGCTGGCCTGTTACGGGTGTTGAGGGAGTAGCAAAAGGCTGAGGGGGGATAATTCCCGCAAGATAGCCAGCCCGTCCTGCCCGAATTGCATCGCGAAAGGCGGTGGCCATTTGAATCGGATCTTTGGCCTGCGCAATTGCAGAGTTAAGTAGTACACCATCAAAGCCAATTTCCATCGCCTCTGCGGCGTGGGAGGGCGCGCCAATGCCCGCATCTACGATGAGCGTGACACTCGGGAATCGATCCCGAAGTCGAATAAGAGCCTCACGATTCGTGATCCCTTGGCCAGAGCCAATCGGTGCTGCCCACGGCATGAGAATTCTGCAGCCGGCGTCGACAAGCCGTTGGGCAACGACAATATCCTCTGTGCAGTAAGGAAAGACTTCAAAGCCAAGTTCTACAAGTTTCTCCGCAGCCTTGACCAGTTCAAATGGTTCGGGCTGTAGGGTGTAGTCATCGCCCACCACTTCAAGCTTGATCCAGTTAGTTTGGAATATCTCTCGCGCCATCTGGGCGAGGGCGATCGCCTCGGAAGCCGTACGACATCCCGCGGTGTTTGGAAGAATTATTTTTCCAGTTTTTCGAATCAGATCCCACCAGGTTTTTCCCCCGCTTGCGTTTACGTTAGCGGCCTGGCGTTTGATACCCATGGTAAGAATTTCTGTCTCCGATGCGTAGATTGCGGATTCCAGAATCTGTGGCGAGGGATAGCCCGCTGTTCCCATGAGAAAGCGGCTAGATAGCTGGATATCCCCAAACTGAATAAATTCGTGAGTTGTTTGCATTGGCAATCGATTCTGACTAACCGCCTGTAATCGGTTCGAAGGTCATCACCTGGTCGTTTGGGGAAAGAATTCTTTCGGCCCGAAGTGGACGGGCAACAAACTCACCATTTACAGCGGTTGCGCATTGTTCAGGCCGAATTCCGAGCTCAGATAGAACGGTCGCAAGGTCTGATCCTTGCGCTATATCGACCGATTTTCCGTTAATTGAGACCTGCATTTCCAAGAGCCTTTTCAATAACAGCTGGAGCCAGGAGCCATCCGTGCCGGAATAGTCCATTTATTCGTGTGATTCCGTCCTCGGTTCTGATGAGCGGAAGGTTATCCGGTGTCGCTGGCCGCAGATTAACGTCGGTGGAAACGATTCTTGCCTCTGCCAGAGACGGGAAGATACTAAAAGCTGCTGATAAGAGTTCCATCATACTTTGTACTGAAATGGGAGAGCGGTCCTCGCTCTCGATCTCGGTCGCACCGATTATCAGCCGAGATTGCGGACGTGGCACCAGGTAGACCCGCCATCTTGGGTGTAACAGACGAACGGCCCGATGGAGTTCGAATCCCGGGGCAAATAGCGATATCACCTCTCCGCGTACACCACGCACAGGAAGCTCATCCGCGGCACCTGTTCCACGCGTATCGAATACCCAGTCAAACCGTTCTGGCCCGTTATCAAGAATAACGGTGTGCGGCTTAACCTCTCTTACTGCTGTGCCGAGACGCCAGTCTGCGTCGTGCAGTGCATGGGCAATACTCTGCATCGCCTGCCCCGGATAAAGGTGTCCTTCGCCGCGCAGCTGCCATGCATGAAGCCCCCGTTTAAGGCCCGGCGCAAGTGTGATCGCTTCGTCCTGCTGAAGCTTCGTTACGCGTTGTGTATCCGGAGCAAGAAGCCGAAGTACACGCTGCGCGGAACCTAGATCACCTCCGTGGCAGACCATAAGACTGTCTTGCAGTTGCAGGCCAACACCCGAGTCTGTAGCTGAAGGCCCCCGCTTCGCCTTGAGATACCCATCAATGTCTTTCCAAAGCTCTAGGGAACGCTCGCCGAGAATTCGGACTTCATCTCCGCCTGTTTCCATCTCAGCGATCGGGCTGAGCATGCCGGCTGCAGTCCATGCGGCCGCTCGAATCGATTCCGGACCAGGATTCTGTGATGTGCTTGCATCAAATAGTGTCACATGATGACCCGCTCGCATCAGCTGAAATCCACACAGTCGACCGAGTAGCCCCGCGCCCGCAATCCCAATCCGCATGTTAGGCCTTGTGGTAAACCTTCGCACCTGTGCGCACAAACTCGATTGATTTCTGCTCCATACCCTTTTGGAGTGCCTCCTGGGCGGTGACTCCCTGTTGGGCGGCATACTCGCGGACATCCTGCGTGATCTTCATGCTGCAGAAGTGGGGCCCACACATACTGCAGAAGTGGGCGACCTTCATGCTTTCTTTGGGGAGCGTCTCATCGTGATAGGCCTTGGCGGTATCGGGATCCAGGCCGAGATTGAATTGGTCATTCCAGCGAAACTCAAATCGGGCCTTAGAAAGCGCGTTGTCACGAATCTGTGCGCCGGGATGGCCTTTGGCAAGATCGGCAGCATGGGCTGCGATTTTGTAAGCGATGATGCCTGCTTTGACATCATCTTTATTGGGCAATCCCAGATGTTCCTTGGGCGTGACATAGCAAAGCATCGCCGTGCCATACCAGCCGATCTGGGCGGCACCAATAGCGCTGGTAATGTGGTCGTAGCCCGGCGCAATATCGGTGGTCAGTGGCCCCAGGGTGTAGAAGGGCGCCTCGTCGCACCAGTCCAGCTGCTTGTCCATGTTCTCCTTGATTAGTTGCATGGGCACATGGCCAGGGCCCTCGATCATGGTCTGGACATCATGCTGCCAGGCGATCTGAGTCAGCTCGCCAAGGGTCTTCAGTTCACCGAGCTGGGCATCATCGTTGGCATCCCAGCCGCTTCCCGGCCGCAGGCCATCGCCGAGACTGAAGGACACATCGTAGGCCTTCATGATCTCGCAGATGTCGGCAAAGTGTTTGTACAGGAAATTCTCTTTGTGGTGTGCCAGGCACCACTTGGCCATGATGCTGCCGCCACGGCTGACAATGCCGGTCATGCGGCTTGCCGTCATGGGCACATAACGCAGCAGTACGCCGGCATGAATCGTGAAGTAGTCCACACCTTGTTCGGCCTGCTCAATTAGGGTGTCGCGGAAAAGCTCCCAGGTGAGCTCTTCAGCCTTGCCATCGACTTTTTCTAGCGCCTGATAAATCGGCACAGTGCCAATTGGCACGGGGCTATTGCGAATGATCCATTCCCGAGTCTCATGGATGTGTTTTCCGGTAGAGAGGTCCATGATAGTGTCAGCGCCCCAGCGAATGCCCCAGGTCATTTTGTCGACTTCCTCACCAATACCAGATGAGACAGCACTGTTGCCGATATTGCCGTTGATTTTCACCATGAAGTTGCGGCCAATAATCATCGGCTCCGATTCCGGGTGATTGATATTGGCAGGAATAATGGCGCGGCCACGGGCGACTTCGCTACGCACAAACTCAGGGGTGATTTCTTTGGGGATTGCGGCGCCAAAAGACTCACCGGGATGCTGACGCAGCATCAACTCCGCCATGCGTGCGGAATTACCGCCTGCGGATTTCAAGCTCTCAATGTAATCAGCACGCAGCATATTTTCGCGCAGCGCGATGAATTCCATCTCGGGCGTGACGATGCCTTTTTTGGCGTAGTGCATCTGAGTGACATTCATCCCCGCTTTAGCCCTGCGGGGCTGGCGCTGCAAATTAAACCGTAGGGCAACGAGCTTAGGATCGTGGAGTCGATCCTTGCCAAAGGTGCTGGTGGGGCCAGAGAGCCGCTCGGTATCGTTGCGCTCATCGATCCAGTTGGCGCGGATAGGGGCAAGACCTGCGCGAATATCAATTTTTGCCTGCGGGTCGGTATAGGGGCCGCTGGTGTCGTACACATAGATGGGTGGATTTCTCTCTGCGCCCATCTGACTGGGGGTGTCATCTTGTGTGATTTTCCTAAACGGCACGCGCAGATCAGGTCGGGATCCCTGCACGTAGACTTTTTCGCTATTTGGAAATGGCGCAATCGCACTCTGGTCCACGCTGGCGGTGGCGGCAAGAAACTGGGGGTTGACGGCCATGGTGTTTCCTTTATTGAAGATGCATCGATTGGGGAGAAAAACTGTGATTGACTGGACCATGGCCGCTCCCGATACGCATGGGAACCGCTGCAGCAATAGCCTGATAGACATAATCCTGAGCGCCTTTCACGGCGGCTTTAAGTGGATAACCGAGCGCCAGAAAGCAGGCAATAGCTGAAGAGAGCGTACAGCCGGTGCCGTGAAGATTCTGGGTGTGGATGCGGGGTTTGACGATTTCGGTAATCGCTAGGGCATCGGGTGCATTCGGCCTGGCAACAAACTCCACTAGCATGTCCATTAGGTTGGGTGATTTCATATGGCCGCCTTTTACCAAGACGTTTCTTGCGCCCATTGCGTGAAGTGCCTTGGCGCTGGATTCAAACTGAGTCCAGGAGTCAACGGTGGTACCGATTAGCCAAGAGAGCTCATCGAGGTTTGGCGTGACGATCGTGGCCAAAGGGAAAAGCTCGCGAACAATGTGTTCTTGGGTCTGGGGCGTAATCAGCCGATCGCCGCTGGTGGCGACCATTACGGGGTCGAGGATAATAAAACTCGGCTGGTATCGTTTTAGTGTTGATGCCACCACCGCCACAATCTCTGGCGAGTGCAGCATGCCGATCTTGACCGCATCGGCACCGATATCTTCAAACACCGCATCAAGTTGTGCAGCCAGAAAATCTGGTTCTGGTGCATGGATAGCGCGAACGCCTTGGGTGTTTTGCGCGGTAAGCGCAGTAATGGCCGTCATGCCATAGCAGCCCAGCGCACTGATGGTTTTCAGGTCTGCCTGAATGCCGGCGCCGCCGCCGCTGTCGGAGCCTGCAATGGAGAGAACTTTTTTGGGAGAGGCCATCAATGCTTTCCTACGCCGGTATCAGCCGGATCAGGTTCAAGGGTATTTCTCAGACCGACAACCCTGCCGGTCACCCCTAGCGATGATGAATCTTAGCGAAAAAAAAGCCCGCCGGGGAAGGCGGGCTTCGGTGTTCCGACCCTGGGGGGAGGGGACTCCCCCCAGTGAATGTCGGGATTACTTCGCCATCTTCAGATCGGGATACCGAACCGACTCCACCAGTTCCTGAACCTGACGGTTCGGGGCGGGGGTGATCAGGCTCACGATAATGATGACTGCAAAGCCCAGCGGCACGCCGAAGACACCGGCTGAGATCGCGGAGATCTCGAACCACTCGGTGGGCGCTGTTGGCACGGAGCGCGGAATGTCAAAGAACACTTCGCGCAGCCAGGGCTGGTTGGTGATCATGTACCAGAAGGTGACGGCAATACCTGCGACCATGCCCAAGCTTGCGGCAATGCCGGTGGTGCGCTTCCAGAATATGCCCATCACGAGCGCCGGGAAGAAGCCCGCAGCAGCGAACGAGAACGCCGCAGACACCAGGAACAGAATGTCAGCAGGTTTCTGTTGCGCCACCAGGGCTGCCAACACGGCAACGATCAGAAGCATGGACTTGGACAGCGTCACGCGGCGTGACACCGGAGCCGAAGGATCGATCATCTTGTAGTAGATGTCGTGGGACAGGGCGTTGGCCATGGTCAGTAGCAGTCCGTCAGCGGTTGACAGCGCAGCAGCCAGACCACCGGCGGCCACCATGCCTGAGACCACGTAGGGCAGGCCTGCGATCTCTGGCGTTGCCAGCACCACGATATCTGCACCAATCGAGATCTCCGCGAGCTGCACAATGCCATCTTTGTTGATGTCAACAATCGATAGCAGGCTTGGATCCACCTTGGCCCAGTTCTGTACCCATGCAGGTAGAGATGCAAACGACGATCCCACAATGTCGTTGTACATCACGAACTTCACCAGCACGGCAAGCGCAGGTGCCGAGAAGTACAGCAGGAAGATGAAGAACAGCGACCAGGTCACCGATGCACGGGCCTCTTTTACAGATGGCGTGGTGTAGAAGCGCATCAGAATGTGCGGCAACGCTGCAGTACCCACCATCAAGCAGAAGACCAGGGCCAGGAAGTTCTTGCGGGCCTTGTTCTGTGCTGCCTCGTCCTTGCCAGGGAAGGCTTGGCCGTGAGGCAGTGGCGGCTTAGCACGGGCAGCACCGGCATTCGCTCGATCTAAGGCTGCCTTGTAGGCAGCCTCATCCTTAGCGAATTTGTCGATGGTGCCGTCTTTCTCCGCGGCAGCCTTATCGGCTGCGTAGGAGGCCGGAACATCCTTCAGCTTTTCATTAGCCGCCGCCGCCCGGTCCTTAAAGATCGTGCGGACTTCGATCTCTTTGGGATCAGCCGTGATCTTCTTCTCGAGCTCGGTCACCTTTTGAAGCTGCTGACCGTAGATCAACTGCGGAATCGGGAAGCCGGTTTGTTTCACCGACAGCCAGACCACAGGAATCATGTAAGCAATGATCAGGATGATGTACTGGGCCACCTGGGTCCAGGTCACCGCCTTCATACCGCCCAGGAACGAGCACACCAGAATACCGGCAAGGCCTAAGAACACACCCAGTTCAAAGGTCACACCAGTCAGGCGCGTTGTAATCAGGCCAACACCATAGATCTGCGCCACCACATAGGTGAAGGAGCAGAGGATGGCGATCGCCACGCCGATGAACCGGGGAATGTTGCCGCCGTAACGGGCACCCAGGAAGTCAGGGATCGTGAACTGGCCGAACTTACGCAGGAAGGGCGCCAAAAAGAGCGCTACCAGGCAGTAGCCGCCCGTCCAACCCATGATAAATGCCAGACCACCATAGCCCTGAAGGTACAGGCCACCGGCCATACCAATAAACGATGCGGCTGACATCCAGTCGGCGCCCGTCGCCATCCCGTTAAATACTGCGGGAACGCGGCGGCCGGCGACGTAGTATTCGTCAGCGTCGTTGGTGCGGCTCATGATACCGATGCCGGCATAGAGCAGCACAGTGGCAGCCAGGAACACATAGCCCATCATGGCCCGTGAAAGGCCCATCTGCTCCGCGATGCCCAGCAGAATACAGAAGATGACAAAGCCACCCGTATAGAAACCGTAAACCTTTTTCAGTTGGCTTGTGAAGGCCTTCTGGGATTTGGCTTCAATGTTGTGAGAATCCATCATTCCAGCCATGGTTAGTCCTCCTCAGCCTCGGCTACGCCAAACTCTTTGTCCATCTCATTCATTGATTTGGCGTAATACCAAATGATCAGAATGTAGATGATCAGAGAGCCTTGTGCGCCCATGTAAAAGGCGAACGGCCAGCCGAAAAAGTTAAACGACAATTCGCGGGCGTAATACCCCACGACAAACGTAACGATGAACCACACGGCAAGCAGCCAGGCTGTCTTGCTTAGGGTCTTCGACCAGTATTCCTGGTGTTTTTCAGTTAATTGCATCAAAGTCCTCCTAAAGGAAGTGTTTTTTTACTGCTATTCCGGCTTATCCCGCCGTTTTTTACTATCAATTCTGGTTCGCACGCGTTCTTCATGGATGTGCTATCTCCGGTAATGCGCGAATGGGTCTTGAACGCCAGCCTCAACGCCTGTTTCTCTCTGCAGCTGGACTGCAAGTTGTGGCTCAAACTTGTGTAGCCGCTTCACCAATTTAATGCACGCTTTTTCGTCGCCCAGCTTGTGATGAAGAGTGGCCAACTGGTAGTAGCCATAGGGGCTCATCGGCTGAAGGTCGATCGTGCGCTCCAGGGCAGCCTTGGCCTCCTCGGGGCGGTTTAAGGCGATCAGCGATAGGGCACGGCCGTAATGGGCACGGTCCATTTTTTCGTGAAATCGGATGGCCTGATCAAAACACTCTAGTGCCTGATCGTGCTGGCCACGCTTCTGGGTCAAAAACCCAAGGTTAAACCATGCCGCCGAGTAGTCGGGGGTTATATCGAGCGCCTTTCGCAGCAGTGCCTCCGCCTCCGCGCTGCGATTCAGTTCGGACATGCAGGTGGCAGCTACCGTAAGGCATTGTGTCGATTTGGCACCAGAGCGCAGTTCGGCCGTGCGCATCCAATATTCAGCCGCAATCTCATACTTCTTCAGAATCATGGCCCAATTGGCAATCTGGGTATTGAACCAAGCGTGTATCGCTTTCATATCAGGCCGCCTGCTCCAGCATCATGGAAAACTTGGTGTAAGACAGAAATAGCCATATCCAGAACAGCAGCATCACGGCAACGAAGGGCACATGACGATCCGAGACTTTATTTGGGGTAATCACCCGAGCAGCCCTAACGATCGGCGAGGTCAGGAGTCTAAACAGACGATAGACCGCGTTGCCCTCGTGCTTACCGAAGCTCAGCACGTAGACGAGTCCCTGGCCGATAAGCAAAAGACCCGCGAATTCAGCGAGTCCCTTCAGGACGACCACGGCTCCCAGCAAATTTGTCCCCTTTATTGATCTTGTGCAACAGCCCAGCTTCTTCCCCAAAGCTCGGGATGCTCTAATTCCTATTGGCTGTGGACAATACTTCGCCTCGAGCCGCATGTCTACTTAGGGATTAACATCGTGTCTGATGCGCTGCAACAAGATTTGACTGAACTTGCTCTTGATACACCGGTGGGTCATTTAGTAAGAAAGACGCCGCTGGCCTGTCACGGCTCGACCCCCTTGAAGCAGGTCTTCGAGTCGATGGACAGGGAAAAGGCGGGATCGATGCTGGTCCTGGATGAGTCAGGATCGGTCCAGGGGATTCTGACCAGGTATGACCTGATTAACCGGGTGATTTTGCCTGCCTTGCCGCTCTCTACCCCAATTGGCAATGTCATGACGACTGGCATTAAGACAATCGACGCCGAAAGTGGCGCCCTGGAGGCGATGCTCATGATGGCCCGGTTCCGGGTGCGCCACCTCCCAGTTCTCCAGGATGGGTTCCTGGTCGGAATGGTCTCAGAGGGGGATTTGGTGAGCTTTCAACGCTCAAGTCTCCGCATCCTCTCGGCCAGCATTGAGCAGGCGGAGAGCCTCGCGGATCTAAAAGTGTGTTCCTTCGAGATTCTGAGGCTGGCCCGACGCCTGCTGGCCCAGGGTGTGGCGGCGACCTCGCTGGCTCGGCTGGTCAGCCATTTAAATGACAGTCTCACAAGAAAAGTCATCTCCCTGACTGAGCGCCGCTTGGCGGGGGAGCTTGATGGGCTTCCTGCCTGGTGTTGGCTTGCCCTGGGGTCGGAGGGGCGGGAAGAGCAGACCGTCGCTACCGACCAGGACAACGCCATCATTTTTGACGGAGATGGGCCCGCCGATCGGCATCGATTTATCAGGCTGGCGGAGGAGATCAATCGCGGCCTGGCAGAGGTTGGATTCCCGCTTTGCAAGGGCGGTGTGATGGCGATGAACGAGAAATGGTGCAAAAGCGCTCAGGAATGGCGGGACTGTCTGGACACATGGATGCGCTCGCCACTGCCAGAGGCGTTACTGGATGCAAATATCTTTTTTGACTTCAGAGGTCTCCACGGGGACCTGTCACTTCCCGAGGTTCTTCGCAGCTGGCTGTCAGAGCAGGTTGGGGGTCATGGATTGTTTATTCGATCGCTAGCCCAGGACGCGATGCGGGACGAGGTCGCTCATCTGACCAGCAATGGCATACGCCTGAGTGTTGCACGTTCACTTCGGAAGCGTGGGCATCGGGCGGACTGGCTGGCCCCGGCTGAGCTGGAGATGAAGCGGGGAGGAACGGCACCTGTCGTGTACTTCGCGCGCGTGCTTGCGCTGGCAAAAGGAATCGCCGCGACGTCGACGGATGAGCGTTTAAAGGCCTTGGTGCCGATTGGATCGATGAGTGCATCGGAGTCTCAGCAGATGCGAGATGCGTTTAACGTCTTGCAGCGTTATCGCTTAAGGGCCCAGCTCGACTATGCGGCTCGCTCCGAAAAAGAGTATCAAGGGGATGTCTCTCCGAACATTCTCGTTCTTGATCAGTTAAATTCCCATGAGATTGAAAGACTCTCGGAGGCGTTGTCCCACCTGAGCGGTCTGCGGGCGCGTCTGGAGATGGACTTTCTCCGTTAGTCATGTGGGGGCGAGAGACAGCTGGACGGGTCTGAGAAAAGAAAAACCAGACCCGCAGGTCTGGTTCGAGTGTTTCCCCGTGGGGGAATTGCGATTCTTCTTCTTGGAGATTCTTCTTTTTCTTCGTTGCGAATTTCTAGTGGGTCAGCAGCTGGAAACATAGAATTGTAACGATGGTCGGGCCCGCGGCTGCAGCCAGTAGTCCCAGCGGATTGATGTTCTCGTCTTCAAACTGTTTTCTTAGAATCGCTGCGCCAGCAGGATTCGGTGCGTTGGCGATGATCGTTAGTCCGCCGCCAGTCACTGCCCCTGCGACAAGGGCATATTTGAACTCCTCGCTGAGGCCTTCGACCAACGATCCAAGATAGGTCAGCGCTGCATTGTCGGTAATAGCGGTAAGGGCGGTAGCGCCGTAGTACACCGCAGTGGGGCTCATGTTGGATAGCAGCGGCTGTAGCCACCACGACTGCATGCCACCAAGGACCACTAGACCTGCGAGGAAGAAGGCCACCATCAGCCCCTCACGCAGAATCAGCCGCTCCTGAAATTGTGGGTAGGCGGTGGCAATTCCCATGAAGAGCAGAAAGATGCCCAGAAAAATTGGCGGGTGGTGGGCAAAGAGCACCACGCCAGCGATCATGAGCAGATGTAGCCCAATCATCACCGCCGGGATTGCCTCTTTTCCGCTTTCCGCTGTCGCGAGCGCCTCACGAATTTCCGCATCTGACTTTTTCAGAACATCTCGATAGAGCCAGGTCACGATTGCGCCATTAATGCATACGGCAATTGCCGACTTCCATCCAAAGTGGGTCAGCATGTAGACGGTATCCCATTGCCATTTGGCGGCCACCATCAACACGGGTGGTGCAGCGAAATGGGTGAGGGTGCCGCCGATCGATACATTGACAAACAGTGCGCCGATTGTTGCGTACTTAAATCCGGTAGGGGTGTGATCACGAAAATAGGGCAGCAGCATGAGCGCTGCCAGCGTCATCGCGGCCGGCTCCGTAATAAATGAGCCTAATAAGGGCACGAGTGTTAATAAAAGAAAATATCTTGCCGAACTCTGGGTCAAGGGTAGGGCGCGGGCGAGCGTGCTGACAAGGCCGCGTGCGCTTTCCATCACCGGCCGGCTTGCTGCTACCACCATGATTGCGAACACGAATAGGGGCTCGGTGTAATTACGTGTATCCACATAATCGACAGCCGACTTAAAACCTTCTGCAAAAATGAGCCAGCCGAACAAAATAATCGACCAGAATCCAAACACCGCCTCGACCTCCCCGAGCAAATGAAAGACGCCGTGGTGGTTTGGGTAGCGGTGGGCGAGCCGCTCAAAGAGCTTTGCTGAAAACGTATGCAGGACGGCAATTGCAAAAATGGCCGCGGCGACGTGTTGTGTGGTCTCTGACATTGCCCCTCCCTGCCGAAAAAGTTTGCGCTAGGTCAGGGCTTTCGAGAAAACACGCCCCTTTTCTTTTTTTGGCGATTGTAAACTGAGCCTAGCATGCGAATTCAATTTGCCTCAGATCTTCACCTGGAATACCTCAATAAGCGGTTCCCGGATCATGTTCGGGTGGCCCGTCTTGCGGCCGCTGATGCCGATCTCCTGGTTCTGGCCGGCGACATACATGTGGGCACGCAGATGGTGAGTCAGTTTGGTCGATGGGAAATTCCTGTCGTGTACGTGCCGGGCAACCATGAGTTTTACGACACTGCGATTGATCCTCAGGTGGAAACAATCCGTCAGGCGGCTCGGGAGTCAAGCATGAAAATCTTGTTCCGAGATGAGTGGATATATGGCGGCGTGCGTTTTCTCGGCTGCACGCTTTGGACCGATTATCAGTTGATGGGCACAGGCGGCCGGCAGCTGGCATCCATGCTGGCATGCGAGGCACGAATCGCAGACCATCGAAAGATTATGGGGATCGAAAAACCGGGCCAGGGATTCTCTGCCCAGCAGGCGTTTGAGCAGCATCAGCGGGATCGTGCCTGGCTGGAGGCTCGACTAAATGAGCCGTTTGATGGCCCGACTGTCGTGGTCACCCATCATGCACCTTCGCGCGGAAGCGTGCATCCTCGGTTTCGCGGGGATCCTTGCAATGCGGCGTTTGTCTCGGATCTGGATCATCTTGTTGAGCGGGCCGAGTTCTGGATTCATGGACACGTGCATGACAGCTTTGACTATCGTGTCGGGAAATGCCGGGTCATGGCCAACCCCGGAAGCTATGCGGTAACAACTGGTAAGGTAAAGCGGCCAGAGGATCTCGATTTCGAGAACCCTTTTTTTGATCCATCGAAAACATTCGAGATCACAGCGCCATAGTCGTACGCGGCGGGTTTATCGATGCCCCTCGTCGAACGATAGAATGTCGGGCGCAGTGAGTGTGGCCCGGATGATGAAATAGGTAGACATACAGGACTTAAAATCCTGGGGCGAAAGCCGTGCCGGTTCGATTCCGGCTCCGGGCACCATAGGGATTAAATATTCCTATATAAATCAATGAGTTAGAACTAAAGTTTGCCTCTCTTTTAGGTAGTTTTTAGGTAGAAGGGCTAGGCTTTGATCATCATCTCGACCCCGCATTTCGTTTTGAAGACCAAATATCTGACCAACAACAACGGGCAGCTTTACTACCAGCGGGCCGTCCCTAAAGACCTGCGAAGATTTTTTGACGATAAGCAAAAAATCATCAAAAAGCTCACGGGCAAGCACTCGAGTCTCGCGCTAGAGGCTGCCAAGCTAGCCCGCGAGGACGACAGGCTTTTTGCGCAGCTTCGGGGCCGCGCTGGGGTGGACGCTCAGACCGAGGCAAGGGCAAGGGCGGTGCTTGCTAGCTATGGGGTTCGGCCGGGCGACGGCTTGGTTCGTATGGAGGTGCCCCCAGGGATGTCGGATCAGCCCCACCT
>VERI01000053.1 GCA_018882785.1 Burkholderiaceae bacterium | reverse complement strand
ATCTGGCACTGCGCCGTCTTCCCAAACAGCTATGTGATCGTGACCTCCAATGTGGGTCGGCAGATCAAGTCGGGGCTGTTTGCCACCGTCCATAAGTATGCCTCCAAGCTGAAGGGTTGGACGGTGAACTCCAATGAGCTGATCAGTCCCATCAATGGGAGGGCGGTGGCCTTCACCACCGATGAGCCAGGACGGATGGAGGGATGGCATTCCACCGAGGGAAGCACGACGGAGGGCAAGGGTAACCTGATGCTGATCTATGATGAGGCTAAGTCGATACCCTCGGAGATCTGGCACGCTGGGGAGAGGACCCAGCCCAACAGGTGGCTGGCAATCTCCAGCACTGGTTCGGCCAACAGCTTCTTTGCCAAATGCTTCAGGGAGCATGCCAAGTACTGGAAGACCTATTCAATACCAGTGACCCAGTGTCCCCATATCACCAGGGAGTCCATCGGACAGCTGGAGGAGCTGTACGGCAAGGAGCATCCCCTGGTCAGAAGCATGATCTACAACGAGTTTGTGGATGAGGGTGATACGATGACGGTTCTGACAGAGTCCAAGCTCTCCCAGTGCAGGCAAAGCCCACCCACCCATGTGCCTGCCGAAAAGGTGGCATTCATCGACTGGGGAGGGGCGGGGGTGGATGAGACCGTCATGGCCGTGATGGAGGGGAACCTTCTGCATCCCCTGATCGTCATCAAGGACAGGGACGAGATGCGGACCGTGGGCAGGGTGATTCGGGAACTGAGGGCCTTGGGGGTTGCGCCCAACATGGTCTGGGCTGACAACGGGGGGATCGGATCACCCATGACCAGGCGGATGGATGAACAGGGCTATAGCGTCAACAGGGTCAACTTTGGTTCGGCTGGGTCTGGCGGATATGCGACCAGGGCCGCTGAGATGCTCTTCACGGCGGCACGGCTGATCGAGGACTGCGGGGTGATCCTGCCAAAGGACGACATCCTGGACGGGCAGCTTTGCACAAGAAGGTTTGCGACCAACTCCTCTGGCGACATTAAGCTGGAAAGCAAGGCCGACTACAAGCAAAGGACGGGCGGCGGGTCTCCCGACAGGGCCGATGCCGCCGCAGGGGCGATCTGGGCCTATCTCAGAATCAGACCGAGCTTGACCAGATCCAACAGTCAAGGTAGTTATTTGCATACGGATGTATTCGGAAACCCTTTGTCTTTACCCATGCAGGATCGGGGCGGCTTCGACGCTGGCGATTAAGTGACCACGCAGGAGCTGTACGACGTTTTTTGCGAGGATCTGAAGTCCCGCACCACCTGGGAGGATCGCCAGAAGGTCTGGTACACCATGTGCAACGGGGGGCTTCGCAGAAAGCGCAAGCCCTGGCCCAATGCGGCGGATCTCCACTACCCGCTGGCCAATTCCATCATCAACAAGTTTGTCCCCTTTTACATAAACCAGATCTACTCGGCTGAGAATCTGGCCAGTTTTGTTCCCCGCCGTCCGCAGATGCAGAACCTCAGGCTCGCCGCCGAGACATGGTTCAACTACCAGCTGCGGGAGCGTTCCAACTTCGAGACCGAGATGCAGGTCTATGTCAGCGCAATGCTGCGCTGCGGGATCTCCTTTATGAAGGTCATCTGGGACGAGCAGACCAGGCGGGTCAAGTTTGATGCGGTCAACCCGATGTACGTGGTGGTTCCTTACTGGACCAGCAGCATGGAGGAATGCGACAGGCTCTGCCACGTGCTGGAGATGTCGGAGGCGCAGTACCGCAGGCACACCGAATACAAACAGGGAGATGAATTTATCAAACGTATCCAGGGCAAGGGGACCAGCGCAGGAGCTGGGATCCGAGCCTACAACGAGCACAAGTTAAGCAAGCAGGGGATCACCGAGGGCACCAAGGACGATTCCATCATCATCTGGGAGTGCTACGAGCGGACCGAGGACGGCAAGGTCATGGTCCACACGTTCAGCCCCCAGGTTCCGTCCGAGCCGATCCGTGAATCCTTCGAGCTTCCCTACGCCCACGGGCGCATTCCGTTTGTTCCGTGCGTGATGGAGTTCAACGCCGACAAGGGTGTTTATGCCAGCCGTGGGGTCTGCGAGACCGTGGCGGCATTTGAATCGGCCCTGACCAAGACGATGAACGCCAAGGCCGACGCAATGAGCCTTTACAACGCACCGATGTTTTCCAGCGACCAGGACATACCCAATGTGAACAACATTCGATTCGGCACAGGGGTTCTCCTACCGACTGGAGTCAAGCCCGTGCTGATGCCCCAGCCGCCCATCAGCTTTGACCAGGAAATGGTCCAGATGCGCCAGGTGGCTGAATACCTGGTCTCGATGCCAGACTTTGGGCTGACCCAGGGCAGGCTCGGAAGCCAGAAGCCCAGGACGGCCACGGAGATCCAAAACATCGGGCAGCTGATGGGGGTCAACACCGACCTTCGCATCAAGCTCTTCAAGCTGTCCCTGGCCGAGATCTACCAGCAGGCCTATGCCATTTTGGTCGAATACGCCCACGACCAGCTTCTCATTGAATACCAAAACCAGTTTTCAGCGGTGCCTGCCGAGGCCCTCATCATGGATTACATGATCAAACCCTCTGGCAGTGCCGACGGGGTTAATCGTGTCATGCAGTACCAGAAAGCCCTGGTGCGGTTCCAGACCCTGCGGGGGGATCCGTTTGTCAACCAGCCAGAGCTTCGTCGGGACCTTCTGGAGGTTGACGATCCCCACCTGGTCAGCCGAATGCTTATCGATCCGCAGCAGAAAAAGCAGATGGATGCCGAGGAAGCTGGCACGGAGAACCTACTCCTCGACCAGGGATTTGGTGCCGTGGCGGTGGAGCCTGGGGACGACCACGAGGTGCACGTGCAGATTCACATGGATCGGTTGCAGCTGGCGGGTCAGCGTGGACAGCAGCTGGCCCAGGACAGCGGTGCGGCCTACTCCAACCACATCCAGCAGCACCTGCAGTATCTTTACCAAACCAACCCGAACATGGCCAAGGCGATTGCCGCCCAGATCCAGAAGGCATCCCAGGCTGAGGCCCAGCAACAGCTGGTGGCCCCGCAAGTCGCATGAGTGAGACCGATGTCGCCGACATACGTTCCTCGCTCCACGACCAGGCGGTTCGCCTGGCACGCATGGAGGAGCGTCAGGTCACTGTTTACAGGATGCTCGAAACAAGCCTTTCCAACTATGCCGATCTCGTCAATCGGGTCACGGCGTTGGAGAAGCTCAAGGCCCATTTTTATTTTGCGGCGGCACTGGTCGGCACGTGCGTTTCCGTTTTTTGGGAGCTGATTAAGGTGAAGGTGTTCCAGAAAGGATAGGTTATGCCATCTAACAAGGATTTTTACGATGCTTTGACAAATCTCAGCCTGAGTGCGGAGAACGTCAACCTGAACGTTGACCAGGTCGAGACCAAGCTGGACACGGCCAACGGGATCCTCACAACGCTCTCGGCGGATATCGCCCTGATAAAGCCAGACGTGGATGACATTCGGGTTGATCTTGCCAACGGCGTAACCATCAACCAGCCCGTTGCAGTCACAGACAATGGAGGCTCACTTACAGTTGACGGCACGGTGACGGCGAATGTGGTCATTCCGTCAGGCACAGTCACCAACCGCTCCAGCACCATCACAACGGGCGGAACGAGCCAACAGGTAGCGGCCTCCAATACATCCAGAAAGTATTTCCTTATCCAGAATATATCCGACACGGATATGTATCTTGGCGTTGGCTACACGCCCACCACGACTACTGGTATCCTGTTATCCAAGAACGGAAGCGGGATCACGTTTGAATCTGGCTTCATTCCAACCTCAGCCATCAACGTCCTTTGCGCCACGACAGGCAAGGCGTTTGTTTCCTTGGAGGGTTAAGAGATGGGCTTCTTCGGCGGCGGGGCGGCGAGATAGGTTTTTATGGGATTCTTTGGGCCAAGAGGCGGAACAACCGCAAGGACTCTGCCAACGGT
>VERI01000003.1 GCA_018882785.1 Burkholderiaceae bacterium | reverse complement strand
GGACCGCCTGCTGGGCGTTACCAAAAAATTCCAGACAGACCGTGCGGATGTGCTGGGGCATACGATGCAGCACCCAGCGGCCGCTGGTGATCAGGCCATCACAGCCCTCTTTCTGGATTCCTGGCAGACCGCCAAGCACCTTATCGGTCACATCCTTACCCAGGCCAAGCCTGCGAAAGCGCCAGCCCTCCAGCCTGAGAAGCTCTTTGCGAAATGGCTCACCACGCATCACCCCGGTAGTCGCTGCGCCGCTTGGCCTGGCCTCATACTGGTTGGGCCGATACCAGGCCAGCTCAAACTCAGCAAATTCAGCATCATGAATTTTTCCGAGGTTATGGCCGATACGCGTGACCTCAAGCCAGTCGCCTTGAGGATCGACCATTCGCCACCAGGCGAGATTGTCAATTGCTGTGCCCCACAGCACTGCCTTTTTACCGCCGGCATTCATTGCGATATTGCCGCCGATACAGGATGCATCCGCTGAGGTCGGGTCTACTGCAAACACCAGGCCCGCTGCATCGGCCGCATCGGAGACGCGTCGCGTGACCACGCCTGCGCCACTGAAGATGGTTGCAACCTGGCCATCTACGCCGGGAAGTGGGCCGACTTCAACTGGACCGAGTGTCTCCAGTTTTTCTGTGTTGATCACCGCTGAGCGGGCCGTTAACGGTACAGCGCCGCCGGTATAGCCCGTACCGCCACCCCGGGGGATGATGGTGAGGCCAGCCTCGATGCAGCCCTTAACCAGTGCGGCCATCTCCTGCTCGGTGTCTGGTGTTAGCACCACAAACGGATATTCAACTCGCCAGTCGGTGGCATCGGTGACATGAGAGACACGCGATAGGCCATCGAACTTAATGTTGTCTGCCGCCGTGACACGGCCGAGAATTCTGCGCACCTGACGGCGCAGTTTTCCGGTCTCATCAAAACTGGCGTCAAACCGAGTCACCGCCTGTCGGGCCAGGGTGAGCAGTCGGGCAACTTTCTGATCACGCGATGCGCCCAACACTGCATGGGCGTCGGACGACGCTTCGGATGCCTCCTGATCACGGCGGCGATCAATTTCGCCAAGCCGATGATGCAGGGCCTGAATCAGCTGACGACGGCGCTTGGGATTGTCGAGTAGATCATCCTGCAGATAGGGATTGCGGCTCACCGCCCAGATATCACCCAGGACCTCGTAGAGCATGCGCGCAGAGCGGCCGGTCTTGCGCTCACCACGAAGCTCAGAGACCAGCTCCCAGCCCTCTTGGCCAAGCACCCGCATCACAATCTCGCGATCAGAAAACGAGGTGTAGTTGTAGGGAATCTCTCGCAGACGGGCCGGATTGCGGCTCGGATCCGCCTTATCCAGGCGGGCCAGCACGATGGGATTCAGAGGGGCATTCATGGGAGCGAAAAGTGTATCGGAATGGGCCTGCGAAACCTCGCATTGTCGCTGTTTTCCCGGGCCGGGGCGGGCCCTGAACGCGGCCGACGTGTAGGGCTTTACGTGATTTGGGTTATAAACAGCCCATGGGATCTGACTACCTGCGACGAATTCTTACTGCCCGGGTCTATGACGTGGCCCAAGAAACGCCGCTTGAGCCGGCCAAAGGGCTCGGCCAGCGGCTTGCCAACCGGGTGCTGCTCAAACGCGAAGATATGCAGCCCGTGTTCTCTTTCAAACTCAGGGGCGCCTACAACAAGATGGCCCATCTGAGCCGCGACCAGCTTGCCAAAGGGGTGATCGCAGCATCGGCCGGCAATCACGCCCAGGGGGTTGCGCTGTCGGCGCGGCGGATGGGCTGCCGGGCCGTGATCGTGATGCCGGTCACCACACCCACCGTAAAGATCGATGCGGTAAGGGCCTTAGGGGGTGAGGTGGTGCTGGCCGGAGACTCCTACTCGGATGCCTATCAGCATGCCCTCGGCCTGCAGCAGTCAGAAGGGCTGACATTTGTTCACCCATTTGATGATCCCGATGTAATTGCCGGCCAGGGGACCATTGCGATGGAATTGCTTGCCCAGTATCAGGAGCCGATTGACGCGGTGTTTGTGGCCATCGGTGGTGGCGGGCTGATTGCCGGTATTTCCGCTTACCTGAAACAGGTCAAGCCAGAGATTCGTGTGGTCGGTGTGCAGATGACAGACTCGGATGCAATGGCCCAGTCATTGAAAAACGGCAGACGTGTCACGTTATCCGAGGTGGGGCTTTTTTCTGATGGCACCGCCGTCAAGCAGGTGGGCGAAGAGACCTTTCGTTTGTGCCAGAAGTATGTCGATGAGATTGTGCTGGTCGATACCGATGCGGTATGTGCTGCAATCAAGGATGTGTTTGAAGACAGCCGGGCGATTCTTGAACCGGCCGGCGCGCTCTCGATTGCAGGCATGAAGGCCTGGGTCGCGCAGCAGGGCTGCCGCGATAAGACACTGGTCGCGATTGCCTGCGGCGCAAACATGAACTTTGATCGGCTGCGCTTTGTCAGCGAACGGGCCGAGATCGGCGAGCAGCGCGAGGCCGTATTTGCGGTATCCATTCCAGAAGAGCGTGGCAGCTTTAAGCGCTTTTGCGCATCGGTTGGCAATCGCAATGTGACGGAATTTAACTATCGCATCGCAGATGCACAGGCGGCACATATCTATGTGGGCATTCAGATTCGTAACCGGCAAGAGGCCCATGAGATCGCTGCGGGATTTGAGTCTGCCGGATTTAAGACCCTGGACCTGACCGACGATGAACTCGGCAAGCTGCATCTTCGGCATATGGTGGGCGGCCGATCGGCGCTTGCGAAACATGAACGGCTATTCCGATTTGAGTTCCCCGAGCGGCCCGGTGCGTTGATGCGATTTTTATCGTCGATGCATCCCGATTGGAATATTTCGCTCTTTCATTATCGGAACCATGGTGCAGACTACGGGCGAATTCTGGTCGGCATCCAGGTGCCTGATCAGAGTGAAGGTGCCCTGCAGGCGTTTCTTGACCAGCTTGGCTACCCCCATTGGGAAGAGACCCAGCACCCGGGCTATCGGCTGTTCCTGTCCGCGTAAAGAATCTTTACACCGAAAAATTTTTACAGCTGCCAATGGATTGGCGATGACGTATTGTTGCGGTCAACATCCTCGCCGCCTCTATGCAGATTGCCATCATCGAAGACAGCCCCGAACAGGGGCGCATCCTGGGCAGGTTATTTGAATCGCAGGGAACCGCTGCCGAAGTCTTCTCCACTGGCCGGCAATTTCTTCGGCGCCTGCAACACTCAAGCTTTGATCTTGCAACCTTAGATCTACAACTGCCCGATATGAGCGGGCTTGAGGTGCTCAGGCAGCTTCGCACCGAGCAGCAGCTCTTTCAACGCACATTGCCCGTAGTCGTGGTCTCCGGCCACCACGATCTGGAAACGATGCGTGATGCGTTCTCGCATGGCGCTCATGATTTTGTGGGTAAGCCATTTCGTGCCGATGAATTGGTGATCCGCGCCGAGGCCCTCATCCGGCGTCATCAGCCGACACTGTTTGAGGATCAGCCAATTCGCCTGGCGGGCATCGAACTGAATCTCGCAACACTGCAGGCCAACTGCGATGGCCGCGAGGTGGCCCTCTCGGCACGGGAATTTCGGCTCGCATGGCTCATGTTTCACCGGCGAGGCCAGACCGTGCCGAGGTCACAGATCATGAAGCTGATCTGGGGCAGGTCCGACTGGCCTGGCTCACGGACGGTCGACACCCATATCGGCCGGATTCGGCACAAGCTCGGGCTGGACACGCGGCCGGGTCTGCGCCTGCGGCCAATCTACGGGGTAGGCTACCGACTAGATGTTTTCCCTTAAAATCAAGGCCTTATCCACAAGCGACATGGCCAATGCAGCTGATCACGCTCGGACTGAATCATCAGTCCGCCCCTTTGCACCTTCGGGAGCGCCTGGCGTTTCCCGGAGACGCATTGCGTGACGGCTTAAACGACCTGCGCTCCTCGCTTAAAGGGCTTGCCCCCGAACAGGCACTGCTGTCGACCTGTAACCGCACCGAGATGTACCTTGCTGTCGAGGATTCATCCAAGGCGCAGGGCACTGCTATGGACTGGCTGGCTTGGAAGTCCGGCACGCGAGAGTCTGATCTCAGCCCGCATGTCTATCAGCTTCCCGATGACCAGGCAGTCCGTCATGCCTTTCGGGTGGCCTGTGGTCTGGACTCCATGGTGCTGGGCGAGCCGCAGATTCTGGGGCAAATGAAACTGGCCGCCCGAGAGGCCCAGGAGGCTGGCTGCCTGGGTACCCATCTGCATCATTTATTTCAACAGGCGTTCTCGGTTGCCAAAGAAGTGCGGACCACCACCGAGATCGGACTGCATTCGGTATCAATGGCCGCAGCATCGGTGAAACTGGCCGAGCGGATTTTCGGAGATCTCGCCCAGACCAAGGTGCTCTTTATCGGCGCAGGCGAAATGATTCAGCTCACCGCCACCCACTTCGCAGCCCAGCACCCCAAGCAGATTGTTGTGGCCAATCGCACACTGGATCGTGGTCAGGTGCTCGCGCATGAATTTGGTGGCGAGGCCATCACATTGGCCGAGCTGCCGTTACGCATGCATGAGTTCGATATTGTTGTGAGCTGTACCGCCAGCACGCTGCCGATCATCGGTCTGGGCATGATTGAGCGGGCAATTAAGCAGCGCAAACATCGGCCGATGTTTCTGGTTGATCTTGCCGTACCACGCGATATCGAGCGCGAGGTCGCCGAGCTTGATGACGCTTTTCTGTATACCGTTGACGATCTGGGTGAGCTCATTAAAGAAGGCGCCCAGGCCCGCCAAGATGCGGTCCTGCAGGCCGAGGCCATCATTGATCATGGGGTACAGAATTTCATCCAGTGGCGCTCTTCACGTCATCACGTGCCGGTGATCAGGGCATTGTCGGAACATGCCGAAGCGCTGCAGGCCGGCGAACTCGCACTGGCAAAAAAACGCCTGGCAAAGGGCGAAGATATTGAATCTGTGCTGCAGTCTCTGGCCCACGGACTGTCGCAGAAGTACCTGCATGGGGCCTATAGCCAGCTGCATCAGATCGGCCATGCGCCGCAGCCTGAGCAAGATGCCAAGGCCGAATTAATTCGCGAACTGTTCGGACTCAACAAGCAACGGAACCACTAGATGAAGCCCAGCCTGCTGGTCAAACTCCAGCAGCTGGCCGAACGCCTCCAAGCGGTCGACCGTCTGCTGTCTGCCCCCGATGTCACCGATCGGATGGATGAATACCGAAAGCTCTCCAAGGAGCGATCGGATCTCACGCCCGTGGTCGAGGGCTTTCATGCTTATCAGGCGCTTGAGGCGGATTACAACGCGGCGCAGGACTGGATCAATGATCCCGAGCTAAAGGATTTTGCGCAGGAAGAGCTGCTGCGTTTAAAAACAGCGATTGAAGAAAAAGGTGCCGACCTGCAGCGGCTGCTTCTACCAAAAGATCCCAACGATGAGCGGAATGTGATTGTTGAAATCCGCGCGGGCACGGGTGGGGATGAATCGGCCCTTTTTTCTGCTGACCTGCTGCGCATGTACATGCGCTATGCCGAGCGTAATCGTTGGCAGACCGAGATTCTGTCGGCCAATGAGTCGGATCTTGGCGGCTACAAAGAAGTCATTGTCCGAATCGTTGGCCATGGCGCCTATTCGAAACTTAAATTTGAATCTGGCGGCCATCGCGTGCAGCGCGTGCCGCAGACCGAGACCCAGGGCCGGATTCACACATCGGCCTGTACGGTGGCCGTGCTGCCCGAGGCCGATGAGGTGGCAGAGGTAAGTTTCTCCCCTGATGAGCTCAGGATCGATGTGTTTCGTGCCTCGGGTGCCGGAGGTCAGCACGTGAACAAGACCGAGTCTGCGGTGCGCATCACCCACCTGCCGACCGGCCTGGTCGCCGAGTGTCAAGATGATCGCAGTCAACATAAGAACAAAGAACGCGCACTCAAGGTCTTGGCAGCGCGCGTGCGGGATCAGCAGATGCGTGAGCTGCATGCAAAGGAAGCCAGCGCACGAAAGCTCATGATTGGATCCGGTGACCGCTCGGAACGTATTCGAACCTATAACTTTCCCCAGGGCCGCATCACTGATCACCGGATCAACCTGACCCTATACAAAATCGATGCCCTGATGGATGGCGATATCGGTGAGCTCACCCAGGCACTGATGACCGAGCATCAGGCTGAGCAGCTCTCGGCCATGGCGGATGGTTAAGGACCAGGCGCAGCAGCCCCCTTCACTCATGCGGCAGGATGGATCGGCGTTGCCGACCTATCGAGCGTTAATGGCCGAGTTCGAATTGCCACGGCATGAGCTCTGGCCACTGTTGGAGGCCGCCTCGGGCAGATGCCGGGAGTTCATGATTGCCCATGCCGATGCGGCAGCGGCCGAAGGCGTCTGTGCACTTTTTCGACGGATGGCGGCCCAGCGCCTGGCGGGTGTACCGGTGGCCTATCTCACCGGCTGGAGAGAGTTTTATGGCAGGCCTTTTTGGGTGAATCGGCATACCCTGATTCCGCGCATCGAGACAGAGCTGCTGATCGATACGGTGATGCGCCTTGCGCAAGAAATGCCTGCGCCGTTACGCCTGTGCGATCTGGGAACGGGCAGCGGCTGTATCGGAATCACGCTGGCGCTTGAACTTCGCTCTGCAGAGCTCACTGTCAGCGATCAGTCGGCCGATGCGCTGGCCGTTGCACGCAACAATGCAGCACGATTTGGTCTTGAATCGCGTGTGCACTTCCAGCAGGGCTGCTGGTATCAGGCGCTCAAGCCCGCACGGCAACGGTTCCATGGGCTGATCAGTAATCCGCCGTATGTCGCGGCCGGAGACCCCCATCTTCAGCAGGGTGATCTGCGCTTTGAGCCTGCCAGTGCACTGAGTCCTGCGGCAAGCGGATCAGCCGATGGGAAAGGGTCCACAGGCCATCGTGAACCGGAGGGCGCTGATGCCGGGCTATCGGACTTCATCACGCTGGCCCATGGTGCCCGAGACTGGCTTGAACCTGGCGGCTTTCTGCTGGTCGAACACGGGGTCGACCAGCAAGAGGCCGTGATCCGCATCTTTACCGAGGCGGGTCTTTCGGAAGTCCGAGGGATACCGGATGCCCAGTCTCGGCCCCGGGCGGTGTTCGGGATCTGGCCTGGGTCAAGTACACTTTTGTCTTAATTGGAGGACAGCAATGGAAGTCAAAGAATTTATTCAAAAAACCGTTACCGACCATCCTGTCGTGCTCTTTATGAAGGGCACCGCACAGTTTCCTCAGTGCGGATTTTCTGGCCGTGCCGTGCAACTGCTCAAGGCCTGTGATGTAAAGAATGTCGTAACAGTAAACGTCCTTGAAGACGACGATATTCGTCAGGGCGTCAAGGATTTTTCGAACTGGCCCACCATTCCCCAGCTCTATGTCGGCGGTGAGTTTGTTGGCGGCGCCGACATCATGGGCGAAATGTACGAAAGCGGCGAGCTTAAAAAAATGCTCGAGGCAGCCGGCGCCACGGGCTGAGTCGCGCGTTTGCGCTCTGCCCCGCCTGTCTACTTCGGCCGGGCCTGGGCGACTGTACGGTGGTCCGGCATACGGGACATGTAATCGGCTACGGCCTCCATGTCCTGCCGGCTATAACTCCTGATGGCCTTGACCATATCGGGGTGTGAATTACCCCGGGTGCCCTTCTGAATGTGTTCAAGCTCTCTTACCAGGTAACCAAAGTGCTGGCTGGCCACCACCGGATAGGCTTGCGAGGCGATGCCCTCGCCGTATTCGCCATGGCATAAGGCGCACTTGCCACTCGCGTAGAGCTGTTTACCGCGGGTAAGGGCAGTGCCCGATCCTTTGCCGTTTTCTCGATTGCTTTCCACCGATTCAATGAACACTGCAATATCGGCGATCTCCTGAAGGGTCAATGCATGCTTTGAAGAAAATGGCTCCATCTTGGGGTTCGACCGTATGCCGGCACGTACTTCGATCACCTGTTTGATAACGACACTGGCATGCTGGCCACTTAAACGCGGATAGGTGCCATCGAGAATGCCGCCGGCATCCGGCTTGTGACAGCCACGGCAGCCCTGAAACGCTTCTTTGCCACGCTCAATATCGCTGGTCAGTTTGGCAATCTCAATCTGCTCTGGTAACGGTTTTCCCCACTGATAATTTTTCACTGCCGGGCGATTCTCTGCCGCCCCTGCGGCCCCTGCGGCCCCTGCCGCAGCGGCCAGCAGCGAAACGGTGACCGATGCAAGAAGAATCCGAATCATTCCTCGTCTCCTTTCAAGGTGACTATATATTGGGATACCGCTTTGATTTCCGCTTCGTTCATGCGCTGTGCAACCGTACGCATAAGGCCACGGTCGTCGTTATCGCGGGCGCCAGATTTATAGCTGAGCATTTGTTGGATCAGATACTCCGGATGTTGGCCGGCCAGACGTGGATAGCGGTTGGTGCCCGTGCCATCATCTTTATGGCAGCCCGAACAGGCAGGCACTGCACTGCCGACAATGCCTTCATAGAAAATTTCTTTGCCCCGGGCCAAAAGTTTCGCGTCGCCCTGGCCAGGGGCGGGAGGATTCTGTTGATTGAAGTGCTGTGCAAAGGCCTGAAATTCTTTTTCATCGATCGCGGCTACGATGCCCTGCATGACCGATGATTTGCGTTTGCCTTTTTTGTAGTCCTCCATCTGGCGAACAAAGTATCCGACCTGGAGTTTGGCCAGCTTCGGGAATTCTCCATTCGGGCTGTTGCCATCAGCGCCATGGCAGCTGGCGCACAAGGCGATACGATCGGGCGCGAGCTGCGCATGCACTGGCGTTACGAAGATCAGGATAAGGGCAGCACAAGAGCCCCATAGGCCCATCCCCAGTTGCCGCCACCAGAACCGATCCATGCTGAGACCCCTCCCTGGACAGGATCGCCGAACAACGATGGTGCCGACTATCTGACTCGAACAGATGACCTATCGCTTACAAGGCGATTGCTCTACCAACTGAGCTAAGTCGGCGTTAATTTTTTGGGGTTCAGCCTAATCCCGTCAAACTGCGATTATTTTACGCGAGTCAGTTTGGGTCGGCCGCCTGCCGGTGGCCGATCGGGGCCGTCGGGAGACTCGGATGACGGGCTCGGATCAGCCGCAGGCGCAATTTCTTGAACAGCCTGCAGATGGGACTCCGACTCCGCCAAGGGTTTTGCAACCTCGAAGGCCATTCCGTTGCCGGTCTCTTTTGCGTAAATCGCCACGACGTTGTCGATCGGCACCATGATCTGATGTACGCGGCCTGAGAACCGGGCCTGAAACATCACTGCATCATTGGTGATCTGCAAGGCATCGGTGGCCAGCATGCTGACGTTAAGCACGATCTCGCCATTACGGACATGCTCTTTGGGCACCTGCACACGGTCGGTCACCGATACAGCGAGGTAGGGGGTGAGCCCGTTATCCGAGCACCACTCGTGAATCGCCCTGATCAGGTAAGGCTTGGTGGAGGTGGGGGTCGATTCGGTCATTCGGCATGCGTTAACGGCGCATGATTTTTTCGGGCGGCGTGAGTGCCTCGAAAAATGCGGGCCGTGAAAAGATTCGCTCGGCATACTTTTGCACCGGTGCGGCTGTCTTGGGAAGCTCAATGCCGTAATAGTCCAGCCGCCAAAGCAACGGGGCTAAGGCCACATCGATCATGGAGAAATCTTCTCCGAGCATGAATTTATTTTTGGTCACGACCGGCGCAAGCTGGGCCAGCCGATCACGGACCAAGACCCGTGCCTTATCGATCTTTTTGGGATCCTGCTTTTCGAGCGCCTCGACGTGGACGAAGAGCTCACGCTCAAAATTAAATAGCAGCAGTCGTGCACGGCCGCGCTGTACCGGATCCGCGGGCATAAGCTGCGGATGGGGAAACCGCTCGTCGATGTATTCATTGATGATGTTGGACTCGTAGAGGATCAGGTCACGCTCCACAAGGATCGGCACCTGGCCGTAGGGGTTCATGACCGAGATGTCCTCGGGCTTATTGAACAGGTCCACATCCCGAATCTCAAAGTCCATGCCTTTTTCGAAGAGCACAAAACGGCAGCGGTGACTAAAAGGGCAGGTGGTTCCGGAGTAAAGGACCATCATGAGAATCGTTTCCTTGGTGAGGGCGGGCGGGACGGGCCCGCCCTTTTATAAATGAAAAGCCGAAAAGGACTACTTGATATTTTTCCAGTAGGCCTTGTTCAGTCGCCAGGCAAGCACGAAGAAGATTGCCAGGAAAATCAGAACCACGACGCCCACGGTCTTGCGCTTGAACTGGGCTGGCTCCGCGACATAGTTCAGAAAGGCAGCAAGATCGCCCACCATCGAATCAAACTCTGCAGGCGATTTGGTCTTCTGGGCCTCCCACAGAATGTGGGGCATGCCGACACCAACGAAGGTTTTGTTGTTCCAGCCTGTCGGCCGGCTCGAATCTTCGACGTAGGTTCTCAGGAAGGTGTAGATCCAGTCAGTGCCTGTGCCCGAGTGCGATGAGCGTGAGCGTGCGGTTACCGAGAGATCTGGGGGTGCGGCACCAAACCATTCCTTCGCATCGTTGCGATTCAGCGATGTACGAATGTAGTCGCCTGGTTTCATGCCCGGGGGCATCACCGACTTGATCTGCTCTTCGGTCATGCCGATATCTGCAAGCCGGCTGTAGCGCATTGCCGATAGCCCATGGCAGCCCAGACAGTAGGCCATGAATGTCTTGGCGCCATTTTGCATCGCTGTTTTATCTGACAGTTTTTGCGAAGGAACTGCATCCAGGGCGACTGGGCCTCCCGCAGCAAATGCCGCAGGAGCGCTTCCCAACAGAATCGCGGCAGACAGACAGGCCAGGAAGGATTTAAAAGAGTTTTTCATTTCAATGTCCTTGACGCGACGGGTTAATGAGGCTTGAACGTCACGCGTTCGGGAACGGGTTTGAAATCTCCGATCCGCGACCAGATCGGCATGAGGGCAAAGAAGGCGAAATAAAACACAGTGCCCACTAGCGAGTAGACCTGGCCAAAGGGCGACGGCGGAAGTACGCCGAGATAGCCAAGAATGAAAAAGTTCACCAGAAAGACCATGTACAGCACCTTGTGCCACATCGGACGATAGCGGATGGACTTCACCGGGCTGTAGTCGAGCCAGGGCAGGAAAAACAGGATGACGACTGCGCCGCCCATAATCACCACGCCCCAGAATTTGGCATCGAACACGCGGAAGGTCAGGGCCAGCACCACCAGGGCAATGACTCCGCCTGCCTTGATCAGCAGTGGCCAACGTGAGCGCAGCACGGCAATCGCGCCGACCGCTGCCGAGGCCACCATGACCCATGTAAACAGGTCGGTCACCGCACGCAGCATCGAATAAAACGGTGTGAAGTACCAGACCGGGGCGATGTGCGGCGGGGTCACCAGCGGATCGGCCGGAATGAAGTTATTGAACTCCAGGAAATAGCCGCCCAGCTCAGGCGCAAAGAACATCACCGCGCAGAAGATCAGCAGGAAGCCCGCGATCCCCAGAATGTCGTGTATTGAGTAGTAAGGATGAAATGGAATGCCGTCTAAGGGAATGCCATCGGCATTTTTCTGTTTCTTGATCTCTACGCCATCCGGGTTATTGGAGCCCACCTCGTGCAGCGCCGTGATGTGAGCGGCAACCAGGCCGACCAGCACCAGCGGAATTGCAATCACGTGGAAGGCAAAGAAGCGATTTAATGTGGCATCTCCCACCACGAAATCACCACGAATCCAGACGGAGAGGTCCGGACCGATCAGCGGCACGGCCGCAAACAGGTTCACGATCACCTGTGCACCCCAGTAGGACATCTGGCCCCAAGGAAGCAGGTAGCCAAAGAAGGCTTCGGCCATCAGGCAAAGGAAGATCGCACAGCCAAAAATCCAGATCAGTTCACGGGGTGTGCGATACGAGCCGTAAATTAGGCCACGCCACATATGCAGATAGACCACGATAAAAAATGCAGACGCCCCCGTGGAGTGCATGTAGCGAATCAGCCAGCCAAAAGGCACCTCGCGCATGATGTATTCCACGCTGGCAAACGCCACTGGAACACCCGCTGCATTCAGAGATGCATCCGGCTTGTAGTGCATGGTGAGGAAAATGCCGGTGATGATCTGCAAGGCGAGCACGACCATCGACAACGAGCCGAAGAAGTACCAGAAGTTGAAGTTCTTCGGGGCGTAATACTCCGAGAGATGTTCTTTATAGAGCTTGGTCAGGGGGAATCGGGTATCGATCCATCCCAATAGGCCGGTGGTCGTAATGTTCTTTTCAGAGGCCATGCAGTTCTCCGCTAATTCGGTGCTGACTAATCAACTTCAGGGGTGTTTAACAATGACGGGGCGCTGAGTTACGCCTCGCCCTTTTCATCTTTGCCGACAACAATCCGTGTATCTGAGAGATACATGTGACGCGGAATCTCGAGATTGTCCGGGGCGGGCTTGTTGGCGTAGACCCGGCCGGCATGATCGAAATTGGAGCCGTGGCACGGGCAGAAATATCCGCCCTGCCAGTCGGTGCCGAGTCCGGGCTGATTGCCGGTCTCGAATTTGCTGACAGGCGAGCATCCCAGGTGGGTGCAGATGCCGACCGTCACCAGAAATTCAGGCTTGATCGAACGGTGGCGGTTTTTTGCGTAGGCCGGTGTCGGATAGGCGGCCCGATCGGACTTCGGATCGGCCAGCTGGCCCTCGATTTTTTCAAGGCTGGCCAGCATCTCGGGCGTGCGGCGGACGATCCAGACGGGCTTGCCGCGCCACTCCACTGTTTTCAGGCCGCCCGGCGGAATATCGCCGATATCGACCTCGACGGGTGCGCCCGCAGAGCGTGCCCGCTCGGCAGGGGCCATCGAGGTGAGCAGTGGCACTGCTGTGGCCGCCGCAGCGACACCTCCGGCAGCGCCGCAGGCAATCAGCCAGGTGCGGCGCTCGGACTTGGCGCTCTCGGGGGTTTCTACGGGAAAACTAAGATCTTGGGAGGACTGAGGCATAAACGCTCTTTCACGCTCTTTCGACGTTCAAAGTTAGGGCAAACGACTATTTTAAGCCAGGCAAAAGGCCAGTTCCAGCAATAATGGCGCCATGGTTCGACGTATATGGCTCATTTTCGCCCAAGCGACCACGCTGGCACTGGCCGCCCTGTTTGTCATTCTGACCTTTAAACCACATTGGGTTGCCAATTTGGGGTCAGGATCCGCCCCTTCAGGTTCAGGGGAATTAGGGCTGCGGGAAGGCGGGGCGCCCATTGCCGCCCACGGCTTTCGTGAGGCGGCCTCCAGGGCCATGCCCGCGGTGGTCTACATCTACACGACCCAGAAGGTGGTCGTACCTAATCACCCCTTATTAAACGACCCTACCTTTCGAAAGTTTTTCCGCGACATGCCGGAACGAGAGCCCACGGCTGGACTTGGCTCGGGCGTGATCGTTTCAGAGAAGGGGTATGTGCTGACCAATCATCATGTGGTCTCCGGTGCAGAGCAGATCGAGGTTGGGCTGGCCGATGGAAGGCGTGCCGCGGCTACTGTGGTGGGTACGGATCCAGATACCGATCTGGCGGTGCTGAAAATCACGCTGAATCGACTTCCGGTAATTGCATTTGGCCGGCCCTCCGAGGCACGTGTGGGCGATACGGTGCTGGCGATTGGCAATCCATTTGGCGTTGGGCAGACCGTGACCCAGGGCATCATCAGCGCGATGGGCAGAAGCCGGTTGGGCATCAATACCTATGAGAATTTCATACAGACCGATGCGGCAATTAACCCTGGTAACTCAGGTGGTGCGTTGGTCGATACCCAAGGACAGCTGCTTGGAATCAACACAGCGATCTACACCCGCTCAGGTGGCAATCAGGGCATCGGCTTTGCGATTCCCGCAGATACAGCCCGCCTGATCATGGAGTCCTTGGTGACCAAGGGGAAGGTGAGTCGCGGCTACATCGGTGTTGAGCCACGCGACGCGCCCGAGGGCGAAGGCAGCCTGATCGCCGGTGTGCTGCGCAATGGTCCCGCAGATGAGGCAGGCATTCGGCCTGGCGATGTGGTCACGGCCGTCAACGACCGTCCGATCCGCAACATGACAGAACTGATGGCGATGGTTGCCGCCATCGCTCCGGGCAGCAAAGCAAAGTTCAAATTAAAGCGCCAGGATCAGGTACTCGAGACAACGGTCGGTATTGCAGAGCGTCCGGCGATTGCCGCCAAGCGATAACAGTCTAGGCGCGCACCGTTTGGTTACTGCTGCGGAGCCTCCGCGGGTTTTTCACGCGGGGTAATGTAGCGTGACATGAAAATCCCAAACTCGTAGAGCAGGATCATTGGGATTGCCAGCATGAACTGGCTGATCACATCAGGCGGGGTAACGATTGCCGCAATCACAAAGGCAATCACAATGAAATAAGAACGAAAGTTCTTCAGTTTTTCGATCGACACCATGCCCAGCCGCACCAAGACCATCTCAACCACCGGGGTCTCAAACGAGAGCCCGAAGACGAGAAACAGCGTGATCACAAAGCTGAGGTATTTATCAATATCTGTGGCCATCTGCACGCCCGCCGGCGTGTAGGCTGCAACAAACTTAAATACGGCCGGAAAGACAAAGAAATAAGCAAAGGCCATTCCGAGCAGGAACAGTAAAAAGCTGCTCAGAATAATTGGCAAGGCAAGCGTCTTTTCATGTTCATACAGGCCTGGCGCGATAAAGGCCCAGACCTGATAGAGCACATAAGGCAGAGCCAGCACAAAGGCCACCATCATGGTGACCTTCATTGGAACAAAAAACGGTGCCGTGACATCGGTCGCAATCATGGAGGTGCCACTGGGCAGGGCGCTGATCAAGGGGTTGGCAAGCACAGAATAAATATCCGGCGCCCAGTAGACCAGGGCGAGAAAACAGATCACCACCGAGGCGGCTGCGCGTATCAGCCGATCGCGCAGCTCCACTAGGTGGGTTACAAACCCCTCTTCCTTTTGGACCGACTCATCTTGCTGTTGCGGATTTTGCATGGGGATGATTATCAGTCACGCGGACGTTTGACGTGAAAGCGCTTACGGAGTCGGCCACGGACACGCTCCCGAATACGACGCTGCTCTTGCTGCTCTGACCACGATGGCTCGGGCGCATGGATGTGCGTGCCAAACTGACGGGAGACAGGTGTTGACTCAGACGACTCAAAGCCCTCCCAGGCATCGGTGGTCTGAGAGAGATCTGAGGTCACAGCGCTCACCTCAGTCTCGACACGCTGGACGCCTGCCTGTATCTCCTGGCCCACGTTTTGCACCTGCTGTTGGACCTTGCGCAGCTCTTCGATGTCCATCTGGCGCTGGATATCTGATTTGACGTCGTTGACATAGCGCTGGGCACGGCCCACCAGAGTACCGAGGGTGCGCGTGGCCACCGGAAGTCGTTTGGGGCCGACCACCACCAGGGCCACAAGGCCGATCACGACAAGTTCGGAGAAACCGATATCAAACATAGCCTGGATTGGTCAGGGAGCATCGCATCCGCGGATGCCCCACGAGAGAAGAAGCCCGATTCAACCGCAACGGGCTGGCACCATCAGGTCGGGGTCTTGTCCTTGGCCTGAACGTCGATGGTGGGCGCCTCGGTTTTTTGGGCGGGCTGGGCTTCGGCAGCGTTACTGCCGCCATCCTTCATGCCTTCTTTGAAGCCCTTGACGGCACCGCCAAGGTCAGAACCAAGGTTACGCAGCTTCTTGGTGCCAAACACCAGAAGAATGATCAACAGAACAATGAGCCAATGCCAAACGCTAAAGGAACCCATCACGGTCTCCGAAAATGTGTTGCGGCCTTAGGCAGCTGACCGGCCGCCCAGGATATGGAGGTGCAGATGATACACCTCCTGTCCACCCGCAGGACCCGTATTTATCAGTGTTTTAAAGCCCTCTTGGGCCCCATTTTCCGCGGCTAACTGAGGGGCAAGCACTAGCATTTTCCCCAAGAGTTCTTGATGGGATGTATCCACGTGCTGCAAGGATTCAATATGCGGTTTCGGGATCAGAAGCAGGTGTATCGGGGCCCGGGGATTAATGTCATGGAAGGCGATGAAATCATCATCCTCGAAGACCTTCTTGGCAGGGATCTGGCCCTGGACGATTTTGCAGAAAATGCAGTTCATATCGGGTGACATCGGTATTCCTCAGGTTTTTTGCTCTGCCCTGCGGGCCGCCTTCTCGTCCAATCCAGAGATGCCCTCGCGACGGGCAAGCTCGGCAAGCACCTGCTCCGGCCGAAGACCCGCCTGAACGAGCACCACTAGGCAGTGGAACCACAGATCCGCCATTTCACTGACGGTGCGCTGACCAATGCCATCCTTGGCGGCCATGATGACCTCGGCCGCCTCTTCGCCGACTTTTTTTAGGGCAGCATCCGGTGCTGCAGCGAGCAGACGTGCGACATAGGAGGACTGTGGATCCAGGCCGCGTCGACTGGCGATGACATCGGCGAGCCTGGCCAATACTTCCGCAGGGTCCTGCAGCGCGTTATCTGCGGGCAGCATTTTCGGATCGGGCAGGGTCGAGGACATGGGGCACCGGTGATGGTCGATGGACAGAAGTCTACGCCGAACCGCTCTGCTTCCCCGGGGTGGAGGCTGCGGCATACATGGTGTTGGGGTCCTTGAGCACCGGATCAACTGGATTCCAGGACAGGCTCTGTCCGTCGGGGCTGCGATCGAGGCGAGAAAACATGCAGGACTCACGGCCAGTATGGCAGGCGATGCCGCCGACCTGCTCTACCCACAGAAGAATCACATCCGCATCACAATCAAGACGTATCTCACGCACGTGCTGAATGTGGCCAGACTCTTCGCCTTTACGCCAGAGACGATTTCGAGACCGCGAGAAATACACGGCACGCCGGGTCTGCGCGGTTTCCTCGAGCGCTTCTCGATTCATCCAGGCAACCATAAGCACTCTCTTAGTGTTGATATCCTGAACGACGGCTGTGACCAAGCCCTGTGCATCCCATTTCACTGCGTTTAGCCAATCCTGGCTCATGCGGCTGCTCCCTGGGATTGGCCCACACCACGAACACATACACCTCGATCTGCCAGATATTGTTTGGCCTCACCGATGGTGTGCTCTCCAAAATGAAAAATTGATGCCGCGAGCACAGCGTCGGCCTCGCCTTTGGTCACGCCCTCCAGCAGATGCTCAAGGCTGCCCACGCCACCACTGGCGATGACGGGAATGGAGACCGCCCGGGAGACCGCCTTGGTCAGTGCGAGATCGAAACCCTGGCGGGTTCCGTCACGGTCCATGCTGGTGAGCAGAATTTCGCCAGCCCCAAGGGCGGCTACTTTTTGGGCCCAGTCGATGGCATCGAGTCCCGTTGGATTACGCCCGCCGTGGGTGAAGACCTCCCAGCGCTGATCGACGCGCTTGGCATCAATGGCCACCACAATGCATTGGGCGCCAAATTTTTCAGAGCAGTCCTGAATCAGTCGGGGCTGCTGAATTGCTGCAGTGTTGATGCTGATCTTGTCTGCACCCGCATTCAGTAGGCGTCGAACATCTTCAACAGTTCTCACCCCACCGCCAACTGTTAAAGGAATAAACACCTGATCAGCGACCGCCTCGATCATGGGCAGAATCAGGTCTCGGGCATCGCTTGAGGCAGTGATATCCAAAAAGGTGACTTCATCTGCTCCCTGCTGATCATAGCGTCGGGCGATCTCCACCGGATCGCCAGCATCACGCAGGGCAACAAAATTCACGCCCTTGACGACCCTGCCCGCGTTGACATCAAGGCAGGGAATGATGCGCTTAGCGAGCATTCGCGTTAAGTTGGGTTGAGATCATCGGCGCGCTTTTGCGCTTTCTTGAAATCGATATGGCCTTCGTAGAGTGACCGGCCCAGGATGGCTGCGGTGACGCCCTCCGGTTCGACGGCACACAGCGCGTCGATGTCTTTCAGGCTTGCGATACCGCCACTGGCAATGATGGGCACGCTGACACTCTGAGCAAGTTTGAGTGTGGCCTCGAGGTTGACCCCCGTGAGCATTCCGTCGCGTCCGATATCGGTGTAGAGAATCGACTCAACGCCATAGTCTTCGAATTTTTTCGCAAGATCGATGACCTCGTGGCCGGAGAGTTTGCTCCATCCATCGGTGGCCACTTTGCCGTCTTTGGCATCGATCGACACAATGATGCGGCCAGGAAATGCCACACAGGCATCTTGAAGCAGGCCAGGGTTTTTCACCGCGGCAGTGCCGATCACGATATACGCCGCACCATCATCGAGAAAGCGTTCAATCGTATCGAGATCCCGAATGCCGCCACCGATCTGCACAGGGATCTCGCCGCCAAGTGCCTTGATGATGGCCTTAAAGGCGGGTTCATTTTTTGGCCTGCCGGCTACCGCGCCATTGAGGTCGACCACATGCAGTCTGCGGGCACCCTGGCTTTTCCAATGGCCCGCCATGTCTCCGGGCTGATCAGAAAAAACGGTGGCCGCCTTCAGGTCACCTTGTTTGAGACGAACACACTGACCGTCTTTGAGGTCGATAGCAGGAATTAAGAGCATGTTTAGGTTCTACGGGTTCCAGGTCACGAAGTTCGACAGTAGCCTGAGGCCAGAGTTCGCGCTTTTCTCGGGATGAAACTGGGTTGCAATGATGTTATCCCTGGCTACAGCGCAGGTAAAGCGGGTTCCGTAGTCACTTTCACCAAGAATGAATCTGTCTTGCTTTGGCTCTGCATGAAAGCTGTGAACAAAATAAAACCAGCCGCCTCGCTCAACGCCCGCAGTGACCGGGTGGGATGTCCGCCAATGGACCTCGTTCCAGCCCATATGCGGCACCTTTAGCGCCCGCCCATTTGTATCCACAGCGCCGCGGGCTTCGGTAAAACGGACGACCTCGCCCTGTAAGACCCCAAGACCGGAAGTGTCTCCCTCTTCGCTGTGGTCAAAAAGCATTTGCTCACCCACACAGATGCCAAAAAAAGGCTTGCTGCGGCAGGCCTGCAAGACAGCGTCATGCAGTCCCGACTTTGATAGGCTGGCCATGCAGTCATGCATGGCGCCCTGGCCGGGAAACACCACACGGTCTGCGCGCAGAATGTCCTGGGCGGTGGCCACGATGCGGACATCGGCATCCGGGGCAACCGCATGAAAGGCGCGCAGCACGCTGCGCAGGTTGCCTGAACCGTAATCTACGATTGCAATCACCGAATCACGCCTGATGTATGACGGGCGGCGGGCCGCCGATCTGAGATTTAGAGGGTTCCTTTGGTCGACGGAATGACATCTTGCGCCAGCCGCGGATCCGGCGTCACCGCCATGCGCAGCGCACGGGCGAACGCCTTAAAAATTGTCTCGCACTGATGGTGGGCGTTTTCGCCCTTCAGATTGTCGATATGCAGGGTGACCTGGGCATGATTCACAAAGCCCTGGAAAAACTCATGAATGAGGTCTAAATCGAACTGGCCCACCATGCCACGTTTCCACGTGACGCCAAACTCCAGGCCGGGCCGGCCCGAAAGATCGACCACCACTCGGGATAAGGCTTCGTCCAGCGGCACATAGGCATGGCCATAGCGGCAGATGCCCCGCTTATCTCCGATGGCTTTGGCAAAGGCCTGCCCCAGGGTGATGCCAAGGTCCTCGACGGTATGGTGGGCGTCGATCTCGAGATCGCCCTTTGCGACGATTTCCAGATCAATGAGTCCGTGCCGGGCGATCTGATCCAGCATGTGATCCAGAAACGGCAGCCCAGAATCGAGGCTGCGCTGCCCTGTGCCATCCAGATTCAATGCCACCTTGATTTGCGTCTCGGCAGTATCGCGGCGAACTTCTGCGGTTCTCATAACAGCTCCTTTGACTCAATGATACATTTCCGCAGATGAGCGAATTCTGGAGTGAAGTGGTTCGGGGGCTCTCCCCCTACACCCCGGGTGAGCAGCCCAAGATCGCCGGGCTGATCAAACTCAATACCAACGAAAATCCCTATCCCCCGTCGCCAAAGGCGCTGGCCGCCATCCAGTCCGCGATCGGCGAGGGCCTTCGGCTTTATCCGGACCCGGAATCAGTCGAACTGCGCAGGGCGATCGGCCAAGGATGCGGGGTGCCGGAGGACCATGTCTTTGTCGGTAACGGCTCCGATGAGGTGCTGGCCTTTGTTTTCCAGGGCCTGCTTCACCCAGACGGCAAGGCGCACGGGATGGGCCGTCGGCAGCTGGTTTTTCCTGAGATCACGTATAGCTTTTATCCCACCTACTGTCGGCTGTACAAGATTGACTATGCGCTGCTGCCGCTCGGGCAGGATTTTTCGATTGCACTGGATCAGATTCCTGGGCATGCGCATGCGGTGATTTTTCCAAATCCCAATGCGCCAACGGGCCGTGCCTTGGCCCGTGATGCGATCGAGGCACTCGTTGCATCACGTCCGGATCGACTTGTGGTGGTGGATGAGGCCTATGTCGATTTTGGTGCTGAGTCGTGCGTGCCGTTGACGCACCGCTACAAAAATATTCTGGTGACCCAGTCGTTTTCGAAGTCGCGGGCGCTCGCCGGACTCAGGGTTGGATTTGCGATCGGACAGCCGACGCTGCTGGATGCGCTAAATCGGATCAAGAACAGTTTTAACTCCTACCCAATTGATCGGCTGGCTGCAGCCGGTGCGGCCGCATCAGTTCTAGATGTGCAATGGTTTGAGACCAATCGTGCCCATGTCATGAAGTCGCGTGCTGTGCTGGCCCAGGGACTGATGCAGCTTGGATTTGAGGTGGTACCTTCGCAGGCAAACTTTGTGTTCACGCGTCACCCAGGATTTGAGGGCGCCGTGCTGGCCCAAAAGCTTCGGGATCGCAAGATCTTGGTGCGGCATTTCGCGCAGCCTAAGGTTGATCAATACCTCAGGATTACGGTCGGAACCGACGAAGAGGTTGGGGCGTTATTGAGTGCGATGGCTGAGATTGTTCAAGGCTAAGAATCAGGAAAGCCTGACTCGATGAGCGTCGGAGCCGATGCTGTATTCGGCGACCGCGAAGAGAGCAGGCTTTCCTGATTCGGGCTTTCCTGATTCATCCGAAATCTCAGACTACTTTTTAAGCCGAAGCTCCGCGGCTTTGGCATGCGCCGGCAGCTGCTCCCCATAGGCAAGCGTGGCCGCAATGGTTCCCAGATGCTGGGCACCCGACGCACTGATCTCAATCATGCTGGTACGTTTCTGAAAATCATAGACACCGAGTGGCGATGAGAATCGCGCAGACCGCATGGTTGGCAGCACGTGATTTGGGCCTGCACAATAATCCCCAAGCGACTCCGATGCATAGCGGCCCAGAAACATTGCGCCGGCATGGCGTATCTTGGCCGCCCAACGCTCTGGCTCGTCTGTTGAGATCTCCAGATGTTCGGCCGCGATTGCGGAGGCGATCTCACAGGCTTCGTCCAGGCTGCGGACCTGAATCAAGGCGCCACGATTTTCCATCGACTGACGAATCACTTGTTGACGTGGCATGTCATCGATCAGGCGATCAATCGATGACTGCACGGCATCAATGAACGATGCATCCGGTGTCAGTAAGATCGACTGGGCGAGCTCATCGTGTTCTGCCTGCGAGAAAAGATCCATCGCAATCCAGTCGGGATCGGTTTTGCCATCGCAGATCACCAATATTTCAGATGGTCCCGCAATCATGTCGATGCCGACCTGGCCAAAGACCTGGCGCTTGGCCTCGGCGACATAGGCATTGCCGGGACCGACAATCTTATCGACCGCAGGAATCGTGGGCGTGCCATAGGCCAAGGCCGCAACTGCCTGGGCACCGCCAATGGTGAAGACCCGATCCACGCCACCAAGATAGGCTGCCGCAAGCACCAATGCATTGCGGCTGCCCTGCGGGGTCGGCACCACCATGATGAGTTCCGACACACCCGCAACCTTGGCGGGAATTGCATTCATGAGCACGGAAGACGGATAGGCGGCCTTACCGCCCGGCACATAGAGTCCTGCGCGATCAAGGGCAGAGATGCGTTGGCCCAGCCGATTGCCCGCTGCATCGGTGTGGGTCCAGGAGTTCTGACGCTGAAGCTCATGAAATTCGCGGATACGCTGGGCGGCCTCGGAGAGGGCCTGACGCTGCTCCTGCGGTAGTTCCTGAAACGCACGCTCACACTGTGCGCGAGGAATTTCAAGGTCACTCACGGATGTGGCCGTGACCCGATCAAACCGGGCTGTCATTTCCAAAAGCGCTGCATCCCCACGCGCGCGAATGTCGGCGATGATGGTCTTGACGGTATCTGTGATCGCCTGATCCTGGGCGGCATCGAAACGCAGCAGGCCTGCAAGTCGAGGCTGAAAATCGGCGCTCGTCGCAGACAGCCGGGCGATATTCACGCGGGCCATAGACTTAACCTCGGCCCGCCGCTCGCGCAAGCGACTCCATCAGGGGCCGCAGCTGCTCGGGCCTGGTCTTCAGGGCGGCCTGATTAATGATCAGCCGGGCCGACACTTCTGAGATTTTTTCAACTTCTTTTAGGCCATTGGCTTTCAATGTTCCACCGGTAGACACCAGATCAACGATGACATCGGCAAGGCCCACCAGGGGCGCGAGCTCCATTGAGCCATAAAGCTTGATCAGATCAATATGCATGCCCTTCGCGGCAAAGTGGGCCTTGGCGATTTGTACATATTTGGTCGCCACACGAATGCGGGCGCCACGCTGCACGATGGCCTGATAGTCCAACGACTCTGGCACTGCCACCGACATTCGGCATCGGGCGATCCCGAGATCTACGGGCTGCACCAGCCCCTCGCTGCCTTGCTCGGCGAGAACATCCGCGCCTGCAATGCCCAGATCGGCGGCACCGTATTGGACATATGTAGGCACATCGCTTGCGCGCACGATCAGCAGCCGAAGATCCGGCCGATTGGTTGCAAGAATCAGCTTGCGGGATGACTCGGGAGACTCAAGCGGAGAGATGCCTGCTGATTTCAACAGCGGCAGCGCTTCATCGAATATGCGGCCCTTCGATAGGGCAAAGGTCATCATGCGGGTGTCTTTTCAGTGACTCGGGTTACACGGGCGCCAATGGCCGAGAGTTTTTGCTCCATCCGGTCATAGCCACGATCCAAATGATAAATGCGATCGATCTCGGTTTCTCCCTGGGCGACCAGTCCCGCAATGACCAGTCCGGCGGAGGCGCGCAGGTCCGTGGCCATCACGCGGGCGCCCGAGAGTTCAGCCACGCCCTTCACGATAGCGGTGTGGCCATCGACCTCTATCTGTGCGCCCAGGCGTCGTAGTTCCTGGACATGCATAAATCGATTTTCAAAAATTGTTTCGGTGATGATGCTGGTGCCCTGGGCGATGGCCGATACCGCCATCAGCTGGGCCTGCATATCAGTCGCCAGGCCCGGAAAAGGTGCGGTTCTGAAATTAACCGACTCGGGACGACGGGAGGCCGTGACACGAATGCCCTCTTCGGACTCCAGAAGCTGAACACCTGCCTCGCGCAGTTTCTCGAGGGTGGCGCCCATCATGTCAGATCGGGCACGGCGTACCAGCACCTCGCCACCGGCCGCAGCGACTGCACACAGAAATGTTCCGGCCTCGATGCGATCGGCCATGATGGTGTGCTGGGCACCACCGAGCCGATCGACGCCATGAATCACGATTCGGTCTGTGCCGGCACCTTCAATTCTTGCGCCCATGCGGATCAGGCAGTTGGCAAGGTCAACCACTTCAGGTTCACGGGCAGCGTTATCGATCACGGTCGTGCCCTCTGCCAAGACGGCCGCCATCATCAGGTTTTCTGTGCCTGTGACGGTGACCATGTCGGTCACAATACGGGCACCACGCAACCGTTTGGCCTGGGCCTTGATGTATCCATGCTCAATGCGCATTTCAGCGCCCATTGCGGCCAGCCCCTTAATGTGCTGATCCACAGGACGCTGTCCAATTGCGCAGCCGCCAGGAAGGCTGACCAGCGCCTCGCCAAAACGCGCCAGCATCGGACCCAGTACGAGGACCGAGGCGCGCATGGTCTTCACCATTTCATAGGGCGCCTGCAGATGGGTCATGGCATCCGAAGTCAGTCGCAGGCGCTCTTGTCCATCGGCCTGATGCTCAAGCGTCTCGATTCGCGTGCCCATTTGAATCAGCAGCTTTCGCATCGTGCCTACATCGCGCAGACGTGGCACATCCAATAGCTCAAGGGGTTCTGAGCTTAGAAGGGATGCACAGAGAATCGGCAGGGCAGCGTTTTTTGCGCCCGATACGGTGACCTCGCCATGCAGCGCAGTTCCGCCAGAGATTCGAAAACGGTCCATGATGTCTAGTGGCCTGGCATTGATCGGCTGATCGATGCCGGGCGGTTATTTATTGCTGGGATGATGCCCATTCCGCCGGGGTCAGGGTACGCATCGAGAGCGCATGAATTTCAGCTTTCATACGATCGCCGAGGGTCGCGTACACCATCTGGTGACGTGCGATTGGCCGTTTGCCTTCGAAGGCATCGCTGACGATCACCGCTTCAAAGTGATGTCCATCACCCGCCACCTGAACATGTGCACAGGAGAGGCCGTTGGCGATATCGGTTTGAATGCTTTCGGGAGTAACCATGCAATGGATTGTAGCCGGCTCGCTCTAGGACTGTTGATCAGCAGTCTCGCGCAGCATGCGCAGGAATACGGTCTCCAGGCTGTCCTGGGGATGGCGCAGCAGTTCCTCGGTCCGCTCATCTGCGAGCACGCTGCCCGATTTAAGCAGGATCACCCGGCCACACAACGACTCGGCTTCTTCCAGATAGTGGGTGGTCAGCATAACGGTGTGGCCCTCGCGGTTAAGGCGCCGAATAAAGGCCCACAGGCTCTGGCGCAGCTCCACATCGACACCCGCCGTTGGCTCATCCAGCACGATAACGGGCGGACGGTGCACCAAGGCCTGGGCAACCAGCACCCGGCGCTTCATGCCCCCGGAGAGCGCACGCATATTGGCCTCTGCCTTATCTTCCAGGCCCAGATGATGCAGAAGATCATCGATCCAGTCATCGTTACGGGCAAGGCCGAAATAACCGGATTGAATTCGCAGGGTCTCGCGAACCGTAAAAAATGGATCAAACACCAGTTCCTGGGGTACCACGCCCAGTGATCGTCTGGCCATGACCGCATCATCTTGAACATCAAATCCGAGAATCGATACACGGCCTGAGGTCGGTCGAACCAGGCCCGAGAGAATCTGAATCAGGGTGGTCTTGCCTGCGCCATTTGGGCCCAACAGCCCGATGAACTCACCGGGCTGAATCTGCAGACTTACATCGGTTAATGCATGTACCTGGCCGCGCCGGCCCGAATAACATTTCGAGATCCGATCCACCACCACGGCAGGCGATGATGATCCGCTCATGCCTGCCAGTTCATTAGTGCATCGATCGATGTCAGGCGTGCCAAGGAGCGCAGCTCCTCGGGGGCGGACACAATGGCCATCGGCCGGCCAAGTTGGCGGCGCGACTCGCGATCAAGCTGCACGATGACCGCCAAGGCAGATGTATCGACCTCGCGCAGCAGTGTCATATCCGCAATGATTTCTGTCTGATCGGCCAAGCGATCTGTGCGGCCAACAGCCTGCTTGATGAACGACTGGTGCCGGCCGAGCTCCTGCATCGCGTTGTGTAAAACGACGCGTTCGGAAAACTGAAGTCGGATCTGCTCCATCGTGGCTGCTTATTTTGCGGACTGCTTTGCGCCACCGCCGCCCATCACGAGAGATTGATTCTTTTCTTTTAACGACTGGATCAGGCCATCGATGCCGGATGCGCCCACCACCTGGGCGAACTGGTTGCGATAGTGCTCGACAAGCCACAGGCCCATGATGTTCATATCGAAAATCTTCCAGCCGCCCGCAGACCGCTGAAGACGATAGTCAATCTGGATCGGCTCACGGCCGGGCCTGAGGACTTGGGTGCGCACGATCACTTCATCGTCATCGGGCTTGGCACGGACGGGCCGCACCTGCAGCGTGAGTTCATTGACCTGTCGGACTGCGCCTGAATAGGTCAGCAGCAAAAGCCGTCGGAATTCCTGCATCAATGTCTTTTGCTGTTCGGGATTGGCACCCCGCCAATTTCGTCCCACCGCCAATGCGGTCATGCGTTGAAAATCCACATAGGGCATGACTTTTCTGTCGACCAGGCCGTTTAAGCGTTCGATGTCTCCGGTCTGCAGGCTGCGATCAGAACGGATCTCCTCCAGCACGCTCTGAGAGATGGTCCGAACGAACTCGTCGGGCGCGGTCTGGGCCTGCACACCGATCGATAAAAGGCCCAGCGAGAGCGCGGCGATGATGTTTCGAAACAGCATGTTCATTGTCAGACTTTATTCCTCTTTCATCGGTGAAGGCGGCGGATCACCATCGTAGATCAGACTGCGGCGGCGGGCCAGCCAGGCATCTCTCACCCCGGTGTAACGGTCAAATGACAGGGCCTCGATCGTGCCCTGGGCATCGAGCAGATCTTTTCGCCGGTCAATCGCGATCAGGCCATAGACCACATTGCGGGCCGTGCTCTGATTAAACACGGAGCCAATCGGATCAAAGCTGAAATCTGCAACCGTTCCGATCGCATCACGTACGGTGCTCGGGCCAAGTAAGGGCAGCATGAAGTACGGGCCGGACTCCGCCCCCCATCGGCCGAAGGTCTGGCCAAAATCCTCGTTGGTCTTCACCAGCCCCATCTCCGAGGCGGGATCGGCCACACCGAGAAAGCCCAGCGTGGTGTTCACCAGCACACGGCCTCCTGCGGTTCCCGCAGCCTCGAGCTTGCCCTGAAAGAGCTGATGGGCCGTGATGATGACATCGCGCAGATTGCCGAAAAAATTTCTCAGACTCTGCTGTGCGAGTGGCGGCACATAGTCCCGATAGACCTCGGCCAGAGGCTTCACCACTGCGCGATCAACGCTGTCATTGAATTCAAACATCGCGCGGTTGTAGCGCTCCCAGGGATCACGCTCATCGGGCACATGCCCCGCCGGCAGGTGGGCACAGCCCGCAGATAGGGCAATGCCCACAATCGCAATAAGTCGCAGGAATCGATTCATCAGAAAATTACTTACGGGCTCCACCCGATGGCGGCGACGATGGCTCGGTCGCCTTGTTATAAAGAAACTGTGAGATGAGGTTTTCCAACACCACTGCCGACTGGGTCATGCGAATTCTGTCGGCGGCCTTGAGCATCTCAAGATCACCGCCGGGTTCGAGTCCAATATAGTTATCGCCCAGCAGCCCCGATGTCAGGATTTTCGCAGAGGTATCTTTTGGAAACTGATAGCGGGCATCCATATCCAGAATCACCAGCGCCTGATATTGCTGATCATCGAATTGAATCTGACGAACGCGGCCCACCAGCACGCCCGCACTGCGAACTGCAGCCCGGGGTTTCAGGCCCCCGATATTGTCAAAGGAAGCCTTCAGTTCATAAGTGCTGCCACTGGAACCCGTACTCAGGTTGCTCACCTGCAGGGCCATGAATAAGAGCGCCAGTATGCCCAGAAGCACGAAGGCGCCAACAGCGAGATTCAGGTTTCGAGCCTGCATTTTTAGAGTTCTCCAAACATCAGTGCGGTCAGCACGAAATCAAGGCCCAGCACGGCCAGCGAGCCCACCACCACGGTAAGGGTGGTGGCACGGGCGACCCCCTCAGGAGTGGGCCTGGACTCATAGCCCTGCATCAGAGCGACCTGGGTCACGGCAATCCCGAACACCACACTCTTGATTACACCATTGACCACGTCATCCCAGAAATCAACACCGCCGGACATCTGAGACCAGAAGGCGCCTGGATCTACCCCAATTAACACCACTCCGACCATCCAGCCCCCAATGACCCCAACTGCGGAGAAAAGGGTCGCCAGCAGCGGCACGACGATAAGGCCGCCAAAAAAGCGGGGGCCCAGCACCCGGGCCACAGGATCGACCGCCATGGTCTCCAACGCCGAGAGCTGCTCGCCGGCTTTCATCAGTCCGATTTCCGCCGTCAAGGAAGTGCCGGCGCGGCCTGCAAATAGCAACGCGGCGATCACCGGTCCAAGCTCTCGCACCAAGGCTAAGGCGACCAGCAGTCCGAGCGCCTCTTCAGAGCCATAGCGCCTGAGGGTGTAATAGCCCTGAAGGCCGAGCACCAGCCCCACAAACAGGCCAGCCACCAGAATGATGGCCAGTGAGTGATTGCCCAGAAAGTGAACCTGCGCCCCAATCAGACCCGGCCGTTTCCAGATCGCCGGCGTGCGCAAGAGAATCTTCCACAACAGGATGGCAAAGACCCCGAGCTGGCGCACAAATTTCAACGCCGTCTGGCCCAGCGTGGCGACCCAGTCCAAGGCGATTCTCATCCCGGACCTCCGATGCCCAGGGCCTGGCCGATTGGCTCGGCCGGATAATGAAAACGCACCGGGCCGTCCATGCGGCCATCCAGGAACTGGCGAACGAAGGGGTCCTGGCTCACCCGAAGCTCATCGGGCGTGCCCTGCGCGACCAGTCTTGCGCCATTGGGCGACGGGGCAAAGACCACAATACGATCAGCGATCGCAAACGTCTCGGCAACATCGTGGGTCACGACAATCGATGTTGCGCCCAGCGCGGTGTTTAAGCCGCGAATTAAATTGGCCGTCACGCCCAAAGAAATTGGATCTAAACCGGCGAAAGGCTCGTCATACAGAATGAGCTCCGGGTCCAGTGCGATCGCACGGGCCAGGGCAACCCGTCGGGCCATGCCGCCGGAAATCTCCGAGGGCTTCAGCGATGCCGCACCACGCAGGCCAACACACTCAAGCTTGAGCATGACCAGATCATGAATCATCGATTCCGATAGGTCGGTGTGCTCGCGAATCGGAAAGGCCACATTCTCGTAGCAGCTGAGATCGGTAAACAGGGCGCCGAATTGAAACAAGAGCCCCATGCGACGACGGGCGATATAGAGCTGTGACTGATTTCTGATATTCAGCGGATTGCCGAATACCTCGACGATGCCCTGCTGCGGCCCCACCAGTCCGCTGATGAGTCTGAGCAGCGTTGTCTTGCCCACACCCGAGCCGCCCATCAACGCGACCACCTGGCCCGCCTTGATCTCGAATGACACCGCGTCAATCACTGGCCGTTCACCGTAGCCAAAACTCACGCGACGAAAGGCGACCACGGGCGCGCCAGATGCCCGGCTGATCAACGGGCTATCCGGCCCTAAAGACTGAGAGGCGGGCGCGGTCGACAAAGGGGTGCTTTCAGGTCGGCGGAGAAGAAGGGGCCTTATTTTAGGTCCGATTGGCCGTTAAGAGTTCCGTGCGCCGCTTAAGGTCTCCTCGGCAACTGCCAAGGCCTCGCTTGCTCCACGCATGACGATTACATCATTGGCCTGAATCACCAGTTCATCGGTGATGGCGAGACGATCTCGTCCGCGTCGCAGGCTGGTGATTTCGACACCAGTTTCATCAAGTCTTAAGGCTCCGAGTGTCATCCCCACCGAGGATGAGGTCGCGGGCACCGAGAATGATTTCAAAAGTACCTCTGCGCTGCGCTCGCTCGCATCATCAACCGATCCATGAAAATAGCCACGCAGCATGGCGTAACGGCTATCGCGCACCTCACGTACACGACGCAGCACCCGATGCAGCGGCACCCCTGCCAACGCGAGGGCGTGCGAGGCCAGCATCAGGCTGCCCTCGACCACCTCGGGCACCACCTCGGTCGCGCCCGCTGCACGCAGGCTTCCCAGATCACTGTCATCGCGAGACCTGACCACGATCGGAAGCGCAGGGGCGAGCTGCCGGGCGGTATTGATCACATGGATCGCTGACGCGCGGTCGGCATAGGTAATCACAAGAATAGATGCACGATGAAGTCCAGCAGCAAGCAGCGTCTCGCGACGCGCCGCATCACCAAACACCACTGACTGGCCTGCCGCGGCCGCCTCGCGGGTCCTCTGCGGATCAAGGTCTAAGGCGACATACGGAATTTTTTCCGCATCGAGCATCTGAGAAAGATTTTGTCCGCAGCGGCCAAAGCCGCAGACAATCACGTGCTGCTCCGATCCGAGTGTCTGAGTGGCAATGCGATGGATTTGTAAAGAACGCATGAACCATTCATTGCGTACGAGTCGAAGAATCCATCGATCGCTTTGCTCGATGATGAAGGGTGCAAGCAGCATCGAGATCACCATCGCTGCCTGCACAGGCTGCAGCACAGACGGCGGCACCAGGCCATTTAGGCCAGCAGGATCGAGCAGCACAAATCCAAACTCACCCGCCTGGCAAAGCCAGAGGCCCGTCTTCAGCGATGCGCCTGTGCCAACACGGAAAAACTTTGCCAGCAGTGCAATCAGCACGAACTTAAACACCATCGGGCAGATCACCAGCAGCGCCACCCATTGCCACTGCGCGGCAATCACGGAGAAGTCCAGCAGCATGCCGACGGAGATAAAAAATAATCCCATCAGTACATCGCGATAGGGTTTGACATCGGCCTCGACCTGATAGCGGTACTCGGTTTCAGAGATCAGCATGCCGGCCAGAAACGCGCCCAGCGCCAGCGACAGGCCCGCATGCTCGGTGATCAGTGCCAGGCCCAGGGTCATCAGCAGGACGTTTAATGTGAACAGCTCCTGTGACTTCCGACGCGCCACCACCGTCAGCCAGGGGCGAATCACCTGCTGGCCAATCAGAAGCGCCAACACCAGAACCAGCAAGGACTTGCCCATGGCCAGTGTCAGTGCCCAGCCCAGTCCCTGATCTCCGTCTACCGACAGGCCCGACAACGCCGGGATCATCACCAGAAGCGGTACCACGGCCAGATCCTGAAACAGCAGCACGCCCACCACCGGCTTGCCGTGGGCGGACTCAAGTTCGCCACGATCCCCGGCGAGCCGCATGACCATGGCCGTGGAGGACATCGCCAGCGCACCGCCCAAGGCCACACCCGCCTGCCACGACATGCCATGCCAGGACTGGGTCAGGCCGACCAGAACCGCTACCAGCAGCAGGGTGAGGCCGACCTGGATGCCGCCAAGTCCGAACACCAGGCCGCGCATTGCACGGAGTTTCGGCAGGCTAAATTCCAGTCCGATGGAAAACATCAGAAACACCACGCCGATTTCTGCGAGCCAGCGGGTGACGTCGGTATCCGGTGCCATGGCCAGGGCATGTGGCCCGAGCAGGACCCCGACCGACAGATAACCGACCAGGGGGGGCAGCTTGAGCGCCCGCGCTGCCGTTACCGCACCCACGGAAACGGCAAGCAAAACAACGATGACCCCGAGTAGCGAATCCATAGTTGGTATGAAGTTTGCTAGCGCCCTTTGCTAAACTGCCTGACCATGGGTCAAGTGTAACAACGGACACTGCCCGGACCATGGTCAACCACGCAAAGAAACCACATCAGCAGAGCGGCCCAAGCATCTCCGCAGAACGTGTCCTCCAACGGGCGCGGGAGGTCATTCGAATTGAGGCTGATGCGGTGCTCGGGCTGCTGGATCAGATTGATCATCAGTTGGTTCAAGCCGCCGAAAAGATTCTCCATTGCACTGGCCGCGTGGTGGTGTCGGGCATGGGCAAATCAGGCCATGTGGCGAGAAAGGTTGCAGCAACGCTCGCCTCGACAGGCACGCCCGCTTACTTTGTACATCCCGCAGAGGCACAGCACGGCGATCTGGGAATGATTCAGATCGATGACGTGGTGCTGGCGTTTTCCAATTCCGGCGAGACCGAAGAACTGGCAACGATTGCGCCCCACATTAAACGGCTCGGCGCAACACTCATCGCAGTCACTGGCAATCCCGAGTCCAGTCTGGCCAAGGCCGCCGATCTGCATTTGAATTCTGCTGTCAGGCTCGAGGCCTGCCCCTTAAATCTGGCACCAACCGCAAGCACGACCGCTTCGCTGGCCTTGGGCGATGCACTTGCCCTGGTGCTGCTCGATCTGCGCGGGTTTAGTGCGGAAGACTTTGCCCGCTCGCATCCAGGCGGCAACCTTGGCCGACAGCTGCTGGTACGGGTCGAGGATGTTATGCGCACCGATGACCGGCTGCCACGGGTGTTGCTTGGCACCGCGGTAACGGAGGCCTTTAAAGAGATCAGTGCAAAGCGCATGGGCATGACGGCCGTTGTCGATACATCCGACCGCGTGGTGGGTATTTTTACCGACGGCGATCTGCGGCGTGTGCTGTCTCAGGGCGTTGATGTTCGCGGCATGGTCATCGATGACGTTATGAGCCGCAGCCCCAAGACGATTGATCGTCACCGGCTTGCCAGCGAAGTGGCTCATTTGATGGAGTCCACGCGTATCAATCACCTGATTGTTGTGGATGCAGCGGGCCGGCTTGAGGGCGCTGTCGGCATCCACGATCTTTTCGAATCCAAGATTCTGTAGGCCGACAGCCCGATGCCTTCTTCAGACCACATGACTCGCCCGTTCGATGTGCAAGAGGCGATTCGCAGGGCAAAGAAAATCGAGTGGATGTTTTTTGATGTTGATGGCGTGATGACCGATGGCGGTCTGCTCTATGACCATTCCGGCGAGACCATCAAACGATTCCATGTGCTCGATGGCCATGGACTGAAGGCACTCAAGCAGGCGGGTCTTCGGGTGGGCATTCTCAGCGGCCGGGAACACGCTGCAACCCTGGCCCGAGGCCGGGAGCTTGGCCTCGACATCATCATCCAGGGTGCAGAAGACAAAGGCCGTGCCATCGATGCGGTGCTGGCCGAGCACCGCATCTCAGCCGAGCGATGCGGCCACATGGGCGATGACATTCCAGATCTTGCGGTCTTTTCTCGGGTTGGTTTTGCTGCGGCGGTGCCCAATGCCGTTGATGCAGTGTTGCGTCAGGCCCACTGGATCTCTATGCGCCAGGGTGGCCAGGGTGCCGTGCGGGATTGCTGCGATTTCATTCTCGAGGCGCGCGGATGAAGCAGCCCGAATGGCTTGGTAACACGATATCGATTGGTCTGTTTGCCGTTCTTGCTGCGGCATCCTGGGGGCTCAATCAGGTCTTGCAGCGTGCGCGTCTTGACTCTGCGGCTGTGAAAAGTGAAGGGCCGAACGCGATAATCGAAAATCCACGCATCACGCGCAGTAATCCGCAAGGCCAGGCCTTGTATCGGCTCGATGCAGCGCGCATTACGTTTAATGAGCAGGCCGACCGAAGCGTAATCGAACGTCCCGTGATGGTGTCTCTGGATACATCACGGCCCAAGACAGTCATGCAGGCCGACCAGGCCGTTACCACCCGTCAGCAGAATCAGGTCGACCTGGAGGGCAATGTCCGAATTCAGCGCGATCCATTTGATGGCCAGCCAGCAGCGAAAATCACCACCAGCAGGGCAACGGTCTTGGTCCGCGAAGAGCAGGCCACCACCGATGCGCCGGTCTTGGTGGAGCGCGGCCTATCGACACTTCAGGGCGTGGGCATGCGATTTGACCAGAAGACCCAGCGTATCGAGATCGTCTCGGAATCGCGAATGGTTGTGCCCAAGGAGCGTCGGCCATGAGGCGCGTGTGGTCCTGCTCTCCGTCTGCGTTGATACGACTGCTGCGCGCTCCGCTGCTGGCCATGCTGGTCTTCGCAGTCGGTCCTGCCTGGGCAGAGAAGGCCGATCGCGACAAGCCCACGACCATCGATGCCGACCGGCTTAACCACGACGACCAGAAACAGATCACCACATTTACAGGCAACGTGGTGCTGACCAAGGGCACGCTGATCATGCGTGGCGATCGGCTGCAGCTCTGGCAGGACAGCTCTGGAAATTATTTCGGCACCATGACCGGGGGACCCGCCCGATTTCGTCAAAAGCGCGAGGGCGTCAATGAGTTCATGGAAGGCGAGGCCTCGCAGCTTGACTACGACGGTAAACAGGAGGTGGTGACCCTTACCCGCAATGCCATTTTGCGCCGGCTCGAGGGCGATGTGCTGAAGGATCAGGTGGCTGGAGATGCGCTCACCTATAACAACCTGACCGAGCGTTACCAGGTGGATTCTGCAGAAGGCCAGCCCCGATCGCGCATGGTCCTGATGCCCGGCAGACGGCCATGAGCCAGATCAATACGCTGGATGTACGCGGACTGCGCAAGGCCTATAAGGGCCGCACCGTAGTCCAGGATGTGACGATGCATATCGAGAGTGGCGAAGTGGTCGGCCTGCTGGGTCCAAATGGCGCCGGCAAGACCACAAGCTTTTACATGATTGTGGGACTGGTGCGGTCTGATGCAGGCGAGATTCTTATGGACGGAAAAAATCTTGCCCGAATGCCCATTCATCAGCGCGCACGCTTAGGCTTGTCATACCTTCCTCAGGAGGCCTCGGTGTTTCGCAGGCTATCGGTGGCCGATAACATTCGGGCCATCCTGCAGCTTCAGCGTGATGATCAAGGCCAGCCCTTGGATGCCACAGCAATCGAGACGCGGCTCAGCACACTGCTTGAGGATCTGCAGATCACGCATCTGCGTAACAACATGGCGGTCTCCCTGTCAGGGGGAGAACGACGGCGGGTAGAGATCGCCCGGGCGCTGGCAACATCACCGCGATTCATTTTGCTCGATGAGCCATTTGCAGGCGTGGATCCGATCGCAGTGATTGAGATTCAGCGCATTGTTCGTTTTCTAAAGGAACGTCAGATCGGTGTGCTGATCACCGACCACAATGTCCGCGAGACCCTGGGCATCTGCGACCGCGCCTACATCATCAGCGAGGGCTCGGCGCTGGCCAGCGGCGTCCCCCAAGAAATCATCGCCAATGCCAGTGTCCGCAAGGTCTACCTTGGGGAACACTTTCGAATGTAATTCGAATGGCCTCCATTAAACCTTCTCTCGGCCTTCGAACCTCACAGCAGCTCGCACTGACCCCTCAGCTGCAGCAATCGATTCGACTGTTGCAGATGTCAACGGCAGAACTCGAGCAGGAGGTGGATCGATTTCTCTCGGAAAATCCGCTGCTCGAAGTCTCTGAGACCGCCTCCTCGGCGGGCGAATCCACACCAGCCGAGACCACCACTGCCGATAGCAGCACGCAAGACGATTTCGCGGGCGAAGGGTTGGCAGGCTCTGCAGAGAGCTGGTCTGCTGGCGGTTCGCGTAGCGGCAACGATGACGACTCGGACTGGTGGGACAACCAGCGGGCTGAGCCCACCAGCCTGCGTGCCCATCTGCGTGAACAGGCGCACAGCATGAACCTGTCGGACCGCGATCGTGCATGGCTCGATACGCTCATTGAGTCGCTGGACGATGACGGCTATCTGCGCGAAAGCCTTGAAGATCTCGAGGCCAGTGTCGCAGAGGGATTTATCGCGCTATTCGGCGAACGGCTAGACGCAGACGAGCTGCAGCTTGGACTCACCTTGCTGCAGCATCTGGATCCCATCGGTGTCGGTGCGCGGTCGCTTCAGGAATGTCTGCAGCTCCAGTTAATCCGCCTGAGATCCCTGGCCGAAGATCATGAGACAGGCGAGGCGATGCTCACTCGCATTGACCTTGCCCAACAGCTTGTCAATGATGAATCTCTGCTGCAGGCCCTGGGAGCGCGTGAATTTAATGGATTGTGTGCCCGCCTGCGCTGTGATCGTGATCTGCTGAAATCTGCTGTCGACCTGATTAAAAGCCTTCAGCCAAAACCCGGCGCTGATTTTCAGGATGAGGCTGCCGAGACGATCATTCCTGACGTGATCGCCTTTAAAGGCAATGCCCGTTCAGGCAATAAGTGGCAGGTGCGGCTGAATGAATCCGCCGTTCCGAAACTATCCATTAATCCACTCTACGCAGAACTGATTCGACAGGAACGGGCCAGCAGCATGGCGGCCCAGCTGCAAGAGGCACGATGGGTAATTAAAAACATTCAGCAACGATTCGATACGATCCTGCGCGTCTCGCAGGCCATTGCGATTGAGCAGCAGGCATTTTTTGAAGAGGGCGAGATCGCTATGCGGCCCCTGGTGCTCCGCGAGATTGCCGAGCGCTGCGAATTGCACGAGTCAACCGTGTCACGGGTCACGACCAACAAATACATCCTGACGCCCCGCGGCACCTTCGAGCTGAAATACTTCTTCACCAGCCATGTCAAAACCGAGGGCGGGGGGGTGGCCTCCTCGACGGCCATCCAGGCCAAGATCCGCCAGTGGATTGCCGAGGAAGATCCCCGAAAACCCTTGTCGGATCAACAGCTTTCCGATCGGTTTGGCCAGGAGGGTGTCCAAGTTGCGCGGCGCACGATTGCAAAGTATCGAGAAGCGCTCAGAATTGAGCCTGTCAGCCAACGCAAAAAACTCTGATAGGAGGCAGGACCATGCATTTGACGGTCAAGGGGCACCACATCGACATTACCGACTCGATTCGCCACTATGTTGATCAGAAGTTTGGCCGAACTTGGCGACATTTCGATCACGTCAATGAGGTCCACGTGGTGCTCAGTGTCCAGAAACTGAACCAGATTGCCGAAGTCACGGTGCACCTGCCCGGCAAGGACGTCCACTGCGAGGCCAGCCATAACGATCTGTATGCAGCTATTGATCTTCTGGCCGATAAGCTGGATCGGCAGGTCGTCCGGTACAAGGAAACCCACCGGCCCGGCGTACACCGCGGCCAGGGGGCCGACCAGCAGATCTCCCCCTGAGACGACTTAGCGCAGCGCAACAAAAGATCTATAATCCGGCCTCTCGATATGACGAGGCGGAGCAATGAACCGCATTAGCCAGCTTTTACCCCTGGCCAACATTGCAGTTGGTCTCGAAGCCAGCAGCAAAAAGCGTGTCTTTGAACAGGCTGGGCTGTTGTTTGAAAACAATCAAGGCATTGCCCGGGTCAAGGTATTTGACTCGTTGTTTGCCCGAGAGCGACTCGGCTCGACCGGTCTAGGAGAAGGCATCGCCATTCCTCATGGCCGCATTAAGGGCCTGAAAGAGGCAGTCGCCGCCCTGGTGCGACTATCCGAGCCGGTGCCCTTTGATGCGCCGGATGGAAAACCAGTCAGTCTTTTACTGTTTCTTCTTGTTCCCGAGCAGGCGACACAGCAGCATCTTGAGATTCTCTCCGAGGTTGCAGAGATGCTGTCCGATCGACAGATGCGCGATCTGCTGAGTACGGAGACAGACCCGCAGGCCCTGCACCGGGCCCTGGAAGCCTGGCAGCCTGCCCGTGCTTGACGTAAAAGCGCTCTTTGACGAAAACGCGGAGACGTTAAAGCTCAGTTTCCTAACGGGACAAGGTGGCGCCGGCCGCAAAATCAGCGGGCCATCGACTGAGAGTGCCGATCTGATTGGGCACTTAAATCTGATCCACCCGAATCGCATTCAGATTATGGGAACGCCCGAGGTGGCGTATTACAACCGTCTTGATCCGCAACGCAAAAACTATCTGACTGCCGAACTGATCGCCGGCCATCCGCCCGCTATCATCATCGCCGACGACGAGATTCCCCCTGCGGAATTATTCACTGCCTGCGAACGTGAGTCGCTGCCTCTGCTGCGAACGACAGTGTCTGCGGGCCAGGTCATTGAGATACTGCGGGCACAGCTGGCCCGCACGCTGGCGCCTCAGACCCAGATGCATGGTGTATTCATGGATGTTCTGGGCATGGGCGTGCTGATTGCAGGTGAATCCGGCCTTGGAAAAAGTGAGCTTGGACTTGAGCTTATTACCCGGGGCCATGGCCTGATCGCCGATGATGTGGTCGAGTTCACACGTATCGCGCCCGATGCAGTCGAGGGACGCTGTCCGCCACTGTTACAAAATCTGCTGGAGGTGCGCGGCCTGGGGCTATTGGACATCCGTGCGATTTTTGGTGAGACCTCGGTGCGCAGAAAGATGCGGCTGAAATTAATCGTGCAGCTGATTCGACGCAGTGTCATGAACGAATTCGAGCGGCTTCCACTCGAGGCGATGACCCAAGATGTCATGGGCCTGCCGATTCGCAAGGTCGTCATCCCTGTTGCCGCCGGACGAAATCTCGCTGTGCTGGTTGAAGCCGCCGTGCGTAACCTGGTGCTTAGCCTGCGCGGTATCGACACCATGCAGGAATTTGTTGAGCGGCAGCAGGCCGCGATGCAGCAGCTCTCCGCTCCGGATCAGGCCCCGTGAAAGTTGTGCTGGTCACCGGCATGTCAGGCTCCGGCAAATCGGTTGCCTTAAACGTGCTGGAGGACTCGGGCTACTTCTGTATTGATAACCTGCCGGTGGCATTTCTCGAACAGGCACTGGTCAGCCTGCGGCAGGGTGGGCTCGCGCAGCTTGCTGTCGCGGTAGATGCGCGCACGGCTGGCTCATTGAGTCAACTTTCTCAGAGTCTTGAACGCATCCGACACGATGGTCACGATGTCAAAGTGCTCTTTCTAAACGCGCGCGACGAGACGCTTGTGCAGCGTTATTCTGAAACACGTCGACGGCATCCCTTAAGCCAGATGTTGAAGGCACAAAATGTATTTGGACAAGACCAGGTCCAGACGCTGATGGACTGTATTGCCCAGGAGCGTGAGATGCTGGCCGATATAGAGCCGCTGGGTATGCCGCTGGATACCAGCGACCTGCAGCCACAGGTGTTGCGTCGATGGGTCAAAGAGATCCTGGATTTAGAAAACGCGCCGCTTACGGTGCTCTTTCAGTCCTTTGCATTCAAAGACGGCATTCCCATGGATGCAGACCTGGTGTTTGATGCCCGCTGCCTGCCCAACCCCTATTACATCGCGAACCTCAAAACACTCAATGGCCGGGATGCGGCCGTCATCGAATATTTAAGCTCACATCAGTCTGTGCGCGAAATGATCCAAGACATCGGTGCCTATCTTGAAAAATGGCTGCCACGGCATGCAGAGGAACATCGCAGTTATCTGACGGTTGCCATCGGCTGCACCGGAGGGCAGCATCGATCGGTCTACTGTGCAGATGCCCTGTTTGGAAAATTCAAGGGCGCCTATTCGTGCTCGGTGCGACACCGTTCTTTATCCCAGCGGGGCAAAGCTTAGACAACAGCCGTGTGACTGGCGCGGGCAGTGGCAGGGCCAATGCCTGTGGCCATGAAAATGGCTGCAGTTCAGGGGGCGCATCTTTTGGCCGGCGGGATCCTGGCCATGCAATCACTGCCGCGGAAATCTGCAGACGGTAGTGGGTAAAACTGTGGCGAATCTCGATGATCTCTTGGAGGTTTTTTACAGTGACTGACCAGTCACGCGGCAGGGCCTCGGGCGCGATCCGCCAGGGCAGCCACAGGCCTGGCCAAATGCCAGAGGTCGGCTGTTGCATCAGCCAGACCGACTGCGCATCACAGCAGATCGCCCAATAGGCCTGCCGTTGGGGCAGTGCCTTTTTGATTCGTGCGACAGGATAACGATCCACTGCGTCATGTGCGCGTGCTCTGCAGTCGGACTGCACGGGACAACGATCACATAGCGGCTGGCGGGGCCTGCAGATCATTGCGCCGAGATCCATGATGGCCTGTGTATAGGCCGGCATATCCTGGGTGCGATCAGGAAGTCGCCTCTGGGCTTCTTGTGCCAGGGCGCGCTCGAGTGTCAGGCTTGCCCATGGCGCCTCTGCACAGGTGATGCGCGCAAGCACCCGCTTTACATTGCCATCCAGAATCGCCGCCCGTTCACCGTATACCGTCGATGCAATCGCCGCCGCAGTCGATGGGCCGATGCCCGGCAGCCGCGCGAGAGCTACAGCAGATTCCGGAAATCGGCCTCCGTGCTGTGACATCACCTCACGGGCGCAGGCCAAAAGATTTCGCGCACGCTGGTAATACCCCAGGCCGGACCAGAGGGCGAGCACGGTCTGCTCATCTGCCTGCGCCAATGACGCTAGCGATGGGAATCGCTGGGTGAAGCGATGAAAATAATCGATGACCGTGGTGACCTGGGTCTGCTGCAGCATGATCTCTGACAGCCACACGCGATAGGGGTCGGGAGGCCGGGTCTGCCATGGCAGGTCATGGCGTCCGTGGGCGCGCTGCCAGCGAATCAGGCGCTGGGAAAAACTATCTTGGTTAGCGCTGACAGCCATGACAGAAAAATGTACTGCGTTGTCCCATGATGCTGCGACGAATGGCACGCCCACAGCGTGGGCAGGGCTGGCCCGAGCGGCCGTAGACACGATGTAACTGGCCATAGCGGCCCACCGTTCCATCGGGTCCTTGAAAGTTCTGAATTGTGCTGCCGCCGCCTTCAATGGCCTCTAGAAGAATTTTTTTGATCGCTGCGGCAAGCCGCTCATAACGTGACCGCGATATTGATCCAGCTTTGCGGCTCGGATGGATGCCGGCATCGAAGAGTGCCTCGCAGGCGTAGATATTGCCCACGCCCACCACCACGCTGCCATCCATGAGCCATTGTTTGATCGGTGTGCGACGGCCTCGAGAGTGCTCAAAGAGCCAGCCACCATTAAACGAGTGCCCGAGCGGCTCAATGCCCGCGGCCCCTGCGCCCAGAACTGCGCCGATCTCAGTGCCGTGCAGGGCCTGCCGGTCACACCATTGAAAGGAGCCGAAGCGCCGGGGGTCGTGATAGGTCATGGTCCGGACCTCCGATGCAGGCGACTCAAACTCCATCACGACATGGTCATGCAGTTTTGCGGGGGGTGCTTTGCCGTGGACACAGAGCACCGAGCCCGACATGCCCAGATGCACCGCCAGATAGCCAGCAGGAAACTCCATCAGCACATACTTGGCGCGTCGGCTAATGCCCATCAGCGGCGCACCTCGTAATTGATCGATGGCCCCGCGCGGGAACGGATGGCGGAGTTTTTTTCCAGAAACCCAAACCGACCGCAAGGACCAGCCTGCGATGGCCTGCTGCAGCGCGCGGGCAGTGACTTCAACCTCGGGCAATTCGGGCATGATATGGATTCTTCAAACCCGCACAGTGTAGAGGCATGACCGCACGCTTTCGACCGAGGATGGCCATTCTGCTGGCGCTTTGCGCCGGGCTGGGGCTGGGCGGGCCAGGCATTGCCACAGCCGCCAGCGGCAAGCAGTTCAATACTGGCCGCGAGCAGGCCGCACTCGTGTTTCAGATCCTTGCCAGTGAGCTTGCCCTTGCCCAGGGGGATATTGGTGCTGCGGCTGCGACCTATCTGAGCGTGGCGCGTCAGACCCAGGATCCCGCCGCCGCACGGCGGGCAACCGAACTCGCCATCGAGGCGAGATCGCCACAGCGTGCTGAAGAGGCTGCTGCCATCTGGCAGCGAAACGCACCCAACGATGCGGAGGCGCAGAGCACACTGGATGTGCTGCAGATGATGGTGGGGGAGACTGAAAAACTCACCCGCTCTCTGCTTGCCCGCCGCCAGCAGGCAGCGCGGGAGCAAAAACTCGATGCGTTTTATGAATACCTGGGCAGCCTGGCCAGCCGAGCACCCGATAAATCCCAAGGCCTGAGGGTATTTGAAACCGTTAGCCACGGCGATCGCGAAAAGCCAGCCGTGATCTACACCCTGGCCATGATGCATGAAAAGGCGGGCCAACATCAGGAAATGGAGCGGCTCCTGCGTGGCCTCATTGAGCGGGATCCGCGCCATGCACATGCCCACAATGCACTGGGGTATCACCTCGCCGATCGCAACATTCGGCTTGATGAGGCCAGGGTTCTCATTGAACGCGCGCTCGCGCTCGCACCAGACGATGCCCACATCATCGACAGTATGGGATGGGTCTATTTCCGACTCGGAAATCTTGAGCTTGCCGAACAGTACCTGCGCAAGGCGCAGCGTCAACAGCCCGATGCAGAGATCTCCTCTCATCTGGGTGAAGTGCTCTGGGCGCGCGGCCGCAAAGAGGAGGCAGAGATCGTGTTTCGTGCAGCCTTTAGCGCAGACCCACGCAATGAGGTACTGCTCGACACACTGAAGCGGCTGGGAATTTCACCGGCACGGGTCCACCCACGCTGATCATGAAGCCCATGCGGCACCGTCTACCCGCTGGCCTGCTCTGCTGTGTACTGCTTCTTACCGGGTTCGGCTGCACGACGACATCCGCTCCCGCTCAAAATGAACGGCTCAGCCTTGATCGTCCTGGCGAGGAAGTCCAGGCGGTGCGGACCGGGCGCTTCATCATTCATGCGCGTTCGCAGCAACGGCCCGATGAACTGCGCGGCGGTCAGGGTCGATTCGAATGGCTGCAGCTCGCGCGCACAACATCAGGCGGTCGCCCGGATGAACGACAGGTGTTGATATGGCTTGGCCCTCTTGGCCAGACCCTGGGAAGCCTGGAGCGCAATACACCCACACGCCAAGGCGGGCTCCTTCAAGGCATGTCCACCGAGAAGGTTCGGGCGTATGACCATCAAGGCCTGCCGCTTGATATGGCACGCCAGACCCAGCTGATGGAATCGCTGCTCGGCGACGGCGCGAAGGAATTTAATGTCGGTGATATGGATGCGGTGCTGACATCCCTGATGACGATCATGGAGACCATCAGTCGGTCACACCAAAGCCCGCGAGAATTTCAATTTCAAATTCGCCAGACCCAAGTCACGCTGCGGGCTGTGCTGGATCCCGCCTGAAGGCCCCACCCTGCTCTTGTTTCTCATCTCATGCAGCCTGGCTCTCTGACCATTGCCGCTCCGGCCAAGATTAATCTGTTCCTGCACGTGGTCGGCCGACGTACCGATGGCTATCACTTGTTGGAGAGCGCATTCGAACTGATTGACTGGAGCGATACGATCCGAATCACCCGGACCAGCGATGGGCAGGTCGCGAGAACCGGAGATCTGATGGGTCCAGTGGACCAGGATCTGGCCGTGCGGGCCGCCCGCGCGCTTCAGCAGACCCCCCAATGGCGGTCTTCGGGTGGGCCGGGAGCAGCCATTGATGTGGCCAAGTCCATACCGGCCGGTGCGGGGCTGGGGGGCGGAAGCTCTGATGCGGCCAGCGTTCTGCTCGGGCTCAATCAGCTCTGGGAACTGGGCCTATCTTCGGCCCACCTACGGGAGATCGGTCTCGGGCTTGGGGCCGATGTGCCCTTTTTCCTTTTTGGGCAGGCAGCCTTCGTGCAGGGCATCGGCGAGGTACTGTCCGGGTATTCGGCCTGCCCGCGCTGGGTCGTGATTGCGGTGCCCAACTGCCATGTCCCGACCGCCGAGATCTTTGCTGCGCCTGAATTGACACGAAATTCCAAACCCTCGAAAATTGCGGGCTTCGCTCAAGCAGCCCAACAGCCCGTATGGGAATTCGGCCGGAATGATCTTCAGCCGGCCACTACGGCCCGATATCCGAAGGTCAAAACGGCCCTTCAGTGGCTCGAAACGGCTGCCGCCCGCGAAGGAATTGCCCCGGCCGCAGTACGGTTGTCAGGCTCGGGGGGCGCAGTGTTCTGCACCGCGCCCGATCGCGAGACAGCCCATCGTCTCGCTGGCCATGTCAGCGCACTTCAGAAGGCCTCGGACAACGGTCAGCTCACCCGGCTGAACGTATGTCAGACCCTGATGCGACATCCGGGGCAGACGTTGTAAAACCGTTGGGGAGTCGCCAAGTTGGTTAAGGCACCGGATTTTGATTCCGGCATTCGAGGGTTCGAATCCTTCCTCCCCAGCCAGAATTTCGTTGCCCCATGAATAAGAGATGGTCGACCGCATATTAAACAAAGAAGGCGGTGCCCCCGAGGGGCTCATGATCTTCACCGGCAATGCCAACCCCAAGTTGGCAGCGGATGTCGCACGCCATCTCGGCACGCGGCTTGGACGCGCCACGGTTGCCCAGTTCAGCGATGGTGAATCTACCGTTGAGATTCTTGAACACGTACGTGGAAAACACGCGGTCGTGCTTCAGTCAACCTGTGCGCCTGCCAACGACCACTTGATGGAAGTGATGCTGATGTGCGATGCCCTGCGGCGCGCCTCGGCAGAGCGGATTACCGTGGCGATTCCTTATTTTGGGTATGCCCGCCAGGACCGGCGTGTGCGGTCTTCTCGGGTGCCCATTAGCGCAAAGGTGATTGCCAACATGTTTCAAAGCGTTGGCGTCGATCGCGTGCTGACCATGGATCTGCACTCTGATCAGATTCAGGGGTTTTTTGATATTCCCGTCGATAACATTTACGCCGCACCGATCATCCTTGCCGATGTCTGGCAGCAGACCTATCAGAATCTTCTGGTGGTGTCGCCTGATGTCGGGGGTGTGGTCCGTGCCCGGGCCTTTGCCAAACAGATGGACTGCGATCTGGCGATTATTGATAAGCGCCGGCCGAAGGCGAATGTCTCAGAGGTCATGAACATTATTGGTGACGTCTCTGGCCGGACCTGCATGATCATGGATGACATGGTCGACACCGCTGGAACACTGACCAAGGCTGCCCAGGCACTCAAGGATCATGGGGCGGAGCGGGTGGTGGCCTACTGTACACATGCGGTGCTCTCCGGCGATGCGAGCGAACGTGTCGGCAAATCTGCGCTTGATGAGCTGGTGGTCACCGACTCGATCCCCCTGTCCAAGGCATCTCAGGCCACCGGAAAGATTCGTGTGCTGTCGTGCGCAGGCTTACTGGCCGAGACCATTCTCAGGATTGTGAAGTCTGATTCAGTGAGCTCACTGTTTGTTGAATAGTTTTTAAGTGCCTTTTATTCCCCGCGGATTGCTGGTCGCGGCAGCCGAGAGGCGTAAAAGGATTGTTGACCCGCGCTGTTTTCAGCGCGTTAATTGAAGGAGTTGTACATGAAAGTTGTTGCTACTTCCCGTACGGTGCAAGGATCGGGTGCGAGCCGCCGTCTTCGCCAAAGCGGTAAGGTGCCTGGCATTGTCTATGGCGCCAAAAAATCACCTACCAACATCGAGATGGATCACAACCCACTGATGCTCGCTCTAAAAGTGGAGTCGTTTCACTCTTCTATTCTGGATCTTGAGGTTGACGGAAAAGCGGAGCAGGTGCTGCTGCGTGATTACCAGATGCACCCCTTTAGGCCCTTAGTTCTGCATGTTGACTTTCAGCGTATCGATGCCAACCAGAAGCTTCAGACCAAGGTGCCGCTGCACTTCAAGAACCAGGAAATCTCTCCGGCAGTGAAACTCTCCGGCGGTATCGTGAGCCACGTGCTCACCGATGTCCTGGTCTCCTGTCTGCCCAAAGACCTGCCCGAGTTCATCGAGGTCGATCTGTCAGGCCTTGCAGTTGGCCACTCGTTACACGTGCGCGATCTCGTTGTGCCTGCCGGTGTCACACTGGTGCTGCACGCTGGCGAGAATCCAACCGTGGTCACCGCCTCGGTGCCGGGTGGCGCCGCTGAGGAGTCGGCCGCACCTGAGGCAGCACCTGCCGCAGAGGCCAAGCCTGCTGAGAAGTCCGAAAAGAAAGACTGATGATGATTCAGGCCGGAGGGTCTGAATGAAACTGATCGTTGGTCTTGGCAACCCGGGATCCCAATATGCCGAACATCGGCACAACGTGGGATTCTGGGTTGTGGATCGTCTGGCCAGCACGGGCTGGGCGCGCGAGGCAAAGTTCAAGGCCGAACTGGCCAAGGCCCGCATCGCAAACGCCGATCGCTGGCTGCTAAAACCTCAGACATACATGAACGCATCCGGCGAATCGGTGGGTGCGTTTGCACGATTTCATCGCATATCTGCCGAGGAAATTCTGGTGATTCACGATGAGCTCGATCTGCCGCCCGGTGGTGTTCGGCTTAAACAAGGCGGAGGCCATGGCGGGCACAACGGCGTGCGCGATATTGAGTCCCACCTGGGTTCACCGAATTTCTGGCGGCTCAGGATCGGCATCGGGCATCCCCGAAGCCTGAATCTCAATCAGGATGTGGCGGACTTTGTACTGCATGCGCCGCGCCAGGAAGAACAGCGGGCAATTGACCAGACCATTGATGCCGTTGTCCAGGAAATGCCGGCCGTTTTACAGGGCGAGATCACCGCTGCGCAACGGCGGCTGCACTCGCGATAGCGACAAATCTAGACGTTAAATCGGAAGTGCATTACATCGCCATCTTTGACGATGTAGTCTTTGCCTTCAAGTCGCATCTTGCCGGCTTCCTTAGCACCTTGCTCGCCCTTGAGGGCGACAAAATCATCAAATGCGATGACCTCGGCCCGAATAAAGCCACGCTCAAAATCCGTATGAATCACGCCGGCCGCCTGGGGCGCGGTGGCCCCGATTCTGACGGTCCATGCACGGACCTCTTTAACACCCGCAGTGAAATAGGTCTGTAGCCCCAGCAGGGAAAACCCCGCACGAATCAGTCGGTTTAGCCCCGGCTCTTGCATGCCCATATCACTGAGGAAAACCGCCTTGTCATCGTCGGGCATGTCCGCAATTTCAGATTCAATGGCGGCACAGATGGCCACGACAGGCGCGTTCTGTGAGGCTGCATAGGCCTGCAGTTTTTCAAGGTGTGGGTTATTGGTAAATCCACTTTCACTCACATTGGCCACAAACATCGCCGGCTTGGCAGTGATAAAACAAAACGGACGGATCAGTTCTTTTTCCTCGTCGTAAAGATCGAGGGCGCGTATCGGTTTGGCCTGGTTGAGCTGGATCTGACACTTTTCGAGCACCGCAAGCAGGCGCTGGGCCTCTTTGTCGCCGCCTGATTTCGCCAGTTTGGCGACCTTGGCAATCTGCTTATCCACGTTCGCCAGATCTGCCAAGGCAAGCTCGGTCTCGATCGTTTCGATATCGGCCAGAGGATCGACGCGGCCACTGACATGGACCACGTTGTCATCTTCGAAGCAGCGAACGACATTGACGATGGCATCGGTCTCGCGAATATTGGCCAGAAACTGATTGCCCAGGCCCTCGCCTTTGCTCGCACCTGCAACGAGTCCCGCAATATCGACAAATTCAACAGTGGCCGGAAGGATGCGCTCAGGTTTCACGATCTCGGCGAGTCGGCCCAGCCGTGGGTCCGGCACTTCGACAATACCGACATTGGGCTCGATGGTGCAAAACGGATAGTTTTCCGCCGCGATACCCGCCTTGGTTAAGGCGTTAAATAGGGTCGACTTGCCCACATTGGGCAGGCCCACAATGCCGCATTGAAGTGCCATGGAAATCCTCTAGATGAGGACTAATTATCGCTTTTTATGAAGTCAATCGATTCCAGGGCCTTGACCTTGGCCAGCAGCTGCTCTGGAGTCTCGATGCACTCGGGATTGGTGATGATGCACTCAACCGGGCAGACCACCTTGCACTGGGGCTCATCGAAATGGCCCACGCACTCGGTACATAGCGCCGGATCAATCTCGTAGATGGCAGGCCCTAAGGAGATCGCATCGTTCGGACAGACTGGCTCGCAGACGTCGCAGTTGATGCACTGATCGGTGATGAGTAATGCCATTACTGTTGGGGGTTTTTCAGGCGTTCCTTCAGCCACTTTTCAACCGAAGGAAACACAAACTTGCTGACATCGCCGCCTAAGAGCGCAATCTCCCGCACAATGGTCCCGGAAATAAATTGGTACTGATCCGATGGCGTCAGAAACAGTGTCTCCACGTCGGGCAACATATAACGGTTCATGCCCGCCATCTGGAATTCATATTCAAAATCCGACACCGCGCGCAGGCCCCGGACAATGATCTTGGCATTGTGTTCACGAACAAAGTCTCTCAAGAGGCCAGAAAAACCGGCGACCTTGACGTTGGGGTAGTGGCTGAGGACTTCGGTCGCAATCTCCAGCCGGTCCTGCAGGGTGAAAAATGGCCGCTTGGCCTTACTGTCGGCAACCCCCACCACCAATTTCTCGACCAGCTTACTGGCCCGACGCACCAGATCTTCATGACCCCGGGTCAGAGGATCAAACGTGCCCGGATAGACCGCGATCAGCATCTTGTTCTCCCTTGGATGCACCCATTTGGAGCAGATGATAATGAACCGCGCCCGCCTTGTCTGCGCGCAGCACCTCCAGGCCAAGACCCGCCAGCCAGGCGGGATCCAGGGGCGCCTCTGCCTCCACGTAGATGCGTCCATCGGCGGCCAGCAGGCTCGGCAGCAGGGGCAGGACCTCCTGAATCAGCCCCAGGCCATAGGGTGGATCGAGAAAAATCACGTCAAAGGACTGTGGGCCACAGGAGGACAGCCAGTCCTGGGCACGGGCGAGCACCACCCGACATTGCGGGCGGGCATCCCACTGGGCGATGGATGCGTCAATCGCACGCCAGGCGGCTCGGTCGGACTCGACCATGACAACCTCCTGGGCACCGCGGGAGGCGGCCTCCAGGCCGAGGGCGCCCGATCCCGCAAATAGATCCAGACAGTGCAGGTCCGTTAGCTGCTGGCCGAGCCAGTTAAACAAGGTTTCTCGGACACGATCGGGGGTGGGCCGAAGGCCGATCAGATCCTTGACCGCAATCGGCCGGCGCTTCCACTTGCCGGCGATGATGCGCAGCTGCCCCATGGGCGGACTAGGGCTGAAAGCCCTCGGGCCCCGCCACAACCACCACCGACAGATGCTCGGGTTTAATCACCCGATTCATCGCCCGACGGATATCTGCAGTGGTGACACGGTCGACCTTGGCGGTCCACGTCTGCAGGTAATCAAGTGGCATGTCGTAAAAATTAATTTGGGCAAGGTTATCGAGCAGCTTGCGGTTTGTATCCAGCCTTAAGGCAAACCCCCCAATCAGATTCTGCTTGGCCGCACGAAGTTCTTTTTCTGTGGGGCCGTCCTGAAGAAATTTTCTTAGGGTCTGCTCCATGACCTCGAGTGCTTCCGGTGCCTTTGCACGTTGGGTCTGCAGGCTCATCATGAAGGGGCCCGGCTGTGCCAGGGGCTGAAAGGCACTAAACACACTGTAGGAAAGTCCGCGCTTTTCACGAATCTCTTCTGTCAGTCGTGAGACAAAACCACCGCCGCCAAGAATGTAATTGCCCACCGTGAGCGCAAAGAACTCCGGATCGTCTCGGGCGATGCCGGGCAGACCCATCCAGATATGGCTCTGACTTGCAGGATGTGCGATGGCCTGCCGCATGGCTTTAGGACTCGTCTCCAATGATCCCGGGTGGACACGGGCAGGTGACAGGCTCGGTCCATTCACTGCAGGAGCCGCGGCAAATAACTGATCCACGAGGGCCCGGGCCTGGGCCTCGGTGAGTGCGCCCACAATCGTGACACGCATTCGGCTCGGCACCCAGTAACGCTGATGAAACTGCGAGAGATCATCTGCTGTTATCGGATCGACCGATTCCGGTGTGGCCTGTTGTCCATACGGATGGGCAGCATACATGGCACGCCACAAGGCCTTGGTGGCAATCGACTGCGGCTGGGTCATTGACTCCCGCAGACCCGCCACCATGCGTTGTTTCTCGCGCTGCAGAATCTCACGATCAAATGCAGGCTCAAACATGATTCGAGATAACAGCCGAACCGCACGCTCGCGGACATCCTGATCCGAGAGACTGCGGAGCGTAATGCTCGCACGGTCTAGGGTCACTGCACCGCCCCGCTGAACGGCGAGCTCTGCAAGCGCCTCGCTGATCTGGGTTTCGCCCATGGCGGGCATCGCACCGCTGGCACGAATTCCTTTCGAGAGCATCGCAGCCGTCATGCTGGCAATGCCCGAGCGGTCACGCGGATCCCATCGGCTGCCCGCATCAATATCCACAGAGAGATCCACCATCGGAATCTCATTGGCCGCAAGAAACAAGACCCGAGTGCCCATCGCTGTCGTCCACTGGCGAATATCTGCGCCGCCGGTCTGGGCTGTGGTGGACTGGATCAGTCCAACCGCACACATGAAAAACACCAATATCCGTCTCATATCGAACCCCTAGTGCCGCACAGCGCCAGTAGGCCGCGGACGTGATGCCGCCTGAGGCAGTGGCAACGGCTCAAACTCAAGGACCGTGAGCTGATCATCGGAAAAATAACGTTGTGCAACACGCTGAATGTCCTGCGAACGGATATCGTCCAGAACGGCCAGCCATCGCTCTGCATCCCGAATATCGCGGCCCGCAAGCAGCAGTCGGGCGGACTCCATTGCAATCGAAAACATTGAATCCTGACGAAACACCTGGGCGGCCTTGGCCTGGCGCTTTAGGCGAACAAGCTCCTGCTCCTCTACACCATTCTGAGCAATCACTGCGATTTCTTGTTTGATGTTTTCTTCCAGGCGCGTGAGCGCTACACCCGGTGCCGCAGTGGCTTCGAGCATGAACAGGCCCGGGCCGCGTGCCACACCGTCAGTACCAACACCCACCGAAAGCGCAGTGCGATCTTGTCGAACCAGTCGATGGACCAGCCGGCCTGTGCCAGGATCATCCAGTAGCGCCGAGAGCACATCTAAAGCCACCAGATCCCGGGCGGCCGGTGACGTGATCGATAACGGACCAAGCTGTTCACGCAGTGTGGGCGCCTTGTAGGCCATCATCAGAAATGCATTTTCTGCCGGAGCCTTTAGCCGCACCCGACGCAGCCCGTTTTGCTCGGGCTCCTCTTGTGGTTTACGCGAGGGCAATGCCCGCGGTCGCATCGGGCCATAAAACTCATTGGCCCAGCGAAAGACCTGCTGGGCATTGACATCACCCGCCACCACCAGAATCATATTGTTCGGCGTGTACCAGTCCCGATACCAGTCACGGACATCGGCAATACTCAGGTTCTGAAGATCGTTCATCCAGCCAATGATGGGATTACGCACCGGACTGGCCTGAAATGCCTGGGCCAGTAGCGACTCGTGGGCAAGGCTGGAGGGATTGTCGTCCGTGCGTAGGCGTCGCTCTTCCATCACGACCTGGATTTCTTTTTTAAATTCGCGGTCATCGAGTCTAAGAAAACGCTGACGATCTGCCTCAAGGCGCATCACCTCGCGCAATGAATTCTTGTGAACCTGTTGGAAGTATCCGGTGTAGTCCTTGGAGGTAAATGCGTTTTCTCTGCCGCCAAGTGCGGCAACCCGCCTGCTGAACTCACCGGGCCCCAGGTTCTTGGCGCCCTTGAACATCATGTGTTCCAGTACATGGGCCAGCCCCGATCGGCCATTGGTCTCATCGATCGAGCCCGCCTTGACCCAGACCATATGCAGGGCCGTGGGTGCGCGGGTGTTTTCAAAGACCAGAACCCGCATGCCGTTGGGCAGGGTCTTATCCAGGCTGGGCTGAAGGGGTAAGGCGAACGTGGCCGCTGGGGCAGATAACCCCAGGGCGATCAATAAGACAACGCAGTAACGTTTCAGCATCATGGACATCAGACTATAAAATCTTTTCTTCAAAGGCGAGCAGACCGCAGACAAGATGATTGGTTTCCTAGGGTTAGGCCGAACCCTTGATCGGTTCAGACTCAGTCGTCTCAAGGAAGGGCTCGCCAAGACGCGCGACCAGCTTGGGACCCTATTCTCTGGCCGACGTCTCGATGACGCATGGTACGACGATGTGGAAACGGCGTTACTGACCGCAGATGTCGGCAGCCAGGCCACCCTGGACCTGATGCAGTCGGTTCGGCAGGAGATCAAGACCCGAAAGTTAAACGATGACAGTAGCCCAGACGACCTGCGGGCTGCTGTTGCAGACTGCATCGCGCGGGCCCTGGCTCCGCTGGCCGTTCAGGATTCCTCGGCCAATGCAGCGGCCAAGCCACAGATTGTGATGGTGGCCGGCGTTAATGGCGCAGGTAAAACCACTTCCATCGGCAAACTGGCCCATGCCTGGAAAAGCGAAGGCCGACAGATTCTGTTGGGCGCCGGCGATACCTTTCGGGCTGCTGCACGAGAGCAGTTAATCGTCTGGGGCCAACGCAATCAGGTGGACGTCATCTCCCAGGCCCAGGGGGATCCCGCTGCGGTGGCATTTGATGCCGTGAGCGCCGGAGTTGCCCGAAACTGCGATGCCGTGATTGTGGATACGGCAGGCCGGCTGCCCACCCAGTTGCATCTGATGGAGGAGTTAAAGAAAGTTAAACGCGTCATGGCCAAGGCGCTGACCGATGCACCGCATGAAATCTGGCTCGTGATTGATGGCGGTACCGGTCAGAATGCAATCACACAGGTCAAGGCGTTCGATGATGCCCTGGGCCTAACGGGACTGGTGGTGACGAAACTAGACGGTACCGCAAAGGGTGGCGTGTTGTTGGCGATTGCGAAGGCACGGCCGATTCCCGTTCGGTATATCGGGGTCGGTGAGGGGATTGAGGATTTGCAGCCGTTTGATGCGAGGGCGTTTGCAGAGGCGCTGGTTGGGGAGATCTAGTCAGTCGCGTGAACGGTTTGAGTTTTCGTGGAGCGCGTAAAGGGCTTGTCTCGAGGAGCGTCGGAGCCGATGTTTTTTCGGCGACCGCGACGAGAGAAAGCCCTTTACCCGCTCTGGCTATTTAATCAATTCACCGCGTTTTTCTATTTCAACGGGACGCAATCGACAAAGTATTCAACCTTGCCGTCAACGGCCTGCTCGACCAGTCCGTGGATATCGGCCTCAAAGCCCGGAAACTCTTCGTTAAAGCGCCGTGCAAACTGCAGGTACTGAATAATGGTCCTATTAAATCGTTCGCCCGGAATCAATAGCGGAATACCGGGTGGATAGGGTGTGAGCAGGCTCGTGGTAATGCGGCCTTCGAGCGCATCAATCGGCACACGCTCAGTCTTGCGATGGGCGAGATAACCAAAGGCCTCGGCAGGTTTCATGGCCGGATTCATGTTCGAGAGATACATCTCGGTGGTAAGCCGTGCGATGTCATTGGCCTTATACATGTCATGCAGCTGCTGGCACAGGTCCGCCAGGCCCACCCGCTCATATCGGGGCTGCTTGGCGCAGAACTCAGGCAGCACACGCCACATCGGCTGATTTTTATCGTAGTCGTCTTTGAACTGCTGCAGGGCTGTGAGCAGGGTGTTCCAGCGGCCCTTGGTAATGCCGATCGTGAACATGATGAAAAACGAATACAGGCCGGTCTTCTCTACGATCACGCCATGCTCGGCCAGATACTTGGTCACGATGGATGCCGGGATGCCGCGGGCATCAAACTCACCCTTGATATTTAAGCCCGGAGTGATCACAGTCGACTTGATCGGGTCGAGCATATTGAACCCAGGCACGAGTCCATCAAATCCGTGCCAGTCATCTTGTGGGTCGAGCTCCCACTCCGCACGATTGGCCATGCCCCAGCTGTCTGCGGTGACGTCCTCTGGACCCCAGACCTTGAACCACCAGTCAAGGCCAAACTCTTCATCCACTTTTCGCATGGCGCGTCGGAAATCCAAGGCCTCCACGATCGACTCTTCTACGAGCGCCGTGCCCCCGGGTGGCTCCATCATCGCCGCCGCAACGTCGAGCGACGCGATGATCGCGTACTGCGGACTGGTCGAGGTGTGCATCAGATAGGCCTCGTTAAACAGATCGCGGTCCAGTTTGCGGGTATCACTCTCCTGGACCAGCACCTGCGAGGCCTGGGATAAGCCCGCCAACAGCTTGTGGGTCGACTGGGTCGAGAAGATCAATGGATCCTTCGGCCGTGGACGATCCTTTCCGATTGCATGCATGTCTTTGTAAAAGTCATGGAAACAGGCATGCGGAATCCACGCCTCATCAAAGTGAAGGGTATCGATGTAACTGCCCATCACATCTTTGATCATCTCGACGTTGTAGAGCACACCGTCGTAGGTGCTCTGGGTGATGGTCAGAATCCGCGGTCGGGCGCTGCCATTGCCGCTGCTCAATGCCTCTCGCGCAAACGGATTGGCCTCGATTTTTTTCTGAATATTTTCCGGCTTGAATTCCTCAAGCGGGATCGGACCAATAATGCCCAGATGGTTGCGGGTGGGCATGAGGAACACCGGAATCGCTCCGGTCATGGTGATGGCGTGCAGTACGCTCTTATGGCAGTTGCGGTCCACCACCACAATATCGCCCGGAGCAACCGAGGCATGCCAGACGATCTTGTTCGATGTCGAAGTGCCGTTGGTCACAAAAAAGCAATGGTCTGCATTAAAAATTCGGGCGGCGTTGCGCTCCGAGGCTGCCACAGGCCCCGTGTGATCCAGGAGCTGTCCAAGTTCATCAACCGCATTACAGACATCGGCACGCAGCATGTTTTCACCAAAAAACTGGTGGAACATCTGGCCCACGGGAGACTTTAGAAATGCAACGCCTCCGGAGTGGCCGGGGCAGTGCCAGGAGTAAGAACCATCCTGGGCATAGTCCAGCAGGGCACGAAAAAATGGGGGCGCCAGCGAATCCATATAGGACTTCACTTCACGCAGAATATGCCGCGCGACAAATTCCGGCGTGTCTTCAAACATATGAATAAAGCCGTGCAGCTCACGCAGAACATCGTTCGGAATGTGGCGAGAGGTCCGGGTCTCGCCATAGATGTAGATTGGAATCTCTGCGTTACGGAATCGAATCTCGCTGACGAAGGCACGAATATTTTTTAACGCCGCATCGGTCTCTTCCTTGGATCCGGCGCCAAACTCTTCATCGTCAATCGACAAGATAAAGGCGGAGGCGCGGCTTTGCTGCTGGGCAAACTGGGAGAGATCGCCATAGCTGGTGACGCCCAGGACTTCAACGCCCTCTTTTTCCAGGGCGTCGGCCAGGGCCCGAATGCCCAGGCCGGAGGCGTTTTCCGAACGAAAATCTTCATCAATGATCACGACCGGAAAACGGAACTTCATGGACAGGCACCTGTTCCCAAAAATAGAGAGACCGGATAGTAGGACAAAACCCCGGCGCGGGGAGGACTTTGTCCGATCAGGCCAACCGACCGTGGCGTGAATGCAACCGTGGGGTTTAGCACTCGGGAACCTCGAGTGCTAAAATCGGTCCTGAGCAGCATGCTGACTTTTCTAGGAGGTCTTCTGCATGAGTACACAGGCTTTGTCAGCTGAGCAGGCCCTGACATCGCTCTCCCTGTCACCCGGGGGGAATCTGGATGCCTATATACGGGCAGTCCAGCAGTTTCCAATGCTCTCCCAGGAGCGCGAGGAAGAGCTCGCCCTGCGGTTCAGAGTGGCCAATGATCTTGATGCAGCTCGAGAGTTAGTGCTTACACATTTACGTCTGGTGGTGGCCGTCTCGCGCCAATTCAAGGGCTACGGACTGCCCCAGGCGGACCTGATCCAGGAAGGCAACATCGGCCTGATGAAGGCGGTCAAGCGCTTTGATCCCACCCGGGGGGTTCGGCTGGTTTCCTTTGCCATGCTCTGGATCAAGGCAGAGATTCACGAGTACATCCTGCGCAATTGGCAGCTGGTCAAAATCGCTACCACCAAGGCCCAGCGCAAACTCTTTTTTAATCTCCGCTCCATCAAGGCGGCCCTGGGTGTGCAGGACAGTGTGTCCAATGACCAGGCCCAGGCGATTGCCCGGGAACTGAATGTTGCGCCCAGCGATGTCTTGGAAATGGACCAGCGGATGTCCGGTGGCGACATTGCAATCGAGGCCCGCACCGATGAGGAAGATGGCGGCTTCGCTCCGATCGCCTATCTGGCTGCTCCCGACGCAGATCCCGCCCATGTGGTGGAGGCTGAGCAGGCGGCATCGCTACAGTCCGAAAGCCTGCTGCGCGCATTGAATTCTTTAGACCAACGGAGTCGAGAAATCGTCATGGCCCGCTGGCTGAAGGAAGAAGAGGAAGGCGGAAGCAGCACGTTGCAAGAGCTGGCCGACCGCTATGGCATCTCTGCCGAGCGGGTGCGACAGATCGAAGCATCGGCGTTAAAAAAACTCCGGCTCGAACTCTCCTGATTATCTGCCGGCACAGTTACGCCACGCCATGCCCACACGACAAGGCCTGAGATGCGCGATGCTCTCGGGCCTTTTTCTTGTCGGCCTCTGTAGTCCTTTATCTGCCCAGTCGACAGGCAGCACTGGGGCCAGCGCAGGGCAGAAGGCTGCGATTGGATCGAGCGTCAGGGTGCATGGCCTTCAATGGGATCTGCACGAGATGACCATTGGCCAGGTCAGGCAGATGGCGAAGGCCACCGGATTTGTCAGTCGGGCAGAGAGAGAAGGCGGTGGAAGTGTCTACGAATCCGGCTGGACCAAAAAGCCGGGCTGGAACTGGCGCACCCCCTATGGCGTTCCCGCCCAGGATCATGAGCCTGCTGTGCATCTGATGTTCGATGAGGCGCAGATGATCTGCAAATTTTTCGGCAGACGACTGCCCACTGACCAAGAGTGGACGCAGGCGGCCTATCTCGAGCAGCGTGATCTGCCGCCTGCGGACTTCGTGAAAGGAAAACGTTACGCCTATCCGAACGGCGACTCTGCGGCCAACAGCCACTGTCTGAATGGCTGTGGCAACTACCGCGGCAGCGCACCTGTCGGCAGCCTCACGCGCGGCATCGGCCATGTTGCGGTGATGACCACTCCTGCCGGTGTCAATGGCCTGTATGACATGGGCGGCAATGTGTGGGAGTGGGTCGATACCGGCAGCGGTAATGAACGTATTACCCGCAGTTCATCCTGGTGGTATGGGCCTGAGCGGCAGCGCGAATCGGATGTTGCTACGAAGCCGACCGACACACGGGTGGTCTATATCGGATTTCGCTGCGTGCGATAACGCAGAAAGCGTCTACAGCAGATAATGATCTAGTAGCAGGGCTGCAAACAGCAGGGCCAGGTAGTTGATCGAATATTTAAATGTCTTGCGGGCGAGCCGCTCCGAATAGCTTCGGTAAAGGCACCAGGCAAGCCAAAGAAAATATCCCCCCAGCAGCAAAGCCGAAACGAGATACACCACGCCGCTCATGCCAACTAAGGTTGGAAGTGCCGTGGTGGCCACGAGCAGCAGTGTGTACAGCAGAATATGCAGACGGGTGAACTGTGGCCCATGGGTCACCGGCAGCATCGGCAGACCGGAGCGTGCATAGTCATCTGTGCGATACAGGGCGAGCGCCCAGAAGTGTGGTGGGGTCCATACAAAGATAATGAGAAAAAGCACCCATGCTTCAATCGGCGCCTGGCCTGTGACTGCGGCCCATCCGAGCACCGGTGGCATTGCGCCCGAGGCGCCGCCGATCACAATGTTCTGGGGTGTCAGTGGTTTGAGGATAACGGTATAAATAATCGCGTAGCCCACAAAGGTTGCCAGCGTCAGCCAGGTGGTCAGCGGATTTACAAAGGCATAGAGCAGAAACGTGCCAATGCCGCCGAGAATTCCGGAAAAGATCAGGGTCTGAAATGGTGTGAGCGTTCCGGAGGGCAATGGACGCCATGCAGTTCTGGCCATCTTGGCATCAATATGCTGCTCCACCAGACAGTTAATCGCTGCTGCCGCACCGGCCACCAGCGTGATACCAATCGTTGCATTGAACAAAATTCCGAGCGGCACCCAGCCTGGGGTCGAGAGCGCCATGCCGATCACCGCACAAAACGAGATCAGCATGACCACCCTCGGCTTTGTCAGGGCGAGGTACTGTTTAAACAGCGACGATTCGATAAGCGACAGGTCGTTCATGGAAACCAAAGGCCGGGCTATCCGATGCGGGATGCCTTGAGCAGCCGGTTAAGATCCTTTTTCATGGCATTCGGATCAGGATTATCCGGGAAACGCATCATTAGATTGCCTAGGGGATCCACGATCCAGATATTGCTTGCCCCTGCCTGCTGGGCCACCGACTGAATCGCCACTGAGAGCCAGTTGGCAATCAGCGGGTCTTTGCTGGCCGCATCGCCAAGCCGCACCACCCACAGGCCCTCGTGCTCGGCGAGCACCGCGGGATCTGGCGTTCCCGAGTCCGACACAATCCATAGCCGCTCGACCCGGTCCCGCTCTCGGCCAGTGGTCAGGCGGAGCTGACGCATGAGCCATAACTCCTGCTGACAGGCCTGGGCACAGGCCGAAGGGCCGATTCTGATCATGAGCCACCGTCCCGACCAATGTCCCAGCTCCGACAACGGTCTTCGCGTGGGGGATTCGGTCTGAAGTGCAGCGAAGGCACTCTCGGCCTTTGGCGCCACCAGCACACTGACCGCAACCGATGTCACGGTGACCTGGGGCTCAACAAAATCACCATAATTGGTCCGGCCTTCCGGTTTGACCCCGTAATAGGTCACATACGATGCAATCACCGGGGCGATTGTCACCGCCAGAACGCCCCACAGAGGCCATAGATTCCGACGACGTTTTCTATCCTCACTGCTCATACATCACTCTTTATCTTTCCGTTACTGATCATGCTGCCGTCGGACTGGTCGCAGGCGCCAGGCAAAAAACAGGCAGGCCAGAAAAATCAAAAACCACTGCAGTGCATACCCAAGGTGCTTGGGAACATCGCTGCTGACTTCGGGCAACTTTCGCAGAAGCCCATCATTGTTGTCCGAAGTCTGCCAGACGATAACCGGCCAGACCGAGGCGCCGATACGCTGACCCGATGCCTGCCAGTCAAAGTTCTGCCAGACATTGCCCGGCAGGGTTGTTGGATCTTGCCGTGTCAGCTCGATGCGCTTCATGACCGATGCCAAGGCCACGCCTTGCAGACGCACGGGATCAGAAGCGGCGGCGATATCGATCTGATTCACACCCGGTGCCTTGGGCATCCAGCCACGATTCACCCAGACATGGCTGCCGTCGGCCAGCACGACAGGTGTTAATACGTGAACGCCCGCCCGGCCATCCCAGGCGCGATTATCCAACGCCACCGATTGATCCAAACGCCACCGGCCGGTAATCAACACCCGTTGCTGATCCAGGTCCAGAGCGTTGCGGTCGGTCCGCCAGACCAGCGGTGTGCTGCCCATCTCCAACGGTTCGGTGCGTTTGGCCCGAAGGTCGATTAAGGCCTGCTTTTCATCCGCGCGGCCCAGCTGCCACACCCCCAGATGAATCGCGGTGGCTGCAAGGCCAAGAAACACCACCACCGCACCCCAGGACCGAGCCCTAGATGGTGTTTTCATAAAGCGATCCGGCTCCTGCACAATAGCGGCTCGATGCGCATCCTGATTGCTTCTGTCTTTATCCTCATTTTGCTCAGCCTTGGGTCAGCACTCTTTTATCTGATGCGTGACAAGGGAGCCAGCAACAACACTGTGCGAGCCCTCGCGCTGCGCGTGGGCTTTTCTATCGCACTATTTCTTTTTTTGATCGCTGCCCATCAACTCGGTTGGATCGAGTCGACGGGCATTCGATACTGATTTACAGCCAGTAAACCAGGATATACAGACCCAGCCAGACCACATCCACGAAGTGCCAGTACCAGGCGGCGGCCTCGAAGGCGAAATGCTGATTCGGCTTGAAATGGCCACGCACGCAACGGGCCAGCATGACCGTCAGCATGATCGCACCGACGCAGACGTGAAAGCCGTGAAAGCCGGTGAGCATAAAAAATGTAGATCCGAAAATGCCTGAGGTGAGTTTCAGGTTGAGATCTGCATAGGCATGGGCGTACTCATAGGCCTGAAAGCCCAGAAATACAAAGCCCAGCAGGATGGTCACTGCCAGCCAGAAATTAAGTTTGCCGCGATTGTTGTCACGCAGGGCGTGATGGGCGATGGTGAGCGTTACACCCGATGACAGCAGCAGGGCAGTGTTAATCGTGGGAATCCAGAACGGTCCCATTGTTTTGTACTCTTCAATCAGTCCGGCAGGCCCGGTTCCCTTGCCCCACTGGGCAATGAAGTCCGGCCAGAGAATTGACTTGTGATCCAGATCGCCGAGCCAAGGCATCGAAATCACGCGGGCATAAAAGAGCGCTCCGAAAAATGCCGCAAAGAACATGACCTCTGAGAAGATGAACCAGCTCATGCTCCACCGGAAGCTGGCGTCTACACGGCTGTTGTACTGGCCACCCTCGGACTCGGCAATCACGGTGCCAAACCAGCCAAAGAACATATAGATCAGAACAAGAAATCCTGCTAGCAGGGTCCAGGGGCCATAGGCCTGGGAGTTGATCGTGCCCACTGCGCCAAAGAGCGTCAGGATCATGGCCACCGACCCGACCGCCGGCCATTTGCTGGGTGCGGGCACAAAGTAATACGGTGCGTGACTTGCTGAACTCATGGCTCTCCCCTCAATTTCCTTTTTGTAAACAAATTCTTCTCATATCCACTTCAGACCACAGTGCTGGCATTTATCCCAAGATAACGCGCACCAGCACCACCAACGTCACCACAAACAACACGCCCGCCATCACACCGGTGATGATGACGTGCACCGGATTCAGACTGGCCATATCGCGATCATGATCTTGGCCCTTACGGACCCCAAAAAACGACCACAACACAGCGGCAAGGGTCTGCAAGAAACTACTTTTGCGGCCCGCTGCCTGTTTTAGTTCATCCACTCCTAGCTCCCCGCCTTGGGCGTGCTTCCGGCACGCGGCGTGGCGGAGATCGCGGCAGACTTGTGGCCCGCCACTTCAAAGAATGTATAGCTCAGGGTAATGGTGGCGATATCCGAGGGTAGTTTTGGATCAATCACAAACACCACCGGAAACTCTCGCCGCTCACTGCCTTTCAGTTCCTGCTGTTCAAAACAGAAGCATTCCAATTTTTTAAAGTGGCTGGCCGAATGCCGTGGGGCATAGCTCGGGATCGCCTGGCCGACCAGGTTCTGCTTGGTCACATTGACGATTTCATAGGTCACAGTTGCCAGCTCGCCAGGATGGACCTTCATGTGGGCTACCTTCGGCTTAAACACCATGGAACCCTGGACATTGGCATCAAACTCAACGGTGATGCTGCGGCTCGTGTCGACCTGAGTGCTGCGGGCGAATTCACGTGCCTCGGCATAGTTCAGTTTGTCTTTACGGGCCAAGACATTAATGCCGGTGATCTCGCAGATTTTTTCGTAAAAAGGCACAAGGGCAAAACCAAATCCAAACATGAGAATGGCCACCATCAGCAGCTTGCCCATCATGCGGCTGTTTTCCGCAGAAGGCTTCTCGGCAGATGTTGGGTCTGATGAAGGATGCGGCTGCTGACTCATACCGGAAAGATCAGGTACTTGGCCACGATGCCCGCAAAAAATACGGCCGCCACTGATGCCAGGATCAGGGCGAGCCGCAGGTTTGCGCGTTGCGAATGGGCCATGTTCTACGCGAAGACTCGTCTTCGGCCTTAATGGCTCTGGCCTTTGAAGGCCGGGGGTGTCTCAAAGGTATGGAAAGGCGCGGGTGATGCCACGGTCCACTCCAGTCCACCCTGGTCACTTTCCCAGGTGTTGTCGGCCGACTTCGGGCCGCCCTTGATGCACTTGATCACGACATAGAGCAGCAGCAGCTGTGTCAGACCAAAACCAAACGCCCCCACGGAAGCCAATGCATTGAAGTCCGCAAACTGCATGTTGTAGTCGGCATAGCGACGGGGCATGCCGGCCAGGCCAAGGAAGTGCATCGGGAAGAAGGTCACGTTAAAGAAGATCATCGACAGCCAGAAATGGGTTTTGCCGAGTGTTTCGTCATACATGTGGCCTGTCCACTTGGGCAGCCAGTAATACAGGCCGGCAAAGAGGGCGAAAAGCGATCCGGCGACCAGCACGTAGTGAAAATGTGCGACCACGTAGTACGTATCGTGCAGCTGGATATCCAGCGGGGCCACTGACAGGATGATGCCGGTCAGTCCACCCATGGTGAACACGAAAATAAATCCAATCGCAAAGAGCATCGGGGTCTCGAAGGTCATCGATCCCTTCCACATCGTGGCCAGCCAGTTAAAGATCTTCACGCCGGTTGGCACGGCGATCAGCATGGTGGCGTACATGAAGAACAGCTGCCCGGTCACCGGCATTCCGGTGGTGAACATGTGGTGGGCCCAGACCACGAACGAGAGGACTGCAATCGATGCGGTCGCATACACCATGGAGCTGTAGCCGAACAGACGCTTGCGGGAGAAGGTCGGAATGATCTCTGACACGATGCCGAAGGCCGGCAGAATCATGATGTAGACCTCGGGGTGGCCGAAAAACCAGAAGATGTGCTGATACATCACCGGATCACCGCCGCCGGCCGCATTAAAAAAACTGGTGCCAAAATGGCGATCGGTCAGCATCATGGTGATGGCGCCCGCCAGCACTGGCATCACCGCAATCAGCAGATAGGCCGTGATCAGCCATGTCCAGACAAACATGGGCATTTTCATCAGCGTCATGCCAGGTGCCCGCATGTTCAGAATCGTGGTGATGATGTTGATCGATCCCATGATCGAACTCGCGCCCAGAATGTGAACCGCAAAAATCGCCATGTCCATGCCCACACCCATCTGGGTGGAGAGCGGTGCATACAGGGTCCAGCCAGCAGCAGTCGCGCCGCCGGGCACAAAGAACGATGCCGTGAGCAGCAGCGCGGCAGGAATCAACAGCCAGAAGCTCAGGTTATTCATCCGCGCAAAGGCCATATCGCTTGCACCGATCTGCAGCGGAATCATCCAGTTCGCAAAGCCCACAAAGGCCGGCATGATGGCACCAAAGACCATGATCAGGCCGTGCATGGTGGTGAACTGGTTAAACAGCTCTGGGTTAAGAATCTGCAGGCCGGGCTTGAAGAGCTCGGCGCGAATGCCTAAGGCGAGAAAGCCCCCGACAAAGAGCATTGCAAAACTAAACCACAGATACATCGTTCCGATGTCCTTGTGGTTGGTGGCAAACAGCCAACGACGCCAGCCGTGAGGATGGTCATGGGCGTGATCATCGTGGCCGGCGACTCCATGCTGAGGTCCAAGTACTGCGCTCATCGTGTTCTCCTTGGTGCTGTCTGCGACTTATTGTTTAACGGGGGCATTGACGGCGGCGGTCTTCACCGGCGCTGCCTTGGGCTGTGCGGCAACCCACTTGGTGTACTCCTCGGCGGAGACCACCTTCACGACAATCGGCATGAAGGCATGGTCCTTGCCACAAAGTTCGGCGCAGTGGCCACGATAGGTGCCTTCTTTTTCTGCCTTAAACCAGGTGTCACGCACAAAGCCGGGAATCGCATCCTGCTTCACGCCAAACGCAGGCACCATCCAGGCATGAATCACGTCGTTGGCGGTGGTCACCACACGGATCTTTTTGCCTACCGGAACGACCACTTCGTTGTCGACTTCAGAGAGGTAGTGCTGGCCTTTAGGCGCCTGGCCGGTAATCTGCTCGCGTGGCGTGGAGAGGGCGGAGACAAACGATATGCCCTGGCCTTCGCCTTTGATGTAGTCATAGCCCCACTTCCACTGCATGCCGGTGGCCTTGATGGTGATATCGGCGTCGGCGGTATTTTTCTGCGCGATGACAACGGGCGTGGCATACACACCAATCACCACCACAATCAGGAATGGCACGATCGTCCATGCGATCTCGACAGCGGTGCTCTCATGAAAATCTGCAGGCTTGTGCCCTTTTGATTTTCGGTGGGCATAGATTGAGTAGAACATCACCGCGAACACGGCGACAAATATCGCCAGGCAGATCCATAGCAGAAAGTTGTGCAGAAAATAAAGATCCGATGCGATGCCTGTCACCGGTGTCTGCAGGTTATACCGACCGTCCATTTAACCTCTCCCCTGTCTTATCTTGTTCAACAGCACTTGAATCGGCGTTTCATTCAGTGGGCCAACGCCAATCGAAACTCTTCAAAAAATCTCTTGCGATCTGCCATGCCCACAAACTGACCGATCTGCACTGCGCCTTTCGGGCTCTCCAGACGGACCATTCCGCATGCCGAATCATCCATCCCACAACGACACCACTGCCGGGGGAACTCCGTCGCCTGCGACGATGTTCCCTTGACCACTTCCACCCGTACGCAGTCACGCAGCAGGGTGATTCGCTCGTGGTCTCTTGCATGACGGGCATAGGCCAGAAATGCCACAGAGAGCACCAGCAGTTCGATTACCGCAAAGGGGAGGACAATCCATGCGCCCGATAACGCCCAGGCGAGCGATATCAGCAATGATGCGACCGCCACGATTCCGTAAGCGACGCAGAGCTGACGGGGTGTTAGCGAACAATTGCGCCGCAACACCCATGACTTCGACAGAGCCTCCATGCTTCTCCCCCAACTGCTTAAGCCTGACGACTGAGTCGTCGGGATTATAGACGGCCTAGGGGTCTTTGCGACCGCGGGAAGCCCAGACCACCGGCTGGGGCGCAGCTGGATCAGGCTTTGCAGTCCTGGTGTTGGGGTCGGGAGCCCAGGCATGGCCAAACACCAATTCGATGCGCAGCCGAATGCTGCCCGCACGACGCTGGGACTCCAGGGCCTGAAGCACACGGTCTCGCCATCCTCGGCCCGAGAGCCCCGCGGGCCGGGCCAATAACGGGTTACCTCCAAGGGTTCTAATATCAGTGAGCGCTAACTCTGAAGAGCTGTATGTAAATTCTATCCACTCAACATCCATGACCGGATCGGCCAGGCCCAGTCCCACCAGTGCATCTCCGATGTCATGCATATCCGGATGGCCGGGAACATGCTTGAGCTGGTCTGCATCATCCAGGTCAAGGGCGAATTGCCGCAGTGAGTCGGGCCCCAGAGTGACAAACATCAGTAGCCCCGAGGGCCGAAGCAGCCCCGCCCAGAATTCGAGGGTCGCACGGGGCTGGGCCAGGTAGGCCAGCAGGCCAACCGACCAGACCAGCTGGATCGAGCGTGGGGCCAGTTGAATCGGCTGGCCATATTGCGCAATGCCATGTTCAAGCCGCGGCCCCTGCTGCTCCCGGATATAGACAAAACGGTCGCGCAGACGGCTCTCCGCCTCACGCCAAAACGGATGCTGGGCGAGCTGGGCACAGCCCCGCCGCGACAGCTGCAGGCGGGTGCTGTCTGGATTAACCGGCCGGACGAGGGGATCTTTGTGCACCGGCTCAGTATATTGAAGCGGTGTTCCGAACAACGATCGCGCCCAGCCTTCAGCGACTGCTGCGATGGGCGATGCACGCACCCTGCGTGTGCTGCGGCCGCTATGACCATGGGCGAGAGATTTGTCCACCTTGCGCAGAAAAAATTGCGGTCACGCCATGGGGCGTCAGCGGCCTTGACTGTGGCGACATTCGAATTCCGATTCTCTGGCGGGAGGCCTATGGCGGACCGCTCACTGCACTGGTGGTGCAGTCGAAGTATCACGGGCTGTGGTCAGTGGCACGGCTGCTGGGCAGAACTCTCGGGTCACTGCCCAGGCCCTGGCTGGGATCTGCGCCGATCGCTGTCGCCATTCCGTTGTCGGGATCACGGCTTGCGAATCGCGGCTATAACCAGTCGCTGATGATTGCCCAGGCGGCAGCCGCTGCCTGGAACATTCCGGTGCGCAGGTACTGGCTGCAGAAAATAAAACAGACCTCACGCCAGGCCTCATTAGACCGAGGCCAGCGCCAGCACAACCTGCTGGGCAGCTTTCGGGCATCACGGGCAATTGCGGGCCAGCGTGTGATACTCATTGATGACATCATGACCAGCGGCGCCACTCTCAGAGAAGCGATCACGGCCATTCGCCAGGCCAATGGCACGGTGATTGGCGCTGCGGTGATCGCCCGTGTTGGCCCCATGGCGCCCACGCGAATGCATTTTTCACAACACCATGCTGCACATCGTCTTAGTTGAGCCGGAGATTCCTCCGAACACCGGCAATGTGATCCGGCTGTGTGCAAACACCGGCGCACAGCTTCACCTGATTGAGCCGATGGGATTTCCCATCGATGACAGCAAGATGCGCCGTGCAGGCCTCGACTATCACGAGCGGTCGATGTTCAAGGTTCATGCATCCTGGTCTGAATTTCTGAAGGCCGAGTCTCCTCCAGCCGATCGGCTGTTTGCCATCACTACCAAAGGTGGGCAGTCACTCTTTACGCATTCGTTTGCGCTTGATGACTGGCTGATATTCGGGTCCGAGACCAAGGGACTCGGTGCGCGACTTGAAACCTTCCCTGTTCATCAGCGGCTTCGTATTCCGATGCGGCCCGACAATCGGAGCCTGAATCTATCCAATGCAGTGGCGATCACGGCCTATGAGGCCTGGCGACAGCTCGGCTTTATGGGCGCGCAGGCGCCGACGGCGTGAGCTGAAGAGCGTCCTCGCAGGACTCAGTGAGAAGATGAAGTGCGTCTTGCACATTGGTCGCCACGCGGAGATGGCATCGATGCTCTTCACGTATGAAGCCAGCCTCTTCTCCACGTTTAAGAAAATCAAGTAAGGGCGTGTAGTAGTCGTGGGCATTTAAAAGCACGATCGGCTTTTGATGCAGGCCAATCTGCCGCCAGGTCCAGGTCTCAAAAAATTCTTCAAATGTGCCAATGCCCCCGGGCAGCACAAGAAATGCATCTGCACGCTCAGACATGATGAATTTGCGGGTATGCATGGAATCCACCACGAAGAGCTCGGTGAGCCCCTCTTTGGCGGGTTCAATGGACAGCAGACTCTCGGGAATGACGCCCGTGGTCTTGCCTCCTGCATCGATGACGGCCTGGGCAATCGCCCCCATCAGGCCACAGCAGCCACCACCAAACACCAGTGCCAGACCCCGTTGGGCCAGGCCCTCGCCACATTGCCGGGCGATCAATTCCCAGCGCGGATCCTTACCGCTTCGGGATCCACAAAATACGGTGACCGATTTAATGGTCGAACTCATCGCGTACATCACGCGCAGTCAACGATGCGATCGCCTGGGCAGCTGAGCACTGGCCTGACAGCAGTCCAGAGACCGCGCTGGTAATCGGCACATCAACACCCACGCTATTGGCGAGCGCCTGTAAGGCAGGAGCAGACTTCACACCCTCGGCCACATGGCCCAGACTGCGAACAATGTCGTCGAGCCGCTCGCCACGGGCAAGTGCAAGGCCGACACGCCGATTGCGCGATAGATCACCGGTTGCGGTGAGCAGCAGATCACCCAGGCTTGCCAGACCCATAAACGTCTGTGCACGCGCGCCGATCGCTATTCCGAGACGCGACATCTCAGCAAGGCCTCGGGTGAGCAGGGCCGCCCTGGCGTTTGCACCAAGTGCGAGGCCATCACAGACGCCTGCGGCAATCGCAAGAACATTTTTCATCGCACCGCCAAGCTCGACTCCGATCAGATCGTCGGTCGGATAAAGCCGCAGGCCCGCACCATGGCAGGCCTGGGCAATCTGGCGCGCCCAGTCAATCTGTTGGCTGGCCACGGTAAGTGCCGCGGGCAGGCCGCGGGCCACCTCCTGCGCAAAACTCGGCCCCGACAGGGCCGCCATTGGCCAGCCCGGGCATGACGACTCGAGAATCTGATGCGGCCAACGCAGGCCGATGGTCTCTTTAGATGTGCCTGGACCATCAAGCGCAAGTCCTTTGGCAAGCCAGACCATCGCCTCGCCTGCCTGCGGGGCGCCCAGCTCATGCATCAACAATGCCGCGGCCTGCTCGAGTCCCGACATCGGCGTTGCGAGAATGATGAGTGCATGCAGTGTCTGGCCAGGCTGGGCACTGCGGTGGGCATCTGACTGCGCACGCCAGTTCGCGCAGGCCTTCGATAGGTCTGCAGAAAGTCCAAGCGGTCGTGGCAGGGCAATGCCGGGGAGATATTTTTTGTTTTCGCGCAGTGATGCCATCTGCGCTAACTGCTGGCCATCACGTGCCCAGAGGGTGACCATCCCATCGGCTGCGCGCGCCGAGAATTGAACGGCGATCGCAGAGCCCCAGGCGCCCGCGCCGACCACCAACACCGGCAGCGTGATCTCGGGCGCCTGCATGCTTATTGGGTCGGCAGAATCAGACCGCTCTCAGGCGACTGCGCCTGCTGCGCGGCGGACTGGGCCATCCGCTGCTGATAGAAGGCTTCCCAGTTCAGCTCCGCGAGGTGCACCGGCGGAAAGCTGGCACGCTGGATCACATCCGCAATGTTGGCGCGGAGGTAGGGATAGACGATGCTGGGGCAGGAGATCCCTTTTAAGAGCGCAAGCTGATCATCGGCGACGCCGAGGATTTCGAAAATTCCGGCCTGGACCGCCTCGACCAGAAAACCCGTTTTCTCGCCAAGCCGACAGGTCACTGTGCAACGTACACCGACCTCATAGAGGCCAGGCTGGAGCGTCTTTTCATGGGTGTCAATCTGAAACTCAAGCCGGGGTTCCGCCTGATCGAGAAAAACCGATGGCGCATCCGGAATCTCCAGTGAAAGATCCTTTAGGTAGATACGCTGCAGATTAAATTGCGGACCGTTCGATGCCTTGTCGGCCGAACTGTTGGGCTGGTTCATAAGGAATTCTTTCTGCGGATTAATCCGCTAACAAAGGGGCAAGCCCGCCGTCACGATCCAGTGCTGCGAGATCGTCAAAACCGCCCACGTGACGGTCACCGATAAAAATCTGCGGCACGGTTCTGCGGCCGGTTTTTTCAATCATCTGATCACGCTGGGCAGGATCGAGATCGATTCGAATCTTTTCAATTTCGTTTACACCGCGTTGCTTTAACAACATTTCTGCGCGCTGGCAGTATGGGCATACCGCTGTGCTGTACATGACGACTTTGGCCATACGACTTAACTCCGTTTGGTCACTGGCAGGCCCGCCTGCTGCCAGGCATCAAAGCCGCCCTCGAGATTAAACACGGCCTCGACGCCCGCCTTTCTGAGCTGTCGGCCCGCCTTCGCGCCACGCCAGCCGCTTTGGCACATGAGAATGACCGGTGCCTGGCCCTTGCCGTGCTGGATGCGCTTTTTGATGTCATCCATCTGTCCGGCGAGCGCGCTAGACGGAATATGCAGGGCCTGTGGCGCACTGCCTTTGGCAATCTCGGCTGGCTCACGAATATCGATGAGCAGTGCATTCTGGGAATTGAGCATCTGCGTGGCGCCCAGCGTGTTGACGACCCGCGCGCCCGAGCCCCGGGTTGCCAGAGGCCAGACCAGCAGCGCGCCGCTGATGAAGGCAGCCCCGATCAAAATAATGTTGTCAATGACAAACTGCACTGGGTCTCCTTGTCCATCGCCGGGACGGCGTCAGACGAAATTATAGAATGCGGGCCATGAGCAAAACCTTTTCCCTCGTATTGCTGCGTCATGGTCAGAGCCAGTGGAATCTGGAGAATCGTTTCACCGGCTGGGTGGATGTCGATCTCACCGAGCAGGGCCGCCAGGAGGCCCGCGAGGCCGGTGCGCTGCTCAAGGCCAAGGGATTCCAATTTGATTGCGCCTACACCTCGGTGCTGAAACGGGCGATCCGGACCCTCTGGATCACGCTGGATGCCTTGGACCAGATGTGGATTCCCGTGCATAACGAGTGGCGGCTCAACGAACGCCACTATGGCGCCCTGACCGGCCTGAATAAGGCCGAGACCGCCGCCCGTTACGGCGAGGCGCAGGTCCTGAAGTGGCGCCGCGCCTACGATGTTCGGCCCGATGCCCTGACCGCCAAGGATGACCACTGGCCCGGCCACGACCCCCGCTACCAAGGTATCGATCCGGGCCTGCTGCCCGCCACCGAATGCCTGAAGGACACCATTGAACGGGTTATTCCGGTCTGGGAGCAGAGCATTGCCCCGAAGGTAAAAGCCGGCGAGCGCATCATCATTGCGGCCCATGGCAACTCGATCCGGGCGCTGATTAAATTCCTGGAGAACATGTCAGAGGCCGATATCCTGGCCCTGAATATCCCCACGGCACAGCCCCTGGTGGTACGGCTCGACGATCAGCTCAGATTCATCGGCCGTGAATACCTGGCCGACCCCGCAGTCATCGAGGCGGCTTTGCTCGCCGTGGCCAATCAGGGCAAGGCAAAAACCGCCTAAACTTTTGGGCATTCAGGTAGCCTAACGCTGCCAATACTTTTTCGCCCCCAAACGGGCCAGAGGGCCTCTATGTCTAGAAAGTTACAGATCTTTGGTTGGGTCTCCGTGGGACTGATCAGCGGTGTGCTGTTCAGCATGGGGTTTCAGGCGGTTGCACAGCGCGAAACGCGCTCGTCATTGCCCATTGATGAGCTGCGACAGTTTGCAGATGTGTATGGCGCCATCAAGGCGAACTATGTCGAGCCCGTCGAAGACAAAAAATTAATCACAGAGGCCATCAGTGGCATGCTGACCGGCCTTGATCCCCACTCTGCCTATCTCGACGCAGACGCCTTCAAAGAACTCCAGGTCGGAACCCAAGGCGAATTTGGCGGCCTTGGCCTTGAGGTGGGCACGGAAGATGGATTTGTAAAAGTCATCTCCCCCATTGAAGGCACACCGGCTGAAAAAGCAGGCGTAAAGGCGGGTGATCTAATTATCAAAATTGATGAGCGGGCCACAAAAGGTCTGGCCTTAAATGAGGCCGTCAAGCTGATGCGCGGCAAGCCAAAGACATCGGTGACATTGACCGTCAGCCGTAAAGGACAGACCCGGCCATTGGTGTTCACGATTGTTCGAGATGTGATTCAGATTCAGAGTGTTCGCTCGAAAATGCTGGAGCCCGGCTTTGGCTATATCCGAATTACTCAGTTTCAGGAACACACGGTAGAAAACCTTGTGAAGCACTTTAATCAGCTCGCCCAGCAGGGGCCACTGACTGCGCTTGTGCTGGATCTGCGCAATGATCCGGGCGGCCTGCTCAACGGTGCGATCGGTGTATCGGCCGCGTTTCTTCCAGAAAAAACACTGGTGGTCTCCACCGATGGCCGACAAGACGATGCCAAGCGCAAGTATTTTGCTACTGTAGGTGACTACCATCGCTCGGGCCGCGAGGATCCCTTGGCGAAAATCTCCCCGCAGTCCAAGACCGTGCCCATGGTTGTGCTCGTCAACAGCGGCTCTGCATCTGCATCTGAAATCGTTGCCGGTGCCCTGCAGGATCATCAGCGGGCCAAGATTCTGGGTACCCAGACGTTTGGCAAAGGCTCCGTGCAGACCATTCTTCCACTGACCAGCAACACCGCAATTAAGCTGACAACGGCGCGCTATTTCACGCCCAAGGGCCAGTCAATTCAGGCCAAAGGCATTTCGCCTGACCTGTGGGTCGAAGAGACTGCAGATGGTGCGGTGGTGGATCGGCTGCGTGTGCGCGAAGCAGATTTAAATCGTCATCTCTCGGGCAAGGATGCCCCCGCGAAAAACGGTGAAGCTGAAAAACAAAAGCCCGCGCAGAAATCAGAACAGCGCAGCAGCGCAGAGACGCCCGCAAAAGATATCAAGCCGATTGAATTCGGCAGCCCAGACGATTACCAGCTGCAGCAGGCGCTAAATCATCTCAAAGGCAAGCCCGTGGTGACATCCGCCCGGCCGGACAATGGCTGATCATGAGACGTTGCGTCACAGCCGCCATGCGCTGTTAGACGGCATCGACGATGAAGGTGTGGATGCAATTCGTGCTGCGCGAGTTCTAATTATCGGAGCGGGCGGCCTGGGCTGCCCGGCTGCCACGTATCTCAGTGCCTGCGGCGTGGGCACACTCCATCTTGTCGATGGCGATACCGTTGATGCAACCAACCTTGCACGGCAGCCACTCTTTGGTCCGGACGATATTGGCGCATTGAAGGTGCAGGCCGCTGCCCAGGCCCTCCGGCGGCTGAATCCGGCCATTGAACTAATTTCAGACGCCGTCTTTGCCGATGCTGCTGTTCTAAATATTGCTATCCCGCAGGCCGATGTCGTTCTGGATTGCACCGATCAATGGTCGATTCGACAGCTGATCAATGCGCAATGCATGGCCCACAAGACGCCTTTGGTAAGCGCCGCCGCGATTGAATGGTCCGGGCAGCTCATCGCAATTGATCCCAGCCGATCCGATCACGCCTGCTATGCCTGCATCTTCGATCCTGCTGCCGAGCCTGCCGCCCACGCCTGCGGGGCCTACGGTGTGCTCTCCCCTCTGGTGGGTGCCATGGGCTGCCTGCAGGCTGCAGAGGCCATTAAGCTGATCGTGCGTAAGGGCCACTCGGGATCATCGCTGCAGGCGGGCGTGCAGCGTCTATCGCTTCTGGATATGCGCGATGGCCGCTGGGAGCAGCTTACTGTGTCACGCAATCCCAGCTGTCCCGTCTGCGCTACGCGCTCGACAATCTCGGGTGACTAGGGAAACAGAAACCTGACCGCGACGTCAGCGGCATCCGATGGTTTTTTACGAAATCCGCTTTTTGCGAACTGTAGCCAACGGCCTTGGACAAATCCCATCGCGAGACTGGACTGCAGGGTGGGATCCAATGGCCCAGATGACTCAGACTCGGCGCGCTGCAGACGCAGGCATTGGCGAAGCGATGCCTCGACACGTTCCATCAACTGGTTCACACGGCTTTGCAGTCGACTGTCCTCATTGACGATCGCATCGCCAATCAGCACCCGGGTCATGCCCGGGTTTTTCTCTGCAAAACCGAGCAGCATCAGCACAATATCTCGGGCCTTGGCCGAGGGCGATCCCTGGCCAGATTCGATCTGATTGATCAGTGAAAAAATAGTTTCTTCTGTGAAATCCAACAGGCCCTCAAACATCTGTGCCTTGCTGGCAAAGTGTCTGTAGAGCGCTGCCTCTGACAATGAGAGCTTTGCCGCAAGTGCTGCCGTTGTGACCTTCTCGGCGGCGCCTTCCTGGAGCATGGCGGCGATCGTCTGAAGAATCTGCAGACGACGTTCGCCCGGCTTGGGACGTTTTCTTACCGAAGCGGAATGCTGCTCCGACTGCTGGGCTGCCTGTTGCATGCGCTATGCGGTTGTGGAGTGGAGGTGCTGAACTCTGAGCAAATGAGCGACACAGTTTACTTGAACCCGGACATAACTTGGACGGCGAACCGCTAGGGGTCGGCCCGAGTGCCGGGCCTGACGCAGTGCGGTTTTAGAGGTCCAGATACGGGCCGTCCGCATGCCAAGGCGATGGGCGGCCTGCAGGTTCTCGCCATGGTCATCAATCAGGCGTACGGCGCGCGCCGGCCGGCCCGACTGCCGAAGTACTGAACGCATCAACAGCGCCGAGGGTTTGGGCCGAAGGCGGCCACAGATCCGCATATCTTCGATCGCAATCACACGATCAAATCGTCGGTGGAGCCCGAGCAGGCGCAGCATCTGGTGTGCATAGGCCCGCGGTGCATTGGTCAGCAGCCAACGCTCCCCGTTCAGCCGTCCGATCCGGTGGCCAGCACCAGGAATGCGACGCACCATCTGCGGCAGCTCCTGCATGGGGTGCGTGCGCAGTAAAAACTCATCCGGGTCAACGCCATGGTGTCGAATCAGTCCGAGCAAGGTTGCACCGTAACGATGCCAATAGACCTGGCGCAGTCGGGTTGCCGCATGCTCCGACATGGCCAGTCGCTCCGCCATAAAGGCGGTCATTCGACGATTGATCTCACCCATGACCCGCCAGGAGGCATCCACCAGCGTGTTGTCAAGATCAATCAGCCAAAGCGGCCGCGCCACAGCCCTCTCAGTGGGAACGGATCATGGTGCCCACGCCTTCGCTGGTAAGAATCTCCAGCAATAGGCAATGGGGCACGCGGCCATCGACAATGTGCACAGAATGCACGCCGCTGCGGGCCGCCTCAAGGGCGGAGGAGATTTTGGGCAGCATGCCGCCCGAAATCGTGCCGTCCGCAAACAGGCCATCAATCTCACGGGCACTCAGGCCGGTCAACAGGCGGCCATCTTTATCGAGTACTCCCGGCGTGTTGGTCATGAGGATCAATTTCTCTGCCTTAAGAATCTCGGCGATTTTCCCTGCCACCAGATCCGCATTGATGTTGTACGTCTCGCCCTCGCGGCCGGAGCCAATCGGTGCGATCACCGGAACAAATCCGCTGGCCAGCAGCGAATGAATGATGGCGGGATCGACCGACTCGATTTCGCCAACGTGTCCTAAGTCCAGCACCTCCTGCGATCCGGTGTCGGCCTTGACCATCATTTTCCTTGCCCGAATCAGTCCGCCATCCTGGCCTGTGAGACCAACGGCCTTGCCGCCGGCATGATTGATGAGTTCGACAATTTCCTTATTGACCTGGCCCGCCAAGACCATTTCCACGATGTCCATGGTCTCGGTATCCGTCACCCGCATGCCCTGGATGAATTCGCCTTTTTTGCCCACCTTGGAGAGTAAGGATTCGATCTGGGGGCCGCCGCCATGCACCACCACCGGAAGAATGCCCACCAGTCGCAGCAAAATAATGTCCCGCGCAAAAGACTGTTTCAGATCGTCTTCCGTCATGGCGTTGCCGCCGTACTTGATCACGATCGTCTTGCCGTGAAACCGGCGGATATAAGGCAAGGCCTCTGCCAGCACGGCGGCTTTCACTTCGGCGTCTGGAGATGCGGGTTGCGATGCGGAGGGTTTGCTCATGGGTGGGCCGATACGTGAGGGAATGTTCTACACTTTGCCGAATTGTAAGCAGGCTGCCTAATCTTGAAAAAACTTTTTAGCGCAATCGTCCGCTACGGACCCTGGCCATTGCGCATTCGGGCATCGGCCTACGAACACAGCCCGGCGGCCACGGTCATGGCCATTGGCTTCGGCGGTCTGCTGGTCGGTCTGCTGACGGCGGCGGTTTTTTTGGCCGCCAGCATGCTGCTGCCCAATCGAATCGCCTTGCTGATTAGCCTGTGCGCGGGGCTTGCCGCATCCATGCCAAGGCCTGCAGCGGGCCTTCATCAGCCAGCACTGTCGGGTCAATCTGCCCTGGCCCTTGCCCTGATGCTGATGATCAAACTGGAGGCGGTCTCGGAAATTGAGCCCGAATGGAGCCCCATCATTTTGATCTGCAGCGCAACCTGGGCGCGTTGCGCCACGTTGGCGATACGGCCAAATACTGTGACCGGGCTTGGCTCCGTCTCGGCAGGGCCGCGGGCCATCTGCCTGCTCATCGGTGCGATACCTATGCTCTTTTTCGGCCTGTGGCCAGAGCCCGCCTGGGGACTCTGGATGGCGGCCGTGGTGGTGTTGGTGATCAGCCGGTTGTTAAATGCGTCGGGCTGGAACGCGCCGATTGTGGTGCGGTGGATTTTGGCGGAGACGGTCTACTGTGTATGCGTGATCGTATTGATGAGCGCTGCAGCGATCGCTGAGATTACAGAAGAAGACTCCGCCGACTCTTAAACAGGCTTAATCGCCAAACTGTCGCTGGCGTAGCTCTCTGCGCTGCTGTGCCTCGATTGATAAGGTCGCTGTGGGGCGTGCAAGCAGCCGCTTCAGGCCAATTGGTTCACCCGTTTCTTCACAGTAGCCATACTCGCCCGACTCGATTCGCGCCAGCGCCTGCTGCACTTTTTTAATCAGCTTTCGCTCGCGGTCTCGGGTACGCAGTTCCAGCGCATGCTCTTCTTCAATCGTTGCGCGGTCTGCAGGATCCGGCACCAGCACCGTCTCGCGCAGATGCTCGGTGGTCTCGCCTGCATTGGCCCGCAACTCTGCCTCAAGCTCACGCAGCTTGCGCTTGAAAAAATCAAGTTGTGCCGGACTCATGTATTCATCTGCAGGCTGGGCCAGCAGTTCTTTTTCAGAGGCAATTAATTTAGATGACACGGTCGACATACACTCAGACTTTCTTTTACCTAACGACAATCGCAACCTGGGGGCGCCTTAGACAAGGCACTGCTCAAGCCCTTTGATGATTGTATCTCGCGGCAGTTTCCTGCCAATAAATACCAGCTTGGACTGGCGCGTCTCTCCTGGCTGCCAGGGACGGCCCACGTCGCCGCCCATCAGCATATGTACGCCCTGGAACACCATCTGGTTCTCGCTGCCTTTGATGTAGAGCACGCCCTTGTAGCGCAGCAGCTGCGGCCCATAGGCCTGGGAGACCGCCCCCATAAAGCCCTCAAAACGATCCGAATCGAAGGGCCGGTTTGATTTAAAGACAAAGGAGTGGACGTCGTCGATATGGCTGTGGCCCACATCGGTATCAAGAAATCCAGGATCAATCTCTAAAACCGCATTCAAATTAAATCCACGGATATCAAAGATTTCTTGGATCGGTACCTCGCCAAAATGCACCTGCTGAATCAAGGCCCGCGGATTCATTCGGCCAAGACGCTGCCGCAAGGACTGCACCGTGGCCTCCTCGACAAGGTCAGCCTTGGAAATCAACAGCCGGTCTGCGAATCCAACCTGGGCCTGGGCCTCTGCATGCTGGGTAAGCTGGTCCGGGCCATGCAGTGCATCGACAACTGTAATGACTGCATCCAGCATGTAACGCTCGGCGACCTCGTCATCTACAAAGAATGTCTGCGCAACCGGACCGGGCTCTGCAAGGCCCGTAGTCTCAATCACCACCCGATCAAACTGAATTTCGCCTGCACTACGGCGCTGGGACAGCCGGCCCAGCATCTCGATCAGATCCCCACGCACGGTGCAGCAGATGCAGCCATTGTTCATTTCTACAATGCGTTCTTGCGTATCGCCAAACAGCAGTTCGTTATCGATGCTTTCCTGGCCAAACTCATTTTCAATCACCGCAATCTTCTGGCCATGCTGCTCGTTCAGAATACGTTTGAGCAGGGTGGTTTTACCTGCGCCAAGAAAACCCGTCAGGATCGTGACGGGAACCATCGACGGCGGCGTCTGAGACGCAACTGGAGCTGACATGCTGAACTTCCGATCTGTTTAAGTCTTTGGGGAGGAGCCAGATTTTCGCCGGGCTCGCGGATGGGCGGCATCATAAACCTGTGCAAGCCGCTGGAAATCCAAGTGGGTGTAGACCTGGGTTGTGGCGATCTGGGCATGGCCGAGCATCTCCTGAACGGCCCGCAGGTCCCCACTGGATTGGAGCACATGGCTGGCAAACGAGTGGCGCAGCATATGGGGATGGACCTCGGCGGGTACGCCGGTCGTCTTGGTCCTGCTCGCAAATCGCCGTTGGACGGTGCGCGCCGAGAGTCGCCCGCCCAATCGATTGATAAACAGAGGGGCGTTCTCCAGGCGCTCGCCGCGTGACTGGCGCAGTTGCAGCCATTGGCTGAGGGCCTGCAGCGCGGGCGCCCCGACCGGAACGCGGCGGGAGCGGCCGCCTTTGCCGACCACAAAGGCCTCGGCGGCTTCCATATCCACCCATCCCGAGCGATCTGTGGCAATCGATTGGCTCGGCGTGCAATTCAGCTGCAAAAGCTCCGACAGCCGCAGCCCAGATGAGTACATGAGCTCCACGATGGCGCGGTCGCGCATCGTGATGAAGTCATCGGCCTGCGCCGATGATTCGGCAGAGGCCGATGCTGCCAGACCGGGATCGGGCCTGCCCTCGACAAACTGCACTGCCCAGTCGGCCGACAAGGCCTTTGGCAGGCGTCGGCCAGCCCGCGGCGCACGCACAGGCTTAGCAGGATTGACCAGCATCGGGCTGCGCTGGGCCACCCAGTCAAAAAAAGAACGCCAGGCAGACAGCCGGCGGGCAATGCTTTTGGCTGATAGCCCCTGGGATCGCCAACGGCCAACCTCGGCACGAACCTCGGTCGATTTGATGTCGGCGACTGCCTGCTGCTCAAATGCCTGGGCGAGCTTATCGAGATCGCGCCGATAGCCCTGAACGGTTAGCGGTGAGTAACGACGCTCGTGGGCAATGGAATCAAGAAAACCCGCAACGAGCTCACTGATTCGCGCCATGGGAGTCAATGCATTTGGACAGGGCCGCACTGGCAATCTCACTGATGCGCTCAAGAAATGCAACACCGAGATCCGGCGCAAAACGGCGTGCATCCGGTGACCCGAGGACCAATACGCCAAATGCCTCCGGTGCAGCCCCAACGCGCAGTGGCAGGACTGCGATCGACTGGGCGTCGCGGCCCGCCTCCGGCAGCAGCCGTGCTGCAGCAGACACCGATACCGGACCGCAGACTGGAACGCGGAGGTTATCGATCTGCTCCACATAGTCCGCGATTGCGCTTACCGCCCAGCCCTGTGTGGCCATCGCTGAGGTCGGCCGCCAGATGCCAATGCCCGCCAGCGGCACGCTAAAAATGTGTGCGAGTGAATCAGCCAAAAAGCGCGGCAGGCTGGCGTGATCAGCATGCAGAAATAAGCCCCGCACCCAACGCTGCATCGAGGCGGAAATGGCGTCATTTTCCTGGCCGTGGCGCAGCAGCTCAGCGAGCTTTAGCTCCATGGATTTGATTCGCTCGCGCAGTACCGATGCCTGACGCTCCACCAGCGAAATGGCCTGGCCCGACTGCGGATGGGGCACATTAATTTCAGACAGCAGATGTGGCGCCTGATCAAAAAAATCAGGGTGCGATTTCAGATACTCCATCACCTGCTGCGCAGTCAGTGCGCCATCATTATTTAACGTCGGTTCTTTCTGATTCACAGTTCCATCACTCCATCAAAAACAGGCTCTGCAGGCCCGGTCATCATGACATGATCTTTCTCGCTGCCCGGCCACTGTATCGTGAGCCGGCCGCCCCGGGTGACCACCCCGATCGGTGCCGCCGCAGCCAGCTGCCCACGCCGAATACCAGCCACCACCGCAGCGCACGCGCCAGAGCCGCAGGCCAGGGTCTCGCCGGCACCCCGCTCAAAAACCCGCAGGGCAATCTCGGTTGACGAGCGCTGCTGAACAAAGCCGACGTTGACCCGATGCCGAAATCGAGGATTGGACTCACACCATGCGCCGACCTGCTCAACTGGATGGTTCTCAAGTCGCTCGACCCACTGCACCGCATGGGGATTGCCCATTGAAACAACACAGATCCAAAAGGCAGCGTGTTCGGGCGGCTGCAGCTGCCAGAGATCGGCCTGCTGATCGCGGCGATGGGGCAGTCCTGTGCTGTCAAAGCCCACATCTTCCGGAAGAAAGCGCGGTGCCCCCATATCCACTGTGACCGTACCGTCGGCGTGAATGGTGGGCACGATTACACCGGACTTTGTCCGCACACGAATGGCCGACTTTTCTGACAATCCCTTGTCGCGCACGAATCGGGCAAAACACCGCGCCCCATTGCCACACTGCTCCACTTCATGGCCATCGGCATTAAAAATTCGATAGACAAAATCAACGTCGGGGCCGTCGGCAGGCTCGACCAAGAGAATCTGATCTGCACCAACACCAAAACGCCGGTCCGCCAAATGGCGCCATTGCGCCGGTGAAAGCGCTATCGGTGTACGGGTCGCATCAATGACCACAAAATCATTGCCGGCGCCCTGCATTTTTGTAAACGCGAGCCTCATGGCCATCGATTATCCATAGACCGATGGCAGTCCGGGGGGCCGTGTCTTAAAACGCCGATGGGTCCAGAGGTACTGCTCGGGTGCTTCGCGAACCCGTTCCTCGATAAAACGATTCATGCGTTCAACGCCCTGGGCCAGGGTCTCGGCTGAATCGTCAGCCGCATGCTGCCATCCCGGATAGAACCGGGCCACATAGCCGTCGTGGGTCATTGTGCTGACCAAAGGCAATACGACCGCACCGAGGGATCGCGACAGTCGCACCACACTGGTGACAGTCGCCGCAGGAACGCCAAAAAAAGGCACGAAAATCGCATCCCTTGGGCCGAAATCCATATCCGGCAGAAAGTATGCCGGCAGCCCCCGACGCATCCACTTCACGAGCGAGATGATCCCCTGCTGCCTGGCCAATATGACCGGATCATTGAATCGGCTGCGGCCCTTCAGCGTCCATTGATTTAGCACCGGGTTTGATTGATTCGCATACATCGATACAAATCGCGTCTCCAGTTGAAACCGCAGGCCTGCGGCATCGAGGCCAAGAAAATGGGGAGCCAGCACGATCACCGGCCGGCCCGCTGTCGCGTGGAGATGTTCAAGCCCCTCTAGCCTGACCAGATCACGGAGATCTTTCTCTGTTCCAAACCAGACCCGAAACCGCTCGATAAAGGCGCGGGCATAGCAGTCGAAATGGGCGCGCACGATCTGTGCGCGACGCTCCTCGGATGCACCGGGAAAACAGAGCCTGAGATTGGTCATGGCAATCTCCCGACGACGTCGGCTCGCACGATAGGCCAATGCACCTAAGGTGCGACTGGCCATCACGCGCACTGCCCGCGGGCTAAATGCAAGCAGCCGGCAGCACCATAGGCCCAGCCAGGTCAGTGCATGCGTCATCGGCCTACAGTCTCCGGGGCTGGGGCCACACCGCGCGGCACCTTGTAGCGGTTATACGCCCACAGATACTGGTCTGGCGCACGCGCGATCTGTTGCTCGAGAGCGGCATTCATTGCGGCCACCGCCTGCTCTACGGAGACATCGCGGATCGAAAAGCCAGGATTCCATGGCTCAAACTCCAGATGCCATCCTGTCTTGGTGCGCACCGTGAGCACCCAGAAAATAGGTGCATTGGTGCTCTGTGCCAGACGAATCGGCAGCACCATGGTGTAAGCGGGCTGGCCAAAAAACGGTGCCCATAGTCCCTCGCCCTGGGCGGGCACCTGATCCGGCAGCATGCCAATCGCCTGTCCCTGTCGAAGTGCACGCAACAGCACGCGCACGCCCGAGGCATCGGCAGGCGCTGTCAACAGATTGGCCCTTGGCCGAAGCGCCTCCATCAGCTGACGAAACCGCTTCTGTCGCGCGGGCCGATACAGCACCGTGATGGGACGATATTGGCTAAACACCCGGGGGGATAACTCGAAAGCGCCCAGGTGCGGGGTCAATAAAATCGCGCCGCGGCCGGCATCCAGCGCCTTCAGCACCTCCTGCAGTCCGCCGACGCTGGCACGGCCCATCACGCGGTCATCGCACCAGATCTTTGGCAGCTCAGTGGCAATCAGCCCGGCCTGGCCGATGGCCTGACGTTTCAAAAACCGCAGACGGGCAGGATCTGTCCGGCCGGCGCCTGACGCCAGACCGCCGCTTTGAATGGCCAGGTCCCAGGCCCGATTCATCATGGCCCGATAACGGGCTGACAGGGCCCAGATCATCCAGCCCAGCATCAGGCCCAGCAGCCTTGCCAGCCCCAGAGGGAGGCGGGCCAGAATTTTGAACAGCGCAATCATCTGTTTTATAGTTCCCGGATCGCCGATTTAATTCACAACTTGCGGGGCGATGGACACGCTGAAGTGTACGTGCTGTCCAACAAATACCGCTAAAGCGTCTGACTCCTGTGATTCTGACTTACAGCCGGGTGTAAAACGCTGAAGCGCCGCGCTGTGAGATTTATCCACCAGGAGGTTTTGTGTCCAAGAATTTTCTTTTCACCTCAGAGTCGGTCTCTGAGGGCCACCCCGATAAAGTCGCCGATCAGATTTCGGATGCCATTTTGGATGCCATTTTGGCCCAGGACCCACGCTCACGCGTGGCCGCTGAGACACTGTGCAACACCGGACTGGTTGTACTCGCCGGAGAGATCACCACCCAGGCCAATGTGGATTACATCCAGGTTGCACGTAATACGCTCAAGCGCATCGGCTACGACAACACGGAATTCGGCATCGACTACAAAGGCTGCGCAGTGCTGGTGGCCTATGACAAGCAGAGTCCTGACATCGCCCAGGGGGTCGACAAGGCCCACGACAATAATCTCGATCAGGGCGCAGGCGACCAAGGCCTGATGTTTGGGTATGCCTGTGATGAGACCCCGGTGTTGATGCCCGCCCCGATTTACTACGCGCACCGTCTGGTGGAGCGCCAGTCCATGCTGCGGCGTGACGGACGGCTGACATGGCTGCGGCCCGATGCAAAAAGCCAGATCACACTGCGCTATGTTGATGGCAAGCCCGACAGCATTGATACCGTTGTGCTCTCCACCCAGCATGCGCCGGATATCGGACTGGAAAAGCTGCGCGAGGCGGTGATTGAAGAGATCATCAAGCCGGTGCTGCCGAAAGAATTAATCAAAGGCAATATCAATTACCTGGTCAATCCCACCGGACGTTTTGTGATCGGTGGTCCGCAGGGCGACTGCGGCCTGACGGGACGAAAAATTATTGTCGATACCTACGGGGGTGCCGCCCCCCATGGCGGTGGAGCCTTCTCCGGCAAGGATCCCTCAAAGGTCGACCGCTCGGCTGCCTATGCAGGCCGCTACGTCGCGAAAAATATTGTTGCTGCAGGACTGGCAAAGAAGGCATTGATTCAGGTCAGCTATGCGATCGGCGTTGCCCGGCCCACATCGGTGATGGTCACCACAGAGGGCACCGGTGTGGTCTCGGATGAAAAAATCGCCCAGGCCGTGCAAGAAGTGTTTGATCTGCGGCCCAAGGGCATCGTGCAGATGCTGGATCTGCTGCGGCCGATTTACGAAAAGTCCGCGGCCTATGGGCACTTCGGCCGTGAGCATGCGGAGTTCAGCTGGGAGCGCACCGATAAGGCAGCAGCGCTGAAGGCAGCCTGCGGCTTGTAAGCACGCTGAGCGGTGGGCGTGGGGGTTTTGAGGAGCGTCGGAGCCGATGATTTAGTCGGCGACCGGGACGAGAAAACGCCCCACGGCCCCGCCTTCATCGAGGTGACGAACAAGTCGGTTTAATTTACACTTCGCTTCCCCGCTCAAGGAGCGCTGCGAGGGGGCCTATCGGCCCTCCCAGGCTTGGGTGGTGGTCCGTATGAACGGCGCTCGCGAAACCCTTCAACACCATTGTGAAAGGAGCGCGAGATGAGCGCTGTATTGAAACCTGTTACTGCCAACGGCCAGCCCGACTTCAAGGTTGCCGATCTCTCCCTGGCCGACTGGGGCCGCAAAGAAATCAAGATCGCAGAGACCGAAATGCCCGGCCTGATGGCGATCCGCGAGGAATACGCCGCAAAAAAACCGTTAAAGGGTGCCCGCATTACCGGCTCGCTGCACATGACGATTCAGACGGCGGTGCTCATCGAGACCCTGGTCGACCTTGGCGCTGAAGTCCGTTGGGCCTCGTGCAATATTTTTTCAACACAAGATCATGCAGCGGCTGCAATTGCAGCCAGCGGCGTTGCGGTCTATGCCTACAAAGGCGAAACCCTCGAGGAGTACTGGGACTACACCCATCAGATCTTTAATTGGCCTGATGGCAAGCCCTCAAACATGATCCTGGATGACGGCGGCGATGCCACACTGCTGCTGCATCTCGGCACTGAGGCGGCAAAGGACCCTTCGGTTCTTTCCAATCCCAAGAGCGAAGAAGAGGTCTGCCTCTTTAATGCCATCAAGCTTCAGTTGGCAAAAGATCCAGGTTTTTATGAGCGCAACCTGAAGGCCGTGATCGGTGTCACCGAAGAGACCACGACCGGCGTGCATCGTCTGAAGGAAATGTCAGCCAAAGGCACGCTCGCATTTCGCGCCATTAACGTCAATGACTCCGTCACCAAGAGTAAGTTCGACAACCTCTACGGCTGCCGTGAATCCCTGGTGGATGCCATCAAGCGCGCGACCGACGTGATGATCGCCGGTAAGGTTGCCGTGGTCTGCGGATACGGAGATGTGGGCAAGGGCTCTGCGCAGGCCCTGCGTGCGCTATCTGCCCAGGTATGGATCACCGAGGTCGATCCCATCTGTGCACTTCAGGCCGCAATGGAAGGCTATCGCGTGGTCACCATGGAATACGCCGCAGAGCAGGCAGACATTTTTGTGACTGCGACCGGCAACAAGAATGTGATTACCTATCATCACATGGCGAAGATGAAGGACCAGGCCATCGTCTGCAATATTGGCCACTTTGACAATGAGATCGATGTCGCATCGCTCGCCCAGTGCAAATGGGAAGAGATCAAGCCGCAGGTCGACCATGTAATCTTCCCCGATGGCAAGCGGGTGATTCTTCTGGCCAAGGGCCGTCTGGTCAATCTCGGCTGTGGCACAGGCCACCCGAGCTATGTGATGAGCTCATCGTTTGCCAACCAGGTGATCGCGCAGCTTGAGCTCTTTACACACAAGGACTACTACGAGAGCGGCAAGGTCTATGTGCTGCCAAAGCATCTCGATGAAAAGGTTGCCCGTCTGCAGCTGAAAAAACTTGGTGCCCAGCTCACCGAGCTCAGTGATGACCAGGCCCGTTACATCGGCGTGCCTGTCGAAGGCCCTTATAAGCCCGACACCTATCGCTACTGATTCATGGCAAACCGGCCCAGCCTGAGCCTCGAGTTTTTCCCACCGAAAACACTTGAGGCCCGGGATCGACTGCAGACGACTGCCCAGGCGCTCACTTGCGTGGCGCCCGACTATGTTTCTGTCACCTATGGCGCAGGCGGATCCACCCGAGAAGGTTCGCTGGATTCCGTTGGCCAGATGCTGTCGGTATTTCCGTCGGTAGCGCCCCACATCTCATGCATCGGTGCGAGCACCGAACAGATGGAGGAGCTGCTGTCGTTATATGCCGAGATGAAGATTGCCCGGCTGGTCGCCCTGCGTGGTGACCTGCCGTCCGGCTATGGCCAGGGCGGCGAGTTTCAGCATGCCGTCGATCTGGTCCGATTTATCCGCGCCCGATATCAGAATAGCTTTCACATCGAGGTCGCGGCCTATCCCGAGATTCATCCGCAGGCCAGAAGCGCGCAAGACGATCTGAGATTTTTTGCAGAAAAAATTCAGGCCGGCGCCGATGGTGCGATCACCCAGTATTTCTTTAACTCGGATGCGTACTTCCGATTTGTGGACGATGCATTTGCGCTGGGCATCGATGTGCCGATTGTTCCGGGCATCATGCCAATTACTAACTTTTCACAACTGGCACGATTCTCAGACGCCTGTGGTGCAGAAATTCCGCGTTGGATCCGTCAGCGGCTGGCCGGATACGGCGATGATGTTGCCTCGATTACCGCCTTCGGTCAGGAGGTGATTACCGATCTCTGCGATCAGCTGCTGACCGCCGGGGTACCGGGTCTGCACTTCTACACCATGAACCGGGCAGAGCCGACGCTGGCAATTCTGCGCGGACTCAAGCTGATCGGGGCTTGAAGTCTCGCCACCCTGATTCCGTGACGCAGGCATCGAGCTGCAGGTCATGGGATTCAGAAACCGCTTCATCATGCAGGGCATGATCAAAGCAGATGCCAATAAGCCTGGGCCAGGGACGCGGTGTCACCGCGATGGTTCGGTCATAAAAACCTTTGCCCGCACCCAGACGGCCCCCTTGGGCATCAATTCCCACGCACGGTACCAGCCAGGTATCACAGCGCAGCGTCTGAGATTCCGCCGGAACCTGCAGGCCCATCGCATCACGGATCAGGGATGCACCCGGCTGCCAGAGCTGCATCACCAGTGGCGCATCACGGCTTACGACCACCGGCAGGGCCAGCAACATGCCACGGGCGTGCCAGGCCTTCCACATGGACATCAGGTCCGGTTCGCCACGCCACGGCAGAAACACCGCGATTCGAGACCATCCTTGGGTAACGGCCTTGGCCGACAAGGTGTCCGCAATGGCCTTTTCAGCGGCGCGGCGCTGGTCTTGTGACAACCGTTCACGCTGCTCTAAAAGCCGTCTGCGCAATGGGTCTTTCTGCATGGATAGGATTCTCGACATTTCGGGGTTAAATTTACTCTCTGTGAATTACATTCAGCCGATTCATTTCACTAGGGGAAGCCCTTTGTTTTGTTGCGTGGCCATGGTCGCGCTGCTGCTGCTCGGCCATCTGCCCGCGATTGCGAAGAACGCTCCTTCTGATCACAGCACATCCACGGCGATCATTCAGCAGGCCAAGGATGCGTTCTCAAAAGGAAAACTCGGAGAACTCGATCGGCTGTTGGCCAAAAGTCAGGGCCATCCTCTCTCGGCGTGGCCTGATTACTGGCGCCTCAAACTATTGATTGGAATCCCAAGTTCAGATGCCAAGACCATTCGCAGCAATGTCTTGGCCTTTCTGGCGCGGCACCCCCATCATCCGCTGCGTGAGCATGCCCAGCGTGATTGGATCGCCGCGCTGGCGACCAAGAATCTCTGGTCCGATGCGGCTGTAGCGCTGGATGAACTGCCCGGCCAGATCAGCAGCCCGAATATCCAATGCGCCCGGGCCAAGCTCGGCCTGTCGAGCGCAGAGAGAACCTCCGGTAAAGGCGAATTTGCGGTACTAGCGGTCGGCCAAGAGACGCTTGATGCATGCCTGGCGCTGATCGCCGATCTCGCGAAATCCGAGCAGGTCGCCCTTGGCTACCTGCGGCAGCGCGCCCGCTGGGCTGCCCAGTCTGGCAGCGATGCAGGCCACCATCGCATGATGGATATTCTACGGGACCATGCCAAGGCCCACGAGACAGGCGGTCGGGGGCCGGATCCTTTTAAGACCGAGGCCCTGCTGGGCCAGGTGCTGAAGGTCTCACGTGTGGATAGCCTGTCGTCGCTGCCGTTGTATTTAAAACATAAAAAAGATCTGAGCCATGAGCAGGCGGAATATGGTGCGTTTGCCGTTGGTGCGGCGATCTGGCGGCGCAGTCATGCAAACGCATGGCCGATGATGCAAGAAGGCTGGGCGAGCCTGCGGTCGCAGCCCGACGATGCCCTTGCGGCAGCAGGCCGCGAGGCAATTCGTCGATCCGCCTGGCCGAAGCTGCTTGAAATTATCGCCGCCATGCGTCCTTCGACGCGGCTCGAACCAACATGGCAGTACTGGCGCGCCATTGCGTTGATGGAGACGCATCAGCGAGAACAGGCTCAAGACGTGCTGCGGGATCTGCGAGATGACTTTGGTTTCTATGGCCTGCTCGCACAGGAGCAGCTGGGCAGCACGGTACAACTTCCTGCACGTCCTGAGATTGTTCTCAGTGCTGACGATCAGAGGCGGCTCGATCGTGATCCGGCTGTTCAACGCAGCTACATGCTGGTGCGGGCCGGCATGCGGGCAGAGGCCGTCGTGGAGTGGTCAGCGGCCATGCGACACCGTAGTGACGCGGATTTAATTCGTGCCGCCGAACATGCAAAAAAAGCAGGGCTATATGACCGCATGATTGCGGCTGCGGACCGCACACAGCAGGAGCACGACTTTACGTTACGGTATCCCACGCCCTTCAAAGATAAAGTGATGTCAGCAGCAAAACAGAAATCGCTTGATCCATGGTGGGTGCTCGGACTCATTCGTCAGGAGTCGCGCTTTATTGCCGACATCAAATCCCCGGTCGGTGCAGCCGGACTGATGCAGATCATGCCGGCTACCGGAAAAATGCTTGCCAAGGAGGCGGGGCTGGGCAATGCACGGCACCTATCCCTGACCGATGTTGACCTGAATGTAAAACTTGGGACGGCCTATATGCGGCAGCTTCAGGATCGCTTCGGTGGCTCGGCGCTGCTGGCTTCAGCCGCCTATAACGCCGGCCCCTCTCGGGCGGTAAGCTGGCGTGCGGCCCTGCCCAAACGGGTTGATGGTGCGGCGTTTGCAGAATCGATCCCCTTTCCTGAAACCCGGGATTACGTCAAACGGGTGCTGGCCAACGCGGTGCTCTACCACGCCGTTCATAATGGCGGTGCAGTACCTTCGCTTCGACGGCTTCTTGGTGAAGTCGCGCCCGGGGAATCCTCTTAAGGGCATAGGCGAAATCATTTTCTGTTGGGAGAAGTGTTATGCCGTTGATGCATGCAGATGTAGTGATTGTCGGAGGGTCGGGATTCATCGGCCGGGCGCTGGCCGCTACGCTCATCTCTCGCAATAAGTCGGTGCGCATCATCACCCGTCGGCGTGAGCAGGCACGGGATCTCTGGCCGCTGCCGCGAATCCAAATTGTTCAGGCCAACCCCAACGACGAGGCTGCGCTCTATGAGGCGCTCGATAACGCCGATGCGGTGGTGAATTTAGTCGGCGTGCTCCACAGCAAGACCGGTCGGCCATGGGGGCCTGATTTTGACGCTGCCCATGTCAAGCTTCCCGCGCGCATTGCCCGCTGCATGAATCGCAGAAAAATCAGCCGCCTTATTCATATCAGCGCCCTGGGGGCTGCCGACCAGGCGCCGTCCATGTACCTTCGTTCGAAGGCCGCCGGTGAGGCGGCCCTGCGGGCCAATCAATCCCTTGATCTGACCATCATTCGGCCATCCGTCGTCTTTGGCGCAGAGGATCAGTTCCTGAATCTTTTTGCCCGCATGCAAAAGGTGCTGCCCGTTATTCCCCTGGCCACGCCCCATGCACGATTTCAGCCGATCGCGGTCACCGACCTTGCTGCAGCGATTGCCAATTGTCTAGAAAATCCCGCCACCATCGGCAAACACTACGAGTGTGTCGGCCCCGAGGTGCTCACCTTGTATGAACTGGTGCACTGGGCAGGCGTGTATGCAGGCTGCCCGCGGCCGATTATTCCTCTGCCCGATGGCGCTGCATGGGTGCAGGCATGGATTATGGAAAATCTTCCGGGAAAGCCGCTGCTATCGCGCGATAACCTCGCATCCGCAAGTGTTCCAAACGTCGGAAGTGCGCCCATGTCGGCCGATCTTGGCATCGCACATCCGCAATCGATTCACGCCGTCGCACCCACCACGCTTGGCCAAGAAACGCCTCGTGCAAGGCTTGCCGAACGACGTGCAAAAACCTAATCCGCACGCACCCTTGTCGGTGGACGGCCAGCAAGATTTGCGGCCGCTCATCGAGTCGCTTCATCGGGCGGATCCGATACTAGAAAAACTCCCGCAGTCGGTTCAGATCTTCTGCGTGGGTGGTGCGGTTCGCGATGCCCTGATGGGATACGCGGCGGGCGATCGGGATTTTGTGGTCGTCGGTGCTTCGGTTGCTCAGATGGTGGCCGCTGGATTTATACCCGTCGGCAAAGACTTTCCCGTCTTCTTGCATCCCATCCATCACGAGGAATTTGCCTTGGCGCGAACAGAGCGCAAGACCGCCGCGGGCTACAAAGGATTTGCATTTCACGCTGATCCCTCTGTGAGCCTCGAGGAAGATCTGATGCGTCGGGATCTCACGGTTAATGCGATCGCCCTGGGCAGAGATGGCCAGTTGGTGGATCCTCATGGTGGATTAAAAGATTTACAGGGCCATGTCTTACGGCATATCGGTGCGGCTTTTTCTGAGGATCCGGTGCGGCTGCTTCGACTGTCTCGCTTTGCCGCGCGATGGCCAGGGTTTTCTATCGCTCCTGAGACACTGCTTCTATGCAAAGACATCGTGGCCTCAGGAGAAACACGCGCCCTCGTGGCCGAACGGGTCTGGCAAGAAATCGCGCAGGGCCTGATGGAGGCGCGCCCATCACGCATGATCGATGTGCTCGAGGAGACAGGTGCATGGTCTGAATTCAGCCCGCAGATGCCGCAGGTCTCGTTGGTGATGCGGACACAGCTGGATCGGGCCGCTAACGCGTCCGCACCGCTTGAGATTCGGTATGGACTCCTGATGCGCAATTCAGGAGGCCAACGCCCAATTCCTGAGTCTATATTTAAGGTGCCCCGGCCCTGCCATGAACTTGCCGGACTGCTGACACGCCCATCGTCACAGCCGAACGAGCTGGCCGAATTGGCCACGCCAAAAAACGCTAACGGCATTACAGCCCTACTGGAGTGGCTAATGCAGACTGATGTACAACGGCGGCCCGAACGGTTTGCATTGCTGCTTGATGCCCTTCAATTTGCCGATGCGCTGCCAGCAGATCGGATCTCGTTTTTACGCTCCGCTGCCGCACTCTTGAACACACCCGCAGCACACGAGATGATTGCCAAGGCGGTTGAACATGCCCGGCTATCGGGGCAGTCGGCTGCCGATGGCGCAACGGCTGGCCGGCTGTCCGTGCTGCACTCACACCCTGAGCTCAGCTCATTGGTCTGAAAAAAGCGAGGCCAATCGATCGCCCGATGCAAATGCGGGATCTGTAAGTGCGGCAAGGGATTGGGTTTCCAGCCCCTTTGTCAGCAGTAACACTTTAAATACTTCGCCCATCTCGGACTCGGAGACCAGCATCTGTAACTGATGAAGCAGCCTGGCTCTGTCGGCAGGATCTGTTGTGCGCTCGATGACTGGCTGCGCCCTGTGCAAGAGGCCCGAATTAATTAGAAAACGCGCCTGGGTTACAAAGCCACTCACATCAAATCCCACCGAACGGGCCTGCTGTGCCACCTCCGTGAAATCCACATGGGCCGTTAGGTCCTGTAGGCCGATACGCCTTAACAGTTCCTCGCGCGCATCGATGCGTCGATGTTGATAATGGGCGCAGATGGTGCCGTCACAACGGCCAGGATGGTCCAGCTCAGGCCGGGCAAATCCATAGTCAATCAGCAGCACCGCGCCAACATCCATCGACTCAAATAAGGACTGCAGCCAGGGGCCAAACCATGGACTCCATTCGCCCCGGTAGCCGCGATCCCAGGCCTGTCCGCGTGCTGCCGCGGCTGCTGCACGGGCCGCCACCGCATCGGCAAGCAGATGGCCTGCAGGCTGGGCCGCCCAGAGAAATTCATGCCCGTCATCGGCTGCACGGTGTGCGTCTGCAAGCGCTACCCCCCATTCCCTTACCCCTTCGGGACCCATCCATTCAAAGCACTTCACAGGCATCGCATCCAGCACCTCATTGGCAATGACCAGGCCCTGAAATCCTGGCTCGAGCTGTCGGGCCCATCGAATGGCGCCAAGCCCATGGGTCCGTTCACGCTGCATCTGCTGCAGATCAGCGCTGGTCTCGAGCATTTCGAAATCGATGGCACCCGCAGGGGTCCGTCGCAGTAATTCCGCTGCAAGATCCCCCCGGCCGCCGCCAAACTCTCTAATCCTGAGCCGGCCCGGCTGCCCGCCCAGGCCTGTACTCGGCACAGACAGCGGCTGGGCCCATGACCAGATCGCATCCGCCATCCACGGTCCCAGCATGGGGGATGTCACAAAGTCGCCTCGGCCGACCGCCTGCGGATCGGAAAATGGCACGCCGCCGCCGCCGTAATAACCCAGCCCAGGGGTATAGAGGGCGGCCTGCATAAATTCATCAAAACCGATCCATCCACCTGCCTGTTGAATCTGGTCGAGAATCCGGGATTTGAGCGCTTTCATGAGGCCGAGGTTATCAAAGCTAAACTTCAGCCCATGCAGACCTCGCACCCATCGTCTTCAGAGGCCGCGCCGCATCCGGGCGTGAGGCCCGCCTGCCTGATCACTGGAGCAGGCGCACGGATCGGACGCGAAATTGCGAAGGCCATGTCCGAGGCCGGCTGGGATATCGCCATTCACTACCGCCAATCAGCAGGGCCGGCGCAGGCGCTGGCCGGTGAACTCAGTCAGCCTGGCCGACAGGCAAAATGTTTTCAGTCAGATCTGGAGAGCGAGGCTGCGGTCTGCGATCTTTTTGAGCGGGCGCATCGTGCATTTCCTGCGCTGTCGTGTGTCGTGAATAACGCCTCAGAGTTCGAGTTTGATCGGCCTGAGCACGTGCGGGCCGAATCCCTCAGCCGGCATTTTCAGGCCAATCTCGTCACGCCGGTGATTCTGACGCGATGCCTGCATGATGCACTGGCACCGATGCATCAAAAAGGCGCCGACCCCATCGGCGTGGTGATTCACCTGCTGGATCAGAAGCTGGCCAATCCGAATCCTGATTTTTTCTCTTACACCCTATCGAAGGCGGCGCTTCTGGAGGCGACCCGACTGTGCGCGAGCGCGCTGGCGCCAGTGCTGCGCGTGGTGGCAGTCGCGCCCGGTATCACCCTGCCATCGGCCGACCAGACCGAGGCCGAGTTTCAGCAGGCCCATCAGATGACACCTCTGGGGGCCTCCAGCCGGCCAAAAGAAATTGCGGATGCGGTCGTCTGGCTGTCTCGGGCACGTGCCGTGACCGGCACCATGCTCCTGGTCGACGGAGGCCAGCACCTGGCTGCCCATCCGCGTGATGTCATGATGATGATCCGATCATGATGCTCCTTGACCCCCGACTGACCGACTGCCGACGCATTTTTCTGCAAGACTTTGCGGTATCTGCATCGATTGGCTTTCACGACTTCGAGAAAAAAACGGCCCAACGCATTCTCATCAGCGTAGATTTGTTTGTGCCCATCAGTGCGAGCACATCCTCTAACGATCAGGTTGATGATGTGCTGGACTATGATTTTTTACGTCACGGTATTGAATCGCTCGCACAGTCGCGGCATTTTAATTTGCAAGAAACCTTGATCGATCAGATCTGTGCACTCTGTCTGGGCCAGCCCGGTGTTCGCGCCGTACGGGTCGAAAGCCAAAAGCCAGATGTCTATCCAGACTGCAAAACGGTCGGCGTGGAAGTCTTTCGCTGGGGCGCATAACCATGGGGCATCATGACAAAGAGGCCTTCGAGGCCAACAAACTCTCAAAACGTCTGCATCGCCTGGCGGGCGAGGCGATCATTGATTTCAATATGATCGAGCAGGGCGACCGCGTGATGGTCTGCATGTCGGGCGGCAAAGACAGCTACGGCATGCTGGATATTCTGCTGGGCCTTCAGTCCCGCGCCCCCATTGATTTCGAAATTGTGGCGGTCAATCTCGATCAGGGCCATCCAGGCTTTCCAAAAGACACCCTGCCCCGTTATCTGCAGGGGCGTGGGGTTCCGTTTCATATTGAAACCCAAGACACCCATGCCATCGTGAAGCGGCTGATCCCCGAGGGCAAGACGATGTGTTCGCTGTGCTCACGGCTACGGCGCGGCATACTGTATCGCGTGGCAACCGAACTGAAGGCCACCAAGATTGCCCTGGGGCATCATCGTGATGATATTGTGCAGACGTTTTTTCTGAACCTATTTTTCGGTGGCAGTCTGAAATCGATGCCCCCGAAACTTGTTTCTGATGACGGACGGCATGTGGTCATCCGGCCGCTGGCCTACTGTGAAGAGACCGATCTCGCACGCTGGGCAGAGCTTCAAGAATTTCCGATTATTCCCTGTGATCTCTGCGGATCGCAGGAAAATCTTCAGCGTCAGCAGATCAAACAGATGCTTCATGACTGGGAGCGGCGCTATCCGGGGCGTGCGGCCTCAATCTTTCAGGCGCTCGGCAATATTCGGCCGTCCCATCTGCTGGATCCGAAGCAGCACGACTTCAAAAATATTCGGCCTGATTTTGTGCCCCATCCCGATGGCGATCGGGCGTTTGATCCGAACTAGGCACACCACTGATGCGATCTTTGTTTCGGCTTCTGACCATTCTGCGTGTCTGTCTGCGATTTGGCCTTGACCAGCTTGCACTGGATGGTGCCGCCCGGACCTTTGACTCACGGCTGCTCACCGCCGTATTGAAACTATCCAGAATTGGCCGCTCCATCTCGACGGCCCGTGGCGTCCGTCTGCGGATGGCCTTGGAGCATCTGGGGCCGATCTTTGTGAAATTCGGCCAGGTGTTATCTACGCGGCGTGATGTACTGCCTGAAGACATCGCCGATGAACTCGCAAAGCTTCAGGATCAAGTACCACCATTTGATTCTGGCCTCGCGGTCGCCACCATCGAGCGCTCATTGGGCAGGCCCATATCGGAAATTTTCTCTGAGTTCGATCGAACACCCATCGCAAGTGCTTCTATCGCCCAGGTGCATCTGGGCCGGCTAATCGACGGCCGTGAGGTGGCCATCAAGGTATTGCGGCCCGGCATGCTCAACATCATTGAGCAGGATCTGGCCTGGCTTAAGCTGATGGCGCGTTTTGTGGCCCGGTTCTCCAGCGATGGCCGCAGGCTCAAGCCCGTAGAAAATGTCCAAGAGTTTGATGGCTATCTTCATGACGAGCTCGACCTCGTTCGAGAGGCGGCCAATGCCAGCCAGCTGCGGAGAAATTTCGTAGACTCCGGCCTGCTCAAGGTCCCCGAGATGGTCTGGGATCTGTGCCGGTCTGATGTCATCGTGATGGAGCGCATCTATGGCATTCCAATCAATCGATTTGAAGAACTCAAAGCAAAAGGCATTGATCTTAAGCAGCTATCACGGCATGGCGTAGAGATCTTTTTCACCCAGGTGTTTCGGGATGGATATTTTCATGCCGATATGCATCCGGGCAACATCCTGGTGTCCGATCGCGGACCCCATTTTGGAAAATATATCGCCCTGGATTTCGGCATTATGGGAACGCTCTCCGATGTCGATAAAAATTATCTCGCGTACAACTTTCTGGCCTTCTTCCGTCGCGACTACCGTCGTGTTGCCGAGCTGCATGTTGAGTCTGGATGGGTTCCGGCCGAGACCCGAATTGATGCGCTTGAGATCGCCATTCGCGGTGTCTGCGAACCTTATTTCGATCGGCCACTAAAAGAAATCTCACTTGGCCAGGTCCTGGTGCGGCTCTTTCAGGTCTCACGGCGATTTAACGTGGTGATTCAGCCGCAGCTGACCCTGCTGCAAAAGACCCTGCTCAATGTCGAGGGCCTCGGCCGCCAGCTCGATCCGGATCTGGACCTCTGGAAAACGGCCATGCCGTTTCTCGAGCGATGGATGCAGGAGCAGATCGGCTTTCGCGCCCTGAGAAAGGCCCTGCAAAAAGAATCTGAACGCTGGGCGCAGACCCTGCCCCAGCTGCCCCGGCTGGTGCATCAGGCCCTTCAGCAGGCAGCCCATGACGATCATGGTGCGCTCCAGGCCCAGCTTCGAACGCTGGCTGCCGAACAGCAGCGACTGCGCCGGTCCGTCTGGATTCTCGCCGGCCTGCTGCTTGCAGTGCTCGCGGTGCTCGGGCTGGGGCTCGGTGCAACCCCGCTATATCCCTAAACGAAATCCCGACAACGCCCCTCCTATAATCGGGACTGCTCTGTCTGCCCCACCCTTCATCCCGGCCAAAAGGAGGTCGTGTCCATGCTGCTCAGTCTGGTCATCGCTTACCTAGTCATCTCAATTGCCATCGGGCTGTATGGCGCCACTAAGGTTCACAACGCCCGCGACTATGTCACCGCCGGCCGCAATCTCCCTATGGTGGTGGTGCTCGCCATGGTCTTCGCAACCTGGTTTGGTGCGGAGACTGTGCTGGGAATTTCCGCCACGTTTCTTGAAGAGGGTGCGCGCGGCCTGATCTCTGATCCGCTCGGTGCCTCGCTGTGCCTGGTGCTATTTGGACTGATCTTTGCACGGCCGCTTTACCGCATGAACCTGATGACGCTCGGTGACTATTTTCGTATTCGTTATAACCGTCAGACAGAGCTTATTCTTTCCATCTGTATTGTGGTGTCCTACCTGGGCTGGGTCTCCGCGCAGATCACTGCGCTGGGGCTGGTCTTTAATGTCCTCTCCGATGGCCTGATCTCGCAGACCCAGGGCATGCTGATCGGTTCTGGGGTTGTCCTGATCTATACCCTGTTCGGTGGCATGTGGTCGGTGGCGCTCACTACATTTGTTCAGATGATCGTGATCGTGATTGGTCTGCTGCTGGTCACACAGCACGCCGCCGATCAGGCCGGTGGATTCAGCCAGGTGCTGGCCAAGGCATCGGCAGAGGGAAAATTTGAATGGCTGCCGACACTCGATCCGATCGATCTGCTCGGCTGGGTAGCCGCGCTCACCACCATGGCCCTCGGCTCGATTCCCCAGCAGGATGTATTTCAGCGTGTGAACTCATCGAAAAACCAGACTGTGGCAGTCTGGGGCACCACGCTAGGCGGCATCAGTTATTTCTTTTTCGCAGCAGTGCCGCTCTTTCTTGCCTACACCGCGACCATGATTGACCCTGAGATGGTCAAGAAATTTCTTCATGATGATTCCCAGATGATTCTGCCAAGCCTGATCATGAATCACATGCCCTTCACGATGCAGGTCATCTTTTTTGGTGCCCTGCTCTCCGTGATCATGAGCACCGCCTCCGGAACTCTGCTCGCCCCATCGGTGACCTTTGCAGAAAATATTCTCAAGGGCTTTGCCCCACGCATGACCGATCAGCAGTTTCTCTGGTCTCTGCGCGCTACTGTATTTACGTTTGCGGTGATTGTGACGTTTTACGCCATCATGACCGACGAGAGTATTCACAGCATGGTCGAACACGCCTATCGGATCACGCTGGCCGGTGCATTCGTTCCGCTTGCCGCCGGCCTGTTTTGGAAGAAGGCGAGCAATCTTGGGGCGGGCCTGTCAATTACGGCAGGCCTTGCGGTCTGGCTAATGCTGGAATTTCTTGGCATCGAAGAGCCGGTCGAGCCTCAGCTTGTGGGCCTCGTGGCCAGTGCGATCGGCATGGTCATTGGCTCTCTTATTGCGCCCAACCGAGGCCACGGCCACGGTGGAGACCCACGGCATATATGAACGTCGTCATTCTGGCAGCAGGCAAGGGCACCCGGATGCGCTCCGGACTGCCCAAGGTCCTGCATCCCATTGGTGGCCGTCCGATGCTGAGCCATGTTCTTCACACGGCGCAGTCTCTAGAGCCAAAAAAAATAATTGTGGTGATTGGCCATGGTGCCGATCAGGTACGCCAGACGATTGAAGCCGGGCTGACACCTGCATTGCAATCGATCATGCACTGGGTGATTCAGGATCCGCCGCTGGGCACGGGCCATGCGGTGGCACAGACACTCCCGTTATTGGATCAAGACTGTCCGACCCTGGTGCTCTACGGAGATGTGCCCTTGATTCGCGCTGCCACGTTGCTTGCGCTTGTTCAGGGCGTACAGACACATCACGGCATCACACTGCTGACCGCCCGCTTTGACCAGCCGAAAGGCTATGGCCGCATCGTTCGCGATCCGCAGGGCCAGATCCTTCGTATTGTGGAAGAGAAGGATGCAGATGATGCGCTTCGCAGTATTCAAGAGATCAATACCGGATTCATGGCCGCCCCTACACAAGCGCTGTGCAGATGGGTAGGCGCACTCGACAATCACAATGCCCAGGGAGAGTTCTATCTCACCGACATCATTGGCAAATCTGTCGCAGAGGGCATGCCGATTACCTCTGTTGCCCCCGGACACATTGAGGAAACCTTTGGCGTGAATAGCCAGCAGGAGCGGGCCCGCATTGAACGGCTCTATCAGCGCCAGATTGCCGATGTGCTGATGCAGGCCGGCGTGCGACTGCAAGATCCCGACCGGATCGATGTCCTTGGCAGCTTAGACTGCGCCGCAGATGTCTCGATCCATGCGGGCTGCCTCTTTGAGGGAGAAGTTCAGATTGATCAAGGCGTAACGATCGGTCCACACTGCGTTATTCGCAATGCGCGCATCGGCGCGGGCAGCATCATCGAGGCATTTAGCCATATTGATGGCGCAGAAATCGGGCCCAGTGCCGTCATCGGTCCCTATGCCCGGCTTCGTCCCGGCACAGCGATTGCCGAAGGCGTGCATGTGGGTAATTTTGTCGAAATCAAAAACAGCAGCCTCGGTCCAAGATCCAAGGCCAATCACCTGGCCTATCTGGGTGACGCCACGATTGGAAGCCGCGTCAATGTCGGTGCGGGCACCATTACCTGTAACTACGACGGGGCGGAGAAACATCGCACGATCATTGAAGACGATGTATTCATCGGCTCCGATACGCAGCTGGTCGCCCCTGTGACTGTTGGCAAAGGCGCCACCCTGGGCGCCGGAACAACACTCACAGCAGATGCGCCCGCCCACCAGCTCACGCTGTCACGGGCCCAACAGGTCTCGATCAAGGGGTATCGACGGCCCCAGAAAAAGGAACACTAATTCCGTGTGTGGCATTGTCGGCGCAGTCGCCGTTCCTGGGTCATCGATCAACATCGTTCCTGTTCTCATCGAGGGACTAAAAAAACTCGAATATCGCGGATATGACTCGGCCGGACTGGCTGTTGTTTCCGGATCAGACATCCGTCGGCACCGTGCGGTCGGCCGGGTCGCCGAATTAGAGCAGCAGTCAGCAGGCATGGCCGCATCGATGGGCATTGCCCACACGCGCTGGGCGACCCATGGCGGCGTGACCGCCGATAATGCCCATCCACATCTCTCAGAAGGCCATGGATTTAGCGTCTGCGTTGTACATAACGGCATCATCGAGAATCACGAATCGCTGCGCAGCATGCTCACCGGCAAAGGTTATCGGTTTACCTCGGAGACCGATACCGAGGTCATCGCCCACCTTATTCACGACTGCCGTCGGACTGCGCCCGGCCTGCGCGAGGCGGTTCATCAGGCCCGTCAGTATCTCGAAGGTGCATTTGCAATCGCGGTCATCAGCAGCCGGGATCCGAACATCATGTGTGGCGCCCGACAGGGTGCGCCGCTGCTGCTCGGTGTGCCCGAGGATGCTGCCCGGTCGCAACGATTTCTTGCATCGGATACATCGGCGCTGCTGCAGGTCACCCGACAGATCATTTATCTGGAAGATGGAGATCTGGTCGAACTGCAGCCCGCACAAGTGCAGATCTGGGATGTTCATGGAGAACCTGTTCAGCGGGCAGCCGTGATCAGCACTCTGTCCGCTGAAGATGTCGAGCTTGGGCCACATGCCCACTACATGCACAAAGAAATTCTTGAGCAGCCTGGCGCGGTTGCCGCCACACTCGAAGAGGTCGCTGGCGCACGGTCGTTATCGCCAGGCCTATTTGGTCCCCAGGCCCATGAGCAGCTCGGCCATGTCCGTCATGTGCTGATTCTTGCCTGCGGCACCAGCTTTCATGCCGGACTGGTGGCCCGCTACTGGATGGAGTCTATCGCCCAGATTCCCGTTTCGATTGAAATCGCCAGCGAGTATCGCTATCGCGACGCTGTGATGCAGCCCAATACCCTGGTGGTCGCCATTTCCCAGTCGGGAGAGACCGCTGACACACTTGCTGCCCTGAACTTCGCCAACAAAAACGGGGCGATGGCCAGCCTGGCGATCTGCAATGTGCCTGAATCATCCTTGATGCGGGTTTGTGGCCTACGGTTTCTGACCCGGGCGGGTCCGGAGATCGGTGTCGCCTCGACCAAGGCATTCACCACCCAATTAGTGGCGCTGTTTCTGCTTACCCTGGTGCTTGCGAAATCCCGCGGTTATCTCTCTGAATCCGAGGAGCATGATGCCCTGCTTGCACTCCGGCACCTGCCCTCAGCGATGATGCAGATTCTGACTGCAGAACAAGAGTTCAAGGCCTGGGCAGGCCGATTCGTCGATAAACAGCATGCCCTATTTCTGGGCAGGGGAATTCACTATCCGATCGCCATGGAAGGTGCGCTCAAACTCAAAGAGATCAGCTATATCCATGCCGAGGCCTACGCCGCCGGAGAGCTTAAACATGGGCCGCTCGCCCTGGTAGATGCGCAAATGCCGGTGATCGCGGTTGCCCCCAATGATCAGCTCACCGAAAAGCTCAAAAGCAATCTTCAGGAGGTCCGGGCCCGCGGTGGGGAGCTCTACATCATTGCCGATAAAGGCTCTGGCCTCATGCCCGCCGATGGCGTTCATGTCATCACGCTTGGGGATCATGCCGGTCCGCTATCGCCGATTCTTCACGTGATTCCCCTGCAGTTTCTCGCCTACCACGTGGCCTGTGCAAGAGGCCACGATGTCGATAAGCCAAGGAATCTGGCCAAAAGTGTCACGGTAGAATAGCCCGAGAAACTCGTCTGGGAGGTGGGCTATGCATATTGGAATTGCAGTTGATGGATCAGCAAATTCATTACGGGCAGTCAGGCATGCGATCGCCCTGGCAGCAGACCTAAAGACAGCGCCACAGCTGACACTGATTAATGTGCATCTGTCTGCGCTGGTCTCGCCCGTGGCCAAAGGCATTGATCGTCATCAGATTGAGCAGTACATGGATCAGATCGCCGAAGAGGAACTCAAAGAGGCTCGGCAGGCCATGTCAGAGGCGGGTATCGCAGTCAAAGTGATCAAAGGCCATGGTGAGGTTGCGCCCACCATCATCGATATCATTAAAAAAGAAAACATCGACATGATGGTGATGGGCGGGAAAGGCCGCAGCAGCCTGAGCGACCTGATCCTGGGATCCATCACCACCAAACTGATCAGTATCAGTCCGGTTCCTGTGCTGGTCGTGAAATAAGGCCGCTATCAAGTCGTTGGCGCATCAAGGCCAGCACCACCAGTCCCGGAACGGCCAGCGCCGTCGACAGCAGGAAAAAATCGGCCCAGCCCCAGTCGGTGGCCACCACACCGGCGACTGGGCCGATGACTACACGGCCGACCGATGCCAGTGCCGACAGCAGGGCAAACTGAGTGGCTGTAAACCGCACGTCACACAGCCCCATTAACAATGCAACAAAGGCTGCTGTGCCCATGCCGCCTGCGAGATTTTCAAGCAGTACTACGGCTGTCATACCGGCAAGGGTCGGCGGGCTGGAGGCCAGCCACCAGAATCCCAGATTCGTGATCGCCTGCAACACCCCAAAGATCATCAGCGCCCGCCATAACGATAAGCGTGACATCAAGAATCCACCAGCAAGCCCCCCGACCAGGGTGGCCAACAGGCCCATCCCCTTATTCACGGCACCAACCTCGGCAGGGCTAAATCCCGCTCCACGAATCAGAAACGCCGTTGAAAGGCTGCCCGCAAACGCATCTCCAAACTTGTAGAGCAGAATCATCAGCAGAAGCAGCCATGCGCCGGGACGACTAAAAAATTCCCGAAATGGCTCCACCACGGCCGATGTCAGTGAACGCGGCGCAGGCGCCTCGGATGGCTCAGGTGCGAAGAGCGCGACTACCGCAAGACAGGCTGCCAGGCCCGCCATGAGCAGATAGACGCCTTGAAAGCCAAGCCACAGATCTGCCAGCATCAGGGCCAGTCCCCCCGATGTGAGCATGGCCAGGCGATAGCCAATGACTGACCAGGCAGCGCCCAGGCCGCGCTGGGCTGGCAAGAGCGACTCGGCACGCCAGGCGTCAAAGACAATGTCAAAACTCGCCGATAGGATCACCAGGGTAAATGCAAAAAACGCTAGCCACCACAGGCTATCCGGCTCCGCTGATGGCGTCTGATGCGACATCGCGGCCAATACTGCGGCCATCATCAAGAGCAGTACAACAAGCCAGCCACGTCGCCGGCGCCATGATGCGCCTCCGATCGGCAGACGATAGCGATCCAGCAGCGGGGCCCAGAGGAACTTATAGGTATACGGCAGTCCAAGCAGCGTGAGCCAGCCCAGGGTCTTGAGATTAACTCCTTCCACCGTCAGCCAGGCCTGCAGGGTCCCGGACGATAACGCCAGCGGCATGCCGCTGGCAAAACCCAGCAACAGGGTCATTGCCAGGAGTGGCTTTGAGGGCGCGGAGGCGATGGCCGGTGTTGGGCCATTGCGATAGGGGTCCATGAGGCGCTATTGTCTGCGCATATGAAATTTTTTGCTGCTTTCCGACGGCCTCATTTGGTTCTGCTCATCCTCCTGGCTGGGCCGCTGATTGCCACTCCTTCCTTTGCCCAGAACGCCTCGGAAGGCATCACCGTTGATCGGCCCTCGCGCATCAAAAATCTGGTTCCTGCAGAGCAGCTTGAACGCGCAGCCCAGCAGCAGTTCAGCCAAATGAAACGTCAGGCATCAGAGAAAAACGCCCTGGCCAGTGATGATCATCCTCAGCTCATTCGACTGCGGGAGATTGCGAAACGCTTGTTGCCCCATATTGGCCGCTGGAACGCAAAGGCAGTCCGCTGGCAGTGGGAGGTTCAGCTCTTTGGATCAAACGCCATCAATGCATTCTGCATGCCCGGGGGGAAAATCGGCTTTTACACCGGCATTCTGGATCGTCTGAAGCTCAACGATGACGAGGTGGCGATGATCATGGGCCATGAAATGGCCCATGCCCTGCGAGAACACTCCCGTGAGCGGCTGGCAAAGAATCAACTCACCGGCATTGGGGCTGGCGTGTTGTCTTCGGTACTCGGGCTAGGTGATGTTGGGCGCACCGTCATGGACTATGGCGCCCAGCTCACCATGCTGAAATTTTCCCGCGACGATGAGAGCGAGGCTGATCTGATCGGTCTGGACATCGCCGCACGCGCAGGATTCGATCCCCGCGCCGGCATTACCCTCTGGCGCAAGATGTCCTCTGCATCCAAAAATAATCCACCCCAATGGCTTTCTACGCATCCATCGGGAAGCAATCGGATCACCGAGATTGAGCGGCATCTGGATCAGGTGCTTCCCCTGTATGCCCAGGCCATCGGCGTTCGGCTCGATGCCCTGCCGCCAGACCCCTCTGTGCAATAGATCGCGCAGCTAGGCTGCTAATGGGGTGCGGCGGTTAGCCAACACCCCACTGTTTTCGATATGCCGCAACCGCGTCCCGATGCTGGATCAGATCGTTGTCATCGCTTGCCTGAAGAAACTGCAAAAGATCTGCGAGCGTGGCAATTGCAATCACGGGTATGCCATATTGGTCCTGTACCTCCTGAACCGCTGAACGCTCCGTTGGTGCCGCCGCGGTGCCGCCGCGCTCCATGCGGTCCAGCGCAATCAACACGCCTGCCGGGGTGGCGCCATGGGCGCGAATAATTTCAACAGACTCTCTGACGGATGTGCCCGCAGAGATCACATCATCAATGATAAGCACACGGCCTTCAAGCTTCTTGCCTACGACGATCCCGCCCTCGCCATGATCCTTTGCCTCTTTGCGGTTATACGAAAATCCAATATCACGGCCAGCCTTAGCAAGCGCCACCGCAGTGGCGCTTGCGAGGGTGATGCCTTTATAGGCAGGGCCAAATAGGCCATTGGCTTGCAGTCGGCCATCGAACTCGGCGGCCAAAAATGTCTTGGCGTAAAAATCTGCAAGTGCTCCAAGGGTTCCGCCGTGATCAAAGAGCCCAGCATTAAAAAAATAGGGGGACTCGCGGCCCGCCTTGGTAATGAAGCGGCCAAATCGGAGCACCCCTGTATCGATCGCGAACCGGATGAATTCCTGGTCTGCGGGGCGGGGATCAAATGCCGAGGTCATGATGCGCGACAATATACCGCATGCGTGTCATCTCTTTGAATCTCAATGGCATCCGGTCGGCCGCCTCTAAAGGGGCCCTGGCCTGGGTCGGCGGGCAGCACGCCGATGTGGTCTGCGTACAAGAGCTAAAGGCCCAAGAGCAGGATCTCTCCGATGAACATCTGAGCGTTCTTCATGACGGCAGGGAAATGAAGGGCGTGTTCTACGCAGCGCAGAAAAAAGGCTATAGCGGTGTCGGCATCTACAGCAGTATCACCCCCAGCAGAGTGCTCCGCGGCATTGGCGTTCGTGAGTTTGACGACGAGGGCCGCGTGCTGCGGGCCGACTTTGACCGGGCGGCAACACCGGTATCTATTGTGAGTGTCTATCTTCCATCTGGCTCTGCCTCTGAGGAACGGCAGGCATCCAAGTTTCGTTTTCTTGAGGCCTTTTATCCCGTGCTAAGAGATTGGTTCACGGAACATCGGTCGACCGGCCGGGAATTTATCGTATGTGGTGACTGGAATATTGCCCACAAGGAAATCGATCTAAAAAACTGGAAAGGCAACCTAAAAAATTCTGGCTTTCTGCCCGAGGAGAGGACCTGGCTGACACGGGTCTTTGACGAACTCGGCTGGGTGGATGTTTTTCGCCGGCTTGATCCGCGGCCCGATCAGTACACCTGGTGGAGTCAGCGCGGCCAGGCCCGTCAGAATAATGTCGGCTGGCGTATCGACTATCAGATCGCCACTCCAGGCATTGCGGGGATTGCCAGGGCCGCCTTCATTCATACCGCTGATCGATTCTCAGACCATGCACCATTGGTCATTGATTACCAGACGGCTGCGTAGCGCACTCCTCAGGTGGCCTCGGCACGCATCTGCCGGGCGATACATTCAGCAATCAGCATCACCGGGGCGTTGGTATTGCCTGATGTAATGGTGGGCATGGCCGATGCATCAATGACACGCAATCTGGCCACACCACGAAGCCGGCACTCGGAGTCCAAAACAGTCATTGGATTATCTGCACGGCCCTGGGCGTCTACCCTGCCCATGGCACAGGTGGCCACCGGATGAAAAATTGTTGTGCCGAGATCTCGGGCTGCATGCTCAAGCTCCTGCTCGGTCTGCACAGAGGGTCCAGGCAGCATCTCCACAGGCCGGTGGGGCGACAAGGCCGCGCTTTTCATGATGGCGCGCGTCATCCGCAGGCCCGCCACCGCGGCCTGACGATCCTCTTCAGTCGAGAGGTAATTACACATGATTCGGGGCGAGGCCATGGGATCCGGATGTGCGGGACGAATCCAGCCACGCGAGCTTGGCCGGAGATTACAGACACTCGGCGTAATCGCGTTAAATGGATGCAGCGGTTCGCCAAATTTTGGCAATGACAGGGGCTGAACATGCCACTCCAGGTCAGGTGTTGCCAGATCAGGACGGCTTTTGGCAAAGGCACCCAATGTTGAGGGCGGCATGGTCATCGGCCCGGAGCGCAGCAGGGCGTACTGCAGGGCCATGCCGATTCGGGTGAACAGGTTTTTATACAGCGTATTCACTGTGGCGCAGTTCTGAACCTGATAGACGGTGCGAATCTGAAGATGATCTTGTAGATTTTCTCCAACCCCAGGCAGGTCATGCGCCGGCGTAATACCGATCGAGGACAACATCGATGCATTGCCGATTCCCGATACCTGCAGCAGATGCGGAGAGCTCACCGCGCCGGCAGAGAGAATCACTTGATCACGGGCCATCACCTGCTGTCGTACGCCCTCATGCAGAATCTCCACACCGGTGATTTCCAGGCCCGCATCGGCCCAGGCACGCTGCCGATAACGCGGCTGCTGCAGTGTCTGTTCTGAAATAGGGGCAGTGATGAGGCGCAGCACCTGGGCTTTGGTGATCACCTTCAGATTGGCCCGATGCCGAACGGGATGCAGAAATGCATCTGCCATTGACCAACGCACCCCTTTTTTCTGGGTGACATGAAAATACGCACAGCCGAGGTTATCGCCTCGATTGAACTCCTCAATCGAAGGGATTCCCTGTTGGCGGGCCGCCTCGCGCCAGGCATCGAGTATTGGCCAACGGACCCGAGGAGACTCCACACGCATCTCACCGCCAACGCCATGCCAGTCATTGGCGCCGCCGAAATAATCTTCCATCGATTGATACACAGGAAGGGCATGCGCCCAGTCCCAGCGCGAGTCTCCGGTCGCCTGCACCCATCGGTCGTAGTCAGAGGCCTGGCCACGCATATAAATCATGGCGTTAATCGATGAGCAGCCGCCGATCACCCGGCCTCGGGCATAGTGAATTGATCGGCCATTGAGTCCTGGATCGGGCTCGGTCTTAAAGCACCAGTCTGTTCGTGGGTTGGCGATTGCAAAAAGATAGCCGACAGGAATCTTGATCCAGATCCAGTCGTCTTCGCCACCGGCTTCGATCAGCAGCACCTGACGCGAGGGATCCTCAGACAGGCGATTGGCGAGCAGGCAGCCCGCGCTGCCCGCGCCAATAATGATGATGTCAGCCTGCACAAAAACCGCCGTGATGAAGATTCATGACTGACGTTGCATGACAAAGCCCTGTACTGTCTGGGATCGGGTCCGGGCAATGCTCATCAGAATTCCTGCACCAAAGCCCAGCGTCACCATCGCGGTGCCGCCATATGACATCCATGGCAGCGGAACGCCCACCACAGGCAGTACGCCCGTGACCATGCCCATATTGACAAATGCATAGTTAAAAATCGTGAGCGAAATTGCTCCGGCAAGCAGCCGAGTAAATAATGTCGGGGCGCCGATGGCAATCCAAAGCCCGCGAAGAATCAGTCCGCCATACAGGGCCACCAGCAGCAGATTGCCCAGCAGTCCGAACTCTTCGGAATAGGCTGCAAATAGAAAATCGGTGGTGCGCTCCGGAATAAATTCGAGATGGGTCTGGGTGCCCTGCATCCAGCCTTTGCCAAAAATGCCACCTGATCCGACTGCAATAATGGATTGAATGATATGAAAGCCTTTGCCCAATGGATCACGCATGGGATCAAGTAAGGTACAGACCCGTTGGCGTTGATACTCTCTTAGGCCCGGCCAGTTGATGCCATCTGCACAGGCAGCATCGCCAAAGATCACCAACACCAGCACACCCGCTACGCCCACCCCCAGTGCGATGAGCACCAAACGCCACGGCAGGCCAGCAAAAAACAGCACGAATAAGCCTGCAGAGAACACCAGGATGGCGGTACCCAGATCGGGCTGGGCAAGAATCAGGGCAGTCGGCACACCCAAGAGCAGTAACGCCAGAATCCAATGCTGGACTGTACGCAGTCCCTCCATACGATGCACCAGCCAGGCCAGCATCATCGGCATGGCAATTTTCATCAGCTCTGAGGGCTGGATGCGGGTCACGCCAATATTGAGCCAACGTCGCGCGCCTTTCGATACGTCTCCGACCAGCGCCACCGCAATCAATAGCAGTACCCCGGTGATAAAGAGCGGCACGGCAATACGCTGGATCTGCCCTGGGGATACGTGGGCTACCGCCCACATGATCAAAACGGCAATACCAAGGTTACGGATATGGCCGGCGAACCGGCCGTCAAAGTCATGGCCTGCGCTATACAAGGTCAGGCAGGACAGAAAAACGATGCCGAGAAAAAACATCATGAATGGGCCATCGAGCACTGCAATCCAGGGCTGAAGTCGAACCCAGATGCCGCGCCAGCCCCTGGGAATAATCTCACTGGACACGCGGGCCACCTTTTTTCAAAAGAACATGATCAAACACAAGTCGCGCAATCGGTGCTGCCGCCGCAGCGCCGAAGCCGCCATTTTCTACAATCAATGCCACCGCAACCTCGGGCTGCTCCGCTGGTGCAAAGGCGATGTATAGCGAGTGGTCCCGATGGCGCTCTGCTACCCGCGAGGCGCTGTACTTTTCATTCTGGCCGATGCTGATCACCTGGGCGGTGCCAGTCTTTCCGGCCACGCGATAGGGTGCCCCAGCAAACACCCGGGCGCCCGTTCCGGACTTATTCACTTCAACCATAGCGTCGATTACCAGGTCCAGGTGTTTGTCACTGACCTCGACCTTGCGCAGGGTCTCGGCCTCGGTCTTGATGACATCTCCCGTATTCGGATCCTCGATCGACTGGACAAGCCGAGGCTTCATCATCACGCCACGATTTGCAAGGCCTGCAGTGGCCACTGCCAGCTGAAGCATAGAAAACGAGTTGTAGCCTTGGCCAATGCCGATCGACATGTTCTCGCCAGGATGCCATGGCTGCTTGAAACGCTCCAGCTTCCACTTCGAGGAGGGAAGAATGCCATTGACCTCGCCAATCAGATCGACCCCGGTTTTGTGGCCGAATCCCCAGGGTTCAATGTATTGATGGATCAGATCGACGCCCATGTCGCGGGCGACGATGTAGTAGTAGGTATCGCTGGATACGACAATCGATTTGCGCAGATCGACAACGCCATTGCCCTCGGGCTTGCTGTCACGAAACTTGTGATTGCCGAACATAAAATAGCCCGGATCATTGATCGTGTCCTCCGGTTTTCGGGTTCCCGACTCTAGTGCGGCAAGCGCCATAAAAGGCTTATAGGTCGAGCCTGGCGGATAGGTGCCCCGCAGCGGGCGATTCAGCAACGGTTTGTCCGGAGAGTTATTCAATGCATCCCAGGTCGTTGAATCAATGCCATCAATAAATAAGGCGGGATTGAAGTTGGGCATCGATACGAATGCCAAGATCTCGCCGGTGCCAGGCACCATTGCGACTAAGGCGCCACGCCGCTTTCCATAGGCCAGTTCCACGGTGCGCTGGAGCTCACCATCGATGGACAGCCGAAGGTTTTTACCCGGAACGGGGAGTCTGCGCGCCAGGCTTCTGACCATCCGTCCGCCGGCGGTGATCTCCATTCGATCAAATCCCGTTCGGCCACGAAGCTGCTCTTCGTAGGCCTGCTCAAGTCCCAGCTTGCCGATATGTGATGTGCCAAAGTAGCTAGATGCCAGATCCGATTGTTCGATGCGCTCTCGATCACGCTTGGAGATCCGTCCGATATGACCCAACAGATGCGAGGATGAATCTCCATAAGGGTAGTAACGCATGCTGCGCACATTGACCGACACCCCGGGCAGCTGGTGCAGGTGGACGACCACCCGGGCGACTTCTGCATCATTGAGCGTGGGCCGAAGCGGGATAGTGTCAAACCGACGCAGCTCGCCTTTCAGTCGTCGGAACCGGCGCAGATCCAGCTCGTCGAGCTTGATCAACGTGCCGAGAAATTGCAGGGTCTGTTCAAGATCCGGCACTTTATGGGGCTCTATCTCGAGCGCAAACGCAGATCCGTTTCTCGCAATGATGTTGCCAAATCGATCAAAAATTTCGCCGCGGGGTGCCTGAACGGGCAGCAATGCGACACGGTTTTCCTCTGATAGGGCATGGAAATCGTAGTAACGCCAGACCTGAAGGTAGGCAAACCGCAGCACCAATAGTGCGAACGCAATCAACACCAATCCCGCAATAAAGGAGGCGCGAAGACGAAAGTCTTTTGTGTCGCTGGAGCGGAATTCGGTCATCACCGGCCCTGACTCCCGATCCCTATCGGCCGATCGCGGCGGTTGAGCTTAGGGGCCGATTCAGCCGATTCAAAATGGCGCTGGTCACCGGCAGCCAAAGTGCGGCTGTAAGCAATGGCGAGACAAAGAATGTCCACGAGGGGCCCACGCCAGAGAAAAACAGATGCACCAGTACAACGATGATTTTGGCAAGAAAAAATAATGGCAACAGCTGCAATGCCTGGCCCGCTAAGGAATACCACAACAGCCGTCGATGCAGGGCGATCGCACCATACGACAGAATTGAATAGGCCAGGGCATGCTGGCCCAGCAGAGATCCCGCATGCACATCCATCAGAATCCCGAGCAGCCAGGCCAGGGCAATGCCCACCCGGCGCGGCTGAAAGATATTCCAGAACACGAGCATTAAGGCGACAAAATCCGGAGCCGGAAATCCGCCCCAGGGCAGCATCTCCAGCGCCAGCGCAACGGCCAGGGAGCCGGTGATCATGGAGGTGCTCGGCGTGCGGCCAAGCATGGTCCGTTTCATCGGATGTTCCTCATTTGTTCATCTCATTTCTGGCCTTCGGAATTGGGCGGTCCATCTCACGCGGCGCGGGTGGAATCAGTTCCTGGTCAATCAGAATCACCAGCACATGCTGCAAGGTGCCGATCACCGCCACCGGAGTTGACGTAATACGAGGAAACTGTCCGCTGCCCGCACGCTCGACACGATTAATTTTTGCAACGGGCAGTCCACTCGGATACAGGCCATCCAGGCCCGATGTGACCAGTACATCGCCGACATCTACCTCGGCGTTGATATTGAGGTATTTCAATTCCACCTGCTGGCCATCGCCCGTGCCCGAGGCCAGGCTACGCAGTCCGGAACGAGGCAGACTCACCGGAATCATCAACGATGGATCGGTCACCAGTGAGACCTCTGCAGTGATCGGCGAGACACGCATGACCTGGCCCACTACGCCATGGGCATTGATGACCGGATGTCCTGGCGCAACCCCATGCTGACTTCCACGATCAATCACGATCCGATTTGAGAATGCATCTCGGGTCTCATGGCTGATCTGGGCGGCGACCGTTTTGTGTTTAATTAGTTTGCGCAGCTCCAGCAAGGCGCGCAGGCTTTCGTTTTCCAGGCGTAGCTGCTCGGTCTGCAGCAGGCTTTCGGAATACTCGACCTCTTTTCGCTCTAATGACACCCGCTGACTCGCCACGTCGGAGACCACTGCGCCATATCGGCCGAGCCACAAGGCGATATCACGGGGCAGGATCAGCAGCTGTTCAATCGGATACAGCACCATCGAGAGCCCCTGTCGCAGGGGCTTGAGCATGCCGAAATGAAGGTCGGAATAGAGCATGCCGACCGCTGCAAGCACAGCGATCAGCATACGAAGCCGGGCGGGAAGGCCTTGTTTAAAAAGCGGTGGAGGACTCTGGGAAAGTGCCATAGCTAGGCGATGGCAACCCCCTTACTCGTGGGCAAAGACATCCTTGAACTCATCAATGCGCTCAAGTGCAGCGCCACAGCCCCGCACGACGCAGGACAACGGATCTTCGGCCACATAGACCGGCAGGCCGGTCTCCTCGGACAGCAGACGATTTAAATCTCTCAGCAGCGCGCCACCTCCGGTCAGAATCAGGCCACGCTCGGCGATATCGGCGGCAAGCTCCGGCGGGGTCTGCTCCAGGGCATTTTTAATCGCGACAACGATTTGATTCAGCGGCTCGGTCAGGGCCTCGAGAATTTCATTGCTCGAGACGGTGAACGTGCGCGGAATGCCTTCGCTGAGATTTCGACCGCGGACTTCCATCTCGCGAATCTCACTGCCGGGAAATGCTGAGCCAATCTGCTTTTTGATTGCCTCTGCAGTCTGCTCACCAATCAACATGCCGAAGTTACGACGAATATAGTTTGTAATTGCCTCATCAAACTTATCGCCGCCGACCCGAACGCTTCCGGCATACACCAGACCGCCGAGGGAGATCACGCCCACTTCGGTCGTGCCGCCGCCAATATCCACCACCATTGCGCCGTGGGGTTCTGAGATGGCCAGGCCAGCACCAATTGCAGCGGCCATCGGCTCTTCAATGAGATACACCTGGCTTGAACCTGCCGACAGGGCCGACTCGCGAATCGCACGACGTTCGACCTGGGTGGAGCCGCAGGGCACGCAGATAATGACGCGCGGGCTGGGAGAAAGAAATTTTTTCTCGTGCACCATGCGAATGAACTGCTTGAGCATCTGCTCGGTGACCGTGAAATCTGCGATCACGCCATCTTTCATCGGGCGAATCGCCTCGATGTTGCCGGGCACCTTGCCCAGCATCTGTTTGGCCTTATGGCCTACCGCCTCAATGACTTTTTTGCCGCCATTGCCGCCCTCAAAGCGGATTGCGACGACCGATGGCTCATCCAGAACAATGCCTTTACCCCGCACATAGATCAGGGTATTGGCGGTGCCCAGGTCGATGGCGATGTCCTGGGAAAAGTAATTGCGAAGAAATCCGAGCATGAGAAACCTGCAGCAAAAGAAAAGATAATAAAGCAAACGTACGACTTGACTTTCACACCGTGAACCTAAACGCCCAAGATCTCGAAAAACTCGCCCGGCTCGCCCGCCTTGCCATCTCCGCGCAGGAGCGCGACGAAACGCTGCCTGCGCTGCAGTCTGTCCTGAATTGGGTGGGCGAGTTGTCTCAGGCCCCCACCGAGGGGGTAACGCCCATGGCCCATCCCCATGATCCCGGCCTGCGGCTGCGGGCCGATCAGGCCGAAAGCCTTCCGCCGCGCGAAGACCTGATGCGCAATGCCCCCCAGAGCGCAGGGGGCCTGTTCATCGTGCCCCGGGTGGTCGAATGACGGCCTCAATCCCCGACTTCTCAGATCTGGCTGGACTGGCCAAAGGGCTTGCGGACGGGGCTTTCACCGCGCCTGAGCTGACCCAATGGACACTTCGCAGACTTGCCGACGACGGCCTAAATGCCGTGTTGGCTGTCAATCCAGAGGCCAGCCTGCGGCAGGCAGAGGCCGCCCAGGCACAGCTTAGGTCTGCCGTGGCGGGGCAGGCGGGCAGCCTTGGGCGCGGATTTTCGCTGTGTGGGCTCCCGATTGCTCATAAAGATATCTTCGTTACCCGAGACTGGCCCACCACAGCCGCCTCGAAAATCCTTGCCGGCTACATGAGCCCTTTTGACGCCACTGTGGTCGAGAAGCTCCATCACGCCGGAATGGTGTGCGTGGCCAAGCTGAACTGCGACGAGTTCGCCATGGGCTCGGGCAACACCCATTCCGCCTATGGCCCGACAAAAAATCCCTGGGACCACCGGGCAATTCCCGGGGGCTCCTCTGGGGGCTCGGCAGCGGCCGTGGCCGCCGGCCTGGTCCCCGCCGCTACGGGGACTGATACCGGCGGCTCGATTCGCCAGCCGGCAGCAATGTGTGGTCTGACCGGAATCAAACCGACCTATGGCCGTGCCTCACGCTGGGGGATGATCGCCTATGCCTCCAGCCTTGATCAGGCCGGGCCAATCGCGCGGACCGCACTGGACTGCGCGGTGCTGTTGTCGGCCATGTGCGGCTTTGATCAGAAAGACTCCACTAGCCTGGAGCTTGATGCCGAAGACTTTGCTGCCGGCATCGATCAGCCCCTGCCGCAGGCCAAGGCCGCAACGCCACTGGCAGGACTTCGGATTGGACTGCCAAAAGAATTTTTTGCCGACGGCTTAAGCACAGAGGTAAGGGCCGCCATCGATGCAGCGCTTGCCGAACTCACCCGGCTCGGGGCTCAGATCCGCGAGGTCTCGCTGCCCCGAACCGGGCTGAGCATTCCCGCCTATTACGTGATTGCGCCTGCAGAGGCCTCCAGCAATCTCAGCCGTTTTGATGGCGTGCGCTATGGGCATCGGGCGGCAGACCCGAAAGACCTGATGGACCTGTACTGTCGGTCGCGGGCCGAGGGGTTTGGCCATGAGGTCAAACGACGAATTCTGATCGGCACATTTGTGCTCTCGCATGGCTACTACGATGCCTATTACATTCAGGCCCAGCGGGTACGCCGGCTCGTCGCCCAGGACTTTGATGCGGCCTTTGCTGACTGCGATCTGATTGCAGGGCCCGTGGCCCCGACCGTGGCCTGGGACATTGATGCGCCAACAACCAATCCTTTGCAGGAATATCTTGCCGACATCTATACCCTTGGCGTGAACCTGGCGGGACTGCCCGCGATGTCGGTTCCGGTTGGGTTTGGACAGGCCGGTGCCGCACAACGTCCGATCGGCATGCAGCTCATTGGCCCTCGGCTAAAAGAATCGCTGCTGTTACAGACCGCCTATCACCTGCAGGCAGCCACCGACTGGCATACCAGAACCCCGCCGCCGGTACGGAGGTCCGCATGAACTGGGAGATCGTGATCGGACTAGAGTGCCACGTGCAGCTCGCAACCCGATCGAAAATATTTTCGCCCGCATCGACACAGTTTGGAGCGGCGCCGAACACCCAGGCCCATATGGTGGATATGGCATTACCCGGCGTGCTGCCCGTGATGAATCGTGAGGCGGCCGCATGCGCGATTCGCTTCGGTCTGGCGGTGGGCGGCACGATCGCCCAGCGCTCGATCTTTGCGCGAAAGAATTACTTTTATCCAGACCTTCCCAAGGGCTACCAGATTAGCCAGTATGAAATTCCCGTGGTCTCAGGCGGACAGATTCGGATCATCACCGATCAGGGTCAACGGTCCATCGAACTGACGCGCGCACATCTTGAAGAAGACGCCGGAAAATCTCTCCATGAGGGGGTAGATGAGATTCCGTCAGGCTGCTCGGGCATCGATCTGAACCGCGCCGGAACACCACTGCTTGAAATCGTCAGTGAGCCCGTGATGCGATCGGCAAAAGAGGCGGCCGCCTATGCGCGGGCGCTGCACACGCTGGTGACCTGGATCGGGATCTGCGACGGCAACCTTCAAGAGGGCTCATTTCGGGTCGATGCCAACGTTTCTGTGCGGCCTGTCGGCCAGCAGGCCTTTGGCACCCGCTGTGAAATCAAGAATCTGAACTCGTTTCGTTTTCTCGAGCGTGCAATTGAAGTCGAAGCGCAACGACAGATTGAGCTGATCGAAGACGGTGGTGCGGTGATCCAAGAGACGCGTCTGTATGATCCGGATGCAGAACAGACGCGCGCGATGCGCTCCAAAGAAGATGCCCACGACTATCGCTACTTTCCGGACCCGGATCTTCCGCCTCTGATCATTTCTGCCGACTGGATCGAGCAGATTCGGTCCGAGCTGCCTGAGCTTCCTGAGGCATTACGGACACGGCTATCACAGGAATTTGGGCTCTCTGACTACGACGCACTGATGGTGTCCGCCACACGGCCCACGGTGGATTATTTTTTCCAGGTGATCCGCGCCGGTGAGGGCCAGGGTGTTGATGCAAAGCTGGCTGCCAACTGGATCATGGGCGATGTGGCGTCTAATCTGAATCGTGAAGGTCTAGATATTGACCAGACAAAGGTGTCGGCAGCGCAGCTCGCGGGTCTGATTGCACGGGTCGCGGATGGCACTATTTCGAACAAGATCGCCCGCGATGTCTTTGCAAGCCTGTGGAGTGGGGAATATCCCACGGCCGATGCTGTCATCGCCGCCAAAGGCCTTGAGCAGATTCAAGACAGCGGGCTGATTACCGGCTTTGTGGATGAGGTGATCGCCGCTAATCCAAAAATGGTCGAGGAATTCAAGGCTGGAAAAGACAAGGCCTTAAATGCCTTGGTGGGCCAGGTCATGAAAAAATCGCAAGGCAAGGCCAATCCGCAACAGGTCACTGAACTGATTCGCTCCAGGCTTCATTCCTAAGGTCATCCATGACATTTCCAAATCCCTTTCATCAGCACGCGCAGGCACCGCAGCCCACTTCACTGCTGCGCGATTTTGGACAGGGCATTTACGCCATGGACTCTGGCTACTATCGGGACGAGTTCGATGCCGTCCACTTGATTGTTGAGCAGGGCCGCATTGCCATCGTGGACACCTCGACCCAATACGCGGTGCCAAGAATTCTTGAGTCCATCCGGGCGCTCGGCCTGGGCCCCGAGCATGTGGACTGGATTCTGCTTTCTCACGTCCACCTTGACCATGCCGGCGGTGCGGGCAGTCTGCTGCGGCATTGCCCAAACGCCACCGTGACGGTACACCCCAGGGGACTTCGCCACCTGACCGATCCGTCCAAGCTCTGGGCTGCAGTCTGCGAGGTCTACGGCCCCGAGATGGCGGCCCGGGAGTATGGTGGGCTGGATCCTATTGCCGCAGAACGCATTATCGAGACCCCAGAGGGCGCGCAGGTCAGCCTTGCGGGCAGAGCCATTGAGTTCTGGGATGCCCCCGGCCATGCCCGCCACCATGTCTTTATTCGCGATGTGCGCACAAATTCATTTTTCACAGGCGACACTTTTGGAATTTCATACCGAGATTTCGACACCGCACAGGGTGCCTATGTGTTTGTCACATCCTCGCCATCCCAGTTTGACCCTAAAGAGTTCAAGGCCTCTGTTCTGCGGGTGGCTGCCGCCAAGCCGCCCGCGGTCTACCTGACCCATTACGCGGAAGTCCGCGATGTCGATCGGCATGCCCAGCATCTGGCCCATCAGATCGATGCCTTCGCCGATATCGCCCTGCGCCACCGAGATGCGGGCCCCGCGCGGGCAGCCCGTATCCGGGAAGACCTCACGGCGCTGATGCTCGGCGAATTGCGAGCGCACGGGGTGACGCTCTCCGATGCGCAGTGCCTGGAGGTGCTGGATCTCGACCTCAAGCTCAATAGCGACGGTCTTGTCTGCTGGCTGGACAGTCTAAAATAGGCGTCCATTTGCCCATGCCCGATGCGGGGATCCCAGATCCCCGTTTTTATTTCTATGCCCAGCCGATTGCCTGAATCCTCAGCGTTTGCCACGCTTCGCCAGCAACTGGCCCGGCGCATCATGATCCTTGATGGGGCCACGGGGACAATGATCCAGCAGTACAAGCTCTCTGAAGAGCAGTACCGCGGGGGTGGCCGATCCGATATCTCTCAGGAGATTGCGTCTGCCATCGCGCATGCGACCGGCCAGGGCATTGATGTAAAGGGCAACAATGAACTGTTGTCTCTGACCCGGCCGGAGGTCATCACCGAGATTCACCATCAATATCTCGCAGCAGGCGCCGATATTGTGGAGACCAACACGTTCGGTGCGACCACCATCGCCCAAGAGGACTATCGCCTGCCACAGCTGGCGCGGATGATGAATCTTGCCTCTGCCCGGCTTGCACGACAGGCCTGCGACGCATTCTCGACACCCGATCGGCCGCGCTTTGTCGCCGGAGCCATCGGTCCCACACCGAGAACCGCCTCGATTTCTCCCGACGTAAACGATCCGGGCGCCCGGAATATTAATTTCGAGCAGCTCCGCATCTCCTATCAGGAGCAGGTGGAAGCACTCCTTGATGGCGGTGCCGATCTGATTTTGCTGGAGACAATTTTCGACACCCTGAATGCAAAGGCCGCCCTCTTTGCGATGGAGACTGTGTTCGAAGAACGCGGGATGCGTTGGCCGGTGATGATCTCCGGCACGATTACCGATGCCTCCGGAAGAATTCTTTCAGGCCAGACCGTAGAGGCTTTCTGGAATAGCGTTTCTCATGCCCAGCCCATTACGGTCGGCCTGAACTGTGCGCTCGGGGCTGCATTGATGCGGCCTTATGTGGAAGAGATATCGCGTCTCGCGGATACCGCCATTTGCGTCTACCCCAATGCAGGCCTGCCGAATCCTATGGCCCCAACCGGCTTTGATGAGACGCCTCCGATCACTTCCGGCTTCTTAAAAGAGTTTGCCGAACAGGGCTGGGTGAATATTGTCGGTGGATGCTGTGGCACGACGCCGGAGCATATTCAGGCGATCTCGGAGGCCGTGCAACAGTTCACTCCCCGCAAGATTCCGGCGGTGGTGCCTAAGCTCAGACTGGCAGGCCTGGAGGCCTGCAACATTGATGAACAGTCATTTTTTGTCAATGTCGGCGAACGGACCAATGTGACCGGATCCAAGCAATTCGCCCGGCTCATTCTTGCCGGTGAGTTTGAGCAGGCCATCGCGGTCGCGCGACAACAGGTTGAAAATGGCGCACAGGTAATCGATATCAATATGGACGAGGCCATGCTTGACTCTGAGGCCGCCATGGTTCGATTCCTCAATCTAATTGCCTCTGAGCCCGACATCGCCCGCGTGCCGATCATGATCGATTCATCGAAATGGAGCGTGATTGAAGCCGGACTGAGGTGTGTACAGGGCAAGGCGATCGTGAACTCAATTAGCCTAAAAGAAGGTGAGACAGAGTTTCTACGTCAGGCCCAGCTATGCAGAAAATATGGGGCTGCCGTAATCGTGATGGCCTTTGATGAACAGGGTCAGGCCGATAGCCTGGAGCGGCGCAAAGAAATCTGCAGCAGGGCATATCGACTGCTCACGGAGACCGTAGGATTCGCGCCCCAGGATATTATTTTCGATCCCAATATCTTCGCGATTGCGACGGGAATTGAAGAACACAATGCCTACGCCATTGATTTTATCGAGGCCACGCGATGGATTCGCCAGCATCTGCCATACGCCAAAATCTCGGGTGGTGTCTCTAATGTGAGTTTTTCTTTCCGCGGCAACGATCCTGCGCGGGAGGCGATCCACACCGTCTTCCTGTATCACGCAGTCAAGGCCGGCATGACCATGGGCATTGTGAACGCGGGACAGCTCGGGGTGTACGAGGATCTCGATCCCGAGCTGCGCGAGCGGGTCGAGGACATCGTTCTCAACCGACGCTCCGATGCCACAGAACGAATGATTGAATTCGCGGCAACACTAAAAGGCGAGGGTCGTCGCGAAGAGGCACAGCATCAGTGGCGCAGCCTGGCCCCAGAGAAACGGCTCGAACATGCGCTGGTCCACGGCCTGACCGAGTTTATTGTTGAGGACACCGAAGAAGTCCGTCAACAGATCCATGCCCGCGGTGGTCGGCCGATTGAGGTCATCGAGGGGCCATTGATGTCCGGCATGAATGTGGTCGGCGATCTCTTTGCGCAAGGCAAGATGTTCCTGCCCCAGGTCGTGAAGTCCGCCCGGGTAATGAAGGCGGCGGTTGCCCATCTGGTTCCCTTTATTGAAGAAGAGCAAAAGGCCTCAGGAACGACACAGGCCAAGGGCAAAATCATCATTGCCACCGTGAAAGGTGACGTGCACGATATCGGGAAAAATATTGTCTCGGTAGTGCTCCAGTGCAATAACTTCGAGGTCGTGAATCTCGGGGTCATGGTGCCTGCCCAACAGATTTTGCAGGCGGCCCGCGAACACAATGCAGACATCATCGGGCTTTCGGGCCTGATCACACCCTCGCTTGAAGAGATGGCCACCGTGGCTCGGGAGATGGAGCGCGATGAGTGGTGCCGCTGCAGACAGATTCCGCTGCTGATTGGTGGGGCGACGACATCGCGCATCCATACCGCCGTCAAGATCGCGCCCAGCTATTCTGGCCCAGTGATATGGGTGCCGGATGCGAGCCGCTCGGTTCCCGTGGCCCAGTCGCTGACCAGCGATGCCGCGCAACGGGGTGCCTATCTTGGTGATGTCATGCGCGACTATCAGAAGTTGCGCGAACGCCATGCAGCAAAAACCGCTACCCCATTATTGACACTGGATCAGGCCAGGGCCAATGCACCAACAGTCGATTTCAAAAAACATGTGCCGCCGACACCGAAAGCACTTGGCCGGCGAGTACTGAAATCCTATGACCTGAATGAACTGGTCGATACGATTGACTGGACACCCTTTTTTCAGACCTGGGATCTTGCAGGATCGTTTCCTGCCATCTTGGACGACGAGGTCGTTGGCCTCCAGGCGCGCCAGGTCTATGCCGATGGCAAGGCCATGCTGGCAAAACTACTGGCCCAACGCAGACTGACCGCCAACGGGGTCTTTGGTCTGTATCCAGCGCAGCGTACCGGCCCAGAAGACATCACACTGTACGCCGACGAATCACGTCAGACGCCGATTCTGACCTGGATCGGACTACGGCAGCAGACTCAGAAACCCGCTGGAGAATTTAATAAGAGCCTCGCTGATTATGTGGCGAAGCAGGGCAGCGGCATTGGCGACTATCTGGGGGGATTTGCGGTCTGCATTGATGGGGCTGATGCGATTGCACGGGAATACGAATCAAAGGGTGACGACTACAACGCGATCTTGGTGAAGGCGATTGCGGATCGACTCGCCGAATCATTTGCTGAACGTCTGCATCAACGTATTCGCACCGAATTCTGGGGCTACTGTCCACAGGAGCGGCTGACCAACGCGGATCTCATTGCAGAACGCTATCAAGGAATCCGGCCTGCACCAGGCTATCCGTCCTGCCCTGACCATACGGTAAAGTCAGCACTCTTTCAGATTCTGCAGGCTGAAGAAATCGGCATGTCACTCACCGAGAACCTCGCCATGATGCCCGCCTCTGCAGTATCTGGGTTTTATTTCTGGCATCCCCAGTCACAGTATTTCAATCTGGGCATCATCGGTGATGACCAGCTCAAAGATTACGCCCACCGTGCCGAAGTCAAAGAAGATGTCGCGCGGTCTCGGCTTGCGCCCGCGCTGGGCCTATAGGCCCAGCACACCCATCGGGTTAGACGCCCCAGACGACCGGCACTTTCTTTTTTTCTGCTGCTGAGAGCATCTCCAGGAGCGGGAATGCCCGCTGAGAGAGGCCGATCGGGAATTCCTGGGCACTTGCCTCGCCCTCTCGAACCTGGTCGTGATGCTGATCAATCCGCGCCTGGTCCTGTTGACGTGAACGCTCGATTGCCGCAGCCAATTGACGACGAATCTCCGGAATACGCTCCGCAGTAAAAATTCCCTTGGGCGAAAACTCTGTTCCGATTGCCGAGAAGACCATCTTCATGACAGGCTCGGTCATGAAAAACGCGCCGGCAGCCTTGCTCTTGAATTCAATGATCACGCTACACTGCTCCTGATGAACGGACCATTCATTTTAGTGCGGCCAGTCCTGCAATGGGCACTCATACTGGGCATTGTGGGGCTGGTGAATGGATGCACACCGCGTCTAGACTGGCGCGACATTCAGCTTGAGCCGATCGCGGCATCCGCACTTTTTCCTGCAAAACCTGTCGAGGTCAGTCGGACGCTCGCGTCGGCCAAAAATGCGGCAAGCTTTATGCTCACGCTGCGATCGGCCCGAATCGATCACACCGTGTTTGCAGTCGGCTGGGTACTGGATGCAAATGCAGAAATTCGTTCTGTTTTGGAGTCTGCAATGCTCGCCAATATTGGTGCAAGGCCCGAGTCCATTGAACGCAAAGAAATCCAACACGGTGATCTGCTGATCTATGAGGTGACCGCTACGGGGCAGATGGCCATTGCAAACGGCACGGCCCCAGTGCCGGCCCGGATCTGGATGCGCAGCCTGGTTATTGCAGATCCAGCACCATTAAAAAAAGGTGCGGTACGGGTGGTCGAGATAGTTGCTGCAGGGCCCACGTATGAGCTTCAAGAGGAAAACGCCCGGCAGTTTATCGAATCACTTCGATTCATTCGTTAGGCCAGTCCTTTTTATTCTTTATCTGTCGATGCAGACCTCTTCCTCTCGATCATTAAGCCTGATGCAGGTTTTTCTGCCATTTGCGGGTGCGTACTTTTTATCTTATGTCATGCGGACCGTGAATGCGGTCTTATCGGGCCCCCTTACCGATGAGTTTTCACTCACAGCCTCTGAACTCGGCCTGCTCTCCAGCGGATATTTTCTGACCTTTGCGGCGATGCAGATTCCCTTGGGCGCCTTGCTCGATCGTCACAGTCCGAGAAAAGTAGAGATCGGTCTGCTGATGTTTGCCGTAGCGGGCTGTGTCATCAGCGCGTTTGCTCAGGGATTCGTCGCCCTGTGGATCGGCCGGGCGATGATCGGCATCGGCGTCTCTGCCTGTCTTATGGCGGCCTACACCACCTATCGGCTCTGTTTTCGTGATGAGCAGCAGACGAGTCTGGCCTCTTTAATGCTGATGGTGGGATCCTTCGGTGCACTTGCCGCGACGCTTCCGGTTGAATTGCTGCTGCCGATGCTCGACTGGCGTGGTGTTTTTATACTCGCTGCACTGCTCTTTTTATTGTCTGTTGCCGGACTGCTGTGGGTCCTGCCCAGACTTCCAGAGCCGCCAAAAGCGACACTGCCCTACTGGCAGGATGTCACCGCTGGTGCCAAGATGGTCTTCACCCATCCGCGGGTAAAACGGCTTATTCCTCTTTGTATTTTCACTTATGGCGGATTCCTGGCAGTGCAAGGATTATGGATTGGTCCCTGGCTGCGCACGGTCGAGGGGCAGCCGGCGGGTCAGGCGGCGACCAGTCTGCTGATCCTGGGTATTGTGGTGATGGGCTCGCATATGGTCATGAGCTGGCTTGGATCACGATTTCCATCTTGGAATATTTCTCTTGACCGGGTGCTGCTTGGCGGGTGCTCCGTCATGCTGCTGCTGACGCTCTGTGCCGTTTTTGATGTCTGGGGTAATCCCATTGTCGGCTGGTCGCTGATGTTTATGACCACCTCAGTTACCGCAATTATCTATGCCCAGACCAGCCTTGCCTTTCCAGTCGACATGGGTGGCAGGGCCAACACCAGCGTGAATTTCATTGTGTTTGCCGGCGCTTTTTTTATGCAGTGGGGTCTTGGCGTGGTTGTTGACCTTGCGATGCTCGCGGGCCAAGACAATGCACAGGGACTGAAGACGGCATTTGTCTGCTGGATTGTGGCCCAGGTGGTCGCCCTTTTCTGGCTATTTAGGTCACACCGTCTTGCGCCCCGAGATCAATAGCACGCCGCAGTTCAATCGCCTCGGCAACATGCGTAAGTCCAACATCGGCCGCATCTGCGAGATCCGCGATCGTTCGTGACACCCGTAGCACCCGATGCCAGGAGCGGGCGCTCCAGCCCCAGTGCCGGGCCGCTTTAGACATCAGCTGCTCTGCCTGCACATCGAGTGGCGCATGGCGTTGAATCTCTGCAATGCTAAGACGGGCATTCAGGCATGACTGACGTCTTTGTTGATGGTGTCGTGCCTTATCAACGGAGGATTTGATGGTGGCATCGTCCTGCCTATCTGCGGCCTGACCCTGCGTGATTTCGGTCAACGGATGTAAGAGCTCATCGGCGCTGGGCGCTTCGAGTCCGATCACCATATCGAAGCGGTCCATTAATGGGCCCGAGATTCGGTTGCGATAGCGGGCGATACGATCCGGGGTACAACGGCAATGCCGCTTGGGATGACGAACGCCAAAATAGCCGCAAGGACATGGGTTCATTGCGGCAATCAACATGATGTCCGCGGGAAACGTCACGCGATCCCGAACGCGCGCAATGCTCACTTCCGATTTTTCGAGCGGCTCACGCAATGACTCAAGGGCATCCCGGGCGAACTCAGGAAATTCGTCAAGAAATAAAACACCATGATGGGCCAAGGAGATCTCTCCCGGACGCACCGGCTGGCCACCTCCAATGAGTGCCCGCGATGATGCGCTATGGTGGGGTGCCCGATAGGGTGGCCGCTGCCAGGAAGCAAGATCGATGCTGCCCGACAGGCTCTGTACTGCTGCCAGCTCGCAGGCCTGTGCATGGCTGAGATCCGGTAGTAACGTCGCCATACGGGATGCAATCATCGATTTGCCAATCCCAGGTGGTCCCAGCATCAGCAGATTATGCTGTCCCGCTGCAGCAATTAAGGCCGCACGCTTGGCTGCATGCTGGCCACGCACATCTGACCATGACTCTTGGCTCCGCTGACTCCGAGAATGCCGGCCCTGCGGCTGCAGCCCGGCCAGTGATGTCGCTGTTTTCAGATGGGCGGCCACCTGGGCAAGGCTTGCAGCAAAACACAGGCGGTCAGAGTCCGTCAGCGAGGCCTCCGCCTGATTTTGTAGCGGCAGAATGAGGCGGTGCTGGCTGGTCTGTTCACGCAGAAATCCAACTGCCATCGCAAAGGCGCCACGAATCGGCAGTAGCTGGCCCGTAAGCGACAGCTCTCCGACAAAGATCAGCTCGCCTAGGGTCGCCGACAGTCTGGCCGAGCTGATCTGCCCGCTGGCAATCAGAATTCCAATTGCGATGGCAAGATCGAAGCGGCCAGAATCTTTTGGCAGATCCGCGGGTGCAAGATTGACCGTAATTCGTCGCTGAGGAAACTCAAAACCAGAGTTGATAATCGCAGAGCGAACCCGTTCCTTCGCCTCGCGCACTGCGGCATCGGGCAGGCCCACGATTGAAAATTGCGGCAGGCCGTTGGACAGATCGGTTTCAACAGAGACAGGGAGTAGGGTCAGGGCGGCAATTGCCCGAGACTGAACCACAGAAAAAGCCATCCAGCCATTGTTGTCGGCCTCGGTTCTGAACGGAACCGAACAATCCGCTTAAGTCTTTTTTACAGACTCTAGCTCGGCAACGCGACGCTCGAGCACCGCCAGTTTTTCCAAGGCCTTAGCGAGCATCTGTTGTTGCAGGTCAAAATCCTCGCGGGTGACCACATCCATCTTTGCCATGGCAGCGGAGAGGGCTGTCTTCATATGCTGCTCTACCTCCCCGGCCGGCGAGGCGCGCATCAGGTCACCGACCTTTTGCTGCAGGTCCGCAAATGCCTTTGGCAAGGGGGGAAAAGGAGGAAAAGGCGGTTTATTCACGAGCGCAATCTATCACGCTCGTGGACGGGTACGGCCACAGATGGTGCAGAAGGCCGGCGGCCCTGCCGCACAAGCGTGGCGCTAAAAATGCACTCTCTTAGTGCGCCCCTTGAACTTAAATGCGTCAATTCTGCGCAAAAGTGTGGATTTTCAGGGTAAACCCGTACGTTTTGGCCTGGCACAGCTTTCGCTATATCTCCTAGCGATCACTGCGGATCGAATTTCACTTTAGGAGCCATTTCATGAAAAAAACCATCCTTGCCCTGTCTCTATCGGCGATCAGCGTCGCTGCTGCTGCCCAGAATAAGGCGCCCGAGCCGGACATCAGCCTGACCGGTAACTTCTCCCTGGTCAGCGACTATCGATTCCGTGGGGTTTCCCAGACCGACACAAAGCCTGCGGGTCAGGGTGGGTTTGACGTAGCAGCGAAGTCTGGTCTGTACGCAGGCACCTGGACATCGAATGTTTCCCAGTGGACAGCCACCGGCGCTAGCCAGGAGATTGACATCTATGGCGGCTATAAAGGCACCCTTCCCCCGGCCGGCATCGGCTTTGACATTGGCTATATCGCCTATCAATACCCCGGCAACACTGCCAGCCCGAAAAACAACACCCGGGAGCTGTATGTAGGGTTAAGTGCTGGCCCCGTGAGTTACAAGCTTTTTAGAACCACCGGAAACTGGTTCGGACTCGATAACTCATCGGGCTCCATGTATCACGACGTTACCGCCACATTCAGCCTCACCGAAAAGGTCACGCTGTCTGCCCACATCGGTATTCAGAATATTAAAAACCGAAGTGAAGACTTCCGGGATCTGAAGGTCGGTCTGACCTATGACCTTGGCGATGGCTACGCAGCAGGACTGGCCTTTACCTCTGTAGATCTGAAAGACGAGAAAGCTGGCCATGCCTGGTTTACTAATGCCGCCGGCAAGAAACTCTCTGGTAATGGCACGGTGATCTCGCTCACCAAGACTTTCTAAGCGTCCGATAAGGAACACTCTCCATGAAACTGATCACTGCAATCATCAAGCCCTTCAAGCTCGACGAAGTGCGTGAGGCTCTGTCCACGATTGGCGTGCAGGGCATCACCGTTACCGAAGTCAAAGGCTTTGGGCGCCAGAAAGGCCACACTGAGCTCTACCGGGGCGCAGAGTATGTGGTGGACTTCCTTCCGAAGGTCAAAGTCGAAGCCGCTGTCTCCGAGGATTTACTTGAGCGTGCCATTGAGGCAATTGAGAACGCCGCAAGGACCGGAAAAATCGGTGATGGAAAAATCTTTGTCTATGACTTGCAGCAAGTGATCCGTATTCGTACCGGCGAGACCGGTAAAGAAGCGTTGTGATCACTGTGTATAACCTTTGAAAGAGGCATTTATGAAACTCCTTCACTTCCCCATCGCGCGCCTGTTAAAGCCGCTGCTGGCCGTGCTTGGCACGGTTGGCCTGGCGTCGCTGGCGTTTGCTGCAGATGCTCCGGCAGCCGCAGCACCACCCGTTCCCAACAAGGGTGATACCGCCTTCATGATGATCTCGACCGTTCTGGTGTTGTCGATGATCGTACCCGGTCTTGCACTGTTCTATGGTGGCCTGGTGCGCTCCAAGAATATGCTCTCGGTCCTGATGCAGGTCATGGTTGGCGCAGCATTAATCTTCGTTCTCTGGGCGATCTATGGCTACTCGCTGGCCTTTACTGGAGGCAGTCCCTTTGTCGGCGGGTTTGACAAGGCATTTCTGTCCGGGATTACAGGCGATTCAGTGGCTGCCACGTTCAGCAAAGGGGTGGTCATCCCTGAGCTTATGTTCGTTGCGTTCCAGGGCACATTTGCCGCCATCACTTGCGCTCTTATCGTGGGCGCGTTTGCTGAGCGTATGAAATTTGCTGCTGTACTGATGTTCCTGGTGCTCTGGTTTACGTTTGCCTACATTCCAACCGCACACATGGTCTGGTATTGGGACGGTCCAGATGCAATTACGGATGCAAAATCCCTGGAGGCCGTGATCGCTGCTGCTGGCGCGCTCTGGGCCAAAGGTGCCCTGGACTTTGCAGGTGGTACCGTGGTCCACATCAATGCAGGTGTCGCCGGTCTCGTCGCCGCCTACATGGTGGGCAAGCGCACCGGCTATGGCAAAGAGCCGATGCCGCCACACAATCTGACCTTGACCATGGTTGGCGCAGCAATGCTCTGGGTGGGCTGGTTCGGATTTAATGCCGGGTCTAACCTCGAGGCCACGGGTACCGCAGCGCTTGCGGTCACCAACACCCTGTTTGCGACTGCAGCGGCCATCGTTGCATGGACACTCGGCGAGGCCATCTTCCGTAACAAGCCCTCCATGCTGGGTGCTGCATCCGGCGCGGTTGCTGGCCTGGTCGCGATCACGCCCGCCGCTGGATTTGTGGGCCTGGTCGGCGCGCTGATCATCGGTCTGACGGCAGGATTTGTCTGCCTCTGGGGCGTGACCGGTCTGAAACGCATGCTCAAGGCAGATGACTCCCTGGATGTCTTCGGCGTTCACGGCGTGGGCGGAATTATCGGCGCACTGCTGACCGGCGTATTCGCAGCACCCTCACTTGGCGGCACCGGCATCTTTGATTACGTTGCCGATAAGGTGGGTGAGGAATATTCCATCAGTGGCCAGCTGCTGATTCAGGCCGAGGCCGTCATCACCACGATTGTCCTCTCGGCAGTGGTCTCAGTCATTGCCCTGTTGATCGTGAAAATGATCGTGGGCCTGCGTGTACCCGAGGAGTCCGAGCGTGAGGGCTTGGATACCACATCGCACGGTGAAAAGGCGTACTACCTGTAACACATTCTCCTAGTTGATGTCTGCTTGAGCCCGCCGGAAACGGCGGGCTTTTTTTTTAATCGGACAAAAGCGCCAGCTTGGCTAAAATGCCCAACTATGGTGCCTTACACTCTAAATCGTCCCGATGGCGGGGGTCCGCTTGCCGCCCTAGAGCAGCGCATATTGCAGGCCAGTGTTGAAATCGAACATTGGTTTCGGTCTCAGTGGCTTTCCCACACACCGCCGTTTTATGCCTCTGTCGATATAAGAAATGCGGGCTTTAAGCTCTCGGTCGTAGATACCAATCTCTTCCCAGGGGGATTTAACAATCTGTCAGAGCACGCACTGCCGCTGGCGGTGCAGGCGATGAGTGCGGCCGTCGAGCGCCGTTGTCCGGATGCCCGTCGGTTTCTCTTAATTCCTGAGAGCCACACCCGAAACACCTATTACCTCAGCAACGTATCTCGTCTGGTCGCCCTGCTCAAACAGTCAGGGCTTGAAGTTCGGATTGGTACCCTCATTCCCGAGATCACCCAGCCCACGCCGATTGACCTGCCAGATGGCTCTCAGCTGTTGCTTGAGCCTTTGCAGCGACGCAACGACCGACTGGGAGTGGAGGGTTTTGATCCCTGTGCGATTCTGCTGAACAATGATTTGTCCGCGGGCATTCCTGCCGTGCTGTCTGGCATTAAGGGCCAGCAGGTCATTCCCCCTCTGCATGCCGGCTGGTCAGTCAGACGAAAATCCCAACACTTCGCGGCCTATTCGTCTGTGGTCAGGCAGTTTGCAGAGCGCCTGCAGATCGACCCTTGGGTGCTCGATCCTTTTTATGCCACCTGCTCCAAAGTTGACTTTCATGCCCGTGAGGGCGAGTCCTGTCTGGCCGACAACATTTCGACCATGCTGGACCGGATCCGGATCAAATATCGAGAACTTGGTGTACAGCAGACGCCGTTTGTGGTCGTTAAGGCCGATGCCGGCACCTACGGCATGGGCATCATGATGGTGAAAGATGCCCAGGAGATCGTCAACCTGAATCGGAAACAGCGCAACAAAATGGCGGTGGTGAAAGAAGGGCTTGCGGTCTCGGATGTATTGATTCAGGAGGGTGTCCCCACTGTCGAAAATGTCGATGAGGCGGTCGCCGAGCCTGTGGTCTACATGGTGGATCGATATGTCGTCGGTGGCTTTTATCGGATCCATGCGGAACGGGGACCCGATGAGAACCTGAATGCCCCGGGAATGAAATTCGTTCCCCTGCCATTTGATGAAAGCTGCATGCAGCCAGACCAGTCAATCCATCCGGATGCTGCGCCCAACCGCTATTACGTTTACGGCGTCATTGCCCGTCTGGCACTATTGGCGGCATCCCTTGAACTGGAACAGGCCCGGCCATGAACCGCAGTGTGCTCTTTGTCTGTGATCCGCTGAAAGACTTCCGCACATACAAAGACACAACGTTTGCGATGATGCGGGAGTGTCAGCGCCGTGGCATTGAAATTTACGCCACAGAGCTGCACGAGTTACGCGCACAGCGGTCATCGACAGGCAGCGTGCTGGAGGTATTTGCCCATCAGATCCGAATCGATAACCCCGAAGCACCACTCTGGTGGGTTGAAGATGCGGCACATTGGCAGCCAGCGTTGCACTTTGATGTCATTTTGATGCGCAAAGATCCGCCGTTTGATGGCCGTTATTTGGTGGCCACCCAGATGCTGGAGATCGCCCAGCGTCAGGGCGTTCGCGTGCTGAACTGCCCCACCGCCCTGCGAAATCACGGCGAAAAAATTGCTGCCCTAGAGTTTCCAGAGTTCACGCCCGAGACACTGGTCTCGGCTGACCTGCGTTCGTTAAAAGAATTCGCAGTCCATCATCAAAAGATTGTGATTAAACCTCTGGATGCCATGGGCGGTATGGGTGTTTTTGTTCTCGCCGCAACGGATCCAAATCTGCCGTCTGCCATGGAGCTGCTTACAGAGCATGGCCAGCGACAGATTGTCATGCAGCGTTATCTCCCTGAAATTCGTGAAGGCGACAAGCGAATTATTGTGATTGACGGTACGCCAGTGGAGTTTGCCTTGGCGCGAATTCCGCCAGAAGGCCAATCCCGCGGTAACCTTGCCGCGGGAGGCCGGGGCGTGGCCAGGCCGCTGTCCCCACGGGACCGCGATATTGCAATCGCAGTGGGCGCACGACTGGCGCCTCGGGGGCTCATGCTGCTGGGCCTAGATGTGATCGGTGATTGCTTGACAGAGATCAATGTCACCAGTCCTACCGGATTTCAGGAGATCACGGCCCAGTCCGGCATTGATGTTGCACAGCTATTTATGGAGGCGGCCCTACCATCATGACTGCACTCATGCTGATCTGTCATGCTCCCTTAGGCCATGCCTTGCATGCCGTCGCCTGCCATGCCTTTGGCCGCTATATTGCAGAGGTGGTGGTTGCCGATATTGCGGCCAATGCCTCTCTGGACGATGCCATTAGCACCATTGAAACTGTGTGGAAGCAAGAGGGCAAGCCCAAAGAGATTGTGCTGCTCGGCGATATCCTGGGTGCTACACCTTGTAATGCGGCCTGTGGATGGCTGGCACTGCATCCTGAACTTAATGCCCGAGGGCTGACTGGAGTGAGTGTGCCGATGATGCTAAAGGCAATGACTTATCGTGAGCTGCCGCCCGCAGAACTTGTCGAGAGGCTCGCAGATACGGTATCCCCCTCTTGTGCACCACTCTCGGCTATCCGATAGGTCACGCCATGCCCAGTCAGACGGTCCCTGTAATCAACACCCTAGGCCTTCACCTGAGGGCCTCATCCAAACTTAGTCAGCTTGCAAGCCGATTTCCTTGTGAGGTCTGGCTATCACGCAACGGTAAACGCGTAAACGCCAAGAGTGTGCTGGGTGTGACCATGTTGGCCGCAGGCAAAGGCACACAGGTCGATATCGAAACCATTGGTGACCAAGAGCAGGAGGCGCTAGACGCCTTGGTGGCGTTATTTGCATCGCGCTTTGGGGAGGAATCCTAACCGATGGCATTTTCGGTCTCAGGAATTCCCGTTGGACGTGGCATCGCCATCGGCCGCGCCTGGGTTCTTGCACCCGCATCTCTAGACGTGCCCCGTCGCACGATTGAGCGGGACGAAGGGCACACTGAGGTTGATCGGCTCTATACCGCAGTGCGCGCCGTAGACGAAGAGTTTGAAAAAATGCGGCAGGACCTCGGCAAAGAAGTGGCTGCGGAGCTGCGTGCATTTCTGGATCTGCAGGCGATCGTGCTGCATGACCCCATGTTGATTGAGGCCACACGCGATCGCATTCTCGCCGAACAGTGCAATGCGGAGTGGGCGCTGGTGCAGCAATACGAGCTCGTTGCAGAGCAGTTTGATTCGATTGAAGATGCCTACCTGCGTGAGCGGCGAACAGATGTGCGTCAGATCGTTGAGCGAATTCTCAAGGCCATGCGCAATCCTGGGGGCAGCCCGAGAATCAGCCTGCCACAGCCCTCGGCCTCGGAGACAGGGCCCCATGCAGATCTGCCCTGGATTCTTGTCGCCCACGATATCGCGCCGGCCGATATGCTGCTGCTGAAACAACATTCATTCGTCGGGTTCGCAACCGACACCGGAAGCCCAACCTCCCACACCGCGATACTGGCCCGCAGCCTCGGACTGCCGGCCGTTGTGGGTTTGCAGACACTGTACGGGCTGATTCAACAGGGTGAGCCGATCATCATTGATGCAGAGGCTGGGGTGGTATTGGGCAGCATCGATGCGCCCATTCGGAGCATCTACGAAGTCCGCCAGGCCGAACAGGCGGTCGCCAAAAGCCGGCTTGTACGACTTAAAAATGTTGCCGCCCAGACCCTCGACGGTGAGGCCGTCACGCTTCTGGCAAACCTCGACCTGCCCGCTGATGCAGCCCACGCCATGGACGTCGGCTGTCAGGGTGTCGGACTTTTCCGAAGCGAGTTTCTGTATATGAATCGCGCTGATCCGCCATCCGAGGATGAGCAGTATCAGGCGTATCGAAATGTTGTCTTGGCCTTAAAGGGCCGGCCCGTGACAATCCGAACCCTTGATTCAGGGGCCGACAAGGATGTGCCCAGCGTATCAGGCCATCGCGAGATTCCCTCTAATCCTGCCCTCGCCTTGCGCGCCATTCGCCTGTGCCTGGCCGAGCCCGATCTGTTTATGACCCAGCTTCGGGCCATCCTGCGCGCCTCGGCGCATGGGCCAATCAAGCTATTAATTCCTCTGGTCAGCGGGCCACAGGAAATGGTCGCAGCAAGAAAAATGATCGCCACAGCAATGGCGCAATTAGCCGCAAACGGACAGGCCTTTGACGCTCATATCCCAGTGGGCGCAATGATTGAAGTGCCCGCCGCCGCTCTTGCCATTGACGGACTGCTGCCCGTCTTGGACTTTGCCTCGCTCGGCACCAATGATTTGATTCAATACACCCTTGCCATTGATCGGGCCGATGGCGATGTCGCCCATTTATATAACCCCCTACATCCGGCGGTGTTACGCCTGGTGCACGATGTGATCAAGACCTGTAATCGGCACGGCACACCGGTCTCGGTCTGCGGAGAGATGGCAGGCGACCCTGAACTCACCCGACTGCTACTCGGATTCGGACTGAAGGAGTTCTCCATGCACCCTGCCCAGGTGCTGCTAGTAAAGCAGGAGATTCTTCGGTCACGTTCGAGCGACTGTGCCCGGCAGGCCGCCCGGATTCTGCGACAAGGCGATCCTGCCAAGCTGTCGGCAGCATTGTCGAAATGGAATCAGGATCGGGACCACATCTCCGGCTGAATCCAGCCTTCACGCAGCGCGACCAGGGTGGCCTGGGTACGATTGCGAACCCGTAGCGCACGAAATATGGCACTGATATGTACTTTTGCGGTTCCCTCTGAAATACCCAGCTCGGTACAAATTTTTTTCGTCGGTTTACCCTCAACGAGGCAAAATAAGACTTCCTGCTGGCGCGGCGTGATGGCCTGTGTGGCCTCGAGCTGATCCGGCTGAAGCTGCCGATAGGGCCGGCCTGCGGCCTCCTTGAGTAATAGGGAGGTTGGGGGAATGGCTCCACGCTGGAGGTGAAAGCTTCGGGGCATAAACGTCTCCTTCCATTGAAATGAAATTTACGGGTCCTAGTCAGTATTCATGGGTGCCGGGGTAGAAAACGTCAACAAATGAAACGTCCGTGGCGCTGTCCGCCAAAGCCAGGCCGCACTTTGTGTCAAAGTGTCAAAAAATTGACATCCCCCATCCCGGATAGGTAACTTTTGCGGCTCGCTTCAGAACTCGTTATGGCCCCCATCTCCCCAAATACCGGCTCTGTCGGGCCGATTGAGCCGCAGACTGCAGATTTCTCAGAGCCCCTGCGGCTTGCCAGCGGACAGTCGTTCGGGCCGTATCAGCTGGTCTACGAAACCTATGGCCGCCTGAACCAGGATCGCAGCAATGCGGTGCTGATCTGCCATGCACTGAATGCCTCGCATCATGTGGCGGGCAGCCGACCAGATGATCCCAACGCAATTGGCTGGTGGGACAACATGGTGGGACCCGGTAAGCCAGTCGATACAAATCGTTTTTTTGTGATCGGCGTGAATAATCTGGGCTCTTGCTTCGGCTCCACCGGTCCAGCCTCTGTCAATCCTATGAACGGCCGGCCCTATGGGGCTGACTTTCCGGTGATCACCGTAGATGACTGGGTCCATGCCCAGGCCCGACTTGCCGATCAGCTGGGCATTGCGCAATTTGCCGCCGTCATGGGCGGCAGTCTTGGCGGCATGCAGGCCATGCAGTGGTCGATCGCTTACCCAACACGGCTTCGCCATGCGGTGGTGATCGCATCAACGCCACGGTTATCTGCACAAAATATCGCATTTAACGAGGTCGCCCGGCGGGCAATCGTCAGCGATCCTGATTTTCATGGCGGTCACTACTACGAGAAAAATACGGTGCCGCGTACAGGCCTATCGGTGGCCCGCATGATCGGACATATTACCTATCTGTCAGATGATGATATGGCGGAAAAATTTGGCCGTCAGCTGCGTGGTTCCGACCAATATCGTTTTGGTTTTGATGTTGAGTTTGAAATTGAATCGTATCTACGCCATCAGGGAGAAAAGTTTTCGACTTATTTTGATGCCAATACCTATTTGCTCATCACTCGGGCGCTGGACTACTTTGATCCAGCAAAGGATTTTTCCGGAGATTTGTCCCAGGCGTTATCGGTCGTTCAATGCAGCAGCCTCTTGGTGTCGTTTACAACAGACTGGCGTTTTCCACCCGAGCGCTCCCGGGAAATTGTTGAGGCCCTCCTGACACAAAGAAAACCCGTGACATATGCAGAAATTGATGCTCCCCACGGGCATGATGCATTTCTGATGAATGACCCCCGTTACCACCGGCTGATTGGCGCATACTTTGACCGGATCGGTCAGGAGGCTGGCGTATGAGCTTATCCATTGATCCTCACGGCGACTCTCTGCGCAGCGATCTGGCCCAGATCGCCAAATGGATCGCCCCGAACACTCGCGTACTGGATCTTGGTTGCGGGGATGGCACCTTGCTGCATTGGCTGTCGGTCCATCGCTCCTGCCAGTCTTTAGGTGTGGAGATCGCCGATGAAAATGTGTTGGCCTGCGTACAACGGGGTGTGAGTGTTATTCAGGCGGATATTGATCGGGGGCTGGCCATGTTCGCCCGCGGTCGGTTTGACAGCGTGGTGCTTTCTCAGGCACTGCAGTCCACTCGGGAGACCGAGCGGGTACTTCGTGAGATTGGGGAAATTGGTCTTCAGTGCCTTGTGAGTATTCCGAATTTTGGACATTGGTCACATGTGGCCTCGCTATTAGCAGGACATATGCCTGTCAACAAACGGCTGCCCTATGCCTGGTATAACACGCCAAACTTTCACTTTGCGACCGCCCAGGACTTTGAAGATCTGCTGGATCGGCTGGGATTTGAGATCCTCGATCAGGCGTATTTAGATGACGACCAGATCATTCGTCTGCTTCCCAGTCTACGCAGTACATTGGCGGTATATCGTTTTCGTAAAAAATCATTTCGTGTTTAAGGAACTCTACTTATGACCATTAAGACGATCGGCGTTATTGGTGCTGGCACCATGGGCAACGGCATTACTCAGGCTTTTGCCGCAAAGGGGTTTGACGTCATCATGCAGGATATTGCCGAGCCTGCACTGGCCAGGGGGCTCAATGCTCTGACAGGTTCACTGGATCGACTCATTAAAAAAGGCAGCCTCACCGAAGAGGCCAAGCAGGCAACACTTGCCCGGATCTGCACCACGACAAAGGTCGAGGACTTGGCCCATTCGGATCTGGTGATTGAGGCCGCCACTGAAAACGAGGCTGTGAAGATCAAAATTCTCCAGTCTGTAGAAAAGGGCTTGAAACCCGACACCATCATTGCCACCAATACATCGTCTCTATCCATCACCCGTCTGGCGGCAGCCACCCAGCGTCCGGGCTTATTTGTCGGCATGCATTTTTTTAATCCTGTGCCGCTGATGGCATTGGTTGAAATTATTCGTGGCTTACAGACCACCGAGGCCACTATCCACGCAGTCTCTGAGCTTGCGAAGGCCGTAGGCAAGACACCGATCGGCGTAAAAAATAGTGCTGGCTTTGTCGTGAATCGAATCCTCTGTCCGATGATTAATGAGGCAATCTTTGTCTATGCTGAGGGGCTTGCCTCTGCTGCTGAAATAGACGACGGCATGAAACTTGGCTGCAATCATCCGATCGGGCCACTGGCCCTTGCTGATCTGATCGGCCTGGATGTGCTTTTAGCGGTCATGGAGGTTCTTTACAGTAATTTTGAAGATCCGAAATATCGGGCGGCACCACTCCTGAAAGAGATGGTCGATGCCGGCTATCTTGGCCGTAAGTCAGGCCGGGGTTTTTACACCTACTAGGTCTTGAAGCAAGATGCACTGAGGTCGGCAGCACCTCCGCTTGGCTTAGCCCTGCTGATGTGGGGGCTGGCTGCCGCTTTTTATCTGTTCGGTTTTTTTCAGCGGGTCACCCCGGCCGCCCTGGCCAATGAACTGGCCAAGGAACTCGCCCCGACTGCGACAGCGCTCGGATGGCTATCGGCCACATATTTTTACTGTTATGCATTGATGCAGCTGCCCTCTGGGCTGCTTGCCGATCGCTACGGGCCAAGGCGGCTCTTTATAGCAGCAACGGCAGCAGGTGCGGTGGGTACATTGCTATTTGCCTGGGCACAGACTTTCACAATGGCAGCGATCGGCCGAGGCATCATCGGGGGTGCCGCTGCAGTCGGCTGGATCGGCATGCTTAAACTTGCAGCCCATTGGTTCTCCCCGCAGAAATTCGCATCTATTTCCGGACTATCGCTTGCGGTGGGCACCAGCGGCGCGGTGCTGGCTGGGTTTCCGCTTCGACTGTTATCCGATGAATTCGGCTGGCGTGTCGTGGTGGCGGGAAGTGCAGGGTTTGCCGTGATTTTGCTGCTGGGTATGATTTTTATCTTGCGTGATGATCCCGTGGAGCGCGGCTACCGAAGCTGGGCTCCGGCGCCACAGACCGAAGATGCCCTGGCACCAATGCGCCTGCGGGATTCGATTGCCAGTCTTCCGATGCGAGATCTTGTCCTGCTGTGTCTCGGACAGACTGCCGTCACCGGCAGTATGGTCATGATGGCCGGCCTTTGGGGAGTGCCCTTTCTCACAACCGCTTTTGAACTCAGCGGAAGAACTGCGGTTGCACTGACCTCGTTGATCACGGTTGGATTTGCGCTGGGTAGTCTAATTTTTGGTCCCTGGTCGGATCGGATCGGTCAGAGAAAAAAGCCCATGCTCACCGGCACGCTGTGCGTACTCCTGGGTTTTATCATTCTTGCAACCGGCATCACATTTCAGTCCTTGTGGATCACCGCTTTATTGCTGTGGCTGATTGGCGTCAGCTCAGGCTCGATGGCGGTTTCGTTTGCCTACGGCAAGGACTTGGTCGGTGGCCATCGAACGGCCACCATCATTGCACTGGTAAACCTGTCTGTCACAGTGGGCTCGATTGGCCTACAGCCTTTATTTGGCATAATCCTTGACTGGCGCTGGGATGGTCTGATTACCGATGGCATACGGCGCTATGACATCAGTGCATTTCAATGGGGATTCGCGGCAACCGCCCTCTGGCTCGCCCTTGCCGCGCTGGCCCAGTGGCAGACCCGTGACGTGACTACTCCCGCCAGAATGCCGGAATCAACACCACCAAGAGCGTAAGCAACTCAAGTCGTCCGAGCAGCATGGTAATCGAACAAATCCAGAGCTGAAAACTATTGAAGCCCGCATAGCTTGCCGCGGGACCTACTTCACCCAGGCCGGGGCCCAGATTATTGACACTGCCAAGAACCGCACTGACTGCGGTAATCGCATCGAGCCCTGTCATGAGCATCAGAAATGACATCACCATGACTGTGGCGCCATAGAACAACATATACGCCAGGATCGCGAATATCACCTGATTACTCACCGGCGAGCCCCCGAGCTCGACTGGCTGGACTAGGCGTGGATGAATAATTTGAAGTAGTTCGCGCTGGGCCTGCTTAAACAGAAGAATCAGTCGAATCATCTTGATCCCTGAGCCGGTCGATCCTGAGCATGCGGCAAATGCACTTAGAAAAATCATGAACCAGCCGGTAAAGGGCGGCCACAGACCATAATCCTGCGTGGAATAACCAGTGCCTGTCGCCACTGATACTGTATTAAAAAGCGCGTGCCGCATTGATTCCAACAGGGTTGGATAGATGCCATGAACATATAGAAAAACACCAACAATCAGACTGCCGGTAAGGCTAGTGAACCAAAACCATCGCGCCTGTACATCTGCCCGATAGGAGCGGATAGACAAACGCTGAATCGCAATGGCGTGGGTCACAAAATTAACGCCGGCAATCAGCATGAACCAGATGGCTACTAGCTCAATCAATGGGTTATCAAAATAGCCGAAACTGCTGTCATGGGACGACAGGCCGCCCAGCGACATCGTGGATCCGGTATGAATAAGCGCATCAAATGGCGTCATGCCCGCCCACCAATAGGCAAAAAAACAGGCGATTGATAGATACAAATAAACACCGTACAGCAGCTTTGCTGTCTCGGCGATACGTGGTGTGAGTTTGCTGTCTTTAATCGGGCCAGGCATTTCAGCACGGTAGATCTGCATGCCGCCAACACCCAGAAGCGGCAAAATCGCGAGGGCCAAAATAAGAATTCCCATACCACCGAGCCACTGCAGAAATGACCGCCAGAGCAAAATGGAGTGCGGTAAATGATCTAAGCCCGTGAGGATAGTCGCACCGGTTGTGGTGAGTCCTGAGGTCGCCTCGAAGTAGACCTGACTAAAAGTCAGATCGGGAAATAGCCGAAAAAACGGGAGTGCAGCAAACGCCGGCAACACCAGCCAGACCAAGGCCACCAAAAGAAATCCCTCGCGAGGATAGAGCTCTCGACGATGCCACCAGTTCAGTCCCGATAAAAGCGCTCCGGTGATCAGGGTGATGAGCAGCGCTTCGCCATAGATCAGGGCGGCCGGCTCATCGCCTGCCAGGGCAAATATCCAAGGCAAGATCATGGTGAGAGAAAACAGCATGACCACCATGCCCAGAATTCTGAGCATCGAACAAATCGGCCGGTCCAGAGTGATGCGTGCGTCCTGGGTGCTATCCACAATAAAAAGGGGGCTGGTCAACCAGCCCCCTAAGATACACCTTTTACGATGCTGTCGGACTGCCTATCGGTAGAGCACCGTTGGCAGCCACATACCGATAGCAGGGAACACGTAAAGGAGAACTACGGCAAAGACCTGGATACCCATAAACGGCAACATGCCCGCAAAAATTTGATTTAACGTGACATGCGGAGGTGCAACCCCTTTCAGATAAAACGCCGACATGGCGACTGGCGGCGATAAGAATGCGGTCTGCAGGTTCAGCGCAACCAGTAATCCAAAGAACAGGGGATCGATGCCAAAGTTGTCTAAAAGTGGAATAAAGATCGGCATGAAAATCACGATGATCTCGGTCCACTCTAGCGGCCAGCCCAGCAAAAAGATGATGACTTGGGAAAGAATCAAAAACTGCACCGGCGTCAGACCCAGACCCAGCACCCATTTCTCGACCAGCTCCTGGCCGCCCAATAGGGCAAAGGCCGCAGAGAAAATCGATGAGCCCACAAAGAGCCAACAGACCATGGCGCTGGTCTTGCCGGTCAGAAATACCGACTCCCTAACCACCTGATAATTCAGTCTGCGATAGGCCGCAGCCAGGAGTGCGCCACCGATGCCGCCCACGGCCGCAGCTTCTGTGGGTGTAGCAAGGCCAAATACAATCGATCCCAGAACCGCCAGAATCAAGACTGCCAAGGGGAAGAATGATCCCAGCAGCATCTTGAAAATCTCTAACCGCGCCCAGGTAAAGATCGTATAAAACGCAACACCCAATAACGAACCGATCCCAAGCATCCACCAATACCAATTCGGGGCAGGCTGTCGCTCTGCAGGCGGCTGATCAGCCGCAGGTTGTGCTGCGGTAGTAGGGGCCTCTTCCTTTTCCTGAATAGGAGCGGGCGTTGCAGTGATCTCCTGGAGTTCTTCCTCGGCTTCTTCATCAATCTCTTCGGCCGGCGCATCCATACCGATACCCATCGCTTGAAGGCCGGCGGTTTCATCCGCCTTGATGGGTGCCGTGACGATGGAATACAGAGATCCCATAAAGGCGAAAAAGAAGATCGCCGGCAGCAAGGCAACAAAAAGGGTTTTGAGCAGCTGGCCTGCCGAGATACCGGTATTGCTTGCGCCCGTAAATCCACGCAACAGCGAGGGAATCACCCGATCACTGAAGGCGCGCTTGAGTGACGCATATACCTGGGGCAGATCAATGCGACGCTCTTCTTCAGCGAGCGGCGGCATGGATGCCGGCTTGATCTTGGCTATTACGATCACGTAGAGCACATAAAGCCCGGCGAGCATGATGCCGGGGAAAAACGCGCCGGCATACAACTGCACCACCGACACACCGGCCGTGGCGCCATACACGATCAGCATGACCGACGGCGGAATCAAAATGCCTAGGGTGCCGCCTGCAGTAATCGCGCCCGCGGAAACACGGACATCGTAGCCACTCTTAAGCATCTGCGGCAGCGCCAAAAGTCCCATCAGCGTCACCACTGCACCGACAATGCCTGTGGCCGTTGCAAACACAGCACAGGTAAAGATCGTGGCCACTGCAAGAGATCCGGGCACACGCACCAGCGCCAAGTGGAGTGATTTAAAAAGCTTTTCAATCAGATTGGCCCGCTCAACCAAATAGCCCATAAACACAAAGAGCGGAATTGCGATCAGTACATCATTATTCATGACCCCCCAGGTCCGCTGGACCATCAGGGTCAGTGTGTTTGTGAGGGCGGCGTTGGGCTCCCGAAAGTAATAGGCGAAAAAAGTAAAGAGCACGCCCATGCCCATCAGCGTGAAGGCCGTGGGAAATCCCATCATGATCGCCACTACAACCAGGGCGAGCATCAGTAGGCCCACATGGCCTGACTCCAACGCACCCCAGGGCATGAGTGCCAGGGTACCGATCACGACTAGGGCCATGATCGAAAAACCAAAGAGGAGTTCCTTACGCATTTTTGGTCTCTCCTTCGTGAGAGATCATCGCCTTGAGCTCTTCCACATCCACCTCTTCCACATCATGTTCACGAGAAGGCCACTCGCCTTCTTTAATACAGACCACACAGCGCAGGATCTCAATCAATCCTTGAACAATCAGAAATACACCTGCAATCGGGATGATGGTTTTAAATGGATACAGCGGCGGACCATCGGCGGTGATCGAAGAATGTTCCAAAATCCGCCAAGAATCCGCAGCATAAAAGTAGCCCGCATAAATGAGGGCACAGACGCCGGGAATGAAGAACACAACGTACAGAATCAGATCCAGGGTTGCCTGAGTTCTAGGCTGCAAGAATCCATACAGAATATCGCCCCGCACATGGCCGCTTTTAGCCAATGTATAGGCACCCGCCATCATGAAGAGCGTTCCATAGAGCATCATCTGGACATCAAATGCCCAGGGATGCGGATTGTTCATCACATAACGGGAGAAGACCTCAAAGCCAATTAACAGGGTAAGCGCAACAATCAACCAAGAAAAAATCTGGCCGACCACAGTCGAGATTCTGTCTACGGTGAGAAAAATTTTTTGCATGGTGTGATCACCTCTCGAAAACAATAAAAAAGCAGCCTGCTTGTGGCAAGGCTGCCTTCATAACCTGGGACTGCCACGGTGGAGCAGTCCCAGACGCCTAACCCAGCAAGAAGCCTATATTACTTCTTTGCCTCGGCCTTCTTTGCGGGTGCTGCGGCGGCGGGCCGGAAATAATGGTCATAAGCCATACGGCGGGAGGTGGTGGTGTCCATATCCCACTTCACGACGCGTGCAGCAAATGCTTTTTGCGAATCGACGATCTTCTTGAACAGAGGATTCTCGGCGGACTTCTTGGCCACAATCTCGTCATAGATCTTGAGCTGGGAGCGCAGGATCGAATCCGGTGTCTTGAAGAATTTCACGCCCTGCTGGGTCTGCATCTCCGTGTAGTCTTTGGAGTATCGATCAAACGCCTTCCAGGCGAGGTCTTGGGATGCGGCCTCAACGGCGTTATCCAAAACGGCGCGCAGCTTGGCGGGCAGACCGCGATATTTCGCGCCGTTAAACATAATCTCGAAATTCTCGGAGTTCTGATGGTAAGACTGCAGCATGCAGACCTTGGAGACATCAGGGAAGCCCAAGAGGCGATCCGAGGATGCGTTGTTGAACTCAGCACCATCCAAGAGGCCACGGTCCATGGCGGGAACGATCTCGCCACCGGGCAGGGCATTTACGGAAACACCCATGGCAGTGAACATATCGATCGAGATGCCCACGGTACGGAACTTTAAGCCCTTGAGGTCTTCCAACTTGGTGATGGGCTTTTTGAACCAGCCCAGGGGCTGAGAGGTCATCGGGCCGTAGACATAGGATTTCACGTCAGCGCCGACCGCTTTGTAGAGTTCTTCAAGCAGGGCTGCGCCGCCGCCATACTTGTGCCAGGCCAGCAACATATTGGCGTCCATACCGAAAGCAGGGCCCGATCCCCAGAGCGCTAACGCGGAGTTCTTGCCATAGTGATAAACAATCACGCCATGGCCGCCATCCAGTGTGCCCTTGGACACTGCATCCAGCAGGCCGAATGCAGGCACTACGGAGCCGGCAGGCAGCACTTCGATCTTCAGTTCGCCGCCGGTCATGTCATTGACCTTCTTGGCGAAGTCGTTTGCGTACTCGTGGAAAATGTCCTTTGCGGGCCAGGTCGACTGGAAACGGAAGTTGGTAGTCCCCTGGGACTTAGCGATCATCGGGAATGCCAGGGCGCCTGCTCCAGCGGCACCAGCGCCAGCAAGAAACTTACGACGTGTGGGTGCTGCCTGCTTGGAAACCGCAGCGGTTGTTTTCTTGGCGTCAGCCATTCGTATCTCCTGAATATTGAGGAAATTTTTTTATCGGCACCATCGCAGCCTTCTCGCGCGATACCGAGCCTAAGGACACCGCCTTGCTGGCGGCAAACCGAAGGCGAATTATGCCTGTCCGCTACTGGCTGGATTGCCTAGGGAATACCCCGGTGATCGATTTTTGACGGGTTTTTCCATCCGATTAGAAAAAGCCCGCGCTGACCTGGAACAGCTTTTCCACCTTTGGAATCATTCGCTTGTCAGCAACGAACAAAATGACATGGTCATCCCCAAGAATGACCGTGTTGTGGTGCGCCATTAGCACCTGGGGATGCTCTGCATCGACATCACGGACCAGGGCCACAATGCTGCATCCCGGCGGCAAGGGAATTTCTTGGATCTCTCGGCCAACGACCTTCGAGGTGGTCTTGCTGCCATGGGCCACGATCTCAAGGGCCTCGGCGGCCCCCCGCCTGAGGCTGTGCACCGCCGCAACATCCCCCCGACGGACATACTTTAAAAGCTCCCCGATGGTGGCGTGCGAGGGGGTAATGGCAACGTCAAGCTGGCCGCCCTCCATGAGCTCTGCGTAGGCCCGCCGGTTAATCAGGGCAATGACACGACGGGCGCCCATCTTTTTAGCCAACAAGGCCGACATGATGTTGTTCTCGTCATCATTGGTCAGGGCAAGAAACAGGTCCATGCCCCCAACGTTTTCCTGCGACAGCAGTTCCTCATCGGTGGAATCGCCATGCAGCACGAGGGCCTGTCCGCTCAGCTGCTGGGCAAGCATGGTGCATCGGGCGCGATTGCCTTCAATAATCTTGGGTGTCATGTAAGACGACACGCCCTTGGCTACCCGCAGGCCGATATTGCCGCCACCCACGATCATCATTCGGCGCACCGTATGCTCTTCTTTGCGTAACTCCTTCGTGATCTGGCGTATATGCCGGCTGGAGGCGAGAAAGAAGACTTCATCATTGGCCTCAATCATGGTGTCACCGTCGGGCATGATGACCCGATCACCGCGAAAAATCGCAACGATTCTGGACTCAATGTGCGGCAAATGCGCCCGCAAATCCCGCACAGGATGTCCCACCAACGGACTCACTGCATCGGCCTTGACTGCAACAAGACTCACCAGTCCTTTTACAAATTCAATCACCTGCAGGGCCTCGGGGATCTCGATCAGCTTGATCAGATAATCCGTCACGGTCTGTTCAGGGCTAATCGCCCGATCGACTGCAAAGGCCTCCGGCGCCATCAGATCAGGGTTCTGTACCCACTGCGAAGAGCGAAAGCGGGCAATTCGGCGCGGTACATTAAAGCGCCGCTGGGCCAGCGCACAGGCCACAAGGTTAGCCTCGTCGTTGGCCGTAACCGCAATCAAGATGTCGGAGTCTTGCGCGCCTGCTTCTTCAAGCACGGACAACGCTGTCGCACTTCCACAGATGGTTCGCAGATCGAAACGCTCCTGAAGTGCAGCCAGGCTTTCCGGATTGGTATCGACAACAGTAATGTCGTTTTTCTCTAATACCAGCTGCTCTGCCAGGCTGGCCCCCACCCTGCCGGCACCAAGGATAAGAATTTTCATGGGGAAAAAGCGATCAGCGTTTGTCGATACCGAGCTGTTTAAGTTTTCGATACAGATGGGTCCGCTCAAGGCCAGTGCTCTCAGCGACCCGGGTCATACTTCCGAGCTCTTTTTCCAAGTGATAAATCAGGTACGCCCGCTCAAAATCATCTCGGGCCTGGCGTAAGGGCGCATCGACATCAATTGCCGATAGGGCCTGCTGGGCCATCTCGCGCTGCGAGCGCGGCGGCCCGGCGATCGGTGATGCTGGCAATGCGGCCACCTGCGGTGATGCCGCAATCGGTACACGGGTATCGTATTCTGTCTCCGGCTCCTGCTCCATCGAATAGGCGGATGGCCGGCTGGAATCGGCCGGTGGTGCTGGCCGGGTCTGACGCGTTAAGGCGGACTCAATGGTCTGCAGGAGTTTGGTCAATGCAATTGGTTTTTCAAGGAAATCAATTGCGCCTATTCGGGTGGCCTCGACGGCTGTCTCGATGGTTGCGTGCCCAGACATCATGATGACCGGTGCGGTCAGCTGTTGTTGGGCGGCCCACTCTTTGAGCAAGGACACGCCATCCATATCAGGCATCCAGATATCGAGGAGCACCAGGTCATGTCGCTTGCTCTGATGGAGATCGCGGGCCTGGGCAGCGTTTTCTGCCAGAGATACGGAATAGCCCTCGTCCTGCAGGACCTCGCTGAGCAGCTCCCGCACGCCGATCTCATCATCCACAATCAGAATGTCAGCCATACTGACGTTGTTTCTCAGAAGTCACAGAGGAATTGTCGGCCGCATTTTCAAGTTTCGCAAATTCCACGCAGGCCACCGCACCAGCCTCATCACCCGGCCAGAGCTCTGACCGATTGGTCAGGGTAACACTGCCGTTATTTTCTTCGACAATTTTTTTCACAATCGCCAGTCCCAGGCCGCTACCCTTGGTCTTGCTGGTGAAGTAAGGCTCAAACAATCGGGACTGGGCTTCTGCACTGATTCCTGGGCCGTTATCAATGACCGCCAATCGCACCCGGCCTTGCTTTTCATTGGAATCTCCCAACTTGGATCCTGCCAGCGTTTCCAGCGATAGGCGTATCTCTCCCGACACCTGGTCGGCAATCGCGTCTTGGGCGTTCTGAATCAGGTTGTGCACCACCTGGATCAGCTGGGCGCGATCGACAAGCACCCAGATCGGGGCGGACTCCACTGGCCACTGAATCCGTCGGTCATTGCCATAGAGCGGATAGATCTCCTTAAGCAGCCTGCCCAGATCGACGGGCTCGGGGTTTGGCGCCGGCAGCCGTGCATAGTTACGAAACTCATCGACCATCGCCTTGAGGGCGGTGACCTGATTGACGATCGTTCGGGTTGAGCGGCCAAGAAGCTCGGCATCCTCGGGGCCGAGTCGCTCCAGCAGTCGACGCTCAAGCCGCTCTGCAGAGAGCTGTATCGGCGTAAGTGGATTTTTAATTTCATGGGCCAGCCGACGCGCCATTTCGGCAAAGTCACGTGATCGCTGTGCCGATAGCAATTCTCCAATATCATCAAAAATCACGACATACTGAGGAGGGCTGCCCGGCAATCGTGAGCCACTGACCAGCAGGGTAAGGGCCCGGCCATTTTCCTGAAATGTTTCGTGTTGAAACTGTACTTCTTCCTTGTCTTTTAATCCGCGCGTCAACTGATCACTGCATGACCCCAGCACCGGCAGCAAGGCCAGAGAGCGCAGCCGCTCTTCACGCAGCCCGAGTGACAGAATACGCTCTGCACTGGCATTGAAATCCAATAGCCGCCACTGGGCATCCATAATCATGACACCGGCTGACAGGTGGCCAAGCACCTGCTGAAGAAACAGGTTTGATTCCTCGAGCCGAAGACGGCTTCGCTGGGCAATCTCGCGGGCCTCATTGAGCTGGGCTGTCATTTCATTAAACGACCCCACCAGAACATTTAACTCATCGCCTGAGGCTGGGTCATAGCGCAACGGCCGATAGTCTCCTGAGGCAACCGCCTTGGTCGCACGCTCAAGCTGCCGTAATGGGCCGGCGAGCCAGGCGCTCAGCAACACCGCCGTCAGCAAGGCGCCAAAAAATGCCAGCAGTAGTGTCAAGAGCAGTGTGGCGCCGTAGAGTTTCCGTATCCCCTGTTTACCCAGGGCAAGCTGGTCATAGTCACGAACACCTTCGTTAAGCGTCTCAAGATTTTTTGCCAAGGCCGCGGGCACCTGTTCTACCCATTGCACAAAACGTGTCTCCTCTCCTTGGGCTGAGACACGACTGGTCATGGCAATGGCACGAACCTGGAGGCCTTTCTCTGCGTCGCCTTGGGTCGGCTCAATGGCCACAAATTGGCGTGAAACCCGGGCGCGGTTTAATGCCTCTGCGGGCGGCAGCTCGGGCACCAGGGTGCCCAGTCGGGCACTCCGGCTGGCGAGCACCGCGCCCGAACCACTCATGACCAATACATCCACGCCTTCACGGCCATCGACCAGCTTTTCAATCGTGCCAATCATCTGGCCGGTCGATGAGTCTTCAATCGATATCACCAATCGTCGGGCCTTTGATAAGGCGTCGGCCTGCAGACTTTCCAACGATGCACGCCCAAGCGAGACGCCCGACTCCAAGGCCACGTTTACGCCATGACTAAACCAGCTATCGATCGTTTTCGCTAAAAACTGCGCTGACACAAAGGACACGAGTGCGACCGGAACAACACCGATTAACGCAAACGCAATGGCCAGGCGCACCATGATGCGGGTGCCGAATACACCTCGACGAAATCGGCGCCAGACCCGCACAACGACACCGACTGTCAGCCCCGCCATCACCAGGGCAACCGCAATGCTTGCGCCGATAAGCCATGGATAGACCTCGTCAAGCGCCGAACTGCTTGAGCTCGCCGATGCCAAGAGAAGCATCAATGCTCCTGCAAGCACAAAGACCAGCAGGAGCGAGATTCTTAAGATCAGGCTCATTGGCCCTGGCCTGACGGCTGCGGCATCAGCCGGGGCTTAACCCAATCTGTGGATAGGTTCCAATCACGATTGGTGAGCGCATTGACCTGAAGCGGCCTGGGCAGCTGGCCGCTGTCTAGGCGTGTTCTAAATCGGATTTCATAACCGTCTGGATTTTTCATAACCTGCTGCATCAGCTCTGAAAGGGTCATATCGCTGGGGGCCACGAGTGGCCACTGCCGCACGTTCAATGCCGCTGCCAACGCCTCATCAAGATAAGGGCTCGCCAAAATCTGCTGTTCCCCAAGACTGACCCGAAACTGCTGGGTCACCGCATGATAGGAGAGCCGGGTTGAACGAATCTGGCCCAATAATTTTTCGTTAAACCAATACCAGCGTTTTTTTGAGATATCGAGCTCAGCAACAAACACCAGGGAAACGCCCCGCTTTAAAGCATCGATCAGTACAGAGTTCAATGTGACCTGTACATCGGCATCCATCATCCATTGATTGTCCGCGATCGCGGTCAATACCGGACGGGATAGCCGAACGGACTCGGTCTCATTGGCGCGCGACGGCGCCATGGGCAGCGCTATCAGCACGATCATGACCAGTCGCAGCGTGACGATCATTAAACTTTTCAAACCTGGCATAAAAAAATCCGTCCTGATCCTCTCCGCAGCCCGCATCCGATAAAGGCAACAGCCTACCCGGGGAGGGACGCAGCTGTGCATCCGGGGTTCGACTGAGAAATGCCTGCTGTTGCTGCTCCCCCTCCTCGGAAAAAATTGAGCAGGTCACAAACACCAATTCTCCCCCGGGAGCCACCCTAGTCCAAAGGGTATCCATCATTCTGCGTTGGATATCAACCACAGCGGCCAATGCTGAAGGATCTCGGCGCCAGGCGATCTCCGGACGTCTTCGCGTGATCCCAGAGGCCGAACAAGGTGCATCGAGTAAGACCATGTCGAACTGCTGCGCAAGGTCTTGGCTGCCCCACGCACGCTCATCAAGCAGATCGAATTCTCGAAAGTGGACCTGGCCAACAGCACATTGCGCCACCCTCGACCAGTCATCCTGCATCCGCTGCAGGCGGGCGGAAGACCCATCGACCGCCCAGATCTCACAGTCAACTGTCTGGGCGATCGCAAATGTCTTGCCACCGGGTGCGGCACAGGCATCCAATACCTTCAATGGCCGGCCGATACGAAGCGCCGCCTGTTGAAAAATCTCACACACCCGCTGGGCTGCGCTGTCTTGAACGCTCACCTGGCCCTCAGAGAAACCGGGAATCTGCTGGACAGGTACGGCGGGCTCGATCACCACGGCCCGCGGACCCACCTGAAATCCCTTTAGACCTTTTTGAATAAGCCTCTCGAGATATTGCGGGATATGCTGCACGTGATCACTGAGTCGGATCGTAAGGGGCGCTCTTGCAGACAATGCGTCCAGGATCTGGGATGCGCCGTCGCCATAATCCGCAATCACACGATCAATCC